>JBCDDE010000004.1:0-582918 GCA_039180625.1 Pseudomonadota bacterium | reverse complement strand
CTTAAAGGGAGCGCAAGCTGAACTCGCTTCAGCAATCGAAATTTTTCGCGATCATTTGGGTGAGGATCATATTGAGACGCTTCGGGCAAAACATAATCTTGCATTTATGCAATTCAACTCTGAACTATACGACCTAGCAATGCAGACCATGGTCTCGGTATTAACCGGTTACAACAAAATACTTGAACCAACGCATATCTACTTATCTAGAGCGCAACTTCTGATGGGGAGGATAGAACAGGCGCGGGGCAATCTCGCGGAGGCTGTCGTCCATTTTGAAAAGTCTAAAGCAACGACAGAAAACGCTCTGGGCCCAGACAATAAACACGTTGGCGGTCGTTTACTTTATTTGGCCATTGCACAAGCCGAGTATGGCGCCCACAGCGCAGCCATCGCCAGTCTCGATGAAGCTCAATTAATCTACGATGACTTGTTTTCATTAGATAATTTCAACCAGGGGGATATACGTGTTTATCGCGCCTATGTGCTGAACAAGGCGGGCAAGCGCGAAGAGGCTGTTGCTTTGTGTGCCGAAGGCATGGCGATTCTGGGCGCCGCAATGCAACCGGAGGATAGTTATTATCAGGAATGGGCGGGAAAATGCGCTGAAATTGGCGCATAGGTTGTGGAACGCCGCCTTTTGACGTTGCGCCAAGCATTTAGCTGTGGTGTACTGAGGTTTAAGGCAATGTTGGGGGAAGATATGAAACGCGCCTTATCCATATTCGCGACTTCTGCGCTATTCTGTTTTAGCGCCGCTTACGCTGGCGACATTACTGTCACTTATGATTACACCGCAGACGCGGAGGCGGGCGGCAATACGTTACCCGCTGATGAGACGAATGACTTCCCGGCCGACCCGGGCATTCGCACTGTCGCGGGCGGGATCGATATCGACACGCAACAACCGCGCGAGTTCGCAACAATAATTGGCATCGGCGAAGACGCGCCCATCAGCTTTCTAGGCGGCGCCGTCGCCGCCGGCAGCAACGCCAGCGCTTCCTCGCAACTGATTGCATCAATCACAATCACCAATGACACAGGCGCATTGTCGGAGTTTTTCTGGAACGGGCTCATCTTTTCCGGCGGTGTTGGTTTTGCGCTGCCGGATTTCTCTTCTGAAGCTTGCGCCTTTGGCGCGATCGCCAGTTGCGGCGACTTCGCGTCGCCAGTTGGCGCGTTTAATTTTCTGCCCATGTTGCAGCAAGGCGATGGCGGCGCAGCGCTTGATTTCAGCGGCGTTGTGATCAGAGAAGACGGATCTGTCACCTCTTTATTCAGTGAAATGATTAACGTTGCCGGCGACGGCTCGATTACAGAAACTCTTACCGATGGCGAGGGCATCGCACTGAATGGGTTTGGCGCGGCCGCGAATAATGCAGCCTTTCTGAATTGGGACGACACGACACTCACTCAAAGTCTTGGCCTGCTGGCCGCTGGTGAGTCTTTAACCCTTCAGTTCATTGTGAATAGCGCTGTATTTCTCGACGGCACCAAAGAGTGCATCAATACGGCTCCAATCAATGACGGTTTCCTGGGCAGCTGCATCGCCGCCTTCGCCGGCTTCGGCGACCCGGAAGAAGAAGGAGAAAATGGCGGCTGGGGCATTTTCGCCAACACTTTCCTGCGCTCAGTGCAGATCAGCACAATTTCATCGCAGGTCGTGCCCTTGCCGGGCGCAGCTTGGCTCTTCGGCTCAGTGCTGCTCGGCGGGTTTGGTGCGCGGCGGCTCAAGCGCAAGCGTTCCGCCTAAAGAATACCCAACACGGTTTCAGGCGGGCGGCCGATGGCCGCCCGTTTGCCGTTGGTTACAATCGGGCGTTCAATCAGGATCGGGTTTTCCGCGATAGCGTCAATCAAGGCCGCCTCATTAGTTTCGTCTTTCAGAGCCAGATCTTTGTAAACCGCCTCTTTCGTTCGCATCATGTCGCGTACGGAGGAAATGCCGAGCGCCTGCGCCAGCGCCTTGATTTCCGTTTTTGAGGGCGGGTCTTCCAAATAAAGCCGGATAGCCGGCATTGCCCCGCGCTCTTCCAGCAATGCGAGCGTCTGACGGGACTTTGAGCAGCGCGGGTTGTGATAGATAACTAGGGCCATTGGGGCGTCCTGTCCTGTCTGAACGTATCGGCAAGTGCGATCCGATTTATTGAAGTGTTCTACACGCGAAAAGACGTCAAGGGCGCTTGCGCCGCGTTGCGGTTTTACCCTTGACGTCTTTTCGCGTGTAGAAAATGCTGCTTGTTATGGGCTGTAAGCAGAGATCTGCTTACAGCCCATAACCAGACAAAGCGAAACAGAATTGACGCCGGGACCGAGCGTTTCCCGCTCCTAACCTCATCGGCGTTTTCGCTACAGCGCCAGCCGGTAGCCCCCGCCCTCCGTCAAGAGGATTGTCGCGTTGGACGGGTCGGGCTCAATCTTCTGGCGCAGGCGATAAACATGCGTTTCAAGCGTGTGCGTGGTCACGCCCGAATTATAACCCCAGACCTCGTCCAGCAGGATGTCCCGCGTCACCGGCTTGCCGCCGGCGCGATAAAGGAACTTCAGGATTGATGTCTCTTTCTCGGTCAGGCGGATTTTTTTATCGTCTTCAGTGACCAGCATTTTCACCGCCGGGCGGAATTCATAATGGCCGACCTTGAACACGGCGTCTTCGCTTTGCTCATGGCTGCGCAAATGCGCCCGCACCCGCGCCATCAAAACGCCGAACTTGAACGGCTTGACCACATAATCATTGGCGCCCGCTTCAAGCCCGAGGATCGTATCGGCGTCGGAATCGGCGCCCGTCAGCATGATGATCGGCGATTTAAAGCCGTTCTTGCGCATCACCCGGCAGGCTTCGCGCCCGTCCATATCCGGCAAACCCACATCCAGCAGCATGAGGTCGATATGCGCTTCTTCCTTAACGCGCTCGATGGCGTCATTCGCGTTCGCAATCGGCTCAACAGAAAATTCGTCGTGGAGATTGAATTGGTCGATAAGCGTCTCGCGCAGGAGATCGTCATCATCAACCAATAGAATTTTTTTAGCCCGCATCATTTTTTCTATCCATTGGTCAGTTGTCTTCCGACGCTTCACATAAGCGCTATCGAGATCAACCGGGAATCACATCCGCGACAGATGGCCGTTAACGACCGTGAGCGTTAGTGATCGCATATTTGCGGCTATTATCAAGACGTTTCGATGATAATCAGCGCGCTGCACGGGCGCCGAAAATCGCCGAGCCGACGCGAACATGGCTCGCGCCGAGCTGGGCAGCGATCCGATAGTCGCCGCTCATGCCCATGCTGACGCCTGGCAATCCGTTTCGCTCTGCAATCTTTGCAAGCAATGCAAAATGCGGCGCGGGCGCCTGATCGAGCGGGGGAATGCACATCACGCCCGCGAGAGCGAGATCGAATTCGTCTTGACACTGTTTAATGAAAAGATCGGCCGCCTGTGGCGCAACGCCGGCTTTTTGCTCTTCCTCTCCGGTGTTGATCTGCACAAAAAGGCCGGGTGCGCGGCCCTGTTTCTGGATTTCGGCGGCGATCGCGCGGGCGATCTTTTCCCTGTCGATTGTCTGAATAACGTCGAACAGGCCGACCGCATCTTTTGTTTTATTGGATTGCAACGGACCGATCAGGTGCAGCTCCAGATCCGGGAATTTCTCGCGCAGGGGCGGCCATTTCTGCGCCGCTTCCTGAACCCGGTTTTCACCGAACATCCGATGCCCGCCGGCGAGCAACGGCTCAATTCGCTCGGCAGGGTGCGTTTTGGAGACAGCGATGATATGCGGCGGCTGAGAGGATGCGCCCGCTTCGTTCAGCGCCTCGCGTAAGTCAGCCTTGACTTTATCAAGCTGCAGCAGGGGGTCGGGCGCATCAGCAGTGTGATCGGAAAGCGTCATGCCATGAGCAGAGGATTGCGAACAGGAGCGCGAAGCCTAGCAGCAGCGGCGGAGCGGCTCAAACAAAACGCCGCCGTTTGTGCGCCTTTTACGCTCAGCTTCCTGACCGATGCGGATCGGATTGCAGCGCCGGAGCCAGTCATCAGGGCAATGCCTGAAGGCGCCGCCGTCATATTGCGCGATTATTCCATGCCGCGCCGAGGGGCGTATGCGGCGCGCCTGCGCGCGCTGTGCGCACGGTACGGACTAATTTTTCTTGTGGGCGCCGATATCGCCCTTGCAAAGAAGGTGCGCGCCAACGGCGTTCACTTGCCGTCCTGGGCGCTCCATGAGAAAAGTCCGGACCTTGCAGGGCTTATCGTCACCGCCGCATGCCATGATGAAGCCGACCTGCGCCTGGCTGCGCAGCGCGGCGCCGATGCAGTTTACATCTCGCCTGTTTTTCCGACGCAAAGTCATCCGAGTGCCGGAACGCTCGGGCCAGAGCGATTAAAGGCCCTTGCCGGGGTCTCAACGCCGCCTGTCATGGCCCTCGGCGGGGTCGACCAGACCAACGCCGCGTTGCTTGCGCACAGGAACGTTGTCGGGTTTGGCGCAATCGGCGCCTTCTCCCGCTAGATCGGTATCGAATGCAAAGAAAAAAGGGAGCAGCGCCTAAGCGCTGCTCCCTATCGGAAGTTATCCCCTCTAAGCTTAGGCGCCTAGAACTTGATCGAACTTTCGATCACGACCGTGGCGGCTTCTTCTGCTCCGCCTACGGATAATGGTCTGTCTGATTCAACGTATTGAGCCGCGGCTCCAATTGTAATTCCCCGGCCGACCACATAGGTCACGCCGGCCTGAGCGGTCTGAGTGTCCTGAAAAAGGGTCGGCTCAAGCGGATTGGGTCCAAACGGATTAGCTTCAGACTGTCCGTAGCCCAACATAAAGCCCCAGTCGCCGGACTGCTCACCGGTTCTGAACGTAATGCCTGCATCAAAAGCGAGATAGCCCTCATCATCTGGCGTCGCGAGGCCAGCATTTGTCGACTTGATCGAGCCGCCAACAGTCACGCCGCGATAGGCAAGGTTGAGCCCGACAGTGTAGGACTCGTAATCTTCGTAAATCGGCAGGGCAATCCGGGCGTCTTCTTCGGCAGACACGTAACTCGCGCCGACGCCGAGCAGCAATCGATCGCTGCCGACTTTAATCGGCTTTTGATAATAAAGCGCCGCCTCAATCGCATCTTCCCAGGTCGATGCTTCTGTCAGCAGTGTCCCGTCAGGCGCAACGATCAGCGTATTTTCCGGCGCGCAGAGCCTGTCTCCGCAATTGCGCAATGTCGGCGAATAGGAAACGCCAAGCTGAAGTCCGCCAAGCGCGCCGCCAAGAAAATTCGCAGGCGGAAGATAGCTGACCTTCGTCGAGTATCCCGTAAAATCATTGACGGTGTGCACGTCATTCAGACCAGAAAGGTCTGTTTGCCAATCATTGACATTGATTGATTGAAAAATCGTCGGCGACGTGACGGCGAGCGTGCGCGCCACGCCATGATCGCGCCCAATGATGACCTGCCCGAATGCGCCGCGCGCATAGGCATAGGCGCCCTGAAGGAAGGCGTCACTTTCAGCCGGCGCGATGCCGCGCGGCCCGCCGATCTGAAGTCCCGAATACCGGCCGCCGGCGAAAATCGATCCAGGTTGATCCGCATCGAGACGGCTTTCGATGACGGCGCCAAGCTCAATGCCGTTATCAAGAAGAGTCGAGGCTTTGATATTAATTTCCGCGTTCGCGTCCGCTTCTCCGTCGCCGTCCGACACGCCGGCGACAACGGTGGCTTTGCCGTCAACTTCAAGCTCAACCGGGTCGGCGGCAAAGGCTGCGCCTGCGGCCAACGCCGCAACGCTCGGGCCTAACAGCCCCGTGCCTTTCAATATGCTCCGCAGTCCGGTCATCATGCTCGTCGTCTCAGCGCCGCGCCCTACAAAGCGCCTGGCGTTAGTTTAATCCGAAACCGACAGCCTGAACCGCCAGTCCCAGCGCAATTGACCGGCGAACCGGCCTATTCCCCCACGCAAACGCCCCGACGTCAGACCCTGATCGGTTTTACGCCGCGTCGCCTTACTTTCGGCGCACTCTAAACGGCATAAAGTTAACAGCATCATGACTGTTTGTAATAATGGCGCCGCTGGGCAGGGCGTTCAAGCGGCGGCGTTGTCTAAAACGTCGAATGTGGTAGGAAAGCCACGAATAACAGAGGCAGAAACGAAAACTTGCCCTTTTTCTAATTGGAAGTCATTCATGAAATTCGAAATCTCTAAATCAATCAAGGTCTTAGTGTTCTGCCTCGCGGGGGTCGCGCTGGCGGCGTGCGGCGGCAACAGCTCATCAAAAGGCCGTAATGTCGGACTGCCCTCCTATGTCACCGGCTCCGATGGAACCGACACCACGGTTAATCGTTATCTGTGGTCGGCCTCGCTTGAGACGCTCGATTTTTTACCAGTTTATTCCGCCGATCCGATCGCCGGTCTGATTATCTCGGACTGGTATATAAACCCGGAAGCGCCCAACGAACGCTTCAAAACGACCGTTTATATTCTCGACAATGCGCTGCGGGCCGACGCCTTGCGCGTTTCGGTTTTCCGCCAGGAGCGCGATGAATTGGGCGCGTGGATTGACGCCACCGTCAACCCGGCGACCGCCCGTGAGATTGAGAACGCCATTCTCACCCGTGCGCGTCAGCTTCGCCTAAATGTGATCGACGACTAGCGCGCCGACCCCAATTCATGGAAAAACGGCGCTCTTCTCAGCGCCGTTTTTTATTGCCGAAAGACACCCCGAATGTCCCGTTACAACCCGAAAGTTTCCGAACCGAAATGGCAGGACCGCTGGAACAAAGCGGAGAGCTTCAAGGCCGCGCCCCATGGGGACAAGCCGGCTTATTACGTGCTCGAAATGTTCCCCTATCCGTCGGGCAAGATCCATATCGGCCATGTCCGGAACTACGCCATGGGCGATGTGGTCGCCCGCTATAAACGCGCCTGCGGGTTCAACGTGTTGCATCCGATGGGCTGGGACGCTTTCGGCATGCCCGCGGAGAATGCAGCGATGCAGACCGGCTCTCACCCGGCGACCTGGACATACTCGAATATCGAAGCGATGCGCGGACAGCTCAAACGCATGGGCCTCGCCATCGACTGGTCCCGCGAATTCGCCACCTGCGATGTCGAGTATTACCGCTGGCAGCAGCTTTTGTTCCTGAAATTCTGGGAGAAGGGCTTCGCCTATCGCAAAGAGTCCCTCGTCAACTGGGATCCGGTCGATATGACCGTCCTGGCGAACGAACAGGTGATCGACGGCAAGGGCTGGCGCTCCGGCGCGCCGGTGGAGCGGCGCAAGCTCTCCCAGTGGTTTTTGAAGATCACCGACATGGCCGACGACCTGCTCGACGCCCTCGATGACGGGCGCCTGAAAGGCTGGCCGGAGAACGTCAAGCTGATGCAGCGAAACTGGATCGGCAAGTCAAAAGGCTTGCAGATGAAGTTTCGTTTCGCGGACGGAATATCAGCGCCGCAAGGGTTCGAAGACGGGGTCGAGATTTACACGACGCGGCCTGACACGCTTTACGGCGCGAGCTTTATCGCCATCTCGCCGGACCATCCGCTGGCGGCGCATTACGCGCAAACCGACGAAAAGCTCGCCGGCTTTATCGGCGAGTGCCAGAAAACCGGCACCTCGGAAGAAGCGATCGAGAAGGCGGAAAAGCGGGGCTACCGCCTGCCGCTGGACTGCGGCCATCCGTTCGACGACCGCAAGCTGCCGGTCTATGTGGCGAATTTCGTCCTCATGCAGTACGGGACCGGCGCGATCTTCGGCTGCCCGGCGCACGACCAGCGCGACCATGATTTTGCATCAAAGTACGGGCTTCCCATTGAATGGGCATATCGACCAGATGATGCTGAACCTGTAAGTGACGAGGTTGCTAATAGATTTCGAGAGAAATTTTCAATTTCTCCTGAATCGGTTCTAGGAAACCCTCAGAGTGATGATGTTTGGTTCGGAGATCGACAGTTCTCCGTTAATTACACTCCGTACATCCCGCCGCTTGGCCCGAATGACTACAATTCAAACCATATTTATCGCAAGTTTTTAGGCGGCGATGACATTGCCGTTCATCCCGGAGACGCCATAACCGCCGCGATCAAGAAAATCGAGGAGATGGGGCAGGGCGAAGGGAAGACCCAATATCGCCTGCGCGACTGGGGCGTTTCCCGCCAGCGCTATTGGGGTTGTCCGATCCCGGCGATCCACTGCGAGACCTGCGGCGTCGTCCCCGTTCCGGAAAAAGACCTGCCGGTGGAGCTGCCGGAGGTCGATGCGGAAGAGTTCAAAACGCCGGGCAATCCGCTCGACCGCGCCGAGGGTTGGCGCAATGTCGCCTGCCCGAAATGCGGCGGTCCGGCACGGCGCGAGACCGACACCTTCGACACGTTTATCGATTCAAGCTGGTATTTCGCCCGCTTCGCCTCCCAACCCGGCGATGCGCCGGTCGACAAGGGGACGGTCGATCAGTGGCTGCCGGTCAACCAGTATATCGGCGGGATCGAACACGCGATCCTGCACCTTCTCTATGCGCGCTATTTCTCCCGCGCCATGAAGGCCTGCGGATATTTATCCGTAGAGGAACCGTTCGAGAATCTGTTTACGCAAGGCATGGTGGTACATGCGACCTTCAGGGATGAAAACGGCGCCTGGCTGTTGCCTGAAGAAGTGATCATCGAGAAGGGCGCCGCGCGCCGCGCCGATAATGGCGCGCCCGTTTCAATTGGCCCCATCGAAAAGATGTCGAAGTCGAAAAAGAACGTCGTTTCGCCGGACCATATCGCCGACACCTACGGCGCGGACGCGGCGCGCTGGTTCATGCTCTCGGACTCGCCGCCCGAACGCGACGTCGAATGGACTGACGCCGGCGTCGAGGGCGCGTGGAAGCTGGTCAACCGCATCTGGGACGCATGCGAACCGGCGGCCGACGCCCTGAAGGCCCATGACTTTTCAAAATCGCCGACCGACATCGACGAGCCGGGGCTCGCCTTGCGACGCACGACCCACGCGGCGATCGCCGGCGTCACCGACGACATCGACAATTTCCGCTTTAACAAGGCGATAGCGCGCATCTATGAGTTTCTGAATGCGCTGAAGAAAACGCCGCCCATGAAAAAGCCGGGCGGCGAACCCGCAAACGGGGTCAAGGCCGAAGCCTTCGCCCAGGCCGAGGCGCTGTCGGTGCTGGCCCGGCTGATCGCGCCCTTTACCCCGCACCTTGCGGAAGAGTGTTGGGCGGCGCTGGGCGGAGAGGGCCTTGTCTGCGACGCGCCCTGGCCGAAAGCCGACCCTGCGCTGCTCAAACAAGACGAGGTCACCCTCGCGGTGCAGGTCAACGGCAAGGTCCGCGCGCAGCTTTCCGTCAGCGCCGACGCGGGCAAGGACGAAACAGAAAAAGCGGCCCTTTCTCTCGACGATGTTCAACGCCATACTGACGGCAAGACAATCCGCAAGGTCATCGTGGTGCCGGGGCGGATCGTGAATATTGTGGCGACCTAAAACGACGACGCCCTCACCCTGAGGCGCCCGGCCGCTATCCAAAGGATACGGGCCGGGCCTCGAAGGGCGAGGACAAAAAACAGGAGTTTGCCGCCATCCTTCGAGGCTTGCCCGGATTTGATCCGGGCTCGCGCCTCAGGATGAGGCCCAGAAAAGGAAGCAGACGCAATGCACATCGTCAGAGGCCTAGGAACGACACTCTTCCTGATCATCAGCATGCTTACGGTTTCCGCCTGCGGCTTCAAACCGCTTTACGCAACGCCGCAGAACAGCAATGCGCCCACTAACCGCCAGATCGCCATCGGCGTCGTTTCCGCGCCGGAGGAAGTCTATCTTTATGTGGTTGAGGCTTTGCGCGACCGCATTGTTCTGCGCGACGGCGAACAGCCCAAATATCAGCTTGTCGTTTCCGCCAATGAGAACGCCCAACGGCTCGCCGTTCAGATCGACGCCACCGTGACGCGCTACAATTATCGCCTCAGCGGGCGTTACCAGCTTGTCGAGTTGGCAACTGGCGAGATTATTCGAGGACGCGCAACCGCCGTCACGTCCTACAATATCGTCAGTTCGCAATACTCGACCCTCTTTGCGGAAAACGCCGCGCGGGAAAAAGCCGCCAAGGTTCTGGCCGAAGAAATCGAGCGCGATATTCTCTTGCGCTTCGCCGGGCGGGAAACCGAAGAAGAGAACCTCGAAGATGCGGAGGCTGACGCGCTTTTGCAGCTTGAAGAAATTGAAGATGTGCACAACCGGCCGAACGACAGCGAGCAGCCCTTCTTTATCGGGGACGAGCCGGAGGAATGACGGCGCTTAAAGGCAAAGCCGTCAAGGCGTTTCTGGATGCGCCGGATAAAACAATCGCCGCGGTCCTTGTCTACGGCCCGGATGCAGGGCTTGCCCGCGAGCGCGCGACGATGCTCGCCAAACGCATCGCCCCCGATCTGCAAGATCCGTTCAACGCCATCGAGCTGACCGACGCAGACCTAAAAGACGAGCCCGCCCGGCTTGCCGATGAAATCACCGCGCTATCCTTCGTCGGAGGCGAACGTGTCGTCCGTTTGCGGACAAATGGCGAAGCAAGCGCCAAAGCGGCCGCCGCCCTGATTAAAGGTCTTGATGCGGGCCATCTCAAAGCGAACGGGCTCGTCATTATAGAAGCGGGTGATCTGTCGCCCAGATCTGGTCTTCGTAAAAGCTTCGAAAAGGCGACCCGCGCCGCCGCGCTGCCCTGTTACGCAGACGGACCCGCCGACATTCGCGATCTCGCCCGCGCGTGTGCGCGCGCTGAAGACCTGCGGTTTGAAGACGATGCGCTCGACTTCGTTATCGCCGCGCTGGGCGACGATCACGGGCTCTCGCGCGCCGAAATTGACAAGCTGATCCTTTACAAAGGCCCGAAAGATGTTCGCCGGGGGCCCGGAACAATCACGCTTGAGGATGCGCGCGCATGCCTCGCCGACGGGCCCGGCTCGGCGCTGGACGACGCGGCGAACGCCGCCGCAGACGGCGCGCCGGCGGCGCTCTCAAAAGCGCTCTATCGCGCACAGAGCGCCGGCACCAACCCGATTGCTTTGTTGCGCGCCATGCAGCGGCAAATGACGCGGCTGTCAGCCGCCAAAGGATTTATGGAAAGAGGCGACAGCGCCGCGGCGGCCATGAAGAAACTCAAGCCGCCCGTTTTTTTCGCCGAACAGCGCGCTTTTGAAAACCGGCTCTTTAAATGGCCGCTATCGAAACTCGACGTCGCCGTCCGCATGCTGATCGAAACTGAACTGGACGCCAAAACCACCGGCGCGCCCCAGCGCGAACTGGTGGAACGCGCCGCACTGAGAATTGCCCTGATGGGGAAGGGGTAGGGTAAGCCCTATTCTTTCCGTCGCCTTCCTGTAGGCCCGAGCAGCCGAGTACAGAATGCCCACATAACGTTGACGCATCTGGCGAAAGCAAGCACCGCTCATTCCCGCGAAAGCGGGAATCCATAGCCGTTTGTTGGAAAATTATACAAACGGCTCTAACGAGTTTTGACCTTACAGATCATTTCCTCGCCCTTCGCGACGCCGTCTATCGCCGGCTCCTCAGGGTGAGGAACTCGACCCAGATCAATTTCATACTGCTGTAGCGTTCTTTGTCATCGTGCGTCATTCGTCACTTATGTTTACTGGATCTCCGTTTGCACGGGGACGAGCGTTTGCTTGCGCTTATTGAAAAATGCTCATCTACGGGTACATTGATCCCTACGCTGACGATCCCATCAGTCGGCGGCAGATATCGTCAAGCTGGTCGAGGGTCAGATAGTCAACCGTTATGGAGCCGGAGCCTTTTTTCGAATGATCGATGGAGACATCAAGGCCGAGGACAGCGGAGAGGTCGCGTTCCAGCGCCCGGGTGTCGGCATCCGATGCGCCGCTGGCGGACTTTCCTTTTTTCTTGTCTTGCTTGGTTTTTTCGCCCGGCGCATCTGAGCGAGCCGCTTCGGCATTACGGATCAGGGCTTCGGTCTGGCGAACGGAAAGCCCCTTTTCGATAACGATTTTGGCAGCGCTGGCCGGGTGCTTCGCCATCAAAATTGCACGGGCGTGCCCCATGGAGAGGGCGCCCGACATCACCGCATCAAGCGTCTCGTCCGGCAGCGCCGTGAGGCGCATGATGTTCGCAATGTGACTGCGCGATTTGCCGACGGCTTTCGCGATTTCTTCCTGGGTGCGTCCATAGGCGTCGGCGAGATGGTGGTAGGCCCGCGCCTCTTCCACCGGATTGAGATCGACGCGCTGGATATTCTCAATAAGCGCAATCTCGGCCGTTTCCTCATCCGTCAGCTCACGGATAACCACAGGAACCGCATGGAGCTTCGCCTTCTGCGCGGCGCGCCAGCGCCGTTCCCCGGCGACAATTTCATACTCGTCTTCACCGAGCGGGCGCACGAGGATCGGCTGCAGCATGCCCCGCACAGCGATTGACTGCGCCAGCTCCTCAATCGCCGCTTTGTCGAAATGGCGGCGCGGCTGGTCGGCGTTGGGCTTCAAAAACTCAATGGGCAGCTCGCGTTTCGGGCCTTTCGCCTCTGCGATTTCCGCCGGCGCGTCCTCTACTGGTTTTGGACCGAGAAGCGCATCAAGCCCGCGGCCCAACCCTTTCTGATTTTTCTTCTTGGCGGCGACGGCCATATCTCCCTCGAATTCCTGTTACGCCGCATCCTTGCGGGCGCGTTCGCGTTGAATGACTTCCGAGGCCAACTGGATGTAAGCCTGACTGCCGGAGCATTTGATATCGTAGAGCAGCGCCGGTTTGCCGTGGCTCGGCGCTTCGGAAATCCGCACATTGCGCGGGATCACCGTGCGGTAGACCTTGTCGGCAAGGTGTTCGCGCACATCCGCCTCGACCTGATTGGTGAGATTGTTGCGCCGGTCGTGCATGGTCAGGACGATGCCTTGCAACTCCAGCCGCTTGTTGATCCGCTCACGGACCGTGTCGATGGTGCGCAAGATCTGGGAGAGCCCTTCCAGTGCAAAAAACTCGCATTGCAAGGGGATCATCACCGCATCCGCTGCGGCGAGCGCGTTAAGCGTGAGCAGGCTGAGCGACGGCGGGCAGTCAATCAGCACATAGGTGACCGCAGGCTCGGCGCGGCGGGCGAACTCGGCAATCGCATCGGCAAGGCGGTAATGGCGCCGGTCCGCATCGATCAGCTCGATCTCCGCCCCGGCGAGGTCGACGCCGGCGGGCGCGAGAAACAATCCGGGCACATTGGTTTGCGCAACCGCCGCCTCCAGGCGGTATTCATCGGTGAGGACGTCATAGGTTGTGATTTCGCGGTCCGCCGACGGCATGCCGAGGCCGGTGGAGGCGTTTCCTTGCGGATCGAGGTCTATGAGGAGAACCTTTTCGCCCACCGCGGCGAGGGCGGTCGCGAGATTGATCGCCGTCGTCGTCTTGCCGACGCCGCCCTTCTGATTAGCGATGGCGAGAACACGCGGATAATGCGGCTGGCTAGACACGGCTCAGATTTCCGATCTCGAGAATGGTTCCGTCGGGACTACTGATGCTTTTATGCCGTTTCACGGTCATTTGCCAAGATGTTGAAGATTCTGCGATCTCGGCCTCAACATCTTGTCCTTTGAAAAAGAAATACTTTGTATTTTCGCCCCCAATTCCATGGGCGTAGCCCAACAACTTCTCAAGCCGGGCGAGGGCGCGGGCGGTGACGATATCAGGCGGGCCGTCCAGCCCTACCTTTTCAATGCGCTCGGGTATGACTTTGAGCGCAGGCAGCGCCATCGCCGCGCCAGCCTCGCGCAAAAACGCCGCCTTCTTGCCGGTCGATTCGATCAACGTGACGGCGAGCTTTTTTTCCGCGCCCATGGCCGCCAGAACGAGCCCCGGAAAGCCGGCGCCGGACCCCAGATCGACAAGCGTTGCCGCGTCCGCCGGCAGCAGCGCAAAGACTTGCGCGCTGTCGAGGTAATGCCGGCGCCAACGCTCTTCGATCGTTGAGCGCGCAATGAGATTGTGCCGCGCCGACCAGTCGATCAGCACACGGTCCATCTCCTTCAGACGGTGAAGTGTTTCACGTGAAACATTGGCGGCGGCAGCGAAGTCTTCGGGTGTCATGCTGATTGCGACGAATTAAAGCGGAGAATCTCGACGCCGCTCACCCCCGCGAAAGCGGGGGGTCCATAGTTGTGGATTCCCGCTTTCGCGGGAATGAGCGGGAGGCTGGCATTTTGTACGCGGCATTCTAACCCAAAGCCCGCTTTTTCACATGCGCCAGCAAGAGGGCGAGCGCCGCCGGGGTCACGCCTTCGATCCGGCCAGCCTGACCAAGCGTCGCCGGGCGCGCCGCTTTCAGTTTCGCACGCGCCTCATTGGACAGACCGGGGATCGCGCCATAGTCGAGATCCGCTGGCAGGACGAGGGACTCATCCTTTCGGAACGCGATAATGTCCGCCTGCTGACGACCGAGATAGCCGGAATAAAGCGCATCGAAGGACAGTTGCTCGGCGACGGCGGGGGACAACTCAGCCGCATCGGGCCAGATACGCGCAATGTCTTCCATACCGACATCGGACAGAGAGAGGAGATCGATGACGCTGCGGCGGCGACCGTCTTGATTGATTTTTAATCCATGGCGCGCCGCTTCATTCGGGGTCAGGCTGGTTTCATTCGCCCAGACCCTCGCTTTCTCAAGCGCCGATTGTTTCACGTGAAACACCGCCGCGCGGGTCTCGCCGACAATCCCTGCGTCGATCCCTTTCGGGGTCAGGCGCTGGTCCGCATTGTCCGCGCGCAGGGTTAGCCGGTACTCCGCCCGGCTTGTGAACATCCGATAGGGCTCGCTCACCCCGTGGGTGATGAGGTCATCGATGAGAACGCCGATATAAGCGTCGCTGCGGTCGAGGGTGAATGGCTCGGCCTTTTGAGAAGCGCGGGCCGCGTTGACCCCGGCGATCAGGCCTTGCGCGGCCGCTTCTTCATAGCCGGTGGTGCCGTTGATCTGACCGGCGAGGAAAAGCCCGGGCAGGCGTTTCGTCTCCAGCGTCGCCGTCAGCTCGCGCGGGTCCACATAATCATATTCAATCGCATAGCCGTAGCGGACAACTTCTGCGCTTTCGAGACCTGGAATAGTCTTCAGAAACGCCGCCTGAACCTCTTCGGGAAGGGAGGTCGAAATCCCGTTCGGATAAACCGTTGCGTCGTCGAGACCTTCCGGTTCAAGGAAAATCTGATGACTTTCGCGTTCGGCAAAACGAACAACCTTATCCTCAATCGATGGACAATATCGGGGACCGCGGCCCGCAATTGCGCCGCCGTAAACCGCCGAGCGATTGATATTGTCCTCGATGATTTTATGGGTTTCCGGGGTCGTATGGGTAATGCCGCAGGAAACCTGCGGCACCTCGATCCGCTCGGTCAGAAAAGAGAAGGGAACCGGCGTCTCGTCCGCCGGCTGCATCTCCAGACGGTCCCAATCGATGGTCCGGCCGTCGAGCCGAGCCGGGGTTCCGGTTTTAAGCCGACCCATCTGGAATCCGGCGCTATAGAGCCGGTCGGAAAGACCTGCTGCAGGCGCCTCAACGCCGCCGCCCCAACTTTTGTCCGTCGCGCGCGCATTGGCGCGTCCCGCCGGTATCTGCTTCTCGCCGATATGGATGACGCCTTTGAGAAAGGTCCCGGTCGTCAGGACCACCGCCCGGGCAAAGATTTTGGACCCATCGGCGAGTATAACGCCTTTGACGCGCTCACCCCCTCCGTCGCCTGCGGCGACACCTCCCCCGTAAACGGGGGAGGAATCTCTTCCCCCGTTTACGGGGGAAGTACCGTCCCGGACAATATCCGGGACGGGGATGGGGGCTGTTCCACGTGGAACATCTTCGACAATCAAGTCCTCAACCGCGGCCTCCAGAATGTCGAGACCGGGATAGCCGGCGAGCAGCGCCTGCATCCCTTCACGATAGAGCTTCCGGTCAGCCTGGGCGCGAGGGCCCCGAACGGCCGGTCCTTTCGAGCGGTTGAGCATGCGAAACTGAATGCCAGCCTGATCGATCACCCGCGCCATGACACCGTCGAGGGCGTCGATCTCGCGAACCAGATGCCCCTTGCCGAGCCCGCCAATCGCAGGATTGCAGGACATCTCGCCAATCGTATCGGCGCGATGGGTTGCGAGCAGGGTCCGCGCGCCGGCGCGCGCCGCCGCCGCCGCCGCTTCGCAGCCGGCGTGGCCGCCGCCAATCACGATAACATCGTACTCACTCAATATCGCCAAACCTTTACGCTGCAGCCGCTTCCTTAATTGCGCGCCTTCGCGCGCGGGCCGCCAATCACAATAACATCGTAGTCGCTCATTTCATCTCCAGACCGCGGGATATAGGCGTGAGCAACGCTTGTGCACAGCCCCGGATGCAGGAAATCGGTTCTCAACGCTCAGTCTAGGCCCGCTGGAGTAGGGGGATGATAGATTGTGATCTCACGAATTGTTTCAGACCGCCTTGAGGAGGGGACGGAGCGCAGAGAACGGAAATTTTACAAATCGGAAAGGCGCTGAAAATCGGCCCGACCGGGCATACGGCCTGCAGCATCCTCACCCACGTAAGGGGGACTGTCTTGGCGGGGGACTTTCATGGCGGTGACGATGACACGACAAGAAAAACCAACTCACTTTGGAATTCGGCGCAGCGACAATCTTGAAAAGCTGCGCATTCGCCGGGCGCTGGCGCGGCGTCTGGAGGAAAAAATCAGGAACTATGAAAAGGCGGCGGCGCGGCTTGAGCTGCGCGGCGAGGATGACGCCGCAGCGGCGCTGACCCAGGCGGCGGCGCGCCTGCGCTTGATCACCAGCGAGGATGTTTCACGTGGAACATCGGTACAAACGCTAATCGTCAGTCGGCGCTAACACCCGCCGCTGCCGACAATGGAAACGGCAACGACGCCAATCAACGCCAGCGCGAAGATGAGGCCGACGATCAACAACATCGACAGGCCCCACGGCGTCAGCAGCGCTGCGGTGACGATGCCCGCAGGCCCTAGTCCTGCGCCAAGGGCGGCGAGCGCCCGGTTGGGCCCGAAGATCAAGGCCTCCAACCCTAAAAAGATTGCGCCGAGTCCCGCCATGGACACGTAGATCATGGCCAGCACCGTGCGGCCAGCCGGAAACGAGGACTCAGAGGGCGGCTCGAAGGCGCCCCGGCCAACCTCAAATCCCAGAATTTTAACCGGGTCGGCCTGTTCAGCCTCATAATTCTCGAGGGCCTTGCGGTCATCGTAGGCCACGATCACCGGCATCAATGCGGCGCCGATAAAGGTCAGGACCGCCAGTACGACCGCAAAACGTCCGGAGGTTCCGCTTCTGATCCCCGTCAAAGGGCGCAGCGCGCGGCGGATTTCTTTGGCTTGGGTATGACTCATAACGCCAACTTAGCTCATCGAGCTTAATCGATGCTGAAGTCTTTAAAGCCGGCCTTATTTGCCGATGCAGAAGCTTGAAAAGATCTCGCCCAGCACGTCTTCAACACCGACAGCCCCGGTAATCTGGCCGAGGGCCCGGGCGGCGAGGCGCACATCCTCCGCCGCCAGTTCGGGCGCTGTTTCGATCAAAGCTTCCGCGCGGGAGAGGGCGGCGAGGGCGCTCTTCACCGCACTCACATGACGCTGGCGGGTTAGCGCCGGCTCGCCGGAAACTGTTTCACGTGAAACACTTTCTCGCAAAGCGACAATAAATTCTGGTATGCCTGCCCCGGTTCGGGACGAAACCTGCAGAATTGTTCCGTGATGGGACAATTCGGGTACGGACATACTGTCATGTAGGTCTGACTTCGACCAAACGAGAAAGTCCTGCGGGCCAAGCAGCGCGCGTGTTTCACGTGGAACATCCGCCGCCGGGTCGAGCACGAGAACCCGCAGATCCGCCGCCGCTGCCCGCGCCCGCGCCCTGGCCATACCCTCCGCTTCAATGGCGTCGTCCGTCGTATCGCGCAGACCCGCCGTGTCGGCGACGGTCGCGACAATGCCGCCGAGGTCGAGCCGCGCTTCGACGATGTCGCGAGTGGTGCCCGGCGTTTCGGAAACGATAGCGACCTCTTGACCGGCAAGCGCGTTGACCAGGGATGACTTCCCCGCGTTAGGCGGGCCGATCACGGCGATGGAGACCCCTTCGCGTATGGCCCGGGCCTGTCCCGATCCGGCAAGATAACGGGTTAACGCGGTCTTAAGATTTGCAATCGCCGGCCCTGCCCGACCCGCGACAGCTGCGGGCACATCACTCTCGTCAGGGAAGTCGATATCGGCCTCAAGGGGCGCCGCAACTGCGAGAAGCTGCGCGCGCCAATCGTCCGCGACTTTCGAGAGCCGTCCGTCGAGCTGACCCAAAGCCTGCTTTGCCTGTAGGGTCGTTTCGGCATCGATAAGATCGGCGAGCGCCTCGACCTGGGCGAGATCGAGTTTTCCGTTCTTCATTGCCCGCAAAGTGAACTCGCCGGCGTCGGCTGGCCGTGCGCCCTCGCGAGCGAGGGTTTCATAAAGGGACGCCTCCACTGCGCGGCTGCCATGGAGCTGCAGCTCGGCGACATCCTCGCCGGTGAAACTCGCCGGACCTTCGAAAAGTATGGCCAATCCGCGGTCAATGAGGTCGCCGGAGGCCGGATCGCGCACAGCCGCAAAAATCGCTTCACGCGGCTTGATCCGTTTACCAACCAACGCATTGAGAATGCGTCCGCTTTCGGGCCCGGAAATCCGGAAGACGGCGACGCCGGCGCGCCCTGCGCCTGAGGCTCGGGCGAAAATGGTGTCGTTGGATTGAGGCATAAGGATTGGGATCAGGGATTAGGGACTGTTGCGGATCCTCTTTTTAATCCCTCATTCCTATTTTTCCTTCTTCCCCATCGCGCCCGCCATCGCCGCGCCCATCAGATTCTGGAACTGCTCGATGCCCTTACCGCCCATATTCACCCAGGCGGCGACCAGCCGCTCAGGGTCTGCGAGCGTATCCATGTTCTCTTTCGCACGTTTGGTCATTTCATCGACCACCAGTTTGTTGAGCGGTTCGACGTCAGGCATGCCGAAAAAAGCGCGCGCCTCCTGAGGTGTCACGTCGACATTGATGGTCAGCTTCATGGCGTGAAGTCTCCTCCAAAAACGCCACCATAGACGAAAGCCGCGGGCCCCGCGAGCTTTCCCCTCAGAGGCCCTCCGGCGCGCAGATCAGCGCCTGAAACGCGCCTTCAGCGTCAAAAACTGCATCGAAAAAACCGGAAGACCGGCGCGCCGTCCGACCGCGTTCATTGACAGCGTAGAATTCATAGGCGTGACGGAAGCCGACAAAATCAGAACCGTCATATACGGGCGCACGCCGCTCCAGCCGCGCTTCGCCGGGACCAGCGGCGCAGAGAACGCCGCTTTCCCCGGCCGTGAGAATGGCGCCTGCACGGACAATGCAAACCGGCCGACCAAAGGCTTCTTCATCAGCACAATGATCAATTGCATCAACGCTGCGCGAGAAATTATGGGCCTCGAAAAGGCTTTCATACGAGTCGTAAAACTCGTCGCTTTCAGCCCAACTGTCGCTGCTGGCGGCGACGCTTGCATAAATCTCGTCAGCGCGCCCGAGACTATACGACGCCTCGTCAAGGCGACGGCGCGCGTAATAAATGCTGTTGTCCGCGTTTTTCAGGACTGACCGCGCCCATTTTTTGCGTTTCTCTTTGGCGTCTTTATCCGCCAGAATGCGACGGGCTCGGTCTATATCTGCGTATTCTGTGTCTAGATTGCTGGCGGCGTTGTCATATTCCGCCCTCGCCCGCGCCAGCGCCTGTCCGGCTTCATGGAGGCGTCGGCCGACGAGATAGCCGGCCAGCAGGTCCAGTTCGGTTTCTGTAGAACACACGCCCCGATAAATGCCGCCGTCCCGGCCAAGATTGTATCCGCCGGGTTCTGTGCAGAGCTGGGCGAGGCCAGCCTCCCGGCCGATCTTGTAAGCGTCGATATCGGCGCCGACATCAAACTCGGAACAGAGCGCGGCTCGACGGTCGAAAGCGGCGTTCAGCCGTCCTTCGGCGCCGTCTTCGCGGCCCGCCTCGAACCAGGCGCCGGCGAGGCATTCTTCCTCCGTCATCAACGGCGTCGCGCATCCGGCAAGCGCGATCGCCGCCGCCAACGCTGTTAAAATACGCATTCTATGATCCCCTGCACATGCAAACGCCGCCCCGCATGATTTTGGCGAGACGACGGGGCGGCGTCAAATTTTTAAGCAAGCGAAGCAGCGCATTCGCTGGATTATGGCGAGACCGGCGGTTATCCATGTTCGTAACAACAGGATGGACCGCATCATGTCGAAAGCTGTTTTCCTCGATCAAACCGGCGGAGCGGACGCCTTCTGCGTTCGCGATCACGATCCCGGCGAACCGGGCGCGGGCGAGATCCGCGTTAAGAACACGGCCGTTGGTCTTAATTTCATCGATATTTATCAGCGCCAAGGCCTTTATCCGGTATCTTTGCCGGCAATTCTCGGATCAGAAGCCGCCGGCATTGTTGAAGCGGCGGGCGAAGGCGCGTCTTTTTCAGCGGGAGACAGGGTCGCCTATATCACCGGCGCCGGCGCCTATTCTGAAGCGACCATTGTGCCGTCCGCCGTTGCGGCGAGCATTCCCGACAGCATCGATGACGACACGGCGGCGGCTGTTTTTCTGAAAGGACTGACCGCAGAAATGCTGTTGCGTCAGGTCTTTGCGCTTGGCCCCGACCATGCGTGTCTGATTTACGCCGCAGCGGGCGGCGTCGGCACGATATTGACGCAATGGGCCTGCGCCATCGGCGCCGATGTCATCGGCGTTGTCGGCTCGTCAGACAAGGCCACCGCGGTCAAAACATTTGGCGCGCGGGACACAATTATTCGTACAGAAACAGAATCGATCGCCAACGACGTGCGTCGCCTGACATCGGGACGGGGCGTCGATGTCGTTTACGATTCCGTGGGGGAGGCGACATTCGAAGCCTCCCTCGATTCCCTCGCCATGCGCGGACACATGGTCACCTATGGAAACGCCTCCGGTCCCGTTCCCGCCGTGCAACCGTTGGAGCTTTCCCGCCGCGGCTCGCTGACGCTTACGCGTCCGTCGCTGTTTCACTACGCCACGCCCGACCGCCTGCCCGATATGGCCAGGGCGCTGTTCGACGTTATCGGCAGCGGCGCCGTCAATCCGCATATCGGCCACCGATTTGCGCTTGATGAAATTGCCGACGCTCATCATCTGCTTGAAAGCGGGGAGAGTTCGGGCGCGATAATTCTGAAGCCTTAGCCGCTTGCCCGTTCTTCCCGGCGAAAGCCGGGATCCAGAGGCGTCAAACACCCGATCAAGCATGGCGATAATTACGAATGCTGCAGCCCGCACAGAAAAGTCGCCCAAACCCATCAGCGGCGCAAAGATCTCTGGGCCCCGGCTTTCGCCGGGGAGACGGAGAGGGTACGACATTTTCAAATTGCTGCGTGACAACAACCAGCCGAGAAAGCGAGAACAATCATGATACGAACCGTTTTCTTTTCAACAACCGCCTTACTCCTCGCCGCCTGCGGGGAGGCGGGGACGACGCCCGCGCAGCGCGTCGCCGATGACGTCAACCGGGGCTGGCGCATTGACAACACCGGCGACGTCAACGCGTTTCTCAACTGTCTGGAAGCCGACGGGCTGTCTCTCATCTCGGCCCACCGCGGCGGGCCGCAGCCTGGCTTTCCAGAAAATGCGATCGAGACCATGGCGGCGGTGCTGCTCGATATCCCGACGATTATGGAGGTCGATGTGGCGACCTCGTCCGACGGGGTGATGTTCCTGATGCATGACGACACGTTGGAACGCACCACCACCGGATCAGGCCGCGCCGCTGAGAAGCCGTGGAGCGAGATTTCGCAGTTGCGTCTCGTCGACAATGACGGGAAGGCGACGGACTATCGCCCGCCGCGCTTTGCCGATGCGCTGGCCTGGGCGAAAGACAAGACCATTCTGCAGGTCGATTTCAAACGCTCAACCCGCTTTGAGGACGTAATAGACGAGATCAATCGTCAGAATGCGGAAGATCGCATCATACTGATCGCTTACACCATGGCGGCGGCGCGAAAGCTTCATCGCCTGGCGCCGGACGTCATGATCTCGCTCTCCCTCGACAGCCAGAGCGAGCTTAACCGCGCAGTGGCGGCGGGCGTTCCCGCCGATCGGCTGATCGGCTTTACAGGAACCGAGGCGCCGCGCCCGCGGCTCTTCCGGGTGCTCGACGATCGCGATGTGGAGGTGATTTTCGGCACGCTGGGCGGGCGAAACTCCATTGACCGCGACATCGCGCAAACCGGCGACGAAGAGCGCTATGCGGAAATCTCACAAGCCGGCGCCGACATTATCGCCACCGACCGGCCGCTCGCCGCTCATGCCGCGCTTTCGGGCGCCGGCCGCAGCGCTGGCGACGGCGTTTGCGGCGTTGCCAGCTCGCGATAGCCGGGCGATGACTTTCCGGCTCATCCTTCTCTATGCCGGCGCGCTGGCGATCGGCGCATTCGCATTGCAGTGGCTGGAGTACCAATACCTTACCCGGGTCTTCGCGAGCGAGATCTATCTTCTGCTGATTGCGGCGTTGTTCACCGCGCTTGGCGCCTGGGCGGCGCTGAAGCTCGCGCGCCCCAAAGCGGCCGTAGCGTTCACCCGCAACGACGCCGCGATCAAGTCTCTCGGCCTCAGCGCCCGGGAGTTCGAAGTTCTCGAATTACTCGCAGACGGCCAGTCCAACAAGGAAATCGCCCGCAGTCTGGACGTCTCCCCCAATACGGTGAAAACCCATCTCGCCAATCTCTATGGCAAGCTGGAGGCATCAAGCAGGCTGCAAGCGGTGACGAAAGCGCGCGATCTGGGATTGATCCCATAAGAAACGATATCCGCGATCAGGCTTCCCTTACTCGTGCTGCACAATGATCAGCATAGCAACGATAATAAGGGGGTTTCGCTCTCTGCTTCACGCGCTCTTGTCATCGTATGTTTTGATCATCAATAGTTTCCGGTCGCCGAGTTCATAATAATCGCAGATTTCGCAATCGATCTGAAATCCAAATGTCTTATAGAGACGAATGGCGCCCGAGTTCTCCGGGTCCGTCGTCAGCCGAAAGGTTTCAATACGCAAAGATTGACAATAAGCATCGCATGCGGCGAGCAGCTTTGCTCCAATCCCTTGATTTTGGTGCGGCTCTAAAACGCCTATTGATAAAAGCCAGGCGTCTTTCGCGGACGGCCTAACGCCGATGACCCCATAGCCGATGACGACCGCATTCTGCTCAGCGACATAAAATGAGTCCGGAAAGAGGTTTATAAATTGCCGCATGGAAAAACTTAGAAAGCTTTCGGCACCAAAGAGTGTCTTGTCGATGTCGACAACCGTCTGGAGATCGGAGTCGCGCACCTTTCTGATTGATGTTTCCAATTCGGCCTTTCTGAAAATTCAAAACTCAAGATGCGGTTTGCGTTGCCGAGCAGGATCGAAATAGCAACCGCCTGTTTGTTTCTCTGCTTTCCACAGCCCGCTTTTAGCCTCTTTCTTTCAGACGCAAAATTCCCGCATTGGACGAAAATCCCCGTAAATCCGGATGATTTCCGCTAAATCACCCCTTTGGGCGATGGCGAAACCGGCAAATTCGGCGCAGATTTCCGGTCAACGCCCCCATACGCCGGACAAAACAGACACAAGGGCAGACATAGGGGCAGACACAGGGGAGGACCGCCATGGCCGATTTTTTCGATGACCTGCCGGACGATCAAAAGACGCTTGCGAAGAAACTGCGCGCCTTCGTGCGCAGGCACGACAAGAACGTCGAGGAGTCCGAAGGCGACTATATGAAAATGCCGGCGGTCCGGTTCTGCGAAGCCGGCGTCGACAAATATGCGATCGCGAAAACCAAACGCGGCCTCACCTTCCACACCATGGTCATGTACGCCTTCCCCGATATCGGCGTGCTCGCCAAAAAGACGCTCAGCGGCGTCAAGCTTCAGAAGGGCTGCATCAACATCATCAGGCCGGCGACGCTGTCGCTTGACGCCTTTGAGGACTTCATCGCCGCCGGCGCAAAGAAAGACTATACAGGCGTTGTCGAATACTACCGCGAAAAGAAAAAGGAGAAGCGCAGATGAGCCAGTCTATCGCAACCTACCTTATGTATCAGGACGGCGCCGCCGAGGACGCCGTAAACTACTACGTCAGCCAGCTTGAAGACGCACGGATCGACAAAATCGAACGCTGGGGCGAAGGCGAACACGGGCCGGCGGGCAAAATCAAACTCTGTCATTTTACTTTATGCGGACGGGCGTTCATCGCCATCGATTCCCCGCCCGTACATGAGTTCGGGTTCACTCCGTCGATTTCTCTGTTCGTCGATGTCGAATCTGAAGCTCAGATTGACGCGCTGTTCGCAATCTTTTCCGACGGCGGCAAAGTGATGATGCCGCTCGACAATTACGGCTTTTCGAAAAAGTTCGCCTGGGTCGAGGACCGCTTCGGCGTTTCCTGGCAGTTCAATTTGCCGGCATAGCAGCAAGATGAGGGAGGCAGCCATGCTCCGTACAGCAATTATCTATGGAGGAATTTCCGGCGTTATTGTCATAGGCGTCATGACGGCGGGCATCGCCATGAGCGGCGGCGAGGGCGGCGGCTCAAGCCAGCTGTTCGGCTATACGATCATGCTGCTCGCCCTGTCGTTGATTTTCATCGGCGTTAAACAACGCCGTGACAAGGAATTCGGCGGCGTCATCAAATTCTGGCCGGCGTTTTTAACGGGTCTTTCAATCGCCGCGGTCGCGGGCGTTTTCTACGTTATCGGTTGGGAGATTTATCTCGCCTCGACCGATCACGCTTTCATCGAACAATACGCCGCCGGCGTCATTGAGAAAAAGCGCGCCGCCGGCGCGTCAGCGGCGGAGATCGAAAAGCTCACGGCGGACATGGCGAAGATGGCGGAAAATTACGGCAATCCGCTTTTCCGTGTGCCGGTTACTTTTACGGAAATCTTTCCGGTTGGCTTTTTGATCGCGCTCATCTCCGCTGCGATCCTGCGCAACCCGAAGGCGTTACCGGCGCGGGGGCAATCATAAAGGCGCCGGCGATTTTTGCCGGCGCTGAAGGCGGCCATAAGACAGACGCGCTAAATAACAATCAGCCTACATATCTTCCATAAGGGATGAGAATTCCGCAGAGACACGTTTGCTGCGAGCAATTCGATCCCAGCATTTCTCAAACCGAGAATTGGAATTGATTGTTTTTGACAATTTCTGGGCCGCTGTGACGATATCAGCCTCACTTCCGCTTGAAATTGCTTCGCCAACCGCATTGTAGCGTTTTACTAGAATATCCACACGCCGAGCGCGGTTCTTGCCGAATTTTCCACATTCACTGACGCGGTTTGACATGTTCCGTGTCCATGTTGCGTCTGCGTCTGGGAAGACTCCAGGGGCGTAAGCATCGCGAATATCATTGACATCTGCGGCTTGCGTTGCGCTCAGCGTAAGCAAGCCTGCAATAGTAAGCGTTGCCAGTGTTTTCATCTGACCCTCCTTTTTTTGATAAGCAGTCTCTCATTCTTTGCTTGAGTGCGGAGCAAAGAATAATCAGTCGCTGACGTCACTTCTTTCGCACAAGGATCAACACGCAGACAATCGCATATGCGGCGAGCTGTCGTCCTTATGCGATTAACAGATTGTTGTCGTAGTCAGGGATGCGCCTCAGATGGCCGCTGCGAGGCGCTCAATGCGCACTACCCGGACTAATCACTCACTATCCGCATAAGGCGACGGCGTGTTCGGACGGAAAATCCTGATCTTCCATCCCTTTTCCGGATCGGCGCGGCCGCTTTCAAACGCATCGATCAGGCGGAAGGCGAGCCACACGCCGAGCAGGGCAAAGGCAATGCCGCCCAGTGCCTGCCCAATAATGACGCCGGGTGCGCCGAACAGATCGGCGCCGACCCAGACGAAAGGCGCAATGCCAATTGTGTTGCGTCCCCAGTTGAGGAAGGTCGACCAGATCGGCCGGTTGAGATTGTTGAACGCCGCGTTCGAGACGAACAGCGCGCCATTGAAAAAGAACAGGGGCGCCACCATCGCAGCAAACCAGAAGACAAGCCGGCCGCCCTCACCGTCGAGCCCGAAAGCGGTATTGATATAGCCGCTGGCGAAAAACAGAATGGCCCAGGCGATGAGCGTATAGGCGCCGGCGAATTGCAGCGCCTTGATCAGCGTCTGGCGCACGCGGTCATATTGATTGGCGCCGAAATTCTGGCCGATGATTGGCCCCACTGCTCCTGACAATGCAAAGAGAACGCAAAACGCCAGCGGCGTTAAGCGGCTGATCACCGCGAAACCGGCGACAACGGCGTCGCCATAGGGCGCGAGCGCGCGGGTGACGATCCCGGCGCCGATGGGCGTTGCCACATTGGTCAAAATGGCCGGCCCGGCGATGGCGAAAATCGGCGTCAGGTCGCGAACGAAGCGCGCTATGTGGAACGGGGCAAACCCGCCATAATGCTTCAGGATGGGATAGATGGCGGTCAGGAACATGGCGACCCTTGCGGCGGCGGAAGCATAGGCTGCCCCGTCCAATCCCAGTCCCAAGCCAAAAATCAGTATAGGATCCAAAATGGCGTTGACGATGCCGGCGGAAAGCGTCGTGTTCATCGCCCGGCGCGCATCCCCATGCGCGCGCAACAATCCCGAACCGATCATGGCAAAGACAGAAATCGGCATGACCGGCGCGATAATCCGCATATAGCGCGCGGCGAGATCGCGGGTTTCGCCGCTGGCGCCGATCAGTTCCAGCAATTGCGGCGCATAGATGAAATAGGCGGCTGCGATGACAATGCCGATCGCTCCGCCCAGCGCCATCACGCTTGTTGCAATCCGCCGGGCTTCTTCTTCGTCGCCGGCGCCGATGCGCCGGGCGCCGAGCGCGCCCATGGCGATCATCAGCCCGATATTGACCGACATCGCCGCGAATAAAAGCGTGCCGGCGAACCCGACGGCGGCGGCGAGTTCCTTTTTGCCGAGGAGCGAAATGAAGTAGAGATCGACAAAGTCGACAAGGAAGATCGAGATCAGCCCGACGCTCGCCGAAGCGGACATCACGACCGTGTGGCGCATCAGATCGCCTTCAAGAAATTTCGCTTTTTTCTGGGTCAACAGATCCCGCCCGCCGTATCGACGCCCCTCCCATGAGGCGAAGATCGAAACATGGGCGCGCCGCGTCGCGAACGCCATGTTGATGGCGTCAAAACAGCGCTCACGATTTCGTGCGCAGGGCCCTTTCCCTTTCCGCCGACCTCATGCGGTCATAACCAAATAGTAACCAGCTTCGCCCTTTGTTTGCCCAGATCGCCTCGTTTTTTCACAGTCGTCAGTCAAACGATAAAGGAGACCCCCATGCGCTTTGCATCCTACAGGTTGCTCGGTTGCGCCGCTCTTGCCGCTTTTGGCCTCAACACCGCGGCCGCCGCCGGCGATATCGCCGCTTATGGCGGGCAGCAATTTTCAGAAGGCGACAATTTCAACACGCTCGCCGTTTCCGCCGGCTTTGATCTCTTCCCGCTGTCGCCGATCGAGTTGCGGAGCGACTTCACCTATGCGTTCCGATCCGATGATCTCGGCGGCTTCGGCGATCTCGACCAGAACATCTATTACGGCCATGTCGGGCCGGCTTTCACTTTTGATCCGTTTATCGGTTTCGACGTCTCTGTCGGCGCCCAGGCCGGCGTCGCCGTCATCGACACAGAGCTAAACGGGTTTGACGACACCGATGCGCATTTCAGCTATCAATTTCCGGTAGCGGTGGATTTCCCGATTGCGCCGCGATTTTCCATCGGCGCGCGTTATCGTCCTTTGTTCATTTCGATCGACGGCGATCAGGAACTTGAACATGTCCTGGAAGGCGGCATCCGGTTTAAGTTTTAAGATCAGTGTGATCCACTCATTCCCGCGTAAGCGGGAATCCACGCGTTATTGAAAATGGATCCCCGCCTGCGCGGGGATGAGTGGAGATAAATTACAGACTGCAACGCCGATGTATTGGCCAAAAAAATTCCAGACGAGCTGTCAGTAAACAAAGCAAAAAGGCGATTTGACCGAGGTCGTTAAACGCCTACTCGGCGATGCGGAGTTGAAGAATAGTTCGTATATCGCCAGCCTTGATAAGCTGAGCGATAAAAGCGGGGGGCTCCTGTTTATCGACACATAAAAAGCGCGTAAGGCGAGGCCCTGCACGCTTCGGAACGACTTGGAAGATTTTGTTCGCTTATTCTTCATCGTTTTCATCGACACCGTCTTCCGCGTCGGTGTCTTCTGTTTCTTCCTCTTCGTCATCCTTGGCTTCCTGTTTCGACAGGACGCGGGATTCCTCAGCGGAATCGACAGGCGCAAGTTCGACAACGAGCGGGTTCGGGCGAAGATCGAGATTGGCGCCCGTGCCGGCGTCAACGCCGATGCCGATAATGCCGCCAGCCAGCACATTGCCTGCGCCGGATGCAACGCCGCCGCCGGTAACTTTCGGCTCTAGCGTGCCTGTGACCGGCTTGTAGCCATCGAGTTCAAACTCAACGCTCCAGTCGCGCTTGCGCTTCAGTTCCAACTCGCATGGCGTCACGCAGGTGAACGGTCCCAGCCGGTCGGCGCTGATCGACTCGGCCGTGACGGTGGCGGCCGGCGGCGTTGACTCGAATTTCGCCGTATCTTTTGTGCCGCGTACGACTGTTGCGCATGCGGAGGTAGAGACCGCCGCAGCGATCAGGATCAGTTTTTTCATGGAAATGCCCCTCGTTGGTACTAATAACGCGGGAACGATAAATCAGTTCACTTTAATATAAAGAAAAAGTTCCAGGCCTACGTATTCATGGAGTCAAAGAAATCCTGATTGGTCTTCGTCTGCTTCAGCTTGTCGAGCAGGAATTCGATGGCGTCATTGACGCCCATGGGCGCGAGGATGCGGCGTAGGACGAAGATTTTCTGCATCGCGCCTGGATCGGTGATGAGATCTTCTTTTCGCGTGCCGGATTTCGCAATATCAATCGCCGGATAGGTGCGCTTGTCGGCAACCTTCCGATCAAGGATGATTTCCGCATTACCGGTGCCCTTGAATTCTTCGAAGATGACTTCGTCCATCTTCGAGCCGGTTTCGATCAGCGCCGTGGCGATAATCGTCAGCGAGCCGCCTTCCTCAATATTCCGCGCCGCGCCGAAGAACCGCTTCGGGCGTTGCAGGGCGTTCGCGTCGACGCCGCCGGTCAACACCTTGCCCGATGAGGGAACGACCGTGTTGTAGGCGCGCCCCAGACGCGTGATCGAATCGAGCAGGATGACGACGTCACGCCCATGTTCAACAAGGCGCTTGGCTTTCTCGATGACCATCTCCGCGACCTGCACGTGGCGCGTCGCCGGCTCGTCAAAGGTGGAGGAGACAACCTCGCCCTTCACCGAGCGCTGCATGTCGGTCACCTCTTCGGGGCGTTCATCGATCAGGAGAACGATCAGATACGCCTCCGGATGGTTCGCGGCGATCGAGTGCGCAATATTCTGTAGAATGACGGTTTTACCGGTCCGCGGCGGCGCGGTGATCAGCGCGCGCTGGCCCTTGCCGAGCGGCGCGACGAGGTCGATGACGCGCGCCGTCATGTCTTTTGTTTTCTCGTCGGGAATTTCCATATTCAGCCGCTGTTCCGGATAGAGCGGCGTCAGATTGTCGAAATGCACCTTATGGCGGGCTTTTTCCGGCTCTTCGAAATTGATCGTGCCGACCTTCAAAAGGGCGAAATAGCGTTCGCCTTCCTTGGGACTGCGGATCTCGCCGATGACCGTGTCGCCGGTCCGGAGCGCAAAGCGACGGATCTGGCTTGGGGAAACGTAGATGTCGTCCGGCCCGGCGAGATAGTTCGCCTCCGGCGAGCGCAGGAAGCCGAACCCGTCAGGCAGCACTTCCAGAACGCCGCCGCCTGAGATTTCCACCTCATGGTCCGCCAGCTCCTTGAGGATCGCGAACATCATGTCCTGCTTGCGCATGGTGGAGGCGTTCTCGACCTCCAACTCCTCTGCGAACGTCAGCAATTCGGCGGGGGTTTTTTCCTTGAGCTCCTCAAGGGACATCTGTTTGGGAAGGGACATGGTCTTGTTCCTGGATATGGGGGCGGGCGCCGAACAAGTTGCGGCGCGGGGGGTGTCAACAATGAAATCATGGGTCGCGCACCGGGAACGGCGCAGCGGGGAAAGGTGAGTTGAAGTAGATATAAGCCCGGCTGAGAAATGGTCAATGGCCGCCATGTGAACAATGCATGTATGATGTTTTGCAACACATAGAAAAAACCACGGGAGAGGGTGATGCGATTTGGGAAATTTTCTGCGAGGATTGGCCTTGCGTTGTTTGCGGTCTGTGTCACCGCCTGCGCGGGCATGGGCGAACAGCCTCAGCCGGTTTCTGAAGGAACAGGCAAGGCGATGATCGTCTTCCAGAATGTCCGGGCGCTCACCATGACAGATGCGAACGCTTTGGAAGGCGCAACGGTGGTCGTGGAGGACGGACGGATCGCCGCTGTTGGCGAGGACGTCCCGATCCCCGTCGGCGCCCGCGTCATTGACGGCGCCGGCAAAACCCTGATGCCGGGTCTTGCGGACATGCATGTCCATTATTTCTCCAACGCCGAAGGCCCGCTCTATCTCGCCAACAGCATCACAACTGTCCGCAACCCGTGGGGCACGACCCAGACCGCGACGCTTGATGCGCGGGCGAAAGCCGGTCTCGATATGGCGCCGCATATCTATTATTCGGGCCCGCTGATGGACGGGCCGGAGCCGATCTGGGGCGCCGGTTCCGTGCGCATCACCAGCGTTGAGGAAGTCGAAGGCGCGATCGAGGTCCAGCGCGCGGCCGGCTTCAAGGCTGTGAAACTTTATGAGGGCCTGACGCCAGAGATTTTCAAAGCCGCCGTCGCCGCCGCAAAAGCCGCTGACATGCAGGTATGGACCCATACGCCCGGCGGCATGACCTATGCGGACGTTATCACCCTCGGCGTCGACAGTATTGAACATATGAACGACATGGCGCCCCTTTTGGCGCCCGACGGCGCTGCGCTCCCCTCCGGGCCGGGAAGCTGGTTTGCGACCTGGGCGATGGCCGACCCTGACAAAATGAAGTCGATGGCTGAGCGCGTGGCCGCGGCGGGGGTGTGGAACGCGCCGACCTTCGCCGTGATCGCCAACCGGTATGAATATGGCGCCGACCCTGATGCTTTTTATCAGCGCCCTGATTTTGCCTATATCGGGCCGGGCATAGCCGCGTGGTGGGGATCAAGCGCAGACCGTATCGGCGCCTACACGGATGTCAGGCGCGACGCCGCAGCGAAGCAGCGCGACATGATCAAGGCCCTCTATGACGCGGGCGCCGGGCTTCTTATCGTCACCGACACGCCCAACCCCTTCGTCATTCCCGGCTTCGCTATTCACGATGAGCTAACAGCGTTTATCGACGCCGGCGTTCCGGTTGCTGACGTTCTGAAGATCGCGACGGCGGACGCCGCCCGGTTTCTTGGCGAGGAAGGCGAATGGGGCGTGATTGCGACAGGCGCGCGCGCAGACCTGGTTTTACTCGACACAGACCCCATTGCAGATGTTTCGACCCTGAAAGATCCGGCCGGCGTCATGGTCAACGGCCATTGGCGAGACCGCGCGGCGTTGCAGGAGGCGCTGGCGCAGATCAGAGACGACAATGAACGCCAAAGGGCGGAAGCGGAGGCGAAACAAGATCAACAGACGAACTAAAGCGGTTTGAATTTGATTGGGTTTAGAACTCCTGATCCTTCGAGACGCTTTCACTGCTGGCGAAAGCGCCTCAGGATGAGGAAGCAATCCGTTAGCAACTCAAAACCCTCCTGAAGGGACCTTCATTCGATCAACGCAAGCGCTAGCGCCAGCACCTTATCTTGCCCGCCAGCGATGTCTTCCGGCGTGTTTCGCACCCACAGGTCCGGGGCAAGGCCGACGCCTTCCCAGCATACGCCGTCGGCATCGCGGAAAATGTTTACGGGAACCGAAAACCGCCAGCCGTCATCAAGTGTGATGGGTATCGTGTCCGCCATCGCCCCGGCGGTGACATCGCCGATGATGACACTGCGCGAGATAGCCCGCATGGCGAGAATGAAATTTTCCGCAGCGCTGATGGTCCGGCTGTTAGCGAGCACATAGACAGGCCCGTCATATTGATGGTCCGCAGACGGATTGAGCACCCACTCGATAGGATCGCGAAACTGGGTTCGATCCTTGCCAGGGATACGGCCCTGCGAGGACATGTATTTTACGCGCTCCGTTGCAAAACGCTCAGCGATAAGCTGACCGATGCGGTCCGCCCCGCCGCCATTCTGCCGAACGTCGATGATGACGGCAGGCGCTGCTTTAAAGTTTTCGACGAATTCGTTGATCGCCTGTTCGGTGGACGTTGCATATTTGAACGCCTCAATGCGGAGATAGCCGGCGCCGCCAGGCAACTCACCAAACTTGATTACGCCGCCGGCGCGCGTCTCCAGAGGCTTTGTCAGGTAGTCTCGCGCAATCAGATCCAGCGAAAATTCACCGGCGTCAAATGGCCCGCGACCGATGCTGCGCGCGCCGGATCGTTCAAGCCTGTCGCGCTGCAGGTCCTCAACCGTGACGTGAACATCGTTGAGCAGAGCCGTCATCTCGACAAATATATCGAAGAGTTCAGCGCGTGACGTGCGCTCGGTAACCCTGGGCCTATAGGCGCGATAGAGCGCGTCCCAGTCAACGCGCTTGACCTCAAAAAGAGCGTATTGCGTGTCGTAAAGGGACCAGAAAGCCTCGAAAGCTTTTTCAGGCTGATGAGACGTGGGCTCTTCGGCCACCGCATGAAAGCTGAAGCACGAGATCAGCGCTGCAAGTATTAATCGGCGCACCGACAGCAACGCCCAGTTCATTGGCTTTCCTCCAGAATAGCGCTGATGAGGTCAGCGCCGTTCCGACCATTGGTCAGGATGACCAGTCCTTCGCCATTCGCCATGGAGAAGCCTGCAAAGCTGCGGAACTCATCATTATTGCCGTCATGGAAAACGAAGGTGTCGGCTCCCATGGGGATGAGGCCCCAGCCGAGGCCCCATGAGGTCAGGCCCGGATAGTCCGGCGAGTTCACGTCGATCTGAGGCGACAGGTAAAGCGACTGTAACTCTTCAGATAACCCGTCGCCGCTGCAAACGAGGGAGACAAAGCGGGCGTAGTCGGACGCTGTTGAAACAAGACCGCCGGCGCCGCCGCCAAGATATTCAATGTCTCGGCCTGCGTCAGTCTGTTGCGAAGTGCGGTATCCCTTCGCCGTCAGCAAGTCTGACCGCACCGCTCGAAAACCGGAATTCGGCATGAGCGCGCCAAGATCTCTCTTGAACAATGCATCAAGCGAGAGGCCCGCCTTGAATTCAATGAAGGCCCGCAAAAGTTCATAGGCCTCGCCTGAGTACGAATAATCTGACCCAGGCTCTTTCTCAAACGGAACCACGTCTGTTCTGGCCGGATCATCGGTGTCGCCGACCCAGTTCGGCAGTCCCGTCTGATGGGAAAGGATCAGGCGGGGCGTCAGTTTGCGATAGTTTTCCTTGTCTTCGATACGAGGATAATCAAATGTTTCGGCGATCCGTTCATCAAGCGATATCACGCCGCGCTCGACCAATTTTAAAACCACATAGGCAAAAACCGGCTTAGAGAGAGACGCCGCTTCAAACACGGTCTGGTCCGATACGGCTTCGTCCGGGGATAGTCTTGCAAGCCCTAAGTTCACCGGCGCACTCGGCTGACACTGGTCCACCGCGACAATAGCCGCCCCGGGAACGCTGAATGAGGCGCGCAACGCATCAAGCTCGTCGCGAGCCGGCAACCAATCCGGCGCCGCTTCAGCCACAGTTTCAAGGGAGGCGCCGGGCTCGGCGTCCTGTGCGCAAGACGCTGCCGACAGGCTTGAATGGAGCAACAGACCAAACGCGGCAATGCGTGAAAACTTGGAAATCATGAGAGGGCCTTATCCTTTTCATTTTGGAAGATTTTGTCGAGCGAGGACTTGCTCAGCGCCTTTGTCATAATCAGGCCCATGTGGGCAAATCCCCGCAAATCCTTATGAATATTGCGCAATTTTTGAAATCGCCCGTCGATTTCACAAATTGCCTTGCTCTTCAAGGAAAATTGCGAAACGTCTTCGCAGCTTATCGAGTAGACAAATGTTACTGTTTCAGAGCGCTCTGACCTTTACGGCAAACGCGACGACAATGGTTGTCGTTTTGCTCCTTATTCGCGATGCGCGGGGCATACTCGCCGGCCAACTCGCTATTCCGCTCTTCCTTTGTTCGATCGCTTTTTCCATGAGCATTCTGCCGGCGCCGCTCCGCTTGCCGCCCGGATTGTTCCAGTTCGCCATTTTTGCAAACGCATGGGTGATGGGACTTGGATGGCTGTTCGGCCAGGCGCTTTTGAGAGACGGTTTTCGCATCGGCCCTCTTCAGCTTGCAATTTTCGCGGTGATCTCATTGATCGCGCTTTCAGCAGAGGCGTCGGTATTCCAGATTAATCTCCCCGGTCAGGCGGCCATGCAGTGGGCGGTGCTTGTGACCTTTTCTCTTGTCACTGCTCACCTGGTCTGGATCGCACTGTCGGGACTTGCAGACGATCTTGTCGATGTCCGGCGCGTCATAAGAAGATGGTTCATCCTCTTCGTGATGGCGAGTTTTATCGCCCTTGTCGGCTTGCAACTTCTGAACGCCCCGGCCTTCGCGCAGGCGCTGGTTTATGACCTGACGACGCTCAGCATCAATCTCGCCATCCTGCTCTGGGCGACGAAGCTCAATGTGAACAAGCTGTTTACAATAGAGGCGCCTGCAGACAGTAATCTCGATCCCGACATCGACCCGCAGTTGCAGGCCGCGAGCGCCCGGCTGACGCAAGTCATGGAGCACGAGAAAGCGTATCTGGAGCCTGATTTATCCCTGCGCGATCTCGCAGAAAGAACCGACCTTCGGGAGTATCAATTAAGGCGCTTGATCAACAGCACGCTCGGCCACAGGAATTTTTCATCCTTCGTGAACAAATATCGCGTGGCCCATGCGGAAACGTTGTTAAGCCAGTCGGATAAAGCCAGCATTTTGGAAATAGCGATGGATAGCGGCTACCAGACCCTCTCCACCTTCAACCGCGCATTCAAACTCCATCGCAACGAAACGCCATCTGCATTCCGAAAACGGCGACTGAGTGAGCGGGCAGAGCAGTAAAGCGGTTCGAATTCCCTATTTTGCCAATCGCAAAACAGGATCAGAACGGTTTCACCACCGCCATGATGACAATCACGATCAGGGCGATGAAGGGCGCTTCATTCATGATCCGCCAGAAGCGTTCTGTGCGCGGGCGCTCCCCGGCCTCGAATTTACGGCGCGAGGCGGCGTAAAATCCGTGAATGCCGGAAATGATGATGACGAACAGCAGCTTCACATGAAACCAGCCCGCCGATAGCAAGCTCGGATTGGCAATCAGCATCAAAATGCCCAGCAGCCATACCGCCGCGACCGACGGGTTCATGATGCCTTTCAGCAGCCGGCGCTCCATGGTGACAAGCGTCGTCTCCGCTTCCCCGCCTTTTGCCACGCCGTGGTGATATACGAAGAGCCGCGGCAGATACATCATGCCCGCCATCCATGCGATGATCGCCAGCAGATGAACAGCCTTAATCCACAAATAAAACCCAGACAGAAATTCCGCCATTATTCGCCGCTCCTGACGATTTCAACGAGCCGCGCCACATTTTCAGGCGGCGTCTGTGGAATAAATCCGTGACCGAGATTGAAGACATAGGGGACATCGTGAAACAGCTTGAGATAGTTCCGCGCCGCGTCTTCCATAGCCTCGCCGCCTTCCGCCACCAGCAGCGGATCGAGCCCGCCCTGAACGGTGGTATGACCGCTTAAATGCGCTCGCGCCCAGCCCGGGTCCATGGCGTAATCAATCCCGAACCCGTCGCACTCGCCGAGCAAGGCATATTCAATCGCCTTCTCGCCTACGCCTTTGGGGAAGAGGATAACCGGAATCTCCGGCCGCTCCGTGCGGACAGCGCGTGCGATCTTCTGCATCGGCTGGACCGACACGGCGTCGAGCACCGGCCAGGGCAAACCCGCCGCCCAGGTGTCGAACAATTGGACCGCATCGGCGCCGGCGTCGATCTGGCGAATGAGATACTCAACCGTCTTTTCAACCAAGAGATCGATCAGCGCCTCAATGAACGGACGGTCGGCGTAATACCGCGCCCGCAAAGCAGCAGGATCGCGTGAAGATCGCCCGTTCAGCATATAGGTTGCGACCGTCCATGGGGCGCCGGCAAAGCCGATCAGCGCCTTATTCTCATCAAGTCCCGCCCGCGTCAGTTTCACCGTCTCATAGACCGGGCCCAGCCGTTCATGAATGTCTTGGTTGCGAAACGCATCAAGGTGCGCCGCCTCTACGACCGGTTCGAGAATCGGGCCCTCTCCTTCGGCAAAAGAGAGTTTCTGACCCATGGCGTCGGGGATGAGGAGAATATCGGCAAATAAAATCGCCGCATCGAGATCGAAACGGCGTATAGGCTGAAGGGTCACTTCGGAGGCCATTTCGGGGTTGTAACAGAGGTCGAGAAAAGAGCCGGCTTTCGCGCGCAGTTCGCGATATTCAGGCAAATACCGCCCCGCCTGTCGCATGAACCACATGGGTGGGACAGCATGCTGTTCGCCATTCAGAGCTTTTAGGAATTTGCTGTCACGCGCCATACTTTGTCACTCTTCTTGTCTCTTAACCTTTTATAAAGGATTCTTAAAAAAGGGTTAAATAATGATAGAGGCGGGATGCCGGGGAAAAACCATGCGTCATATCGTTTCCTCAGAAGGCGCCGGTATGGCCGACATGTTTTTCCTCGTGGATATCTTGCATGGTGATCTTGGGGATGAATGGAATTAAGAAATTGTTAACCATAATTTCCTGCAAACCCGATGAGCCATGAAAAACGATTTTCCAAAGCCTGATGGAAAAGTCATACCGCAAATTTCCGCTTGCAGAGATTTCCAATCCCGCTGGGCGCCAAAGGGGTATGACTGCTCGGTTTTCCTTGAGCTGCTCGTGAACCTCGCGAAGTCTCCCCATAATCCGCTATATTCCCACAGCCATGACGGGTGAAACTGTTTCGACAGAAAATGATGCGCAGAGCCGGAAGACGCCGCCGCTGGCGACGTTTTTTCATGTGCATCTCGTATCGGATTCAACCGGCGAAACGCTGAGCCTGATGCTGAAGGCGACCACTGCGCAATTCGCCGACGCCAAACCGCTTGAACATATCTACGCTCTGGTGCGATCGCGCCGCCAGATGGAGCGAACATTATCTGAGATAGAAGCGGCGCCGGGGATCGTTCTTTATACGATTATCAATCCGCAACTGCGCCGGCTTCTTGAACTTCGCTGCAGCGAATTACAGATGCCCGCAGTCTCCGTTCTCGATCCGATGCTGCATGCTTTTGCAGATTATCTCGATCTTGAACAAACCAACAAAGCCGGCGCTCAGCATCAGCTTGACGATGATTATTTCACCCGTATCGGCGCATTGGATTATACCTTGTCCCATGACGATGGTCAGATGACATGGGATCTTGAAACCGCCGATGTCGTCCTTGTTGGCGTCAGTCGGACCTCTAAAACGCCGACTTGCATGTATCTGGCGAACCGGGGAGTGAAGGCCGCCAATGTGCCTCTGGTGCCGACTTCTGATCCGCCGCCGGAACTCTTCAGCTTGCGCAAACCTATGGTTGTCGGCCTTGTTGCCAGTCCGGAACGTCTGGCGCAGATCCGCAAAAGCCGGTTGGGCGAGATCAACGCCGTCGGCGCCGCGGATGAATATTCAGACCTAGAGCAGATTCGAAAAGAAGTGCTGAACGCCAAACGCCTTTGCGCCAAACACGGCTGGCCAGTGATCGACGTTACACGAAAATCTGTTGAGGAAACCGCCGCAGCGATTTTAACGAAACTCTCTGCAAGGCAAAACCGATGACGCAGAGACAGCTGACGCTTGCTTCCGGCAGCGCCATTCGCGCTTCCATCCTGCGCAACCATGACGTCAACTTTCAAATCATCAAGCCGGGCGTCGATGAGGATATCATCAAGCAGGAATGCGCAACTGAGGGCGTTGATCTTGAGACGACAGCCATGCGTCTTGCTGAAGCAAAATGCCTGGCCGTCGCGTCCCGAACGTCCGGATATGTCGTGGGATCCGATCAGATTCTGGAGTTTCAGGGCCGACCCTTCGACAAACCGCGCACTCTTGATGAGGCGAGGGAACGCCTGATCGCCATGCAGGGAAAAACCCACAGTCTGATCAATGCGACGGCGCTCACTTGTGACGGCGAGATTATCTGGCGTCATATCGCCCGGCCAACATTGACGATGTCCGCCCGCAGCGATGTTGAAATTGACGCCTATCTTGATGCTGCACCGCCGGACATCCTGGCGAGCGTCGGCGCCTATCAAGTGGAAACAAAGCTGGGACTGGATCTCTTCGAACGCATTTCGGGGGACTGGCATGCGGTTCAGGGTCTTGCCGTCTATCCGCTTCTCAACGAACTTCGACAAAAAGGATTTTACGGTGATGCAGGGAAAAACATAAAGCCCGTGCGGGCCGGCGTCATCGGTTCGCCGATATCGCATTCACTGTCCCCGCTCATCCATAATAGCTGGGCAAAACGTTGTTTCATCGAAGGAATGTATGAAGCGATCAAGGTTGCGCCTGACTATGCAGAATTTGCCGCCGCCATGGATCGATTGCGCTCGGAGGGGTATGCCGGCGTCAACGTAACTCTTCCGCATAAGGAAAATGCGATCCGCTACGCCGATACGGTAAGCCCAACGGCGCAGCGCACTGGCGCTGCAAACATGCTGACATTCAGCCCTGACGGCGTTCATGCTCATAGTTCAGACGGAGAAGGCTTTCTTGCTTCGCTAAGCGAGGTTTCCATACCCGGCGAGCCCGTCAATGTTCTGATCCTTGGCGCAGGCGGCGCGGCGCGGGCAATTGCAGAGGCCTGCAGCCGCCTGACAACAGAGGAGGGGCGGCCTCGTGATACGAAGATTTTCATCACAAATCGCACCGTAGAGAAAGCTCAAAATATTGCTGATGAAGCCGGTGCAGACACTATACCGTGGGCACAGCGATCTGCGCGCCTTGAAAACATCGATCTTCTTGTAAACGCCACATCGCTCGGCATGCACGGTCAGCCGGCCCTTAACCTTGATCTTGATGCATTACCTCTGCAATCGGTGGTTTATGATATTGTCTATACACCCCTTGAGACGCCGCTTATTGAAGCTGCGCGAGGGCGGGGCAATCCGGCGATAGGCGGGCTTGATATGTTGCTGTGGCAAGCAGTTCCCGGATTTCAAGAATGGTTCGGCGGCGGGCCTTATCCGGTGACTGCCCGCGTTGACGATGATTTACGCGAACTTCTTGTGGAAGAACTGAAACGGAGGGGACAGGCGTGAGGACGGCGATATGATCCGCATTGGCCTGACGGGCTCCATCGGCATGGGCAAATCGACCGCGGCGCAAATGTTTGCCGAGCTCGGCGCCTGGGTGTGGGACGCCGATATGGCCGTACACAGAATGTATCAGAAAGACGGGATCGCTGTTGCGCCTATCGAGGAGGCGTTTCCGGGCGTCGTGCGCGATGGCGCCGTTGATCGCGCAGCGCTTGCGGGGATCGTGCTTGGCGATCCTGCAAATCTTGCACGGCTTGAAGCGATTGTGCACCCGCTGGTGGCGCAGGACCGTGAACGCTTCATGGCCGATGCCGCCGCCGCCGGGGCGCCAGCTGTCGTTCTTGACATTCCGCTCTTGTTTGAAAATGCAACGCAAGCGCTTTTTGACGCGGTGGTGGTCGTCAGCGCCCCGGCGGATGTTCAGCGCGCGCGGGTTCTGGCGCGTCCCGGCATGACGGAAGAAAAGTTCAACGCCATACTGGCGCAACAGACCCCGGATGCGCAAAAACGCGAATTAGCGGACTATGTTGTTTCCTCCGACCAGCCTCTGAACGAGATGGCTGAAAATGTTGCGCGAGTTTATCAGGACATACGCGAAACGCGATCATCAACTGATCGGGATGGCGAGAACGGCGCACGTTTGAATTGAGTCTAAATTTCCTCGCCCCAAGCGCCCCCGAAAGGCGGTTTTGAGAAGGATCAGGAGGCAATCGACCGGCAACTCAAAACGCTTTAGTTTTGCAATCTCTCAAGAAATTCTTTTACCTGACGAGCCGCATCCAGCGCATATTCTTCATTGTACCAATGAATCCATTCCGGCTCGAGATGGGAGTCGTCAAAAGCATGTTCGGCGCCCGGATAAACCGTCAGGCTGACCCCGCCTTTGTCGCGCTTGCGGTTTTCAAAATAGTTGATGCATTTTTCAGCATCAACAATCGTATCCGCGCCGGCGATGAAGGCTAATGCCTCCGGGTCCTGAACCCAGCCGCGTTTGGGCGCCAGGGCGCCAGGCCCGCAATGGGGATAAAACAAGATTGCGCCGCGGATATCGGGCGCGGGCGGCTGTACGTCGGTGATGCCGGCGGGACTGGCGTTGTCCATATCCATGGTCAAAAAATCCATGATTGACCATGCGCCATGGGACCAGCCGGCAAGGACAAGGCGGCCCGTGTCAAACCGTTCGTCATTACTTGCCCAGTCAATGGCGGCGAGAACATCGCCAGCGCGTTCCTGACCGATCAGGGCTTGCCCGCGACAGACCGTTGCAAGCGCCTCCTGCCTGGAAAAGCCGCGCGGACCCGTTGAATCGGTAATGATGGCGGCATAGCCGGCTTCATTCATTCGCTTCGCCCAGTCGCGCTGAAAACTCATACGCGGGCCGGCGCAACCGTGAAACAGGATCACGGTCGGCGCAGGCCCTTGCGCGTTTTCGGGCAAATGGATTTCAAAATCGCTTTCTATGAGCGCGCGCCGCTGCGCAAGCGTCATCTGTTCCGTTTTCGACGCGAGATAGCTGAGCGTGAAACTCTCCGCTTTGAAAACGAAGAGCGCAATCGCCGCGGCGATCGCGGCGAGACCGATCAGAATCCAGCGCATCATGGCGAAACCCTAGAAGAGGCCCGCATCTTCCGCCAGCGTTTTCAAGGACTGGGCGGGACGGGCGCCGAAATGTGAAATAATTTCGCTTGCGGCGAGCGCGCCAAGCGCGCCGGATTTGGCAAGATCATAGCCGCGCGCCAGGCCGAGAAGAAAACCGGCCGCATAGGCGTCGCCGGCGCCGGTCGTGTCTTCCAGCGCATCGGGTTTGCGCGCCGGAATGCTGACGGGTTCCCCGTCCTGCGGCACGAGGAGCGCTCCGTGTTCTGAGCGTGTGATCGCCGTGACCGCCGCGAATTCGGGCGCCGCTTTCGTCATGTCATCGAGATTTTCAGACCCGAACAACGCCGCCGCTTCCGCCTCATTGGCGAGAACGATATCGATATGGGTTCGAATGAAAGATGTGATCGCATCGAATTGTCGTTCGACACAGCCTGCGTCCGACAGAGTCAGCGCCGTTTTTTTGCCGTGCTTCCGGGCCAGCTCACAGGCCTGCGCAAAGGCGTCGCGCGCATCGGGTTGCTCAAAGAGATAGCCTTCGAAAAAGGAAATGGAGCCGCGTGCGATCTGCGCCTCATCAACGTCATCGACAGTGACATATCCTGCTGCGCCCAGAAAGGTCGCCATTGAGCGTTGGGCGTCCGGGGTGACATTGACCAGGCAGCGCCCGGTCGCCGGGCCGTTCTTCAGCGCGGCGGTGTCATATTCAACGCCCATGGCTTTCAGGTCGTGGCGAAAGATTTCGCCCAGCGCATCGTCAGCGACCTTGCCGACAAAGCCGCCCGCGCCGCCAAGCGAGGCGACGGCCGCGATGGCGTTGGCGTTGGAGCCGCCGGAGATTTCCACCGCGGCGGCCATATCCGCATAGATTTTGGAAGCATGGTCTTCATCGATCAGGATCATGCCGCCTTTGGGAATTTCGTGGCGTTCGAGAAAAGCGTCGTCGGCTTTTGCGAGAACATCGACAATCGCGTTGCCGAATCCGATGACGTCTAGCGTTTGTGCGGACATGAGAAGACCTTAATGTATGGAAAGAACGTGTTCTGCGAAAGAAATCCGCTTATAGAAAGAGCAACGCTGGTGCGCAAGATGCGCTCGCGCAGGGTAAACCGCACAACGAAAAGGACGTGATCATGCCATTCAGAAAAGCGCGCCCGTTATTCGCCTTGAGCGCTATTCTGCTCACAGCCTGCGCTGCAAATCCCGCCGCGCCCGTTGCCGATGAAGTTGTGATTACGCCCGAACCCCCGCCCGCGCCTGTTTATGTTCTGGATGATGTGCTGGGCGCAACGCCCGCCGCAATAGACGAGATGCTAGGACCGCCCGCGCTCGCGCGCAAAGAGGGGCAGGGCGAATTTCGCCGCTACGGGCTGCGCGAGTGCGCATTGATTGTTATTCTTTATCCGGATGAAACCGGATTTAATCGCGCTGCGCATGTTGAAGCGACGGCGCTGACGTCAGGACAGGAAAAGCCCGATCTTGAGGCGTGTCTGGCGGAAGGTTAAACCGCGGCGGCTTCCTGTGCGTTCCGTTCTGCGTCAGGGGCGCCCACTCTCGACTGCCTGATCCACTCGGCGATTGCCGCAATGACAGCGATGAGGCCCATGGCCGCGGTCAGATAGAATACGAATGCAAATCCTCTAAGTTCGATCAATTCACCAAGCGCGCCGCGGCCAAGGGAGCCGAGCAGAAACCCGAGCGATGCAAGCAACGCATACTGAACAGCAGCGTATTTCTTGTTCACGATCGATGAAAGATAGACGACGATCGCTGCGCTTGCGAAACCGACAGCAAGGTTTTCCGCCGCAATCACCAGCATCAAGCGGGCGAGCGGTTCATTGGCGGCGACATCAAGCTGCAACAGATTGGCGAGGGGCTGCATAAAACCGAAGAGCGCATAGGCGCGCGTTGTCGACATGAAGGCGTGCGTCGACGCGCCGCCATTGGCGAGATCGGCGAACAGAAGATTTGTCGCCGCCGCGAGAACAGCGCCGGCGACCAGGCACGGCATGCGGCCAATGCGCAAGATGAGCGCGCCGCCAACGCCGATTCCGACAAACGTCATCAGCGTTCCAAAAATTTTCGAGGCGACGGCGACCTCATCAAGCGTGTGTCCTAAAGCGCCGTAATTTTCACCGAGATAAAACGGATAAGCGAAACCGCCCCAGATAAGATCGGTAAACCGATAGGAAAGCGCGAGGATCAAAACCAGCACTGCGCCCCATCGCAAGCGTTTGATAATATCAGCCATCGGCTCAAGAACGGATTGATAAAGCGCATCAAGCGCCCCTTGCGCCGGCCATGGTTTGTTCGCGGCCTCAGGGGCAGTGCGGTTTTCATGCAGCCACAGCATTACCGTTGCCGCTGTCACGGGCGCAATGATGGCGGCGATAATGATCAGCGGGCCTTTTTGCAGCGTAAACGCCCGCGCATTTGCAAGCTCCGGCGAGGCCAGGGCAAACGCCATGAAACCAAAGAGCGCAAAAAATGACCACGCCCATCCGAGCAGCACCGGCGTCAGCGCCAGGTTGCGCCAGCGCGCGGGCGGGGCGTTTTCGATCCGCCGCGTTCGTTCGGCGATCTTGCTGTCGCTGGCCAGGAACACGCCTGACATTGCCGCCCCCATCAGCACGGTCAGGGCAATAAACGTATTGTTCCAGCCGACCCTGGCGGCGATGATCAAGGCGCCGGCGCCGCCGAGGATGGTCGCCGTGCGAAAGCCGAGCTGATAGACCGCAGACAACAGATCCACGGTGATCTCTTCATCGGCGATTTCGATGCGCCAGGCGTCGATCAGAACGTCTTGAGAGGCAAACGTCACTGTACAGACAACCGCGGCTATGGCGATCAACCCGATTTGGGTAGCGGGGCTGGCCGCGGAAATCGTGAGCAGGCAGGCAAGGATAACCGCCTGTAAGATGAGTATCGTCGCACGTCGCTGGCCCATATTGAAAAGGCGGGGCGTTGGCGCGCGGTCAACCGCCGGCGACCATAAAAACTTGAAGCTGATGATGATTGTAATCCAAGAAAAAACGCCGATCGTCGCGACGCTTATATTTTCCTCAGTGAACCATGCATTCAGCGTGCCCGTGATGAGCACATAGGGCAGCCCGGCCGAGAAGCCCAAAATCAGCATGGCCAGGGAATTGCGCTTGCCTAGCGCCGAGAGCAGATCGCGCCATGTATATTTTTTTGCGGCCGCCATGAATATCGCCTTATATTGCCATTGCAGCGAAACTTAGGCCGCTTCGCGATTATGGAAAGAGACGGTTGCGGCTTGCCGCCGGCCAGCCTCAGGACGCCTCGGAAAAAGCGCTTTGCGCCCCCGCCCATTTATCCAGCATGGCGGTCAGGTCTTTAGGTTCGAAGGGTTTGGACAGAAAATCATCCATCCCGGCTTTGAAGCATTTTCGCTCTTCTGAGCCCATGGCGTTGGCGGTCAGCGCTACAATCGCCACGCGCGATTTCGGTCCGGTCAGCGCGCGGATGCGCCGTGTCGCCTCCAGCCCGTCCATGACCGGCATATGCATATCCATCAGAACGAGATCATAATGGTCGCTCTTGAGCGCGGTGAGCGCCTCTTCTCCGTTTGCGGCGACGACAGCCTCGTGTCCGGCGCGGCGAATGATCGTTGTCGCCAGCACGGCGTTGATCTGATTGTCTTCAGCGAGAAGGATACGCATCTTTTTCTCTGGCGCGCCCTGGACCGATTGCGGCGCAGGATCGATGGAGGCGGTTTCAGGTTTATGCGTCTCGACGGGGCTGAGGGCCAGAAACTGTTCGTATAAGGATTCCTGGCGCACCGGTTTGATGAGATAGCTGTGAAACCCGGAGTCGCGCAATTCTTTGAGGCGGCCTCGCGCAAGCGGCGATAGCAGCACAATCGAATGCGCGGCGCCGTCAGGCGGCAACGCGCCGCTCTCGCCCGCCAGATAAATATCACAGAGAAAAACCGCATCGCGATGGCGTCCGAGCGCTTGATGCGCCTCGTTGATCGTTCTCGTTGTGATGACGTCCGAAACGCCCAGGGTCTGCAATTGCAGCTCCAGCGAGCGCGCCAGCACAGCCGATCGCGTTGCGATTACGGCCGGCGTTTCGATCGGCGCGCGTTTTTGTTTCTCACCGTCATGGGAAAGCTTCAATTCAAAAGAGAATACGCTTCCCTCTCCCGGCTCGCTCTCCACATGGATGGTGCCGCCCATGGCGCGCGCGATTTTCTGCGCGATGGTGAGACCAAGGCCGGTGCCTTCGTTTTTGCGTTCCGCATCGGACTCCCCTTGTGCGAATTCCTCGAAGATTTTCTGTTGCATCTCCTTGGGAATGCCGATCCCCGTGTCGCGGACGTCGAACACCATGGAGGCTGTGTCCGCATTGACGGATTTCAGGTGCGCTTCGATCGAAACGCCGCCGGCGTCCGTGAACTTCACCGCGTTGCCGGCGAGATTGATCAGGATCTGTCGTAAACGGGCTTCATCGCCAATAAGTCGTTCCGGGATGCGCTCATCGATATAGGCGGCAATTTCGATGCCCTTGTCGGCGGCGCGGGGCGACAAAAGTTCGGCAATGCTGCGAATAAGCGTTTGCGGACAAAACGGATGCTGATCAATTTCCATCCGGCCCGCTTCGATTTTTGCGTAATCAAGAAGGTCGTTGATCAGGGACAAAAGAGCGGCGCTCGATTCGCGCACTGATTCCGCATAGGCGCGTTGATTGGGTTCAAGCGCGGTGTCGAGCAGGAGCGCGTTCATGCCGATAATGCCGTTCAGCGGGGTGCGCATTTCATGGCTCAGCGTCGCCAGAAATTTCAGTTGCCGGGTCGCCGGGGCGTCTTGAGGCCCGGCGTTTTCCTGCAGGGCGTTGGCGGTTGCAGGCTGCGCCGCGCCCACATAAAGCCGTTCACCGCCCCCGAGGGCGGTTTCCGTCCACTCGATGATGGCGGTGTCGTTGCCAATGCGCGCTTCGGTTTGATAGACCGCCGGCGCGCCGGGCCGGGCGGCGCGGCCGCCCGGAGAAAATCGCTGTCCAAGCCAGTTTTCGACCGACGCGCCGAAAACATCTGAAAAGCTGCGCGAGACAAACCGTAAGGCGTCGTTGCCGTCGCAAATAGCGATCAGTTCACGAATGGATTCTGGTTTTTCCCCGTTGCGCATTAACTCTTCCATGATGACCCCTGACAACCCAGCGGCAGCATCGCGCGCCCGGCTTGCCAATTGGTTGAAGGACATGGTTAACGCCGAACGGCGTTGCGCAAAGGATTATGGGATCATAGAAGGCTTCAGGCGCGCGCCAGCGCAGGCTTCGCTGAAAGCGGGGCCGGCGGGTGCGCCGCGGTTTCCCGCCGACGATAGCTGACCGCTTCAGCCACATGCGCGCGCCGCACGCTTTGCGCCCCTTCAAGATCGGCAAGGGTTCGGGCCAGTCGCAATATTCGCGTATAGGCGCGCGCCGACAGGGAAAGGGTTTCGGCGGCGCGTGCGAGCAGGGCTGCGCCTTCCGCATCCGGCGTCGCGGTCTTTGTCAGGGTCGCATCATCCAGCGCGGCGTTCGTCACGCCGGCGCGGTCGATCTGCAACGCGCGCGCCCTTGCAACCCGGGCCGCGACGACAGCGCTTGTCTCTCCGGCGGCGGGGGCGGCCAATTCGCTCGCCGTCACCGCCGGCAAATCGATCGTCATGTCCATGCGATCAAACAGCGGTCCGGAAATGCGCGACTGATAAATTTCTTCGCAATGGGGACCGCGTCCGCAGGCCCGGCCGCTCGCCTTGCCATATCCGCATTTGCACGGATTCATGGCGGCGATAAGCTGAAAGCGGGCGGGATAGCGAACATGGAAGTTCGCCCGCGCGATCAGCACGTCGCCAGTCTCCAGAGGTTGTCGCAGACTATCGAGAACCGGGGCGGAGAACTCCGGCAACTCGTCCAGAAAAAGGACGCCGTGATGAGAAAGCGAAGCTTCGCCGGGTTTGGCCCGCGCCCCGCCGCCGATCATCGCCGCCATTGAAGCGGAGTGGTGCGGGGCCCGGAAAGGGCGCGAGGGCGTCAGACGGCCCCCTTCCAATAATCCGGCGAGCGACTGAATCATTGAGATTTCCAGCATTTCTGCTGGCGAAAGCGGCGGCAGGAGCCCGGCAAGCCTGGCGGCGAGCATGGATTTGCCTGCGCCGGGCGGGCCCACCATGAGAAGGTTGTGTCCGCCGGCGGCGGCGATCTCAAGGGCCCGTTTCGCCGTTTCCTGGCCTTTAACGTCGATCAGGTCGGGGACGGCGTCTTTGGCGCATAGCGAGCCTGGTTTCGGCGGCGAAAGCGCCTGAACGCCTTTAAAATGATTGACGAGTTGGATCAGGCTCGCCGGCGCCAGAACGCTTGCCTCCTCTCCGGCCCATGCGGCTTCAGCGCCGCTTGCCGCGGGGCAAATGAGCCCTTTGCCGGCGGCGTTGGCGGAGACCGCCGCGGGCAAGGCGCCGGCCACCGGGGCAATCTCCCCCGCAAGACCAAGCTCGCCCATGACAAAAAATCCGTCCGCGGCGTCTTTCGGCGCCGCCCCCATCTCCATGAGGACGCCGAGGGCAATCGCGAGATCGTAATGGCTGCCTTCTTTCGGCAAGTCAGCGGGCGCCAGATTGACGGTGATGCGCTTTTGCGGAAGCCCTAGTCCGACGGCGCACAATGCGCCGCGCACTCTTTCTTTCGCTTCCGAAACCGCCTTGTCAGGCAAACCGACAATCGCAAACACAGGTTGCCCGCCAGTGAGCTGCACCTGCGCCTTTACCGGCCTCGCTTCAACGCCGTGAAAAGCGAATGTGTGAACCTCTGCCACCATTGGAAGCGCCCCGAAATATGATCGCCTGTCGCGTCAGGCGGGTTTTCTCTCTGCACACTCACCTTGCAGCAGAAAAAAGAACATTACAAGAACATTCTTCACGAAGCGCCTCGCCAGCGCATTTGCCGGCCTTGACGAGCGCGCGCCGCTTGGTGAAACAGGGACGATTGCGGCGGACCCGCCGGGGGGACGTTTTCCGAGAGAAACATGACGGGCGCTTTGGACGTGAGCGACTACATTTATCCGCCGAAACCGCGCATGGCGTTTCGCGTTGGCGTGACGGGCCATCGGTCCTCGCGCCTTGCCGCAGACCAGATTGCCCGTATTGAAGAACAGCTGCGCATGACGCTGAGCATGCTCTCCGCCGCAGTGGAGAACGGGCGCGAGCTTTTCGCAGGCGTATACGCTGATGCGGACCCGGTGTTGTATTTCGTGAGCGCGCTGGCGGACGGCGCCGACACGCTGGCCGCCAATCGGGCGCTGGAAAAGGGCTGGCGTCTCCTGGCCCCGTTGCCGTTTTCAATCGAGAATTACGCAAAAGACTTTTCCGATGAAGACCGTGAGGCGTTCGACGCGCTTTTGAAAAAAGCGGATTCGGTCGCCGAGCTGGACGGCGCGCGCACCGGCCCGGCCACAGAAGAGCGCGCCTACCTGCAGGCGGGGCTCGTGACTGTCGACCAGTCCGATCTCGTCATCGCAATCTGGGATGGAGAGGAAGCGCGCGGCATCGGCGGCACGGCGATGATCAAGGAAGAGGCGTTATCCGCCGGCAAACATGTGATCTGGATTCACGCCGTCGCTGACAGGCCGCCAGTTCTGATTGCGCCCGACAATTCAGAAACAACGCTCACGGACGAACGCCTCAATGAAGTTGTCACCGCTGTCATTGCGCCGCCTCCCGGCGAAGAGATAGAACATGCTTTCGCCGGGCAGGGAACACACGCCCGCGCCGCATATTGTGAATTCGCCGCCGAGCGCGCCCATCGTATCAATTACGGTTCATTCTTTCAGTTTTGGGAAAAAGTGTTCGCCGGCAAGTGGCCGTTCAACACACGTCTGACGACAACCGATCCGGTGGCGGAGATTATGCATGCGCGCGAATCGACGCTTGCGGCCAAGCTTCAGTCCTCGCGCCATGATCAGGACGTTTTCAATAATTTGATTATACCGCGTTTCGCCTGGGCGGATCATCTGGCGGTGCATTACGGGAACCTTTATCGCTCCTCGTATTTTTTTAATTACCTGTTTGCAGCAGCGGCTGTTTTTCTTGCGCTTTTCGATCTTGTGGCCGGCGGTTTCGGCTTTGGTTCAAAGACAATTTGGATCTCTGTCGAAGTGACGCTGATTGTTCTTATTCTCGGCGTCACGATTGCGGGAAAGCGCGGGCGATGGCACGAGAAGTGGATCGATTATCGTCAGCTCACGGAAGAATTACGTCAGTACCGGCTATATTTTCTGACGCTTGGGCGGGGCTTAAGCGAAGACATGGCCAAAGGCGAAGGCGGCGAAGCCGCCGGTTGGGTCGATTGGTATTTTGCCGCTACGCGCCGCGAGGCGGGTATGACGTCTGGGTCTTTCGCCCAGTCCGATATTCGGCTGATCGCCAATATCATTCTCAATGAAGAGATCCGCCCGCAAATCGCCTATCATGACCGCAAGGCGCATACGCTTCACGCCATGGAGCACCGGCTGCACCATCTCGGCGAATATGCGTTCGGCGCGACATTGATCGTTTGTCTTGCTTATCTCAGTCTCGCGTTCAGCGCCGGCAAGGAAACCGAGTTTCAGAAATGGGCCTACGCAACCAAGAACGACATCAAGGGGGCGGTGACCCTGCTCACCGGGTTTTTGCCGTCTTTGGGGGCCGCCTTTTTCGGCATTCGGGTGCAGGGCGAGTTCGCCTCCACGGCGGAGAGATCGCATGCGACGGCCGCCCAGCTTAAAACAATTGCGGCGAAGTTCGAGCAGCTTGCTTCAGGAGACAATCCCCGCCTGTCTGTGCTGCGCACGCGGGTGGAAGAGGCGGCCCGCGCCATGCTCATGGAAAATATGGATTGGCGGCTTTTATATATATCAAAGCCTCTGAATCTGCCTGGATGAACGCATTTCCTGGGCTTTTCATTGCGAATCCTTAACGACGCGCATGGCTTCGCGCGCTCGCGATTCAGCTTACAATTGTGAAAAAAGAATCCGCCTCGCCGCACCAAATCCTGCCGTTGCGACGTTGGCAAGCCGTGCAGAAAGGGGCGCCCATGTCCGCCATATCCGTTCTCCTCGCGCCGCGCGATGAAGCGCTGGGGAATCGCATTGCAGATGCGCTTTCGCGCAACGGCCATGAAGCCCGCGTTGTTCGAACCGACACAGATCGCGGCGACCTTGATCTTGCCGCCGATGACGATCTTGGCGGTGACGCCTCGATTGTGATCTGGTCGCGCGCTGCGGCGAAACTGGCCAGGCTCCACGAACAGGCGCGCGAGGCGCTTGAGTCCGGGTCGCTCATACCGGTCGCCGTCGGCCGCGGCGCAGCGCCGAAAGGTTTTGAAACCGTCCAACCGGTCGATCTTTCCGGCTGGCAGGGCGATGACGGCGATCCGCGCTGGCGTTTTGTACTGCAGGAAATTGAGCTGCTCCAGCAGCGCCGTCAGGTTGTCGACAACAATGTTTGGGCGCCCCCGCTCCAGCAAAGTCTCGATTTGCCCCAACCAGAAAATGCTGCGTCTGTTGAAGAGGATGCGCCGGCAGATCAGCGGCAAGACAGTCTGCCCCTGCACCCGGCATCGCCCGATCCTGCATTGCGAGCGCCATCTCGCCCGCGAACAAAAAAACCAAAAGAAGATGTCGTACAGGGCGCCTTATGGACTGACGATGAAGCGAACGACCCTGAACCAGCGGCGCAGCAACCCGTTAGCGTGATCTCAGCGCCGGCTGGTGAGGATGTTCAGCCTGCAAAAGTTGAAGTTCCGGCGCCGCAAGCGGCTCCGCGGCGCGTTAAGCCAAAGCCTGCGCGCCGGTTTGACCCAACCGCGGTGGCGGTGGCGGGGGTCATGGTTTTGTCTGTTGTCAGCGGCGCGGCAATTATTCTCGCGCCGTCCTTTCCGTTACGGCAAGCGCCGGCCGATGAGGCCCCGACGCTCAATGAGCCTGTCGATCTTGCTCTCCTTCAGCCGGTTGCGCCGGCCGGGACTGATTTTGATCTCGATCGTATCGCTCCGCCAACAGATGAAGTCGTAGAGATTGAGACTGACGCGCCGGCGCTCTTCGACAACAACGATCAGGCGGTGCTGACGGCGGACGCCTATCTTCAGACCGATGATGCGGCAGCGCTACCGGAAGCAGTTGAGATACAGCAAGAGAGTGCAACGCCGGCGGAAGGCGGCGTGAAATTGTCGCCGGAAGGGACGTTAGAAAAAGCTGGCGCAGTTGAGGCTGGCGTTGCAGATGCCGGCCAAGGTAATGCGTCTGCGGATCTCTTCGCCGGCGCCGCCTTCGCGCCGGGAGCGCCGTTGAAAGAAGAAGCGCCGGCAGAGAGGGAAGCGCCCGCGCAAAATTCCGCAGAAACTGAAAATGGTGCGCCGTCCTCCGGCGCTATTGCGGCAGGCGCCGGCGAGACCGCAGCGCCGCCTTCTTCGCTGGAGGAGTTGATTGCGCGGGTTGAGGCGGAAACGACGCCGGTAAGCGCCCCAATCGTCATGGTGCAGCCGGAATATGACGGTGATTTCTTCAAGGATTGCTCCGCCTGCCCGGATATGCGTACCCTTCGCGGCGGTGCTTTTCTAATGGGCGCCAGTGAAAACGATCCGTTGCGCCGGCCTGAAGAGGGCCCGCAAGTCCTGGTCGAGATCGGGCGTTCTTTTGCCATTTCGACGCGCGAAGTTACCTATGAGCAGTGGGACGCTTGTGTCGCGGACGGCGGTTGCGCCGGCTATGCGCCGGACAGTTTCGGATGGGGCCGCGGACAAACGCCGATCGCCGCTGTCTCGTTCGAGGATGCGCAAAATTATGCGCAATGGCTGTCGCAGAAAACCGGCGAACGGTATCGGCTGCCGACCGAGGCGGAGTGGGAATTTGCCGCAAGAGGCGGGCTCGCCGGACCCTATGGTTTTGACGGCGGGCTCAGTCCTCAGAAAGCGAATTATAACGCCCGGTTTGGCGCGCGCGGTCAAAATGCTGTTTATGTCGGGCGTCCGACCCCCGTTGCGCGCTACCTGCCGAACCGGTTCGGGCTTTTTGATATGCACGGCAATGTCTGGGAGTGGACAGCCGACTGCTGGCGTCCGACCCATCAGGCCCGGCCGGTCGATGAGTCCGCTGTTGGCGGCGACTGTGCGACGCGCGTCTTAAAAGGCGGCGCATGGAACACCGGGGGATGGCGTCTGCGCGCCGCCCATCGCATTGGCAAAGCGCAAAACGCCCGTGAATTCGATAATGGTTTCCGTGTCGTGCGCGACGTGAATTAACCCATCTGCAAGGCGCTGCGGCCATTCTGGCTTTCGAAAAGGAAAGCGGAATGGCGTCCACAAACGCAGAGACAATCGAACCTGAAAACGCCTCGATAAGGGCGGATTATGCGCAACAGCGCGCACGCTTTTCCGTCACGCAATGGCGCGCCGCCGGTCTTGCCGCGTTGGCTGTTTCGATATTGTTTCTGTTTCATCCGCTTGGCGTCGGCGCCGACTATCCCAATCATCTGGCGCGGGCTTTTATTGAAACGGCGATCGACGGCTCGGCAGCGCTGCAACAATATTATGAAATCAGCTATTCATTCGTACCTGACTTCACGATTGAATTATTCGTACCAAGATTAATGCCACTTTTCGGCCTTTATGGCGCTGGCGCATTGGTGGTGGCCGCTGCGGTCGTCATGGGACCGCTTGCCGGAATGGCGCTGTCCCGCACGCTCCACGGCGGGGCCGGCGCGTGGGTTCCGCTTCTGGGCTTTGCGGCGGTTTTTAACCGCAACCTTGAATTCGGCTTTATCAACTTCCTGTTCGGTCTTGGCCTTGGCCTTTTTTGTTTCGCGTTATGGGTGCGGCTTGGGCCTGGCTGGCGGCGCACCGGGGTTATTGCGATTGGCGGCGCTGTTGTGGCGGCGAACCATATTCTGGGGTTTCTGTTTCTCGGCTATATCGCCCTTTTGTGGGAGGCTGCGAATTACACCTCCGGGAAACGCGGGCGCCTGCACGATTTTCTCTTTGGACTGACAGTTCGCGACGGCCTTGCATTCTTGCCTGGCCTCTTGCTCATTGGGTACGCTTTTCTGATCGCCGATGATGTCAGCACCTATACGGGGACCGATCCGATTTTCGGCCAGCGCTTGGCCGCTCTGATGTCGGGCGTCGGCTTCTTCAATGATATCGGCGCAGTCGCGGCCGGAACAACGGCCGTCGCCGCGGCTCTGGTTGGGCTCTATTTCGGCGTCCGCACAGGGACGATCGCAGTTCACCGGGAAATGGCGATCGTCTGTCTCGGCGTACTCATACTGATTGCAATCATGCCGGCCCATGTCGCCGGCATATGGGGCTTACATCTGCGTTATGGCGGCGCATTGATTATTCTGACAGCCGCTGCGATCAGTCTGGAGAAGCCTGCGCCCCTGGTCGGCGTTGCCGCAGCGGCGGTCATGGCGACGTTGGCGGTTAATGGCGCGCGTCACGTGATGCGCGTTGACGCCGTTCAGTCGTCCATAGCCGAAGCGATGGCCGGCTTGCCGACGGGCGCCAGCGTCCTTCCCGTGACCAGTCCTAACGCCGGGTTTGAGATTGCCGTGCACAGCGCGTCTCTCGCCGTGATTGAGGCTCAGGGCTATGCGCCGAATCTGTTCACCAATATTTCCGCGGTGGGCGTTCGCGAGCACATGAAGCCGTTGCACTTCCCGCAGGGCAAACCTGTTCTGCCCGAAACCCTCGACGCTGTCCGCTTGCGCCCGCTGCCGCCGGTTGAAAACGGACGTTGGTCCAGACAATTTTATTATCAGTGGCCTGATAATTTTTCTCATATTCTTTACACGCGGCTGCCTGGCGAGCCTGACCCTGTCATCGACGGCGCATCGCCGGTCGTCAGCGGCCCTGATTTTGTGATTTACGAAACTCAACAGCGCTAAGCGCCAAAGATTTCTTTGAAGTTTTGCCTCTCTCTAAAAAGTTGTTTTGACGCCCGCTGCGTGCGCCCTAAGGTTATCTTTTATCCAAAGGGAGAATAATTATGCGCGTCGCCGATATCGTCTTGGACATCCTTGCCGCCCATGGCGTGAAACAGGTTTTCGGCGTGCCGGGCGACGCCATCAACGATATCACTTACGGGTTAAAAAAACGCGACGACATGGAGTTCATTCTTGTCCGTCATGAGGAGGCGGGCGCCTTTATGGCGTCGGCGCAGGCGAAACTCACCGGCCGGCTGACCGCCTGCGTCGGCACGGCGGGGCCCGGCGCCATCCATTTGTTGAACGGCCTTTATGATGCGAAGCTCGACCACGCGCCGGTCATCGCCATTACCGGTCAGGCCGCGACGCAATATATCGGCACCGGATATCATCAGGAGGTCGATACGGAGCGCCTTTTCTCCGATGTTTCGGAATATTCGCGCACGGTCATGACGGAAGACCAGTTGCCGGGCGTCATGCTGGAGGCGTGCAAGGCGGCCATATCAGCCCCTGGCGTTGCGCATATCTCCATACCCACCGACGTCGCCGGCCGCTCCGTCAAAATCAAACGCAAAGACTTGGCGCTCGGATCTGAAAAAGGCGAAATGCGTCCCTGCGGTCCATCCCTTGATGAAGCGGTCAGGTTGATTGAAGACGCCGACAAACCCGCCATCCTCGCCGGGATTGGCGCGGCGAATGCGCGGGACGAACTTCTTGCGTTCTCCGCTCGCCTGAAAGCGCCGATTGTCCGTACGCTGCGCGCCAAGGACTATATCGATGAGCATGACGAGGCCTGTATCGGCGGGCTTGGGTTGTTGGGCAGTCAAGCCGGCTCCGCGGCCATGGACGGATGCGATCTTTTGATCATCGTCGGCGCTGACTATCCTTACGTCAGTTTCTACCCGGACAATGCAAAGATCATTCATATTGAACCCAATCCCCATCGCATGGGCCGTCGCGCACCGGTCGCAGCCCCCTTGCGCGGTCATGCGAGAGCAACGCTGGAGGAACTGAATTCTCGCGTTGCTGAAAAGACGAACGACAAATTCTATAACGAGATGCAAAAAGAGAAAGACAAAGAACGCGCATCAAACGCAAAAGCCGAACAATCCGACGCAGCGCCGATCAAGCCGCAGCGAGCCATGGCGGCCCTGTCCGAGGCGGCGCCGGAGAATGCGATTTTTCTTTGCGATACGGGCACAACTACAGCGTGGAGCGCCCGGCACTTGCGCGTTAAAGGCGGCCAACGCTACACGCTTTCCTCCGCCTTGGCGTCCATGGCGTTTGCGTTGCCCGGCGCAATCGGCGCAGCGTTCGCATATCCGGACCGTCCTGTGGTTGCGATTGCGGGCGACGGCGGTTTCGCCATGCTGATGGCGGATTTTGTGACTGCGGTGAAATATCAAAAGCCGATTACGTGTGTTGTCTTCAACAATTCGAAGCTTGGATTTATTGCGCTGGAGCAGGAAGCCAAAGGCCTGCCGGAGCATTCGATCGACCTGCTCAATCCTGACTTTGTCAAATTTGCAGAAAGCTGCGGCGGCGTCGGTTATCGCGTGGATAAGGCCGACGCGCTTATAGAGACCTATCGGCAGGCGATCGCGGCCGATGCGCCGGCGCTTGTGGAAGTGATGGTCGATCCGAACGAGCTGATCATGCCGCCGAAAATCACTGTCGAACAGGCAATCAATTTCGGCATCGCTAAAGCAAAAGAGGCGCTTGGCTGATCCTGGCCAGAGCGTTTCCGCGGGCCGTCGCTTCGGATTTAGGCGCCGAGGACCCGGCCAAGCGCTAACAGGCGCTATCTGGGCGCGAAAAATTTCAAGGCGCCGCCCCTTCAGCGGGTTGCGGGGCCTTCAGGCGGCGCCTATATCCCGCCCGAAAGCGCATGATGTCGGACGCATCTTGCGCACTTTGCTTGGATATTCGTGAAGGGGCGCGCTCGCCTCCGGTGCTTTCAGCGCTGAACCGCCCGTTTCGGGCATGGCCGATTTTAAGGCCGGAGACCAATGAGCGGCCTGCTTGTTAAGGAGACTATGAACAATGGGTAAAGTGATTGGCATTGACCTCGGGACGACGAATTCATGCGTCGCCGTGATGGAGGGCAAGGAGCCGAAAGTTATCGAAAATGCCGAAGGCGCGCGGACGACCCCGTCTGTCGTTGCTTTTACGGAAGAAAAAGAGCGCCTGATTGGCCAGCCCGCCCGTCGTCAGGCTGTGACAAACCCGGAAAATACGTTTTTCGCCATCAAGCGCTTGATCGGTCGGCCTTACGATGACCCGACCGCGCAAAAAGACAAAGAGATGGTGCCTTACGCCATCGTCAAAGGCGATAATGGCGATGCTTGGGTGGAAAGCCGGGGCGAGAAATTCGCGCCGTCCCAGATCTCCGCGTTCATTCTGCAAAAAATGAAAGAAACCGCTGAAGCTTATCTCGGCTCAGACGTCACGCAGGCTGTCATCACGGTGCCCGCTTACTTTAACGACGCCCAGCGCCAGGCAACGAAAGACGCCGGCAAGATCGCCGGGCTCGAAGTTCTGCGCATCATCAACGAGCCGACTGCGGCCGCGCTCGCCTATGGTCTTGATAAAAAAGATGGCAAGAAAATCGCCGTTTATGACCTTGGCGGCGGCACCTTTGACGTTTCAATCCTCGAGATTGGCGATGGTGTCTTTGAGGTGATGTCGACCAACGGCGACACTTTCCTCGGCGGTGAGGATTTTGACCTGCGCATTGTCGATTATCTTGCCGATGAATTCAAAAAAGATCAGGGCATTGATCTGCGTAAAGATAAAATTGCGCTGCAACGCCTGAAAGATGAAGCGGAGAAAGCCAAGAAAGAGCTGTCGACGACATCGCAGTTCGAGGTCAACCTGCCGTTTATCACCGCAGACTCATCCGGTCCGAAGCACCTCAATATCAAACTGTCGCGCGCCAAGCTGGAAAGCCTGGTCGATGATCTCGTCAAGCGCACCGTTGATCCGTGTAAGGCGGCATTGAAAGACGCCGGTCTTTCTTCCGGCGACATTGATGAGGTGATCCTTGTCGGCGGCATGACCCGCATGCCGAAAGTGCAGGAAGTCGTAAAGCAGTTCTTCGGCAAGGAACCTCATAAAGGCGTCAATCCGGATGAAGTTGTGGCGCTTGGCGCAGCAATTCAGGCGGGCGTTCTGCAAGGCGACGTCAAAGACGTTCTCCTGCTGGATGTGACGCCGCTCTCGCTCGGCATTGAAACGCTTGGCGGCGTTTTCACGCGTCTCATTGATCGCAATACGACGATCCCGACCAAGAAGTCTCAGGTTTTCTCAACGGCGGAAGATAATCAGTCGGCCGTGACCATCCGCGTGTTTCAGGGCGAACGGGAAATGGCGGCGGACAACAAGATGCTCGGCCAGTTTGACCTCATGGGCATTCCGCCGGCGCCGCGCGGCGTGCCGCAGGTTGAAGTCACCTTCGACATCGACGCCAACGGCATCGTGAATGTGTCTGCGAAAGACAAGGCGACGAACAAAGAGCAGTCGATCCGGATTCAGGCGTCCGGCGGTCTTTCCGACGACGATATCGAACAGATGGTCAAGGATGCTGAAGCGAACGCGGAGGCTGACAAACAGCGCCGCGAAGGCGTTGAAGCCAAAAACCGAGCAGAAGCGCTTGTTCATTCTACGGAGAAAAATCTCGAAGAATATGGCGAGAAGATCTCCGATGAAGACAAGAAAGCCATTGAAGACGCAAAAGACGCGTTGAAAGATGTGCTCGCCAAAGAGGACGCTGATCTTGAAGAGATCAACACGAAAGCCACTGAGCTGGCCCAGGCGTCCATGAAGCTGGGCGAGGCGATGTACAAGGAAGGCGTCGGCCAGGACGGCGTTGATCCGGGCGAGGCCGCCGCCGCGGCAGACGCTGCCGCTGAAGAGCGCCAGGACGACGATGTCGTCGATGCTGACTTCGAAGAAGTCGACGGCGATAAGAAAGAATAGTTCGTATCGATCTGTGCGTAGTTCGTAGAATATTCCACGGACTACGCACCACGATCTACGCACTAACCAAAGGCGGCGCAGTAATTTACCATGGCGCAAGCGTGTTATTACGACGTATTAGGCATCGACCGCGGGGCTGACGGCGCGGCGATCAAGTCCGCATTTCGTAAGCGGGCGATGAAGTATCATCCCGACCAGAATAAAGACAATCCGGAAGCGGAGCAAAAATTTAAAGAGCTCGGTGAAGCATACGAAGTTTTGTCGGATGCTGAAAAGCGCGCCGCGTATGACCGGTTCGGACATGCGGCTTTCCAGAACGGGCACGGCGCCAGCGCTAATGGGGCCGGCGGCTTTGGGCGAGGGTTCGGCGGCGCCGGCGGCGCGGGCGCATTCTCCGACATCTTTGACGATATTTTTTCAGAATTCATGGGCGGCCGCGGCGCCCGGCGCGCAGGCCCCGGTCGCGGCGCCGACCTGAAATACAACCTTGAAATTTCACTCGAAGACGCATTTGCTGGCAAGAAGGCTGAAATTAAAGTGCCCGGCTCTGTGTCTTGCGATACCTGCGAAGGCTCCGGCGCCAAACCAGGCTCTGGTCCGGTTACATGCTCGACTTGCAAGGGCGCGGGCCGTGTCCGCGTGCAGCAGGGCTTTTTCACGATCGAGCGCACCTGTCCGCACTGTCACGGAGAAGGCCGAACGATTGCTGATCCGTGTACAGACTGTAGTGGTCAGGGCCGGGTGCGCCGCGAGCGCACGCTTCAGGTCGATGTGCCTTCCGGCATTGAAGACGGTACCCGTATCCGCCTCTCTGGCGAGGGCGAAGCAGGTCCGCGCGGCGGGCCGGAGGGCGATCTCTACATCTTCGTCAACGTCGCCGAGCATGATCTTTTTGAGCGTGACGGACCGGATTTATATTGCATCATGCCGATCCCGATGACGACGGCGGCGCTTGGCGGCGACTTCGAGGCGCCGGTGATTGACGGCGGGCGCGTCAAAATTTCCGTGCCCGAAGGCGCGCAGACGGGCAAGCGCTTCCGCGTCAAAGGCAAGGGCATGACCCAGCTCGACAGTCAGGGCCGAGCCGGCGTGCGCCGCCGCGGCGACCTCTTTGTCGAGGTGCAGGTCGAAACCCCCACCGGTCTCAATGCGCAACAGAAAGAGCTTCTGAAACAATTCTGCGAAGCCGGCGGCGGCGAGGATTGCTGTCCGCAATCAAAAGGCTTCTTTGATCGCGCCAAGACCTTTTGGGATAACGTGACAGACGGGCGGTAGTAAGCGCTGCTTTAATCATCATCGGCAGGAATGCTGAGATGACAGAGAAGTCTGGTTCAGTTTCGTTCAGCTGCTAATGTTTCTGATTTTAGTTACATAATGGAGCGACCATGACGCCCGCCCCCGAAGCAAAGCCACCCCTACCACCCTATACCCGTGAGAGCGCGATTGAAAAAGCGCGTCTCGCTGAGAACACCTGGAACAGTCGTGACCCGGTGAAAGTTTCACTCGCCTATACGCCGGACAGCTGGTGGCGGAATCGGTCGGAATTTTTGCAGGGGCGTACGGCGATCGTCGAATTTCTGACCCGAAAATGGGAAAAAGAGTTGGACTATCGTCTAATCAAGGAGCTTTGGGCGTTTGACGACAATCGTATTTCCGCCCGGTTTCAGTATGAGTATCGAAACGCCGAAGGCCAGTGGTTTCGCGCTCACGGCAATGAGCAATGGGAGTTCGATGAGTACGGATTAATGCGGCGCCGTGAAGCCTCCATAAACGATGTTGCAATAAAGGATTCAGAACGCAAATTCTTCTGGGACGCGCCGGGCCCGCGTCCCGACGACCATCCGGGTCTCAGTGAATTAGGACTCTAGGTCTTTTCCCTCACGACGCACGTCCGGATAGAGCCAGGAAAATCGATGCCGGAACCCAATCGCCCAGGTAAAGCCGACGGCGAAATAAATGAGGTTGGCGCGCAAGCCGCCCCATTTTTCGATGCGGCGGTCGGATGTTATGGTGACGCGATCAACCAGGCGCGCCCGGCCGATGCGAGCGAATTTCAAAGAAAGCTCCGCGTCTTCCATAACCTTTAGCGTCGCATCGCATCCGCCAACGCGCAGGAAGTCTTCGCGACGAAAGAACATCACATGATCGCCGAAAAATAATCGCCCCCCTTTTAAGAACATCAGAGGGCGGAAAAATAGCGGCGCGTACCAGGTTTTGATCCAGTTGTGAAAACTCGAAACCCAGCGCACCTTATCGGGACCGCAGATAAGCGGCTTGAACGCGCCGAGGCTCACCTGCTCGTCGCTTAATATGGTGTGGATCAGCCTTACGCAATCGAAAGGCGGTTCGCTGTCCGCGTGGACAATGCAGACATAATCGCTTTGCGTCGCGTCGACGCCGGCGTTGATCTGTGCGGCGCGCCCGGTGACGCCGGGTTCAATCACGCAAAGCCCTAGCGAACGCGCTTTCTCCGCTGAGCCGTCCTTGCTGCCCCCATCCACCAAAATAATTTCATCAGGCGCTGGCGTCAGGTTTTTGAGCACATTCGCAAAGCGGGGCAGCTCAAGCGACTCATCAAGCATGGGCGTCACAATAGCGACGGTGTTGCGCTTGCTGTCTTGCCCGGAGCGCGCCTGTCCTTTCATGAGACGGATGTCTGCGCGGACGCAGCGCCCTCGCCGCGGCCTTGCTCAACGACATACAGCGCTTGCAGAAAATATCCGGCCATGGGCTTTTCGCTCGCGTGAATAGTGCGAAGGCCGAGCCTGTCGAATGTGGCGCGCCAGCCGGCGTCGTCGCGATTGGCGTGCGGATGTCCGACAAACTCCAGATTGGTGATGGCGTCGGCGATTTTGGTCATGCGCCGATGAAACGGCGAGCGGTAAATATCTTCGATGATTAAAATTCGGCGTGCAACACGCGCAGCCTCGCGTATCAATCGCTCCGGATCGCGCGCATGGTGCAGCGTTGTCAACAAAAGCGACGCTGAAAACGTTTTATCAGCAAAAGGCAGCGCTCCGCCATCGGACAATATCGGTCTGAGGCTGTCATTGTAGCTGGAGTCGCGAATGTCGACGCCGATCAGCTTATGCTCAGCGCGGCGTAATTCAAAGAGCACGCTGCCCGGTCCGGACCCGATTTCAAGCAGCGGGCCTCCCGGCAGGTGCGGGGCCATCCATTCGCGTTTGCGGCGCGCGTCCCAGCGCCATAGGTCAAAGGCGGCGGCGCCCAAAACCGGTATCTTCCAGAACGATCGCATTAATTCTCTTTCAAGCTGATTTTTTCTTCACCGGCCAGTCACGCCTCTGCGCTCAAAACCGGAAAGCGTGTCACGTCTTTTTGATCGCATGCATGTCAAGTGCGAAATTTTCTTTTTGCGCCTCGCCATCGCCGACTTTCAGGCGTAGCCTCTACATGCAATCCGGAGGTCTCTTTATGGCCGGTGAAAGCTCAATCCGATATAACAAAAAACTCGCCTTTCGAACGGCGCGTCCGGTCGCTGACGCGGCTTTGTTAATCCGATTTGGCCGTGATCTTTATAAAGAAAGCGTTGGCAGAGAGGATGCGTTCTACCGTGACTATGGCCGCTACGGCGCAAGCTTTCCCTTATGGATCGCGAATTGCTTGTCGCGCGACCCGTCCTTTGCCGCCCTGCTTACGGAGGACGGCCGCGAGATCGGATTGATCGTGATCGGGATGGATGAACGCGATGAAACATTGGGCCGGGTGCACCAGCTTTATGTGACGCCCTCGCATCGCGGCCAGGGTTTCGGCGGCCTGCTCGATGATTACGCCCGCGATATTTTGTCTGCGCTCGGCGCGCGCCGGGCGCGGTTGAATGTCGCCGTCGGCAATGCGCGCGCGATCCGGTTTTACAAAGCCCTCGGTTGGGAGGAGATGACGCGGCGCGGCGGTCTTTTGTGGTTGGAAACGCGGCTGTGAATGGACCTGCGAGTGAGACTGTGAGCGCATCTGCAGATGATCCGACGAAGGATCTTCTATACCTTCTTGCGCCCGGCTTTGAAGCGAATGGGCGACGGGAATATTGTCCCGAGTGCGCCGAAATCTGGGGCTTGCTCGGATACTTCCCGGCCATCGCGGCGTCTCTCGAGGTTCGCTACCAGCCTCTTGACCATCCTCGGCCCGGTCTCGTCGCAATGTTGGGCGAAGGGCGCTGGAACTGCCCGACACTAATCCTGTCAGACGATGTTGATCCCGGTCCGAAGGCGAATGTGCGCCAGTCTAGTGTGCCCGAGTCCGGCGATGCCAGATTTCTTGATAATGCGCGCGATATCGGCCTCTACTTCGCTTACCGTTTCGGAACCCCGGAGCCGCGCGGCGCATAACACGTCTGTGTTTTGCGGTCAGGCCGACAAGCTTGTAAAGCCGCACCGATAAGTATGGCGAAAGCTGACAAGCGGGCGAAGATCACTATGAAAACACTTTTAAAAACCGTGGGCGCGCTGACGCTCTGCACGATCGCGGCTTGCGCCGGCGAAAGCGATGCGAGTGCTGATAAATCGAACACTACGCCGTCGAACGCGGCGACGTCGTCCGATGACGCTGCGGCAAGGCTCACGGCGCTGATCGACAGCGATGATCGACCCGCAAAGCAAAAAGCGCGCGATCAATATCGAAGGCCGCTGGAGACGCTGACCTTTTGCGGTCTTGAACCGGACATGACCGTTGTTGAAATCTGGCCTGGCGGGCAGGGCGCATGGTATCGGCGCATTATCGAGCCATTCGTGACCGAGGGCGGCGGCGCCTATCACGCTGTTGGCGGAAAAAGTCCGTTTCCTGATGAAGTCGCGGGTATTCCCTATGGCGAGGCGGATATGGCGCTAATTTTCCGCGCCCACGGTTTCATGATCTATGACGCGCCCGCGCAGACCCATGTCGACGCCGTCTATGATATGGTCAAACCCGGCGGCGCCATGTGCATTGTCGACCATGCAGGCGATGAGTCTGTTCCTCAGGACCCGGCGGGAAAGAACGGCTATGTCAATGAAAGTCATTTCCAGTCGATGGCGGAGAAAGCCGGTTTTCAGCTGATTGCAACATCTGATCACAATCGAAACCCGAAAGATACGAAAGACTACCCGCGCGGCGTCTGGTCATTGCCGCCGACCCTGTCGCGCTCTCTGCCTGGCTCGGCGGATCGCAAGAAATACATTGAAATCGGCGAGAGCGATCGATTTACGCATAAATACGAGAAACCTGCGGGGTGACATCTCGGCGGGTTGCGAACAGGGAGAACAACGCGGGTCTGTTCTTCCCCGCGAATGAAAACGCAAGCGGGACAGCCGACGGCAGCATTTTATATGTAGCTGGCGTCCATATCCGCGCCATGTAGCGCAAGCCATTCAAGCGTTTTCATCGCGTTGATCTCGTTGGCATCGTATATATCTGTCATGAGCGAAATTTGTTCGCCGCGGAAGAACCACGCGCTTCGTGCAGAAAAGGTAATTGGCGGTTTTCCGTTTATCTCATAGCGCCCTTTAGCGAGGCCTGTGACTGCATGATCAGCCCAGACTTTCAGATCAACAGCTTCCCAGAGGCGCGAGTCAAACTTCCTGTCAAAGTTCTCCAGTGATTTACGGAACCCGGCGATAACTTGATCGCGTCCGCGTAACTCACAAGCAAATGGAACGCCCGCGACGACATATGCCACATCGTCAGTAAGGAAACCTTTAGCGTCTGTCCAATCGTCAGTTGTGAAAGCTTTGTCGAATGCGGCAATCCATCGGTTCCATATCTCAATCATTATTCTCTCCTTGTGTTTTGACGATGGATGCGCCAGACAGGTAATGAATTCAATTACCTTGAGGTCATCTTCGTTGGACTTTGGGTCGGAACTAAGGGCTATGCGACAACGTGCGAGGCTGTCACAGTTGGCCTTGGCGGAACGCTCTGGCGTTTCTCAGCGACACATCAGTTTTCTCGAAAGCGGGCGATCGCAACCCGGCGTCAAGTCGGTTTCGAAAGTGGCGCATGCGCTTAAGCTTTCCTATCGAGAAGAAAACACACTCTATTTGAAGGCGGGTCTAGCGCCGCCGCGGCCGCGCTTTGATCTTGACGATGAAGCGTTCGCACCAGCGAAGAAAGCGATCGAAAAGATTTTGCGTAGGCACGACCCCTATCCTGCCGTCGCAACAAAGCGTTGTGGCGAGATCATTTTTGCAAGTGAAATGTTCAACGCAGCGATGTCATGGGCCTTTGAAGGAAGCACGCCTTGGAGAAAGCATGACAGGGATAAGGACAATTTATTCAAACTGACACTTCATCCGGAGGGGTTGCGCCAATTTATGATCAATCCGGAAGATATCATTGCTCATACGCTTCGTAGAATGCAACGCGCTGCAGTCGACGAACCGAAAACGATGGACGTTCTTAGGGAGATCGAATCTTATTCAGGAATTCAATCCTACCGACACGTTTCCGAACCGTCCTCATCAGCCATGTTTAGCGTTTTGATTGAGCGCTACAGCGTGCATGGCTGGCCGCTCAACCTTGTCTCAATGGTGGCAAGTTTTGGGAGCCCTGAGGATATAACTGCGCAGACCGTACAAATCGAATTATTCTTCCCTGATGATGAAGAGAGTGAAAGAACAATGAAGCACATTAGATTGAACGCCAGCGGCTTAAACGCATCCAAATAAACGGCTGAAGTGTAGAGTGATGATCCCGCAATCTTTCGTTTATAGAATTAAAAATGGCGTCTTAGATCTGGCGAGCGTCCGTGGTTCAATATTTTAAATCAACCGCCCGCCTTGCGATGTCATTGATCGGGCGCCGCGCCATGACTAGGGTATCGATCTTTCAAATCGCATCGGCGGACATTGCATGACGAAAAATTCCATTCTCGTTGCCGGCGCCGGCGGTCGCATGGGCAGGGCAGTTGTGGCGGAGGTGCTGCGCACGCCGGGCGCACAGCTTGCCGGCGGGTTTGAGCGTCCCGGCGGCGCCGATATCGGCAAGGACATCGGCGTTCTGGCCGGGCTCGACGCCATTGGCCTTCGCGTTGAAAGCAGTCCTGAAGAGGCCCTTGCCCGCGCTGGCGCGCTGATTGATTTTACGACGCCTGCGGCGAGCCTTGCGCACGCTGCGCTCGCCGCGGAGAGCGGGGTCGCCCATGTAATTGGGTCTACCGGTTTTACCGAAGCGGACGAGGCGGCGCTCGAAGATGCAGCGAAGCGAACCCCCATCGTAAAGTCCGGCAATATGAGCCTCGGCGTCAATCTTCTGAGCGCCCTTGCCGAAGAGGCCGCGCGCCGCCTGAGCGATGATTTCGACATCGAAATTTTCGAGGCGCACCACCGACATAAGGTCGATGCGCCGTCCGGCACGGCGCTGATGCTGGGCGAGGCGGCGGCGGCGGGCCGCGGCGTTGATCTGACCGAAAAAAGCGTTGGTATGGCCGGGCGCGAAAGCCGTGCAGGCGCGCGCAGAGCGGGAGATATCGGATTTTCCGTCTTCCGCGGCGGCGGCGTTGTCGGCGAGCATAGCGTGTCATTCGCCGCAGAGGATGAGGTCATCACGCTTTCGCATTCGGCGATTGACCGGGCGCTTTTCGCGCGCGGTGCGGTGGCGGCGGCGCGGTGGGCTGTCGGCAAACCGCCCGGCCTTTACTCCATGCGCGATGTGCTGGGGCTCTAGGCGCGCCTGCCGCTTCTTTCATCAAAATTAGTTTCAATTCGAACGATCCCACAGACCGAACCGCAACCCGGCTCTGTCACGGTGCCCCCTGGAAGAGAGGGAGCGCCCATGCGTTCGGAAATTATTGTCGCGGGCGTGATCGTTGCGACCGCTATTGTCGGCGTCCGTTATCTCGAACACAGGGAAGAGCGCGCTCCTGCAAGCGCCATGCTGGAAGCGGCGCAACGCCAGACCGAACAACCGCCGACGCTGGCGCCGGCCGCCTATTCGACCCACACTGACTGGCGCGATGAGGTGCGCATTCCCGCTGCGCGCGATAATCAGTTTTATGTCGAAGCCGATGTTAACCGCCGCGCCGCGCGTTTTCTGGTCGACACCGGGGCCAGCTATGTGGCGTTGCGAGACAGTGATGCGCGCAATGCCGGCGTCTATACGTCGTGGTCTGACTATACTTATCCGGTGCGTACGGCAAACGGAGAAACCAAAGCCGCGCTGGTGACGTTGAAAGAGATCGAAGTCGGCGCCATTCGCGTCAATGACGTGAAAGCATTTATCCTGCCGGACGACCAGCTTTCCATAAACCTCTTGGGCATGAGCTTCCTGTCGCGGCTTGAAAGCGTTGAGGCGCGTCAGGGCGAACTGCTGTTGCGCGGCTGAAGCGTTTAGCCGGTCAGCGTCGGCCCAAGCGATGTAACGGTCACATTGACATCCATGCCGAGAAAATCTTCCGGCGCCCCTTCAAACGTGCCTTCAACCGGAACCGCCTGTGACGGCGTGCGGCCGACGCCGGTGCGGATCAGGTTTCCGCTGGCGATTAATCCATTGGTCGGGTCAAATTCAATCCAGCCGGCGCCGGGCAAATAAACCTGAACCCAGGCGTGGGTCGCGCCTGCGCCCTGAATGCCGGACGCGGCGTCATTGTCCATGGCGGGATCATAGAGATATCCGGTGACGAAACGCGCGGCGAAACCGAGCTGGCGAACAGCCTCAAGCATCAGAACAGCAAAATCGCGGCAGGACCCCTGGCCCAGACGGATCGTCTCGCGCGGCGCCTGGACGCCTGGTTCTTCACGCCGGGAATAGGTGAAGTTCTTGTGGATTGAGTTGTTGATTATTTCAAGCAGTGCCCATGTATCGCCCTGAGCCGGCGCGACAAAACCTTGCGCCCATTTTTTCACATGTTCTTCCGGGTGATCATATTCCGGCTGAATGCAAGAAATTAAATCGGTATATTGATCATTCGGGTACAGAAAAGGATAGCGCCGCGCATCGTCGGCAATCGGGAATTCAGGTTGCGCAAGCGTCGAGCGAATAATCGAAAAGGTGCAGTTGATTTCCAGCGTATCGGAAGGCTCACTGAAAACAAACCGCGTTGTTGCGTTTGAGAAAACATCATGAACCCAGTGAGTGACGGCGCCGGGGCGAGTGTCTATCTCAAATCGAGAAAGGCGCAGCTCGCTCGATTCATCGGGGCGAAACATCGCGCGATGCAAGCCGAACTTGACCGGTTTGGCGTAGCGGTATCGCGTGTTGTGGCGCACCTGCAGAATTGATGTGGAAATTGATTGACGCGGCTGCGGGGCGGTTTCTGTGTCATTCATGATCGGCGACGCAAGTGATTAACGAAACACTGCGTCCCCGAAGAGGCTTTTGCGGCTACGCAGAGGGAGAGAAATAGCGTGCGCCGATGGCGTTGGCGAGCGCTAAAATCTCGATTTGAAGATGATCCAGATAGACGTGCAGCGCCCGGCCGTTCAGCCGCTCCGGCGGCGTCTCCAGGCGGGCTTCCAGCGCGCTGAGGGCTTCGCCGATCGCTTTGTCGGGTTCGACATTAAAGTCGCCATGCAACCGGTCGAGCTGGTAGGCGACAGCGCGCACCGCGCCGCGCACCGATAGCGGCAGCTGCGTGTCGAGCAGCAGAAACCGCGCAGCGTCAGCCGGGTCCGGGTCGACAGGGTGTTTGCGTTGAAATGCGTGAAACCCGGATGCGGACCGCAAAAGCGTGTTCCACCAGGCGACATCGGGCGGGGCGACATTCTCATCATCGTCGCGGTCATACTCAAAATATTTCATATCGATGAGGCGAGTCATCTGATCAGCCCGTTCAAGGGCCGAGCCCAGACGATTAAAACGCCAGACCTCGTCGCGATACCAGGTTCCTTCAATGACGCCGCGATGGGTGAAGCAGGCGGTTCTTATGTCGCTGCAAATATCGGAAAGTTCAGATAAAGAAAGTCTGCGTTTGGATAATGCCTGAACGTCCGAAAAAAAGACAGAAATTTGCCGCCAACTCTCTGTGCTGATGATATGACGCAGGCTGCGCGCATTCTCTTTCAGCATATGAACGGCGGCGTAAACGGAATTAGGATTGTTCGCTTCGCAGAGATAAAATTTTACAACATTAAGCGCCGTAATCGTCTTATAGCGCTGCATATAGGCGTCTTCATCAAAGAAGACCTGCAATACGGGCCGCCAGGCTTTGTCGCTATCCTCGCCGCCGGCGAAAATTTCTGTCATCAACAATAGGCGCGAGAGGTTCTCGGCGCGTTCCGCATAACGGCCCATCCAGAAAGCGTTTTCAGCAAATCGTGACAGCATTTAAGCGCTCGCTTCCGGGCGCATCACCCATGTGTCTTTCGAACCGCCGCCCTGTGAGGAATTGACGATCATTGATCCTTCTCGCATGGCGACGCGCGTCAGTCCGCCGGGCAGAACCCAGCAGTCTTTTCCGGTCAGCACGAAAGGCCTTAAATCAACATGCCGCGGCGCAACGCCTTTTGCGGTCAATGTAGGGCATACGGAGAGATTGATCATAGGCTGTGCGATATAGTTGGATGGATCTTTTTTCAAAAGCGCGCGCACCTCTTCCAACTCCGACTGCGCCGCTTTTGGACCAATGACGATGCCGTAACCGCCGGATTCGCCGACCGGTTTGACGACCAGTTCCGGCAAGTGGTCCAGCACATATTGCAGGCTGTCGGGCTCACGGCAGATATAGGTCTCGACGTTTTTCAAGATCGCCGGTTCGTTCAGATAATATTCGATAATGCGCGGCATATAGGCGTAGATGGCTTTGTCGTCCGCAACGCCGGTGCCAACCGCATTTGCAATGGTGACGTTGCCGGCGCGCAAAGCGCGCATAACGCCTGGAACGCCCAGCATGGAGTCTTCCCGAAAGACTTCCGGATCGAGGAAATCATCGTCGATGCGTCGATAAATGACGTGAACAGGGCTGAGACCTGTAATGGTTTTCATGAAAACCCTGTTGTCGTCATCGACAATAAGGTCCCGGCCTTCGACAAGGGAAACGCCCATTTCGCGTGCGAGAAACACATGCTCGAAATAGGCTGAATTAAAAACGCCCGGCGTCAATAAGACAGCCTGCGGATTATCAACGGGCGGCGCCGTCTCCAGAAGCTTTCCGCGAAGTTTTTGTCCGTAATTTGATACGGATTCGATAAATTCGCGTTCCATCAGGTCGGGAAAAGATCGGCGCATTAAGTGCCGGTTCTCAATCACATAGGAAACGCCTGACGGGGATCGGCAATTATCTTCCAGGACAAGAAAATCACCATTATTGTCACGGATCAGATCGACACCGCTGATATGTGTATAAGTATTGGCGTATAAGTTTAAGCCAACCATCTCTTTGCGGAAATTTTTATTTCCCAAGATCAGATCAGCCGGCACGATATCGTCTTTTATAATTTTCTGATCGCTATAGATATCGGCAAGAAATAGATTAATGGCGGTTACGCGCTGTTTGCATCCCGCCTCCAGGCTATCCCAATCCTGTGCGCTAATCGGTCTCGGGATAGGATCAAACGGCAAAATCCGGTCGATGGCGCCGGCGTCAGAATAAACTGTAAACGTAATGCCGAGATTCCGAAGTTCGCGCTCTGCAGCAGCGTTTCTTTTATTCAGGGTACGGAGTTTAAAATGAGATAGCTTATCTTTTAGAAGGCTCTCGTTTTCAGGGCCGCCCGCCGGCCCGAATAGTTCGCAGAAGTCTGTTTTATGGTCATAGTTTTCAAAAAGATCATGTATTTTCATGAATAAACACATTACAGTCACAACGGCGCAGAATCAAACTGCTGGTCGAAATAAGCTGAAAAGTGCGATCAATTCTGTCGTCAGCTTTCGCGCGCCATAAGGCTTGGCAACGCGCCAAGGTCGGCGCCGGCCTGTCGCATGAAAAATTGTCGCAGCGGTTTAACTGCGCCGACCGCACCCATGCCAATGTCGCGGGCAATCCTGAGCGGTGCGATATTGTTCGAGAACAGACGATTAAGCAGATCAGTGCCCAGCGCGAGGCTTGCTGAATCGAAACGCCGCCAGCGCTGATAGTTCAGCAGAACCGAGAGTGCGCCGATATCAAGACCGGCGCGGCGCGCGTCAACGGCGACATCCACAATTGCGGCGATGTCTTTTACGGCAAGATTATAACCCTGCCCGGCGATCGGATGTATCGCGTGGGCGGCGTCCCCAATCAGGGCAAGGCGCGGCGCAACAAAAGTCTGCGCCAACGTAAAGGCAAGCGGATAAGACCACCGCGGACCCGCCAACGATAGCTCGCCCAGATAAGGCCCGAAGCGATTTTCAATCTCTGCCCGGAACGCCGCGTCATCAAGCGCAAGATAGGCGGGCGCGGCGGCTGCTTTTTCTGTCCACACCAGAGAGCTTCGATTTTCTGTCATAGGAAGGATAGCGAAGGGACCGGACGGCAGGAAAAACTCCTGCGCGACGCCTTCGTGGGCGCGTTCATGAGCGACGGTCGCGACAATCCCAGTCTGATTATAGCGCCATTGATTGACCTTGATGCCCGCCGCAGCGCGCAGGCCGGAAAATCGTCCGTCTGCAGCGAGCGCAAGCGCGCCGTTAATCGTGCGCCCGTCCTCTAATTCAATGGAGGCCCGCCCGGCGCCTTGCGAAAAGCCGGACCGCCGCGCCGGCGCGATCAGCGTAATATTGTCTGCTGCGCTGACGGCGTCGAAAATAACGTTGCGTAAAAGGCGGTTCTCTACAATCCAGCCGAGTGGCGTTTCAGGTTGCAGCTCCGAGCTGTCGAAGCGCAGAAAAAAGGATGAAGTTCCCCCTTTCGAAAACCGCGAACGCGCCTGCCCATCAGTGACCAGAATATCGCGAATAGGACCGGCGTCTTGTTTGATTTTTGTCCATAAGCCAAGGCGCTTGAACACCCTGGCTGAGGCATAGGAAATTGCAGTCGTGCGCCCGTCAAACGCATCGCTCTTCAGGGATTTCGGGTCGGCTGCGTCAATAATGGCGCAGGAAAATCCGGCGTCGGCGAGAGCGAGCGCAGCAAGGCCGCCAGCCAGTCCGGCGCCGACGATGACAATATCGACATTCTCGCCGTCAAATGTTTTGTTTTCGCTCATGATAGACCAACTTTTGCGCGTTATCGGGGGTTCGTCCATGCAAAGGCTTGCCGGTGCGGCGAAAAGCGCGGCATGACGGGAGCATGGACTACGATTTGGCAAAGATGAGGACTGACATGCGTTTGCCAGCAGCCATTTTTGGGGCTGCGGCTGTCTTAACGGGCGCAGCCGCCGCGCAAACAACAATCACCCCGGCCAGCGACACGACCCGGTATCTTCTGGATACTGGCCTGCACGTATTCGCCGGTCTCGGCGCGGTACTTTTTGTCTTTGCCTACGGTCTGCGCGATATCGGTCTTTCCCGCGTCCAGAACGCGCCGGCCGCCTGTCTGCGGATGCTTTCAGCTTTTGCCGTCTCCATTATCGGGTTCTGGCTTTCCGGCCATATGCTGGCGTACTCGATTGAGCCGGGCGGGCTTTTGGGTGATTTCGGCGCCTGGCGTCTCGATGATGCTGATCCGATGGCGGCTGAAAGCGCGTCCGGGGCGATATGGTTTTTCCAGGCCGCGCTTGCAGCGATGGCGGCGGCGGTGGTCGCTTCGTCCGTATCGGAACGCGTGCGCCTCTGGTCTTTTCTGATTTTCGTCGCGTTTCTTTCGGCTCTGATTTATCCCGTTTGTATTTCGTGGGTCTGGGGCGGCGGTTATTTCAGCGCCGCCTGGCGTTACCAGGATCTTGGCGGCGCCACGATCCATATCGTCGCTGGCGCTGCGGCGCTGGCGGCGGCGTTTGTTGTCGGCCCGCGATCAGGGCGTTTTAACGCAAAGTCTCCATGGATCGCGGCAACGACCCTCTTGCCGCTCAGCGTTTTTGCCTCAGGGCTCGCCTGGATCGGTTTGCAAGGTGTCTTTGCAGGTCTTCACGGGTCCATGTCGAGCATTGAGGATGCGGTGTGGTTCGGGTCTGTTATGGCGAATGCCGGCGTTGCGACCGCTGCGTCGGTGTTGGCCGCCCTGGCGATCACCCAGTTTGTTTATGCGCGTCCGGGACTTGTCACCACCATGTGCGCCATGGCGGCGGGACCGATTTCGCTCGCCGCCGACCCTGTCAGCCCCAATCTCTGGCAAGCGTTGATCATCGGCGCTGTCGGCGGAGTTATTGTCTCTGTTGCGCCGCCGTTTTTTGCCCGCGCCCGGATCGACGATGCCGGTTTTGTCGCGCCGACCCATCTTCTTTGCGGGATCTGGGCGGCGTTGATTGCGTCATGGACAAACCCGGACATCGGCTTTGGCGGGCAGGCGATCGGCGCCGCGGCTGTCGCAGGTTTCGCGCTGATAATGAGCGCCCTTGTCTGGATGGCGCTGAAATATTCCTTCGGCGTGCGTCTGCGTCCGGCAAGCTCCGTCGAAACTTTGGGTGCGGATGATGCGCCTGAGCGCCGCCGCCCGTCAACGGACAGCGAAGGCTCACGGCCGAGCCCCAGTAGTTAACGCGCGTTAACCCTTTTTTTCATGGGCCGTGCCAAACTGAGACCGGTATCCTTTTCAGTCACGTATCGCCGACGCCATGCCTCGATCATCCCGCCGTTCTGCGGCTTATCAAAATGACCAATTGTCCGAACTGATCGGCTCCATCCGCAGCCTCATGCGTGAAGGGCTTGTTCGCTGCGGCGGCCTCGCCATGGTTCTTTTAGCGCTGTGGCTGTCCGCCTCACTGGCGACCTTTTCGATCAGCGATCCAAGTTTCAATACTGCAACGCCCGCCCCGGTTGGTAATCTCGGCGGCGTGGCCGGCGCCGCTATTGCCGACTTTCTTCTTCAGGCGGTTGGTGCGGGCGCACTCTTATTTATTGCGCCCATGATCATTTGGGGCGGTGCGGCGCTGTTGAACGGCGCGCCTCAGGAAACCCCGCGCGCCTTCTGGGTGCGCCTTGTTGTTGCGCCGTTCATTCTTGCTGCGGGCGCTGGCGCCATGGCGGCGCTTCCTGTTGCTGCGGGTTGGCCGTTCGCCATTGGCATGGGCGGCGTCCTCGGCGATGCTGTTCTTGGCGGCGCAGCGTCGTTGCTGGGTGCCTTTGCGCATCGGATTGCGATCGCCGCTGTGCTGGCGGTCATGGCGACGCCGGCTTATTTCGCTTTATGCGGACTAACGATGGAGCGTGCCTTCCTCGCGGCGCAGGCTGCGGGCGAGCTTGGAAACGCTATGGTCGATCGTCTTGAGGCATGGCGCGAAAGCGTTGCAGCGCGTCTTGATCGCGATCATGAAAGCGACAGCGAAGAATGGGAGGAAGAAGAGTGCGAAGACGATGATGTTGAATATGAAGATGATGAGGAAGAAAACGCTGACGAGCCTGTTCTGACGGCGACGCGTCGGAAAATTATCCGTAAAAAGAATAAAACCCGTGAAAGCGGACGGGAGCGTCAGGAAAGTCAGCCGAAGCTGCCGGTATTTTCTGCAAGCGATTACGAGTTGCCGCCGCTGAACCTGCTGGCGAAGCCAAATCCGGCGCGCCGCGCTGTCATTTCCGATGATGCGCTTGAACAAAACGCCCGCATGCTTGAAAATGTGTTATCTGACTTTGGCGTGCGCGGCGAGATCATCAATGTCCGTCCCGGGCCTGTTGTAACGCTCTATGAACTGGAGCCGGCGGCGGGCGTGAAATCGTCAAGGGTTATTGGTCTGGCCGATGATATCGCCCGTTCGATGAGCGCGGTCGCCTGCCGCGTTGCTGTTGTGCCTGGACGCAATGTGATCGGCATTGAGCTTCCCAACCAGAACCGTGAAATGGTTTATTTGCGTGAATTGCTGGGCGCTGAAGAATACGAGCATTCCGGCGGCGATCTGACAATTGCCCTAGGCAAAGGCATTGGCGGCGAGGCGGTTTTTGCCGATCTTGCTCGTATGCCGCACCTGCTTATTGCGGGCACAACGGGCTCAGGCAAATCAGTTGGCATCAATACAATGATCCTTTCACTGCTGTATCGGCTGCCGCCGGATCAGTGCAAGTTGATTCTGATTGATCCGAAGATGCTCGAGTTATCAGTATACGAATCCATACCTCATCTGCTGGCGCCCGTGGTTACGGATCCTCGCAAGGCTGTTGTGGCGCTGAAATGGACCGTGCGGGAGATGGAAGAGCGCTACCGTAAAATGTCAAAGGTTGGCGTCCGGAATATTGAAGGGTTTAATACGCGCGTCCTGGAGGCTGAGGAGAACGGCGAAACCCTGACACGCACGGTTCATACCGGATATGATGAAGAAACCGGCGAGCCCGTCTATGAGACCGAAGAGCTTGAGTTTGACGAGATGCCGTTCATCGTTGTCGTGATCGACGAGGTTGCCGATCTGATGATGGTGGCCGGCAAGGATATTGAAGGCATGGTCCAGCGTCTTGCGCAGATGGCGCGGGCGGCGGGCATCCATCTTATCATGGCGACGCAGCGCCCTTCTGTTGACGTCATTACCGGCACGATCAAAGCGAATTTTCCAACGCGAATTTCCTTCCAGGTGACATCGAAAATTGATTCCCGCACGATCCTCGGCGAACAGGGCGCTGAACAATTGCTCGGCCAGGGAGACATGCTGCATATGGCCGGCGGGGGGCGCTTGCGCCGTGTCCACGGCGCATTTGTTTCCGACGATGAGGTCGAAAAAATCGTCAAGTTTCTCAAAAAGCAAGGCGCGCCGGAATACGTCAAGGACGTCACCGAAATGCGTGAGGAAGACGGCGGAGAAGGCGGCGGCTTCGATGTTGGCGGCAACACCTCCTCAGGCGATGCGCTTTATGATCGGGCGGTGGCCATTGTCTTGCGTGATCGCAAGGCCTCGACATCGTATGTCCAGCGCAGGTTGCAGATTGGCTATAATCGCGCCGCGACCCTGATCGAAAAAATGGAGGAGGAAGGCGTTATTTCGCCGGCGAACCATGCAGGCAAACGCGAAATTCTGGTCGGCGAGGACGCGGCCTAATTTATGCTTAACGCGCGGCTAATGCGGTCCGTGAAATTCCGCCTTCCGTCTTTAGGTCGCAGCAAGCTGACAGCCTTACATTACACCCTCAAGTGTACAAACTTGTTGAGGGACATGCGTGGGCGATCTTCAATCAGATCCAAGTGATGCGGCTGGCCAATTTTCCAGAAAAACGCGTCCATTGACTGCGATGTTCGCAGGCGCGCGATTTTTGCTCGACCTTGAAGATACGCGCCATTTCTTTACCCTGACAGATGCCGTTGACGGCCCGCAACATGAGCTGAACTATCAGCGTTATATCGCCAGCAAGGTCGGCTCTCTTCTAAACGCTGAGGAAGTGAACTTTGCTAAGGTGCTTTCCGACAGGGCGTATCTTGAGGCTTTTCATCCTGGCTCGCTTGCAAGCGCCTATATCGGCTTTTTATCTGCTGAAAATCTCCAACTTGAGTTGCTGATGATCGCTGAGCAGAATGCAGCGGTGGCGAATTTAAATCTTGAGCCCACGCGCCGGCGCTATATGGCGAGCGGCATTGCGCTGCATGACCTGCTGCATGTGTTGACGCGATACGGGCGAGACCCTGTCGGCGAAGCGTGTTTGCTTGCGTTTACCGCCGAGCAACTGCAACTGCGCGGCATAGCCGCTATCGCTTTGGCGATCGCATTACGCGAGCAGGCTCGCCAACCGCAAAAGCCTATTCTGAAAATGCTGAAAGAAGCCAAAGTCCTGGCGCGCGAAGCAACCTGGGCGCCGGAAGTTGATTGGCGAATTGAACTTGCGAAAACGCCGGATGAAGCGCGCGCATCGGTATCTATCGGCTGCCCTGAATTATATCTTTCTTCATTTGGCGCGCTCGAGCCCGTCAGCAAAGCTGTTGTAAGTCCGTCTACAGAAGAGCTTGCAGCGTAAAGCATAGGGCGCAGCGGCGCGCACGATAAGAATTACTCTGCAGCGATGTGTTGTTCAGGCTGTACTGGCATGCCTTCTGTGCGTTTAAGAAAACGCCGACAAATTGGAGTGAACGGCGATCGAACCTTTATCAGGTGATCAAGGTCCAGCCCGTCCAGCCGCATGATGGTCACAAGCCCGTAATCGTCGTGCTGTTTTTCCATGACGGGTCTGCAGCCCAGTTTCTTGAACATCGGAACCAACGGTTCATTGACATCAATAAAACAGATGCGGGCACCGTTTTCGATCGCCAGTTCATACATGAGTTTCAGCATGCGATAGGCAAGCGGCGTGTTTCGATGCGCTGCGCCGACCATGTTCCGTGTACAGATGCAGCTAACGGCCTGTTCCTCAAGCGACAGACGGTTAATTTCATAAAAATCATAATACGGATCGACATTGCCGTCCCTGACAAAATTGAGCCGGATGACAGCAGCGATATGCTCGTTTTTGTAAGCAACGCCGTGATGGGCTGTGCGATCCATGGGATCGATAATCGTCTTTGCATCGTGGTCCGCATATTTCTGCGGGCGCGCCAGCTCCTCTACGTAAACACTGTAGCGGAAGCGAAACGCCTCAGGCGGACACTCCTCGTAGGAAAATAATTTCAGGTTGAACATGCCAAACGCCCCTCATCACACTCTCCCCTTGAACAATCTTTATTCTAAGCAACCTGAGACTGATTTTCCTGCGGGGAAGTTCGGTCCGCATTCAATTCTTCCCAGTTCCAGCCGACAGCCATAGGCTTGTGAACATCTGCAATCGCCTGGGCCATCATCTGTGAGTACAGATGCGCCACGGTTTTCATCGCATATTCGATGCAATCGAGGTCTTTTTCATCTTTAACGAGTGTTGCGACGTATTTTTCCATCATTTTGGTATGCCCGACATCGATTGTCGTATGGTCGAGCAGAAACGTCATGGCGCTGTCCGGAATGCCGATATCGCGAAGGTTGCCCATCAATCCTTCGCCGGATTGCACAGGCATGGCTTCAAGAAAATAGAGATACCCCAAATAGCCCAACGGGTTCAGATTATAGATCTGATAAAAGCCGAACGCCAAAAGCGCGCTTGTTGAGGGGAGAGGGTTTTCATACGGAACATTTGTCGGGTCGCCGCCAAGCGTGACGTAATCATTCAGCGCCAGTTGATCGTGTCCAATTTCTGATGCGGCGTGCTTGAAGAACAGTTTCACCAGATCCCGGTCGCGACCGCGGAAATAGACTGTCGCCAGCGCCTGCAACTGCGGGTTTTCGCGCGTGTGATGAAAAACCTGACGCAAAATCGACCGATACTCTTCAACAGTCATTGTTTTGTCGGTGACTGACTTCACCGGCGGGGACGACAGAAAGTCAATCAAGATGGGCTCAAATCTCGCATTTAGTTCAGAAATCACCGTATATAACTCCCACACCCCCGTTAACCATTTGGTAATATTAATATTTTCTTCCACAAAACGCAAATGGAAAGTCTCTTTTAACGAATGTCTTCTGCTGCGGCGCCTTCTTCGGCCGCAGATCGATGTAACTTCTTAACCAAGCTTTGGTACAGATCGAACTCAATTTGCGTTTAGAGAACCGAATTCAGCATGACCCCTGAAGGCGTAAAGTCAGAATACCGTCTCAATCCGTTTACGGCGCAGTTTTGCTCGTCGAAAACGGAAGCGGCGTATCAGTCTTTTATCGCTGAAGGCGATCACAATAATAATCTGCGTGTTTTGCTCATCGCACTGCCGATTTTCCCTTGCTACGCGCTAATGGATTATATTTTTCTGGGGGATGCGTCCGGCGCTGTCGCGCTGCGTCTGGCTGCGACGGTGTTCAGTTTTGCGATGCTTTACGGTGTCAGTCGAGATCATTTGAAGCGATATCATCAGGTCTTCACTCTGGCAATTCTTGTCGCTCTCGGGCTGACTGTTAACGCCATCAACTATTTGTATGCTGATCTCTCGCACGCCTATTATGTCGGGTTGATACAAGGCTGCGTATTTGCCTGCTTCCTACTGCGCATCAGCTTTTTTAAGACCATGTTTGCGCAAGCAAGCTACCTTGCCGTATTTGCCCCCGCCGTTTTTATGAAAACGGGGGAAAGCGCTGCGGGCCTGCAGTCGGCTGTGTTGCTGACCATGGTCGTGGTTTGCGGCATCGGCAATTACATTCTGCAGCGCTTCAGGCGTTATGACTTCCAGAAAGTGTTAATTATCGAAGAGCAGAACCGGCAGCTCAGCGGCCTTCTGGCGACTGCGGAAAAGGACAATGAGCGCAAGATCGCAGCGTTGAACATGCTGGTGCATTTCATCAAAACGCCGCTTCATCAGATTTCCGGCTTTTCCGAAATTCTTGTGCGCTCCGCAGAAGAGGCGCAGTCGACCGATATGACCGAGAATGCCGCATATATTCGCAACGCAACAGCGAATTTAACGCAAAGCGTCAACAGCCTTCTGGCATATCACCGGCTCGATGAAGCATCTGCGCATCCGTCACTCGAAACCGTCTCGCTTGATCAGGCTATTGATGATTTCCGCGAGCAGCTTGGCGCCGAGCTGAAAGTGGACGGCCGTGTTGAAGACGGTCTGACAGCGCAAGCCGACCCTGAAGTGTTGCGCGCGGCGATGCTCAGTCTTGCGGCGTATTACAATGATGAGGATGTCGGCGCGTCGCGTTTGACGGTCAACGCCTCCGCGGAAGAAGAAGCGACCGTCATCGTCCTTCGCGACGATGGCCGGGTATTATCCGGCAAGCAGTTTGAAGAACTAACCTTGCCGCTGACGAAAATTGACGCCTATCTCGGCCAGATCGGCGAGCAGATGGAAATGGACATGCGCACCTTCGCCCGCGCTGTTGAAATCATGAACGGCGAGATTGCCCACGAAGCGCTGGCGGATGGCAACCGGATAACGGTCACCATTCCGACGACGCCCGCAGGCGCGATGTTGCGTTCAGCCTGACCATTTTTTGAATAAGCGCCCGATTTTCGGCTGCGGGATCAAACGCATCTGTTAAGCTGCGGACATGATGCTGAATTTCCTGAATGCGGACGCTTGTTATGAAGCCTTGCTGGCGCGCGACCCGGCCTATGACGGCGTTGCTTATGTCGGCGTCAAAAGCACCGGGATTTTTTGTCGGCTGGTTTGTCCTGCGCGCAAACCGAAACGGGAAAATTGTGAATTCTACCCCACCGTTGGCGAATGTCTTGCGGCCGGCTTTCGCCCCTGCAAAAGATGCAGCCCGATGGCGCCAGCGGCGCAGTCCGACCCCGTTGTAAAGCGTCTTATGGATGCGTTGGACGCAGACCCTGCGCGCCGCTGGCGTGAAGAGGATGTCGCGAAGATGGATATCGATCCGTCTACGGCGCGCCGGGCGTTCAAGCGGCAGTTTGGCATGACTTTTTTGGCGCTTGCGCGTTTGAAGCGTATTCGCGGCGGTTTTGAAACGTTATCCGACGCTGGCAAAGTTATTGCCGCACAACATGATGCCGGCTTTGCTTCTTCGAGCGGCTTTCGGTCCGCTTTTGCAAAAATCCTTGGCGTCTCGCCGGGAACGATGCGCCATGGCGGCGAATTCCGCGCCGACTGGCTGGAAACTGTTCTGGGTCCGATGGTGACAGTTGCTGACAAGAACCGTCTTTATCTTTTGGAGTTTACAGATCGAAAAGGGCTGTCGTCCGAACTGCAGCGGCTTCAGGTCGCCGTGAAATCTGAAATCGGGATCGGCCGTCATCCGCCGTCTGAACAAGTCCAACAGGAGCTGGAACGGTTCTTTGACGGTGAGAATGCGCGCTTTGAAACGCCGCTAGCGTTTTGGGGCAGTGATTTCAGCAAGTCAGTCTGGTCGGTGTTGCGTGAGATCCCGGCCGGAGAAACAAGAAGCTACGGTGATATTGCAAAAGCTGTCGGACGGCCGACAGCGGCCCGCGCCGTGGCCCGCGCGAACGGCGCCAATCCGCTCGCGATCATTGTGCCATGTCATCGCATCATCGGCGCTGACGGATCGATGACCGGCTACGGCGGGGGGTTATGGCGCAAGCAGAAACTGATTGAACTTGAGCGCCAATATGTCGAAGGACGAGAAAGGCGGACTTAATGAATGACCGGAAAAACAAATCAGACACGTTTCACGCCTTGCACCGTAAAGGCGACCCGCTTGTGCTTTATAATGTGTGGGACGCAGGATCCGCATCGGCGGCGGCGAAAGCAGGGGCTGAGGCGATCGCGACAGGAAGCTGGTCGGTTGCCGCCGCGCAAGGTTATGCGGATGGCGAGGCGATACCGCTGAAGCTCCTGGCGGCAATAGCAAAGAGGATCTGTGAGACTGTCGATCTGCCGGTCACGATAGATTTTGAAGGCGGCTTTGCCGAAAGCCCGGAAGATCTCGGCAGGACAACAGGCGTGATACTGGATACCGGCGCTGTCGGCGTGAATTTTGAAGATCAGCGCGTTGGGGGCGAAGGGCTCTATGTAGCTGACGAACAAGCGCGCCGTATCGAAGCTGTTCGAAAAGCTGCAGACCAGGCTGGCGTTACTCTTTTTATCAATGCGCGCACAGATGTCTTTTTAAAAGCGCGAAAGGAAGAGCACGACGAGCTGCTGGAGGAGGCGATTGATCGCGCGGCTGCTTATGCCGAAGCCGGCGCCAGCGGCTTTTTTGCGCCAGGGTTGATCGACGAGGCGCTGATCGGCGCCCTCTGCGAGCGCGTAGATTTGCCTGTGAATGTGATGATGAAAAAAGGCCTGCCTGAAAAGGCCGCGCTCTCTGCGCTTGGCGTCGCCCGCATCAGCCATGGTCCGGGCCCCTTCGTCGCCGCCATGGCCGCGATTGAAGAAGCTGCCGCGGCTGCGCTCGTTTAAAGGACGTATTGCGCAGAGGATTGACCTCGTTGACGTAAACGCCTTCACTCCGGCTCAGCGTTTGCGGGGTCGGTCATTGATGAAAACCCAGGTCTTGTTGCGGCAGATCCATCATTGGGGCTCGCTTGTCATAATGCTTCAGATGGGGCTGGTGATCGGCGCCGGGTTGCTTCTTATCGTCAAAAAAGAATTTGACTGGATTCAGCCGCCGACGGTCAAAGGCGAGGCCCTCGACGCGGTGCCTGCGCAGACAATGGAGCAGCTTTTCGCGGCTGCAAAAAGCGTCCCCGAGCTTGCTCTTGAAGACTGGCGCGACTTATCGCGAGTGGACTTCAAGCCCGGCAAGGGCGTCGTCAAATTTGTGAGCGCCAATAATTGGGAAGCGCAGATCGACACGCAGACCGGCGAGGTTTTGCAAGTGTCTTTCCGTCGATCCGATATCATCGAAAGCTTGCATGACGGATCATTTTTCGCCGATTGGGTGAAACTCTATGTGTTCTTCCCATCTGGCGTGATTTTGATGATACTCTGGGGGACGGGGATCTATCTCTTCTTCCTGCCGCATGTGAAAAAGATGCGCAAACGCGCAAAACGCCAAACCGCTGTCCGGGCAACAGCCCCTAAATAATGAGGACTTAAACATGAGAGCGCTTTTCATTGCCACTGCTTGTCTGCTCTTGCCGCTCAATGCATGTGCGCAGGATGCTCCGCAGACAAATAATGCGAATGCAACGACTGCGGAGGCGGAGGAAGAAGACAAGGGCCCGCTTTCCAGTTCGACCTTCAAAGGATTTGAGCTGCGCAATATTGGCCCGGCGTTCATGTCGGGGCGCATCGCAGACATTGTGATCATGCCGGATGATCCGGCGACATGGATCGTCGGTGTTGGATCAGGCGGCGTCTGGAAGACCGAAAACGCCGGCACGACCTGGACGCCGATCTTTGACGATCAGTCCTCCTATTCCATCGGCGCGGTGGCCGTGGACCCGGCGAACTCGAACACCATCTGGGTCGGCACTGGCGAGAATGTCGGCGGACGTCATGTGGGTTACGGTGATGGAATTTACCGCTCTAAAGACGGCGGCGCCTCATGGGAAAATCTGGGGCTAAAAGAATCCGATCACATATCCAAAATCATTGTCCATCCCGATGACCCCAATACGGTGTTTGTCGCCTCGCAAGGTCCGCTCTGGTCAAGCGGCGGGGAGCGCGGGCTTTATAAAACGACAGACGGCGGCAAAACGTGGAACAATGTTCTGTCCGCCGGCGAATGGACCGGCGTCACCGACGTCGTCATGGACCCGCGTGAACCGAACCGCCTTTATGCGGCGACGTGGCAGCATCACCGCACCGTGGCGGCTTATGTAGGCGGCGGACCGGAGACAGGCATTCATGTTTCCGAAGACGGCGGAGAAACATGGACAGAGCTGAAAAGCGGTTTGCCTGAGGGAAATAAGGGCAAGGTCGGGCTCGCAATTTCGCCGCAACAGCCGGACGTGATCTATGCCGCTATCGAACTAAACCGTCGCAAGGGCGGCGTCTGGCGCTCGGCCAACCGCGGCGCCTCATGGGAGAAGATGTCCGACGCGGTCGGCGGCGGCACCGGGCCTCACTATTACACAGAGATTTTTGCCAGCCCGCATCAGTTCGACAAAGTTTACCTCGTCAGCAATACGACGCAGATCTCTGACGACGGCGGCAAGACCTGGCGCAACATCAACAATGAATACAAGCATGTTGACGACCATGCGATTGCGTTCCGCAAAGACGATCCGGATTATATTCTGTTCGGGTCGGATGGCGGTCTTTATGAAAGCTATGACGGCGAGAAGTCCTGGCGGTTCATCAACAATCTGCCCGTAACGCAATTCTATAAGGTCGCCGTCGACGACACCGAACCTTTCTATCTTGTTTATGGCGGCACCCAGGACAACAACTCGCAGGGTGGTCCGTCGCGTACGGAAAACCGTCACGGCATTCGCAATTCAGACTGGTTCGTTACGCTCTTTGCAGACGGCCACCAGTCTGCGACCGAGCCAGGCAATCCGGATATTATGTATGCGGAGTGGCAGGAGGGAAATCTTGCGCGCGTTGACCGCACAACCGAAGAAGTTGTTCACATCCAGCCGCAACCGGCCGAAGGCGAACCTAATGAGCGCTATAATTGGGACGCGCCGATTTATGTCAGTGCTCACGACCCCAAGCGAATTTACTTCGCCTCGTATCGCCTCTGGCGGTCGGATAATCGAGGCGACGACTGGCGCGCCGTTTCCGGCGATCTGACCCGCAATGAGGATCGCATGCTGTTGCCCGCCATGGGCCGGCAATGGTCATGGGATGCGGGCTGGGATTACCTCGCCATGTCGCAATACAACACCATCACTTCCATCGGGGAGTCGCCGCTCGATGAAAACATCCTCTATATCGGCACTGATGATGGTCTGATCCATGTCACGAGCGACGGCGGGGAGAATTGGCGCCGTATCGAAGTCGGCAATTTGCCCGGCGTGCCGGACAGAGCCTTTGTCAACGACATCCGCGCCGATCTGTTTGATCCTGATACGGTCTATGTGGCGCTCGATAACCACAAATACGGCGACTATCAGCCTTATATCCTGAAAAGCACCAATCGCGGACAATCCTGGACGTCGATCAAGGGTGATTTGCCCGATCGCCACCTCGTCTGGCGGATTGTGCAGGATCATGTGGATGAAGACCTCATGTTTCTCGCCACAGAATATGGCCTGTTCTTCACGGTCGACGGCGGCGGCAAATGGATCGAGCTTACCGCGGGCGCACCGACAATTTCGTTCCGTGACGTGACGATCCAGCGGCGCGAGGAAGATGTGGTTGCGGCGTCCTTCGGTCGCGGCTTTTTTATTCTCGATGACTATTCGCCTTTGCGCGATATTGACGAAGCCGCGCTTGAGAATGAAGCGCTACTATTCCCGGGGCGGCGCGCCTGGTGGTATATTGAACGTCACCCGCTCGCTTTCAGCGACGGCGGCAGTCAGGGCCACAGTTATTTCCGCGCGCCTAACCCGCCCTTCGGCGCCGTCTTCACTTATTATCTGAAGGAAGATTTGCAGACGCTGGAAGAGGTGCGGCAGGAAGACGAAAAAGAGAAGCTCGAAAATTGGGAAGACACGCCCTTCGCCGGCTTCGATGCGGCAGAGCAGGAGCGGCGCGAAACCGCGCCGGAAATCTGGCTTACCGTGCGCGACGCCGACGGCAATGTCGTGCGTCGCATCAAAGGCCCTGCGAAGAAAGGGTTCCACCGGGTCGCGTGGGATCTGCGGTTCCCGGCGGTGACGCCGGCGGCGCCGGTGGAAGACGGCAATGACGAACCGCAAGGGTTTCTGGCTGCGCCCGGAACCTACACGGTCGCCCTATCCAAGCGTGTGCGCGGGGAAACAACGGAGCTGGCGCTGGCGCAGGAGTTTGTCGTGGAGCGTTTGCGCGAAGGCGCCCTGCCGAGCGCCGCGCCGGCGGAAACGGTTGCATTCTGGGAGCGTGCGTCACGATTGCAGCGCGGGGTTTCTGCCGCATCCGCAGCAACCGGCGGGCTTGAAAAGAAGGTGGGCGATTTAAAAATCGCTCTTGGCCGCACGCGTTCCGCGCCCGCCGAACTTGATGATCAATGGCAGGCAATCCGAACGGAACTTCATGAAGTCGTTGAATTGCTCAGCGGCAATCAGTCCATGGCGGAAGTCGGACAGGATCCGCCGCCGAACGTACAGAGCCGCCTCGGCAAAGTGCTGATTGGCGTCGGCCAGTCGACCTATGGCCCTACTGGCACCCATCGCCAGACGCTGGAGATTGCCGAGCGTGATTTCGAAACCATCCGCACTCGGCTTAATACGCTGCAGGCAACGACGATCCCGGCGTTTGAAACGGCGTTGATTGATGCGGGCGGGCCTTGGACGGCGGGTGCGGCTATTCCTTCTCTTAGCGAGGAGTAGCTTCAAACGCCTGCGACTGTCTCAAGGGCGGCGGACAGCGTTACCTTCTGTCCGTCGCGCAAACGTTCGCCGCCGCGGATGACGAGGCTGTCGCCGGGTTTGATATCGCCCAGCACTTCGATGAAGTCGCCTTCCGCTGCGCCAAGTTCAACATCGACACGGCGGGCGGTCTCCTCCTCGTCAATGACGAAAATACTGATACGGTCGGCTCGCAGAACAAGCGCATCACGCGGCGCGGCCGTAACCTGACGCGCTTCCATAGTCGGCAAGGCGACACGAACAGCCGAGCCGATATACCAATCAGTATCTTCCAGCTCGAGACGAAGCTCCAGCATCCGCGATAACGCATCGCCAACCGGCACAACCGCGCGGACTTGCGCATTTTTCTGTTGCGGCCCGTTTGAAACACGAATGATGTCTCCAGCGCTGATATTGCGGGCAAGGCTCGCGGGCGCCCGTGCTGTGACCTCCAACCGCCGGGTGTCGACAAGACGAACGAGCCCGGCGCCCGGGGTTGCGAACTCGCCGATTTGCGATTCCTGACTGACGACCCTTCCGGCAAATGGCGCTTTTACTTCCGTTCGCTGAAGATTGAGCGCGGCGCGGTCTTTGGCTACTTCTGCCTGACGCAGCCCTTGCAGTGCTTCATCACGGTCTGCGCGCATCTGATCAAGCGCTGTTTCGGATTCGCCGGCCTCATCTCCAAGACCGTTGAAACGTTCAAATCTCGTTGAAAGAAAGTCTGCTCGAGATTGCATTCGACTGACTTCCGCGGCGCTGTCATTAAAAGCAAGTTGCGCATCCGCCGCCTCGATCCGGGCGATCGTTTCGCCTTCTTCAACCTCGGCGCCAACCTCGGCAACCCATTCAATTTTGCCTGAGGTTGCTGCAGCGACAAGGCTGTCACGGATTGAAACGACCGATCCCGGTGTTTCTGCATGCGGAGCGAGACGGCGTTCTTCCGCTTCGGCCACTGTCACGACGGCGGGCGGCGGACCGTTTTGCTGCGCGGTCTCTTGCGTATCGGCTTCAGACCCGACTGCGCTGCCGTAAAAATATGCGATTGTTCCTGCGGCGACCAAAGTAACGGCGCCAAGGCCGGCGAATATGAATGTTTTGTTCATGCGTGCTGCCGTCCTATTCGGCGGGTTGAGGAACGGTATCGTTGCGGGCGATTCGAGGGAAGCTTTGCGCGCCAAGCTGTAGAAGAGATGGCAAGAGGAACAGCGTAAAAAGCGTCGACACCGCCATGCCGCCGACAATGACCGTGGCGAGGCCGCGATAGATCAGACTGCCGGCGCCTGGCGCAAGAACAAGCGGCAGCATGCCCATGATCGATGTCGAGGTGGACATGAAAATCGGACGTATACGCAGCGTCAGGGCTTCGCGCACGGCTTCTGTACGGATAAGGCCCCGCGCCTCAGACGCGCGGGTCTGGGCGACGAGAAGGATTGCATTATTGACGACCAACCCGAGGAGAATAATAAAGCCAATCATGCCAAGAAGGTCGAGCGGGAGGTCATTGATCAGATCGAGCCCGCGGATCGCGAGAATCCCGCCGACTGTCGCCATCGGTAAGGTAACAATGACGAGCGCCGCATCTTTCACAGATTTGAAAAGCGCGGCCATGATTAGAAAAAGAATCGCAATTGCGAGAAAGAAATTGCCGCCGAGATTTTTCACCGCGCGGGCGAGGCTATTGGCGTCGCCGCCCCATTTAATGGATGCGCCGGCCGGCAGGATTTCAAAAAGCTGTGCTTCCGCGCCGTCTTTCAGCGCTTCCACTGCGGGCCCAAGCGCTGTTCCGTCCGGCGGCGATATGCCGAGCGTAATCGTGCGGCGCGCATCGACCCGGCTGATCTGCTGCGGGCCGACGCTGCGTTCGATCCGAACGAGTTCACCCAAAGGCACGACAGCGCCAGTGGGCGTCGCAATCGGCGCTGTCTCAAGATATTCGGGCTCAGTCCATTCCCTCGCTTTGAGAATAATATCGAGCCGACCATCCTGATGGAAAAATTCGCCAAGCCAGGCGCCGTCGCCAAGAGCGCGCACAGCGCGGGCGACGCTCGCGCGGGTCATGCCCACCTCGGCGATGCGCCGGTCATTGGGCATAAGACGCAATTCCGGCGTCACCACTTGCGGATCGGGGTTGGGCCAGACCTGTGCGCCGGGCAAGGCCTCCTGAATAATATCTGTGGCGGCCGGCACCGCAGCGCTGAGCGCCGCGAAATCAGCGGCCTGCAGTTGCAGACGAATTGATCCCTGTGCGCCCCAGTTTCCAAAGAGATTGCCTTGCTGGGCGAAGACACGCGTGTCTGGGAAGCCGGCGAGTACCTCTTCATTGACGATCTTCACCATCTCGTCGACGCGGGACTGATCAGCGACGCGAATACCCGTATTGCCGCCCCATTCGCCGCTATAGAGATAATAGTTCTTCAGCGCCGGTTCTTTTTCACCGTCCATGTAGGGTTGCAGACGCTCAACGACGACTTCGGCGAATTCCTCGCGGATCATGTCGGCGCTAGCGCCGGACGGAAAGTTGATAAAGGCGTCGACCGCGTCGCGCTTTACCGGCGGGAGATAGTTGAGTTGAGGCCACAGCAAAAAGCCAAGGAAGATAGGCACGCCGGTGAGGCCGGCGACAATGCCGAACCGGCGAGGATTAGTCGCGGTGGCGCGCATGATGAAATCAGCGATGGGTTCGGCAAAACTTTTTCGATGCGCCGAGGCACGATCGCTTTTGTTTTCTTTGATGAATAACCGCGCGCCGGTTGGCAACAGCGTGACAGCCACGACCAGGCTGAATGAAACTGCAATCGCAATCGTCAACGCAAGATCAGCGAAGAGCTGACCCTCCACATCCTCAAAGAACATGATCGGTATAAAGATGGCCACGGTGGTTACGGTGGAAGCGAAGAGGGCGCCGAAGACTTGCGCAACGGCGCTTTCCGCCGCTTCGAAGGGGGATTTTCCTTCTTCTCGAAGGCGCACAAAGTTTTCCAGAACAACGATCGCCGCGTCGAGCACCATCCCCGTGGCAAAGGCGAGGCCTGCCAGCGAAATGACGTTGATTGAGCGGCCAAAAAGATTGAGGACAACAATGGTCGCCATCAAACAAATCGGGATTGCCGCAGCTATAATCAACGTTGCTGTGGTGCGCCGGAGGAACAACCACAAGGCACCGATAGCGAGCATCACGCCGATCATGAGATTATTCGTCAGCAGGCGAATAGCGCGCTTGATAAAAACCGACGGATCAAAACTCTTATGAATGGCGTAGCCCATTTCACCGAGTTGACCGGCGTTGAGTTCGTCAAGAACAACGGTCAGCGCATCGATAGCTTCGAGCGTGTTGGCGCCGGATTCCTTAACAACGCGCATACCGATTGCCGGATTGCCGTTCTGATAAACGACGCCGCCGCGCCAGTCCGGCGCGACAGACACGTCTGCGATATCGCCCAGCGTCACCGGCGCGCCTTCCCGCCAGGCGAGGATGGTTTCATTCAACTGATCGGCTGTAAAGCGGCCCTCAAAACGCATGGTGTAGTTGCGCCGACCGACCTCCACGCGGCCGCCGGTAACGTCTGAGGATCTGTTCACCACTTGCGTGATATCGTCGAGAGTGACGCCTAACTGCGCGGCGAGAAACGGATCAAACTCAATTTTGATAATGTCTTCGCCTTCGTCGGAATTGACGTCGACGCCGCCGACCCCGGGCACAGCTTCCAACTGGGGAACAATGCGTTGTTCGGCGAAATCGCGCAGGCGCCCATCATCGCGCGTGTTATTCGGCAGTTTCTGCAGGAAAAGGAAAATCAACGTCTCGCCCGCGTCGCCGCCGCCGCCATTATTGATGCGTGGCCTGTCAGCGTCCGCCGGCAATCCCTGAACCCGTTGCAAGCGCGCGTTCACTTCTGCGAAAGCCTGGTCCATATCCGTGCCAAGAGCGAATTCGAGTGAGATCCATCCGCCGCCGGCGTTTGACCAGGATTGCATCGAAGTTGCGCCGGGAATGCCGCGTAACTCACGCTCTATGGGTTCGACGATCTCGCTTTCCACCTCGCGCGGGGAAGCAGCGCGCCAACCCGTCCAGACCCCGATTTGCGGTCGTTCAATCGCTGGAAAGAGCTGAACCGGCAATTGCGAAATAGAAAGAAAACCGAGGAGTGTAATAACAGCGAGCACCACGCCGGCGGCAGCAGGATTCTTCAGACAAATCCGGGTAAGGCCCATCGCACGCAGCTCGCAGATAACTTTCTTGAATGCCGTCCGTTATGCGCGTTTCTGACGCAAGCGCATCCCTAATGCGATAAAGCGTAAGACATCTGCGGTGAATGACAGTGACGAAGGTGTTTTGCATTGACGAACTAGAACAATCCAATGGCGTCTCAAAACTACCATTTGAAAAAACAAAGGGAAACTCGGGTTGTATTCAAGCTGCGTCAAACCCGGTTGCTAAATATCCCCAACGGTTGACGGAATATTTTTTGCCGGCAACCAACGACGCAAGTATTGCGCAGCAACATGGCGGTGAAATCGACCCCGCGCCGGACCATCATGGAACGCACATCCGGCGTCACGGCGGACAATCCTAGCGGCTCATCCATAAGCATCTGACGAACGCTTAGAGAATCGGAGATATTTTAAGGAAGCTTTTACATCAAACTGAGCAGGCAAAGTTGAAAATGCGCAAACCTCTAAATTGCCATCATCGCTGAGATATTGCTCCTGACTTTATCAACAAGACGGCCAACTCCAAAAATACCGATAGAATTGAAATCGCCGTAAAAACTCAGTGACAGGAGGGCTGGGAGATATCTATCAGCATAAAGATCAAAGCCGTGCTTCAAGCCTGTACTGCCGCGGCGTCATCGCGGTGTGCTTCTTGAAGGCGACTGTCAGGTGGGACTGGCTCGAGAAACCGCATAAGTCAGCGACAGTTGCGATAGACAATTCAGGCCGAAGAAGAAGCTGCTTGGCCCGGGCAATGCGCCGCAGCCCGATGAACAAGGCCGGCGTCACGCCCATGGAGGCTTTGAACGCTCTTGAAAAATGCGCAACGGATAAGGCTGCGATATTCGCCAGATCGGTCACTGTGATTTGCTGATCGAGTTGGCTCTCGACATACTCTGCAACCCGATTGAGCCGCGCCTTCGATATCGCCGTTGATTCCGGTTCGTTAAGGTTCAGCGACCTGTCTTCATACAGACGTTTTGCAATACGCGTAATCAGGCCAAGCCCGATCGACTCAAGGGCCAGGGCGTCCGCTTTCTGTTTCGATCGATACTCAGAAACTAAGAGCTGAATGCCGGCGCGACCTAGGTCCGCTCCGACCGGATCACGCTCATAGACAAGGAACTCAACACCGTGATTGGAGGCGTCTGCGAATACCGCTGATATGGCGTGGTCCCAAAAGTCAGTATCGATCTCGACGACGAAGCCAGGCATGTAGTTTTCAGTAACGAGTTTGATGTCGGAGCTTTTGGGCCAGAAGGCGAGACTGTCGGCGGGAACTGCGCGGGGTTCCAGCTTATCGGAATTGATCGCCATGTGGTGCTCGATTGGGTTCAGGTTCACATCAATCAAAGAGCGTTCCGGTTTGAAATTGAGTTCGATCTTTCCGGGCGGAAGCAGAATAAACCGCATCCCTCCGGAGCAAATTTCCCGCTCCATCTGCGGAATCGCGTTGATCGGGGTCTTCGCCAGCGGCGCTTTGATAATGTGGGTGTCTTGGGCGGGCATTGTTTTTCTGTTCTGCGTTCGTCTCTTCGACCTTTATTATAGCGCCGCCAGAGCAGTCTGGTGAAAAAACTGCGCAGGCTAGCGTCTGGACGGGAGCGACCGGGGGTCAATAGCTTCCAATTTGGCGATTAAATTTGGGCTTTTAAATTTGGACTGATCGGGAGAGACTTGGAAATCTCATGGGATTTTTCCGTATTGTTTCTTGGTTACAAGGGTCGGCGTTTTGGTTCGCATTGACTGCTGTCGCCGCGTTGACGCTTCCGACAATGGCAATCGCTCAAGACGCCGAAGCCGACATTCGCGCGAAAACCGAGCGTTGGTTCGCGCTCTGGAGCCCCGGCGGCGCGCCGATCGATTGGGAAGCGTTTCGTCCGCTTTATATGGAGGGCGAGGGCGCGATCCTAGTGATCGACGATTTCGGCGATACGGTCACGACGATCACGAGTATCGACGACTATATCGCGACCTGGAAACCGGTCATGGCGGCGGGTTTTCAATCGTGGTCAATCGCGCCGGGCGAACCGATCGCATACCGAATTAGCGATACTCTGGCGGTGGCCAGTTTTCTATTGATTGGCGACGGCCTGACAACTGACGGGAACCGGATTGCGCCGCGTCAGCGCGGCTCCCTGATCTTTCAGAAAAATAAGGCCGACGATTGGCGCATTGTCGAGGAGCGATTGACGACGCTCCCGCAAGAGGCGCCGAAGAGCAATATGGCTGACGATGTTCGCGCGCGCATTATCGCCTGGGGCGAGGCGTGGGTCGTCGGCGACGATGCGGAGAAGTTCAACCTTCGTCCAATTGCGGAAGAGTATTATGTTTCTGACCTTCTCGCCTTTGACACATCCGATGACGCCGGCAAGACAGTAATCCGCGGGATGGATGAGTTTGTCGCCACCTGGCAGCCTTTTGTCCGATCATGGGACATTTGGGAGTTCAATGTCCTGCCGGACAGCATTGAAGTGCGCCCGGTGACCGAGACGATGGCCTGGGCGACGCTCTATATCGACAATTACGGCCGCGCCAAGGATGGCGCCGAATTTCACGGGCCCGCGCAAGGCACCTTACTGATGACAAAACACGATGGCGCCTGGAAGATCGCACACGAACATATTTCATTGCCGCGAAAAGACCCGCAAGAATGATCATGTTTAGGGAGAGCGTTGTCAGCCCGCCCGGATTTGCAAATTGATATCGCGGACAAAGCATGTCGCTAATTCCATAGAGAGAGGCGCTGATGGCTAAAAACGACGACATAACCCGCAGGGAGTTTGTTGAAGGAACGGCCGTCGCCGGCGCGGCCGCCGCTATCGGCCCCTCGTTCATGGCGTCGTCTGCTGCTGCGAGCGCGCTTTCTTCCGTTCAGATTGTCGACGGCGCATCTGAAGTAACGCTGCAGGTGAACGGAAAACCCGCCGCGGTCACCGTCGATCCCCACGTCACCTTGCTCGATGCGCTACGTGAAAAACTTCAACTGACCGGGACCAAAAAGGGTTGCAATCAGGGCGGTTGCGGCGCTTGCACCGTCTGGATCGACGGCGAACGCGTTAACGCCTGCATGACGCTCGCCATCATGCAGGAAGGTCGGTCGGTGACGACCATTGAAGGGCTTTCCGAGAGCGACGAACTGCATCCTTTGCAAGCGGCGTTCATCGAAAATGACGCTTTCCAATGCGGGTTCTGCACCTCCGGCCAAATCATGTCTGCGGCGAAGGTGATAGAGGCGGGCGCGCCCGAAACAACAGACGGTCTCAGTGAAGCCATGAACGGCAATATCTGCCGATGCAGCGCTTATCCGCAAATCCGCGCCGCCATTCGCGACGCTGCGGCGGGTAAGGGATAGGCGCGATGCAGAACTTCTCCTATGCGCGTCCGGATACAGTCGACTCGGCCCTGTCGTTGATGGCGGACCATCAGGGCGCCGCTTTCATCGCCGGCGGCACCGACATGCTGAACCGCATCCGCGACGGCGTCTCGGCGCCGGGCCTTCTGATCGATATCTCGCGGCTCGATCTCGCCAAGGTCTCTAAAGACAAGAAGCGCCTTTCCATCGGCGCGTTGACGACAAACACGGCGATTGCCGAAAACCACATCGTCGCAAGCGAGTTCCCGCTTCTGCGTGACGCGCTCCTCTCCGGCGCATCGCCGCAAGTGCGCAATATGGCGACGGCGGCGGGCAATATCCTGCAGTCGGCGCGGTGCCCTTATTTCCGAGACGTCATGAGCGCGTGCAATCGTCGGGACCCCGGAAGCGGCTGTTCGGCCATCGGCGGGACGAGCCGCAAGCTCGGCGTCTTGGGCGTTAGCGATCAATGCATCGCAGTGCACGGCTCGGACTTCGCGGTTGCGCTGGCGGCTCTCGACGGGACGGTGCAGACGGTCCGGCCGGGCGGAGAGCGGTGCAGCATCAAGGTCGAAGACCTGATCCGGCTGCCGGAAGACCGGCCAGACGAGGCGACAATGCTGGCCCCCGATGAGCTGATTTTATCGATTGACGTCGATCGCGCGCTTGCCGGTTTTTCATCGGCCTATGTGAAAACGCGCGACCGGGCGTCCTTCGGTTATGCGCTGGTTTCCGCGGCGGTTGCGTTAACGCTCGACGAAGGCCGGGTGGCGCAGGCGCGCATCGCGCTCGGCGGGGTCGCCCCGAAGCCCTGGCGCGCGCGGGGCGCGGAAGCGGCGCTTGTCGGACGCGCGCCGACGGAAGACGCCATCGCTGAGGCGGCCGCCCAGGCCATTGTCGGCGCGACGCCGACAGAAGACAATCGCTACAAGGTTGATCTTGCCGCCCGCGTGCTGACCCGCGCCATCAAGGAGGCGCTGGCATGAGCAAGCTCACAACCATGAAAGCCGGTCTCGCCCGCGTAGACGGCCTTCAGAAGGTGCGGGGGCAGGCGCGCTATACGGGCGATATCGTCCTGCCCCGCATGGCCTATGTCGCTTTTGCCGGCGCGAAGATTGCGTCCGGGCGCGTGCGGTCCATCGATACGACCCGCGCGGAAGCGGCGCGCGGCGTCATCGCGGTTTACACCCACGAGAATACGCCGCGCCTGCCGCAGCCGGGCGGCATGCGCGAGCCTATCGTCGCGCTCCAGGGAACGCGCATTCACTATGCGGATCAGTTTATCGCCGCGGTTGTCGCCGAGACGCCAGCCGCGGCCGAAGCGGGCGCCGCGTTGATTGAGGCGACTTATGCCGAGGAGGCGCCTGTCGCGACGTTCGAGGCGGGTCTTGCCAATGCGTTTGAGCCGGAAGCCTGGAATGCCTTTCGCACGCCTATCTCGCTGCGCGGCGACCCGGACGCGGCATACGAGGAAAGCCCACAAAAGATCGATCTCACCGTCGAGACCGCCATGCGCCAGCACAATCCGCTGGAAGCGAACACGACGGTCGCGCAATGGCGCGGCGACAAACTCATGATCTGGAACGCCGATCAGTATATCTACGAGACCAAGGAGATCGCAGCGCGCGCCTTCGAGATCCCGGAAGAGGACGTCACGGTAAAAGTCGACTTTGTCGGCGGCGGCTATGGCTGCAAGGTCGGTCCCTGGCCGCATACGATGCTGACGGCGCAGATCGCGAAGCTTGCCGGCCGTCCGGTGAAGATGGTCCTGTCGCGCCGCCAGATGTATTCCTCCGCCGGCCACATGCCCGCAACGCGCCAGCATGTGCGCATGGGGTTTGAGAGCGACGGCAGGCTCCGCGCCATTATTCACGAAAGCACGTCGCAAGGGCCGACCCACGATCCGCAATATTGCGAATGGGGCGCGATGCCTGCGCGCTATCTCTATGACTGCGAGAATGTCCGCACACAGCATTACGTCTCGCCCATGCATAATGGCGCGCCGACGACCATGCGCGCGCCCCATGAAGGCGCCGGTATCTTCGGTCTCGACACGGCGCTCGACATGCTCGCCCATCGGCTGGAGATCGATCCCGTCGCGCTGCGCCTGCGCAACATCCCGCCGCGCGACCAGCATTTCGATCTGCCCTGGTCGACCAATGCGCAAGCGGACGTCTACCGGCAGGGCGCTGAAGCGTTCGGTTGGTCGGCGCGCAATCCCAAACCCGGCGCGCGGCGCGAGAACGGCGAACTCATCGGGATGGGCATGGCGTCGGCTCTGCGCCCGAACTCGAAAACGACGGCGCATGCCCGCGTCTCCATCAATGGCGATGGCGAGGTCATTGTTGCGTCCGCCACGTCGGAAATCGGCACCGGCACGGCGACCGCCCTGACAATCGTCGCCGCCGAAGCGCTGGGCGTGTCGCCAGATCAGGTGACGGTCAGAATTGGCGATACGAGCTTCCCGCGCGCGCCTTATGTGGCCGGGTCCGTGACCATGAATTCCGTCGGCTCGGCGGTATTGATCGGCGCGCGGGCTTTGAAAGCGCGCCTCGCGCAGGCCGCTGTGGCGCACGAGGGCGCGCCTCTTTACGGCGCCGATCCGGAAACGCTGATCGCCCAGGACGGCGCGCTCGTCGATCCTGCCGATCCGCGCCGCCGGGAATCGCTGGCGGCGATGGCGCGCCGCGCCGAAGGCGGCGGCGTCTCGGAAGTCGGGACCTTCGAACCGGCGGCGGCGACATCCTCCAGCCGCAGTCTCGGCGCGCAATTTGTCGAAGTGCGCGTAGATCCGCTGCTCGGGCGCATCCGCGTTTCGCGCATGCTCGGGGCCTTCGCGGTCGGCCGTGTTGTCAGTCCGAAAACGGCCCGCAGCCAGGCGACCGGCGGCATGATCTGGGGCGTCGGCGAAGCGCTGATGGAAAAAACCGAGCTCGACCCTGCAACGGCGCGGCCCGTGAACGCCAGCTTCCTCGACAATTACGTGCCGGTGCAGGGCGACGTTCCGGAAATCGACGTTCTTTTCGTGGATGACATCGACACCGATCCCAACCCGCTGGGCTCGAAAAGCATCGGCGAGGTCGTCTCCACCGGCGTTGCGCCGGCGATTGCAAACGCATTGTACAATGCGACGGGAGTGCGTGTAACATCGCTTCCGATTCGAACTGAAACGCTGCTTGCCCAACTTTAGAGAAGCTTTGATCCAATGTTCATTCCGCAACAGATTGTTCATGACAGCGCTGCTGCCGAAACGCTTTTGACGCGCGGTTTCGCGCCCATGTCGCGCCGGTTTTTCACAAAGACTGCCGGGGCCTTCGTCGTCGGCGTCGCCCTTGCGCAGGGCCGTGCTGCGGCGGATGGAACGGCGGCGGGACTGCCCTCGACGCCGGGCGGTGAGGTGAACCCGTCCCTCTTCATCGCCATCCAGCCGGACGGAACGGTGGATATTACCAATCACCGCTCGGAAATGGGCCAGCAGTCCACGACCGCCATGGCGCAGATCATCGCCGACGAGCTTGATGTTGACTGGGGCGAGATCAATGTCGTGCAGGCCGAAGGTCACCCCCGGTACGGTAATCAGAACACGGACGGATCGCGCTCGGTGCGCTGGAACCTTGAACGCTTGCGTCTTACCGGCGCCGCCATGCGGACCATGTTGATCGCTGAAGCGGCGGAGCGCTGGGGCGTTGACGACGCCGCCTGCGCCGCGCGAAGCGGCGTCGTGTCAGGTCCCGGCGGGCGATCAGCCAAATACGGAGAATTAGCTGAAGCCGCGTCCAAAAGACCGTTGCCCGCCGAGGAAGAGGTTCGTTTAAAGAAGCGTTCGGAATGGCGCTATATCGGCAAGCCGGTCGCCTCGCTCACTGTGCCAAAGATCGTGCGTGGCGAGGGAACATTCGGTATCGACGTGCGCCTTGATGACATGGTCTACGCCGTCATTGCCCGCCCGCCGACCGTTTTCGGCGCCGTTGCATCCATGGACAATTCGGCGACTTTGGCCGTGCCCGGCGTCTTGCGCACGATTTCTCTCGATACGCCTGAACCGCCGGCGCTTTTTAAACCGCTCGGCGGCGTCGCTGTGGTCGCCGAAGACACGTTCGCTGCGATCCGCGGCCGGGAAGAACTCAGCGTGGAATGGACCGCCGGCGAAAACGGCGGTTACGACACCGAGGCGTTCATTGACGAGATGTTGGAGACGGCCCGCCAGCCTGGCGACGTCCGCCGCGACCGAGGCGACATCGATGCTGCTCTCGCTGATGCTGAGACCACAATCGCAGCGGAATATGTTGTCCCGCACCTCTCTCAATCGCCAATGGAGCCGCCGGCGGCCACGGCGCGCTGGGACGGCGATAAGGTCGAATGCTGGGCCTGCGTGCAGGCGCCGCAGGCCGCCCGCTCCACGGTGGCCCAAATCTGCGGCGTTCCGGAAGACAATGTCACGATCCACATAACCTGGCTTGGCGGCGGCTTCGGGCGGAAGTCCAAGCCGGATTTCATCGTCGAGGCGGCGCTGCTCGCCCGTGAGATGGGCCGGCCGGTCAAGGTGACCTGGACGCGTGAAGACGACCTTCGCCATGGCTATTATCATTCAATCAGCGCTCAGCGCCTCGAAGGCGGTCTTGATGCGGACGGAAACGCGGTCGCTTTTCTTCACCGCACAGTATTCCCGCCGATCCCCTCGACGTTTTCGGCCGGCGTCTCCACCCCCTCGTGGGGCGAGTTACGCCTCGGCGCCTCCGACACGCCCTTTGCGACGCCGAATCTGCGCCTCGAGACTGGTGACGCTCCGGCGCATATACGCATCGGCTGGCTGCGCTCTGTGTCCAATATCTATCACGCCTTTGCGGTGCAGAGTTTCGCTGCCGAACTCGCCCACGCGGCCGGGCTCGACCCGAAGGATTATCTTCTGGAACTGATTGGCGAGCCCCGCCTAATCGATCCGACCACGGAAGGGGTGGAAGAATACGACAATTACGGCAGTCCGCTTGAGGATTATCCCATCGATACCGGACGCATGCGCCATGTCATCGAGGAAGCCGCGTCCATGGCCGAATGGGACCGCGCGCGCCCAGACGGGACCGGCCTCGGCGTCGCCATGCACCGGTCGTTCTGCACCTATGTGGCGACCGTCATCGAGGCGAGCGTCGACGATGAGGGGCGGCTGACCATTCCGAATGTCTGGTCGGTGCTCGACGCCGGCACAGTGGCGAACCCCAAACACACCGCCGCGCAGATTGAAGGCGGCACGCTTTATGGCCTGTCCAACGCCCTTTACGGGCAGATCAGCACCCGGAACGGCGCCGTTGAGCAGCGCAATTTCCCAGACTGGCGGTTGATGCGGATGAATGAGGCGCCTCGTCGGATGCAGACCAAAATCATCGAGAGTGATGCGCCGCCCGGCGGCGTAGGGGAGCCGCCGACGCCGCCCGCCGCGCCAGCGCTCACAAACGCAATATTTGCAGCGACCGGTCATCGCATCCGGCGGCTGCCGGTTTTCGACAACACAAGACGCGACCGATTGCCGGTCGGCGAACAAAGCTGACTGGAGGCCAAGCCATGACCGTCACACTTTCCATTAATGGCGAAGACCTCTCAGTGGATGCGCTGGAGGGCACGCCACTTCTCTGGGTTCTTCGGGATCGATTAGGACTGACCGGGACCAAGTTCGGTTGCGGCGTCGCGCAATGCGGAGCGTGCACTGTTCACGTCAACGGACTGCCGCGTCGGTCTTGCGTCACGCCGATCGACGCCCTGAACGGCGCCGACGTGACAACGATCGAAGGCGTTGCAGGCCCTGAAGCAGACGCTGTTCGCAACGCATGGACCGAGATTGATGTTCCTCAGTGCGGATATTGTCAGTCCGGGCAAATCATGACCGCGGTGTCGCTGCTTCAAATGAATGATGACCCAAGCGATGAGGATATCGATCAGGCCATGGCGGGCAATCTCTGTCGCTGCGCGACCTATATGCGCATTCGCGCGGCAATCAAAAACGCTGCGAAGGAAATTTAGCGATGCGAAAAGCGCAATTTGTCGCCAAATCGATCTTCGTATTGGCTATTCTGGGCATGGCTGCTGCGTGTTCCCCGCAATCGAATGCGCCCACAGAGCCGCCGGCATCACGAGGTGATGCTGAATTGAGACCGCTTAGCGACTTCGATGCGTTTACTGACAATGAGAGCCGCGCGGACGCGTTGTTTGACGAAATCGGACGCGTCATCCAGCATCCGAGATGCGTAAACTGTCACCCGCGCACCGATCGTCCTCTTCAGGGTGAAGAGGGCGCGCTGCACCAGCCGATGGTGGTCCGCGGCGCAGGCGGGATGGGGCAGCCGGGAATGTTTTGCACGACCTGTCATGGCGCGGAAAACTACCGGAATGTTCCTGGAAATCCCGCCTGGCGTCTGGCGCCGGCGGAGATGGCCTGGGAGGGCAAGTCGCTTTCGGAAATCTGTCTGCAAATCAAAGATGAAGAGCGCAATGGCGGTTTGTCCCTGATGGAGCTTGGCGAACACATGGCCGAGGACGAGCTGGTCGCTTATGGCTGGAACCCGCCGGCGCATCTGGATCGCGCTCCCGGGGATCAGGAAAGTTTCGGCGCCTTATTTCATGCCTGGATCGATGCCGGGGCTCACTGCCCGTCTGGATGAATTGCTGATCTCATGATCGCCAAACTGCGTTTGTTTCAAAATCTGAAACAGGCCGCTTAAGTATCCATTCTGTGCGGCAAAGGCAGTGAATAATTTTCTATTATACGTCAAATCGCAAATCCAGAAATAACTGCGGCTTGGGGGGCTCACTTTTTGAAAAAACTGATGCCGACGATGATCTTTACGCCCGCCATGACTTTTGACATGGCGCGAACAGGACACGCGCTACAGGCGCGCTGCCGGTACAATCTTCGAAAACCGCTTGCGGCTGAAAGGGTCATTGAGTTTCTGCGGAAGGCATCCATGCAGCAACCGTTCCGCTGACTTTCAAGTTTGCAAAAAGAGATCGTGCTCACCACACTCGTTCATCTTTAGAACTCCCTCATACTGTGGTCGCGTCTTTGTCAGTGTAACGCACGGGGCGATAGGTGGGCTAAATGACGGCTGAAACGATCAATGATTGCAGCGGACGGCTCTATGATTTTGCAGGATGAAGTGTCCGGTTTGAGGACCAAGCGGCTCTCTCCTCGATCAAAAATGTCGCCTAGATTTTATTACAAAATCGATCGAAGCGGCGAACGCTTTTTGAGAGGCGAAGTCGAAGTTGTCCTGCTACTGAGAATATATCACTTTCTGCCGCTATAAATAGCGTTGTGCATTTCAAGGTAGAATGTCCGGAAATCTCCGCCGAAGACCTGGGTCATCACGACTCCCACAGATTTGTTTTCGGGATCGATCCAGAAGTTTGTTGACGCAGCTCCGCCCCACAATAGCGAGCCTGTCGGCAGTGGCGCGCGCGCCGAGGACGGATCGTCAAGAATGGCGACGCCGAGGCCATAAGTCAGTCCTTCTGCGAGTAAACCATCGGCTGCTGCCAACGCCTCGTCGGACAGTTGATTGCTTGTCATTTCAGCGACTGCGGCCTCGGAGAGGATGCGCTTTCCATCGAGCGCTCCGCCGTTCAACAGCATGCGGGCAAAGCGCGCAAAATCTTCAGCTGTTGATACAAGACCGGCGCCGCCATAGTCGATGGCACGAGGTTTCGAAAACACACTGTCGACCGACGGATCGGCCAGAGCGAGCTCGCCTTGTGTCAACTGGTCAAGCCGCGCTGACCGCAGGACACCGCCTTCACCTGGGGTTGTTGTTTTCGCTGAGTACGCCGCTGTCATGCGCGCCTCGTCTGACGCGGCGACCATAAAGCGCGTATCGTCCATGCCGAGGGGCGCGAAGATCCGCTGTTTCATGAAAGCGCCGAGACGCTCCCCGCTCGCCGCCTCGATGACGGCGCCCAGAACGTCATGGGCGTTGCCGTAAACGAACCGTTCGCCCGGCTGATGGAGGAGGGGGATTTCGGCAATCCGCGCCGCCAGCTCGCCGACCGATGCGACGGGCGCCGACCCGTCCTGCGGCGGGATGTCCGCGCCGCTGCCCGTATCAATGCCGCGCAGGACATAGAGCTGGTTGACCGGATGATCCGTCTGCGACTTATAAGCCATACCCGCCGTGTGACGCATCAGATCGCGAATGGTCAGCGGACGGTTTAAAGGCGCGGTTTCTAGCGTTTCCAAAGTGTCGCCGCCAACGTAGACGCGGGCGTTCGCATAGCGCGGCAGAAATTTTGAAACCGGATCGTCAAGCGCCATGACGCCGTCGTCGACAAGCTGCATGGCGGCGAAGACGGTCACCGGTTTTGTCATCGAATAAATGCGAAACAGGTCATCGACCGTTTGCGGCGCGGCGGCGTCAATATCGCGTTTTCCGTAAGCGTAGGCGTAAGGGGGGCGGTCCTCTTCCTCAATCCACACCACCACGCCGGGCGCGAAGCCGCGATCGACGGCGTCTTGCGCCAGTGTCTCGATTTCGGCGCGCGCCTCAGCGTTGAGCAGCGACGGCGATGGGGCGGGCGCGCTCACGCATGCGCTGATAAGGAGGCACGAGATCAGCAGAGCAGGTTTAAAAAAGTGTTTGAGCATCATGTTCGTTCCGCTTTATGGATTTTTGAGACCGCTAGGTGAAAAAAGGCCCAGGCGCGATAAGCGCCTGGGCAAATTGATCGCTCGGGAGGAAGGCGATCAGAATCCGAAGCGAACATTTGCGCCGAATATTCTCGGATCAAGCAGGAATGCGCTTCGGAAACTGCCGACCAGATTTGAGTTCGCCTCAAGGAAAGTAATGCTGTCTTCATTGAGGACGTTCTTAACAAACAGCGTCACTGCAACATCGCGGTCAACGGGTCTGACTTCCATCTGGAGATCGAGTTGGGCCCAGTCGTCGACAATGTCTGCGCCGGTGTTGAACTCTCGAGAGAAGAACGACGTTTGAGAATAAAAGTCGACGCGCGGCGTCGCGAGCCAGCCGTCGAGAGGCGTGAATTCATATTCCGCCGCAACTTTCAGGGTGCGCGCTGGCGAGTTCGGCAACTCGTTGCCCATCAGTTGGAAGAACGCCCCGCCGCGAGTCGGATCCGACGACAGGAAGTCGCTCTCGATTTCCGTGTCCAGAAGCCCGAGCGCCCCTTCAAAACGCAACCCGTCAATGGGTTCGGCGATAACCTCCAGTTCAAGGCCCATGACTTCCGAAGACGGAATGTTCACATTCGTCGCCAATGTGCCGACAATATTGCCAACGGTGAGGTTCTCATAATCATAGATGAACGCGGCGAAATTCGTTTGCAGGCGCCGATCGAACATGAGGTTTTTAAAGCCGATCTCATAGGACGTCACCAGTTCGGATTCGAATGTCGGAACGGCTGCGTTGCCGGGGTTGAAACCGCCGGAACGGAAGCCGCGCGAAACTGAAGCGTAAATATTCGTATCATCCGTAAAGCTGAGGTCAGGATTGAAATTTGCGGCGGCCCGCCAGGTGAGTTCGTCAAAGGTTTCTTCACCGAAGAACGATGGCCCGAACGCGATAAATCCGCTGCGCGTTTCGATTGTTTTTTCATCAATCGTATAGCGCAGGCCGCCTGTCAGCTGCAACCAGTCGGTAACGTCGAGATAGGCTTCGCCGAAAACAGCGAAGGCTTCAGTTGTCGCTTCCGGCGTATCACCGGCGGCGAGGAACCCCAGCGTTCGCGCTGCGGGCAGATAGGTCGTGACGTTGCCGCGGAAATTGGCGGCCAGATAATACCCGCCGAGAACAGCGTTGAACGGTCCGTCAAGATTCGTATCCAAACGAAGTTCGGTGCTGACTTGGCGCGCCCGCGTGTTGGCTGTCTGCGTGGTGTTGTAGTCGGTCGTGGTAATAGTCTCGATAGTAATTGGATCGACAGCCGTCAGGTAGGTCAGGATACCGTTGCCGAAACCATCGTCGGGCAGGGTGACAGGACCGAAGGGCGTGGCGAAAGTTCCGGGGTTAAATGCGTTCGGCGCAAAGCCCTGATCGAAGTCGCGCACCGACCGCAGCGTGCCGCGCCGATAGCCCGAAACGGACGTCAGCGTCACCGGCCCAAAGTCATGGGAAATTTCCAGCGAGCTGATGAATTCCTCCACATCGCGAACCGGTTCAATATCGATGTTGACGGTGCGTAAATCATCTGGATTGTCGGCAAATTTATCGGGGCGCACGATGCCGGGCAGGAGGCTGAGGTCGATGGGAAAATTGGTTGTTGGAAACTCCGTTGCGACCGTATCTGGCGAGCAGCCAAATGTCGGATCCGGCGCGCACAGCGTCTTTAAGGCGCCCCCCCTGCTGCTGTCTTCAGAAGTGAATTCAACGATCAAGTCGGCGCGCGTATTCGCCGTCGGTTCAAACAATGTTGCCGAGCGCACGGAAAACTGATCGCGGCCGTCGATGCGGGAATCGTCAAATTCGTTAAAGGTATAGCCCTTCCGGCTCAGATAGTTCGCCGCAAAACGTTGTTTCAATTTATCCGTAAGGGGAAGGTTCAGGGCGGTGTTGACGCGAACGCCGAAAAAAGACTCAAACTGGGCGCTAACATAGCCGTCGAGCTCATCGGTAGGGCGCGCCGAAATGTAATTGATCGCGCCGCCGGTCGTATTTCGGCCAAACAAGGTTCCTTGCGGGCCGCGCAAAACCTCAACACGTTCAAGATCAAAAAATTCGCCTGTGGTCAACGCGCCTTGAATGAAGACGCCGTTGAAAAGAACGCCGACGCCGGCGTCGCCCGAGCCGCCGAATGTCTGCGAGCCAATGCCGCGGATGGTGAGGTTGCGGTTGCCGGAAAAAATCAGGTTAGGCGCATTGAATTGGAGGTCGATGACGTCCTCAATCTTTGCTGCGTCAATGTCTTCGCCGGAAAGCGCCGTAACGGCGATCGGCACGTCCTGAAGGCTTTCTTCTCGTTTTTGCGCCGTTACCGTTATGACGTCGATGCCGGCGGTTCTTTCTTCCGTATTAGCGTCAGTAGACTGAGCGCTTGCCGCGCCTATGGTTGCAGCGACAGCTACAAGCGATGCGCAACCGCATAAGGCGGCTCTTTTTGAGCGATTCATATTTTTCCTCCCTGCCCTTCACCCTCGTGACGATCCCACTTACTGGAGAAATATTCAATAGTTATTAGACAAAAAGTCAATAAGGAGAGTTTGGAGCTGCAAGCTCCCCAAAGCATTGAAAGTGCTGATTAAAATCATTCAACGGGGCGGTCGCGATCATCTTCTTCCGGCGATGTTTTCTCACCCCGTCGCAAAATTGACACAGGGCGTCTTTGGCCGCCCACGCTTGTGGCCTAACGTTTCACCCGTCAATCGATTGCAGAAAGTCGACAATGCGCGCTGTTGCGTTGTCAGGCGCCTGCATTGACGTCCAGTGATTGATCTTGGGAAGGATCTTTATATCAAGGGCGCGGCAATCGCGTTTCATGATATCGAGAAATTGGCTTTCAAAAATCTGGTCTTCCTCGCCCCACAGAAGCAACGCCGGCGGCTCGATCACAGACCCGCGCGCCGGCCAGTAGTCGCTCTCGTCAATCTCGTCGAAAGGCGGTATGTTGGCGCGATACCAGTTGTACCCGCCATTTGACGCCGCCGCCGGCGCCAGCGCCTGGCGAAAGAGCGCGCCTTCTTCCGCAGACAGATCGCCGCGCGCCAACAGTCGGTCGTAAGAGCGCGCCCATAAGGTTTCGCCGGGCGGGTCGGCGCGAATTTCTGCAGCGGTCGTCGCCCGAAAATGCTGCATATATTCCGAACGCAAACGCTGTTTTTCATTGGTTTCCAGCAATTCAAGAAGGGCGTTGTAGGAGGGCGCGCTCATGCCGATGACGGAGCGCAACCGTTCCCCATAAGCGGCGGCGTATGCCCAGGCGAGGGCCGCGCCCCAATCGTGCCCGATCAGATGAAATTGTTGATCGCCATTCAGATGCCGGGCGACGGCGTCCAATTGCGCGGCAAGCGCTTCGACCTTGTAGGCCGCCAAGTCGTCAGGCTTATCGGAAAGCCCAGCCCCGAGAGCGTCAACGGCGACGACGCGGTAGCGGCGGCGCAGCGCCTCCATCTGCGGGCGGAAGCAGAGCCAGAACGAAGGAAAGCCGTGGTAGAAAAAGACGAGTTCGCCTTGTTCAGGGCCAGCCTCCACATAATGCAGCCGATAGTTTTCCGCATCGACATAGCCTTCGCGATAGACGTCGCCGCCGGCCCGGCGGTTGGCGTAGGCGACCGCCGGGTCGGAAACATCGTCGTGACGCGCACTGCGTGTAGGTCCAACGCGGTCCCCGCGACAGCCGGCTGTAACCGCCAAAGCGGCGCAACCGTGCAGAAGCCGACGTCTGTTCAGTCGAGCGTTTTGAAAAGGTTTTTTGAACAACGGACACGCACCGGCTGATTAAAATGTTTTGGGGTTTTCGTTCTTGCCAAACCATCCATACTATTGGAGAATTAGTCAATAATGATCTTCGGCAATGGTTTGCCGATTGTTTTGGCGGGCGACGGAAAAAATCTTGGTGATAAACCTGCCCAAAAAGAGATGTGCGGCGCTGATGCCTTTTCTCCCCCTCGCGCTTGTCCTGGGCATGGCGTCCTGCAGCGGCGAGCGCGCCAGCGAGGCGCCGCAAGACGCGCCAGCGGGCGAGACGTCGGCGCAAACAGCTACGCTAACTGCGCTTGCCGACCCGGCGAGTGACCATGCCGCAACGGATCACGCCCCAACGGATCACGCCTATGTCGAGGGGCTTTACGGAAAATATTGCGCGGCTTGCCACGAAGGCGCGGTGAGGGAGGCGCCGACGCGCGCCGCCCTCGAAACCTACGCCCCGAATGCGCTTCTCGCGGCCATGACCACTGGGATCATGCGCGAGCAGGCGCGCGCCGTTTCCAGTTTCGACAAGGAGCGTCTCGCCAATCATCTGGGCGCGGCGGCGCTCGATCAAACGCGTCGGGCTGCAGACGTGCAACGCTGCGACGGCGCGCTTGCGTTTGCGGGCGGGCGCGCCTGGCCGCGCTGGGGCGCGACGCCGGAAAACACGCGCCATGTCGACGCGGCGACGCGCATCAGCGCCGAGACCGCGCCGCAGCTTAAGCTGAAATGGGCGTTCGGCTATCCCGGCGCCGCGCGCGCCCGTTCCCAGCCGGCTGTTGTCGAGGAGGCGATCTTTCTCGGCAGTCAGGACGGAACGGTTTACGCGCTTGATCGTGAGCGGGGGTGCGTCTGGTGGCGGTTTTTCGCCGAGGCGGAAGTGCGCGTTGCGCCCAATATCGCGTTTGATGAGGCGGGCCGCGCGCAAACGCTTTATTTCGCTGACTTCGAAGCCAATGTATACGCGGTCGATGCGGTGACCGGCGAAGAGAAATGGCGCCGTTCGGTGAAAGACCATCCCGTCGGCACCATCACCGGATCGCCGTCTTTGCACGAAGACATGCTCTTTGTGCCGATGTCTTCGCTTGAAGTCGTCAGCGCTTATATGACGGATTATCCCTGCTGCACCTTTCGCGGCGGCGTAGTCGCATTGAATGCAGATACTGGCGCGATCGAATGGCGTTTCTTTACAACCCCGGAACCGCAACGGCGCGGCGAAAACGCCGAAGGCGCCCCTATGTGGGGGCCATCCGGCGCGCCTGTCTGGTCGCCGCCGACGATCGACGCCGACCGCAGGCTCATCTATGTCGGCACGGGCGAGAATTATTCCTCGCCGGCGACGGAGCTCTCCGATGCAATCCTCGCCTTGCGGATGGAAGACGGCGCGCTCGCCTGGTCGTTTCAGGCGACGCCGGACGACGCATGGAACGGCGCGTGCGGGTCGTCGCGCGTCAATTGTCCTGAAGAAGACGGACCCGATTTTGACTTCGGCGCCCCGCCGGTTCTAGCGACAACGCCCGATGGGCGCGACATCATCCTTGCAGGACAGAAATCCGGCATGGTCTACGCCCTTGATCCTGATGCGGATGGAAAGCTCCTCTGGCGCCGGCGCGCCGGCATGGGCGGGTTTAACGGCGGCGTGCATTGGGGCATGGCGAGCGACGGCGAAACCGTCTTTGTAGGGATTGCTGACACCCCCGGCCACAAAGACGCCATCGGACCCGCGCAGCCCGGCGTTCACGCCTATGACGTCGCAAGCGGGGAAGCGGTCTGGAGCGTCGTCGAGCCGGAGACTTGCGACACCGGCGAGCGCAAGTGCCAAACCGCGATGTCGGCGGCCGTAACTCTTGCGGCCGATGTTGTGCTCGCCGGCGCGCTCAACGGCGCCTTGCGCGCGTACAACGCCAGAAACGGCGCCGCGCTCTGGTCGTTCGACGCGATGCGAGAGTTTGAAACGGTCAACGGCGTTAAAGCGCGAGGCGGGTCCATCGATTCTGACGGGTTCGTGGTTTTCGGCGACATGGCGTTCGTCAACGCCGGCTATGACAAGTTCGGCAACATTCCAGGCAACGCGCTCTTGGCTTTTGAGATCGAGGAGTAGGTCATGAGAAGAAAAGCGATAGCTCTTTTGACGGCGGGCGCGGCGGCGCTCAGCGGCGCAAGCTGCCTCGCCGAGAACGAAAAAGAGGCGGGCGCCGGCGTGAAGGGCGTGCGCTATATCGGCGTTACGGTCTCCGATATCGACGACACGCTCGCCTTTTATAATCAGGGCGTCGCTTATGACGTGATTGAACGCAAAACGGTTGATGTTTCTTCGCTACCGGATCAGTTGTTGTCTGCGCCGCGCGGAAAAGCCGACGTCGCGCTGGTCAAACTGCCGAATGTTTATCTGAGGCTCATCGATTTCGATCCTGACGCGAAGGAGGCGCCGTCGATCCGCCCGGTTATCGGTCCGGGCTATACGCATATCTGTTATATTTCGCCGGCGACAAATTCTGCTTACGATAAATTTCGCGCCGCCGGTCTTGATATGGTCAGCCGCGGCGACGGTCCGGTGGATATCGGCGGCTATGGGATGCTTTATGCGTACGGGCGCGACCCTGACGGAACGATGATCGAAATGGAGGTTGCGTCGAAGCCGCGTCGTGCGGATGATTTCTGGGTCGGCCATATCGCAGTGACAACGCCGGACATCGAACGCATGCTTGCGTTCTATTCGGATGTTATCGGCTATGGCCCGCGTCGGCGGACGGCGCAGGAGAACCATCCGAAGATCGACGCCATCGCGGATATCGACAATGCTAAGATCAAGGGCGGCTGGTTCGCGCTTCGCAATATGGAGCTTGAGGTCTGGACTTATGAGCGGCCCGAAACGCCGTCTCGCGAGGAGCCGGCGATGCTCGACGGGCTCGGCTATAATTCGATTGCGTTCGAAGTCGACGATCTTGATGCGGAAATGATCCGGCTGCGCGAAGAGGGGCTCGACTTTACTGGAGAGCCGGCGGAGGAGGCGGGTTGGCGCGTCGCCTACGCCTATGATCCGGACGGAAACCTTATTTCCTTTCAGGAAAATGCTTCCGGCGATCCTAGCCTTTCCATCGATCCCTTATTGTGGATTGATCCGGAGACGTTTTAAGATGTCTTGAAAGCCGCTTGGCGTCATTCCGAAAAGACGCCTGCCTTGGCGCATTGCGGCGAAAATGGCGATATTGTTGAAGAAATGACTGCTCAAACCGCAAAAAAAAGACAACGGCTCAGTCCGGAAAAACGCCGGGCGCTGATTCTCGATTACGCCGCCAATGTCATCGCGCGCGACGGCGTCGCCGGCTTGTCCATGGAAGGGATCGGCAAGGAAGCCGGCGTCAGCAAATCGCTCGTCTACAACTATTTTGAGAACCTGACGGAGTTGATGCGCGAGCTTCTCGATCGTGAGTTTCGCGCGCTGCGCCGCCGTCAGGCGGAGGCCGCCGACAAGGCTGAAACCTTTGAGGGCCTCGTGCGCGGCATCACCCATGAATATCTCAAATATATCGAGGAGCGCGGCCTGATTATCGAACGCCTTCAGGCCGAGCCGAGCGTTTCGAAACTGCACGATCCGACCGACTACAGTCGCGACGCGGCTGTCGGCTATCTCGCCGACATCATCGCCAAGCATTGCGGCCTTCCGATCGAAACGGCCCGGGCCGCGACGGATATTTCGTTCGGTCTTCCGGCTTCGGCCGGCGAATATCTCTTACGCAAAAAGATTCCCCGCGAAGAGATCGAGGACCTGACGGTGTCGATGATTATCGGCTGTTTTTCTATGGTCCGCATGGACGATATGATTCGCAGCCAGCCTTTGCGTCGGGATTCCACATCGCAAAAACGGCGCAAACGCCGCTCCTGACGACGCCTACATCGGCATAATCGTGTGGCCCCCGTCCATCACGATCGCCTGGCCGGTAATAAGGTCGCTGTGCCGGGAGGCGAGGAAAACCGCGATCCCTTCCATGTCCTCCAGCCGCCCAAGTTTTCCGGATACGGAGCGCCTCTTGCACGCCTCCTGAAAGACGGCTGGCGTCTGGCGCGACATGTCCGTCTCGATGAAGCCGGGAAGAATGGCGTTCGCCTGAATGCCGGCGCGGCCATATTCGACTGCAAGCGCGCGCACCATGCCGATGACGGCCGCCTTGGTCGCCGAATATGTCGTGTTGAAAGGCATGCCCATGAGAGCGGCCGCTGAAGAAGTGACGACGAGTTTCCCCGGCGCCTGGCGCGCCAAAAGATGCGCAATCATCGGTTTGAACGTCAAGGCGGCGCTTGTCAGGTTCAGGTCGATATTGTCGCGCCAGACCGCTTCGTCATAGTCGTGAAACGCGCCGCTCGTCCCGCTGCCGCCGGCGTTGGCGAAACAACTGTCGATGTAGCCGAAGCGTTCCACGCTGGCTTCGAAAGCGGCGGCGACTTCGGCCGCGTTTGTGACATCGCACTCGAAAACGTCCGCGTCCGCATCGAGCGATTTCAGATCGGCGAGCGCTTGGGCGTTCTTCCTCGGGTTGCGCCCCCAGACAGCGATTGCGGCGCCGGCTTTCGCCAGACCTTTCGCCATGGCGAGGCCGAGGCCGCCATTGCCGCCTGTCACGAGCGCCACATGGCCTGAAAGATCGAACATACCGAAAATCGCTCCCTTCCGTCATCGATATCGCGTCAGGGTTGACTCTGAAGTTAATTGGAAGAAAAGTCAATAACGTAACGCCCGCAGCGCGATGCCTTAATGTGCTGTTTTTCTTTTTGTTTTTACTATCTTCGCCCGGCCGTTTGGGCGACTTGTGCGTAATTCATGAGAGAGGACGCGAATTGTGACGAAAACTGTCGCAACACGGCGCTACGGGTTGATCGGCGCGGGTATGATGGGTGCGGAGCATGTCAACAACCTCGCGCTGATTGACGGCGCCGAGCTTGTCGCGGTCGCCGATCCGTTTGCGCCTTCACTCGACCGCGTCAGCGCGCAGGCGCGTAATTTTTTCTCCGATGTTGATCAGTATAGAAATTATCAGTCGCTGCTTGGACGCGAAGATATTGACGCAGTCATTATCGCCGCGCCGAACCATGCGCATTACGATCTTGCTAATGCGGCCATGGATGCGGGGAAATCTATTCTTCTTGAAAAGCCGATGTGCACGACGCATCGCGACGCTAAAAACCTATACGAACGCTCATTGTCCTACGCGCCGCTCTTATGGATTGGTCTTGAATATCGTTATATGCCGCCGGTGACGCGTTTCATCGACCATGTCCGCAGCGGCATTGCGGGGCCCATCAAGATGTTGAGCATCCGGGAACATCGTTTTCCGTTTCTGCAGAAGATCGGCGACTGGAACCGCTTCAACAAAAACACCGGCGGGACGCTGGTCGAAAAATGCTGCCACTTTTTCGATCTGATGCGCTTTATTCTCGATGACGAGCCGACCCGCGTCTTTGCGAGCGGAGGCCAGGACGTCAATCATCTGGACGAGCGCTATGGCGGCGTTCAGCCGGACATTCTCGACAACGCCTATGTGATTGTTGATTTTCGCCGCGGCGCGCGCGCGATGCTCGATCTTTGCATGTTCGCCGAGGGCGCGCCGGAGCAGGAGGATATTATCGCCGTCGGGCCGGTCGGTCGTCTGGAGGCTGGCGTGCCGTCGAGCGAGGTGCGCTGGCGCCCGCGCGCACGGCAGGACGGTTTCGTCGAGCAAGTGGACGTGCCGCCGGACATCCTCGCCGCCGGCGACCATCACGGCGCCACCTATTATCAGCTGATGCGCTTTCATGAGGCGTTGATTGCGCGCGACAAGCCGGAGATCAGTGCGCTGGACGGATTGCGATCGGTGCAGATGGGCCTCGCTGCGCAGGAGTCGATTGACACGGGCGCGCCCGTGTCGATTGATGCGGGGCTCAGCCCGATGTCGACAATAAAGGAAGCCGCAAGCGATGCCCGATAAGATGCCGCCGGTTGGATTTGGCCTCTGGAAAACGCCGCCGGAAGATTGCGCCCGCGTCGTCGGCGAAGCGATCGCCGCCGGCTATCGTCATTTTGACAGCGCCGCCGATTACGGCAATGAGCGTGAGGTCGGCGCAGCGTTTGAAACGGCAATCGACAGCGGCGCCGTTTCGCGAAACGATTTGTGGGTGACCTCAAAATTGTGGAACACCTATCACGCGCCGGAACATGTGCGCCCGGCGCTGCAGCGCACGCTTGATGATCTGCGCCTCGATTCCCTCGATCTTTATCTCATTCATTTCCCGATTGCGCTCGCCTATGTGCCTTTCGAAAAGCGCTACCCGCCGGAGTGGATTTATGATCCGTCAGCCGCTGAGCCGGCCATGAAGCTCGACAAGACGCCGCTGCATGAGACCTGGCGCGCCATGGAGGCGCTGGTTGAAGAGGGCCTCGTCAAGGCGATCGGCGTTTGCAATTACAACTCCGCGCTCTTGCATGACCTGATGCGCTATGCGCGCGTCAAACCGGCGAATCTGCAGATCGAAAGTCATCCCTATCTGACGCAGGAAAAGCTTGTCCGCCTCGCTCGAGACTACGGGCTGAGCGTGACGGCGTTTTCGCCGCTCGGGGCGCTTTCCTATGTCGAGCTCGACATGGCGGGCGCCGGCGAGGCGGTGATTGACGAAGCCGTGGTGCGCGCGGCGGCTGAGCGTCACGCTCGCACACCGGCGCAAATCGTCCTCCGCTGGAACGTTCAACGCAGCCTCCATATCATTCCGAAAACGACGAAACCTGAACGCATGGCGGAAAATCTGGCGCTCTTTGATTTCGAACTCAGCGATGATGAGATGAACGCTATCGCCGCGCTCAATCGCAATCGCCGCTTCAACGACCCCGGCGTTTTTTGCGAAAGCGCGTTCAATACTTTTCATCCGATTTACGACTAGGAATTTAGATGACTGACGCCGAGCACGCATCGAACGCCAGCGATCTGCAGGAATGGAACGGGGTAAAATTCCCGGCGGTCGTCGAACCGTCGGCGCATGACGATCTGGCGCGCCTTTTTGCCGATCAACGCGGCGACATCGAACGCACGCTCGATGCGACCGGCGCCGTTCTCTTTCGCGGGTTTTCGCTCTCAACAGCAGAAGATTTCGACCGCGCCGTCGGCGCTTGGGGGGAGACAAACTTCTCCTATGACCGTTCGCTCTCTAATGCGGTGCGCGTCAACGTTACCCCGCGGGTTTTCACCGCGAATGAAGCGCCGCCGGAAACGAGCATCTATCTGCATCATGAAATGGCGCAGACGCCGCTTTATCCGAGCCGGCTTTTCTTTTTCTGCGAAACGGCGCCGGTGAGCGGCGGGGCGACGCCGCTTTGCCGCTCAGACATTGTGTTGCAGCGGCTGGAAGAAGAGGCGCCGGAGATCGTCGACTTCTTTCGCCGTAAGGGCGTGCGCTATTCGAACACGCTGCCGGCTGAGAATGACGCGTCGTCGGGGCAGGGGCGCGGCTGGAAGAGCATGCTGGGCGTTGACGACAAAGCGGGCGCCGAGGCGCGCCTCGTCGCGCTTGGCTATGACTGGCGCTGGCTGCCGGGCGATGTCTTGCGCGTCACCTCGCCGATCCTGCCGGCGGTCCGCGACCTGGCGGACGGTCGCGCGGTTTTTTTCAACCAGCTGATCGCCGCCTATCGCGGCTGGCGCGACGGGCGCAACGATCCGACAAAGTCGATCACGTTCGGCGACGGCGCGCCGGTCGAACCGGAGCACATGAGCGCAGCGATCCGCATCGCCGACGAACTCACTTTCGATCTTAACTGGCGCGCCGGAGACGTCGCGCTGATCGACAACTTTCTGGTGATGCATGGGCGCAGACCCTTTGCCGGCAAGCGGCGCGTGCTGGCGTCGCTGATTGCTTGAGGCGTTAGGCGTTCGGCCTCGTTTGGCGGCGCGCGGCGACAATCCAGATGACGATGTTCGCGGCGGCGATGACGCCGATAGCGGAAAGAAAACCGGCGCTCAATCCGCGCCCGCTCGCAACGCCGAAATCGGAAAACAAGAGATATAGCGTAATCACGCCGGAAAAGAGCGTCGCCGCGCAGGGCGCCGCGAAACGCCAGGGCGCGAGATCCACGGTGTTCGCGGGCGCCGGCGCAGTAGTCGCCAAGCGCGGACGCGCTGCACCCGCCGCCAGCATAATTGTGACTTCGATGGCGAACAGGATCGCATACTGATGAAGGAAGTGCAGCGTGACGACGTCGTCAAAAACAAAACGAAGCAGTCCGTAAGCGACCACGTGAAAAACGATGACGATCTTGGCGCCGATGGCGGGCGTTTTTTTCGTCAGCAACCCTACCAACACGATGGCGATCATCGGAATATTATAAAATCCAGTGAAAACGCGCACGACCTGCCACAGTCCTTCCTCGGCGAAATGCAGCATCGGCGCGGCGGCGAAGGAAAAGAGCGCGATGGCGACGCCGACCTGTTTGGCGTTGCGTATGAGCGCGGCGTCGCTCATTTTTTTCTTCTGCAGGGGCGCGTAAAGATCGAGCGTGAAAAGCGTCGCCGCGCTGTTCAGCAGCGAATTGAAGGAGCTGAACACCGCGCCCAGAAAAACCGCGAGAAAAAAGCCGGTCAGATAAACCGGCATGTGATCGCGAATGAGCCGGGGATAGGCCTGGTCGACGCGCTCAAGACCGGGGCCGTAGAGATGAAAAGCGATGACGCCGGGGATCATCATCATGAACGGGACCAGCAGTTTGAAATAGCCGGCGAATAGGACGCCCTTCTGACCCTCTGCCAGGGACGCAGCGCCCAGCGTGCGCTGAATGACATATTGGTTTGTGCACCAATAGAAGAGATTGGCGAAAATCATGCCCGTGAAAATCGTGCCGAAAGGCGTCGGATCGCTCGGCGCGCCGATGGCGTTCAGTTTGTCAGGGTGCTCGGCCATAAGTTTTTGCAAGCCCGCGCCGGGATCGCCGGCGCCCAACGCAGCGAGACCGAGGACCGGCGTTAAGATCCCGATCGCCAGCAGGCCGACGCCGTTCAGCGTGTCGGACACCGCAACGGCCCGCAGCCCGCCGAAGATCGCATAAATCGCCCCAACAACGCCGGTCGCAACAATGGTGAGAACCAGCGCCGGAAAATAATCGAGCCCCGTCGCCGCAGGGACGTCGAAGATCTGCATGACGGCGACCGATCCGGAATAAAGCACCGACGGGATCGTCACGAGACCGTAACCGGCCATGAACAGGACTGCCGTCATCCGGCGGACATCGTCGTCGAACCGCGCGCTCAAAAACTCCGGCAAGGTGGTGAATGCGCCGGCGAGGTAGCGCGGCAGGAAGTAAAGCGCCATCAGGATGGTCGCGAAAGCGGCCGTGACCTCCCACGCCATGCTGCTCAGATTGGCGCCGTATGCGGAGCCGTTGAGGCCGATCATCTGCTCGGCCGAGAGGTTGGTCAGAAGGAGCGAGCCCGCAATGAAAGGGGCGCTAAGGCCATGACCGGCGAGAAAATAGCCGTCTTTCGAGGCTGCTTCTCCGCGCGTTTTCACATAGGAAACGACGCCCACAAGAGCCATGAAAAACAGGCAGGACGCAATGGCGAGAAGGGCGCTGGAGGCGGACAAAAGAATGGCCGGCGTTGCTGAACTTTTTGTCAATAGCATTTTTTGATGCGCTGAACACTGCGCGTTGATGGGTTTCGCAAATGTTCCGGCGAGCCGCTATTCAATGAAAATGATACAAATTGAGGGTCCAACGCCATTCGCGCAGGCTAATTTCCCGTAATTTATTTAGTTCTGTAGGAGCATACTGGTTTGCTGAACTGGTCAAATTTTTGCGATAACGCGGTCATTTTAAACTCATGATTTTTGCTTGCTCGATGTCGGCCAGAAACTAGGCGCTCACACACTTCTCAGCGCACCATTCGATGAAATCAGTCACTGAACCGTTTTCTCTAAGACGGTTTAATATCGCTGGCTTAGCCTGGTATCGACGTTCTTAGTTAGGCATTCAACGCTTAAACGGGGAACGAACATACGTTTGCAGATGAAATGAAGCGCTATTGTCCCCGATTAACACTCAACGGATAGAGCGGTTCGAATGTTTCGGTTGAGCCCAAGCTTGTTTCGCGCACGACAGCAGGCAAATCACCGGCGTATTCCTTCATGACAGTTTAGCATTCAATGTGACTAAGCCATTGCTGATATTGTGGTGAACTAAATTTAAAGCTCCAAAAGTAGTTCTCAATTGGTGGCTTTGGTCAGATCTGGAAGCGTAATCAGGATAATGCTGCTTGCAGCCTTTTTGGTTTGAACTGCTTGTCTCGTATTTTCATTCCAATGAAGCTAAGACTAAATTTCCCATAGATTAGGAATAGTTTTTACTGGCTTTAGTCCCTTCTCCATATTTTAGATCGCAAATTCTCCCTGTAAATTAGCACTTTTCAGTCAGTATCCAACGCAGATGAGTTCGCTTCCGCCAGCGATCTGCCGGCAGGGTCAACAGCTATATGGATACCGGGTCTCGGCATTGACGATTTTAAGGCAGATAATTTTGCAGCCCAACGCTCGCGGTTCAATCATAAGGCGCAAAGCTGACGTGAGCTATCCGCTGTTTATGGGCAAGGCTAAAGTCCGCAATGACGACCAACATGCCATTCAGTCCTCATCGGTCTAACCTACTGAAACAGCTCGAAGGCGTTTCTCGTCAGGATCGATGGCAATAGTAATTGCGCATCGTGTAACTTGCCGCATTCTCTTGTAATCAAGATGGCTGCAGGGCGTCGAAGCTATCGAAGAAGTCGTCGGGATAGGAATGTGCGATCCGTTTAATCGTATGCTGATGATACTCCATGGATCCGCCGGCGCCGTACTCGGTGCGGCTGGTTTCATATCCCAGCAGGAGCATTTGCAGTTCCACACTGATGCCCGCTTCTTTCATTCGATCCTCAAAACGCGCCGGAAGGAATGGATTACGCGGTCGGACATCTAAAAAAGTTTTTGGCTTGTGAATGCCGCAATGGCGGCGGCCGAGAATGCGTTCATATTGTCGTGATACTTTGGAAATCCGTTTGGCGCGCGTTTCGCGGCTTCCAATGCAACCCCTGCCAACGGGATTTTCTGGTGGTTGCGTCCTCTATTTTGTGGACACGATTGTCGCGTTCCGCAACGCGAATGTAGGGAGCCTTTGCGTCTAAATTATATCTTCAGGCCGCAGATTGATGACTCCACCGCGCCGGCATCCATGGGCTCGCCGGCTTTTTCCAGGTCGAGTGAGAGCTTGAGCTGGGACCAGTAATTGTCGTCGGCATCAGCAAGCTCGTAACGTCATACCCGCAAAACTTTGAGCGATTGTATGCAGAGCGCGATACGAATTGTCCGACCCTCATAGAAGGGGCGGAGGCGTGCCGGAACTTGCCGGTAGTAGTAGAACCAATCAGCCCCCGCCCCATGAGGTATCGTTGCTCCTGCACACACATTCTCATACGAAAATACTACCCCGAATTGGACCCAAACACTACCTCAAAATTGGGTGCAAAAAGCTTCGACCGGGATGAGGAAAAGAAAAAAGCCACTTTAAACAGTGGCTTACGGGAATTTATATTGCTGTGTCTGGAGCGGGCGATGAGATTCGAACTCACGACCTAAACCTTGGCAAGGTTTCGCTCTACCCCTGAGCTACGCCCGCTCGCTGATGAGGTCGGCGCGTATTGCTCGCCGACAAGTGCGCGTATATGCACGAGCGAGATGGCCAATGCAAGCGCCAAAATGGGGAATTTCGATCGTGTTGGAGAGGGTGAGCGATGTCTGAAGACGCGCCGTCGGGAAAGGCGTTATTCGAACGGCTAGACGCCCTTGGCGTTCAGCACCGCACGGTTGAGCACCCCGCGTTCTTCACTGTCGAGGAAAGCCGCGCCTTCAAAACCGATATGCCCGGCGGACATTCGAAAAACCTGTTTTTGAAAGATAAAAAAGGCGCCCTCAGTCTCGCTGTGGCTCATGCGGAGACGAAGGTCGATCTGGTCGGGCTCGGCCGGGTTATGGCGGCGAAGGGCAGGCTTTCTTTCGGCAAGCCGGAACTCATGCGCGAGGTGCTGGGCGTTGAGCCCGGCTCGGTAACGCCTTTTGCATTAATTAATGGCGGCGCTCCCAATTTGTCCTGGGTCGCGTTGGACCGGACGCTCATGGCGCATAATCCGGTATGGTTTCACCCGCTCCATAACGCCGCCTCTACCGCCATATCACCGGACGGTCTGCTGGCGTTTCTGAAATCCTGCGGCGTATCCCCGCAAATCCTTGATTTTGCCGCGCCTGAAGCCGCCGCCTGACGCGCCCCGCCTTGCGTTTCCCGCCCGTTCCTAAAGCAATATGCGCTCAACAATCGCTGCCGCCGACAACCGGTCCAAAAGTTACATCGCCGCTATTTTTGTTAATGGTCATTAGTTGTTGAGCGCCAGTTGAATAAGTTAGTTGATAAACCCAAACTTGAGCAGTCTCCAATATGAGGTCGGTATCAACCAGGTCGGTGAATGGGTCATTGCAAGTGGCGGCATTATCTTCCGAATTTAAAGAAGGTTGGGTTTTTCTTGCAAAAAGACGAGCCTCATGCAATTCATTCGCATCCGCTTTTTCGACTGCGATTGCAGTGGCGGTAATTGGGACACCGTTTGACAGATAAATTGTCACCAGCGAATGCTCTTTGCCAGTGTTTGGGTTAACAACAACCTTCTTAAAGATAGTTAGGTCAGCCCCAGTCTTTTGTTGTTGATCAGGTTGCGCAGCATGTGCAAACCCGGCGAACGCTAACGAGCTAAACAACCCTAAAAGTACTCGCTGCGCCAAAAGAAAATTTCGTAATTTAGACATGGGCAACTCTCTGTGTAAGGCGAATAAATATTACTTTCTTATCATACCCCCCCCCCCTCCAACTTTCGGTCAACGTACCTAGTATTGCTAAGTGGAAAGGATAATCATTGGGCTTAATGTCCTCTGAAAGACCAGAATTCAAGTAAATCCGCCGGCCTAATGGGCCCCGCCTTGCGTTTCCCGTCCGCGACCCTCATTTATGGACTTATTGTGAGTTAAGGATGGTGGAGACCGCCATGGAGCCGATCATTGGCGCAGAGAATGCGCCGCCGGCGGACCTGATCAAGGACGCCACAGTTGAGACATTTGAAGAAGACGTCATTCGGGCGTCAATGGAAGCGCCGGTCATCGTCGATTTCTGGGCGGACTGGTGCGGGCCCTGTAAGCAACTTGCGCCGCTGCTTGAACGCGCCGTAGTTGGGGCCGGCGGCAAGGTGCGCCTTGTCAAGGTTGATATTGATAAAAACCAGATGCTGGCCTCGCAATTGCGCATCCAGTCCATTCCAACCGTCTACGCTTTCTTTCAGGGGCGACCTATCGACGGGTTCCAGGGCGCGCTGCCTGAAAGCGAGATTAAAACTTTTATCAACAGGCTTGTCGAAGCCGCCGGCGGCGCCGGTGCGGAAGATCCGACTGAGGATTATCTGAACGCGGGGGAAGCGGCGCTCAAGGAAGGCGATGTTGCTGCCGCGGCAGGGTTGTTCGGGCAAGTCGCTCAGGCGGCTCCTGACAATTTGCGCGCGATTGCGGGACTTGCACGGTGCCAGCTTGCGGCGGGAGATGTTGAAAAAGCGCGCCAGACGCTGGCGCTTGCGCCTGATGACAAAAAGGACGACCCGGCGTTGTCGGGCATAGAAGCGGCAATCGCGCTTGCTGAAGAAGGCGGCGGCGGCGACGTCTCCGCGCTGCGCGATGCGGTGGAGGCGAACCCTGCCGACCTGCCGGGCCGTTTTGAATACGCGGGCGCGCTCATCGGCGTCGGCGCCATGGATGAAGCGATTGATCAGTTGCTGCTGATTGTTGAAAAAGACAGGGAATGGAATGACGAGGCGGCGCGCAAGAAATTGCTGACCGTTTTTGAAGCGCTGGGACCAGCTCATGCGGCCACGCTTCGCGGGCGCCGGCGCTTATCGTCTATTCTGTTTTCATGAGACCGGAAAGGTAGTTCTCTCTTTATGATCGTTGAGCCACGGCCCAGGTTTCAAGTGGAGTTGCCGCAGACAATTCCGATCTTTCCTCTCTCCGGGGCGCTTTTGATGCCGGGCGCGCAACTGCCGCTGAATATTTTCGAACCGCGTTATTTGAGGATGGTTGACGATGCGCTGGCGGGCGCGCGCGCGATCGGCATGATTCAGCCGAAGCATGAAGCGTCAACAGATGCGAAAGAACTTTATTCCGTGGGCTGCGCCGGGCGGCTGACCACATTCGCGGAAACAGGCGATGGACGGTATCTGATTACCTTGACCGGCGTACGGCGCTTCCGCCTGCTTACGGAGATTAATGCGGATACGCCCTATCGTGTCGCTGAGGTCGACTGGGCGGCGTTTGACATTGACGAACACCCGGACAAGACGATTGACGCAGTCGATCGGGACGCCTTGATCGCCGCCATGCGCGATTATCTTGATGCGGAAGGATTGAAGGCCGACTGGGATGCTGCTGAAGAAGCGCCGACAGAGGCTTTGGTCGTTTCGCTTGCCATGGGCTGTCCTTTTGCGCCGAATGAAAAACAGGCGCTGCTTGAAGCGCAAACAATCGCCGATCAGGCGGCTTGTTTGATGGCGTTGATGGAGATGGCGGGCGGCGATAGCGACGATGGGGCCGGCGCCTTACAGTAAATAAGGTTGAAGATGACAGATCCGAACGCAGACAACAGCAACGATATCGACCCCAAGCTTCTTGAAATTCTGGTTTGCCCGCAAACGCGCGGGCCGCTTGTTTATGACCGGGAGAAGGGGGAGTTGCTGTCCAAAAAAGCGGCTCTGGCCTATCCGATCAGAGATGGCGTGCCGATCATGCTGATTGATGAGGCGCGAAGCCTTGATGACGACGAAACGGCGAAATTGTAAGCATCTACCCGATAACCTCAAAGCGGTGTATCAGGCGGTAAAACTAAATTTGACGGAGACTGAATGTCCTCATCGCCGCCGACTGAAGCGCCTGCTCTAGATCTTGTTCACTGTGAAACGCCTGACGAAGCCGTCAGGCGCCTTACCGCGCTTTATGAAGAAGCAATTGTTGCGCTGCAGGAGCAGTTTGCCCGCTATATGGCGGGGGATGGTGCGCCAAATCCCGCCGATGCGCCGGTCTATCCTTATCTTTGCGCCAGGGTGCCGGCGGAAAGCGCGCCGCAGACGTCAGCGCTGGCGCTTGGCCGAGTGGCCGCTTCCAGCATCCACGGCGCGACGGTGACGCAGCCAACGCTTTTTGGCGCGTATCTGAAAAGCCAGCTCGCGCGGATCATGGGGCGATTTTCAGCAGAAATTTTTGTCGGCCGTTCTTATACGCCGATCCCGCTTTCCTTCGGCGTTGAAAGCGCGACGGTCTCGCTCACCCAGGAGCGCCGGAATGAACTTCAGTACCATTTTCATACCCCGAACCTTGTCGCCACCAATGACGACATTGTCGACGGGCAAATAATTCTGAAACGTTCAGGTCCGTTGCCGTTGTCGCTATTCACGGCGGAGCGCATCGATTATTCGCTTCACCGGATTCAACATTACACAGCAACCCGGCCTGAGCACTTTCAGGATTTTGTTCTGTTTACAAACTATCAGCGATACGTTGACGAATTCGTCGCGTATGCGCGCGACGAGGTCGAGGCGGGCAGGGCGGAAGCGCTGGTCGAACCCGGCGATCGGATTACCCACAAAGGCGCGCCGGCTGGCCCTGACGGCGTTAAAAACCCTCAAATGCCCGCCTACCACCTCGTTCAGGGGCGCCACCAGGGCATTACGCTCGTGAATATCGGGGTTGGCCCGTCCAACGCAAAGACAATCACGGATCATCTCGCCGTATTGCGTCCCCAGGTCTGGTTGATGATCGGACATTGCGGCGGCCTACGCCGTTCGCAACGTTTGGGCGATTATGTCCTGGCGCACGCCTATCTTCGCGAAGACAACGTGCTTGATGATGTGCTGCCGCCGTCTGTGCCCTTGCCGACCTTGGCGGAAATTCAGCTTGCGCTCACAGGCGCCGTTCGTGACGTGAGCGGCATTGCGCAATCAAAACTGAAAGAGCATCTGCGCACGGGCACGGTCGTCACCACCGATGACCGCAATTGGGAGCTTCGCTTCGAGCGTAACGCCGTGCGTCTCAACCAGGCGCGCGCCATCGCGATCGATATGGAATCGGCGACTATCGCCGCGAACGGCTATCGCTACCGCGTTCCATACGGAACATTGCTCTGCGTCTCCGACCGGCCGCTCCATGGCGAGATTAAACTGCCCGGCATGGCCGACGCCTTTTATCAGGAGCGGGTGAGTCAGCATCTTGAAATTGGCATTCGCGCCATTGAGTTGCTGCGTGAAGAAGCCAAGGCCGGCACGTTGCACTCAAGAAAGTTGCGCAGCTTTGACGAACCGTTCTTGAGATAGATACTGGTGACGGCGGCGCTGGCCTGTCTGGCGAGCGCGCTTGCGTTCAAATACAAGAGTCGTTCACCGACGAGAGGTTTTTGTGCCGTTATTGATCCGCTGGGCTATCGGTATTGCGGGGGCTTTTGTCGCTTGTTTGTTGATCGGCTGGCTTGCCGTCGGCAAGGACTGGCGCGCGCTTCTCTCCGACCCGCCAACCAATACGCAGGTTCTTTTTTGGAGCCAGAGCCAACGCGATGCAGGGTTTCGAATGTTAGATCGGATCCCGCTTGTTTCGAAAAAAAATACTATCGCCGCTGGGAAAGAAAAGCCCCTTGTTGAAGGCGAGCCGCTTCTCATAGATGTGGATGTCGACGCGTACATGGCGGCGAACCGGCATGCGGCAATTATTGTGCTCCAAAATGGCAAAGTGCGTTTGGAGGAATATGGTCTTGGTTTTACGCGAAAAAAGCGCTGGACTAGTTTCTCCGTAGGGAAATCACTGACGTCGACTCTTGTCGGCGCAGCGATTGAAGATGGATATATAAAAAGTGTTGATGAGCCTATAGTTGCATATATTCCGGCCCTGGCAGGCTCTTCCTATGACGGCGTTACCATAGAACAGGTTCTGACGATGACGTCCGGCGTTCGCTGGATTGAAGACTATGAAGACCCGAGTTCCGACGTCGCGCTGTTTAACCGCCATAAACCAGAAGACGGACTTGATCAGGTTGTGAGTTACATGCGGACGCTCCCGCGCGCTCATCCGCCGGGTGAAGTCTGGAACTATTCCACGGGAGAAACCAATCTTATTGGCATTCTTGTTGGCAATGCTGTGGGCAAGCCGATTGCAACGTATCTGTCCGAGAAAATCTGGAAGCCTTATGGAATGGGCGCCGACGCGACATGGCTGTTAGGTACGGACGGCCGTGAACTGAGCGGTTGCTGCATTCAGGCGGCGACCCGCGATATGGCGCGTTTCGGTCAATTCGTTCTTGAGGGCGGGGTGATCAACGGCGTTCCGGTTTTACCCCCCGATTGGATCGAAACGGCAACCCGCACCCATGCTGACATTGGCGAGCCGGGCAGGGGATATGGTTACCAGTGGTGGACCTATGAGAGCGGCGCGTTTGCAGCGGTTGGCATTTTTGGGCAAGGCATTTTTGTTGATCCGACACGCAATCTCGTTGTCGCGGTGAATAGCAACTGGACTTCTGCAAGAGGCCGCAAAACCGGCGAATTTGCCGATCGAGAAGCGTTTTATAATTCTGTTCAGGCCGCGATCGATCGGGAAGAGGCGCTTGTCAAATAAAACCAAGATCACTGAATTTGACGATCCGCCGGCCGCAGCCGACGCGTGTCGCGCTCATTGCGCCGTCTTATTTCCCCACGACCTCAATCTCAAACATTTTTGGCCAGTATTTTCCGGTCACGTATAATTTTTTGTCCTGTGCATTATAGGCGATGCCGTTCAGGACGTCCGTATGGCCGGGCGTTCGTTCATCCGCAGGCAGAAGACCGCGCAGGTCAATCAAGCCTGTGACTGCGCCGGTTTTCGGATCAATCCGGGCGATTGCTTCGCTCTGCCAGACATTGGCGAAAATCTCTCCTTCCACCCATTCAAGCTCATTCAGATAGTCGAGCGGTCGGCCGTTGATTGAAACGGACAGGGTTCCTGTTTCTTCCATCGTTTCAGGGTCGAGAAAGCGCAATAGCGAAGTGCCGTCGCTCATGATCAATCGTGAACCGTCATGGGTGAGGCCCCATCCTTCGCCGCGATACTCGAAGTCGCGGGTTTGTTCGAGTGAGGCGTCATCGAAGATAAGGCCGCGGCCGGATCGCCAGCTCAAAACGATGATCTGATCTTTCCAGCCGACAGCGCCTTCTCCAAAGATCGCGTCAGGCAAAGGCGTCTCCGCCTGCGACACGCCTGTCTTCAGCACAACTTTACGCAGCCGCGATTTCCCGTAATGTCCGGTGGATTCAAACAATGCTCCTTCATGAAAAAAGAGGCCTTGCGTGAACGCGCTTGTGTCATGGGGATAGGCTGCGACGATCTCATACGAATAGACCGTTGGCGCGACAGGAGATTGCGCCGCGAGCGGCGTGAACCATACCGCGAATAAACTGAGCAGGCGCAAAACCATGCAATACCTATGATAGAACGAAGTACTTAGAGTAATTATACTCCGCCCATCACGGCGACAATAGGGCTCCGATGGCGAAACCGTAACGCCTACAGCGGTTTTTCGTAAATCCGGTATGTTTTGTAGATGCGCGCGCCCATCTCCAGGAGCATGTTCAGCATCGCTTCATTGTTTTCCAGAATCCAGGAGAGTTCTGAGTGCGTGACCCCATGATCGATATTGCCGCCATTGACCATGTCGATAATCTTGTAAGCGAAAGCGGCGCCGACAGGTTTTCCTTGCAGCGCTTTTCGCACGCCCATCAGCGGCATGCGCGACTGATCGATGCCCTTGATTTTTAAACGCCAGAGAAATTTCGCCCAATTGAACGGCAGCAGTCTTCCATTGAAGTCGCGGATGGCGCGGTTGACGTTAGGCAGAACAAGACCAAAGGCGGCGGGCTCGCCTTTGTAGTAACACAGAACAACATTATGTTCCTGGATAATAGGCTTCAGCTCATTGGCCATATGGCGCGCATGGTCTTCGCCGAACGGAATAAAACCAAAGTTCTCCGACCACGCATCATTATAGATGTCGATGATTGTGCGAATATCGCCAAGCAGGTCGCCTGCTTTCAGGTTGCGAATTTCCACATTGCCGCGGCCGAGCGCTTTTTCAACGAAACGCAGGCGTTTTGCCGGAATAAAATCGCGCACCGGCAACCATTCCAGCGCGTGCATGTCGATTGTTTTGGAAAAGCCAAGTCGTTCCAGTTGATCTTTGTAATAAGGTTTTCCATGCGGCATCATAACATAGGGCGGCGTGTCAAAGCCATCCACCAGAAGCCCGCATTCTTCGTTGACGGAGAAACTGAATGGCCCGACGATTTTTTGCGCGCCGCGGTCTTTCAGCCAGTCCGCGGCGGTTTGCATTAGCGCCTCGAACAGCGCGGGATCGTCGGGCGCTTCAATAAAGCCAAAATGGCCTGCGCCGTCTTTATGGCGGTCAAGATGCGCCGTGTTGATGATCGCACTGATGCGACCGACTGGAACGCCTTCGCGGTAGGCGACCCACAGCCTATGCTGCGAAATTTTCAGAGACGGGTTTTTCGTCTGATCAATCCGTGCAGAGAGTTCAAACTCCAGCGGCGCAACATAGTTCGGATCGTCTGCATAGACAGCATAGGGCGCGCGGATAAAATCTTTCCGATCTCTGGCCGTTTCTACGGGTCTGATGGCAAAAGGCGCTGGAGATGACGTCATAGAGCGGCGAGCCTCATTGGATTAAACGCGTTTCTTTATGCGGTGGCGCCGCGTGAAACGAGTGCTTCCAGAGAGGTCTAGCTCTAGTTCAGTTGAATGACTACCTCGGCGCCTTCGGCGTCGACTTTGAAAAGCGCCTGCTCAACGGGCGGAGGGCCGAACCGCACGCGCGGATTGTTGGAAATTCCCCACGGCTCCGCCGGCAGCCCGAAGGCGCCTTTGTCGAAGTCCTTGTTGGCGTTTTCATCATGATAGACGGCGATCGCATATTCCCCGTCGGCCGGCGCATGAATACAGACGCTCGTGCGCGGGGCGCGGGCGGCGGCGCGCAGGCGGCCAACCCGGCCGGCGCGTTTCAGAAAATTTTCATTGTCATTTTTGTAAAGATCAACGGTGACAAGACCGATGCTGTCTTTCAGGCCCTCAATCACAAGACGGATTTCATTAGCTTTGCCGCTGCAGCTGACATGCTCAAAGTCAAACGACTCAGCGTTAGCGTTGGCGGCGCAGACGCTGAGAACCGCAGCTGTCGTCAGATACTTAACGAAATTCATGCGAAAACTTCCTCGCGTTGAAACAACCTCATGAACCTAAACCTTTAATCGTCGCCGGTTACGGCCAGATTACGGTATTTCCATGACTTTCGGATTTGTGAGACGGGGTGTGTCGCAGCTTTGTGGCGTTAGCGCTTATGCAGCGCCCTTCTGAAGCATGTCAGCCAGCGCCGTATAGGCGCCGACGACAATATCGAGATCCTCATTCGTGTGAGCGGCCGACACGGAAAGACGCAGGATTGATGCGCCGCCCGGCGTGCCGAAACCGGTCGCCAGGTTCACGTAGACCCCGTTTTCCATAAGAAACGTCCATGCGGTGAACGCCTCTTCCTTATTGGCCAGCTTGACGGCAATGACAGGGCTCGCCGGCGCAGCGAGGTCATAGCCTAGCTGTGTGAAGGCGGCGTGAATGCGGTTCGCGTTCTCCCACAACCGGGATCTAATCGAGGCGTCGGACCGAAGCCGCCCGAGGGCCGCTCGGGCCGTCGCCACATTGGCGGGAGACGGGGATGCGGTGAACATATAGGGCCGGCTCGAAAACCGCAGATATTCAAGTTCAGGATGGTTCGACGCCGCAAATCCGCCTATCGATGCGAGGCTCTTCGAAAAAGTGCCGGTGTAAAAATCGACGTCGTCAAGAACGCCGTCACGCTCGCAAACGCCGCGGCCGTTCTCGCCAAAAACGCCGAAGGAGTGCGCCTCGTCCAAGAGAGCGTAAGCGCCGTGCTTATGCGTGACTTCGACCAGCTCTTTAACCGGGGCCACATCGCCGAACATCGAATACATGCCTTCGAAACAGACAAGCTTGCCCTCTACTTCAGGTCCCAGGCGCGACAGACGTTTGTCCAGGCTCTCGGGATCATTATGACGGAAGCGGATCGTTTCTGCTCCGGAGAGTTGGCAGCCGTCATAGATGCAGGCGTGGCAGTCTGCGTCAATCAAGATGACGTCGTTCGGCGGCTGAGCGAGCGCTGAGATTGCGCCGAGATTAGCCTGATAGCCGGTGGAGAAAACCATGCAGTGCTTATAACCGAGGTAGTCCGCCAGCTCTGCCTCCAGCTGTCGATGGGCGTCATAAGTCCCGTTGGCGAAACGCGAGCCCGTTGTGCCGGTGCCTGACTCGTCGATTGCGTCTTTGGCCGCCGACACGGCAGTTTCATCATAAGTCAGGCCAAGATAATTATTGGTCCCTGCAAGGACGATTTCCTTACCCCTGACCATGGCGCGGGTCGGGCCTTTCATCTCATCCATAGAGACGCTGAAGGGGTCCTGCGCGCCGCTTGAGGTTAGTGTCTGATAGAGCGCCGCAGTGCTCTGAAATTTTTCAAACAGACTCATTGTTTCAGGCCTGTTCCTTTTTTATTTCGTGAATGGCGTCAACGAGTTGACCAATGGTCTTGGTCTCCGAAATGGTGTTGACGGGGATGGATATGTCGTAGGTGTCCTCAATGTCCATGACCATGTCGAGAACAGCGACAGAGTCGATTTCCAGATCGGCGATTAGATCGGTGTCTCGGGTCAATTTTACGCCCTTCTCATTGAGCGGTTCAATCAGCGTACAAATTTTCCGGAAAACTAGATCATCGTCTTCCTGGATGCCGGACATGGCGGTTCTCCTTCGCGCGGGCGGCGCATTGTCATAGCTGTTATCATAGCAGTCCGCCTTTTTGATACCAACGGACCGTTTTTGCAAACCCTTCCTCAATATCTGTTTCCGGGCGCCAACCCGTCGCAGGCCCGAAAAGATTGTTGCGCGCCACCCAGTCCGGGTGAAAAAACTCATCAATCTGGCCGGGGCGAACCGAGGGCGCGCGCCGGGTCAAGGCGGCGCCCGCCAGCGCCAAGCTGTGCTGTGCCGCGATCACAAAGCGCGGCGCCCGAAGACGGCGGGTTTTTCGGCCAAGAACACCCGCCAGAACCTCGCCGACATCGGCCCAACTGCGCCCATCGACCTGATCATCGTTGACTTCGTAAACTGCCTTATCGCAGCTTGCGTCAGCGGCTTTTATGAGCGCTTTTGCCGCATCATCCACATAGAGCAGTGAAAATCGCGCCGGCGGCTCTGTCATCGGCTCAACTGCGAAACCTGCTTTTGCTAATTTAAAAAGCGGCAGGGCGTGAACGTCGCCGGGTCCATAAATCGCAGGAAGGCGCATAGAAACGGCTTCGCCCGCGAGGGCTTCTTCCGCATCGCGCTTGCTGCGGGCGTAGGGTGAGACATCCGGTTCGCGCGCGGAAAGCGAGGATGCGAAAACAAATCGCACGCCATGGCGTTTTGCGGCGTCGGCGGCGTTGACGGCGCCGGCGAGGTTGACAGCCTCATATGTTTTCCAGTCGCGCGCATGGGTGACGCCGGCAAGATGCAGAAAGGCGCTTGCCTCCTCGGTCAACGCTTGTAGGGCGACGCTGTCTGTAAGATCGCCCTTTACGATCTTGATATTGGGATGAAAAGCTTCAAATTTGCGCGGGTCGCGAATAAGCACGCGAACGACGGAGCCGGCTTCAATCAGCAATCTAACAAGTGCGCCACCGACAAATCCGGTAGCGCCTGTCAGCGCATAGATTTTGGGGGACGAGGCGGTCAGATGCGCGCTTCCGCCAGCGCCGGTTCCAGCGCGCTGTCCTCACGCTCTTCGGCAAAAGCGCCGCTGAGATATTTCTGTTTGACCTTTGCGCGCGATAGTTTTCCTGAAGAGGTCATCACCATCGAGTGAGGCCGCGCCAGCACAACTTCCGCCGGCGCTCCGGCAGCGTTCTGAATGACGCCGGCGATTTCCCGTTTCAGCGCCGCCAAAGCTTCGTCGTTCATGCCGCGTCGTTCAGCGACCACAACGATGCGCTCGCCATGGCCGTCATCTACAGAGAATGCGGCGACGCCGCCGCCGCGCACGCCGTCGACATTTTCAACGGCCCATTCAATATCCTGCGGCCAGATATTGCGGCCGTTGATGATGATCAGGTCTTTCGCGCGGCCAGTGATGACGATTTGTCCGTCAAGAACGTATCCCATATCGCCAGTGTCGAGCCATTCTCCGTCATACATGGCGGCGGATGCGTCAGGGTCCGAGAAGTAACCGGGCGTCAGGCTAGGTCCTTTGATATAGATGCGCCCGACAATCCGGTCGGAAACGGCGTCGCCATCTTCGTTTCGAACCTCGATCGCATGTCCTGGCAACGCCCGGCCGCACAAAACGAAGCCGCGGCGATTTTCCGGCAAGGTAACGGCGGAGGCCGGTTGCGCCACGCCGGATCGGGTGTAGTGGCGCATGTCGACGTCGTCGACTTGTATCGGCGTATCCATCTCCGGAAATGAAATCGCAAGCGTCGCCTCGGCCATGCCGTAACTCGGCGCGAAGGCGTTCCGGTCAAATCCCATGGGGCCGAATGCGTCGGCGAACGCGTTGAGCGCTTCGGGGCGGACCATGTCGCCGCCGATGCCGGCGACGCGCAGATTTGAAAGATCAATCGATCCTTCTTCGGCGCGGGCCGCACGCTTGGCGGCGAGATCATAGCCAAAAGAAGGGCTGTAGGTGAGCGTCGCCTTATTCTCAGTAATAATGCGCAACCACATAAGTGGGCGGCGAACAAAATCCGATGTCGCCAAATAGTCGACGCTCATCTGTGCAAATAAAGGCGCAAGCATGAAACCGATCAGGCCCATGTCATGATATAGCGGCAACCAGCTGACGCAGCGATCGCCTGAGGCGACGTAGAGACCGTGTTGCGTTATCGACGTCAGGTTCGCGCAAACGGATTGCTGAGTGCCGATGACGCCTTTTGGTGCGCTGGTCGATCCTGAGGAATACTGAATATAGCAGCCCTCGTCAGCGTTGAACGGCGTTGGCGTTTTGCTTTCTGACAATTCATGAAGGGAATCGAAATCGAAAACTTCGACATTGCTGACATCTGTGGCGGCATCGTTCAGAAATTCGCGAAGGGAAGCCGGACCCACTGCGGCTGAAGCTTTTGCGCCGGCCACCATCTGGCGAACCTGCTGGATATAGCCATCCTTGCCGCCAAGATTGACCGGCATCGGCATCGGCGCCGGGGAGAGCCCGGCATACTGGCATGCGAAAAATGTTGTCACAAAATCAGGGCTGGTTTCGGCGACAATGGCGATCCGCGCCCCACGCTCGAAGCGCGCCGCCAGCTTGCCCGCCAGCTCCTGTGCGCGATCGCGAAGTTCGCGATAGGAAAGGCGCTGCGTAACCTCGCCCCGCAAATTATAGAAGTTGTATCCTGTTTCGCCTTGCGCCGCATAATCCAGCGCTTCAGGCACAGTGGCGAAGCCGCCGACCTTAGTATCTAGAGATGCATTGCGACTCGGTGTCGGCAATGCTGTTTGTGGCCCATCTTCAAGTGGGTTGACGGTCATCAACGCCCCCGCATAAAGCCGGCGTAGGCCGGCGTTTGAGGATGCGCCCAAGACAGTCCCCCTCTTCGGACGCGGGAAATACTAATGCCTTGCGTGGCGAATAACGGCAACATGTTCAAATCTCACCGCCGCTTTGCAAGTTCTCCAATTCTGGGCGAATAACCGCCGTCCGGTCAACCGGCAAGGCGGGCAGATCAGTTACGCCATCACATATTGCGCCAGCATGTTACATCCTGATTACATTTCGGGCTTGTAACATCATTCGCATGCTGCGGCGGAGTTGAATCCATAGCCGTCACGGCTTAGTTCTGACCCGGAACATACAGGGGTTGCAGCATGAGAAAGCTGTTTGTCGGCTATAAAGCTTGGAAAGAGGAGAAATATCTTCTCAACAGGATGACATTTGACGATCTGGTCAGAGCTTACGTCACCTATCCGGGCATTCAGGTTTATGCGCTGATCACCCTTATCTGCATCGGCGTTGTCGCCGTGACCGCATCATCCTGGGTTAACATTTTGTTGGCGTTTGTTGCAGGCGCGCTGATTTTCCCGATCTCCTGGTATATCACACACCGTTTTATCCTGCATGGAAGCTGGATGTATAAAACGCCCTGGCTAGCCGGATTTTGGAAGCGCGTTCATTACGATCATCACCGTTTCCCGAATGATCTTTCGGTGTTGTTTGGCGGTCTGCATACGACAATTCCGCCCATAATGCTGATTGCGGGGCCGATTGGTTTCGCCATTGGCGGCGTTTCGGCGGCGGCCGCGGCAATCGCCGGCATGGTGGTCATGACCTGCTATACGGAGTTCCTGCATGCAGGCCAGCACTTGGCTTTTGAGCCCAAGTCGGAATTCTGGAAGACGATCAAAAAGCGCCATCTCGCCCATCATTTTCATGATGAGTCCGGAAATTTCGGCATCGCAGAATTTTTCTGGGACAAAATCTTCGGCACTTTTTACGCCGATCCGTCAGATCGAGCACGCAGCGCCACAGCGCGCAATCTTGGTTACACGGACGAAACGGCCAAGACATATCCTTGGGTAAAACAAATCACCGATGCGGAAGCGCATGAAAGGGGCGCCGCTCGTCAGCGCGCAGCTTGACCCTTGGTATTTGCCCGCTTCTGAACTTTTTGTTGATTTTAGTTAGCGCCTTTGCCAGTTTCCCGCCGACTCAGCGGGCTGGTTGAAGGGCGCGCGCCGTTTTCCGGCGTTAGCCGCCATGCCGGTCCTTCCCAAAAGACATGGTCTGCCGAGCGCAGACTCAAAAGGATTCTAAGGAAGGGTACATCATGAGCCTGGAGCTTTGGTTGGTCATTCTGGCCGGCTTGGCGGCCATTGGATATGGCGCTTTCACCATCAATTCCGTTTTGTCGTTGCCGACCGGCACTGACCGCATGCGCGAGATTGCATCGGCCATTCAGGAGGGGGCGACGGCGTATCTTAACCGGCAGTACACGACGATTGCGATCGCAGGGGCCGCTGTTTTTCTGGTGCTGTTATTCGCATTCAAGCTGGACTTTATTCCCGCCATCGGCTTCGCGATCGGCGCAATCCTTTCCGGCGCCGCCGGTTTTATCGGCATGCTTGTCTCTGTGCGCGCCAATGTGCGCACCACGCAGGCGTCTTCTGAGAGCCTTGGCAAGGGGCTTTCCGTAGCGTTTCGGTCCGGCGCGGTGACGGGGATGCTTGTCGCCGGCCTCGCGCTGCTTGGCCTTGCCGGCTACTACGCCGTTCTTACGGGCGTTCTCGGCAATGCGCCTGAAAGCCGGGCCGTGGTCAACGGCCTCGTCGCTCTCTCTCTCGGCGCTTCGTTGATTTCCGTTTTCGCCCGTCTCGGCGGCGGCATCTTCACCAAAGGCGCTGATGTGGGCGGCGATATGGTGGGCAAGGTCGAAGCCGGCATTCCCGAAGACGATCCGCGCAACCCCGCAACCATCGCTGACAATGTGGGCGACAATGTCGGCGACTGCGCCGGCATGGCCGCCGACCTTTTCGAGACCTATGTCGTGACCGTAGCGGCGACGATGGTGCTGGGCTCGATCCTGTTCACTGCGAATGCTGCTGAGTTCATGTTCTACCCGCTCGCCATTGGCGCGGTCTGCATCGTGACCTCCATCATCGGCACGTTCTTTGTCACGCTGGGCAAAGGTTCAACGAACATCATGGGCGCGTTGTATAAAGGCCTCGTCGTCACCGGCCTTCTGTCGCTGGTTGCGATTGCGGGCGTCACCTTCCAGGTCTTCGGCTTCAGCGAAGAAATTGGGACAACCGCCGGCGGCAATCCGTTCACGGGCCTCAGCCTCTTTATCTGCGGCGTGCTTGGCCTCGTCATTACCGGCCTGATCGTCTGGATCACCGAATACTATACCGGCACGGGCTTCCGTCCGGTGAAGTCGGTGGCGAAGTCATCGGAGTCCGGTCACGGCACCAACGTTATTCAGGGCCTTGCCGTGTCTATGGAGGCGACCGCTCTGCCAGCGATCGTGATCGTGATCGGCATTATTGTCACTTATAACCTCGCGGGCCTTTATGGCATTGCGACCGCGGTTACGACCATGCTGGCGCTGGCGGGCATGATCGTCGCCCTCGACGCGTTCGGTCCGGTTACGGACAATGCCGGCGGCATCGCTGAAATGTCCGGCCTTGAAGGCTCTGTGCGCGACACAACCGACGCGCTCGATGCGGTCGGCAATACGACAAAAGCCGTGACAAAGGGCTACGCTATTGGTTCCGCCGGTCTCGGCGCGTTGGTGCTATTTGCTGCCTATACGGAAGACATTCGCCACTTCTCTGAGCACGGCGATGAATATCCGTTCTTTGAAGGGGTCAATGTCTCCTTCTCACTCTCAGATCCTTACGTTATCGCCGGGCTGCTTCTTGGCGGCTTGCTGCCTTACCTCTTCGGCGGCATCGCGATGCAGGCGGTGGGCCGTGCCGCCGGCGCCGTGGTTGAGGAAGTGCGCAAGCAGTTCCGCGAAGATTCAGGCATCATGGCCGGCACGTCGAAGCCGAATTACGGCCGCGCTGTCGACATGCTGACCCGCGCTGCGATCAAGGAGATGGTGGTGCCGTCCATGTTGCCGATCCTGTCGCCGCTGGTGCTTTATTTCGCAATTACGCTGGTTGCTGACAAAGAAGCGGCGCTCTCCGCCGTTGGCGCGATGCTGATCGGCGTTATTGTCACCGGCTTTTTCGTGGCGATTTCCATGACCGCCGGCGGCGGCGCCTGGGACAACGCCAAGAAATATATCGAAGACGGCAATCACGGCGGCAAGGGTTCCGAAGCCCACAAAGCCGCGGTTACAGGCGATACGGTTGGCGATCCTTACAAGGATACGGCCGGCCCTGCAGTGAACCCGATGATCAAGATCACCAACATCGTCGCGCTGTTGCTGCTTGCCGTACTCGCCGGCTGATTGGTCTTGAGTTCAAATTCACTACGAAAGCCCCGGCGTTTGCCGGGGCTTTTTCATAACAAGGACTGTTTATGTTTGAAGCCGTAATCTTCGACTGCGACGGCGTGCTGGTCGATTCCGAAGTGCTTGCGATCAAAGGTGAGCGCGCCGTGCTGGAGGCGCTTGGCCTTGTTTATTCCCCTGGGGAATATGTGCGCCGGTTTGTCGGCATGCATGACGATGCTTTCCTTGATGCGGTGCGTACGGATTATCGTGAGCGTCTTAATGCGGCCCCGCCTGATGATCTCGGCGATCAGGTGGTTGCCGGGCGCCGCCGTGAAATGAGTGCGCTGGAGGTTATTCCCGGCGCTGGCGACGCTATGATCCATGCCAAGGCCGCCGGCGCGGCGATTGCCGTCGCCTCGTCCTCGCGCGCGCATTTCCTTGAAAGCAAGCTTAAGCGCATGGGGCTCTGGCATCACACCGCGCCGCATGTTTATTCCGCGGATCTTGTCGATCATGGCAAGCCTGCGCCCGATGTTTTTCTGTACGCAGCGGACAAAGTCGGCGTTGCGCCAAAAAACTGCCTTGTGCTGGAGGACAGCGAAAACGGCGTCCGCGCCGGCGTCGCTGCGGGCATGACCGTTTGGGGCTTTCTTGGCGGCGGGCACATTTTTGACGGACACGGTGCGCGCCTGACCGCGGCCGGCGCCGCCGAGCTATGCAGTAACTTCAGCGACTTTCAAAATCGCCTCGTCTATTAACTTTTCCCCATCCGCAGTCTTTCGGGGCGACGGCGCGTGATTTCACCATTACCTTGCCGCGCGTTTAACGAACCAAATGGGAGGCACCATGAAGAAGTTTTTCCTGACAGCGGCCGTTTCGCTCCTGGCGATCTCGCCTGCGCTGGCGGCCAAGACAACGCTTGAATTCAAGCGTGACAGCGGCGATGTCAATGTCGTTACGCTCGACGGCAAAGGCGGCGCAACGCTCGCCGACGGCACGGCGACGGCCTATAGCTATGAGGCGGAAGCGAACAAAATGTGTTTCGTCACCGGACCGGACACAAAGGCTTGCGTCGTTTTCGCAGAATCAGTGCCCGAACCGAAAGTGGGCGATGCTGTGCGCTACACGGCCGATGACGGCGCAGAGGGAACCGTGACTGTTCTTGCGATTGAAGAATAAGTCGCACGATAAAAATTATGCTGGAGAAAGGCTCGACGGCGTTCTCGCCGGCGAGCCTTTTTGCTATCGAGGGTATTATGACATTTGCCTCCGATAACTGGGCGCCGGTTGCGCCGGAGATCATGGACGCGATCCTGCGCGCTAATGAGGGCGCTGCGCCGGCTTATGGCGGCGATGACGCAACGGCGCGCGTGCAGGAGAAATTCGCGGAGATCTTTGAGCGGGATTGCGCTGTTTATTTTGTCTCGACCGGCGGCGCAGCGAACGGACTGGCGCTGTCGGTATTGACGCCGCCCTACGGGATGATCCTTGCTCACGAAGAGAGCCATATCCAGATGGACGAATGCGGCGGGCCGGAGCTGTTTACCGGCGGCGCCAAGATCCTGCCTGTCGCCGGGTTCGCCGGCAAACTGACGCCGGATGCGGTGACGGCGACGCTGAAAGGTTTTCCTGAACGCCCGCCCCACGGTTGCCCGGCGACGGTTCTGTCGCTGACGCAAGGCGCTGAGTGCGGAACAGTATACTCAGCAGACGAAGTAAATGGCTTGTGCAAGGTTGCCAAAGGCGCCGGCCTTGCGGTTCATATGGACGGGGCCCGGTTTGCAAATGCGGTCGCATCGACCGGGTCCTCGCCTGCAGACCTCACATGGCGCGCCGGCGTTGACGTTTTGTGTTTCGGCGGCACAAAGAACGGTTGCCTGGCGGCGGAGGCGGTCGTGTTTTTCGACAGAGAGAAAGCTGCCGATTTTGAGTTTCGTCGTAAACGCGCCGGGCATCTCTGGTCGAAAATGCGCTTCGTTGCGGCGCAATTCGAAGCGTATTTTGAAAATGAATTGTGGCTTGACCTGGCGGGAAAAGCGAATCGTGCGGCGCGGCGCTTGTCGGAGGGGCTCGCCGCCATAGACAACGTCGAAGTTCCCTATACTACGCAGATCAATGAAGTCTTTCCCGTCTTTCCAGATGGGGTCGCAGACAAATTGCGCGAAGCCGGCCATGTTTTTTATCCATGGATTACGCCGGGTGACCCGGCCGGCGGCAGAATGCATCGGCTGATTTGTTCTTACCGGACCAGCGATGAAGAGATAACGACTTTTCTGGATGCAGTGCGCCATGCGACAGCAGAAATAGCCCCGTTATGATGGACACCAGGTTCATTCTGCTTGGCCTTGCGGCCGTCTTTTTGTCAGCTTGCGGCGGCGATACGCCGAAGCCGGCGGGACCCTTCAGCATCGGCGCTATTGCGGACTGTCAATATGCGGACAAAGAGGCGAACGGACAGCGCCTTTACAGGCGCGCGCCAGGAAAGCTCGAAGAAGCAATCGGTGTTCTCAATGAGTTTGATCTCGAATTTGTAGTGCATTTAGGCGATTTCATTGAAGAGGATTTTGAAAGCTTCGCCATTCTGAACGATATTACGTCAACCCTCTCGCATCCCATGCGCCATATCGTGGGGAACCATGACTATTACGTCATCGACGAAAAAAAGTCTGACGTGCACAAGGTCCTAGGCATGCCGGATCGGTATTATAGTTTTGAATATGGAAATTATATTTTTGTCGCCGTTGATGGGAATGATCTCAGCTACCATGGATGGCCGGAAGGCTCTGATCGTCATCAGGAAAGCATCAAGTTGCATACTGAGCAATACAAAGATGAATTTTACTGGAACGGTGCCCTGGGCAGAGAGCAATTGGAATGGTTCGATAAGTTGCTTACGCGAGCTGACCGGCAGGGTAAGCGCGTTGTTGCGTTCAGTCATTTTCCAATTTATCCTGACCATGACTTGAATTTGTGGAACGCTGAAGATGTCCTCGCCATGTTTGAAAGCCATCCCTCAGCAACCGCGTGGATCAACGGACACAATCATGATGGCGGCTATGGCGAACGCAATGGCGTACATTACGTCACCCTAAGCGGTATGTTGGATACAGAGCGCAATTCATTCTCAATAATTGAATTCGATGAAAACGCTATGCGGCTTCTAGGGTTTGGCCGGCAGGATAATCTTGAACTAACGCTGCGCTGAATTTAATTTTCCCGCCGCCAGTTATTGACTCGGCGCGTCATCTGTTCTGGGCGGCGCCAGCAACCATGCGCGCTTGTAATAGCCGATAAGGCTCAGGAGGGCGATTATTGCAACGAGCGCGGCCCAGGCCAACGCCGGCGCGGTTTCCATGAGTGCGCCCAGACAAGTGAAGACAAAAACAGGCGGCGCGAGACCGATTACAGATGTTACCGCATAGGTCGACCATCTGACCGGGCTCATGCCGGAGCCGTAATTGACAACCGTGAACGGAATAATCGGGACCAGCCGCGCCAGTAATAAAAATGCCGTGCCGCGATGGTCGACCGCTCGCTGAAACCGCAGAAGTGCGGTCGCCGGGACAAAGCGATTGATCACCGGCCTGCCCAGCAAGCGCGCAATCCAGAAGGCAAGAAACGCCGCCGCCACGGCGCCGATCCAGGTGAACAAAAAGCCGGCGACATGACCGAAGACAATACCGTTTGCAACGGCAGCCGCCTGCATCGGCAGGGGCAGGAACGAAATTGCAATCACCGATCCAATCGCCAGGGCCGGCGCCCATGGACCAAGGGTTTCAATAACGGCGCGGTATTTCTCCGGATCCGTCAGCATGGACCAGAAATCCGGATCAAAAACATCCATGATAGCGCTCAAACAGGCTGCTTAACATTCAAGGCGCAATCATTATGCATTTGCAGCGCTGGGCCAAGCGGTTTTCGTTCAAACGCAGCGCCTGCGGGATTAAAAGCGCACTGCTTCAAAATCCATAAAGGTTTTTTGCAATCCGGTACGTATTTGCGTAAGCGACGACGCTGGCGCTAATCGGGTCGGCGTACCCGCCGCCTATCGCCATTGAGACAGGTATGCCGCGGGATTTGCACTCAGACAGAACCAAATGGTCGCGGCGCGAAAGCCCCTCGTGGGTCAAGGCCATGCGCCCGAGCTTGTCTTCGCGCAACGGATCGACGCCCGCCTGATAAAGCACAAGATCGGGCTGAAACGCCCAAACTGCCGGCAAGGCGTCATGAAGCGCACGCAGATATGCGTCATCCTTAATATTGTCGGGGAGGCCGATATCGAGGTCGGAATTGACTTTTCGAAAAGGAAAATTTTTCTCACCGTGTACGGAAAGAACGAATACGTCTTTTCTGGGCGAGAGGATGGCTGCGTTCCCGTCACCCTGATGAACATCAAGGTCAATGATTGCAATCCGGTCGACATGTCGGTTTTCCAGAAGAGAAAGCGCAGCGACAGCAAAATCATTAAACACGCAATAGCCGGAGCCGAAGTCAAAATGGGCGTGATGCGTGCCGCCGGCGAGCTGCCCTGAAAGACCGTCCCGCAGCGCTGCACGTGCGGCGGCGACGGCGCCGCCCATAGTGGCGCGCGCACGCAGCGCCACATGTTCCGACCAGGGAAAACCGATCCGTCGCATAGCGGCGGCGTCAATTGAGCCTGTGTCAATGGCGGCGATGTAATCAGGGGAATGCGCGCGAGCGAGATCGCTGTCGCACACCAGGGGGGAGCGCTTTAGTGCGCGGTTGGTAAGAACGCCTTCCCCAATGAGCGCTTGGCGCAATAGTCCGTATTTATGACCGGGAAAGCGATGCCCTTCAGGCAGGTTAAGATTGAAGGTGTCGGAATAAAAAAATTGCATCGACGATCAGGCGAGCCAGCCTGCCGCTTCCCGTCTTGCTATGCTTTCGAGAAGGTCGATCATTTCCGGCGCGTCGTTCAGGCAGGGGATGGCGTCAAGCGCTTCGCCGCCTGCGCTCAGAAAACTTTCTCGCCCGGCAAGCGCAATCTCTTCAAGCGTCTCAATGCAATCGGCTGTAAATCCCGGTGTGATGACCGCGGCCCGTTTAACGCCGGCCGCAGCGAGCTTGACAAGCGTGTCTTCCGTCGCAGGTTCGAGCCATTTTTCACGTCCGAACTTGGATTGAAAAGCAAGCGGAGAATAATCATCCGCCCACCGCATTTCCTCTCGCAGAAGGCGCGCGGTCTTGTGGCAATGGCAATGATAAGGGTCCCCCGCCAGAAAATATCGTTCGGGCAATCCGTGAAATGAGATGACCACTTTCTCCGGCTCCCAATCGAGCCGTTCAAGGCGCCGTCTGGTTACTGCCGCCAGCGCTTTGATATAAGCCGCATCATCATGAAAAGGCGGCGCGGTTCGAAGCGCTGGCTGCCAGCGCATTTCTGAAAGAGCCTGAAAAACAGAATCCATGACGCTTGCGGTCGTGGTCGCGGAGTATTGCGGGTAGAGCGGGATAATGAGAATCCGCGTAGCGCCGTCTTCCTGAAGCGCTGTCAGCCGGTCTTTGATCGAAGGAGAGCCATAACGCATCGCCCAGTCGACTTGGACGTCAGGCCCCAGCGCCTTTGACAAGCCGTCGCTCTGGGCGCGCGTATAGAACCGAAGCGGCGACTCGTCAGCATCCTTCATCCACACTTTGGCGTAATTTTTTGCTGTCGCTGCGGGGCGCACATTCAAGATAACGCCGTGGAGAATTGGCAGCCACAAGAGGCGCGGCAAGTCGACGATGCGTCTGTCCGACAGAAACTCACGCAGATACCGCTTCACCGCTTTTGCGTCCGGCGCATCCGGTGTGCCGAGATTAACAATCAGCACGCCAATTTTTTCCGCCTGCAAGACGGGGTGGTCCGCAGGCGTGACGGGGTTTTCGTTCGTGTCTTTCATTGCGCTCTCAGCCTTTCGCCGTAGTCATAAGCGGGCCGCCCCCTATCGCAAAGGCCGACATAGCGACGCGCCCGTCAGCGTTCAGGAGGCGTATAGTCTGCTTTCCGGTCCTTGACGCGATATCGTGCGTCGTCCTGGCGCCGGAATTTGCGGCGCATGCGCTCTGCCTCATCGATGGCCCGGTATGACGAGGCGGGCTCTCTCGCCGCTTTTACCGACTCAACGGTTGCGCGGTCGCGGGCGCGCAGCGCTTTGCGGGGTTTTATGCTGTATCGCGATCTGGCTTTCGGTTGCGGGATTTTCGCGTCCGGCCTGAGGGCGAGAATGCCGCGTTCTCCGTCTGCGCCGGTTTCTTCATTTTGAAGATACCAGCCGATGACGCCTGCCGCGACGATCATGATGGCGAAAAACTCAAGAGTTTCCAACGGTTACCCCTTGTCGATAAAGCCTGGACAGTATTGGCCGATAAAGGCCGTCGCTGCAAATCTTATGCGAACTCTCGTTTTGCTGCCGTCAGCGCGCGTTAACCCTTTATATCATCGCGGCTTTTAAGTTTTTTCGGGTGAATGACCCGGCAATGATATCCGATCCGTTTGCGCGCGCCGTCAGCGCCCCCTATGCGCGTATGCGCAGGAATATTATTGTCATTCTGGGCTTTATAGCCTTCACCGGCTATGTCGCTTTCGCCACGGCGGCGACCCTGTTCTTTCCGTTCGCATTTCCGTTGTTTCTTGCGCCGGCGCTTTTTTTCATTCTTGGCGCAGCGCCTCGCGCGCGCGCCTTCCCGCGGCGTCTGGTTTGGCCACTGGTGCTGACTGGGGCGGCCTTAATGCCGTTCTGGCCCAATTATGTGAACGTATCGATTGGCTCTTTGCCGATTTTGACGCCGCCGCGGATTATTTTTTACCTGCTGTCGCTGATCTGGATTTATGACATGGTTGCATCGCCATGGCGGCGCGGCGTTTTTCTGACCGCCCTGCTTCGCCGACGGTGGCTCGCCGCCTCGGTGCTCGGTTTTTTCGTCCTGTGTCTGCTCAGCATTCCTCTGGCTGAAGGAACTCGCTTTGCAGCGCAGTATTTTTTCCGTCAGATTATGATTTGGCTTTTGCCGTTTTGCATATGCGTTGCTTACGTGCGCCGATGGCGGGATTTTCGAACCATCATCGTCGCAAGCGTAATCGGCGCAGCCGCCGCCGGCGCGATCGCTATTGGCGAGGTTGCGACCAATACGTTGGTTGCGTCGAAACTGGCGCCGATCTTTTTGTCAGATGGCGAGTGGCTGCGAATTATTGAGCTGGAAAAAAGCCGCGACGGCGTGTTTCGCGCGCAGTCGACACACACGCATCCGATTTCCCTAGGCGAATTTCTGGGCCTGGCGGCGCCGTTCGCCATTGTCCTGATTTTGTCGGGCAAGGGTTGGGGTCGGGCTTTCTGGGCGCTGGCGTTTTGCCTCATCGTTATGGGGGCTTTGGCGACAGGGTCCCGCGGCGCGCTGCTCGGCGTTGTCGCCGGCGCCGGCGTAACGCTGGGCGCGCTTGTGCTGCGTGTGCTGAGGGATCCGCGCCAGTATAAGTTCCGACCTGCGATCGGTCTTGCATCAGTTATGCTGATCGCCGCATCCCCGATTATGGGCGCCGTCGCCTATAAGATGATCACCGGCGGCGCCGGCACGGCGGCTTCTCGCTCATCAGAAAGCCGCATAGACCAGATCAAGATGGGCTGGCCTAGCATCAAAAAGCGCCCGGTCATCGGATACGGCACAGGCAGGGCTGCAAAAGTGGTCGGTTTTGTCGGGCGAACATTGTCGCTCGATAATTATTATCTGTCGCTAACCGTTGATCTCGGTTTTCCCGGCCCGATTATTTTCATCGCGATGATGGTCATTGCAATCAACATCGCCATGAAGGAGGCGAAGACGGGGCCTCCTTCAATAAGATGGCTGCTGATCGCATTCGCCGGCGCGATGGCGTCGTTTGCGGTCTCCCGGATTATTCTATCTCAGACAGGCAATCTGAATTATATTTATCCGCTTATCGGCGCGTTTCTGGGAGCTTCCGCCTTCAGTGCGAGCGCGCCGCGGCGCGCCCGCCATCGCCGCCGGAGGGCTTATTATTCGCCGGCGATGTATAATGTTCCGCCTGCGCGCGCATGAAGTTGATTGACGCGCGGATGATCAATTTTGGCGACCATCTGGTCTTTAAGTTCCGCCATGCAGTCTTCCGCAAACCGTCTTTCGGATAAGGTTCTTTGCCCCTGTCGGACACACGCTCTCTCAACGCGTTTTTCCAGTCTTTTGTATGTTTTCATGGCGCCGGAACGCGTTTGAAGTTCGTCTGGCTGGTAGCGAAACGTAACGCTTTGCGCCATGGCGAAAGACGTCAACGTGAATGCGGCGGCGGCAAATGAAATCGCAGTTTTTTTGAGTAACATAGGGGCTTCTCCATCATTTTTTACGTTGATCGCGCCCCGATCCCTTCAGTTTCACTCCTGATACGCAAAGGTTTGTTCCTGAAGACAAGAAAACCTTACGCGCACGGAGCGAAATACAAAAGACGCTCCGCCGTGAAAGGCGAGCGTCTTATCGCAAAGCTGGAGAAATCTTGACGGTCGATGCAAATGCGCGCTTGCATGGAAGGATGGATTATAAAAACAAATGGGCGCTGATCACCGGCGCATCGGCAGGCATTGGCGAGGTTTTCGCAAAAGCTTACGCCGCTAGAGGCGCCAATATTGTCGTGACCGCCAGGCGAGCAGATCGTCTCAATGCTTTGTGCAACGCGCTTGAAGCGGATTTTGGGGTTAAGACGGTTGCGGTTCCCGCCGATCTTTCTGAGCCTTCAGCGCCCGATCGGATCATGCAGGACGTCGCCGACCGCGATATCGAAATCGACATTCTTGTGAACAATGCAGGGTTCGGTTTGCCGGGACATTATGTTGAGAACGAGTGGGAGGCGCATCGCGATTTCATCGCATTGATGATGACGAGCTATGCGCATCTGGCCCGGCTTGCAGTGCCTGGCATGCTCGCCCGCCGTTGCGGTCAGATTATCCACGTGGCTTCGCTCGCGGGTCTCATTCCCGGCTCGGCGGGGCACACGCTTTATGGCGCATCGAAAGCGTTTCTTGTCAGTTTTGCTCAATCATTGGCCGCTGAGTGCGAGGGCTCCGGCGTGACGGTTTCCGCCCTGTGTCCAGGCTTCACCTATTCTGAATTTCACGATGTAAACGAAACGCGCGACGTCGTTTCGCAATTGCCGGATTACATGTTCATGAAGGCGGAACCCGTGGTGGAAGGCGCCATCGCCGCGGTCGAGCGTGGCCATGTCGTATATGTGCCGGGGGCATGGAACAAATTTATCGCCTGGCTCATGAAGGCGTTGCCGCGCCCGTGGGCGGCGGCAATGGTGAAACGGCAATCGTCCCGGTTTCGTCGCCGCGTCGGCGAGAACTCACTGGATTAAGGCGTCTCGTTGAGGGACCAGTCATAGGCATAGGCGTCGATGCTGGTTTTTCCGTCCAGCGCATCCAGCAATTCCTGATCTGCATACTGACGAACATGGTCAAGCACAGCAGCCTCGTCAGCGCCAAAGTCTTCCCGATACCATGTAAAGATTTTAGAGGCGGTAATTTTTCCTCTTGCGCTGACCGAAACGCCGCGAGGGTGGTTCACATAAGCGCGAGCCTGTTCGTTAAGCGCGCGATCAAGGGTTTCAGCCCGGAACGCTTCCGGGCGTAAATTCGGACATCCAATCGAAGCGCAGTTGACGGCATAATGAATGCGCGGGTCTTTGAAAACAGGCCTGATAATCTCATGTTCAATCGCATTCAGAGAAAGCGCCTGTCCTGCGACGGTGACGCGGTCATCGTCCCACGGGCCGGAGAAGTCGAATGGGTTTGACTTGATGTCGCGAATTGACTCCACCGGATACGCGTCCAGAATGACGGCAACGGTGACCGCATTATAAAGATTTATCCAGAATGCGAGCTGTTCATCGCGTGACAACTGCGCAGGATCGACCGCTTCCAGCATGTCGATATACGCGTCGAGGTTTGCTTTAGCATCGGCGTTGACGCCGGCGTAATTGACGCGATTAACCCCGTCGCTGCTCTCAATAAGGTAAGCGCCTAGAAACGTATCCCATGCGGCGTGATCGATGCGCACCTGTTCCGCAGAAGCAGTCTGCGTAGAAGGGCTTTGCGCAAAAGCCGCGTTGGCGAGAACCGGGGTCGGAATAAACTGCCGTTCCAGCGACGTTTGCAGTCCTGCGCAGCCCGCTGCTGTCATCAGTACCAAAGCCAGTGAAAGTGTTGCGCCCATCTGTGTGCTCCTCCGTAAGCGCGCCTTCACTAACTGCATGCTGTTTTCTCCGCGAATGAATTTGCCGTGACTTTTTCGTGAGGTCAGGCGCTTTTCTCCGCCCAGCTTCGATGTTCCTTATCAAGCTCATAGGCGGCCATGCCAGCGAGCGTTACAATGTCGTTAACGCCAGCGCCGACCTGAGCGATCTGCACCGGTTTTTTCATCCCGATCAAGACCGGACCCAAGACCATGGCGCCGCCGATCTCGCCAAGCAGCTTGGTGGAAATCGCTGCAGAGTGGACGCCCGGCGTGATCAAGACGTTCGCTTCGCCTTTAAGGCGTGCGAAAGGATAAAGCTGACGCAACTTTTCATTCAACGCCATACGCGGCGTCATTTCGCCCTCGTATTCGAAATCGACATCGCGGTTCCTGTCCATAATTTCGACAGCGCCGGCGACGCGGCGCGCATGTTCCGTATCAGGATTGCCGAAGTTTGAATAAGAAACGAATGCGACTTTCGGCGTAAAGCCGAGATGTCGGGCTGCGTGCGCAACCTGCACGGCAATTTCGGCAAGCTCTTGTGAATTCGGCAATTCCGTAACATTCGTGTCGGCGATAAAGAGCGTCCGGCTTTTGGTGAGGATGATTGACAGACCAATCAGACGTTCTTCCGGTCGCGGATCAAGCGCGAGGCGCACATTGTCGAGCGCGACATTATAAGGCCGAGTGACGCCTGTAACCATGCCGTCCGCATGGCCATGGGCCAGCATGCAGGCGGCGTAGACGTTCCTGTCCGTGTTCACAAAGCGCTGGGCGTCGCGATAAAGGAAGCCTTTGCGCTGCAGGCGCTTGTAGAGATACTCCGTATAGGCGGCATTATTGGTTGCCGTGCGTGAGTGGTAGGTTTCAAATTCATGACTTACAGGAAGGCCGGCGTCGGCGAGGGCGTTCTTGATCATTTCCTCGCGCCCGATCAGCACGGGCGTGCCCAGCCCCTCTTGCTGAAAGGTGTAGGCGGCGCGAACAACAGCTTCTTCTTCCCCTTCTGCAAAGACAATGCGTTTTGGCGTCTCGCTGCCGCGCAGAGAGGAGTATATTTTTTGTAAAAATGAGGCGGACGGATCAAGCCGGGCGGCCAAATTATGTTTATAGGCGTAGAGGTTTTCAACCGGCTTGCGCGCAACGCCGGTGTCTGCGGCCGCTTTCGCGACCGCCGGCGGAATTTCGGAAATCAGGCGCGGGTCAAACGGCGTCGGAATGATATAGCCCGCGCCATATCTCAGTCGCTTGCCGTAAGCGGCGGCGACTTCGTCGGGGACATCTTCGCGCGCCAGCTTTGCAAGCGCCTCTGCGCAGGCGATTTTCATTTCTTCATTGATCGTGCGGGCGCGCGCATCGAGCGCGCCGCGAAAAATGTAAGGAAAGCCGAGCACATTATTGACCTGGTTGGGATAATCTGAGCGGCCAGTTGCAATGATTGCGTCATCGCGCACAGCCTGAATATCCTCAGGCAGAATTTCCGGGGTCGGATTAGCCATGACAAAAACCACAGGGTTCTTCGCCATGGATTTGATCATATCCTGCGTAACCGCGCCGGCGACGGAAAGACCGATGCATACGTCAGCGCCGTCCATGGCTTCGGCCAGGGTCCGCTTGTCGGTCTCGACGGCGTGCGCGGAACGCCACTGATCCATGCCTTCTTCGCGGCCGCGATAGAGAATGCCCTTGCGGCCGCTGACAAGCACGTTGTCGTGCGGCACGCCCATGGCTTTAAAAAGGCTCACAACGGAGAGCGCTGCTGAGCCGGCGCCGGAGACGGCGACTTTCGCATCCTTAATTGACTTTCCGGCAATATCGAGCGCGTTCAACAAGCCCGCGGCGGCAATGATCGCAGTGCCGTGCTGATCGTCGTGGAAGACGGGAATGTCCATCTCTTCCTTCAGGCGCTGCTCGATGATGAAACTGTCCGGCGCCTTGATGTCTTCCAGATTGACGCCGCCGAAAGCGGGTCCGAGATATTTGACGGCGTTGATAAATTCTTCGGGATCTTTGGTGTCGACTTCCAGATCGATGGAATCGATATCGGCAAAGCGTTTGAACAGAACGGACTTGCCTTCCATCACCGGCTTTGAAGCAAGGGCGCCCAAATCGCCAAGACCGAGAATGGCGGTGCCGTTGGAGATGACGGCGACCATATTGCCCTTGGAGGTGTAGTCGTAGGCGGTGTCCGGGTCCTCGGCGATCGCTTTCACCGGAGCGGCTACGCCCGGAGAATAGGCGAGCGAGAGATGCCGCTGCGTCACCATCGGTTTTGTCGGCGTGACCTCAAGCTTGCCAGGCTTGCCGCGGGCGTGGAAATCGAGCGCCTCTTCGTCCGATACCTTGATTGTGTCGTCTTCCATCAACCGCCTCGTCTCTTTGCTCTTATTTATCAAGCGATTACGCGTTTGCCGCCAGCGAGGCAAGACGGCCCTTGCGCCGGTCCGATCACTTAAATGTTTGCGGGCGCAGTCTCGATGTGTACGGAGCGTGTGGGGTAGGCAAAGCTGATCGCATTGTCTTCAAAAGCGGCGTGGATGTTGAGCAGCACGGCCTCCTGGCGCTCAAGAAAAATATCATAGGCGTTGTCGTCGACCCAGAAGACCGTGTCGAAAACAATCGCAGAATCGCCGAACGATTTCAGTCGGCAGCGGTTGAAGCGAACGCCGTTAACGGCGCCGACCGCTTGTTCAACAAGTTCCGGCACGCGCCGCAGCGCCGCATGGGGCGTCTGATAGACAACGCCAATGTCGAAAGCGGCGCGCCGGGCGTTCATGCGCTGGAAATTGCGGACTTCCTTGTCCAGAATCTGCGCATTGCCGACAATGATCTGCTCGCCGCTCAAGGATCGCAGACGCGTCGTCTTCATGCCGATCTTTTCAACTTGCCCCTGATACTCACCGCCGCCGAACTTAATGAAGTCTCCGCGCACGAAAGGCTGGTCGAATATAATCGACAGCGAGGCGAAGAGGTCCTTGAAGACATTCTGCAAGGCGAGGCCAATGGCGAGGCCGCCGATCCCGAGACCGGCGATGATCGGCCCGACATCATAGCCGAGATTGGTAAGGATCATGACCGCAGCGACCGCCCAGATCAGAACGCCAGACAGCGTCTTGATCAGCGTCATCGCGGTGGAGCCCGGTCCGCCGTCATGACCGGCGCTTGACAAATAGCCGGTGGAAATCGCGCGGATAAGAATCCGTAGCCAGACCGCGCCCTGAATGATGAGGCCGATCATGAACAGCGTCGACAGCGCATCTCCGGCGGCGTTGCTCAAATTTTCTGCGAACGGCGCCACAAGCTGCAGCGACAGAATCAACAAAAACAACGACCAGGTCCCGCCGATCAGCGCCGAGGCGACATTACGCGGCGCATTGTCCGGGCGTTTGCGCGAGCGCAAGGCGCCGCATAAAAACGCCCGCAGGATGCGCAAGCCCAGAAAGAGCCCGATGGCGATCGCGGCGAGCAGCGCCTGTTCCGGGCCTTCGGCGCGCAGCCAGCCCCATAGCGCCGCGGCGTTATCGCCTGCATTGGCCAGCAGTTCCTGCGACCGCTCCCCAAGCGAACCGGCGCTTCCCTGTGCATTATGCTGATCCATGCGGCTTCCCCGATACCCCCTATGGCTATCAAACACACAAGTTTGACGGTTGTTCAATGGCGGGCTGAATTTTTCAAACGCCTCAGAAGTCCCCAGGCGCCGGGTTGCGATTACGGCCTTGGCTGCTTAGCTAGAAACCAAACAGAAAGCAGTCCAACGACCATGTACATTCAGACCGAAGACACGCCGAACCCGCAATCATTGAAGTTTCTGCCCGGTCGCCCTGTTCTGGGCATCGGCGCCCTGGGCATGGATTTCCCAACGCTTGAGACGGCCCAGGCCGGCTCGCCGCTTGCCGCGACCCTGTTCGACACGGACGGGGTCATGAGCGTCTATCTGGGCGGCGACTTTATCACGGTCACCAAATCGGAAGCTGCGGAATGGATGCACATTAAACCGGCGCTTCTCGGCGCCATTGCTGACTTTTTCCTCGCCGGCTTGCCAGTCTTGAAAGAGGGCGCAGAGGCTGCGTCGTCGGCGCCCGCAACCCCGCTTGAAGACTATGAAGGCGAGGATCGCGAAACCGTCGAACAGATCATCGAATTGATCGAAACCCGGGTGCGCCCCGCCGTGGCGGCGGACGGCGGCGACATTGTTTTTAAACATTTCGAGCCGCGCACCGGCGTTGTGTTTTTATCGATGCAAGGCGCCTGCGCCGGCTGCCCGTCCTCGACCATGACGCTCAAAGCCGGCATCGAAAACATGCTCAAGCACTATGTGCCGGAGGTCGTTCGGGTGGAAGCGGCGGCATAATTATTTGCTCATTGTTGGGGACTTTGCTTTGCTGGAGGTGTTAGAGCGCCATAAGCAAAGGAGATCCAAGATGTCAGATAATGTTTATTCCGTATCCAAAATTGTCGGCACCTCAAAAAAATCGATTGAGGACGCCATCGAAAACGCTGTGACGACGGCGTCGAAGTCAATCAAGAATCTCGACTGGTTTGAGGTTGTCGAAACGCGCGGCTACATCGACAATAACAAAGTCGCCTATTATCAGGTGAGCTTGGAACTTGGTTTCCGTTACGAAAAGTAACGGCATTTGCATGTAGCGGGATTGGCGAAACTCTATGTCCGAAAAAATTATCAATGATGAAGCCCTCGATGTTATTTTTCGTGAAGCGAGAACGCATAATGGCTGGGAAGAGCGGGATGTTTCCCGCGCGTTGATGCAGGCGGTTTACGACCTTAAGAAATGGGGTCCGACCTCCGCCAATTGCTCGCCCGCGAGATATGTTTTCGTTTCCAGCGAAGAGGGCAAGGCGCGACTGAAGCCGCATGTGTCGGAAGGCAACCTCGAAAAAACAATGTCAGCGCCGGTCTGTGTGATCATTGCCCATGACATGGAGTTTTACGAGCATCTTCCAACGCTCTTCCCGCATGCGGACGCCAAAAGCTGGTTTGTCGGCAATGAGGAGTTAATCAAGGAGACCGCATTCCGAAACGGCACGTTGCAGGGGGCATATTTTATGGTTGCGGCGCGTGCGCTTGGTCTTGATTGCGGACCGATGTCAGGCTTCGACAAGGATGGGGTCGATAGCGAGTTTTTCTCCGGCACAACCTATAAATCAAACTTCCTCTGCAATATCGGCTATGGCACGGACGAAAATCTTTTCGAGCGGAGCCCGCGCTTCGACTTTGAAGATGTTTGCGAGATTGTCTGAAGCTGATGGTTGCTGAGCGGCGACACAGGCGCTGCGCATGCTGATCCTGTCGCTCGATACGGCGATCCAGCGCTGTTCCGTCGCCATAACGCGCGAGGGGGCTCCGCTCTGTGTTCGCGCTGTCAATATGGAAAGGGGGCATGCGGAGCACCTTGCCCCCATGGTCGCGGCCGCCATAGGGGAGGCCGGCGTTGAACCCCTGGAAATCGATCGCATCGGCGTTGTTGCAGGGCCCGGCGGTTTTACCGGGGTGCGCGTGGCGTTGTCTTTCGCGCGCGCTTTCTCGCTCGCAGCTAATGCGCCGGCTGTTGGTGTTTCGAGCCTTGCGGCCCTGTCTGCAAAAGCAATGGAGAAATCCGATGCGCGTGCGGCGGCGGCGATGATCGATGCGAGACGAGGCGAGGTCTACGCCGGGCTTTATGACCGCGACGGCGTTTGCATCGCGACTGACTTTGTCGCCCCGCCTGAGGAGGCGTTTGCGCAACTCTCCCGCGCCGCCGCCGGCGCCGATGTCGTTCTAACCGGTTCCGGCGCCGGGCTAGGCGCCGCCCCGCATGGATGGGCGCGCATCGAAGGAGAGGATCAGATTGATCCTGTGATCGTTGCAAAATTGGCCGCGGCCGCGGACGACCCCACAGCGCCGCCGGCCCCGATCTATCTTCGTGCGCCCGATGCTAAGCCGCCCGCCGTGAAGCTAGGCCCGACACCCGGTGGGTGATGTGCGCATTCGTGCGGCGACGCTGCAAGACGCAGCGCAGCTGATCGCACTGGAGCGGGACGCATTTGGCGAGCGAAGCTGGGGCGCCGACGCCGTTGCCGGCGCTTTCAAAGCGCCGGGCGCGCATATCTTGCTTTCGCTAGGCGATGGTCCGTCGCTGACGGGCTTTGCCATCTGGCGCGCTGCAGCGGATGAGGCGGAAATTCTGACAATCGGCGTTGCGCATGCCGCTTTGCGAAAAGGCATAGCCAAAGCGCTGTTGAAACGCGTTCTGAGCGACGCGCAACGCGGCGGCGCTACTGCGGTGTTTCTTGAAGTTGACACAAGCAATAAGGCGGCGATCGCGCTATATGAGGGCTGTGACTTTGTTTCGGCGGGGCGTCGAAAGGGCTATTATCGCAACGGCGCCGATGCGCTTTTGATGCGCAAGATATTGTAAGAGCGTCGATGCTTGCGCTGGCGCTGCGCACCGCTCTATGACAAGGCCCTGATTGGAGGCAAGCGATGGACCGACTTGAGAAACTCTGCATCGAAAAAGGCATGCGCATGACCGAACAGCGCAAGGTGATTGCGCGCGTTTTGTCGATGGCCGAGGACCATCCCGATGTAGAGGAAATTCATCGTCGCGCTGCGGAAATTGACGCCAACATCTCAATCGCAACCGTTTACCGGACGATGCGCCTTTTTGAGGAGTCCGGCGTGGTCGAACGCCATGATTTTCAGGACGGGCGCGCCCGTTACGAAGAGGCCAGCGAAAAGCACCACGACCATCTGATCGATTTGCGCTCTGGCGAAGTTATTGAATTCGTTAACGATGAAATCGAGAAGCTGCAAAAGCGGATCGCCGAGGAGCATGGATACAAGCTCGTGGATCACCGTCTTGAGCTTTACGGCGTGCCGCTCGACAAGAAAGACGCCTGAGCGTTTTCTTGCGCATCAAGCGCAATAAGTGCGGCGTCGTTTGTCTGCGCGTACTCTCTAGTGTTCACAGCCATTTTACTGCAGCGAAACAGCAGAAAATTTTAATTTTTATCCGATCTGATTGACATGAAAGTGTAAACTCACCAGTGTATTACACTGATCAGTTTACTCATGCGGCGATGGCTGTTCCGCAAACCCGTCTGGAGGATACAAATGGCTTCTCTGCGCGAACTTTATCCAATTCCCGATATTGATCCGGTCTGGACAGTCCCCCAGGGCTTTGAGGCTGCTTTTGACTGGGATTACGACGATGGTCGCAAGCAGATGATGCATCTCTACCAGAAGGGTAAAGACATGCAGTGGGATGCGCTGGAGCGCATCGACTGGAGCCTTGAACTTGATTCAGAAAATCCGATGCAGATCCCGGATGAGATGAGCGGTCCCTATCACACGCCGATCTGGGCGAAGATGAATGATAAGGAGAAAGCCGAGCTTCGGCGGCACACACAATCCTGGATGATCTCACAGTTTATGCAGGGTGAGCAGGCGGCGCTGATCTGCGCGGCTAAAATTGTTCAGCAGGTGCCCGACCTCGACGCCAAGTTTTACGCCTCCACCCAGGTCATGGATGAAGCGCGTCACGTTGAGGCGTATAAAAAGTTTCTACAGTCGTTCGGCGTCGCCTATCCAATGACGGGTCCGCTGCAAACGCTTGTGGATCAGGCGCTGCGTGATTCGCGCTGGGACATGACGTATCTCGCCATGCAGGTTGTGATCGAGGGTCTGGCGCTCGCGGCGTTCAACAATATCCGTGAGATTTCGCAAAATCCGCTGGCGCAGCAGGTCAACGCCTATGTCATGCAGGATGAGTCCCGTCACGTTGCTTTCGGCCGCCTGACGCTCAAGGAATATTACCCGCAATTGACGCAGGCCGAACGCGATGAGCGCGAAGAATTTCTCGTTGAGGCCTGCTATCACATGCGTGATCGCTTCGAAGCCAAGGAGCTTTACGAACATCTTGGTTTGCCAGTCAAAGAAATGCTCGATGCGCAGCGCGAGTCAGGCTTTCAACAGCATTTCCGGCAGGTTCTATTCCAGCGCATCGTTCCAATTGTGCGCGATATTGGTCTGTGGTCTGATAAAATTCAGAATGCTTATACTGAAATGGGCGTGATCGGTTTTGCCGATGTCGACTATGAAGCTTTGTCGGAGAACGACAATAAGCGCGCAGAAGATTTTGACGAGATCAATCGCCAGGCGCGTGAGGATTACGTCAAAGACGTCGCCGCTGAGGGCGCGAAGTTCGTTGCTGCAGAATAAATTTTAGCCGGCAGGGCAATATTGCGCTGCAAGGATTTCTCCTTGTCCAGGCGATTGGACAAGGACTGCGCAGGAATAGCCGTCTTCGGGCGCCGGCGTTGAAAAAGCGCCGCCGCCGCTGTCAATTGAGCCGACTGCGCGCAATTCTGTGACCACATTCACATCCGTAAATTTAACGCCGGCGTTTTCCCCGCCGCGAACAGCGGTTTGCGCGTTCGGCATAAAATAAGCGACAAAAATCTCCGCGTCGCTTTGTCCGTCAACAGCAATTTCGATGACGTCGCCCGTACGCTCCGCGGCGAGGCGGGTCGACGACTGGCGCTGTGCTTCTTCCGTAATCTGACGATTGACAACCCGGCGGTCTGATCCGATCGCTTCGACTGCGCCGTCAACGACAATCTGCGGAGTGTAAACGGAACTGCTGGAACGCAGATTGCGGTTATACTGCCTTTGGCGCTCAGTGTATTCGGCGCTGGAATAGGGGTCGACCCACTGGCCCTCACGCGTGCGCAGGCTGTTCCAATAGTCCACATGCCAGCCAAGGACGACAACGTCGTCGCGTCTGACAAGATCTGCAGCATAAGTCGCCGCCGCGACGCACGACGAGCATGATTGCGAGGTAAACAGTTCAACGACGACTGGCGCCGCCGCTTCGGTGCTCGCATCTTCAGCCGATGCTGCGCCTAAGGAGGCGGCGGATACTGCAATCACACTGACGATAGATAACAAACGCATTTACTCAAACTCACATAGGTATTGCTGGATAGCGTTAATTTGGAAAATTCTGCAGGAATTCGCAAAACAAGCCTTATAACAACCGCGCGAGCGGCAGGCTCGAGATTCGCGCCGATTTGTGTGCAGGGAGCTTTCCATTGCATCCAAAGCCTGTCCCGCCTACATAGCGGCGCTTCTGAAACATATGGTCGACATGTCTGAAACCGCGCAGAAACAGGGAAAATCTGTCTTCATCCGCACTTACGGGTGCCAGATGAATGTCTATGATTCTGAACGCATGGCGGATTTGCTCAAGCCGATCGGCTATCGCGCCGTCGATGCGCCGGATGAAGCGGATCTGGTCATTCTGAATACCTGCCATATTCGCGAAAAAGCGGCCGAAAAGGTCTACTCCGACCTCGGTCGTCTCAAGAAATTCAAAACTGCGCGGGCCAAGGCCGGCGGGGATATGACCATCGCCGTCGCCGGATGCGTGGCGCAGGCGGAAGGGCCTGAAATAACCGCCCGCGCGCCGGTCGTCGACATGGTAGTCGGGCCGCAGGCCTATCACCGTCTGCCGGAGCTGATCGCCCGCAAGGCGCGCGCTGAAAATGAGATCCTCGAGACCGACTTCGCGGTGGAGGAAAAGTTCGATCGCCTTGCAAACCGGCAGGCGGACGGGCCCACGGCGTTCGTTACGGTTCAGGAAGGATGCGACAAGTTCTGCACCTTTTGCGTTGTTCCCTACACTCGCGGGCCGGAAGTCTCGCGGCCTGTCGAAGCGGTTGTCGGCGAGGCGCGCTCGCTCGCCGCGCAAGGGGTGCGCGAGATCACGCTCCTCGGTCAGAACGTCAATGCATGGGCCGGCGCCGCGCCGGCAGGCGACAAAAAAGGCGGCGAATGGGGGCTCGGCGAGCTATGCCGGCATCTGGCGAAAATCGACGGGCTAGAGCGTATCCGTTTCACGACCTCCCATCCGCGAGACATGGATGAAGGCCTGATTGCGGCCTTCGGCGAGGAAGAAAAGCTTATGCCGTATCTGCACCTCCCAGTGCAGGCGGGCTCGGACAAGATCCTCAAGGCCATGAACCGCGGCCATACCGCTGAGGACTACCGCCGCTGGATCGAGAAAATTCGCGCCGCACGGCCTGATATTGCTCTTTCAGGTGACTTCATCGTTGGTTTCCCAAGCGAAACGAGCGAGGATTTTGAAGAGACATTGTCTCTCGTCAAAGAGATCGGGTACGCATCGGCTTATTCGTTCAAATATTCTCGCCGGCCGGGAACGCCAGGCGCGGCCATGCCGAAACAGGTCGCCGAACCAGAGAAAGAAGAGCGTCTTGCGCGCCTTCAGGCGTTGCTTGAGCGCCAGCGGCGGGCCTTCAACGAGGCGCAGATTGGCAAGGCCCTGCCAGTTCTATTCGAAAAACCCGGTCGCCATGAGGGGCAGCTAGTCGGACGCTCCCCATATTTGCAAAGCGTTCACGTCACGGCGCCACAATCCATGCTAGGGTCAATTGCGCCGGTGAGCATCGAAGGCGCCACGCCAAATGCGCTCGCCGGCGCCTTGATGGATGAGGGTGAGGACGCCGCTTGAGCGAACGCACATTAAGCGAACACGACGCCGTCGAAGTTACGCATATTGATTTCGACGACAATCGCCTCGCCGCGGATCTCGCAGGGGCCCATGACGCTCACCTCGCCATTCTTGAAGACGCGTTAGATGTCCGGATCGATCCCCGCGGCAATCGCTTTGCTGTCAGCGGAGAGACGGGCGCGCGCGCCTATGCGATCGCCGCATTGGAACGGCTTTATGAGCGATTGAAAAACGGCTTAAGCATTGCCGCAGAGGATGTGCGCGCAGCAGCGCGCAATATTGATGCGACGGCCTCGCCAAAAGCTGCCGCTGCTGAGTTGCGCACCATAAAGACTCCCAAGCGCCAGATTGCTGCTCGCACGCCGAACCAGGCAGCCTATTTGGAGAAGCTGGCAGGTCATGATCTGACCTTTGGCGTTGGTCCCGCGGGCACAGGCAAAACTTACCTCGCTGTCGCCCATGCTGTCGGCTTGCTGCTCAGCGATGCGGTGGACCGGATTATCCTGTCGCGCCCTGCCCTGGAGGCCGGAGAACGTATCGGGTTTCTGCCCGGCGACATGAAAGAAAAAGTCGACCCCTTTCTACGTCCGCTTTACGACGCATTGCACGATATGATGCATGCGGATTACGTAGAGCGCCGCATTGCCGCCGGCGATATTGAAATTGCGCCGATCGCTTTCATGCGCGGGCGGACGCTGGCGCGCTCTGCGGTTATTCTTGACGAGGCGCAAAACGCAACGCCTGAGCAAATGAAAATGTTCCTGACCCGGCTTGGCGAAGGGGCGCATATGGCGATTACCGGCGATCCTTCGCAGACGGACTTGCCGGACGGACAACCCTCAGGTCTTGCTGATGCGCTCGCAGTTTTGTCCGGCGTCGACGGCGTTGCAGAGGCGCGCTTTACCGCGGTCGATGTTGTGCGCCATCCTCTGGTCGCTCGTATCATCAACGCTTATGACAAGCGCGATCAGAACAGGCGCCGGTCCTGATGGAAATGTCCTTATCGCCAAGACAGCATGCGGACGCTCGCATTGAATGCGTCGAATGGCGCGCGATCGACGCCGCCGCCCTCGCTGAGCAATGCGCCGGCGCTGTGGCGGCCAGATTTGCGCGCGCCCGCGGCGGCGTGGCTGTTCTGTTCACAGACGCTGAGGAAATGCGTTCCCTGAACAAAGTTTACAGAGACAAGGATCGTCCGACCAACGTTTTGTCTTTTCCAGCAGATGACTACACTCTTCATACCCAGGGTTTTCTGGGCGATATCGCACTTGGGTACGAGCCGTGCCGCGATGAGGCGCAAGCGCTGGCCATCAGTCTTGAGAGCCACGCTGCGCATCTTCTTATTCATGGCATGTTGCACTTGATCGGGTATGATCATCAGGCTGATGACGAGGCTGCAGAAATGGAGCGGTCGGAGGTCGATATTTTGGCGGGGCTGGGGATTGCCGACCCATATCGTGATCCTGCGGAGAAAGAATGATGAATGGCGACGGACCGGCGCGTGGGGACGCCAAGCGCAAAGGCAGTTTTTTCAACAGGCTTATGAACGCCTTTTCCGGCGAGGCCGCTGCTGACGAGGCGGAAAGCTTTTCAGAAAACGGCGATGACGAAGGCGGCGCGCCTAATGAACAGCGCCGGGCAATGATTGAGCGCGTCATCGACTTTGACGGCAAAAAGGTTGTGGATGTTATGGCGCCGCGCGCTGACATTTACGCAGTCGAGATTGAGACCCCGCTGCCGGACCTCGTTCGCGAGTTTGCGGACGCCGGTCACTCGCGCATGCCGATTTATCGCGGCGATCTCGACGACCCCGTGGGCATGGCCCACATCAAGGACGTTGTGCGGCTCATATCCGAAGATAATGCGTGCGCCCCTTCCGAGCAGCCCGTGCTGGCCTCCATACGCCGCGATGTGCTTTATGCGCCGCCGTCCATGCCGGTGACGGATTTGTTGCTGCGCATGCAGGCCTCGCGGATTCATATGGCTTTGGTAATTGATGAATATGGCGGCACGGACGGGCTCGTCACCATTGAAGACCTGATTGAAGAGATCGTTGGCGAGATCAATGATGAACATGATGTGGTCGACGACCCGTCTGTCCGTGCGGCGAATGATGGCGGCTGGGACGCCGACGCGCGTGTTGAGCTGGAGGATTTCGCGGAAGAAACAGGAATTCTTCTGGAGGCTGAAGATGATGAAGTCGATACGGTCGGCGGCTATGTCGTATCGATGGCCGGACGCGTCCCTCAGCGCGGCGAAGTGATTGCCGGCGGCGCCGGGTTGGATTTTGAAGTCGTAGAAGCGGACGCGCGCAAAGTGCGACGCCTGCGCATTCGTCCCGCCGCAGCGCCAAAAAATGAAGCGGCTGAATAGACAGGCGATTTCCGGATGCAGGGATTTCTTCCGCGCATCGGCGCTATGACTGAGACGGGCGCTGCTTTTTTTGACGGCATCTCAAACCTTGCCGGGTGGCGGCGGGCTGCGGCTGCGCTATTCGCCGGCGCTATTGGCGCCCTGGCTATGGCGCCCGTTTATGCGCTGCCGTTGCTTCCGGTTTCCCTTTCTGTCCTTGTGCTGATGATAGACGGCGCGGTTGAGCGTCCGCATCCGCGCCGTTCGGCCTTCTGGATCGGTTGGCTTTGGGGGGTCGGTTATTTTCTGATCGGCGTTTACTGGATGTCGTTTTCCTTTTTTGTCCAGGCCGATCAGTTCGCTGCCCTTGCGCCGCTTGCAATCTTCGGAATGCCGGCAGGGCTTGGGCTTTTTACCGGTGCGGCGGCGTTGTCGGCGACATTGTGTTGGCGACCCGGCTGGCCGAGAATCTTCGCTTTCGCAGGCGTGTTTGCAGTATTCGAATATCTTCGCGGGCACATTCTCACCGGATTGCCGTGGAACCTTGTCGGGCAATCGCTGGCCGGAAGCGCTGTCGGCACCCAGACCGCCGCCTGGTGGGGAGCATACGGATTAAGCTTGATCGTGATTTTTCTTTGCGCCGCGCCAGCCGCAGGCATGGGCGCGAAAGGTGAGCGCAAACACGGCTTGTCCGGCTTTTTTGTTCTGGCGGCGGGAACTGCACTGATTTTCGGCGTTGGCGCTATTCGGCTTCTTGATGTTGGCGACGAAGCGAGCCCTTCCGCCTATGTGCGCATTGTTCAGCCGAATATTGAGCAACGCGATAAAATCAATCCCGATAAATGGGGCGATAATTTTTATCGTGCGCTGGATCTGTCGAAAGACCGCGCGCCTGCCGATGCGCCTTTGTTCATCATCTGGCCTGAAAACGCAGCGCCATTGTTGAACGAGGCAGACGCTGCGCTTGATGTTCTGCGTAGGGACCTTCCGCAAGAAAGCGTTCTGGTCTCCGGCGCTGTCCGGCGCGAGCGCAGTCCATCGCGGACAGACCTTTATTTCAATTCGGTTATGGTGCTGGATCTCCGTGGCCGAGAGACAAGCCCGGCGAAGTTTTACGACAAGCATCATCTTGTCCCGTTTGGCGAATACATGCCGTTCTATGATTTGATCCAGTCAATCGGCCTCTCACAGCTGACACCTTATGGCGATGCGGGCTTCACGCCCGGCGACGGCCCGCGGACTTTGACAGTGCAGGGGTCGAGCTTTGCCCCGCTTATTTGCTATGAGGCGATTTTCCCCCAGGCGCTGTACCCGCGCGGGGAACGGCCGGAGTGGTTGCTTACAGTCACGAATGACGCCTGGTTTGGAGACACCTCCGGACCGCGCCAGCATCTGGACCAGGCTCGCCTTAGATCGATCGAAACCGGGCTGCCCATGGCGAGGTCCGCCAATACCGGCGTTTCAGCGCTGATTGACGGCAAGGGCCGGATTTTGGAGCGATTGAAACTGTACTCTGCCGGCAAGATTGAAGCGCCGCTGCCGCGGGCGTTGCCCTCGACCCTTTATGAACGGGCCGGGGATTGGTTGTTCTGCATGATGACGCTTGCGTTTCTGGCGGCGGCGCGATTTGGCTTTCAACCAGGCGCTCGCGAACCGGACTGACTGCAACCTTTGCGCGATGGCGGCGCGGCGGCTATAAGGCGCTGATCCGGAACGGATCTGTCGGGCGCGCCTCAACGGGGAGCGCCTGGGGAGGGAACAGCATGACGAAAATTGCGTCTACAGCGCGCCCGTCCAAGGGCGCGAATGAAAAAGAGAGTGCGCCGATGGCGAGCCAGCCTCAGCGAAAAACCAAAGGCGGGCCGGATGATATCGACAAGCATGTCGGTGCGCGCATCCGACTTCGACGCATTCGCCTTGGCATGAGCCAGGAAGCCCTGGGCAAGTCTCTCGGACTGACGTTTCAACAAGTGCAGAAATACGAAAAAGGGGCCAACCGGGTTGGGGCGGGTAGGCTGTTTCAGCTCTCTGAAGTCCTCGAGGTTCCGATCCAGTTTTTCTACGACGATATTGGCGATATGATCGGGGCGGCGACAGGGTTTGCGGAAGACGAACCGACAGACCCGTTCATGGACCTCGTCAACTCGCCCGACGGCATCCAGCTTTGCCGATACTTTTCGGAAATCGAAGACGCTAAAGTGCGCAAACGGGTACTCGAGCTTGTGCGTTCGATCGCAGAAACAGAATCCGGAAAATCCGGTTGAGCGTGATTGGCGCAAATTTTATCGCCTTGCGATCCCTGCGGATTGGACAGCGCGCCAGGCTTTCGCTATAGGCGCGGCATATAAACTTTTCTTTATATGAGAGGCTTCCCCGAAATGGCGCGTCAATCCTACCAGTTCACCAGTGAAAGTGTTTCCGAAGGTCATCCTGACAAGGTGTGCGACCGCATCTCCGATGAGATTGTCGACCTGATCTATCGGGAAGCTGACGCCGCGGGCATGAATGCGTGGGATGTGCGGGTCGCTTGCGAAACGCTGACCACAACGAACAAGGTCGTCATCGCCGGCGAGGTGCGCGCGCCCGAAGCGCTCATGGCGAGCGGCGGCGGCGTGAAGCCGGCTCTTTTTGTTGACGCTGCGCGCGACGCCATTCGCGACATCGGCTATGAGCAGGACGGTTTTCACTGGGAAACGGCTGACGTTGAGGTTCTCCTGCATGGTCAGTCTGCGGACATTGCTCAGGGCGTCGATAACGCTGCGGACGCCAACAGCGAGGGCGCGGGCGATCAGGGCATCATGTTTGGTTACGCTTGCCGCGAAACCGATGCGCTGATGCCGGCGCCAATCTATTACAGCCACAAAATTCTGCAGGATCTGGCGGTCGCCCGTCACGCCGGAGAGGGCGACGCCGGTCGTCTGGGTCCGGATGCGAAAAGTCAGGTCACGGTGCGTTATGAGAATGGCGAGCCTGTTGACGTGACTTCGATTGTTCTGTCCACGCAGCACCTTGAAGAGAGCTGGGATTCTGAAAAAGTACGCGAGGTTGTGGAGCCTTATATTCGCGGCGCTCTTGAGGGACTCGTGATCGCCGACGATTGCGCCTGGCACGTCAACCCAACCGGCAAGTTTGTGATCGGCGGTCCTGACGGGGACGCCGGTCTGACAGGACGAAAAATCATCGTCGACACCTATGGCGGCGCAGCCCCCCATGGCGGCGGGGCGTTCTCCGGAAAGGATACTACTAAAGTTGATCGATCCGCAGCTTATGCCTCCCGGTATCTGGCGAAGAATGTAGTCGCAGCCGGCCTTGCCCGTCGTTGCACGATCCAGCTTTCCTACGCCATTGGCGTTGCGCAGCCGCTTTCGGTCTATGTCGACACCCACGGCACTGGCGAGGTTGATGCGCCTGCGCTGGAGAAAGCGTTGCGCGAAGTCATGGATTTATCGCCTTCCGGCATTCGCCGCACGCTTGATCTCAACAAACCGATCTATGGCCGGACCGCCGCTTACGGGCATTTTGGCCGCGCGCCGGACGCCGATGGCGGGTTCTCATGGGAGAAAACCGACCTTGTTGACGCCCTGAAATCGGCTGTATAGCCGTCTGTATGCGATGGGTTCGGCGGTTAAGGTTGTGAAAAATCTGTCATTTGCCGGAAATTGCGATTAAATTCGTGAACGAATATGCTACTTAGCCTTGTCTTCCGGTGCGGTTGGCGCGCCGGCGCTATGGGGCGAAGATGACAAGAGAGCGTGCGAACGTTCAATGAAACGGGGATTTGCAATGATGAAATTCAATGATGATCGGGATGCCATGCTGGCGCGCGTAAAGCGGGCGATTTTGGCTGGTGCGCCGGCGGCGCTATTGCTGGCCGGCTGTTCCCAGGCGGACGAACAAAAAGACGCCGAGGATATTGCTGAGGAGATCGAAGAGAAGGCTGACGAAGCCGGCGACGCGATTGAAGAGGCTGCAGATGATGCGGCCGAAGCGGCCAAAGCCGCATATGAAGATGCGTCCGAGGCTGTTGAAGAAGCCGCTGAAGAGGCTGAGGGAGCTTATGACGATGCTGCTGAAGCAGCGGAAGAAGCTTACGACGACGCCGAAGAGGCTGCTGAAGAAGCAACTGACGACGATCAGTAAACTTACGGTTTTTAAGTTTCCAGGAAACGGCGCGCTTTTGGCAAGCGCGCCGTTTTTCGTTAAGGCGCATTGCTATTCGCGAAATTTTCTCAGGATGAGAGAATGAGCCATAGCGATTCAACATCCTCTAAATAGCTGCATTCGCGAGCTTTTCTGCGCCATTGGAGACCTCGCTAAACCTCAGCCTGAAAACAGGAATCGCATTCGTCCATTCGGCCATGGCGCCAGCGGCGCTAGCAGAAGGTTTGCCTGAAACGCAGGCGCCTACCAGAGCGTCAAAAGCCTCTCTTCCAGTCAGGCGCGTTATCGAAGCGCTTGTGCTTTTTCTGTCCTTAACCGGAATGATGACAACATCAATGTCTTGAGTGTCGACGCCGGACGGGGCAGGGATAAGCGCTCCCCTTTTTTCACCTTCCCAGCAGGCGATATGGTCCGGCAGCGGATGAAGGGAATCGGCGCTTGCGCGCGCCGGAAGCGAGATTGCCTCCACCGAAGTTGTCGGCGTTGAAATTGCGCAGGAGCCCGCGAGAAGATGCGCATCTGCGCAGCTTGCGGCGATGCTGTTCCAGCCCCCAGCTTCGGTTGAGGCTATAAGGACAGTTTTTTCGCCCAGTCGCCAAAGTCCTCCGCTTAAAAGTTCACGGGCTGGTTTTGCCCTGATAAATTTTTCGGCCAGTGCGTTCGATAATGCATCGGCGACGGCTGACAAGCTCAGTGATGCATGGAGGACCTCGCCGTCAACGATCAGGGCGTAACCTACCGGCGCCCGAGCAATCTGCATAATAGTGTCAACACGGTTTGCGGTTTCTTGCTGATGAAAGCCGCTCAAAACATCGGTAATGCGCGGCGTTATTTCAGGCGCGCTGTAACTGATCTGACAAATTGTTTCGCAAAACGAAACAAATAACTCTGTAGGCTGATCTGTTATTGTCTCTTGTAGCTGCGATATTGTCGCTGTTTCGCCAGAAGCGCGGAGCATATCCGCCGCGCCCCAATCCGCGAGCGTGTCCCAGACGGTTTGCCGCGCCTTCTCGCGCAGCGTTTCTGGACTGGCGCTTTCCCCACTGTCGTCAGCGAAGGCGGCGAGATCCTGTGCGATATCGTCGGGCGCGGCGCCGGCGGCTGATTTCAGCCAGATATAGGCGCCTGCGGCCGGGGGCAGAGAGACTTTGCCAAGACTTGCGTTAAACAGGGCCAGATCATCGTCGAAAACAAATTCGGCAACTTCGCCGGGCCTCCAGCTGCTCTGCCCGACGGAGAGACCTGCAGCGCCGGCGATACGGATGTCGGCATATCGAGGCGCAGGGAAAAACGGAAAAAACTCGGCAGCGTCGGCGGCGGGGAAAACACGCTCATAGCCGCCGGCGCGCTCCAGTTCTTCCTCGCTATGTTTAATTACGGAATTTATGTCGTTCGGATCAGGGCGGCCGCGATCAGGATCGTTCAGCCCCGCCATGGCAACAAGATCGCTGACAACGCCTGACTTGACCTCTTCTTCGAAAGGGCCCCCGTTTTCAGGTCCTGCATGGACGGCAAGGGAAGGGCTGAGATTACATTCCAGCAGCCATGGCTTAAGATCGGCGTCCACCATGCAGTCCATGCCGATCAGCTCATAACATCCTTGCGCCCAAGCGCCGGTCGCTTTGAGGCGTGCACGCATTGTTTCGCGAGCGCCAATAGCCATAACGGCGCCAATATTACGGACCTGTTCAAAAATCGCATCGGCGTCGCCGCCCTGTTTAGCAATCCATGTGCGGTAATGGGCGAAACTGTGAAATACGACAGGAGCGTCCGCAGCTTTGTTGTGAACATTAATATCCGGATTGGTCAGATGGGCGTAGAGGTTCTCAAAATCGCTATCGCGGTAGAGTTCAGAGGCGAGTTTAACAAAGCCTTCTTTGTACAAATAAACGCGCAATGGCTCGACAGACGTAATTGCCAGATAGCAACGCAAAACATATTTGTGGCCGTCGTAAAGATGCGGCCTGCTCAGATATTCCTGGACAAGCTGTTTTTCATCGAAGGGCGCTGTCCCGGCGTCGTGCGTTACGGAGATGCCGCGCCCGCGAGACAGGCTTTTCGGCTTGATGATCCATCGTTTTTCAGGATGGGCGAAGGCGTTGCGCTGCAGTGCGTGATAATCGTCCGGCATCAGGTAGCTGTACGGAAAGAATGACAGTTTCTCCACATCTTCTGCGCGGGCGCGATCTTTGAGCCGGGTGAGCGTCTCATGAAGCATGGACTTTACGGTCAGCGCATTATTGCCGGGAATGTGATTGACGCTTTGGCCGGGGCGCATGTCTTTATAAATCTTCGGCGCCGGCATGCCGGTGTGCCAGCATGCGTCCCAGCTTTCCGCGTCGCCGCGTTCCCATAAATCCGGATCAAGCGCGCCGATAAAGAACTTGTCCTGAGACGGGGCTTTCTTGGTCCCGGTCCAATAACGCCTTTTTTTCATAAGTCTCTTCGCCCTGCAGTGAAGTCGGCAACTTCGCGAAGAGACGGTTTCGGCGCAAGGTTAAAACATGCTGACGCCGGCTTCACGATCCAGCGAGAACGGGGACGGGGCGAAAACGCTCAGGTATATTTGCCAGGGAAATGGAGTCATTGATGCGTTTTATTTTTCTTCTTGCAGGATTTTTGTTCATTGCCAGTCTTTCCGGCGCGGCAGCTCAATCTGGCGTGGACGGCTTTACTGAAGAAAACGGGTTGCAGGGAAATAGTGACGCGCCGCCTGGCGATCCTGTAACGGCCGCCGCCGCCCGGTTGCGCGCCGCCATTCAGCGGATCGATCCGGCTGCAGAGTTTTTTGAAAATGGCGCGAATTTCAGCGTCGTCAACACGCCGGTCACGCTCGTTTACGATCTTGCGGCTGATCGCATGCGGCTGGTGGCGCCTGTCGCCGAGCTTGCGAGCCTTGATGAGGCGGCGCTGATGCGGCTGATGCAGGCGAATTTCGACAGCGCCCTTGATGCGCGCTATGCGGCGGCGCGAGGCGTCTTATGGTCGACTTTCATTCATCAACTTTCGATTTTGACGCCCGATGAATTCGGCTCCGGCCTCGGGCAAACGGTCAATCTCGTCCAGACTTACGGGTCCAGCTATTCTTCTGGCGCGATTGTTTTCGGCGGCGGCGACAGTGCGGAAGAGCAGCGTGAACTGATTGAGGAATTGCAGGACAAGAGTCGGGACATCTAGGGTTTTGCCGGCTACAAAAGCCGCACCATGACGCATGAACACGGATATATTGCCGCTCTATACGGCCGCCGCATCGACAAACCTTTGCGCGCCCGCCCGGCGCGATTGATGGATGAACTGCTTCCTGCTGTTGCAACACCCGGTCCCGCAGAGGGGCCTGTCGATCTGTCTTCGCTCTTTCCCAAGTCAAAAGAGATCTGGCTCGAAGTCGGCTTCGGCGGCGGAGAACATTTGTCGCAACAGGCGCGTGCAAACCCTGATATCGGCATGATTGGCGCAGAACCATTCGTCAACGGCGTTGCGAAAATGCTGACGCAGATCGAAGAATACTCGCTGGAAAATATTCGCATTTGTTTCGGCGATGCGCGTCCTTTGATGGAGGCGCTTCCGACGGCGTCCCTGTCGCGGGTGTTCGTTTTGCACCCTGACCCGTGGCCGAAGAAACGACATTTCAAACGGCGGATGATTTCGCCCTGGTTTTTTGCAGAAGCCGCCAGGCTGATCTGTCCAGGCGGTCTCTTGCGCGTTGCTTCGGACATTCCGGACTATATTCGCTGGACGCTCATGCATGCGCGCCGCGCGCCTGACTTCAGGTGGAAGGCTGAATGTGCGGCCGACTGGACCGAACGCCCTTCCGATTGGCCGCAAACCCGCTATGAAGCGAAAGCTATTCGCGAAGGCCGTCCTCCGGTCTATCTTGAGTTTGAGAGGGTCTAGGATCTTCCGACATGGAGGGGCCCGTTTCTGGAAAAAGGAAAAAAACGTCATGCTCGGTCGATGGTTTGTGCTGGTTTTAGGCGGATTGCTGGCGTCGTCCTGTGTCCGGCTGACGCTGGCCTGGGCGGATTTGAAGCCTGATGGAGCGCCGGCGGCGCCGTCCGTGCTCGCCGCGTCCGAAAATGGCGACGCAATCGATACGGTTGAAGCGTGGGAGACGCGCCGTGCGCCGGCGCTTCGCGCCGCATTCGAGCAGAATGTGCATGGCGTAATGCCAGCCGAAAGCGAGACGTCTGTGCTTGAAAAGCGCGTTCTTGATGAGGCCGCTTTTAACGGCGCAGGTCGTCTTGAAGAATGGAAACTATCGGCGACGGCGCGTTTTGGGGAGGTCAGGGTCAGAACGCGCGAAGTGATGGAGAGCGGCGGCTTTTACATTCAGATCGTGACGCCGACAGGGGCGACCGGTCCGACCCCGGTCATCATGATGGAAACATTTTGTCCGTGGTGGGATGTTATCGCCCATCCGGAAGTCACGCGGCCGGAAGATGCGGAGTCCATGAGCGGCGGCGTCTTCGGCGCTGTCGCGAGTTACGTTTTTGGCCGGTATATTTGCTCTCCGCCGATTGAGACAATCCTGGAGCGCGGCTATGCGATCGCGTCCATTTATCCCGGCGCTGTTGTGCCTGACAGCAAAACCGACGGGCTCTCCGAGTTGAACCGCCTTGCGGCCGGGCATCAGGATGACGCCACCCGCTGGGGGGCTGTCGCCGCGTGGAGCTGGATCTTTTCAAGAGTGACCGATGCGCTTGAAGCAGATGCGCGGTTCGACCGAGACGGTTTTATTGTCTGGGGTCATTCGCGGTACGGCAAGGCCGCGCTGGCTGCGGCGGCGTTTGACCCCCGCATTGACGGCGTTATTGCGCACCAGTCAGGCACGGGCGGCGCTTCGTTAAACCGTGACAAACCCGGTGAGAGCGTTGGCTCCATGACAGAAAACTATCCGCACTGGTTTTCAAAGACCTATGCCGGGTTTGCCGGTCGCGAGGAAGAGCTCCCGATCGATCAACATCAGCTGCTTGCGTTGATTGCGCCGCGCCCCGTGCTGCTTGGCAATGCGCGCCGGGATGTCTGGTCCGACCCCAACGGCGCATTCCGGGCGGCCGTCGGCGCTGACGCCGTATACGAATTATATGGCAGAGAAGGGCTCAATCAAAAACGCCTTGATCAATGGCGCCCGTCTTCGGACATTGCATTCTGGATCCGGCCCGGCACGCACGGCGTGGTCAAGGAAGACTGGCCGGCGTTTCTTGAATTCCTGGACGCGCATTTCATGGGCTCAGCGTCGGAAGGCGCGAGCGCGCCGTGAGCGATGCTGGAGTAGAAGCGCGGGACCGCCCGGCGGCGGTTGCGTTGCCGCAAATTTATTCCGAAGCGCCTGATAGCGTGACATTTCGTAAAATCCGCAAGCGCTTGTTGCGGTTAACGCAAGATTCCATTTCACGGTTTGGCATGGATGACGGCGCTCGCTGGCTGGTTTGTCTGTCCGGCGGCAAGGACAGCTATACGCTGCTCGCCGCGTTGCTTGATCTGAAATGGCAGGGCGCCTTGAAAGCGGACCTCCTTGTCTGCAATCTCGATCAGGGTCAGCCTGGTTTCCCAAAAACCGTGCTGCCGGATTTCCTTGAAAGCGTCGGCGTTGCGTATCGCATTGTTACCGAAGACACCTACTCGATCGTCACCGACAAAGTTCCCGAGAACAAAACCTATTGCTCCTTATGCTCACGGCTCAGGCGCGGCATCCTCTACCGTGTTGCGCGGGAAGAGGCGTGCAGCGCTATTGTGCTCGGTCATCACCGCGACGACGCTCTGGAAACTTTCATGATGAACTTGCTCCATGGCGGACGGCTCGCCGCAATGCCGCCAAAGCTGGTCAATGATGAGGGCGATTTATTCGTTCTGCGCCCGCTTATACAGTGTGCGGAGAAAGATATTGAGAAATTCGCCGCCGCCATGCGGTTTCCAATTATTCCTTGCAATCTTTGCGGTTCTCAGGACAGCTTGCAGCGCGTGATGATGAAAAAGATGTTGGACGAGTGGGAAGCAAAGTCGCCCGGCCGGCGTGAGGTGATGTTCCGCGCCATGCAGAATGTGCGGCCAAGTCATCTTGCTGATGCGCGGTTATGGGATTTCGCAGGTCTGGAGAAAAGCTAGTCGCGCCCTTTAGTGAGAATAGGCCAGACCGCATAGCGCAGAAAATCCGACATATAATATTCAGGCCGGCGGGGCTTCGCGCCGTGCAATGCGAGCTTGATCCGATAGGCGCCATAGCCGGAAAGTTTCAGCGCCGCGGCGGCGATCGCTCCAGAGCGGCCGAAATGCTTCACAAAATATCGGCGCCATGACGCATACCAGTGGGAGGGCAGTCTTTTTGCGTCTGCATCAGCCCCGGTGGTCAGGCCGCCGATATGGGTCACGGCAGCGCGCGGCGCCAGAAGAGTGCGCCATTTTTTTTCGCTCAGTGAGCGCATCATGTCGGTTTCTTCGAAATAAAGAAAATAACCGTCATCCATTGGCGGCGCATCAGCAGCGTCCATGCGCAAAAGGAAGGCGGCGCCGGAGACCCAGTCGGTTTCAACCGTTTCCGGCGCCGCATCGAGATCCAGGACGCGCCATCCGGTTCTGTCCTGAAAAAGACTGAGCTCGGACTCGCTGGAAAACTGGCTGAGAACGGAAGGAAACTGAAAATAGGAAATCTCGGTTTCGCCCGCTTCATTGAGAATACGAGGTGCTGCGATCGCTGCGTCCGGATTTTTCGCCAGTGTTTCAGCAAGCAGCGTCACGGCGTCCGGCTCGGGATAGGCGTCAGGATTAAGAAAGAAAACGTAATCCGGGCGAGCCTCTCCAAAAGTCTTGAACGCGCAGTTATTGCCGCCGGCAAAGCCGAGATTGGCGCCGCTGTCGATGACGACAACGCGCCCCTGCGCTTCCGGTTGGTCCGCATACGCTTGCAATTTTAGAAGATCATCGCCGCCGGGCGAGGCGTTATCGATTATATAGACTGTGGCGTTCTCGAATGGCTCGATTGCGGCCAGCGTCTTGGCCATATGCGCGATGATAAAATCGGCGGCGCCGTAATTGACCATGACGACGGCAATGCGGGCGGCGACCGTCATGGCGCGCGCTGTCCTGCATCATGGGCGCGGTATTCGATCAGTTTCGCATTTCGACCGCTAAGACGGTTCAGCCAATACTGACCGACCCCCGCCGCCTCCCACGGTTTTTGAATAAAAAGCAGGGCGGCGTAAAAAAAGCTGTCCTTTGTTGTCGGGTTGTCGCGTGAGGCCATGCGCGCAATCTGCAAAAGGTAGAGCGCAAGGAAAATCCAGAATGCCGGATCGATGGCGACGCCAAGCCCGAGAATGATTGCAATGCCGCCGATCCAGGCGATGGGCCGCATCGTTTCCCGTTTCCAGATGCTTTTGTCCGACCGCAGATGAAGAGCCGATACTTCAGCAAAGGCGTGGCCTGCGCGCCTTGCGCGTTTCAGCCATTGGCCGAGCGAGCGCATGTCAGCGTCATGCAACGCCATCTGTTGATGATGACGCCAGATTTTCCAGCCCTGTTCGCGAAGTCGCACGCAAAGTTCCGGCTCTTCCCCGGCAATGAGGCTGTTGCGAAAACCGCCGACTTGCTCGAAAGCGCGCGCGCGCATCATGGCGATGCCGCCGCACCACTCTGTTTCGCCCGGATTCCCGCGCCATTCGCGGTCGATCATCCGGTTGTAAAGGGTTTTCTCAGGGGCTTTCTCAAAGATTTCGCCGAATACAACGGCCGCATCCTTGTCCGCAGCAAGGTGTTCGGCCCCCTCCTTGATCCAGCCGGGTGCAATCTCGCAATCGCCGTCGACAAACTGGACAAACTCGGGGGCGCCGCCATTCCTGACGAGGCTGGCATAGCCGGCGTTTCGGGCTCTGGCGGCCGTGAAAGGTTTCGACATGTCGAGCGCCACCGTCTCGGCCCCGGCCAATTGCGCAGCGGCGACGCTGTCATCGGTAGATCCTGAATCCACATAAACAATGCGATCAGCTTGCCCGGCGAGGGAGGCCAGGCATTCGGTTAACCGCGCGCCTTCATTTCGGCCGATGACGACAACGCCAACGCTTTCTTGTTTCGATCTCTCGCTCACGATTGTCCATTGGGCCGCTTCGTGAAAATTGGCTATCGGCAGATGCGCCAAGCTTCAACCGCAAGCGTTCAAGAATTGTGCCCGAAAAGCGCGTTATGCGTAGCGCCGACCGCCGCTGAAGATCGCGCCGATGATGGAAAAAATCATCAGCGGCAGGCCCCATGCCACAACAAATCCGCCGGCGGCGTAGATCGCGCCATGGATTGTGGCGGGCACGGCGGGTTCGAATTGCTTGCGCACGGAAAGGGCGACGTCACGGTCATAACTGCGCGCGAGAACGAGCGGGCGGACATAATCCGTTGTCGCTTCCAGCTCGGCGAGATGGCCGGTCAGGTATTCATAGCGCTCAACTGCGGTGCGGTAATTGGCGCACATCGCCTCAAGAAGATCCGTTGCGCTCCGGCATTCGACAATGGCGGCATCGCGCGTGTATCCGTATTTCGCAATTTCCTGATCGTGATTTTCAACGATCGCCTGCAACTGGTCGACGCGTCCCTGCAGGTTCTGCATGTATTGCAGCGTGAAGCCAGGTCCCTGGCTGGCGATCAAAGCGCCCGCCACGCCGAGAATAAAAGCCAGAAATCGCGCCATGCCCCAACCCCTCGGAAAGCTTTGCTTAATGATTTTGACCGATCGGAGCCGGAAAATCCACTGAAAAGCTTTTCCGGTTTCCTGGGGCTGACAAATCAGGTCCGGCGCCCTATATACCTCACAAACGCTTATCGAAAAATCGAAAGCGGGCCCCGCGGGGCCCGCTTTTTTGTTCCAAAAGCTATTTGCTGCAAAGGCAGGGTTTGACCAAGGAAACGGATAATCTGGCAAAGCTTATAGAGCCTGTGGTTGACGACGCCGGTTTTGAGCTTGTGCGGATTCGCATCACGGGCGGACGGACGAAGACGCTGCAGGTCATGGCGGAGCGCGAAGATCACACCATGAGCGCTGAAGATTGCGCAAGGCTGTCGCGCGCATTGTCCCCGGTGCTTGAAGAGGCGGACCTATTCGAGGGCGCCTATACGCTGGAAGTGTCTTCGCCGGGCATCGATCGCCCATTGGTGAGGCTGAAGGATTTTCACGACTGGCAAGGCTGGCCGGCGAAACTTGAACTCAACCGGCTGGTGGAAGGGCGCAAACGATTTTCTGGCGTTGTCGCCGGCGTCGATGAGGGGCGCATCGCTTTCGATATCGAGGGCGAGGATGAAACCGCGCTCTTTGAGCTTGATTGGATCGACAACGCCAAACTTGTTCTCACCGATGAGTTAATTCGGGAAAGCCTCAAGGCAGGCAAAGCCCTTGAAAAGAACGCCGAAGAAGATGGCGAAGGAGAAGAAAATATGACGGAGATCTCGCAATGACGGCTGTTAGCTTCAACAAGGTTGAGCTTATTCAGATCGCCGACGCGGTGGCCCGCGAGAAGAATATTGAAAAAAGCCTCGTCATCGACGCTATGGAAGATGCGCTCGCTCGGGCGGCGCGCTCCCGCTACGGTCAGGAAACGAATGTTCGTGCGGAGATTAATCCGCAAACCGGAGAAACCAAGTTGTGGCGGCTTCTCGAGGTTGTTGAAGAGGTTGAGAACGATTCTGCCGAAATCACGCTGGATGAGGCGCGCCATCGCAATCCGGAGGCGGAAATTGGCGACTTCATGTCAGACCCGCTGCCGCCGATTGACTTTGGCCGCGTTGCGGCGATGGCGGCGAAACAAGTTATCACGCAGAAGGTGCGCGATGCAGAACGCGACCGTCAGTATGAGGACTTCAAGGATCGCGTTGGCGAGATCATTAATGGCATCATCAAGCGCGTCGAATACGGCCATGTAATTGTCGATCTTGGCAAGGCTGAGGCCATTATTCGCCGTGACCAGCAATTGCCGCGTGAAAACTATCGCAACGGTGAGCGCGTGCGCGCTTATATTCTGGAAGTCCGGAGAGAAACGCGGGGACCGCAGATCTTTCTGTCCCGCGCCCATCCGCAATTTATGGCAAAGCTTTTCGAACAGGAAGTTCCGGAAGTCTATGACGGGGTCATCGAGATCAAGGCGGTTGCCCGCGATCCGGGCAGTCGCGCCAAAATCGGCGTGCATTCGAACGATTCCGGCATTGATCCGGTCGGCGCCTGCGTGGGCATGCGCGGCAGCCGCGTGCAGGCGGTGGTCAATGAGCTTGGCGGCGAGAAAATTGATATTGTTCCGTGGGCGCATGATGATGCGACTTTTGTGGTGAACGCGCTTGCGCCGGCCGAAGTTTCTAAGGTCGTTCTTGATGAGGAGCTTGAGCGCATCGAGGTTGTTGTCCCCGATGAGCAGCTTTCGTTGGCTATTGGCCGACGCGGGCAGAATGTGCGTCTGGCGTCTCAGCTGTCGGGCTATGAAATTGATATCATGACGGAAGAGGAAGAGAGCGCGAAGCGGCAGGAGGAATTCAAGCGCCGTTCAGAACGCTTTATGGAAGGCCTCGATGTTGACGATATGATGGCCGGTCTTCTGGTGTCGGAAGGGTTTTCTAAAATTGAGGAGATCGCGTTCGTCGAGCTTGACGAACTTGTCGAGATTGACGGTCTTGACGATGAGACCGCCGAGGAGCTTCAGGCGCGGGCCAAAGACTTTATCGAAGAGGAAAATCGCAAGCTCGATGAGCAACGCAAACAGCTCGGCGTCGCCGACGAGGTCGCAGAGCATGAAGGGCTCGATCTCAGAATGGTCGTCACGCTCGGCGAGAACGATGTGAAGTCAATGGAGGATCTCGCAGGCTGTGCGACTGACGATCTGATCGGCTGGACCGAGCGCGTCGACGGCGAGCGCAAGCATTATGACGGCATCCTTGAAGCCTACGGCCTCAGCGCTGAAGACGCGGAAGCCATGATCATGCAGGCGCGGATCAAAGCGGGCTGGATTACTGAAGAAGAGCTTGCCGCCATGCGGGCCGAAGAGGAAGCGGCCGCTGCCGCTGCTGCTGAAGAAGAGGAGGCTGCTGCTGACGCAAGCGCTTGATCGTTCGACGGCTGCTGGAAAGCGTGTTCGGGATCGCCGCTGTATTGTGACCGGCGCATCCGGTACAGATGAAACGCTTGTCCGTTTCGTACTGTCGCCGGATGGTGTTGTAACGCCGGATTTTTCAGCAAAACTGCCCGGACGCGGCGCCTGGGTTACAGCCTCGCACGAGGCGGTGGCGAAAGCGGCCGAGAAGCGTCTTTTCTCAAGGGCGTTTAAAACCGAGGCGACAGCGCCGGAAGATTTGCCGGACATTGTCGCGTGCGGTTTCCGGCGCGGAGCGTTGTCTGCGTTGGGGCTTGCAAGAAAAGCCGGCGATGGGCTGACAGGTTTTGAGAAAGTGCGCGCAGCGCTGAAGCGGAGCGATCTTGGCGCGGTGGCGATCGCAAGCGACTGCGGCGCGGACGGGCCCAAAAAACTGCGCGCGAGCCTTGGCGATGCGGCGATGGTTGCGGTGTTTACTCGGGAGGAGTTGTCGTCGGCGGTCGGAACGGAGACGGCTTATGTCGGGCTCAAGATTGGCGCTCATGCGGCGCGATTTATGGCTGCGGCGGACCGGTTGCAAAAATTTATAGCGCTGCCGGTAAAAGGTGATGAAAAATAACGGGTTCTAAGTGGACCCGGGCCGTTATGAGGGTTATGTCCTTGGCGGCTTTCGAAGAAACTCTGCGATGCTCTGAAAAGCGCGTCGTTGTTGATGAAAGCGCGGTCCGTGACGGACTGCAATTGGAGTTCGGATGAGCGAAGACGTCGATACGGAAGAAAAGACCAAATCAGGCCGCAAGCCGCTGACGCTGCGTCGTACGGAAACGGGCGCCGTCAAGCAGAGCTTTTCCCATGGCCGCTCAAAAACGGTTGTCGTGGAAACGAAGCGCCGCCGCGTTCTGACGCCTAAAAAGAAAGACGCCGCCGATACAAGCAAGGCGGATGAGAAAAAGACGGCTGACAAAAAGCCTGCGGCCAAGACAGCCGCGCCCGCCAAAGAACCCAAAAAGGGCGCTGTTCTTAAAACGCTGTCTGAAGGCGAAAAAGCGGCGCGCGCTGAGGCGCTTGCGAAAGCTCGCAAAGACAAGGCCGAACGCGAAAAACGCGAAGCGGCTGAGCGGGCGGATCGCGAGGCGCGTGAAGCGGAAGAGCGCGCAAAGCTGGAAGTTGAACGCAAGCGACAAGCCGAAGAAGAAGTCAAACGCGCGAAAGAAGCCGAGGAACGCCGCAAGGCTGAAGAAGAAGCGCGTCGCGCGCTTGAGGCGGAAGAAGAAGAGCGAAAAAAACGCAACGCCGCCAAATCGGAAGCGCGCGGTAAGGCTAAAGCTGCGGAAGCTGAGAAGAAGCCGGAAGAAGATCCGGATAATCCGCTGGCGCAGCTTGGCGGACGCATCAAAACGCGGCGCAAAGGCGTGGGCGGCGACGACAGGCAATCAAAAGCCAAGGAAGCGCCGCGCCGGCGCACCGGCAAGCTCACCATCGCCAACGCGCTGGATGACGAAGAGCGTCAACGCTCACTCGCCTCCGTTAAGCGCGCGCGTGAGCGCGAAAAGCTTAATCGTCAAAAACGCGGCGGCGAGTCACGGGTTGTGCGCGAAGTCGTCATTCCGGAAACAATCACGGTGCAGGACCTTGCCGCCCGAATGTCCATGCGTGCGGTCGATCTCGTCAAGGAATTGATGAAAGAGGGCCAGATGGTGATGGCGAACGATATCCTCGACGCCGACACCGCTCAGCTTGTGGCTGAGGATTTAGGGCACTCGGTTAAACGCGTTGCAGAGTCTGACGTCGAAGAAGGTCTTGGTGCGGAGGAAGACAAAGATGAGGATCTTGTCGGTCGTCCGCCGGTCGTGACTATTATGGGCCATGTCGACCACGGAAAGACTTCGCTGCTGGACGCTATGCGTCAGACTGATGTCGTCGCCGGCGAAGCGGGCGGCATCACGCAGCACATCGGCGCTTACCAGATTGATCTTGGCGACAAAGGAAAAATTACATTCCTGGACACGCCGGGCCACGCCGCGTTCACCCAAATGCGCGCCCGCGGCGCCAAAGTGACCGATATTATTATTCTGGTCGTTGCCGCCGATGACTCGATTATGCCGCAGACGGAGGAAGCGATCAGTCACGCCAAGGCGGCTGAAGTGCCGATCATCGTGGCGATCAACAAAATCGACAAGCCCGAGGCCAACCCGGACAAAGTGCGCACCGACCTTCTTCAATATGAAATTCAGGTCGAGAGCATGGGCGGCGAAGTGCAGGATGTTGCTGTCTCGGCGTTGAATAAGACCAATCTCGACGGCCTGCAGGACGCAATTCTGCTCCAGGCGGAATTGCTCGAACTGAAAGCCAACCCTGGCCGTGCGGCTGAAGGGGCGGTTGTCGAGGCGCGTCTCGACAAGGGGCGCGGCGCTGTCACCACCTTGCTCGTCAGTCGCGGTTCCTTGCGGCGCGGCGATATTGTCGTTGTCGGCTCGGAGTGGGGCAAAGTCCGCGCCATGACCGACGACAAAGGACAGCAGGTGAAAGAGGCCGGCCCGGCGTTCCCGGTGGAAGTGTTGGGATTGAACGGGGTGCCGGAGCCTGGCGACGTATTTTACGTTGTCGAAACCGAGGCGCGCGCGCGTGAAGTGGCGGAATTCCGCCAGCGTCAGCGCCGCGAAAAGGAAGCGGCGAAATCTTCCGGCACATCGCTGGAACAAATGATGGCGCAGCTTCAGGATTCCGAAATCAAGGAGCTTCCGATTGTCATCAAAGGCGACGTGCAAGGTTCCGTTGAAGCGATCGTCGGTTCGCTTGAAAAGATGTCTACGGATGAAGTGCGCGTGCGCGTTCTGCATACCGGCGTCGGCGCGATTTCTGAAAGTGATGTGATTTTGGCTGAGGCGTCGTCTGCGCCGGTGATTGGGTTCAATGTTCGGGCCAATAAACAGGCGCGCGATGAAGCTGAACGTTCAGGCGTAGAAATCCGTTATTATTCAGTAATTTACGATCTTCTCGATGACATTAAAGGCACGCTTTCGGGCATGCTTGAGCCGGAACTGCGCGAGACTTTCCTTGGCAATGCGGAAATTCTGGAAGTCTTCTCAATTTCCAAACACGGTAAGGTGGCCGGCTGCCGCGTCACCGAAGGCAAAGTTGAGCGCGGGGCCAAAGTGCGCCTCATTCGAGACAATGTTGTTATTCACGAGGGCGAGCTTTCTCAGCTCAAGCGTTTCAAAGACGACGTCAACGAAGTCCCCTCCGGCCAGGAATGCGGCATGAGCTTTGCCAACTATGAAGACATGAAAGTCGGCGATGTCATCGAATGCTTCCGTGTCGAGAAGGTCTCAAGGACGCTGTAAGAACATTGCATGAGAGACAGCGTCCTTCGCCCGCTTGATCCCGTCCGCGACGGTCCGGCGCTTCATGCCATTTTCGGCGATGAGGAAAGTTGCCGCTATCTGCCGGCTCCGGCGTTTAAGACTGTTGAAGAGACAATCGTGCAATTAAAGACCTGGACGGACGGGTATGGCGATACGTCATGGGCGATCGTCGAAGCGCCCGGCGGTGAGGCGCTGGGGCGCGCCGCTATTTATCGACCAGTCGAAGATGACGGCGTCTGGGAAGTCGCCGTGATGGTCGTTCCGTCAGCGCAAGGGCGAGGTCTGGCCGCTCGCGCCGTCGCCGAGGCAGTGAATTTCGGTTTTGACCGGAAGGGCGCCCGGCGCATTTTCGCTGATATTGATCCTGACAACACGGCGTCAGTCAAAGTCTTTGAACGGCTCGGTTTTCATTATGAGGGCCGCGCGCGGGCTTTGTGGAAAACCCATATTGGCGTCCGTGACTCGTTAATTTACAGTCTCTTGGCCAGCGACCCCAGGCCTGGCGTCTGAGATTTGCACGCCTCGTCGGGGTTTCGCCTGACCGTTAACGCTTCTATCTTCACAACATGCCCAAACGTTTTTCTTCCCATAAAGGCCCTTCCCAGCGCCAACTCCGCGCCGGCGAACTGGTGCGCCACGCGCTTGTGGACATTCTTCAGCGCGAAAACTTTCGCGAGCCCGCGCTCAACGGCGTTTCCGTAACGGTCAGCGAAGTGCGTTGTTCGCCGGATTTAAAACATGCAAGCGTTTTTGCCGCGCCGCTTGGCGGCGGCGATCAGTCTGCGGTGATTGCGGCGCTGAACAAGATTGCGCCGCATTTGCGCGGACTTCTCGGTAAAAAGATAGAGATGAAATTTACGCCGGCGCTGAAATTCATCAGTGATGAGACATTCGCTGAGGCCCAGCGCATAGACGCGCTTCTGGCGCAACCAAAAGTCGCCCGCGATCTTGAAGACGACTAGGCGCATTTTATGAAGCTCACCGTCTATCCTCTGACTGCTGATGAATTGCCTTTGCGACCCGCCCCGGCCGAACGGGACTGGATGGATAAGAGTGATCAACGTTTCGCCTATCGCTGTCTGCCGCTGGTGATCGCCAACGCCCATGGTTGGGAGGTTCTGAACCCGGCGACATTCCATGCCCATTGGCGCGGCGGTGCGCAGCCTGCTGATGTAAAAATCGATCATAAAGACGCCGAAGCGCCCCAGGGTCATGTTCGTCCGATGGCGCATTTCGGAACCGCTGTTCTCACATTTGAGTTGCCGATGATGTTCAAGACCGAGCCCGGCTGGAATCTGATGGTGACAGGGCCGATCAACCGCCCAAAGGACGGCGTTGCGCCGCTGACCGGCGTCGTTGAAACCGATTGGTCGCCTTACACCTTCACTATGAACTGGATTTTCACCCGCTCTAAACACAAGGTGACATTCAAGGCGGGTGAGCCGATTGCTCATATTTTTCCGGTACAGCGCGGCGCGGTCGACAAGGTCGAACCTGAAATTCGTCCGCTGTATACGGATAAAAAGCGCTATGAGCACTACGATGTCTGGCGCAACAGCCGCGCCGGTTTTCTTGACGCGCTCTCCGCGCACGAAGCAGAGGCGGTCAGGGCGAAGTGGCAGAAAGGGTATTTCCGCGGCGTTACGCCGGACGGCGAACCTGGCGTAAGAGACCACCAGACGAAAGTGCGGGTAAAGCCGTTTGAGAAGAAGGGCCCTTAAGCGGCGCCTATTCCAGACAGCCAATCTTGACGAAGAGCGTTCTTCCTGATTGAACGCGTTTCTGCTTCCGCCCGTCCAATCCGGCGCGGAAGCATTTTGTTCGAATTGACAATTGGGAGTTCGCGCGTGGGCAAACGCCGTAAAAAAGGCCGGCCGGTTTCCGGCTGGCTGATCCTAGACAAGCCTTTTGATTTTGGCTCGACGCAAGCCGTGGGCAAAGTAAAATGGCTGTTCCAGGCTCAGAAGGCGGGTCACGCCGGCACGCTTGATCCGCTGGCGACCGGCGTGTTGCCGATTGCGCTGGGGGAGGCGACCAAAACGGTTGCTTACATAATGGATGCGGAGAAAACCTATCGCTTCACGGCGAAATGGGGCGCCTCTACGTCTACCGACGACGCTGAAGGCGAGGTCATTGCAACGTCGGAAAAGCGCCCTGCGCCTGAAGACATCGAAGCTATTTTGGGCAACTTCACCGGCGAGATTGAACAGACGCCGCCGCAATTTTCCGCCGTGCGTGTCAATGGCGAGCGTGCTTATGACATCGCCCGCGATGGAGAGGCGGTGAAACTCGAGGCGAGAACCATCACGGTCCATAATTTGCGTATTGTCGAGACGCCGTCAGCGGATGAAACTGTCTTCGAAGCGGTGACCGGCAAGGGCGCCTATGTGCGTGCGCTCGTGCGCGATATGGCGAAACATCTTGATACGGAAGGCCATGTCTCCGCGCTTCGGCGCACCGCCGTTGGGCCTTTTCGCATCGAAGACGGCGTCACGATTGACGACCTTGAAGCTTATGAAGCGCCGGAGGACCGCGATGAAGCGTTGGTGCCGATCTCGCTGGCGCTCTCAAATCTGCCACAGGCTACGATTGACGGTCCGCAGGCGGACAAACTGCGTCGCGGCCAGGCGGCGGTGATCGCTCCGCCTATTGCGAAAGGCGTGCGCGGCGAACGCGTCGGCGAAATCGAGAACGTCCTCGCGGTCCTCCATGACGAAGCGGTGGCGATCTGCACCCTCGATGGGCTGAAACTGAAACCGGGACGGGTCTTCAATCCGGTTTAAGGATTGCGTCTAACGCGGTTGTGTTCGGTTCTCAAAATCGAGGCTTTTGCACAGCGTTTTTTCAGATCTGAGCCGTGGTGAGCCGCGTATTTTTGTTGTGAAGCAAGCATTAGACAACAAAAGGAAGCTCCTCCAGTGTCAAAACGAGTTCTTATTTCCGGAGCAAGCATCGCAGGACCCGTGACCGCCTACTGGCTGTCAAAAAATGGCTTTGACGTAACGATTATTGAGCGTTCGGACACGCTGCGCCTTGGCGGTCAAAATATCGATTTCTCCGATGCAGCGCGCGATATCATCCGAATGATGGGCCTCGAAGATAAAGTCAAAGCCAAACACACCGGTGAAAAAGGTCTTCAATTCGTCGATACGGACAATAATGCGCGCGCCAATTTTCCCGTGAAGAAAAAAGGGTCGCTTACAAAAGAGATCGAGATTTTGCGAGGCGACCTCGTCGAATTGTTGGTTGAGTCGACAAAAGACGATGTCGCCTATCGTTTCGGCGACAGTATTCAATCAATCGATCAATCCGGCGAAAGGGCCGATGTCCTCTTTAAAAGCGGAGCGACAGGAACATTCGATTTTGTTATTGCCGCCGACGGCATGAATTCAACCACGCGCAAGCTGGTTGTCGGTGAGGAGGTCAATGAACACTATCTTGGCTGTTGGGCGTCCTATTTCACCATTCCCCGGCTCGACAGGGATAATGACTGGTGGCGTTGGTACACAAGCCCGACCGGAGTTGTCGCTTTTCTGCGTCCGGATAATCAGGGGACGATGCGTGCTTCCGTAAATTTCCTGAGCGACGAAAACAATCCGCCCGCATTGTCTTTGGAAGACAAAAAAAATCGTTTGCGTTCCCGGCTGCAAGGCGCCGGATGGGAGGCTGAACGGCTCGCAGAAGCGCTGTGCGATGCCGACGACATTTTTCTTGGGCCGCTGCATCAGGTCAAAGCGTCCCGCTGGCATCAGGGTCGCGCCGCCCTTGTTGGCGACGCCGCATACTGCCCAACGCCTTACACTGGAATGGGAACGACGCTAGCAATCATCGGCGCCTATGTATTGGCCAATGAGCTAGCTGCCTATCAGAACCATGAAGAGGCGTTCAGCGCCTATGAGGCAAAGTTTCGCCCGTTCGCAGAAAAGGCGCAGGAGCTGCCGCCTGGTGTCCCGAAAGCCGCCTACGCAAATTCGCGCTTTAAAGTTAGCCTTATCAACACCGGCGCCGCGATTGGCGCGTCAGTTCCGGTCCAGAGGCTGATATCTCTATTTTCCGGTGAAGATGAGGACGCCAACGCATTTTCCTTGCCTTCCTATGCGTTTGCTCAAGCCTAGAGCGCCTGCCTGTCCGGCCATTCTGAAGGTCTTGCCAACCGCGCCCTTTTCCCCCATAAGCCGCGCAAATTACCCGACCCTGCTGGACGGCGTCCCGGCGGGGCCGAAATATTTTGAGACGCCGCGGAGAAAACTATGTCTATCGAAGCGGGCCGCAAGGCCGAACTCATTAAGAAATTTGCGCAAAAAAACGGCGACACGGGCTCGCCAGAGGTTCAGGTCGCGATCCTGTCGGAACGCATTTCCAACCTCACCGAGCATTTCAAAGACCATAAGAAAGATAACCACTCGCGCCGTGGGCTCCTGAAAATGGTGTCTCAGCGTCGTCGTCTCCTTGATTACGTCAAGCGCAATGATGAGGCGCGCTACAAAAAGCTGATCGAAGAGCTTGGCCTGCGCCGGTAACACTGTGTTCCGCTCATTCCCGCGAAAGTGGGAATCCACAGTCGAAAAACTTATGGATCTCCGCTTGTTCGGGGATGAGCGTTGAAAAGGACAAAATCCATGAACCTCAACGGAACTTCAGCCATCGTCACCGGCGGCGCGTCGGGCCTCGGCGGCGCGACTGCTGAAGCGCTTTCAAAAGAAGGCGTTAAAGTCGCCATCTGGGACCTGCAGGAAGACAAGGGTCAGGCGCACGCGGAAACAATCGGCGGCGTCTTTTGCAAGGTCGATGTCTCATCGGAAGACAGCGTCGCGGGCGCGGTTGCAAAGTCCGTCGACGCGCACGGAGCGCCGTCAATCCTTGTCAATTGCGCAGGGATCGCGACCGGCGAGAAAACTGTCGGCCACAATCGCGAGACTGGCGAGACGAAAGCGCACAAGCTTGAGAATTTTCGCAAGGTGATCGAGGTTAATCTCATCGGCACGTTCAACTGCATCCGCCTTGTGGCGCAGCAGATGGAAAAGAATGAGCCGCAAGACCACGGCGAGCGCGGCGTCATCATCAATACCGCATCGGTCGCTGCGTTCGACGGACAGATTGGACAGGCGGCTTACTCCGCTTCGAAAAGCGGCGTGGTTGGAATGACTTTGCCAATCGCACGCGACCTCATGTCCATTGGCGTGCGCGTCAATACAATCGCGCCGGGAATTTTCATGACGCCGATGATGGCGGGCATGGACCAGAAGATTCAGGACGCGCTGGCCGCCATGGTGCCGTTCCCGAAACGCCTTGGCGACCCTTCAGAATATGCGTCCATGGCGCTCGAAATCTGCCGTAACGGTTATATGAACGGCGAAACAATCCGGCTCGATGGAGCCATCCGAATGCAGCCGAGATAACGATGAAAGCGCCGCCAAACGGGCGGCGTTTTCATTTTTCGGCTTCATGCCAACCGCGGCGGACGATCCGCGTTCGTCGCGAAACGTACGAGAAAGAAGAAGCTTCATGTTTAATATCACGAAAAAATCTATCGAATGGGCGGGCAAAACGCTGACGCTCGAAACCGGGCGCGTGGCGCGCCAGGCCGACGGGGCCGTCCTCGCCACCTATGGGGAGACAACTGTGCTCGCCGCTGTGACCGCAGCCAAAGAGCCGAATCCGAATTTCGATTTCTTTCCGCTCACGGTGCATTACCAGGAAAAATATTATGCGGCCGGCCGTGTGCCCGGCGGCTATTTCAAGCGTGAAGGGCGCCCGACAGAGAAAGAAACGCTGACCTCGCGCCTCATTGACCGTCCGATCCGCCCGCTCTTCGTCAAGGGTTTCAAAAACGAAGTGCTGGTCGTTGCGCAGGTGCTTTCGCACGACCTTGAAAACGACCCGGATGTGGTTGCGATGATCGCCGTTTCTGCGGCGCTGACGATTTCCGGCGTCCCCTTCATGGGTCCGATCGGCGCTGCACGCGTTGCCTACAAAGACGGCGGCTATATCGTCAATCCGACAATCGACCAGATGGAAGAAACGAAGCTCGATCTTGTCATGGCCGGTACCGCCGATGCGGTGATGATGGTCGAATCCGAAGCGTCTGAACTTTCTGAAGACGTCATGCTTGGCGCCGTAATGGAAGGCCATAAGGCCGCCAAGGAAGCGGTCAATTTCATCATCGATTTCGCTGAGGAATGCGCCAAAGAGCCTTGGGAATTTACCCCGCCGGATAACTCGGAAATAGAAGCCAAGGTGCGCGAATTGGTCGAGGCGGACGTGAAAGCGGCCTACGCCATCACCGTTAAACAAGACCGCGTCGCCGCCATCAATGAAGCGCGCGCCAAGGCGATTGAGGCGCTTTGTGATGAAGAAAACGAAGACGCGCCGTCCCAGTCCGTGGTCGGCGGCGCCTTCAAGAAAATCGAAGCCGATATCGTTCGCGGCGGCATTCTTGATACCGGCGAACGCATTGACGGACGCGATACCAAGACAGTCCGTCCGATCGTAGCGGAAGCCGGCGTTCTGCCGCGCACGCACGGATCAGCGCTGTTTACGCGCGGTGAAACGCAAGCCCTGGTCGTGGCGACGCTTGGCACCGGCGAGGATGAACAATTCATCGACGCGCTGGCCGGCACCTATAAGGAGAACTTCCTGCTCCATTATAACTTCCCACCTTATTCGGTTGGCGAGGTTGGGCGCATGGGCTTTACCGGCCGTCGCGAAATTGGCCATGGCAAGCTCGCCTGGCGCGCGGTGCGCGCGGTTCTTCCGTCTCAGGAGGAGTTTCCTTATGTGATCCGCCTCGTTTCGGAGATTACCGAGTCTAACGGCTCGTCCTCCATGGCCACGGTCTGCGGTTCGTCGCTGGCGATGATGGACGCCGGCGTGCCTGTGAAGCGTCCGGTGGCGGGCATCGCCATGGGGCTTATCCTTGAAGGCGAAAAGTTCGCTGTTCTTTCCGACATTCTCGGCGATGAAGACCATCTGGGCGATATGGACTTCAAAGTGGCGGGTACGGATGAAGGGATTACCTCGCTACAGATGGACATCAAGATCGCCGGCATTACTGAGGAAATCATGACGACCGCGCTCGCTCAGGCGAAAGACGGGCGACTGCATATCCTCGGAGAAATGTCGAAAGCAATCGATTCTGCACGCGCCGATCTTGGCGATTACGCGCCGCGGATTGAGACCATGCAGATCGCGAAAGACAAGATCCGAGACGTCATCGGCACCGGCGGTAAAATCATCCGCCAGATTGTTGAAGAGACCGGCGCCAAGGTCGACATCAACGACGAAGGTCTTATCAAGATCGCGTCAAGCTCCAAGGACGCCATCGATGCGGCCTATAAATGGATCCACTCCATTGTCGCCGAGCCGGAAGTCGGCGAGATCTACAAAGGCAAGGTTGTCAAAACCATGGACTTCGGCGCTTTTGTGAACTTCTTTGGCGCACGGGACGGTCTCGTGCACATTTCACAACTGAATGACGGCCGGCCGGAGAAAACCACCGACGTCGTCAAGGAAGGCGATGAAGTCTTTGTGAAGCTGCTCGGTTTCGACGATCGCGGCAAAGTTCGGTTGTCGATGAAGGTCGTTGACCAGAACACCGGCGAGGAAATCAAGAAAGACGAAGACTAAGCCTTCGGTTCTAAAGGCAAAACCTGAGTTTTCTGTGCGGGCGCGACGAATGTCGCGCCCGTTTTCGTTGTGAAACCGTCGCTGTTGCCATTTCAGCGCGCTGTGTTGTTTTCTGTCTTGAAGGGGTCGGCCTCGCCGCGTGAAGCAGGTAATTTCCCGGGCAGATCGCCGATGCTTTGGAAGGGGACGGACTATGGCTCTATTGTCAATCGGAACAGATTTTTTCACGCTGCGCCGGGTAGCCGGCTTGCTCTCTGCTTTTCTGATCGCTGGTTGCGGCGACAGCGGGCCGTCGCCGGCGACGAGCGAACCGGAAGCGGAAGTTGAAACGGCAGAGGAAATTGCGCCTGACGCGGTCTTGTATGCCCTTGCTGCGCGTCACGCGAAAACGGTTTTGCAATTGTCGCCCGAAGCGGCCTCTTCACTAGGCGTATCGGAGGATATTGCGGGCGAGGGATATAACACACGGCTCGGTGATTACGGCTTCGCCGCCAGTCAGCGTGCTCGCGAAATGAATGAGCAATTTTTACAGGATTTGCGCGCCCTCGATCGCGGTGCGCTGCAAGGCGACGCGCTTGTCACCTACGACATCCTGATGGACGCCTATCGGATTGCAGCCCGGCGCAATCAGTTTGATTTTGGCGGCGCTGCTGAATTTGGCGCGGGGCGCCCGAATTCCGGCTCCACCTGGGCGGCGACGCCCTATATGGTGACGCAGCTGACCGGACCGCATCTGTTTCTGCCAAGGTTGATGCAAACGCAACATGCGCTGGATACGCGCGAAGACGTTGAAGCGTATATTGCAAGGCTTGACGATTTTGGCCGTGCGTTTGATGAAGTGATTGAGACGCTGGGCGCTGATGCGGGGCGCGGCGTTGTCCCGCCGGACTTTGTCATCAGCGGCGCAATCAACGCCATAGCCGGCATTACTGCGCCAGCGCCTGCGGAGCATCCGCTGGTCGCGACTTTGTCAACGAAAGCTGTGGCCATTGATGCGCTTACGGACGATGAGCGCGGCGCTTTTGCGCGTCAGGCCGCCGCGAGTGTTGAGAATGTCGTTTATCCCGCGTATGCGCGCCTTTCCGCCGCCTTGGAGGGGCTTCTCGATCAGGCGAGTTCAGACGCCGGGATGTGGCGTCTGGGGCCGGAGGGCGAGGCCTTTTATCAGATGACGCTTGACGCCTATGGCGGCGGCGGCATGACCGGCGATGAAATTCATGAGCTGGGTAAGGCGGAAGTCGCGCGCATTACTGCGGAAATGGACGGGTTATTGCAATCTATCGGCCTGACGGATGGAACCGTCGCGGAGCGCATGCAGCAACTTGCGGCGCGCGATGAGAATCGTTTCCCGAACACCGATGAAGGCCGTGAGGACCTGTTAGATTTATTGCGCGAGCAGGTTGCGGCCATCAACGAGATTGCGCCGCAATGGTTTGACACTTTGCCGGCGCAAAAGGTCGAAGTGCGGCGCATTCCTGTTTATGAGCAGGATTCTTCCCCGGGCGGATATTATTCCGGTCCTTCGCTCGACGGAACGCGCCCCGGAATTTACTGGATTAACCTGAAGAATACCGCGGACAATCCGATCCACGGATTGAAGACGCTGACTTATCATGAAGCGGTGCCGGGCCATCATTTCCAGATTTCCCTGCAGCGCGCGATCGAGGACATGCCGCTTATTCGCAATATGCTGAGTTATTCTGAGTATACGGAAGGTTGGGCGCTATATAGCGAAAAGCTCGCCAGAGAAATGGGCATGTATGAGGGTGATCCCGAAGGCGACCTTGGCCGTCTGCAGGCGGAAATTTTCCGCGCCGCGCGCCTTGTTGTTGACTCAGGATTACACGCCAAGCAATGGAGCCGTGAACAGGCGATCGATTATATGGTCGAGGCGACGGGCGAGTCCCGAGCCTCCGTCACCCGCGAGATTGAGCGTTATGCCGCCGTGCCGGGCCAGGCCTGCTCCTACAAGCTTGGCATGCTGAAGATCGGCGAGTTGCGAGAGCGCGCCGAAGCTGAACTGGGCGATGATTTCGATGTTCGAGCGTTTCATGATGAAGTCCTGCTCATGGGCGCGGCCCCGCTGGGGGTTCTGGAGAAAAAGATCAACCGCTGGATCGAAACGAAAAAGGCTGGCTGACAATGATAAACGAATTTGCAGCGGCCCGTCGCTTTGGGCTGGCCCTGGCGGGCATTTTTGCCATGTCGGCTGCGTTTCCGGGCGCTTGTTCAGCGCAGGAAGGCGAAACATCTGAAACAGCCGGTGGTAAAGACAATCAACCGATGGACGAAGATGCGCCAAGACGGTTTGAGACGACGCATAACGCGAGCGTCAACGGTCAGAAGATGCGCTATAAGGTCATCGCCGGGGAGACATTTATCGAAAACGCCGAGCGCGAGCCGGCGGCGGCGATTTTTTCAACATCCTATATTGCCGAAGGTTTTGACGATCCGCGCACGCGGCCAGTCGCCTTCATTTTCAACGGCGGCCCGGGGTCGGCTTCGCTATGGCTGCATATGGGCGTTTTTGGGCCGAAGCGTGTCGCCCTGCCATTCGATCCGGACAGCACGGCGCCCGACGATGACGGCGCTGCGCCATATGACATTGTCGCCAATCCGCATACGATTCTTGATGTCGCCGATATGGTATTCGTCGATCCCGTCGGCACCGGATTTTCGCGCACGCTCGGCGATGCGTCTACGGATGACTATTGGGGCGTCAGGGAAGACGCCGCCTCCATCCGCGAATTCATCCGGCGCTGGCTTGTGGAGCATAAACGCTGGAACTCGCCGAAATATCTGATGGGCGAGAGCTACGGCACGACCCGGTCGGCTGCGTTGCTGGAGGCGCTGGAAAGCGGCTGGACGGATATTGCGATCAACGGCGTCGTACTCATTTCAACCGTTTTGAACTTTGCGCTCGATGCTACTGATCCCGGCAATGATGTCGGCTATGTGGGGCTGATGCCGGGCTTTGCCGCCACGGCGTGGTATCATGGCAAGGTCGACCGTGCGCAATGGGACAACGACCTGGAGCGTTTTCTGGCCGACGCGCGCGCCTTCGCGACGGACGATTACATGCCGGCGCTCCTGAAAGGCCAGCTTCTGGCGGCGCCCGATCGTGAAGCGGTTGCGGCCCGGTTGGCTGGCTTTATCGGTCTGTCTCCGGATTATGTTTCCCGCGCGAATATGCGGATCAGTCTTCGCCGTTTTATGCGCGAACTTCTGCGCGATGAAGGCAAGGCGGTGGGCCGGCTTGATTCCCGCTTCACCGGACCGGAAGCCGACCGCGTCGGCGAGGCGCCGGAATATGACCCTTCCGCCTATGGCATCGATGCAGCCTACACCGCCGGCATGCTTGACTATTTTAGCCGTGATCTTGAGGTCGACATCGCTGACCCGTATGTGACCCTCGGCGGTGTCAGGTCATGGAACTGGAATGCGCGCGACGGCGGCGGCGAGAATGCATATGTCAATGTTGCGCCCTGGCTGGAGCGGGCCATGCGCCAGAACCGCGATCTCAGGGTGCTGGCGGCGAACGGCTATTACGATCTGGCGACGCCGTTCTTTGCAACTGAACTCACCCTCGCCCAACCGGGGTTCGATCGTTCGCGCCTGACGCTCACCTATTACGAGGCCGGGCACATGATGTATATTCATGAGCCTTCGCTGGAGGCGCTGGCTGCGGATGTGCGGGCGTTTGTACGCGGCGAATAGCGGGGAAAACTTTAGCGCGCGGCGCCGCCCGAGTCGGGCGATAAGGGACAACTTGCGTTTTATGGAGTCTTCAATGTCGTCCCCAGCTTTGAGTTCCGTTTCTGACAATAATCCGTTCCGGACAAATGATGATTTGCGCACAGCGCCGCTGGTGAGGGTCAAGCGCCTTGCGAATGCTGAAGGGCTTGACCTGCCGCGTTATGAAACGACGCTTGCGGCGGGGGCGGATGTGCGCGCCGCTATTGATGAGGCGATCACGCTTAAGCCCGGAGAACGCTTCATGGTCCCGACCGGCATTGCGATCGCCTTGCCGCCCGGGTGGGAGGCGCAGATGCGCCCGCGCTCGGGTCTCGCAGCGAAATTCGGTATTGCCTGCGTCAATGCGCCAGGCACCATTGATGCGGACTACCGCGGCGAGTTGAAAGTGATCCTGATCAATCATGGGGGCGAGGATTTCACCATCAATCGCGGCGACCGCATTGGCCAGATGGTTATTGCCCCGGTCTGGCAGGCGCGTTTCGAAGAGGTCGATGAGCTTGACGAAACCGAGCGGGGCGCCGGCGGATTCGGGTCAACCGGCGTATAATTATTTTCCGCCGCCCCAGAAGCGGAAGATCAGCGTCAGGACGATTGAGATCAATACCATGGTCGTCAGTGGAAAATAGAAAGTAAAATTCTCGCGCCGGATCAGGATGTCTCCCGGCAGCCGGCCGAGACCAAGCTTCGCGATCACCGGCCACAGAAGACCGGCGGCGAGCAGGACGATCCCGGCGGTAATAAGAAATTTTTGCATCTTCAACTCTTGCCGGCTCGCATTTCGTTGAGATGTTATGCGCCAAAAAAGTGACTGTCATTGCCGGACTTCTGCCGACGACGCAGGCCCATTTTCCTACAGCCCTGGATTGCCGGGATAAACCCGAAAATGACAATGACGGCGTTCTCTATCAAAGGTCGATAATCTTGACGGCGGGCCCGTCGCGGGGCATCAGACGAGAAAAGAGAAAATCCCATGACCGACGCTGCCAGAACCCCTGACCCGGAAGTTATTTACACCAATCAGCGCCGCATTTCATGCGACGGCGGGGGCGGCGCGCTCGGCCATCCGCTGGTCTGGTATTCGCTGGAGGACGGCGAAGCCGAGTGCGGCTATTGCGACCGAAAATTCATTTACCGTGCGGATGAGAACGGGACGCCGGCGTCCTAGCGTAAGGGAAATGGCGGCCGCGGAATATCTTTCTGTCGGCGATCAGCCGGCTCCGGCGCAGATCTTTCTGCAGCGGATTCCTCAACCGTCTCTTCTGAGAATTGTTCACGGGGCTGTGCATCTGCCAGCGCCGCCTCGGCGGCGGCGGGTTCGCCTGCGTCGAAGAAAAGATCAGGTTCGTTATTGTCTTCATAGGCTTCCGCCGTCTCAGCCGCATCGGCGGATTGCGATTGCGCGCGCAGGCGCTCTTCCTCTATCAGGGTCACCGCATCGGCAAGACTTTTCTCCAGATGCGTAATGCGCATGCGCATGCTGGCGATCTCATCCCTGAAAGCTGCGGTCTGGTCGCCTTTGGCTTCTTCTTTTTCCTGGCTGAAGCGAGCCGCCGCGGCGCCCATCATATGCAGCGTCGCCATGAGTGAGGTCGGTGAGACAATCCAGATCCGCGCCCGGTGACTGTCCTGGACAATGTCGCTGAAGTGATGGTGAAGGTGACTGAAAATCGTATCGGCTGGCACAAACATGATCGCAAAGTCCGCGGTCTCACCGGGCGCGATAAGTTTCTCCGCGATGAACACCATGTGGCGTAAAACCGCTCGACGATAGGCGTTTTCGGCATTGTTTCGCTCATTGTCGCTGGCGCGCGCCAAGGCGTCATAGGCCTCTGCCGGGAAGCGGGCGTCTATGGCGAACGGCGCATCCGCGTTCGGCGCAGTGATCATGGCGTCTGCAATGGCGCCGTTTTTGAGCGCCTTGTCGAACTGGTAGCGGTTGGCGGGCAAGGCGCTGCGCAAGAGTTCGGAAAGCTGCACGGGGCCGGCTGCGCCAAGAGCACCACGCTCTGCCAGAAGCGCATTCAGTCGTTTTATGTCGACGCCGTTGTCGGGGCCGTGGGCCTGCATTGCGCTCAGCGCATCAATGCGTTCAGCGAGGCCGGCGATCGCTGCTTCGTTGGCGCGTGCGAGCCGGTCCGCTTCGCGGGCCATGATCTCGGCGAGCGTGTCAGACGCAGACGAAACCGCGAGAGACTTTTCAGGGCCGATTTCTGCGCTCAGGCGTGAAATTTGCGATGCGGCGGCGTTGAGCTTTTCAAATAGCTCAGCACTCAGATGATCGAATTTTTGGTCCAATGAGGCCCCGATCCGGTGATGGATCGCTTGTGCGTCACTCGATAGCGTTTCGGTCTTGTCATTGAGTTTGCGCTGCATGTCCTGAAGCGACTGCATGCGTTGTTCAAGCGCGGCTTCCGCCTTGCGTCTTTCAAAAGCGGCCTCGCGTTCTGCATGTTCGCGGGCGACTTCGACCTGGCGTCGGCTTTCGTCAGCCTCAGCGCGGGCGCGTTCAGCGTCTTCAAGCGCGCGCCGGCGTTCAGCTTCCGCGCGCTCATACTCGGCGGCTTCGCGGACGGCGCGTTCTGCCGCTTCCGCCTCCAGCGCCCGCCGGCGTTCTTCATACGCGCTTTTCTCCTGCGCCGCCGCCTGAATCTGGTCATGTCCGTTTTGCGCTTGAGGAGCGGGAACAGGCTCGCGCCGTTCGATCGTTACATCTGCGAGGTGATCATTTTGCGGCGGCGGTCCCTCCGGCGTTAACGCAAGCATGGCCTCATGCTCTTCAGGAGTTTGCTCGCGTTCCTCGACATGTTTTTTCTTTTTGCTTCGCCCGCCGAAAAGTCCGGAAAATCTGCCGGGCGTGTTGTCCTCAACCTCGGCGCTTTCATCGGATTGCCCTCTGGCTTCGACCTCGTCTATCGCAAGAGGGCTGACAGGTTTTTCCCGCTCATGAGGGCGGCCGTCTTCGCGATGATCTTTTTGGCTCTTGCGGGCTTCTTTTTCCCGGCGTCGCAGTTCGCGCTTTGAAAGTTTCGCCGTTTCGCCCTGTTCGCTTGCAGGCGGATCGAAGGTGATGTCTGCGTCGGCGCCGGCCGGTTCGAAGAAGTTTGCGTCCTGATGGGCGCGACGTTCCGCCGGTTTCACAACACGCCCGCGGATAATGGCGATGATCAGCAGCAAAAAAATGATGATGAAAGCGCCGAAACCTACCCAAAGCGCAGCATTAGGGCCGGAGATCAACGGCTCCACGGCCGAGGCCGCTTCGGCTAATCGGTCACGCGCCGCGCCGTCAGTTCCGTCCTGCGCCGCCGCGAATAACGGCGCTGGCGTCAGCATGCTCATCTGAATTCCCACCCGAACTCAATACGACAGAGCCATGCTTATAAGCGAAAAACCTATAGAATGCGAGGGCTTAGCCGTTAACCACGAACGCCTTTGACGGGCTTGACGATCTTGACGCAAGCCGGTCGCGCGCATAGGTGACGGCTATGGCTATTCGACCCATCCTCACCGCTCCGGACCCGCGTCTCAGAGAAGTTTCCAAGCCCGTCGCCGCAGTTGACGACGAGCTTCGCTCGCTCATGGACGACATGCTGGAGACTATGTACGACGCGCCGGGCATTGGCCTTGCCGCGATCCAGGTGGGCGTGCCGCTGCGCGTGATCGTCATGGACCTCGCTGGCGAGGACGAAGAGCCGGCGCCGCGCTATTTTGTGAACCCGGAAATTCTCGATCCCTCTGACGGCTCGTCTGTTTATCAGGAAGGCTGCCTGTCGGTGCCGGAGTTGTTTGAAGAGGTCGAGCGTCCGTCTGAATGTCGCGTCAAATTTCTCGACTATGACGGCAACGAGCAGGTGATTGAGGCGGAAGGTCTGCTTGCGACCTGTATCCAGCATGAGATGGATCACCTGGAAGGCGTGCTCTTTATTGACCATCTGTCGCGTTTGAAACGCGAGCGGATTTTGAAAAAGCTGAAAAAAGAACAGCGCCTCGCGGCGGCGGAATAACGCCAGCAGCAAAGGTTGCTTTTAAAGGAAAGACGCCATGCGCCTTGCTTTCATGGGAACGCCGGCTTTTTCTGCGCCGGTCTTGAGCGAGCTCGTGGCGGCCGGTCATGATGTGGCTTGTGTTTATTGTCGTGCGCCAAAGCGATCCGGCCGCGGACAGAAATTTACGCCGGCGCCGGTGCAGGCGCTGGCGGAAGAATTGGGTCTGCCTGTCCGCACCCCGAGGAATTTCAAATCTGAAGAAACCGTCCAAGCGTTTTCAGCGCTCGATCTTGATGTTGCCATTGTGGTCGCCTACGGCTTGATTTTACCGCAGGCGATACTGGATGCGCCCCGGCATGGATGCTTGAATTTGCATGCCTCGCTCTTGCCGCGCTGGCGCGGTGCGGCGCCGATCAACCGCGCTGTTATGGCGGGCGACGCGCTGACAGGCGTACAAGTGATGCGAATGGAGGCGGGGCTTGATACAGGTCCGGTTTTATTGTCCGAAAGCGTCCCCATTGACGCTGAGGATACGGCCGGTTCCCTGCACGACAAACTTTCTCGCATTGCCGCCGGATTAGCCCCGCGCGCATTGGCGGCGCTTGAACGGGATGCGCTTGTCGAGACGGCTCAACCGGAAGACGGCGTTACATACGCGCATAAAATGTCGCCGACGGAGGGGCGTATTGAGTGGCGAAGGCCTGCGAGAGAGGTTGACTGGCATATCCGCGGCCTCTCGCCTTTCCCAGGCGCCTGGTGCGAGATCGACGGGGCGCGCGTGAAAATATTAATGTCGCGCATCGGCGATGGCGACGGGGCTCCCGGCCATGTTCTTGATACGGACGGAAGAATTGCGGTTGCTTGCGGCGACGGCGCCGTTGAGCTGGTGACGCTGCAGCGCGCCGGCAAGCGCGCGCAGGATGCGGCGGAATTCTTGCGCGGATTTCCCCTAAAAGCAGGCGCCGTTATTTCGTAAACTTATTCCAGCGTCGCAAACCATCGTCCGCCATGGCGGACGACGCCGTCTTTCTGCGAAGACATCCGCAACGGGATCAACGTCATCTCCGCTTTGCCGACAAGGTTGGCGAGCGGGACCATGCCGACGCCGGCGCCGGAGAAGCGACTGTCGAGGGAGTTGTCGCGGTTGTCGCCAAGGACAAAGAAATGTCCTTCCGGCACGATTGCGGGCCCGAAATTATCGCCTCGAAAAGTGTCGCTGCGTTCCAGTATAGGGTGCGCTTTGCGCGCAAGTTGTTCTTCGTATGATCCGACGACGGCTTCGCGGCCGCTGCGATGGGGGCGATAGCGATAGGTTTGTAGAAGTCGCCTTTCCACCAGTCCACCATTGATATAAAGCCTGCCGCCGCGAAGAGAGACCGTATCGCCCGCAAGGGCGACCACGCGCTTGATATAGGTTTCGTTGGTTTTTGGGTGCTTGAAAACAACAACGTCGCCGCGCTGGGGCGTTTTGCCGAACAAGCGGCCTGTGGGCGTATTGAAATCCGGTCCGATAGAAAAAGGCGCTGAATGTCTGCTGTAGCCATAGGCGAATTTATTGACCGCAATAGTGTCGCCAACGCCCAATGTTGGCAGCATACTTTCGCTTGGTATGTGATACATGGCAAAAGCGGCGGTTCTGAAAAGAACGAAAATGGCGAAAAAGGTCCCGAAAAATACAGCTTCACTTCGCAATTGACGCAAGCTCATATCCGCTTTCCTTTCCTGTGCAGCCGAACAGCATTTTTCTATGCCCAGATATAAACTTCTTATCGAATATGACGGCGGTCCGTTTGTCGGCTGGCAGCGCCAGGAGAACGGCCCATCGATTCAGGAGGCGGTGGAAGAGGCGGCTCGCCTTTTAAGCGGGGAAAGTGTTGCTGTTCATGGCGCTGGGCGAACGGACGCCGGGGTTCATGCGCTAGGCATGACCGCTCATCTCGACTTGGCGCGCGATTATGGCGCCGACGTCGTTTGCGATGCGTTGAACCATCACCTAAAGCCGGCGCCGATCGCTATTTTAGAGGCGGAAGAAGTCAGCGTTGATTTTCATGCGCGTTTTTCGTGTACAGCGCGGTCCTACGAATACAGGATTATCAATCGGCGTGCGCCATTAGCGCTTGATGCGGGCAAGGCTTGGCGGGCGTCTGCGCCGCTGGATGCGGCGGCGATGCATGCTGCGGCGCAGGTTTTTGTCGGCACACATGATTTTACTACGTTCCGTGCGGCGGCCTGTCAGTCCGCGTCGCCTGTAAAGTCCGTAGACAAAATTTCGGTGTCGAGAATGGGTGATGAGATTGTAACGCGCTGCAGCGCACGTTCATTTCTGCATCACCAGATTCGTTCGTTTGTTGGGTCGCTTGTTGAGGTCGGTCGCGGAAAATGGAAAGCGCGCGACCTGAAAGCGGCCTTGGAAGCGAAAGACAGGGCCGCCTGCGGTCCCGTTGCGCCGGCGGAGGGGCTATATTTCGTTCGCGCCGATTACGACATCAACCGATAAAGCCATATTGCCCCGTTCATCAGCAAAGAGTTGAAGGCGACCTCAAAGATCATAAGCATAACGATGAATGACACAGCGCCCCCGATTGTCATCGCCAGACCTTGCCGCAATACGCGCCACAACAGAAAGAGACCGAGAATGATGACCGGCAAAACGGCGAGCGCCAGCACTTCCGGCTGATTGGTGACCACAAGGATTGCCGCCGGGACCGCCCAGACAAGCGAGGATAAAAGCTGGCTCCAATTAAATGAAACGATCGCGCCGGCGGCATGGCGTGAAGCGCCAATACGCTTTGCTGTGAATGCAAGCAAAGCAATCGAGACGCCCCAAAAGAGAACAAGACCGATCAGCTCTGCGACCAGCAGAAGACTGAACGGGGCTTTTGCAAACATCGTGTTTGTGTAATCCGGCGAATGGCGCACAGCCTTTTCTGTCGCAATAAAACCCAGTGCTGAGAAGGGCGCGGTCAGGGCGATCGCCCAGAGCGATTTGAAGACGCCGTCAGTGGAGAAATCCATGTCTTCACGCCAGTCGTCGCGGCCGATCAGAAGGCGCGAAACGCCGCGCAAATGTTGAGCTGCGTAATCGAAATCGATCATGCCGGCGCTCCAAACTTGTCAAAATACCGCACAAGGATCAATTCGTAGATTTCACTCAGCGCCGCGATGTCGTCCACGCTAACATGCTCATCGGTTTGATGCATTGTCGCGCCGACCATGCCGAACTCAGCGACGGGCGCAATGTCTTTGATGAAACGCGCATCGGATGTGCCGCCGGAAGTTGAAAGTTCCGGTTTGCGTTCTGTCCTCTCTTCGACAGCGCCGGCAATGAGACGAAGATAATCCATATCTGTCGTCAAGAACGCTTCGCCGGAGACAATCGTCTCCAGAGAGTATTGTGCGCCGGTTTCCGCCGCCGCGGCGGCAAGTTTTTCGCGCAGCCAGGCCTCAATGCGCGCGCCCGTCCAGTTTGGATTAAAACGGATGTTGAAACGCGCCGTCGCTTTGTCCGGGATGACATTGTGGGCCGGATTGCCGATATGAATGTCCGTAACCTCGAGGTTTGAGGGTTGAAACCGGTCATAACCCTCATCAAGAGGGGTCTCTGACAGGATCAGCAGTTTGCGCATCAGCGCCGGAATTGGATTTTGAGCCCGGTGCGGATAGGCCACATGTCCTTGTTTGCCATGCACGGTGAGCCAGCAATTGATAGAGCCGCGCCGGCCGACCTTGATCATGTCGCCAAGGACTTCCGGATTGGAAGGTTCACCGACAAGGCAATGGTCGATTTCGATTTTTTGCTCGCGGATCCAGTCAAGCACTTTGCGCGTGCCATTGACGGCTGGCCCTTCCTCGTCGCCTGTAATGAGAAATGCGAGCGAACCGTTGACCGCGCCATTTTCAATGGCGCGGGCGGCGGCGGCGGCGAATGCGGCGATGGCGCATTTCATGTCGGCGGCGCCGCGCCCCCATAATTTGCCGTCGTTAATGTCTGCGTTAAAGGGCGCACGGGTCCATGCGGCTTCATCGCCCGGCGGAACCACATCCGTATGGCCGGCAAAGCAAAATCGCGGACGTTTGTCGCCAAAAACTGCAAACAGATTATCGACCTCTTCGAACTTCAGGCGCGTGCATTGAAAGCCGAGGCCGGAAAGCGCCGCTTCAAGCACATCCAGCGCGCCTTCATCCGCCGGCGTTACGGAAGGGCGGCGGATAAGCGCACGAGAGAGATCTACAGGGTCTATTGCGGCCATAATTTCATTCTACGCCAGCAGTCAGCGTGATGAAAGCGCCGGGCAGTGCGGCGTTACGCCCTTAACAATTCGTTCACAGAAGTTTTCGAGCGCGTCCTTTCGTCGACCTGTTTGACGATGACAGCGCAGTAAAGATTGGGGCCGCCCTTGTCCGACGGCATGGTTCCGGAAACCACGACGGAGTACGGAGGGACTTCGCCATAGGTGACCTGGCCGGTTTCGCGATTGAAGATTTTCGTTGAGGCGCCGAGATAGACGCCCATAGAGAGCACGGAACCTTCCCGCACAATGACGCCTTCTGCGACTTCCGAACGTGCACCCACAAAACAATTGTCTTCGATGATCACCGGGTTCGCCTGCAATGGCTCAAGCACGCCGCCGATGCCGGCGCCGCCTGAAATGTGACAGTTGGCGCCAATCTGTGCGCAGGACCCTACGGTGGCCCAGGTGTCGATCATGGCGCCTTCGCCCACATAAGCGCCAATATTGACGAAAGAAGGCATGAGAACGGCGTCAGACGCTATGAAGGATCCTCGGCGAACAAGACAGCCCGGCACAGCGCGAAAACCGGCGCGTTCAAAATCATCCGCCTGCCAACCGTCAAACTTCGATGGAACCTTATCCCACCAGACGCCGGCGCCGGGCCCGCCGTCGATTAGCGCATTCGGGTTCAGGCGGAACGACAAAAGGACAGCTTTTTTCAACCACTGATTTACTGTCCACTCGGTCACATTGCCGGTTTTCTTAGGCGCAGCAACCCGCGCCGCGCCGCAATCTAGCTGCGTAAGCGCCGCTGTCACGGCTTCGCGGATGTCGCCTTGCGTTGTTGGTCCAATGTCGCCGCGGTTTTCCCAGGCGGCGTTGATGACGGTTTCGATGTCTGCGTGGTCCATGAACGGAGCTTTCATGCTGGCGATGGGGGCTTTATGGCGTCAGTGAGAAATTGTGCAAGGTCGCGCGTTTCAAAATGAACGTGATCGGCCGTCTCCCCTGGCCTTGCCGGGCGTTTGCTTTGCGGCTCGTCCGAAAGCCAGTCGGCATCTGAGCATACGAGAACGGTGGTCATACCCAGCGCATGGGGCGTTTCCAGGTTTTGTATTAGATCTTCAAACATGGCGGCGCGCGCCGGATCAATGTCAAAACGGTCCAGAAATGCTTCATAGGGCGCGCGGTGCGGCTTTGGCGTATAGTCAGCCGCCCGGATGTCAAAAACGCCCTCGAAATGATGGAAAACGCCAAGCGCGCCGGCGACATTTTCCGCATGCCGCGTCGAGCCGTTCGTATAAATATATTTTTTGCCGGGCAGCGCCTCGATGGCTGCATCAAGCGCCGGATTGGCGGTAATCCGGCTGAGATCGATGTCATGCACAAAATCCAGAAAGTCGTCAGGCGCAACATTGTGCTCGCGCATCAGCCCCGACATGGTCGTGCCGTAGCGGACATAATAATCTTTCTGCAGGCGGCGCGCTTCCGTATGCGGAACATCAAGAACCTTGCGCACATAGGAAGTCATGCGCGCATCGATCTCTTCAAAGAGGCGGCACTCCGCCGGGTAGAGCGTGTTGTCGAGGTCAAAGACCCAGCGGTCGATATGGTTCAGATCGATCACAAACAGAGCTGACAGGATTGGCGGTTACTGGGCCGGGGTCGCAGCGGCTGCAGGCGGCGCGACAAACATATCCGGGGTGAACTCAAATGTCGCCGACGGCGAGCCGCCGATCTCAACCCGGCGAAAGGAAACTTCATTAAGCCCCTGTTCGTCGCATGAGAGCGTATCGGGTGCACTGAACATCACGGCGTTGATACAGAATGATTTATCCCCGCCCGACAAGCGCAACTCCTGCGCGCCGGCTTCGATTGCGCCGTAGACGTAGTAATGGTCGTGTTGAAGCTCGCCTTTGATGATCTTTGAACAATCGCCCGGCTCCAGCTTCCACCAGCCTTTAGACTGGTGCTGATCGCCTTCAAGCGGTTCAGCAATCGCTGTCCAGACCGCGTTATCAGTTTTGTTGCAGTAGAAAAAGCCAAGTTTGGCTTCCGACGCGTTGGCTTCTTCGATAAGCGTGTCGATCAACTCATCGTCGATACTGCTTGCATCGGTCAGCCCCTTCTCGCGGCGATACGCTTTCAGCGCCGCCTGGGTCGTGCGTCCCATAGCGCCGTCGATGCGGCCGATATCCTTGCCGACATCCGACAACAGCCGCTGAATACCCGCCACTTCCGCAGAGTAAACCGTGTAATTGCTTGGCTCAGTGAAATCGGTCTGCCAGTTGCCGTTCGCCGCTTCGGTCACATCGATATCAAGGAAGCGTCGCTGGCTTAGCGGATCGCCTTTGCAGACTTCCTGATTGCGCAAATTAAAAAATCCGAAATTTTCAACGCAAAGCGGGGTCTCGCCTGACCAGACGCGTCGCGGCCCCTTGTGACCCGGTATAGCTTCAGCGAAAACAAAATAGCGGCCGGGATTGGTTTTTTCCGTCAGGACAACCTTGCACTGACCAGGTCGCAATCGCCACCAGCCCCGCGTTGCGAGCCGATCTCCGTCGACATAGCCGATCGCTGCGGAGAGGGCGTAACTTGATTTATTGCACAGACTGTATTTTGCCTCAGCATCTGACGGCGCGGCGAACAGGCTGGCGAAAAAAACAATGAGAAAAAACGGAATAGACCGCATAAAATTTAAACCCGGACGCTGAAACGAATATTGGCGCACAATTCAACCGAAACTGGATCAGGGATCAAGCGCGAGCGCGCATGAAGATATGAAAGAATTTAATGAGCGCTTTTGACGACAGTATGGCGAGGCGCATCAAGGTCTTGTTTCCGCTTCCTCTTTTCGCAGCGTATGACTATCTGGCGCCGATGGGTTCGGATCTTCAGCCGGGTGCGTTTGTTCGAGCGCCCCTCGGCTCGCGCGAGATTTACGGCGTTGTCTGGCCGGAAGCGCCGGACGCGGCGCTGCCCGAAGCCAAATTGAAGACGATTGCAGAGATTGTCGACGCGCCGTCCTTGTCCGCCGATATGGTTGATTTTTTGGTATGGAGCGCGCGGTACACGATGTTTCCGGCCGGGTCGTTGCTGCGCATGGCGATGCGGTCGGGGGACTGGCTGGCGCGGCCTCGCATGCAAAACGGCTATGTGCGCGCCGCCGCAGCACCTGACCGGTTAACCCCCCAACGCGCCAGAGTGCTAGAGGCAGCCGGGGCCGCTCCCCAGTCTGCGGCCGACCTCGCCAGAGCCGCAAGCGTCAGCGATGCGGTGGTGCGCGGGCTTGCAAAGTCAGGCGCGCTGCGTGTCGTCGACATAGATCCTGACCCGCCCTTCGCGCCGCCCAACCCGCATGCGCCAGGCGCCAATCTCTCCGATGATCAAAGCGCAGCGGCGAAAGCCCTGCGCGCGCCCATCGGCGAGCGCTGCGGTCAGGCGATCCTGATTGACGGCGTCACAGGCTCCGGCAAGACGGAAGTCTATCTGGAAGCGGCCGCTGCGGCGCTGGAAGCGGATCCGGCCGCGCAAGTGTTAATCCTGATTCCTGAAATCGCGCTTACCCTGCCGTTTCTGGAGCGGGTTGAGGCGCGGTTTCGTGCAGCGCCCGCCCCCTGGCATTCCGATTTGACCGCCGCTGCGCGCCGACGCACCTGGCGCCGGGTGGCGGAAGGTCAGGCGAGGCTCGTCGTCGGTGCGCGGTCGGCGCTGTTTCTGCCCTTCGCCAATCTGAAACTCATCATCGTCGATGAGGAGCATGACAACGCGTATAAACAGGAAGACGGCGTGATTTATCACGCCAGAGATCTTGCTGTCGCGCGCGGTGCGCGGGCCGGCTTTCCTGTTGTGCTCGCCTCGGCGACGCCCTCGCTGGAGACGGTCGTGAATGTGGATGAGGGCCGGTATGACGCGGTCGGCCTCGTCTCCCGATACGCCGGCGCCGAAATGCCGGATATCGGGCTCATCGACATGCGCGAAGATCCGCCCGAGCAGGGGCGTTGGCTGTCCCCCGGACTTTGCGCGGCGGTTGATGAGAAATTATCCGCAGGCGAACAGACCCTCTTATTTTTGAACCGCCGCGGCTATGCGCCGCTGACCTTGTGCCGGCGCTGCGGGCACAAAATGACCGCACCGGATTCCGATACGATGCTTGTTGAACATCGTTTTGAGAATAGGCTTGTGTGCCATCATACCGGTTTCTCGATGCCGAAACCCGAGGCTTGTCCAAAGTGCAATGCGGTGGGCGGACTTGCGCCTTGCGGACCCGGCGTGGAACGGGTGGAAGAGGAGGCGCGGGCTCGCTGGCCGGACGCATCGGTCGCGGTCTTGTCCTCCGACACTGCGCCGACGCCGAAAATGATGCGCGCGGTCCTTGACGGCGTTGAGACGGGTGATGTGGACATTCTCATCGCGACGCAGGTCGCGGCGAAGGGGCATCATTTCCCCGGGCTGACATTGGTCGGCGTTGTCGATGCGGATCTTGGGCTTGCGGGCGGTGATCTGCGTGCGGCTGAGCGAACCTATCAGCTGCTGGCGCAAGTTACCGGGCGGGCCGGGCGCGGTGAAAAGAAAGGCCGTGCGTTATTGCAAACCTACCAGCCGGACGCGCCGTTGTTTGCCGCGTTGTCAAATGGCGATCGTAATGCGTTCCTCGCGGCCGAGGCGGAAAGTCGAGCCCGCTACGGGTTCCCTCCATATGGTCGGCTCGCCGCCATTATCCTGAGAGGCCGCGATGAGGCCGCGCTTGAAAAAGCGGCCCGGTCTTTGCGCGCCGCAGCTCCTGACGGCGACGGCGTGACCCTGATGGGGCCGGCGCGCGCGCCGATCTATCGCTTGCGCGGCGAAGCGCGCATGCGCTTTCTAGTGAAGTCGCGCCGTGACGTGAATTTGCAAGCTTATCTCAATGACTGGCTCTCACGAGTGAAAATGCCAGGCTCCGTTCGGCGCGTCGTGGATGTTGATCCCTATTCCTTCCTTTAGCGCCGCTGGCCGGTTGTGCGGCGATGGCCATCTATTCCGGATTGTGTTGGTATGGTTGCTCCAATCGTTAGGAGACAATCATGCGCGCCTTGATCTTGGTGTTTGTTTTTATCTGGTCCGCCTTTCCGTCAATTGCGCAGGACAAGATCGCGCTCGTCGGCGGCACTCTTTACGACGGCCTCGGGGGCGCGCCTGTTTTTGACAGCGTGATTTTGATTGAGGGCGATAAAATCATCGATGTCGGCTCGCAGGACAGCCTTTCGGTGCCGGACGGTTATGAGGTGATCTCGACCGAAGCGATGACGGTAATGCCCGGTCTTTGGGAAATGCATGCCCATCTCATGCTCAACGGGCATAGCAATTATCCTCACTGGCAGTCGAAATATCCCGATCGCTTTGAGGATGAGATCATGCCCGCCTCCGCCGTGCAGCTGCTGCTTGCAGGGATTACGACGGCAAGAGATCTGGGCGCGCCGCTGGCGCCCTCAATTGCGGTCAAGCGCAAAATTGAAAGCGGCGCCATACCCGGCCCGCGGCTTTTTGTGTCGGGACCGTTTATCCAGCATCGCGCTTATCCGGGCACGGAAGCTTATCGTTGGGGCGTGAACGGCGCCGGCGATGCGCGCGCCAAGGTGCGCCGGCTTGCCGATGCGGGCGTCGACGTGATCAAGTTGATCGATCAGGATGAGATGAGCCGCGCAGAAGCCGCTGCAGTCGTCGATGAAGCTCATAAGCGCGGTCTCAAGGTCGTTGGTCATTCCCATAAGCCTGATGAAATACGGATCGGTCTTGAAATCGGCATAGATAATTTTGAGCACACCGGCCTGACGACCTCGCCGGAGTATCCAGAAGACATTATGGCCGCGCTTAAGGAGCGCACCGCCAAAGGGCGCATCAGCGGCGGGCCCCTATATTGGACGCCCACGGTTGAGGGGCTCTGGAATTATGAGGAGACGCGCGATAATCCTGAAGATCTGGATACGGATTGCTGGCATCGCGGGTTAAAAGAAGATACGATCGCCGATATCAAGGCGTCAATCCAGCACCCGAACCGCCTTGATTATTTCCAGCTGACGCCAAAGCGAAAGCCGACGTTGAAACGCAAGTTTTCTCAACTGCGCGAGGCGGGCGTTGTCCTCTTGATCGGCACGGACAGCGGCATCCCGATGAAATTTCACTGCCAGTCCACATGGAACGAGATTGATGTGTGGACGCGGGTCATGGGCGTGCCGTTTATGGAAACCCTCCAGGCGGCGACGTATTGGCCATCTAAAATGATGGGCGTTGAAGAGCAGTGGGGAACGCTGCAGCCGGGACGCTTTGCCGACATCATTGCGATAAAAGGCGACGCGGCGAAATATCCGGCGCTCTTTCAGGATGTTGATTTCGTGATGAAAGGCGGCGTCGTCTATAAGGAAAATGGCTTGCCTGTTGAGGAAAATTTGCGTCCGCAATAATGCGGAGCTTATGCAGGCGCAATTTCGCGAAGACGCTTCGCAAGAGCGCCCGCCTGTCCATCGAAAGTGTGATCTTTTTTAAAGACCGCCGATCCGCGCGCAGCGAGCGCCCGCCTTTCTTCACTGCTGTCAAGAAGCCGGGTAATTGCGCTGCGCAGCACATGGGCGTCGCCGGGCGGAACCCATGCGACAGCGTTGTTGTCTGAGAAAATATTCTGGAGCCCTCTTGAGCGCGAAGCGATCACCGGCTTTCCGCTCGCCATGCCTTCCAGAATTGTTGTGATGCCGGCTGCGTAGTTGTTCTCAAAAACCGGCGCAATAACGATATCCGCATCGCGATATAGCTGAACAAGCGCAGGCCATTCGTAAAACCGTTGATCCATATTGTCCGGCAAGACATCCGGCAACGCGCGTGAGACGGCGGCCGCGTCTTTTGAAAACGCACTGATTTTTATATCCGCATCCATATCCTGCGTAGCGGCGGCGAGGGTTTTGTAATCCCGTTGCTCCAGGCCAACGCCCATAATCAGCGATCGTTGTTTTTCACTGGCCTCGCCAGGCGAAAAGAAAGCGTCATCGGTCTGCTCACGGACAAAGTGAACCGACGGGCGTCCTTTAAAGGTATCGTTCAGCATCGATGCAAGCAGCGGCGTGACTGTGAAGATCGCGTCATGCCGCTGAAAAATGCCGGTCGCCAAACGCAAAGCGGTCATGCGCGGGCGCAATAAATTATGGCCAAAGGCCGCAAGCGCTGTTTTCTTTCCGACCGCGAGCAATTGCCCGGCGACCGCCAGGCTTGCGCCCTCGCTGTTGCAAAAAATGAGGTCGCCGTCGCCTGCGGCGGCGACAACCTGCTCGGCGAGCGCGATTGAAGCCGGCTGATTGCCAATGATCCTGTCCGCAAAGACGGGCCGCAGCGGCGCTGCGCCTCTCGTCGGCGTCCAGATCCGCGCATCTAACGCGTCTGCGAGCGCGATCATGAAATGCCGCGGCGCGCGGCCTGCCGCTGCGTCAGCCCTGGTTTTTTCGATATCGATCGGGCTTGCGAAAACGACATGATATTGGCGTTTCTTCGGAGGAGCGCTCATATCCAGCGCCGCGTCCGGCTGCAGTAGGCCTCATAATCTGCGCCGAACTTTTCACGCATTGCCGCTTCCTCGGGCTTGATCTGAAATTCGGTGATGTACCAGATGAACAGCGCCAGCAGCCCCGCGTTCAGAGGATTGCCGAGCGCAACCGCCCAAGCGGTCAATACGATACCCAGCCCGAGATACATCGGATTGCGGCTGATCCGGTAAAGCCCGCCGGTCACCAGTTTGGAGGTGCGCCCCGGCGCCATGGGGTTTACGGTGGTGCGGGCATGAAAGAAGCTGGCGACAGCGATGAGTTCAATTGCGATCCCGGGAGCGGCGATCATCCAGGCGATTGTTTTGCGCGCCGGAAAGTCAAAGCTCAGCGCCGCGCCAAGGCGCATGGCGACAAGCCACATGAGCCCGGCGATGATAAGCCCGACCAAGGGGGGCGGGATAAGGAGTTTCATTCTCTTTCCGGTTCTGCCTTTTGTTGTCCATGACCTACGCCGAGCCGTGCGGTTCCGCCAGACCGGGGCGCGCGTCGATCCTCGCCATTCCGCCGCACCGCGCAATTGTTGCGTCGCGGTGGGGGGCGTGCTAATCCCCGCGCGTTTCCACATAAGGAGCGTCTGACGAATCAGATGTCGCTCTAATTTCGTAAGTGATTTCAAAAGTCTAAGCGCCCCGATCCCTTCGCGGGCGCTGATCCCGACAGGAGCCAGGATAGCCCCCGTGTCAAACGACAACGCCGCTTCAGAATTTGTCTCGCCCGCAGGCGTCGCCGGCCGCTACGCCGCGGCCTTGTTCGATCTTGCGAAGGATGAGGGCGTTGCGGATAAGGTCGAAGCTGAACTGAAAGATTTGCGCGCCGCAACCGATGCGTCTGACGATCTCAAAAACTTTGTCAAAAGCCCCGTTTATGACCGCGACGACCAGATGGCGGCGATTTCCGCTCTTGCGGAGAAGGCGGGTTATTCTGAATTGACGTCGAATTTTTTGAAGCTGGCGGCCTCTAACCGCCGGCTTTTTGTTATTGGCGATATGGTCAGCGCTTTTGTTGCGCTTGCTGCTGAAGATCGCGGCGAAGTTACTGCGAGCGCAACCTCGGCCGCGCCCATGAATGACGAGCAGTTGAAATCGCTCCGCATGGAAATTGAATCCATGGTCGGCAAGGCGGTTAATCTTCAAACCCGCGTGGATCCTGATCTGCTTGGCGGGCTGATTGTTAAAGTCGGCTCGAAAATGATCGATTCATCGCTCCGCACAAAACTTAATAAACTTAAAACCCGCATGAAAGAGGCCTGAGAGATATGGAACTCAACGCCGCAGAGATTTCCTCTATTCTGAAGCAACAGATCAAGGATTTCGGCAAGGACGCCGAAGTTTCAGAGATCGGCCAGGTGCTGAGCGTCGGCGACGGCATCGCGCGCATCTATGGTCTCGACAATGTCCAGGCCGGCGAGATGGTCGAGTTCGCCAATGGCGTCAAAGGCATGGCCTTGAACCTCGAAGCTGATAATGTCGGCGTCGTGATCTTCGGCGAGGACCGCGAGATTAAAGAAGGCGATACCGTCAAACGGACAAAAGCCATCGTTGACGTGCCGGTGGGCAAGGGTCTCCTCGGCCGCGTCGTTGACCCGCTCGGCAATCCGATCGACGGCAAAGGCCCGATCGAAGCGACCGAGCGGCGCCTCGTTGACGTCAAGGCGCCGGGCATCTTGCCGCGCAAATCCGTGCACGAACCGATGCAGACCGGCATCAAGGCGATCGATTCCATGATCCCGGTTGGGCGCGGCCAGCGCGAGCTTGTGATCGGCGACCGCCAGACCGGCAAAACCGCTATCTGCGTCGACACTATTCTTAACCAGAAAGACGTCAACGCATCGGATGATGAATCCAAGAAACTCTACTGCGTTTATGTCGCCGTCGGTCAGAAGCGCTCCACCGTCGCTCAGATCGTCAAGACGCTGGAAGACAACGGCGCCATGGAATATTCCATCGTCGTTGCGGCGACTGCGTCCGAGCCGGCGCCGCTGCAATTCCTTGCGCCGTTTGCCGGATGCGCCATGGGCGAGTATTTCCGCGACAACGGCATGCACTCGCTGATCATCTATGATGATCTTTCAAAACAGGCTGTCGCCTATCGTCAGATGTCCCTGCTTCTTCGCCGCCCGCCGGGGCGCGAAGCCTATCCTGGCGACGTTTTCTACCTTCACTCCCGCTTGCTTGAGCGCGCGGCAAAATTGAACGAAGACAATGGCGCCGGCTCCATGACAGCGCTGCCGATCATCGAAACGCAGGCGAACGACGTCTCGGCGTACATTCCGACCAATGTGATCTCGATCACCGACGGCCAGATCTTCCTTGAGACCGACCTCTTCTTCCAGGGCATCCGACCGGCGGTGAACGTTGGTCTGTCGGTGAGCCGGGTGGGATCAGCGGCGCAGATCAAGGCGATGAAACAGGTCGCCGGCAAGATCAAAGGTGAGCTTGCTCAGTATCGGGAGCTTGCGGCCTTCGCTCAGTTCGGTTCTGATCTCGACGCGACGACGCAGAAAATTCTCAACCGCGGCGACCGCCTGACGGAGCTCATGAAGCAGGGTCAATATTCGCCGCTGCAGGTCGAGGAGCAGGTCTGCGTCATTTATGCGGGTACGCAAGGCTATCTCGACGGCATCGCCAAAGACAAAGTTGGCGATTTCGAGGAGGAATGGCTGCGCAAACTGCACGCCGATCATTCGGATATTCTCAAAACCATCCGTGAGACCGGTAAGCTCGATGATGATACGGCAAAGAAACTCACCGAAGCGCTGGATGCGTTCACGAAGAGTTTTGCGTAAAATTAAGAGGACGGGCGCGTGCCTTCACTTAAGGATCTCAAAAACCGGATCTCGTCGGTCAAGTCGACCCAGAAGATCACCAAGGCCAAGCAGATGGTCGCCGCAGCGAAACTGCGCCGCGCCGAGGAGCGCGCCACTGAAGCCCGTCCCTATACGGAGCGGATGGAGGCGGTGCTCGCCAATCTGGCTTCCTCTTCTGAAGGCGACCCCAATGCGCCGAGGCTTCTTGCCGGGACGGGCAAGGACAATACCCATCTGCTGATCGTCGCCACTGCGGACAAGGGACTGTGCGGCGGGTTCAACTCGTCGATCGTCCGGCTTGCGCGCGAGCACATTACGAAGCTTCAAGGCGCTGGCAAGAAAGTCAAAATCGTCACCGTCGGCCGCAAGGGCAACGACATGTTGAAGCGGCTCTATGGCGAGCAGATTATCTGGAGCACGAATTTCGTTGACATAAAACAGGTCGGCTTCGCTGAGGCTCATAACATTGCCGACGAAGTGCTGAAACGGTTCAACGGTGAGGAATTTGATGTCGCCACGCTGTTTTTCGGCAAGTTTAAAAACGTTGTGACCCAAACGCCGACCGCGCAACAGATCATTCCGGCTGAAGCGCCGGAAGGCGTTGAAACGCCGGATTTGAAAGGCGCGGTCTATGAATATGAGCCGGACGAGCAGGAGATTCTGCGCGATCTCTTACCGCGTTATGTGGCGGTGCAGATCTTCCGTGCGCTTCTGGAAAACGTGGCTTCCGAACAGGCCGCGTCCATGACGGCAATGGATAACGCCACCCGCAACGCTGGCGAAATGATCGACAAGCTGACGCTGCAATATAACCGCGCCCGCCAGGCGCAGATCACCAAGGAACTCATCGAGATTATCTCCGGCGCTGAAGCGCTGTAGACAGACGATTAGACGTAAGGAACATACCTATGAGCAAAGAAGGCCGCATTTCACAGGTTATTGGCGCTGTTGTCGATGTTGAATTCGACGATCATTTGCCGGCGATTCTGAACGCGCTTGAAACAACGAACCAGGGCAACCGTCTGGTGCTCGAGGTGGCCCAGCATCTCGGTCAGAATGTTGTCCGCACCATCGCCATGGACTCAACCGAGGGTCTCGTGCGCGGCGACAAGGTGACCGATACGGGCGAGGCGATTTCGGTGCCGGTGGGCGAGGGCACGCTGGGGCGCATCATGAACGTTATCGGCGAGCCGGTGGATGAAGCGGGCCCGATCCCGCACAATGTTAAGCGCGGCATTCACCAGGAAGCGCCGCCATTCGTCGAGCAATCGACGGAATCGGAAATTCTCGAAACCGGCATCAAAGTTGTCGACCTCCTTTGCCCCTATGCCAAAGGGGGCAAGATCGGCCTCTTCGGCGGCGCGGGCGTCGGCAAGACCGTTCTGATCATGGAGCTGATCAACAACATCGCGAAAGCCCATGGCGGTTACTCCGTGTTCGCCGGGGTCGGCGAGCGCACCCGGGAAGGCAATGACCTTTATTGGGAAATGATCGAATCCAAAGTGAACATGGATCCGAAGGAAAATGACGGCAACACCGAGGGCTCCAAAGCCGCGCTCGTCTACGGTCAGATGAACGAGCCGCCGGGAGCCCGCGCGCGTGTTGCGTTGTCTGGTCTGACAGTGGCTGAGCATTTCCGCGATGAGGGGCAAGACGTTCTGTTCTTCGTCGACAATATTTTCCGCTTTACCCAGGCTGGGTCTGAAGTCTCGGCGCTTCTGGGCCGCATCCCCTCGGCTGTTGGCTATCAGCCAACGCTGGCGACTGACATGGGCGCCATGCAGGAGCGGATCACGACGACGACCAAAGGCTCAATCACGTCGGTGCAGGCGATCTATGTGCCGGCGGACGACTTGACCGACCCGGCGCCGGCGACGTCGTTCTCACACCTTGATGCAACGACCGTTCTGAACCGCGCCATCGCGGAAAAAGGTATCTATCCGGCGGTTGATCCGCTCGACTCCACATCGCGAATCCTCGACCCGCGCATCATCGGCGATGAGCACTATCAGGTTGCTTCGGACGTGCAGCAGATCCTGCAGCGCTACAAAGCCTTGCAAGACATCATTGCGATCCTCGGCATGGATGAGTTGTCGGAAGAGGATAAACTTGTCGTTGCCCGCGCTCGTAAAGTTGAGCGCTTCCTTTCGCAACCGTTCTTCGTTGCCGAAATCTTCACCGGTTCGCCGGGTAAGCTGGTCTCCCTCGCCGACACGATCAAGGGCTTTAAAGGCCTCGTCGCTGGCGAATATGATCACCTGCCGGAAGCAGCCTTCTATATGGTCGGCGGTATCGACGAAGCGATCGAAAAGGCCGGACAACTGGCGGCGGAAGCAGCTTAAGGGCGGGACGTGTCGAAGAAACGGCATCTTGCGCAGGTCAATATCGGGCGCGCCCGCGGCGGGCCCGATGATCCTCGCATGAAAGATTTCTTCGACAATCTGTCGCGCATCAATCTGATGGCGGAGCGAATGCCCGGGTTCGTCTGGCGTTTGAAAGACGCTGCCGGCGATGGCGCCATGGATTTGCACTGGCCCGGCGATCCGACCATGAACGTCAATATGTCCGTTTGGGAAAGCGACGATGCATTGGCGACATTTGTCTTCAAAACGGTGCATCAGAATTTTTATGCCCGCGCCGATGAGTTCTTTAAACTGACTGATACGCCCCACGTCGCTATGTGGTGGATCGACGCCGGCCATATCCCAACGATTGATGAAGCTAAAGAGCGGCTTGATCGCTTGATTGCGCATGGTTCATCTGAATTTGCATTTGGATGGCTGGATTTGCCGTCAGCGGCGACGTGGCGCGAGCGCCGTTGCGCCTGACGTCTGTTCGCACGGAGAAATGGAATAAACATGGCCGACAAACTTCACTTCACTCTCGTCTCTCCCGAACGCGAACTCATGTCGCGCGACGTCGATCAAGTTGATATTCCGGGCTCTGAAGGTTGGCTTGGCGTGCTGCCAAACCATTCGCCGCTGATGACGACGCTCGCCCCGGGCATGGTCAAAATCCGCGACGGATCTGATGAAAAGCGTATTTTTGTGCGCGGCGGATTTGCAGAAATTTCGCCAACCGGACTTACTGTCCTGGCTGAAGAAGCCATGCCGGCCGAAGAGCTGAATGCTGAGAAAATCGCTCAGCGCATCAAGAACGCCGAAGAAGATCTTGCCGACGCCGATACGGATGAGAAAAAGCTTGCCGCGCAGCAGTCGCTCGATCGGATGAAAGAGCTTCAAGCGGCGATGTAGGGACTAGGGATAGGCGGCGTTCGATTTTAATCCCTAACACTCAATCCCTAATCTCTTGATCAACTCGCCCATCGCCTCCGGCGGTTCTGCTTCTGTTTTGACTGCAGGCTTCATTTTTGAAATCGGCACGATAATCCGCCGCGCATGCAGCATCATCGGCTCAGCGCGCTCGAATTCCGATAGATTCCCATACAGAGGATCGCCGAGAATGGGCGCGCCAATCGATGCGAGATGGACGCGAATCTGATGGGTGCGGCCGGTCTTCGGCTTGGCTTCTATGAAGGAGAGCCCGTCTTGCTGGCCCAGCACGCGGTAGGTGGTGCGCGCTTTAACAGCGGTTTCATCCTTCGCACCGGCAATCGTCATACGCCAATTGCGTTTGGCTGTTTCTTTCTTCAAGGACGCCTCGATCGACCCTGACAATTTCTCCGGTGCGCCGCGGCAGACCGCCCAATAGGTCTTTTCAATTTTTCCGTCGACGAATAATTTTCCAAGCTTCCTGAGTGCTTTCGGATGTCGGCCCAGCACCAGGCACCCGGACGTGTCGCGATCAAGGCGATGGGCGAGCGCCGGCGGTCTTGGCAGCCCGAACCGCAAAGCGTCAAAGTAATTCTCCAAATGATCGCCGCCCCCTTTGTTTCCAAAATTGGGCCCCGCATGGACGGGCAGGCCCGCCGGTTTATCGATGATCAGCATCAGGCCGTCTCGATGGAGGATGCGATTGATGAGGAAATCAGGCGAAAACGGTTGATCTGCAGACATGGCAAGGGCGTAGCATAAGTACGCTTTTAGAGGCAGTCAGGGTCATGAACCGCCGTATTTTAATTTCGTTATTGATTATGGTCGGGGCGTTTGCCGCAGACGCCGCATTGTCGGAGAAAGCCATGGCTGAAGAGTTGGAAACGCCTGATTATACAGTCATTTCCACCCATCCGGACAAGATAGAAATCAGGCGCTATGAGCCTATGATTCTGGCTGAAGTTAGCGTCAGTGGAAACCGGGGCGAAGCGGCGAACAAGGCGTTTTATATTCTTTTCGATTTTATTGACGGCGGCAATCTGCCTGCGGAGAAAATCAGCATGACGGCGCCGGTCACCCAATCTCGCGAAGAAAAGATTGCGATGACCGCGCCGGTCACTCAGTCGGAGGAAGGCGACGGTGTCTGGAAAGTCGCTTTTGTCATGCCGCCAAAATATACCATGGAGACGCTGCCGCGACCGAAAGATGATCGTATTCGGATTTACGAGCGTCCTGCGCACAAGGCTGCTGCGATCAGGTTTTCCGGACGTTATCCGAAGAAACGCCTCGATCAATTCGAACGGAAATTGCTGACCTTTCTTGACAGCCAAAGGTTAAGAGCGGCGTCCGAACCGCAATACGCATTTTATGATGGCCCGTTCACACCGTTTTTCTTGAGGCGGAACGAAATACTGATTGAATTGTCGCAATAGTCGTCAAAGACTGCGGATATAATCCCGCAATGGCAGAAAAGCGGCCATCAACTCTTCATAGACATTGCGTTTAAAGGGAACAATCAGTGACGGCGCTTCTTCAAGATCGCCCCAGCGCCAGTCATCGAACTCCTGATGATCGTCCGCACTAAGATTAATTTCGGATGCTTCGCCTGTAAAAAGCATCGCCGCCCATTTCTGACGCTGTCCGCGCCAATTCTTACGCTTGTAGTTTTCAGGAAAATCATAAGTTAGCCAGCCCGGCGTTATAGTCAGCAGCTGAGCTGAGGCGACGCCGGTTTCTTCTTTTAACTCGCGATAGGCGGCTGTAATCGGCGCCTCTCCTTTGTCGATGCCGCCTTGCGGCATTTGCCAGCGATGTGCGCCGACGCGATCTTCAATTGTGCCGCCCCGCATCATGCGCCGTCCATAAAAGACTGCGCCATCGCGATTAAAGAGCGTAATGCCGATATTGGGGCGGTAGTTCTTGTGAAGATCGTCGGGGTTCATGTCGCCTGCGCGGGGGATGCGTTGCCTATTCCCCTAGCGGCTTGCATAGCGTGAAGGCAAGGCGGCGGAGGCGGGCGCAATGGCGAAACCCTCGTCTTCGAGGTTTGCCGCCCATCTCTCGATCTCCTCAATCGTTGCGCCATAGGCGTATGTTTTGCCGAGCGCTGCGCCGTCGCGTTTGGCGATCTTTTTCAACCGCTCCAATTCGCGGCGCACAGCCGCGCGCCCTGCGTCATCGGGGGCGGGGGGCAGGATGCGATTGACAGACGCAATGACAGCGCCGGATTGATTGGCGACGCCGGCGCCCGCTCCGGTATCGTCAATATAGGCGACGCCTGAGGCGCGCAGTTTGGAGATCACAGGCGTAAGGGCTTCGGCATTGGCGGAGAACTTGCCGCCAAGATAGTTGGTCGCGGCGAAGTATCCGCTGAAGCGCGACATCAGCCATTCGAGCCGTTCAAGATTTTGCTCAGGGGTGCGTGTTGTCAAAAGTCCTGCGGACCCCAAGGCGGCCGCGTTTCCGCCATAACTTTCCATCGGCAGTTCGATCAGCACTTCGTGGCCGGCGCGCCTCGCTTTCTCCGCCCAGAAATCAAGATCCTTGGCGTAAGGCGCGAAAGCGAGCGAGACTTCCGCCGGCAATTCATCGATCGCACGCTCTGTCAGGCTTTTGTTGAGACCGAGCCCGCCCATGATCAGGGCAACCTGCGGTCGTCCGTCGGCGCCTTCAAATCTGTTGCGATAAACATGCAGCGCCTGTCGGCCGTCTGGCGCGATCTGCGGAACCTTGCCGAACGCGCTTGTACGCAACAGCGCCGGGTCCGGTTCGGCGACCGGTCGCGCGCGCAGAACCGGCGTCACCGACGCCGCTGTCGCCGAAACAGTGCGCTGGTCGCCGCCAGCGATGGTGATGACAATGTCTTCCGGATCAAAGTCTGCAGGCGCACCCTCTTCGATTAGAATGTTTTCTGCATTTTCGGGATATATCAGTTGATCTGCTGCGACTTCGGCCGCCTCTTCCGAGGTTTTTTCAGGCGCTTCGCGCAGGCCGGGCGCGGCGAGACGCAAGCCGCCGCTTGTCTCTTCGGCAGGCGCGAATTCGGCCTGAGGCCGCGCCAACGTCTCGACTTCGTTGACGGCCAGTGAAATGCGATCCCCAGATCCGCCCATAAGCGTCGGCCAAAGTGCGAATCCGGCAAGAAGGAACGCCCCTGCGGCGGCGCTCGCCCATGCAAGCGTCAGTCGGCTGACGACGGGAGCCCTGAATTTACGACGCGGTTTTGCGGCCATCGACTTCGTTTCGGTGCGCAAACGGAAAGTCCGCGTGCGCTGGGATTGCTGATCAGAAATTCTTTTTTCGAAGAATAGGGTTAATAGATAGAAAACGGGGCCAGCCATTCAGGCCGGCCCCGTTTCAATTCTTCGTGTCGGCGGTTAAATCCTTACTGGGCGCGCGCCGTGCCCGCATCCGCCAGAAACTGGCGATAAGCCGTCGTGTCCGCCAGAAGCTCTAATGCGCGCTCCAGTTGGCAGTCACGGAATGTTTCGCCGTCCTCTTCATAACCGCACTGGACGGGCTCCGGACCGTTGTCTTCTTCAGCGTCAGCTTCAACAACACCGTCCGGAAGTTCATTGGCCTCATCAAGGCTTTGGGTGAGAGACGGATCGACCTGGTCGACATCCAGCGCATTCGGCAAATCCGCTTCGGACGGACGCTCTGGGCGGTTTTCAGCGTCCTGGCCCGGATAGATCACAGGATAATCAATATCCGGATCAATGCCTTGCGCCTGAATGGATCGCCCTGAAGGCGTGTAATAGCGTGACGTCGTCAGGCGCAACGCGCCCTGCAAACCGTTCTGCAGCGGTATCACCGTCTGTACCGAACCTTTGCCGAAAGACTTGGTGCCAAGCAGCAGCGCCCGATTGCGGTCCTGCAGCGCGCCGGCGACGATCTCCGAAGCGGACGCGGACCCGCCATTGATCAGCACAATGATCGGTTTGCCGTTGAGCTTGTCGCCCGGTGAGCCCATCTCACGCAATGTGTCGCGCGCGCGTCGTCCGCGGGTTGAGACAATTTCCCCGCCCTCAAGGAACATGTCCGAAACGGACACCGCCTGATCAAGCAAACCGCCCGGGTTCGAGCGCAGGTCAAGGACGAGGCCTTTCGGTCCGCCCGGGATTTCCTTTGAAAGCTCTTTGATCGCTTTTTTGAGGCCGTCGTCGGTCTGCTCGCTGAAGGTCGCAATGCGGATATAGCCAAAGTCGCCCTCAGCGCGATGGGTGACGGATTTTACGGTGACAATATCGCGAACCAGCGAAAGCGGAAACGGATCTGTCTCCCGATCGCGCAGGACTTTGATGTCGACCTTGGTGCCTTTTTCGCCTTTTAGCAGCGCAATGGCCTCATCAAGCGACTTGCCTTGCACCTCCTGGCCGTCAATTTCAACAATAAGGTCGTTTGTCTGCAGGCCGGCCCGATCCGCCGGGGTGTCGTCAATCGGTGCGACGATCCGGACAAAACCCTTGTCAGGACCTTCATTGTCCATCGTAACCTGAATGCCGAGGCCGGCGAAACTGCCGCGGGTCTGTTCCTGCATTGTCTGGAAGTCGTCGGCGCTCAAATAATTTGAGTGCGGATCGAGCGTATCCAGCATACCGTCGATGGCGCCTTTGATGAGGTCGGCGTCTTCAGGTTCGGAAACGTAGTTCTCGTGCACCTGTTCAAAAACTTCGCCGAAAAGATCGAGTTGACGGAATGTGTCGGCCGAGATTGACGCTCGCGCGAAAACAGCGCTTGAGAGTGCGCCGAATACAAGCGCGCCCCCGCATGCGGCTGCGACCAGCGCGCCGGCGGAATATCCTTTTGCCTCTGGGCGCGGCTCGCGGCGGTCGCTTGGTCGCGTGCGGGACAGTTTGCGTTCATTCATGGATCGACAACCTTTTCTACAAGCCCTTAGAGGGCGACGTCTGACGTATTTTCACCGGAGAGCCAGAATGCCGGGTTAACAGGCTCGCCGTTTTTTCGAATTTCCAAATCCAGGACGCCGTTGCCATCGGGCATCTGGGCCACCGGCTCTCCGGCGGCAATGCGCTGGTTTTCCTCAACCAGAATGTCTCCAACGCCGAGCAGAAGTATATGATAACCGCCGCCAACGTCCAAAATCACAAGATTGCCAATTGGGCGCCAATCCCGCGCAACAACAACCTTGCCTTCGAACGGCGCCGTAACAATGGCGGCGCTTCTGGCGGAAAACCGCATCCCTTCGAAAGCCCCGCCTTCCGGCCGGGGTGCGCCGAATTGTCCGGTTAACCGGCCCGCCACGGGCGGTCGCAACAGGCCGCGCGCCTCATCGAAGGATTTTGCCGCCAAATATGGGCGGGGCGCGGCTTCCTTGATGGTTGGCGCGGCGACCGGGGAAGGTGTCCTGTTTTGGGGCGGCGGCGGCTTGATCCGCGGCGTCACGGAATGGGCGAGGCGTTCAAGACGCTGGAGAATTTCCCGCAAAGATGTCGCCTTCACCGCCAGACGCGCGGTTTCCTTCTGTGCGGCGGCGGCGAGACTGGCGGCAACATCCCGCTCTTTTTCTTTTTCCGCCATCAGCCCGGCGAGCACGTCGCGGCGAGCCGACAGCTCCTGATTTGTCGCCGCATATGAGCTGCGCTCCGCATCAAGCTCCGTCGTCAGGTCCGTTAGCTTTTCAATCGCTTCGCGAAGACGTTTGGCGCGCGCTTCGACAGTCGGCGCCGCCTCGGCCATGACCATGGCTGCGCGAGCGGCTTTATTGGCGTCGCCGGGCGATACCAGCAGCGCAGGCGGTTTCGACAACTCCAGGGACTGTATGGCCGCAAGCAGGTCGCTGACATGCTCGCTCTCTTTGGCGAGCGCGGTTTCCGCGAGCGCCTTTTCGTCTTCAAGCTGGGTTATGGAGCCCTCAAGTTCAGTAATGCGCCGCTCTGATTCCTGGATGGAATTGGCGGTTTCGATCATTCTGTGACGAAAGGCGGCGACCTCTTTTTCCCTGGCTGCCGCTTCGCGCCGAAGACGTTTTTCTTCAGCGGCGCGATCTTTCAGCCGGCGTTCGACCTCTTCGAGATCGCCCGGACTGTCTTGCGCAAGCGCCTTCGTTTGCGGCGCAAGAAGGGCAAGGGCGCTCACAAAAAAAGCCATATGCGTAAGAGATCGCATCATTGGCGATGATAGGGGTGGCCGGCGAGAATAGTCATTGATCTATATATTTGCTCCGCCAACATCGCTCTGACAAGCATATGCGGCCAGGTCGCGCGCCCGAATGCGATGAGACGATGGGCGGCGTCGGCAATCCGGGGGGCGTGTCCGTCTGCGCCGCCGATTAGAAAGGCAGCTTGCTGCGCGCCCTCGTCACGCAATTTGGCGAGCATGTCAGCAAGAGCCTTGCTGGAAATTTGGTCCCCGCGTTCATCGAGAGCGAGAATTTTTGCGCCTTCCGCGTTATCGAGCGCCCATTGGCTTTCGGCCTCTTGGCGTTTTTCGCCCGATAGGCCGCGGGCCGCTTCATATTCCTTCAGAGCTAGGCCGGAAAATCCCAGCGGTCGCGCCATGTTCTCAGCGCGCTGGATGTAATCGCTGACAAGATCAGCTTCAGGTCCGCGTCGCTGTTTGCCGATCGCGTTAATCGACAGCCGCATGGGCGGCTTCGGACCAGACGCGTTCGAGATTGTAGAACGCCCGCACTTCGGGACGGAACAGGTGGACGATAATGTCGCCGGCGTCGATCAGAACCCAGTCGGCGGCGTTTACGCCTTCAGCTCGCGCATTGCCGAACCCGGCGTTTTTAAGCCGTCGGAGAATTTTATCAGCCATCGCGCTGACATGGCGTTGTGATCGGCCCGAAGCGATGACCATGTGATCGGCGATGTCGCTCTTGCCCTCAAGCGGGATCGTAACGACGTCTTCGGCCTTATCGTCATCCAGCTCGGATAAAATGATGGATAAGAGTTTTTCGCTCAGCGCCTCCGGGGACAGCCCGTCAAGAATGCTCTCGCCTGATTCCGCGAGATGAGCGTTTGCGTCGGTTTGTGCGGCGACGATCCGCAATTCGGCCTTACCGGCGGCGGCCGAAGCGCCGTTAAGTGAACTCAGTTGGAACCTCCATCAACTGCGCGCAGCCAATACTGCGCATCATGAATATATGATCGTTCTTCCTCGTCTCCAACCGCTTAACGCCAATAACGATGAATTAACTGTTGCGCAAAAGGCACGCTGCGAACCATTCGCGTTCATCGGTCCAGAGCCTTTCAAGGCTCCAAGGGGTCTCGGCGAAGAGCGCTTTGAGACGATTAACAGAATATTTATGAGAGTTTTCCGTGTGCAGCGTCTCGCCTTCAGCGAAGTTAAAGGCTTGCCCGTCAATAATAATCTGCGTTTCGCGGCGAGCGCGCAGATGCATTTCAATGCGTTTTTCGGCGTCATTGAAAAAGGCGTTGTGCTCAAAATCATCCATGACAAGCGCCGCATCGAGCTCACGTTTCATGCGATGCAACAGATTGAGGTTGAACGCCGCTGTTACGCCTGCCCGGTCATTATAGGCGGCGTTCATAACGTCATGGTCTTTCTCGAGATCGACGCCGAGGAGAAACATTGATCCGGCGCCAAGCGTATTTGAAGCTCTGCGCAGAAAATGGACGGCGTCTTCGCTCGTCATATTGCCAATGGTTGAGCCCGGAAAATATCCGAGCCAGCGGTCCGGCGTCGGCAACACATTTTCAGGTATCTCGATAGCGCCGGAAAAATCTGCGCACACCGCTGCCACCGGCAGGTCGTATGTGTTCGCAATCGCCGAGGCGCTTTCGATAAGATGATCTTTGGAGATATCCATCGCAACGTAGGCGGCCGGGTCTTTCAAACCGGTGATCAGCCATTCAACCTTTTCGCTGGCGCCGGAGCCATATTCAAAAATTGCCGCGTTTTCGCCCGGCGCGGCCGTGATTTCGTCGGCATTGTTTAGGAAGACGGCTTTCTCGGTTCGGGTCGGATAATAATCCTCAGTCTCGGTTATTTTCTGGAAAAGCTTTGAGCCGCGTTCATCGTAAAAATATTTCGGCGATAGATGTTTCTGCGGCGCAGACAAGCCGTCAACGACATCCTTGCGAAAATCGCCAAGGTCCGGATGAAGATCGAGAAAGAAAGCAAGAGGTCCGTGCGGCGCGGTAAGATCGGTCACAAAAAGTATCAATTCTCCGTTTGCTGATTGCGTCGATTGCGAATTTCAGTTGAGGATAGTGAATTGCGGGTTTCGGAAATAAAAACCCATGCCGGCGGTTCGGCGCTGGTGATCGCCGCGGCGTCTGATTCGTCCATTCGAAACACCGACAAAGCTGTCGCTGCCTCGCTGTTGAGCGCATCGTCTTCATATCCGGGCCGATTGAAAACAGCGATAGGCGTCAGTTCCGCAATGCGCCGCCAGTCTTTCCATAAATGAAATGTTGCAAGGCTGTCGGCGCCCATCAGCCAGACAAAGCCGGCGGTGGGGTTGGCGTCCTTGATGTGCGCCAATGTATCGACCGTATACTGAAGAGTACGGCGATTTTCAAAATCGCTCACAACAATATCGGCGTGATCGGCAACCCGGCGGGCCTGCGCCAGCCGATCATGATAGGCAATATAATGTTCCGGCGCTTTCAGCGGATTGCCTGGCGTCACCAGCCACCAGACAGCGTCGAGAGACAGATGGGAAAGAGCGGCCAGCGAAATTTCGCGGTGGCCACCATGCGCAGGATTGAACGAACCGCCCAGAAGCCCGATGCGGCGCGTGATTTCAGGTTTTCCCCCGTCAGGAACTGACAATAGCAGTATCGGCGCCTAACTCGCGATTGCTTGAGGTCAACATAGGCGATGACTTTGGCGGCGCCACCCTTGCGGGCGAATTTTTTTGCGTTTCCGATTAAACAGGCGTCCATGCGCCGTTTTCGTCAAACGAGTCACGGATGTCGCTTTCTGACGCCCCGGCGAGCCCCGCCAGTCGCCCCAGAAGGGGGCGAACGCCCTCGCCGGAAACGCCTGAAATGCATAGCGGTTCGGCGCCGGCGGCGCTGGCGAGGACGGATTTCTTTTCGGCAAGCGCGTCATCGTCGACAGCGTCAACCTTGTTGAGTGCGAGGATTTCCGTCTTTGCCGAAAGCTCTGCGCCATAGGCGTCAAGTTCGCGGCGGATGGTGCGATAGGCGTCCGCGACATCATCTTGTGTTGCGTCCACAAGATGAAGAAGCGCTGCGCAACGTTCAACATGGCCCAGAAAGCGATCGCCAATGCCGGCGCCTTCCGAAGCGCCTTCGATCAATCCGGGAATATCGGCCAACACAAAACTCGACCCTTCGCCGACTCGGACAACGCCAAGGCCAGGATGAAGCGTCGTGAACGGATAATCTGCGATTTTCGGCTTGGCGGCTGTAACGGCGGCCAGGAACGTTGATTTGCCCGCATTCGGCAGGCCGACAAGACCGATGTCTGCAATGAGTTTCAAACGCAGCCAGATGGTCCGCTTTTCGCCCGGATGGCCGGGATTGGCGCGCCGCGGCGCCTGATTGGTGGCGGATTTGAAGCGCGCATTGCCGAACCCGCCATTGCCGCCTTTGGCGAGCAGAATGCGCTCTCCCGTTTGGTCGAGGTCTGCGATCAATGTCTCTTCATCTTCCTCAAAAATCTGCGTGCCGGTCGGCACTTTGATGATGAGATCATCGCCGCCCGCGCCGGTTCTGTTCGAACCTTCGCCGGGACGACCGTTTTTCGCGCGGTAATGCTGCTGGTAGCGAAAATCGATCAGCGTGTTGAGATTGTCGACTGCTTCCGCCCAGACATGACCGCCGGCGCCGCCGTCGCCGCCGTTGGGCCCGCCAAACTCAACGAATTTTTCCCGGCGAAAGGAAAGGCATCCGGCGCCGCCGCCGCCGGATTCGATATATATTTTTGCGCGATCAAGAAACTTCATGACTTTGTTATACCGCGCTGCACGCCCCTGGCCAGCGGCGCCTTATAGCGGCTGTATTCTTTTGCTGCGGGACGGGGCGTGTTTGCCTATAGTCCTGTTCGACATAAAACATCAGGAAACTCGCATATGCTCGCTGCTGACGTCTTATTCGAACCCTTCGCACTCAACAGCCTCAAAATTCCAAACCGCATCGTTATGGCGCCAATGACGCGGAGTTTTTCTCCCGGCAATGTTCCGGGCGACGATGTCGCCGCCTATTACCGCGCACGGGCTGAGGGCAATGTCGGGCTTATCCTGACCGAAGGCGTGCATCCAAATACGACAACGGCGGACGGCACAGCAAACGTTCCGACCATCGCAACGCCTGAGTCGCGCGCGGCGTGGAAGCGCGTCGTCGACGGCGTTCACGAAGCGGGCGGTTTAATCGGCATACAGATCTGGCATGAAGGTCCGATGCGTCGTCCCGACAAAACAGCTCATCCGGATATCGAATCCTGGTCGCCTTCCGGCTTCAATGTGCCCGGCAAACCGCGCTGGACGCCCATGAGCGAAAATGAGATCGAAACCGCGATTGCGGAGTTCGTCGATGCTGCTGCAGCGGCGAAAGAGGCGGGCTTTGATTGCGTTGAGTTTCACGGCGCGCACTCCTACCTGATTGACAGTTTTTTCTGGGACAAAACCAATCTGCGCGATGACCAGTGGGGCGGCGACTGGGACGGACGCACACGAATGGCCTGCGAAATCATTCGCCGCACTCGTGCGAAGGTGGGTGCGGATTATCCGCTCATCATTCGCATTTCCCAGTGGAAGCAAACTGATTTTGACGCCAAAGCCGCTGGCGATCCGGATGAATTCGCCAAGTGGCTCGCGCCATTGGTCGACGCCGGCATTGACGCTTTTCACTGTTCGCAACGGCGTTTTTGGGAGCCGGAATTCGAAGGGTCAGATCTGAATTGTGCGGGCTGGGCGAAGAAACTGACGGGTCTTCCGTCTATTTCTGTCGGGTCGGTTGGGCTTTCAGGCGAATTCACCGCCGCCTATTCAGGTGAGGAATCGCAACCGGCTTCGCTTGACCGCCTTATTAAAATGATGGCGCGCGATGAGTTTGACCTAATCGCAGTGGGGCGCGCCCTGTTGCAGGATCCTCAGTGGGTCAACAAAATCCGTGAGGGCCGTCACGACGACCTCATGACGTTCACAAAAGACGCGCTTGCGAGCCTTGCGTGACGAAAGGCGCATTATGATCACTGTTCACCATCTTGAAAATTCCAGATCGCAACGGGTTCTCTGGCTCCTTGAGGAGCTGGAGGTTCCCTATGAAATCAAGCGTTATGAACGCGATAAGCAAACCAATCTGGCGCCGGCGGAGCTTTCAAATGTTCATCCGCTCGGCAAATCTCCGGTGATCGATGATGACGGGGTTGTTTATGCGGAAACCGGCGCGATCATCGAGCATATTGTCGACGCCCATGGCGCCGGCCGTCTAAAGCCGGATCCGGGTACGGAAGAATATCGCCGCTATCGTTACTGGATGCATGCGGCTGAAGGCTCCTACATGCCGCCGCTTGTGACCTCGCTTTTCCTTGCGCGCATGGAGGCGGCGAAGATGCCGTTTTTCGCCAAGCCTGTCGCCAAACGTCTGACCCAGGGACTTCGCGACGCCTATCTCGATCATACGACAAAGGCTTTGTTCGATTATGTCGCGAACGAGCTTTCCTTGCGTTCCTGGTTGGCGGGGGATGAATTTTCCGCCGCGGACGTCATGATGAGTTTCCCGCTGGAGGCGGCGCTGACCCGCGTGCCGGCGGCAAAAGCTGCAGCGCCAATACGCGGGTTTGTGGAGCGCATTCACGCGCGGCCCGCATACAAGCGCGCCCTCGAAAAAGGCGGGCCTTACGTTTACGCCTGAGCCCGGCGCACGCTTCACATAATCGTTTGTCCGCGCCTTCGCGCCGCCGGGGCGTCGCCACGGTTTCGTCACGGGGGAAACCTAGTTAGGAAACTCATAGGGCGCTTCTTCAGGCGCATTGATGATCGGGAAAGGGCGTATTTATGGGAATTTCCACATTTGCAGCAGTCTCTGCGATCTGCGTTGATGCGATTGCCTTCACGCCGGCGACAGCGGTTGCGGCACCGCAGGCAGCGCCGCTCGCGGTTCTTGGCGTCGCGGCTGCGCAGGATGCGGCGAGCCCGGAATTAAGGCCTGCGCCCGATGTCACGCCTGCGCCTGGCGCGCCGGAGGATAGCAACGAAGCTGCAGCGGTTGAGGACGAAGACGCGTTCGACGGTCCGCTGGCGTTTGAAGGCGAAGAAGACGAAACCGTTGTTGCGCGCCTGAAAACCTATCTCGAAGGCGTAGATACGCTTCAGGGCGCGTTCACCCAGGTCGCGCCGTCGGGCGCCATTTCGACCGGGAAATTTTATCTGCGCCGTCCCGGTTTTTTACGGTTTGAGTATGATCCGCCGACGCCATTGCTAATCGTTGCCAATAGCGGCGTCGTCTATGTTCGCGACGAGGCGCTGGAGACGACCGATTCGTACCCAGTCGGCAAAACGCCGCTCAAGTTTCTTCTGAGCAAAAAAGTCGAGCTTGATGATGCGAAGGTTGTCGCTGTCGATCGCGGCGTCGATACGGTCGCGGTTACGTTTGCATCCGATGGCGAGGAAAATGAGGGCGAACTGACGCTGATCTCCAGCGCCCCGAACATGACGTTACGCCGGTGGATTGTCCGCGATGCGCAAAACGGCGTGACGGTCGTGACGCTCGACAATGTCGTTGCCGGTGAGCGATTGGCCAATCGTCTGTTCCGTGCGCCGGACGCTGGCGGCCAGTTTCTTAAAAATTAGCAATTCAAGATAAATGCGAGATTGCTGCTTGTGTGATGAAGTCACAAGCAAGCAAATTTATTGACAAACGACTTGAAAAACTCGGCTGTGATGCGTTAATGTAACACCACGCGATGGGCGTTCCACTGGACCAGCGTTGCCCCCCCGCTTGCAGGTCCAAGAGCTTTTCGCGTCGCCGGAACATCCCCTCCCGGCGTAGGCGCAACAGCGCATCTTGGCGTCCGATTCGCGAAGGATCGGACGCCTTTTTTCATTTGAACGGCATCGGTGCGGATCGCATCCGTCCGATGCGCGCAAGGTGAGGCAGGATGGAAGATGACGAATTCGAAGCGCTCTCCCGGGAGTTGCCGGGACTGAAGGCGCTGGCGCGGTTTGCGCGCACGCTCGATCGCATTCCCTGGTTCGCCAATCTCGGCGAGCCGTTGTCTCCGGGCGCCCGCGCGGCGGCCGATACCTATGCGGACCGTCTTGGTTTTCCGCATGCGGAGATTGCGATCCTTGTTGATTGGGAAGACGCCGCGGCGGCGGCGGAAAGTCTCGATTGGCAAAGCGAAGCCTGGGAGGCGGAGGAATTATTGCGATCTGATCTGACAGGAAAAGCGCTTGAGACGTTATCGGAAGAAGCCTTGCGGCTCGGCATGACGTTGATCGCGGAGAAAGTCTCTGAACCTGCCCATGAAGGCATGGAGCAGGCGGCGGTTATTTTCGACGCTGACGACGAAGCATCGCGCAATCTCGCTGTCGGCGCGGCGGTGCAGGCGGCCCACGGCGCCGCGCTTGCGTTGCTTGCCGCTCAGGACCCAGATTTTGATATTGAGACCCATGCGTTTGCAGCCAAGTTCCAGTTGTTTGAGTTTGGACGTTGGCCGGTCGGCATCACCGGTTCGTCGTTCAACCTGTTCTAAGCGCCCATAGACCGGCAATGAGCAAATAGACCGCTATTGCCGTCAATACGATCCGAAACCCACGCCGAAAGAGGGTTTCCGGCATGCGCCGCAAAAAATGCGTACCGATCCATGTGCCGGCGAAACCAAAACTCAGCATGGCGACGATAAGCCAGATCCACTGCGCATATGCGAAGCCCAGAAGCCCGAAAACGAGAATTTTAAGGCCGTGCTGGAAAACCATGCATGCGGCGTGGGTTGCAACAGTCTTTAATCGGTCAAGATCTGTTGCGGAGAGCATGGTCGCCGCAACCGGCCCTGTGGCGCCGAAAAACATGGTCAGGAATGATCCGACCGCGCCGGTCGTGAAAAACGTTGTCGGACCGGGGGAGAAACTTTTCGGCCGCGGCCCCCAGACCGTATACAGAATAAAGACGCTCACCCCAATCCGCAAAAGCCATACGGGCGTTTCAAGCGCAACGCGCCCGCCTGCGACGGCGCCAATAATGCTGCCGGCCAGAAACCAGAGCGCGATAGGCCAGACAACGTCTTTTGCCTGCAATAAAAAACGTCCTGCATTCGACCCGAGCTGTGCGACGCCATGGACGGGCACCACGGCCGGCGCTGGCAAAACCGCGCTCATCACCGCCAACAGGGCAAGGCCGCCGCCGATGCCGAAGGCCGCCGTCAGGGCGGCGGCGCAGAAGGCGGCGAGCACGGCGACGCATGCGGCCCAGAGCGCAACCCCGTCAGGAAGAAATGAAGCAATGTCCATGCTCAAGCTGTTAGACGCGTCCGTTATGGGCTGCAATCTTGTCACACACAGTCCATGCGCAGGGCTGTCGACCGGCCCGCCGTTTTCCTCCGGCTTGACCCCTATTCGGCAACGCCCTACCTCCGGTCACGCACTATGCTGGAACCGGTCTTATGAAAATCACTACCTGGAATATCAATTCCGTCCGTTTGCGTATCGATTTGGTGACGCGTTTCCTCAAAGAGGAGGCGCCGGACGTCTTGTGCCTTCAGGAAATCAAATGCCTTGAAGATAATTTCCCGTTCAAGGCGCTGCGGTCGGCTGGCTATGAGCACATGGCCGTTTCCGGCCAGGCGGGCTATCACGGCGTTGCTATCGTTTCGCGTGCGCCGCTGAAAAAAGTCGAGAAACGCGAGTTCTGCGGCAAGGGCGACACAAGGCATATTGCGGCCAGTCTTCCCGGCGGCGTTCGGTTGCATAATTTCTATGTGCCGGCAGGCGGCGATGAGCCTGATCCAAAGAAAAACGACAAGTTCGCCCACAAACTTGATTTCCTCGATGAGATGGCGGGCTGGTTCGGTGAGCTTGGGCCGCGTGCGAAGACCATTGTTGTCGGTGATTTGAATGTGGCGCCCCATGAGCAGGATGTGTGGTCGCACAAGCAGCTCCTCAAAGTCGTTTCGCATACGCCTGTCGAGGTGGAGAAACTTGGCGCTGTCATCGACTCGCACGGATTTATCGATGTGGCTCGCGCGCTGACGCCCGATGATGAGAAACTGTATTCCTGGTGGTCCTATCGCGCCCGCGACTGGCGTGCGTCCAATCGCGGACGTCGCCTGGATCATATCTGGGTGTCGCCGGCGCTTAAAAACGCTGCACTTGCTGGCGGGCGCGAAGCCTTCCGCATCCATGACGACGCGCGCGGCTGGGAAAAGCCCTCCGACCATGCGCCGGTGAGCCTGACGCTAAATTTGTAAGGGGCTTCAGGCTTGATGCTTCGTGTGAAGCAAGCTTTCTTCACTTGTTTCGGCGCATTCTGCGAGGCGGATTGTATTATCGTTCGAGACTGCGCTGAAGCGCCTCATCAGGATGAGGTCGCTCAAAAAACTGAGGCGAGTACCGCTCTCCTTTTACCCGCATAACCGTAAAATCTTCCACGAATCCGCCTTCGGTGCAAACGTATCAACGCGCCGCCATTTGCCGTATGCTGCATAGCGGTTTGGATACGGAGCGGCATGAGGGCGCCTTTTGTACTGTGATCCTGATTGGGGCGCTGATGACCGGCGCCCGGAGAAAAAATGGAAACAGGATTAAAGAATGCTGCCCGGAAAAGCCTGGGGGTATGCGCGGCTGAGCAGTCTGCCTATGCGCTTCTTCCCGTTTGGCTAGGCCTCCACATGATCTTTCAGAACCGTCGCCAGCGCGTCGACATCGTCTTCGTCATTATAGAAATGGATGGAAGCGCGCACGGCGCCCTTGCGCGTATCATGGCCGACGCCGGCGTCTTTCAGATCGCGGGCCGCTGCGTCGTAATCGCGAACCTTGATGAGCGCGGCCGAACCGCGACCTCCCTCTTTCGTGGTGGAGAGAAATGCTTCCGCCGGCAGTTTGCCGATCAGGTGCGAAAGAAGCTCCTGATTATAGGCGTAGATCGTATCGACCCCTCGAGCGTTGATGATTTCGTGGGCGGCCGTTGCGCCGGCCAAAGGCGCTATCGACATCGTGCCGCCGGTGTAGCGCGTTGCGCCTTCGGCGTATTCGAAATTATGGATGTCGAATTCGAAGGGGCGCGCATGGGAGAACCAGCCGACGTCAAGCGGGGCGCATCGGTTTGCGCTATCTTCATTCGCCCACAACCACGCGGCGCCGGACCCGCCGCAGAGATATTTCAGCGAGGTGCCGACTGCGAAGTCGCCGTCCCATTCATTCAGCTGAACAGGAACGGTTCCGGCTGCCTGGGCGGCGTCAAAAAGTGAGAAAACGCCGCGCTCACGGGCGCGCCGCGCAATTTCCGCACAAGGCGCTAACACGCTTGAGTTGGAGTAAACGGTGGTGGCGACGACCATCTGTACGTCTTCATGGAACGCGGGCGACCATGCGTCAGGGTCAGCCAGACGTTCGCCGCCCGGCAGAAAAACCAGTTCGTATCCCATCCGTCTGGCTTGGGCGAGGGCAAAGCCGACCGTTGGAAAGTCATCTTCGGTCAGTACGATCTTTGTTCGTCGCGCGCGCTCCGGCAAGGAAAACAGAATTTTCGAGATCCCGGCGGAAACATTGATCTGAGGACAGATGTCTTTTGCATGAGCCCCAATAATGGCGCCGAGGCCGGCGCGAAATCGATCGATAGTCTGAAACCACGGGTCCCAGACGTCAAAACCGTCCGTGCGCCAAGGGCCTGCAAATCCTGTGTCGACTGCGTTTTTCCATCCGACAGGCTGAGCGCCGACCGAATGTGATAAAAAATAGTGCTTGCCTGGAATATGAAAGAGCCTGCGATCCATATTTATCCCGCCAGTCGTCGCAATTCGTCGCGTGTCGCCGCGCCTGGCACGATGACAACCGGTATTGGCCGGGCGCTGAGATATGCCGGGTCTTTCGCAAGCGCGGCGACAAGAGGGCCGGGTTTGCCCGCCTCAGTGGAGGCGCCCAGGAAAATAAAGGCGATGGCCGGGTCTTCGTCTACGGTCTTGCGGATTTCCTCAACTTCAACGCCCTCGCGCATGATTTCTTCCGGGTCCTCGCCCGACTGCGCTTTCACTTCGGCGGCAAACTCCCGAAGCAAGGCTTCGCCCGTTTCGGCGGCTTCGGCGCGCATGGTCTCCGCGACGGTCGCCCAATGGCCGAATTCCGGCGGCTCCATGACATATAGCAAGCTGATGCGGGCGCCTGACTTGCGGGCGCGCCGCCCGGCAAAAAACGCGGCCCGGCGCGCCTCATCGCAGTCTGAAGCGATCACCAGAAACTTCGTGCGCGCCTCTTCTGGAGATTTTTCATCCGTCACATCATTCACCCTGTGTGTAAGAATGCCCCGAAAAGCATGGCCGCGTCTACTTGACCGTATTGGTCAGCGACGGCTACCGGCAATAGAAGCAATAAAGGCATCGCCCATGCGCGGTTATTTTGGCGTTGGCGCTGAACGCATTTCAAAGCCTATGAATCTGGGCGCTATCCTGCGCACCGGTCATGCGTTCGGCGCAAGCTTTGCTTTCTCGATTAACGCCCATCACGCCACCCGCGAAGTGCGCTGGGCCGATACGGCGAATAGTGCGGACCATATCCCTTATTATGAATGGAACGGTCTGAACGACATGCGTCTGCCTAAGGGCTGCGTCCTTGTCGGCGTTGAGCTCGATCCGACAGCGGTGATGCTGCCAAGCTTTAAACATCCGATCAACGCAGCCTATCTTTTCGGCCCCGAGAAGGGAGATCTTTCCGAGGACGCTAAAGCGGCGTGTGCGCATCTTGTTCAAATTCCTACGAAATTCTGTGTGAACCTGTCCGTTGCGGCGGCTGTTGTAATGTATGATCGCGTTTTGTCCCTGGGCGGCTTTCCCGCCCGGCCCGTTATGTCGGGTGGCCCTCCGCCAGCGGAAGACTGGCGACAGGTTGTGCGGGGGCGCAGCGTTTCGTCAGTGAAAAAAAAGACATGAAAAAACGCCGCCCACTTATGTCGGCGGCGTTTCGTCGTTGTTTTAAAAAGTGTCTAGCGACGGCCGCGCTTTGCTTTTTTCTTTGTTGTTTTACGCTTCGCAGTTTTACGCGTCGCTTTCTTCGCGGTTTTGCGTTTGGTTGTTTTGCGCGCCGGCGCGGGGGCGTCTTCCATTTTATCAAGCGCTTCCGCGTAAGCTGTGAGGGCTTTCATGAAAGCGGATTGCTGGGTTTTGGGCAGGACGGCCAGAACAGCGTTGTCTGATTTATTGACCTTGGACTCAGCGCCTTTCAGCATGCGCTTGCCGGCAGCAGTGATTGAAACGGCGTTTGCGCGCGCGTCTTCTTTCGTGCGTTTGCGGGATAACAGGCCTTTTTTGATCATTCGCGCGATCATGTCGGCGAGCGTGGAGCGGTCAATGCCGGTGTGCTTGACGAGATCGGTCTGGCTCAAGCCCTCATTCTGGGCGACGACATGAAGGACTTCGAACTGGCGCGGCGTCGGGCCGCTGGTTCCGACTTCTTTCGAATAAAGGTCGTGTGCATATTGTTGTGCGCGGCGCAAGAGGTGGCCAGGCGATTTCTGAAGCGAATAAGCCATGCAGTTCTCCGTGTTTGGCTTGTTACCCTGGAAAGATGATCTTCGGCGAGAGCGCCGTCGATGTCCGTTCAGGAACGTAATAACTAAATCGGGCGATAGCGCGATTCATTGAGGAATGCAAAATATACCCGACGCGGACGGTTTTCATGAAGCTGTTTAATAATAGGTTACGAATCGTCCGTCATCGACAAATTTGCCACAGTCGATCACAATTGGCTGAGAATAGGGGCTGAACGGATGAAACGCCGCCGCCGGATTATTGATGACAGGAGCATGCGACATGCCGAATCAGCCTGAGGGTAAACCGCAATTCAGCAAAAAAATTCCGCCCGGTGACGATCGCGAACGGTCGGTATGCGACCAATGCGGCTTTGTCGATTATCAAAACCCCAAGATTGTTGTCGGCTCCGTTGCCGTTTGGGAGGAGGGTGTGTTGCTTTGCCGGCGCGCGATTGAGCCGCGGAAGGGGTATTGGACCCTGCCGGCGGGCTATCTGGAACTGGGCGAAAGCGCTGAGGAAGGCGCATTGCGTGAAGCTTGGGAAGAGGCGCGCGCGCGTCTGTCGCTTGACCGTCTCCTTGCAGTCTACTCTGTGCCTAGAATTTCTCAGGTTCAGCTGATGTTCCGGGCGCGCCTGATATCAGAGAGCATATCCGCCGGTCCTGAAAGCGAAGAGGTCGGAATCTTCCAGCGGAAGGATATTCCGTGGCAGGATATTGCGTTTCCAACCGTAGGGTGGGCCCTGCGTCATTTTTATGAGACCCAGGGAAGGTCGGACTTCCCGCCTTTTTCCAACCCGGAAGACGGGCTTTAAGTCTCCGCCGGCTCTTCCATGTTTTTGGCGATGAAAGGCGCTTGCACCGCCGTGAAAACGAGACTGATCAATGTAAAGCCGAAGACTTTCAGGTTTACCCAGTGTTTCTCGCCAGGGCAGGCGCCGTCGCCGCCAAGGTCGCAGTCCCGTGTCAGATATCGCCATGCAACTTCGTTGACGACTGCAAGAATAGCGAAGAAAATCGCATAGCGGATCGTTAGCGTCCGCCAGGCTTCCTCATTGAGCGTAAGCGCGCCGTCGAAGAGCAGTTTCAGGAAATTGCGGCCGGCGATCAATCCCCCGCCCAAGGTCGAGGCGAACAACACATAAACAATGGTTGGCTTCATGTAGAAGAAGGTCTTGTTTTGTAAAATTAAAGTCAGCGAACCAAGCACGCCCACGATGACGCCGGTGACCATCAGCATTGGCGCGACCCGGCGCTCTTTCCACACTGAATAGATAAAAGCGACTAGAAACGCCGGCATGAAGAGCCCGACCGCCAGGAACATCTCTTCGCCCTCAGCGATCGTCCAATCCTGACCGAACAGTCCGCCGACAGCAGGGGCAAGCCGGCGTCCAAAGAAATAAGCGACCATAAATACGCCAAGCGGGACGAAATCGACCGCCGCTTTGGCCCCGCCGGAAAGCTTTTCGCCTTGTCTTTCAGTATCGCTCATTTCGGGGATTTTCTCCGCTTTATCGCAAGCAGTTCAGGTCTCTGCGCCCGCCAGTGCGTAGGCAAACTGGCTGGCGTTAAAGGGCTGCAGATCTTCAACGCTCTCTCCGACGCCGATAAAGTGGATTGGTAGCTGGAATTTTTCACCGACAGCGACCAATACGCCGCCGCGCGCCGTTCCGTCGAGTTTTGTCATAATCAATCCTGTAACGCCGGCGATCTGGGAGAAGGCTTCAGCCTGGCTGATCGCATTCTGGCCGACGGTCGCATCCAGAACAAGCACCACGTCGTGAGGGGCGTTCGGGTCCTGTTTTTTCAGCACGCGCACGATCTTTGCTAATTCGTCCATTAAGTCTGCTTTGTTTTGAAGTCTGCCGGCGGTGTCGATCATCAGTATGTCGGTTCCGCTGTCTCTGGCTTCTTTCAGGGCGTCGAAAGCGAGCCCGGCTGCGTCCGCGCCAACCTCTCTTGATATAACAGGCGCGCCTGTTCGCTCCCCCCAGACTGTCAGTTGTTCAATGGCGGCCGCGCGAAACGTATCGCCGGCGGCGAGCATGACGCTCTTGCCCTCATCAAGAAACTTACGCGTCAATTTTCCGAGCGTTGTCGTCTTGCCGGCGCCGTTGACTCCGATCATCAAGATGACATGGGGTTTGTTGGCTGGGTCGACGCTTAGCGGCGCTTCAAGGGGAGCGAGCGTGCTCGCGACTTCTTCAGCTAGAGCGGCCCGCACGTCGCGGTCTGAAATTTCTTTGTCGAACTTTTCTTTTGCCAGCGCGGTCGTAACGCGGGACGCTGTTGCGACGCCAAGGTCTGCCGTTATCAAAAGATCTTCAAGTTCTTCGAGAGTCTCGTCGTCGAGTTTGCGCTTTTTGAAAATGCCGACGACGCCGTCAGAGAGTTTTGACGAAGACCGCGAAAGCCCGTTGGTCAATCGCGACAGCCATCCTGATGAAGGTCTATCCTCTTCGGCAGGCGCAGGCGCGTCAGGCGTTGAAACCGGATCGGCTGGCGCAGTGGTCGGAGGGGAGATCTTTTCTTGATCTGCTTGCGCAGCATCCGGCGCGTACGCTGGAGCAGGATCAGAACTTGTCTGCAACCCAAGCGTTTTTGCTTCGTCTATCGAAGGGGCGGCGCTGTGTTCACTTGCAGGCTCTGCGGGCGCCGCTGCGGGCGTTTTATCTTCATCGACCTCAACGGAGGGGTTTTCTGAAGCAGGCGTCTCGGCCGCTGATTTATCGGCGTCTTTCCGGGATAACTCAGAGTCGTCATCCTTATTTTTGCGCCCGAAAATGCCTGATAAGAAATTTTTTGCCACTTGCGTTCTCTAATTCTCTGTTAAGAGATGATGCTTCCACGGATCATATCGCCGTCGCGCGCTCCAATCAGGACGCGAACAGCGGCGCCGGCAGGCGCCTCAGAGGCGTCAAGCTGCATGAGCGCAAAGTTGCCAAGGCGCGCCCGCCCGCCGCTTTCAACGATCGCCTCCGCCTCTGAGCCGTGAAGACTGTCCAGCAGCGCCCTGTGCGCTGTATCTGCTTTTTTGCGCAGGGCGGCGGCGCGTTCTTTTATAAGCTGTCTGGGCAATTGCGGCATTCTCGCTGCGGGGGTTCCCTCGCGCGGCGAGAATGAAAAAACGTGCACGAAACTAAGGCCAGCGTCATCGATAATATTGAGGCTATCCTCGAACATGGCGTCCGTTTCCGTTGGAAACCCGGCAATAATGTCGGCCCCGAAGGCGACTTCCGGACGGCGTGCGCGGATCGATGTGCAAAGGTCGATGGCCTGCTCGCGCGTATGGCGTCGTTTCATTCGTTTCAGGATTAAATTGTTTCCAGCCTGCAGTGACAGGTGCAGGTGCGGCGCGAGGCGATGGTCGCCGCAGATACGCTCCATAAGCGCATCATCAATCTCCGCTCCGTCTATCGAGGAAAGACGCAAACGATAAAGCCCAGGCGTGTTGTCCAGTATCGCGCCCACGAGATCGCCAAGCCGAGCCGGCGTATCGAGATCTGCGCCATAAGATGTCAGATCAACGCCCGTCAGCACAATCTCTTTATGGCCGCCATCCACAAGAAGGCGGGCTTGCTCAATGACGCTGTCGATGGGTTTGGAGCGGGAGTTGCCGCGTCCATAAGGAATTATGCAGAACGTGCATCGATGATCGCATCCGTTCTGCACTTCCAGAAAAGCGCGCGCCCGGTCGCCGTAAGCGTCAATCAGGTGCGCCGCCGTGTCGCGAACAGACATAATGTCATTGACCCGTATGCGATCATGGTCGTCATTGGCCATACGCCGCCATTCATCGGGGGCAAGCTTTTCCGCATTGCCGATGACCGCATCTGCTTCACTCAATGCGGCGAACATTTCCGGCTCGGTCTGAGCGGCGCATCCAGTGACGATAATTTTCGCATCGGGGTGTTCGCGCCGCGCCTTGCGAACCGACTGGCGCGAACTGCGCACGGCTTCATTTGTGACAGCGCAAGTGTTGACGATGACCGCCTCTTCCAGCCCTGCAGAAACGGCCATGCGCCGCATCGCTTCGCTTTCAACCGCGTTAAGGCGGCATCCGTGGGTGATCATTGTCGGGCCGGTCATCGTGCGCGCCTATGTGGGGCAATATGTTTTACAGAACAAGGCGCGCGGCGGAACATTCTCCGGAGCGTTCAGAGGCGCGATCAGTTTTCCATTCTGAGAACGATTGAGAAGCCGACGATCAGAAACAGCGATAGCGGGAAAAATGCGCCGATAATGGCCGGCAATACGCCAAGTTTGCCCAAGGCCAGCGCCAGATTTTCTATGACAAAATAGGTAAACCCGAGGGCCGAACCGGTTACGGCGCGCGCCAGTAGAACGCCCTGACGATGAATTCCAAACCCTGCAATGGCGCCGAGCAAGGGCATAACCAGGGTCGACATCGGTTTCGAAAACCGGCTGAGAAAAGATGTCATCGCTTCTCGGACGCCTACGCGGTCGTCACGCAATTGCTGGATTTTCCGAGACAACTCGCCGAGCGTCGTCTGGTCGGGTTTTAAAGCCAATGCGAACAAGAAATCAGGATCGAGTGCTGTGGTCCATACCACATTATCGCTTTCAGCGACTTCAAGAGTATCAGGATCAAAGCGCCTTACATAGTAAAGCCGCCATACGCCGTCTTCATAGCGCGCTGATCGCGCCTCAATGACATCCCTTGCAAGGCTAGAGTCGTCAATTTCGTAAATTGTCAGATTTCTTAAAAGACTGATGTCGCCAAATCTGGCGGCGCTCTCAGCTTCAATAAATTCATCGTCAAAAACCAGTCGAATATTCGTCCGCGTTTCGCGATCTGCAGGCAGGTTGAGCGCGAAATCGTTGGCTTCCCAATAATCAAGTTTTTCCGATGATTTGACTGTAACCGTCTCATGAAACGTGAAATGCGCAAGCGTGATCAGCGCGCACACAAAGCCGAATGGAAACAGCACTCGGTTAACCGACATGCCGGCAGCGCGCATCACTGTGATTTCACTCGTGTGGCTAAGTCCCGCAAGCGTCAAGACAATGCCTAAGAGGGCGGCAAAAGGTGCAAACTGGCTCACAATCTGCGGCACGCGAAGCCGGATATATCGGAAAAGCTCATTGGCGCCGGCGCCTTCGACGGCAAGGATATCGCTCGACTTATTCAGTAGATCGAGCATCTGTAGAATAATGACAAAAAAGAGCAGAAGCGCAGCGAAGCGGATCAGAAACATCCTGCCTGCGTAAAGCGTGAAGATTCGCTGAGCGCTCATAGGGTGTCCTTTATGGCGCTTGGAGATAATGAGGCGGCGGAAGCGGCGGCGCCCGTAGCCGGCGCGCCGGTTTTCAGTTTTGATGAACGGGCGGCTGCGGGCTTGTCGGCGCCTGCAATGCGGATCGTCGTTTTCTGACCCATGGCGGCCACGCGGGCGGCGCGCGCCTGATCAATTGAGTTGCTGTATAGCGCCAGTGAAATAAGAGTGAACACGGCGAAAACGCCCCACATCGAAATATAGGGCGACAACTGGCCTTCGCTGACAACGACGCCGCCCCACTCCTCCAGCAATTCATGATAGATAATAAGGATTGCAATTCCAATGACAGGTTTCAGCGACGAAGCTTTTCTCCGGCCGGTCACGCCGACGGCGATAGCCAGGATCGGCATCACCAGAAAGGTCAGCGGGTGGATGATGCGCCAGTGCAAACCGGCTCGAAAATCATTGTAGAGCGGCGAGCTCCTGGCGTCTGACCGGTTCAACAATGTCAGGATTTCATCAAACGTTGCTTCGCGTTCATCGTCGCCGCGTTCGCGAAAAACACTCATCGCCGGCAAGTCCACCTCAATGTCGAAACGATCGAAATCGCCGGTCTGGATCTGGGTTCCTGCGGCGTTGATGATAACCTGACGGCCTTCTTCGAGCTGCAACAACAGTGTCTCAATATCCGGTGTGGTTGAAATTGTGCCGGTACGGGCCGTGATGGTGTTTTTGCCGCCATCGCGGTTTCGACGCTCCAAAAAGATGTTTTCAGCGGTTCTGGTCTGCGTATTGATTTCGCCGAGCCTGATGGTGACGCGATCGGATATGTCTACGAATTCTCCGGCGGGAATTTTAACGCCCAGCGCGCCGCTGGTGACATTGAAACGAATTTGTCTGTACTCATATCGAGCAAACGGCTGGATGTAGGACACAAGCAGAAAGTCCAAGATCATCAGCAAGACCATGAGCACGTAGATCGGGCGCAGCATGCGCCCAAAGGACGCCCCGCTGGCGCTAAGCGCATCGAGTTCGCTGGACATTGACAGATTTCTGAAGGCGAAAAGAACGCCCAAAAAAGCGCCGAGCGGCAGCGCCAGACCCAGATAGTGCGGCAGAAGGTTGGCCAGCATGCGCCAGACCACATCAACGGGACCCTGTTCGGCGAGAACGAAGTCGAACAAGCGCAACATCTGCTCTAGCAATAACAACATCGCCGCTACTCCAAGCGACAAAAGAAGCGGAGTTAAGACGGCGCGCAGAAGATAACGGTCGATAAGGGTCATGAAGAGCGCGATGCGGGCCTCGCCTGAAATGTGCTGCGGCGATGTTTCTGACGCGGCGTAAGCCATGTGTCTGTAGCGAATTCCGGCGCTTTGAGAAAGCCGTATGCCTGCGACGAAGGCCATTGACTGATTTGCGATGAAAGTCGTGGCTTGATCATCGGGCGGCCTCACTGCGCGCCAGGGGCGCGGTGGCGGCGAATAGAATGGCATTCAACAGCTGCGACAATCCTGCTTCCGCCACCAGCATGCCGGCGACAACGGCCTCCGGCGCGCCGACAATCGGCGCCAGGGTCAACGCTGCGGTCAAGTAGACGACATCCTGATTGGGCAGAAAAGGTATGCGGCTGAGAACAAGCTGCATGGCGATGAAGATCATCCAGGCCTCTAAAGGCGCGCCCGGCAAGGCAGCGGCGTACATGGCCGCATGCAGCCCAATAATGAGCGCCTGTCGCACGCCGTGCACGCCAAGCAGCACATTCCATGTGTCAGGCGAGGCTGAAATAAGTTTTCTGCGGAAGATGATTACTAGCACGGCCAGACTGCTGGCGGTAAAAAAAGCAAGCGCAAACAAGATTTTGGCGCCGGGAAATGCTTGCAGCCCCGCTTGCAGGCCGCCAGAGCCGGCAAGGAACAAAATGAGAATAACCGTCGCCGAGTTGGAGGCGAATGCTGACAGAAGATTGTTGTCTTTAACGGCGATGATCACTTTCTTGTTTGAAAGTTGCAGTCGCCGGCGCGCCCATAGGGTCAGAAACGCTTCCCCCGAATAACCCATGACGGCAAAATTGTAGACCCGTTTGCGGATGAAAACGAAAAAGTGCCTGATCAGCGGTTTTGACCAGAGAATCTCGTAAATGGCCAATTCAGAGACCGGCAGCATGATGAACCGCAATAGGAAAAAGACGTAGAACCAAGGCGATTGCGGCAGGTTGTCGATCACATCAAGCCAGCCGACCTGACTGAGTTTAAAAATCAGATAGGCGACAACGCCTGCAAAAAGCGCGTATCGAACATATTTTATACCCTGCTGAACGTCCTTACGTTCACGCAGTCCGCGCCAAATGTCCTGAATGCGCGCGCCCAGACGCATCAATGTCGTCATGGTTGTTTCTCGTCAATATTCACAGCTTCATCAATCAACGCTGTCGCCCTCCTGGACTGAAAAGCCAGGAGCAAAGGGTAGACCCCTACAAGACGGGTGAAACGGCGGCAATGCTGGCGCTGATTTGGGCCAGCGCCCAACTTCATGGATCGGAAAAACTTAAGGAAACCCGAGCCGGGTCAAGTCTGCCCAAACGGGAGGAGGCCGCTAGGCGGCGACCTGAGCGATCCTCTTTTCTTCCGTCAATCTGGCGTAGTACTCAAACAAGGCCTGGAAATGATCGTTAGGCGAATTCACGCGCTTGGCGCCGACGCGCGCCGCAAGCGCAAGGGTTTGCCTGTCTCGCAAGACAATGCGGCGTATGGCGTTCGTCAGGGCGGCGCTGTCGCCGGCGCGGTATGTTTCCGCATAAGTCGGGTGCGTAAGTTCTGCTGCGCCGCCGGCGTCAGGCGTAATCAGAGGCAAACCGGACGCGAGCGCTTCGGCGACAACGAGACCGAATGTTTCAGCTGCTCCGCCATGCAGAAAAAAGTCCGCGCTTGCCAAAAGTTTCGCTAACCGTTTGCGTTCTCGAATGGGGCCGGCGATGTGGACGCCCTGGATTTTCGCAGCGCGCTCTTCGACCCATCTCCGCGATGGCCCGTCGCCTATGAGAAAAAGTCCTGCAGGATGTTCTTTAGCGAAAGCGCGGAAGCCGTCGATCATGGTGCCGATGCGCTTTTCCGGATGGTGTCGGCTGACCGCAATAAATAATTTAGCTTCAGGATCGCGCACGCCGCAGGCAAGCAGCATTTCCATTCTTGCAGCGCGGTTGCGCAACTCATGAGAGAAAAGCGATTTGTCGACGCCGAGCTGCGCCGCGACAGGCCTTTTGACGCCGAATTTTTCAAACCGCGACGCCAGCCAGTCGCCGCCCACAATGGTGGAGTCAAAGTTCGATGTCAGGCGTCGCAAATAGAACCAGAACCAGAAGCAGAGCTGGTCTACAGTTTCAGTAGGCAGGCGAGGGCTGAAAATTGTGTGCGGATAAACGGCGACGGGGTCTTGATGGGCGAACATAACCCTCGGCGTTGGCTCAGGCCATTTTGCGGCAATCCAGGCCCCGCGCCAGGTTGATGACGCTTCGATAAGGTCGGGCTGAACTTCCCTCAATGCTTCATGGACAGGCGAAGACCGCCAGAAAATATGATAGCGCGGATCAGGCGCCAACTTCGGCGATTTAATCCAGATGATTTCACCGCCTGCCCGAGGGTCGCGTCGATCCTCTGGGCCCGGAGCAATAATGCTGACCTTGTGCCCCAGTCGGGATGCGGCTTCAAGCTTCTGGTCAACATAGGTTTTCACCCCGCCGCCATGCTCACTATAAAACTCGCAGATATCCGCTATCCGCATCGTCCCCGCCTTTTGCCCCAGTCTACTCGTCTTTGGATCACGCCGCTTTGCGATAGGTGTCCGCGCTCGGCGGCGTGCCGGTGGCGCCATGATACTGCGCGATGGCGTCGCGATAATTATCAATCAGTCCGTCAAGAACGCTCTCCCAAGAGTAGGACATTGCACGCCGTCTTGCGGCGGCGGCCATTTGCGCACGAAGATCTTTTGAGGACGCCAGCTGCAAAAGGCGCGGCGCAAACGCCTCCACATCGGGGGGGCAGATAAAGCCAGTCTCCCCTTCCGCAACGAGAGAAATGCTGCCGGCGGCGTTGGCGCACAGCGCGGGCACGCCTGAAGCCATGGCTTCAAGCGTAACTTGCCCAAAGGTTTCCGTAACGGAAGGATTGAAGAATATGTCGCCGCTAGCGTATGCGCGGGCCAGATCTTCACCCGACTGATGGCCGAGAAATACGCCGTCAGGCGCAAGCGACTTAAAACGCTCACGCTCAGGTCCTGCGCCGACGATCATCGGACGGATATTTTTGTTAATCTGTCGTGCGGCTGCGATAGAGTCGCTGAATTTCTGAATGCCTTTTTCCCGAACAAGACGGCCGACAAACAGAACAACGATATCGTCATCATTAATTCCATTAGCGCGGCGCCAGCCCATGTCGCGTCGTTCCGGATTGAACAGTGTACTGTCAACGCCGCGGGTCCACAGCCGCATTTCACGACCTATTCCGTCGGCTAGCAACTCGTCAGCCATAGACTGCGACGGCGGATAAACATGAACACAGCGGCTGTAAAAAGATCGCATATAGCGATTGAGGGCGCCGGCAAGCCAGGGCATGCCGTAATAGCGCGGATAAGTGTCAAAACGGGTATGGAATGAAGCCACCGCCGGGATAAGCATGCGTCCGGCATAGTTCAAGGCCGCAAGGCCGCCGAGATCAGGAGCTGCAACATGCACAAGGTTTGGCGCAAAATCGCATAGCGCTTTTTTGGATCGACCAAACATGCCGAGCGTCAGTCGATATTCCGGTCGACCGGGCGCTGGTATTGAGGGCAGCGACACCAGTTCGCCAGCATGGTCGAGGTAACTTGTTTTTGACGTAGGCGCGAATACGAGCGCTTCGTGGCCGCGTTCTTCCAGATGAGCGACGAGTTTATTCAGCGCCCGGACGGGTCCGTCCATGACGTAGTTATAATTTCCTGAAAAGATCGCAACACGCAATTTTTGATCAGTTGTACGCGTGCGGTAAGGATTCTCTGCTGGTTGAAGGGCGCTATACGGCATCAGGCTGTTCCTTCCTGTGCCGCGGCTGCGGCACGTCCTTCCGTCCAGTCCCAGAACAGAGCGGATATGTCTGCGCCGCCAAATTTGCGAACTTCCTGCACCCCGGTGGGTGATGTTACATTGATTTCAGTCAGGTAATCGCCAATCACATCAATCCCGGCGAATATGAGGCCGCGCTCAGCCAATACCGGCCCTATCCGATCGCAGATCTCCTGATCGCGTTCGCTCATCTCTACCGCTTCGGCTTTCCCGCCGGCGTGCATATTTGACCGCGTTTCGCCTTCAGCTGGTACGCGATTGATCGCTCCTACCGCCTCGCCGTCAAGCAGGATGATGCGTTTGTCGCCGTTTGAGACGTCGGGGATGAATTTCTGCACGATCATCGGTTCCCGGTACGTTTGGCTGAAAACTTCGAGAAGCACATTAAAATTGCCGTCGTCCGGTTTGATCCGGAAAACGCCTTCGCCGCCATTGCCGTAAAGCGGCTTAATGATGATGTCTCGATGCTCATGGCGAAACTCTTTAACCGCAATAGTATCACGAGTAATAAGTGTGGGCGGGGTCAGGTCTTCAAATTCTGTTACGAAAAGTTTCTCCGGCGCGTCGCGAACAGCTTCCGGATTGTTGAGGACAAGGGTGTTGTCGGTAATGCGTTCGAGAATTTGCGCCGCCGTAATATAAGCCATGTCGAAGGGCGGGTCCTGCCGGATTAAGACGACGTCGATATCTCGAAGGTCCAGCAGTTTCGGCTCTGCGAGGCTGACATGCTCACCCTGACGGCGCGCGATCGCCTCAATCTTTCTGGCGCGGGCCCGCACGGCGTTGTTGTGAAGCTGAAGGCTTTGAGGCTGGTAAACCGAAATTTCATGGCCACGCCCGAACGCTTCCAGCGCCATATCGAACGTGGTGTCGGCAGTGACGTCCACGTCCTCAATCGGGTCCATCTGGATCGCGATTTTTAACATTCCCGTTCCTTTTTCCGGCCTTCAAAATCTTGTTATCGGGCGGCGTTCAACTCCCGAACGACCACATGACTGACAACTTTATTGACGCCGCCTGTCGTTCGGGCGCGTTCGATCGCCTCTGACAGTTCGGCATTGCTGCGAGCAGCACCTAGCAAATACACAATCCCGCTTGAGACAGCGATTTTATAACGGCCGCTGGTAACATCGCCGTCCGTAAGCAATTTGGCGCGCAAGGTCTGATCAATGCGCGCGTCAGCCACGCCCTGGCCGAAGCCGGTCTTGTCGCCGACAAAGATCTCGTCAATGACCTGATCGACCCCATCCGCACGCCAGGCGTTCTCCACGAGTTTTCTTCGGCCGTCTTCCGAGCGCATCGTTCCCGTGAGCATCAGGCGGCCTTCGAAAAGAGTGATGTCGACATCGGAATAGTCGAAGCTCCGATCGGTGAAGAGCACGCCTTTAAGCTCTGCGTTTGTCGCCAGATCAGAAACGCTGTCGTCCAGGGATCTGCTAGACGCGCAAGCCGCGAGCGCGCATGCGGCGACGGCCAGCGCCGCGAGGGAAAGGTGTTGGCGTATCATGTGAGAACCTCATCCATGTCTGCTGCAATATCAGGCTTTCCTAGATGCGCCGCTTCGCGGGCGCTGAAAACCTTGAATGCTTTTGCGCTCAATAGGTTCGCCCGCCTGTCTTAAGCGCTAGTTGGTCACGGGTCTGGACGCCATGCGTCTGTGAGATGACGAATACGAAGGCGCGAAACGGCTATGATATCGTAACGTATGCTGCAATCTGCAAGATGCGGGTTGCGCGCCAGATACGCATCGGCGGCGCGCTCAACCCGGCGCCTGTTTTTGCCGGTCACAGCCTCTACGGCGTCGCTAAGCTGGTGACGGGTTTTCACTTCGGCGAAGATGAGCAATCGCCCGCGCTGCGCCACGATATCGACTTCGCCGACAGGCGCCCGAAAGCGCTGTGCGAGAATCCGGCAGCCCTTGAACCGCAACGCCAGCGCAGCCAGCTGCTCGGCCCGGCGGCCGGCAATTTCCGCCTTTCGCCTTGCGGCGGCGTCATGGCCTGTGGATTTGGTCACATCCTCTCTTTAAGCTGCAGCGCCCGAGAGTAGGCGTCTCGGCGGGCAACGCCCAGCGCGGCGGCCGCTTCTGTCGCAGCCTCTTTAACGCCCATGGCTGCGAGGCGTTCTTGTAAAAACGCATCGAGCGTATCGGCGTCCGCTTCGGTCTCCGCTAGCGGGAAAACAATAATAACGATCTCGCCTTTAGGCGGATTTTCCCGGTAATCGCCTGCAAGGTCTTCGAGATTGTTTGTAACGAACTCCTCATGGAGTTTGGTCAACTCTCGGGCGACAGTGGCTTTCCGTCCGCCATAGACCGCCGCCATATCGGCAAGACTGGCGGCCAGCCGCGGCCCGCTTTCATAGAAAACCAGTGAGCCCGGCGCAGTCTTGAAAGTTTTGAAATAGGTTTTGCGTCCTGCTGATTTTTGCGGGGGAAAGCCTGCGAACACGAACCTGTCTGTTGGCGCGCCGGCGGCGCTGAGGGCCGCGGTGAGCGCCGATGGGCCCGGCACAGGAAAGACGCTGACGCCGCGATCGCGCGCTTCGCTGACAAGCTTGTATCCGGGATCGGCGATTAAAGGCGTTCCTGCGTCTGACACGAGGCATATCCGCTCGCCCCCGCTGAGCCGGTCGAGGATTTCCGGCCGAACCTGTGCGCCATTGTGATCATGATAGGCGCGCCGCGGCGTTTTTACGCCATAGGCGGCGCATAGTTTTGCGGTCTGGCGCGTGTCCTCGCAAAGAATGAGGTCTGCGTTTTTAAGAATGTCCACAGCGCGATAGGTGATATCGCCAAGGTTGCCGATCGGCGTCGCCGTCACATAAAGGCCCGGTTTCAAGTCCAGCATCGCGGTTTCCATAGTTGACGAATGGGCCGGCGCGCAGGTTTCGTCAAATTGGTGCGGAAGACAGGTTCTTTGGAACGGCCTTCCTGTTGTTTACCTCGCCCCCGCGCCAGTTTAGGGTCCGCCTCGTTTGGCGGCGGAACATACTGCCGCGGGGCAAAGTTGCTCTGTGTATGAAGAAGAAGGGAACAGTCGCGATGCGCAATGAGATTTTCTCAATGATTGGGAAAACTGACTGGCTGAAGGCTGCGGCTGGCGTTGTTCTGGCTTTTTTCTTGGCGGCTTGCAGTTCAACACCGTCGCCGTCCGGGCCGGTGGTGGAGCGTCGGGTCCCGCAGACTGTCGAGCCTTTCCCCGAAGCTGAGGACCGCCGTGCGGAAACTGAAGAGCTGACCGAATATGATCGCCGCGGCTTTGTTGAGCCGCGCCATATGGGCGACCAGGAACCTGTGCGCGTCGCATTGCTGCTGCCGTTTTCTGCGCCAAATCCAGCGGCGCAAAAAGTCGCCTCAGCCATGTTTGATGCGGCGCAACTTGCTGCATTTGACGCCGGCGACGACAGGTTCTTGCTGATCCCGAAAGACACAAAAGGCTTGCCTGAAGGCGCTGCAGCGGCGGCTCGATCTGCTTTGGCTGACGGCGCTGAAATTATTCTGGGACCGCTTTTTTCTGAACTCACTGAAGCGGCGGCGCCGGTGGCGCGCGCAGCAGACGTTCCGATGATCGCATTTTCCTCCGACCTGCAGGTTGCAGGGGACGGCGTCTATTTGTTGAGCTTTCCGCCGGAGCTGGAAATTGATCGGGTTACGGATTTTGCCGTGCAGCAGGAAATCACACGGTTCGGCGTGCTTGCGCCGCTCAGCGAATACGGTTCGCGGGTTTCAACCGCATTTTCTGACGATGTTTATCGCAATGGCGGGATTATCGTTCATGAAGAACGCTATGAGCAGGAGCCGGATGCGATGCTTGAACCGGCAAAGCGTCTTGCGCGGTATTCCAAGGAAATTGTGCCGCTTGAATTACGCCATGGCTTTGAGGGCGAGCGTTCGGAAGAACGGCCTTCAAGCGCAGCGGCGGGAAATACGCGCGGCTATCAGGCGGTCTTGATGCCAGAGCAGGGCACGCTGCTGCGCGCGCTGGCGCCGCTTCTGCCCTATTACAATGTGGATATCACACAGATCAAATTGCTTGGCGTTTCAGCGTGGAATAATCCGCGCCTGACGCGTGAGCCTGCGCTGCGCGGCGGCTGGTTCGCTGCGCCCGATCCGACGATCACGCGAAACTTTGAAAATCGCTTTGCCGGCGCCTTTGGCGCGCCGCCCCCGCGTCTGGCTTCGCTTGCCTATGACGCCACCCTGTTGGCGGCGCGGCTGGCAGCCTCGCCCCGGCGCCGTAACCGATTTTCTGTGGAAGCGATCACTGATCCGAACGGTTATTTTGGCGCTGACGGCCTGTTTCGTTTGAATGCTGACGGCTCGGTAGAACGCGGTCTTGCCATTCTTGAAATTCAACCTGGCGGCATTCAGGTCGTCGATCCTGCGCCGCGCAGTTTCGCGCCCGGGTTTTAAGGGCGCTCATTTAGACTTGCTCCAAAGGTTTCAGCTTTCCGACTGCATCGCATCGCGTTCGCCGGCGGTTGTAATGTCAGCGAGAGGCGAGAGCCTCATTTCTTCATAAAAAGTTCTGCCCGTACGCGGAGCATTCTGGTGGCGATGCTGACTTCTGCAAGGAAGAACGACAAACCGCCGATTAACGCCGCCATGGCTGCAACAAATAAAACAGCCACCAGGCTTGTCGCGCTCACGCCCGCAAGTTCGCCAATGAATAGTGTCGCCACAACGATGCAAACCAGAAGCGCCGAAAAAGAGCTTAAGACGATGGCGCGCTGCGCCAACAGCATGCGCCTGTCCAGCACTTGCAGTTCACCGCGTATGCGCGGAGCTTCTGCGATCTCGGGGTCGTTGAGGATTTGCGTTTCGAGTATGCGGGCCCGGTCGACGGCGCGGCCAAGGCGCGATGTCACGACGTTCAAAAGCGCGCCGATCCCTGCAAGCAGGAAAACGGGCGCGACAGCGAGTTCTATGGTGCGCGCGATATCTGAAAGGGCGTCCATAGATCGTCTTTGCCCTTAGCCGAGCAATTCGTAAAGGACGCGGTTTAGCAAACGCTTGCCGCGCTGCGTTGTTCTAATCGTGCCACAGCGGTCTGTGAGCAGTCCTTCATTGGCCAGGGTTCGCAACTTCTCGGCTCGGGCGTCGTTTCTGTAAAAAACATCATCTGCATAAAGTGAAACGCCCTCTTCCAGCCGCAATCCCATGGATACGCGTTCGATCAGTTGCGCCTCCTCATTAAGCGATTCGGTTTCGGCGATCCCGGTTGCGTTTTTCTTTGCGGCTTCAAGATAAGATTCTGGTCGGTCATGGGTTTTTGTTGCGATCTTCTCGCCTTTAACAACGACGCGCCCATGGGCGCCGGGGCCGATGCCGATATACTCCTGATACCGCCAATAGATGAGGTTATGCTGTGACTGGTGACCTTCAGCGGCATGGTTCGAAATCTCATAAGCGGGAAGACCGGCTTCAGCGGTCAGCGCTTGCGCTATGTCAAAATGGCGCGCTGCTGTTTCATCATCAGGCGGCAGCCAGCGTTTTGCGTCGACAGCTTTTGCGAAAGCGGTTCCGGACTCAATAGTCAATTGGTATAGAGACAAATGTTTGGGTGAGAGTTGAAGCGCCTCATTCAGTTCCTCCCGCCACGCTTCGTCAGTCTGGTCTGGTCTTGCATAGATCAGATCGAAGCTTGCTTTGGGGAAAGACGCCAGCGTTTGTTCAATCGCTTTCCTTGCGGCGGCGCTGTCATGGTCGCGACCCAAAAAGCGAAGCGCGTCGTCGCGCAAAGACTGCACGCCAAGCGACAACCGGTTAACACCTGCAGTGGTGAAGTTGTTTAGTCTTTCATCGGAGATATCATTCGGGTTGGCTTCAATCGTGATTTCCGGCTCATGCGCGAGGCCGAATAGTTGCGCTGCTGCTTCGACGACTGCGCCAATTGTTTCGGGCGGCGCCAATGAGGGCGTGCCGCCGCCGAAATAAATGCTGCAGATTGGTCGCCGTTCAATCCGTTCCGCCCAATATGCAAGGTCAGTTGTCAGCGCCTTCGTCCACGCGTCCGCATCGACAGTTTTTTGTTTGTATACGTTGAAATCGCAATATGGACAGATGCGTGCGCAATAAGGCCAGTGAATATAAAGGCCCAACGGCGCAGGTTCGTTCATGTTTCAAATGCCGGCATAACCCGCCGCATGAAACCGTCAAAAAGCGGCACAGTGAAAGCGTTGTCCCCATGGGAAAGCGAGTAAATCATGCCTTTGTGGATCAGCGTTGCGCGCGTCGGCGCGACAGCGCTGACTTTTTTGCCCAGGATGTCGGCAATATCGCCTGAACGATGCGGCCCAGGACCAAGCTCCGCCATCGCCCGCAAGTAACGTTTCTCAAGCGGCGTCAGACAGTCAAACCGTACACGGAAGAAACTGGCGTCAAGTTCCGCCAACGCGGCGATTGTCGCCTGTTTTACATCGTCAATCGCGATGGGAGATGTTTCCGCCAGATCCCAACTGTGTTTGCCCCATTCTTGTAGGAAATAAGGATAAGCTTCGGTTTCCTTGATGATCTCGTCAATCGCTTCGGTTTCGAACGCTACGCCTTCTTCACGGGCTGGATTGATCAAAGCTTCTCTTGCAGCGGCTTCTTCAAGCTGTGTGATCTCAATGAATTCAAATAAACGCTCCGCATACGATTTGGCGCGCCCCATCTGGCCTAGAAGCTGCGGCAATCCAGCGGAAACGAGTGCGACCGGCGCCTGATACTGGCTCAGCCTGTGCAGCGCTGAAATCAGTGCAGCGAGTTGTGCTTCCGGCACATATTGAAGTTCGTCGACAAAAATAATGAAAGCGGTTTTGCGTTCGCTCGCGGCTTCGCCAATGGCGCGCAACAGATCAAGTAGATCGGAATCAAGGTCGCCGGAATCGGCAAGCCCGGCTTCTGTCTCGAAATCAAAACCGACCTCGACGTCCTCGTATTTGACCTTGAATGCATTCACGAAGCCGGCGAGGGCGCGCATCGCTTTGGCGAGCCCGGCTTTGGCCGCTTCGCCCCGGCTCAGTCGCAACAGCGCGGAACGCAATGTCGGCGCCAATACGCCAGGCAGGCTGCGCCCCTCCGGCGCTTCGATGGCGACGGCTGAGAACCCGCGCGCTTCCGCGTCAATCCTGATCTTGTTGAGCAACACGGTTTTGCCAACGCCGCGAAGTCCGTAATAGATGAAACTGCGTGCAGCGCGGCCGGCCCGGATGCGATCCAGAGCGATCGCAGCGCGTTCAATAATGTCGTCGCGCCCAGCAAGGTCAGGCGGCGGCGCGCCGGCGCCAGGGGCGTAAGGGTTGCGGCGAGGGTCCATTTATATAAAAGTTTTCCTAAATTAGCTATTTTCTATAACTTAGAATAATCTTCTTATAAATCAATGGGTGAGTGCGTTCTCGTGCGGCCCTACGCGCCGTCAAGACAGGCTTTCTTCAGCTTTGCGAAGGCCGCAGCACGGTGAGACATGTCGAGCTTTTTTTGTGCTTCCATCTCGCCGAACGTCTGGTGAAAACCTTCTGGCACAAAGATCGGATCGTATCCAAAACCATTTGCGCCACGGGGTGGAAATGTCAGGGCGCCATGCACTTCGCCTCGAAATAGGGCCTCGCGTCCGTCGGGCCAGGCCACACAAAGCACGCAAACGAATTTCGCCGAATAATCGCTCGCGTTTTTGTCTTTAAGCGCCTGTTCGACCTTGGTCATCGCCAGATTGAAATCACGCGGTTCTCCGGCCCAGCGCGCTGAATAGATGCCGGGGGCGCCATCGAGTGCGGCTACCGCCAGACCGGAATCATCGGCAAGAGCGGGCAGTCCAGACCCCTCAGCCGAGGCTCTCGCCTTTAACGAAGCGTTCGCCTCGAAGGTTTTTCCGGTCTCTTCCGGGTCAATTAAGCCAAGCTCTTTGGCTGACGTCGCCTCAATTCCGTAAGGGCGAACCAAATCATTGATTTCCTTTATTTTTCCGGAGTTGTGAGAGGCGATAATCAGCCTCCCGGGTCCCAGTTTCAGCACACTTTCGCCCATGTATTTATCCCTTTTCGGAAAAAAATTATCGTTTTTCGGCAAAAAAAGCTTGCATCGTTTTTCGATAAGTCTATATTGATAATCAACAAGACGACGGAACAACCGCCGCACCAAAAACCAAATCGGCGCCGGACCGATGAGACCAACCGGCACAAAAAAAGAGCGGCCGAATAAACGACCGCTCAAGAAGATCAGAATGAGTTGCGTTCAGTCAACACAGGAAAAGAAAAGGAGAAACCCCATGTCACGCAAGAACTCAACAGATAATTTCGGTGGAATCGGCGGCTTTGTCAATGGTTTGGCCGTTTTGGTCACAATCAGCCTCATCGGCGTCGGTTATTTTGCAGAACTCGGCGCTTTTGCCGGGATCGTCTAATGGCGAGGATTTTACACGGCGCGGCGGCGTTAGCCCTTGTTGCTTTAGCGGCGGTTTGCCTAATCGGGTTCGCCGCCGCAAAACCGGGCGCGAGCCGCACCGCGCCGGCCGCCCAAGCGGCTGATTGTCCAAAAGTATTTTGTGTATTTGCCATCAATTAAGCAGGCTCGCCTGAAAGGCGAGCGCTGCGCGCCAACAAACGGGAGCGGGCCATGCGCGCCATAGGTAAAGGATCACTGGCGTCGATCCTGGCAATCGGGCTTCATGTGACCCGAATTATTCTGGTGATTGCGGTGGTTGGACTCACCATCGCTATGGTGATGATCCCCTTTGCATCGGGATTGATCGCTTTTGTGGGCGGCTTCGACAATGTCGACATCGATGGTGATATTGGAATCGACATCGCAGATTATTTCGACATCGCTTACAGCTTTGTCGCGGCTGTTGTCATGCTTTATGTCGTCAATCGCCTTCTGGAAATTCTGCTCACCCTCCGTCTTGAAACGCCGTTTGTAAAAGAAAACGCCGATCGGTTTCGTGCTGTCGGCTACGCGCTTCTCATCGGAGAAGGCGCCAAATTCGTTTTCGCCATCCTGGGTGTCATTTTCGGGGCCGAACTCGATATCGATTTCGAATTTATCGCTTGGCTCGCCATCATCGCTGTTTTCGTCCTGAGTGAAGTCTTCATGGAGGGCGCGCGCATGAAAGAAGAACAGGATTTGACGGTATAGCATGGCGATTTCCGTAAAATTGGATCGCGTACTGCTTGATCGCGGCATGTCGCTGACGGAGCTTTCCGAGCGCGTCGGCGTCACGATTGCGAATCTGTCGATCCTCAAAACCGGAAAAGCCAAAGCTATTCGTTTCTCGACGCTTGAAGCGATATGCAAAGAGCTCGGGTGCCAACCCGGCGACATTCTCTTTTTTGATGATGATGAGGCGGTTGCCGACGCGGCGGAATAATTACCGATAAGGCGCTGAGGCCGGGCGTTCGTCTGACAGCTCCGATTGTATGGCGCGGGCGTTGCGGATGCGCGGATGGGCCCAGGCGAAACCAGCCAGCGCAATCGCCAACATCATGGTGAAGAAAAAAGGCGCTTGCGGTGAAAGTTCGTAAAGCGTCATGCCAATGAAAGGAGAAATGATAAAACCGGAAGCGCCTACCGCATTTGCGATGCCAAGCGCTGCGCCCTGTTCTTCCGGCGCAACTGCGAGTGAGGCGGCGGCATTGTAACCGGGGATCGCGAGACCTGCGCCGAACCCGGCGATGACCATGCCAAAGACGACGGTTCCAAGATCTGCTGTCGCCCAGATCAGCGCATGACCGATGATGATCATGCAAGGGGCAATGCGCATCAGCGCGCCTGGCGGCAAGCCAAACCGTTGCACAACCACCAATTGGGAAAACAAAGACGCCATAGCGCCGCCCATAAGGCCGACGCCGACAAATTGCGGCGCCAGTTCGATTGAAAACCCGAGACGGTCGATGAAGTAAAAGCCGATGGTCTGCATCGGTATGGAATTGATAACGCCGAAAGTCAGCCCGAAGATGAGGAACGGGCGAAGGCGTTCATCGCGCAGTTTGACCTTTGGTCCCGCTGGGCGCTCCGCTGGCGGACGGTTCTCGGGCAGGAAAAGATAAACTGCGAAGGCCATCGTCAGAGCGAGGGCGGCCATGGCGAAGAACGGCGCTACGGGCCCAATCACGGCGGCGGCTGCGCCGAAGCCGGGTCCCAGCATGGCGCCAAGGCCGAAGGCTGCGGCAAAGCCGGCCATGCCCGATGCGCGTTTTTCCGCGCTGGTTCTGTCAGCGATATAGGCTTGCGCCGCCGGCGGCCCTGCTGAACCCAAAAGGCCATAAAGACTTCGCGCCAAAACCAGAAACGCCCACAACGGGGCGCCGGCAAGCGCGCCGGCGAGCCCAAGGCGAAGCGATGTTGCAAAGGCGATCATCGAGATGGTGAAACCGATCAGGCCGATTAAAATAAAAGGCTTTCGGCCTCGTCGGTCGCTGGCGCGGCCCCAGATCGGTCCGGACACAACCCAGCAGCAGGCCGAGACGGCAAAGATCAACCCGGTCTGAAAATTCGTCAGCCCCGCCTCGCGCGCAAGCGGCGGCAGCACGGAAAAAACAATTGTTTGCCCCATCCCCGCGCATAGCGCCCCGGCGAGGAGCAGCGCGAAGGCGGCGCGGCGCGGCGGGTTTGCGGTCATTTGTGACGCGGCGTTTTCGGTTTGTGCGTCCATGTTATGGTCTCAGCACGCGTTTGCCGCGCGTGCAATCGCAAAGACGTGTGTTGAGGCTTGATGCGCGACAGCTTACGCCGGAAGAGACGCCGACTGTGGAGATCATCATGACCGAAACGAACCCGCTTCATATAGACCGCCGGTCTTTTTTCGTCAGCGCTGGAGTTGCAGCGGGCGCCGCTATCCTCGGCCGTCAGGCGCAAGCGAAAGAGTTTGGCGATGTCGTTTCTTCTGCTGACTTTGCGCGAATTGAAAAACTGGGTCCGGGCGTCTGGGCGGCCGTATCAACGCCTTTGGATGCGAATGGCGCATTAAATCCAAGGGCAATCGCAACCTTATGCAATGGCGGCGTCATTGCCGGCAAAGACCGCGTTGTAGTCATCGATGGGTTTTTCCAGCCGGCAGGGGCTGCTTGGTTGGCGAAGCAAGCTCAGGAGCTTACAGGCCGTCCAGTCACCGACGTTATCGTGACGCATTTCCATGCCGATCATACAGGCGGGCTTGCAGGCTTTATTAACGGCGCGCAAAGCCCGGAAATTATCGCAACCGACACAACGCGAAAGCTGATCTTTGAGCGCTATGCAGGGCCGGTGGCGCAGGATGGCTCGCCATTTGCAAAACCTGCCATCCGGCCAATACTCCCAACACAGATTATTACCGATGAAACGTCGCCGACGACATTTGATCTTGGCGGGCGCGTATTAACGCTTCATCCCAAGCGGGGGCACACGCCCAGCGATCTGGCGATTACCGTCGATGATGCGCCCGTGACCTTTGCTGGCGATCTCGTTTGGGCAGGCTTTTTCCATAATTACGTTGATGCTATTCCAAGCGCACTCAGGAAGTCTGTAGGCGAATTATTGAAAGATAAAGAACAGATCATTGTTACAGGCCATGGCTATGTCGCGAAGGCCGGCGATCTCAAAAATTATCTCGATCTCCTCGATCACGTAGAAGACGGCGCCAAGGCCGCCTATAAGGCTGGCAAAACGCCGAAAGAAGGCGCGGCGGACTTCACCGTTCCAGACAGCCTCGGTGAATGGGAACTCTTTAATCCGGCCTATTACGAAGTCGCCTTTGAAGCCTGGCGGCGCGAGCTTGCCGGAGAGTCCGGCTAACCGCATCACCGCCCTGGGGCAACGATTTCCGTAACGAGCCAGCGTGCATTCTGATGCCGTTATCCACGCGTTTAACGGGTAAGACCGACGAAAGAGTTCTTTGAAAACGCGAAAATCAATCGGAATTCCGCATTCGGTGCACATGTATGAACGCCCGCCGCAGCGCCCCTATACTTCGTCGAAACGCTCGAGGGACCGGTCACCGAATGCAGGGCGCTTTCAGGATTAAGTTCCGGCGCAATCCAAAGACCAATACCTTCGGCAGGCGCAAGTCACGCGGCGACGCTGGCCTGCGTCAGGCTCTTTGACATTGTGAATTTTTCCGGGCCGGCGATATGCGCGTAATCGTGATTGCCGGCCGCGTAACCCTCGCTATTCGGTTTTATAGACGACGCCTTCTTTCATGACGAAATCGACGTCTTCCAGCTCTGTCACATCCGTGAGCGGGTCGCCGTCAACTGCAATGATGTCGGCATGTTTGCCGGGGGCGATTGATCCGAACTTGTCGTAGTGGCCAAGGTGCTGCGCGGCGACTACTGTGGCCGCGCGGATCGCTTCCATCGGCGTCATGCCCGCTTCAACTAACAACGCGAATTCGCGGGCGTTCTCTCCATGTTTTGAAACGCCTGTATCAGTGCCGAAGGCGATCTTAACGCCAGCGCTGTGAGCGCGGCTGGCCATGTCGAGAATTTGCGGGCCGACCTGTCTTGCTTTGGCGCGGATATTATCGGGAAAAAAAGACGCCGGGTCGTCTGCGATTTCTGCAACCGTAACGCCAGCGAGAATTGTCGGGACCAGATAGGCGTCATTGCGTTTGAAGAGATTAAAGCTTTCGCGGTCAGCGAACGTACCGTGTTCAATGGAGTCAACGCCTGCCCGCAACGCTGCGTTTATGCCGTCAGCATTGTGAGCGTGAGCTGTCACCTTTCGGCCAAGCGCATGCGCTGTGTCCATAATCGCCTTCAACTCATCTTCGAAAAATTGTTGCCCTGTGCCAGCTGCAGTTTCAGAAAGCACGCCGCCGGTAGAAACCAGCTTGATGTGGTCGGCTGTGCGTCGCACCTGGGTGCGCACGGCTTTTCTGCATTCGTCTGCGCCGTCACAAACGCCTGATGAGTCGAGGACGTGCAGAAGATCCTCGCGCAACGCGTGCGTTTGTCCGTGTCCGCCTGTTGGCGAAATCGTATAACCCGATGCGAAAATCCGTGGGCCGACAATATCGCCGCGCCTTACCCCGTCGCGCAGGGCAAAAATCGCATCGCCGCCCCGCGAGCCGACATCGCGCACGGTGGTGAAGCCGGCCATCAGTGTCTTTCGGGCATTGCCTGCGGCAAAAACGGTAACGTCAGGGTCGGAGCGTTCGAGACTATTCAGTTTTTCGCGCGGACCAAGTTCGCCGGACAAATGGACATGGCTGTCAATCAGGCCGGGCAGGACAAACTGATCTTTGAGGTCATGAATTTGTACGCTATCGCCCTCGGCTGCATTGACGGCCGACGCATCGGAAAATCCGGGCAGGACAGCTTCTATGACGCCGTCGCGAATGATGACAGTCTGATTATCTGCTGGCGGACTGCCGGGCTCGGCAAGCAAACGTCCAGCGTGAATAACGTCTATATCTGCGGCAAACGCTTTTCCGCCTGCCAATAGAAAGCATAGCGCTGCGAGGCTGGATGAAATTTTATTGTCCATGAATAACCCTTCTTGACTGCGCCGTGCCTAGACGGGCGTCTTTATTTACTAATATACAAAGTGTTTTCTGAAAAATCGAGAATGAAGCTCTTGTCCTTAAACAGGTCAGCGCCAATGAGGCAGTGCGATTGCCGATCAACGCCCAGCTCCTCGAATATGTCAGCATCATAGATAGCGACTATGGGATTACGCCAGCGGGCTCTTCCCATACGAAGGTTGCTGATCCGCGAATACCGGACTATTTTTTCCTCTCCAAAGACGCCATGAAGTCTTGAGCCTGTTATTGCGCCCCTGCCGAATTTTTGCACGGTAGACACGCCGCCGGTTAAGGCTCGATAAGCATAATTGTTAATGACAGTTGATGCGGAACCAATGTCCAGCAGACAGCGCACTCGCTCACCGCGAAAGCGTGCTGTGACTTGCAGCAAACCTTTGGTGTCTTCTCCATAAGCGTTCGCATTCAATTGAATAAGGCGCCATTGCTTTTTTGCAGGCCGAAGGCTTCCGCGTTCGTAGAATGAAATAACCCGTCGCTGATGATCAAAAAGCACAGTGTATCGCGACATGAAGTCGAGCCCCAAAACGCCATGCGGCGTTGACAGCGGCGCGGGCCAGTCAGGCAAAACAACGCCAACATGATCTTTAAGTGATTCAGCGCCTATCGAGATTTCCCCTAGCTCATAGGGAGGCAGGTAGCGCGATTGGATCAGCCCAAGAACCCGAATAGGGTCGCGTCCCACGGGCTGGAAATCTTGTTCTTTGGCTAATCGATCATACGCCACCGTCAAAGTGGCGCCGGTGTCGAAGATAAAATCGTACCCTGGCTGTCCATTCACAGATACAGGGATCGTGATCCAGCCTTCGCTAGTATACGCATAGGGAACTTCCGCGAGCGGTGTTTGCGCGCGTCCTGCAGCGGCAAAGAAAAATACAGATACGAGGCAGAGAACAAAGAATTTCCAACGCACTAGCAGCCGTCCTTCCGAAAGCTCATCGAACACTATCGTATAAACTCTGGGGCGCCGCTACTCCATTGAACGCCGGTATGCTTCATTCGGGCTCGTGAGAGAATATTGCAGCGCGGCAATCGCCTCGCCTAAAGTCGCCCGGAGCAATGGCCTTTTGATCTGGGCTTTGAATTCAAAGCAGAAAATGCCTCTTGAATTCTGTTAAACGCCCGGTATAACCCGCTGCTCTTATCCGCTCGCCGGGCCTAACGGCATGCCTTGGCGAGTTTTGATCGAATATTTCTGGTCCGAAAGGGCCTCGAAAGGAAAACCGAAATGCCCAAGTTGAAGACCAAAAAAGCTGCGGCCAAGCGGTTTAAAGTCACCGCCAGCGGCAAGATCAAACACGGCGTTGCCGGCAAGCGGCACCGGCTCATTTCCCATAATGCGAAATATATCCGCCAGCAGCGCGGCACGGAGGTTCTCTCCGATTGCGACGCGCAGATCGTCAAGCGCTACATGCCTTACGATCGAAAGGGGAAATAAGCCATGGCACGCGTCACAGGGGGCACATCGGCCCACGCCCGTCATAAGAAAATCGTCAAACGCGCAAAAGGCTATTATGGCCGGCGTAAAAACACCTTCCGCGTCGCGAACCAGGCCGTTGAAAAGGCTGGTCAATACGCGTATCGCGACCGACGCGCCCGGAAACGGAATTTTCGCTCGCTCTGGATCCAGCGCATCAACGCCGCCGCACGCGAAACGGGAATGACCTATGCCCGGTTCATCAATGGGCTCACAAAGGCTGGTATTGAAGTAGACCGCAAAGTTCTTGCTGATATTGCCGTTCATGAGCCTGAGGCGTTCAAAGCTCTGGCGGAAAAAGCAAAAGCAGCTCTCGCTTAACTTTATTTTTGCACCCGGAACCGCCAAAAGCAGATCGGGTGACGTCGCATAACAAAATCTATAAAGCGTCACTCGGAAACGAGTGACGCTTTTTTAATTGGAGGCGGGCGGATGTCCGATATCAAAGATCTTGAAACCGGCCTTATCGCCAAGATCCACGCTGCTGATACAGAAGCTGCGCTTGAGCGTGTTCGCGTCGAGGCTCTTGGGAAAAAGGGCGTCGTCTCTGAAAAGATGAAGACGCTAGGCAAGATGAGCCCGGAAGAGCGCAAGGAGATGGGGCCGGCGCTGAACGGGCTGAAAGCGCGCATCGCCGAGGCGATCGAAGCCAGGAAGGCCGATCTTGAGAACGCTGCGCTTGAAGCGCGACTCGCCTCTGAGAAGGTCGACGTTACTTTGCCGGTTCGCCCTGAACCGAAAGGCAAGATTCATCCGGTTTCGCAAGTTACAGAAGAAATTGTCGCGATCTTCTCCGCCATGGGCTTCGATGTCGCCGAGGGGCCCGATATTGAAGACGATTTTCATAATTTCACGGCGCTCAACTTCCCCGCGGACCATCCTGCGCGCGAAATGCACGACACTTTCTTTTTCAATGAAAAAGAAGACGGTTCACGCATGTTGCTCCGTACGCACACGTCGCCAGTGCAGATCCGCACAATGCAATCGCAAAAACCGCCGATTCGCATTATCATCCCGGGGCGGACGTTTCGCTGCGATTCTGATCAGACCCACACGCCGATGTTCCACCAGGTCGAGGGGCTTGTCATCGATAAAGAAGCGCATATGGGCCACCTCAAAGGCACGCTTGAGGCTTTTGTTCGAACGTTTTTCGAAATTGATGATGTTAAAACCCGGTTCCGGCCGCATTTTTTTCCGTTTACGGAGCCTTCGGCGGAAATGGACATTGGCTATGAGCGCGTTGTCACCAAAGACGGAGGTAAGGAAATTCGGTTTGGCCAAGGCGCCGATTGGATGGAGATTTTGGGTTGCGGCATGGTGCACCCAAACGTGCTGAGGAACTGCGGTCTTGATCCGGATGAATATCAGGGATTTGCCTGGGGCATGGGCGTTGACCGTCTTGCTATGCTGAAATACGGCATTCCTGATCTTCGCGACTTCTTCGCCGCTGACGCCCGCTGGCTGGAGCATTATGGTTTCGATCCGTTGGATCAACCAAATCTCGCTGTTGCGCTCAGCAGATCTTAAGCGGAATAATCCGGGGCGACGGTGTTGTCGTGACCACAAACAACATTCTGGTTCTAACGTCGACCATCGCGCCTCAGTCCGGCGTTCATGCATTGGCGCGCGCCAATCCTGAAGATCGACTAGCGGATTATCTGAAAGCGCTCGATTTTTATTTGCCGCTGTTGGCGGCGGGGATTTTTCATCGAGCCGCATATATAGACAATTCAGGGCATTCTCTTGATGCAATTGCTGAAAAAGCGGAAGCGCTTGGCGTTGCGGACCGTCTGGAATTAGTGTCGTATGCGTCCGATATTCCCCCTAACTACAGTCGCTATTATCTGGAAGCGAATTTGTTGTTAGAAGGGTTTCGACGTTCAAAAACGCTTGCCGAGGCTGGCGACAGCGCTTTGTGGAAGGTGACTGGGCGCTATATTGTGAAGAACTTAGCGCGCATCATTGCAACGCAGCCAGATAACTTTGACCTCTATTTGAACTTGCGCAATTTGCCATATCGCGTGGTTGATTTTTACCTGATTGGCGCCAAACCGTCCGCTCTTAAGGCCTTGTTGTCGTATGAGCTGGAAAGCTATCGATCAAAAGAGGATGGTGAGGTCCTGCTGCGTCAAAAAATTGACTCAGGCGCTTTCGACCAGCTGAAAATTTCACCCCGCATGCGGGCGACGCCGCAATTGTCCGGGGTTCGCGGCTTTGACAGCGCCGTTTATGACAGCCCGCAAAATGCGCTCAAACATAAGCTTCGCAGTGCAGCCAATATGATTGCGCCATGGCTCTGGATATAATCTGCAACAAAGATATTTTTTTTCAGTTTAGCGTCTGAGTACGAATCGAAAAGATTGGAGTGCCGGCTCTTGGAGGCGCGCCCGAAAAGAAACTGCGCACTCAAGTTTTGATCCCACTGAAAAATTACCAACGTGTGTCAGTAAGCTATTTTAGATAATTTTCCGCATAGATATCATCGCTTGTCGCAAATCGCCAAACATTACCGATAGCGCAAGCATCTTTCGATGATAGAAACGACGCAGTCCCTTGTCGGCGCTGATAATATCGTCAAAGCGATCACATAGCCGACCCCAGTTTTCATAGGCGCGACGATAGTTTCGTCTGGTCATCTGGTCAGGGCGATTGTCGCGATTCCATACGGCATGAACCTGTTTGATATGATGACCTTTGTATGCGCGCATCAATCGTGCGGTGAATTCAATATCCTCGTATGTGGACATGTCAGCGCTGTATTGTAACGCATCGAATACCGAACGGCGCAAAGTCAGGGCATTTGTGTGAATATAACGCCAGTGAAGAAAATGAACCAAATCGATCGGTCCGCTCGACATCATAATCGTATCGCCATTGGTGCTGACTTGGCGTGTGTCCCCGTAAACATAATCAAGAGAGGGATCGACAGAAAAGGCCTGCATGTGACTGGATAGTTTGCATGGCAGGATTTCATCGTCATCATCCAGAAAAGAAATAAACGGCGCTTTCGAATGTGCGGCGCCAAAGTTCCGCGTTGAAGGCAACAGTTTCATCGTCTCCGTGCGAACCACTTTTAGCGGACGTTGCGATGACAATTGCGTTCTGCACAAGGGCGCATCTGAAGCATTATCGACAACAATGATGTCGATGTTGGCGTAATGTTGATTGTTCACGCTATTGATGGCGCGCTGCAGCAGGTCGAGCCTGTGGCGTGTGGGAATGACGACAGATACAAGCGGGCCGCTATTTTGCATTTCCGGCGCAGAGTCGCACGTCGACTGAGGCGACGTATGCGGCTTTGCGCTGGGCAGCGTATCAAGCGCTGCATAAGGCGGCGTATCGCCCATGGGTTGTTCTCCCAAGTTTAACAAGCCTTAAAGACGCTATCGCGTTAGCGTTGCGCCACTGCATCTGCAACGATAATAGCCTGAATGGGTTAATTTGCTGAACTTTTATTTTCTTAATCAACATGTCGCGTATGCTGACTTATGGCTAGCATCCTTCTTATCGTTAATGTTGCAGTCTCCGGACCTGCAACGACAGGCGGCAATCAGCGAACAGCGCTTCTCTTTCAGGCGTTGAAAGCCGCTCATGATGTGGACGTCATGATTGTCGGCGCAGGGGTGGCGCCGCTGCACCGGGAGGCTTTTTCCGGCGCTGGGAAGGTCATTGATGCAATTCACGCTCCACCGTCTGCGGCCCCGGCGGTCCAATGGGCGCGTGGGCTTATGCCGCCCCGGTTTGGAGACAAGGTCGCGTCGGCGCTCCTGCCGAGGCGCAACGCTTACTCGCCAGACGCCGCTATCGCTCGCTCACTCGCATCGTTTAGTGCAGAGCCGTATGACCTTATTGTCGGGCGACACTTAAAACCGATTGCGCGCGCCGGCGGTTTCGATTGGCGCCCATGTGCGCCTGTAATCATTGATATTGATGATCGCGACGATCTTTTCTTTCTCTCCCGCCTTGGCCGAAAACGGTTTAACCCGCTCCTGGATGCGTTCAACCTGTGGCACGGGCGCCAGGCGCGCCGCATCATGGATGAGAAACTGCCGCAGGCCGATCATCTTTGGATCATCGCCGAAGAAGATCGCAATGCATTTGACCATCGTTCAATATCGCTTTTGCCAAATATCCCTTACGCCCTCCCGGAAACAGCGCCGGCGCCGCAAGCTGAGGCGAAGCGACTCGTTTTCCTTGGGCCGCCGATTTACGCGCCCAATCGCGACGGCGTCTTCCGGTTCGTCCAAAAATGCTGGCCATCGATCAAACGTGCTGAACCCACAGCTGAACTGTGCATTGGCGGGCGAGGATGGGAACGAGCCGCGCCCGCGTGGTTGCGTCAGACGCAGGGCGTTGAAATTAAAGGGTTTGTTGAAGATCTGACTGATTTCTATGCGCGGGCCGCAATAGCGATCGCACCAGTTTATGACGGCGCGGGAACGAAAATCAAAGTGGCGGAGGCGCTTGCCTACGCAAGACCGGTGGTCGCAGCGGCGCATTCAGCGCGCGGATTTGCCGCCGATATGCTTGCCGACTGCATCGACAGCGCTACAACGGACCGGGATATGGCGACAGCTTGCATAGAACTGCTGAAAGAACCTACGCGCGCTGCTCAGCGGGGCGCTTCTGGTCGGGCATATGTTGCCTCTCGCTATTCCCGGCGGCGTTTTGAACAGATAGTGCTTGAAGATTGTGCGCGCGTCCTGCAACGAAGCGCTGCTGAACAAAACTGAAAATAAACGTAATCCTTCCCCGCCCTTGATCCTGAGTCTGACATCATGAAATTTTCGCTCTCCTGGCTGAAAGACCATTTGGACACCGACGCTTCTCTTGACGTAATTGTCGATGCCATGGTGGCCGTCGGTCTTGAGGTGGAAGAGGTTGAGAACCCGGAAGAGCGCCTCTCGGCTTTCACGATTGGCGAGGTGCTGGAAGCGGAAAAGCATCCTGACGCCGACAAGCTGAAAGTCTGCAAGGTTGCAACCAGAGACGGCGAGAAACAGATCGTCTGCGGCGCGCCGAACGCCCGCGCCGGCATTAAAGTGGCATACGCCCCAGTCGGCGCGTATGTCCCCGGGATCGACGTAACGTTGTCAAAAGCGAAAATCCGCGGCGTCGAATCCTTTGGCATGATGTGCTCTGCGCGCGAGCTTGAACTCGGCGATGACCATGACGGCATTATTGAAGCGCCTGCAGAGGCGGCTGTCGGCGATGCTGTCGCGGGATGGCTTGGCGCCGATGATCCGGTCATCGATTTTGAGGTTACTCCAAACCGTCCCGATACAAATGGCGTTGACGGCGTTGCGCGAGATTTGGCTGCGGCCGGTCTTGGCAAACTGATTACTGTTGAGCCCGAGTCTGTTGCCGGCGTTTTTGAAAATCCGCAAAAAATTGGTCTGCATTTTCCTGAAAACGCGATCGACGCCTGCCCGTGTTTTGCGGGCCGTGTGATCCGCAACGTCAAGAACGGACCGAGCCCGAAATGGCTCCGCGACAGGCTCCGCGCCATTGGCCTTCGCCCCATTAATGCCCTCGTAGATGTGACCAACCTGCTTTCTTATGATCGCGCGCGCCCCTTGCATGTTTATGACGCGGACGCATTGAAAGGTGAAATTCACGCGCGCCTGGGCAAAAGCGGCGAGTCGTTTCTGGCGCTCGACGGCAAGTCTTATGACATCGATGATACGATGACTGTGATCGCTGACGATAATGGCGTTCTCGGTCTTGGCGGTGTCATGGGCGGTGAAACAACAGGGTGTACTGAAAAAACAACAAGCGTTTTTATTGAAAGCGCTTATTTCGATCCTTTGCGCACCGCGAGAACCGGCAGAAAAACCGGAATTGCTTCCGATGCGCGTTACCGGTTTGAGCGTGGGGTTGATCCGGCATTTATCGTGCCCGGTCTGGAATTGGCGACTTCGCTTATTCTTGACATGTGCGGCGGCGAGCCTGGTGAAGTCGAGGTCGCCGGCGACGTTCCGAGTTTTGAAAAAACCGTACTTTACCCTCCAGGCGAGATAAAGCGTCTTACCGGTATGGACGTTAGTCCAGAGCAGTCCGAAACGATCCTGTCGGCGCTGGGGTTTACGGTGCGAAAAAGCGATCCGTGGCAGGTCGATGCGCCGAGCTGGCGTCCTGACATTGAAGGTAAGGCCGACCTTGTTGAAGAGGTGGCGCGTATTGTTGGCTTTGACAAACTTCCAACCGACACGTTGCCGCCGCGAAAAGCAGTTGAAACGCCGAAACTCACATCGATACAGGAACGACGCTTTCATGCGCGCCGGGCGCTTGCTGCGCGCGGATTGCTGGAAGCAGTGACATGGTCGTTCACTGATCAGCGTTGGGCCAATCTTTTTTCAAAGGCGCAAACCAACGAGAATGAGGAGCTGGCGCTGGCCAATCCAATTTCGTCCGATCTCAGCGTCATGCGTCCGTCAATCCTGCCTAATCTGATTGCTGCGCTCCAACGCAATGCCGATCGCGGGCAGGGCAATCTTGCGTTATTTGAAGTGGCGCCGATTTATCATGGCGATCAGCCTACAGATCAAGTGAACAGCGCCGCTGGCGTCCGTCGCATCGAACCGGCGCGTCATTGGTCGGGCTTGGACGGCAATGACAGCGAATTTGGCGTTTTCAAGGTGAAAGCCGATACGCTTGCGGCGTTAGAGGCGGCGGCAGCGCCGATGCAAAGTCTCCAAACTGCTGCTGCGCCCCCACATTATTTCCATCCAGGACGGTCCGGCGTCCTGCAGCTGGGACCTGCAAAGCCGCTGGCCTCATTTGGCGAGATCCATCCTGGCCTGTTAAAGGCGATGAATGTCGACGGTCCAATCTTCGGATTTGAAGTCAACCTGGACGCCATTCCTGGCGCTAGAAAAAAAGCGGTCAAAACAAAATCCGCTCTCGACGCTTCCGATCTGCAATCTGTGAAACGCGATTTTGCGTTTCTGGTCGACGGTGAAGTAGCGGCGGAAGCTTTGCTGAAAGCTGTTCGCGGCGCTGACAAAGCGCTTATCTCGGAAGTGCATTTGTTCGATGTTTATGAAGGCAAAGGTGTGCCTGAGGGCAGGAAATCGCTTGCAGTCGAAGTTACGCTTGTGCCCCGTGACGCAACCCTCACCGATGAAGAGATTGAAGCTGTTGGTGAGAAAATTATTCGCCAGGCGGCCAAGGCGACCGGGGCCGAACTGCGCGCATAATAATCTTGCCCTCACGGTAGTCCGCGCTTTGGTTAACCTTCAGTCAAGAATTTGTTTCGATGTGCGATGAGCTTTTGCACGCGTTATTGAGATCGCCCGCCTATACCGATGATTGTATCTCCAGTTTTTTGCAGTTTGAGCGGGAAAAATGGAACGACGCGGACATCAACGATTTGAGGGTCGAATCAGAGGCAGTTTGCTGATCAATGAAAGCAGACATCTTCAGGTCCGCATCAGTGATTTGTCGGCAAGCGGCCTCGCTGTTGAGTGCGAAGAGAATGTCGACATAGGCGACACGGTGGTCGCCCATCTCGATGGCGGCGCTCGCCTTGAGGGAAGGGTGGTGCGCCAGCTTGAGAACGGTTTCGCTATAAAGCTTGCGATCACTCAGACTAAGCAACAACGCCTGGCGGAAACGCTTCAAAACGCTGCGGAACAGGACGGGCAGGTCAACCGGTTGAATCTGAACCGGCGCCTTGCCAACCGGGTTACCGGCGGTCAACGCAGGATGACCGCACAAACCGAGAACGGTACGGTCGAAGGGCGTGTCATTGACGTGTCGCTAACCGGCCTTGCATTTGAGACCCAGGCCGAACTTGCGCTTGAGAGCTGGATTGAAATTGGAAGAATGCGCGGGGTTGTCGTTCGCCGCGATGAAAACATTTACGGCGTTCAGTTTGCCGGCGGCATCGCGAAGGGCGTCATGGACGAGCCGGCGCTTATGTTGTCGGCGCTTGCAAGGAAAACAGCCTGACACTTGATGCGCGTTGATCAGCAGTTGCGCCGATCGCATGTCCGAGTTAATAGCCACATTGCTAGGCCGCATTAGCTCAGTTGGTAGAGCATCTCATTCGTAATGAGGGGGTCGCTGGTTCAAATCCGGCATGCGGCACCATATCTCACAAGCAATTGTCAGCTGCAAACTGTGACAGTGCTGCCCTATAAAGAGAGGGCGCTGGCGCGATCTTATCGACCTCAATAAACTCAGCATGCGAATTCTTATAATTCGCAGATTTTTTATTTATAGGTTTGAGCAAGATCTGAAGATCCGCCCTTATTTGGACGAGGTGGAAATCGCCAGCATCTTCTCGCCTGCCTTCTCCTCGATAGAAACTGACTGCGCCTTCCGCTAAGCCCGATGCGCTCCATACAGGCTGATCAACACCGAGCTGCATGTAAAAGGAATCGTAGATGCACGTAAACACACTCATCCGCGCGCGGCTAAATTAAAGCCTCAGAATACGGAGGACTCACACGATTAAAGTGCGCTTGCAGCGTGGTTCTCTGTAGATTGACAGGTCAATGGCGCTTGCGATTAAATTTCCTCAGTTTCGTGAGTGATTCGCAACTGCTGAGGGCGGCGCGCATATTCCGCACACCCTTTGCGCAAATCTGCGTATCAGCCTAGTTTCAGACTAAACTACTGGAAAAAAGCTTATGCGTGCGGTTCGGCTGCTTGTAAGACTGACGCTCTATTATGTTTGTGTGACCGGGATTGTGTATTCAGCAGTCACCGTTTTTCCCGCGTTGCAGGAATTCCTGCCGATTGGCGGAGCGGAAAGCCTGCTGTCCGGAGCCGGGGATGATCCTTTTGAAGCTATAGAGATTGGCGCGACCGGCGTTGGCAACCTCGGTGAGAGTTTGATTTGGCTCACGATTGCTGTTTCTGGCGCGCTCTTGACGATTTTGCCGGTGAGCTGGACCTATATCGCCATTCGTAAGCGTGATGAATATGATCAATCTCTTGTGGAGACGATCATTATTCTGCCTATCGCTGTCACCAGCATTGTCATCATTGTGCATAATTCGCTGGCGCTTGCTTTTTCGCTTGCCGGAATAGTGGGCGGGGTTCGGTTTCGCAATACGCTGAAAAGTTCCGGGGATGCGCTTTATATATTACTCGCCATCGGGATTGGCCTTTCCGCCGGCATTGGCGCGATGGAGATTGCAGTGGTTATGTCGATGGCCTTTAACTACTGTTTTCTAGCGCTTTGGGTGACCGATTATGGCGGCCGCAAAGGAACACATCGATATATGCGTAAGACTCATGGCCATGGTCATAAGGAGGGGGAAGCGTGATCGCGCGGCTGGCAGCTGGAGTTCAATCACAAGTTAAGCGATTGATTTTCGCTTTCGCAGGATTAGCGGCCGGGTTCGCTTTTGTTGCGATGCCAAGTGCGGCTCAAGATAAAGAGCCCCTGCAGTGGCGTTTGCCGGCGGGGCTTCTGGAAATCTCCGGCCTTGCCCGAGTTTCTGAAAAATCAGTTTTCGCGCACAATGATGAGCATGCGATTGTTTATGAAGTTGACTTGCAAAATGGAGAGGTGGTGAGAGCCTTTGCCATGGGCGAGCCGACTGTCAGCGGCGATTTTGAAGGCGCCGCAATTGCTGACGGACGGGTTTATCTGATTACCAGCGACGGGCGATTATACGAATCACTGATTGGCGAACATCGTTCGCGCGTTGCATATAATGTGTATGATACCGGGGTAGGGCAGGCATGTGAGGTGGAGGGGTTGTCTCATGCGCCAACGCCGGGAGAATTCCTCATCCTCTGCAAGCGCCTCTATGACAAAAAGCAAAAAAGCAGGCTCGTGATCTACCGGTGGAGCCTTGCTGAACGGGCGCCTGTCGAAGAGCCATGGTTGTCAATTCCGTATGCAGATTTCTTGCAGTATGCGGAGCGCGCTAATTTTCGCCCCGCCGGCATAGACTGGGACCCTCGCTCCAGTGCTTTCACAATTGTTGCTGCGCGAACGCATATGTTGGTCATGTTCGATGAAAAAGGCGCGCTGCTTGGGAAGTCCAGCTTGCCTGCAGATTACCATGCCCAGTCTGAGGGTATCGCTTTGATGGGTGACGGGAGCGTTATTGTCGCCGATGAAGGCGCAGGGCGAGGCGCCGGCGTTCTTTCTATCTATAGAAAGCTTCCCTAAGATCGGCAGTCGGACAAAAGATTTTTTTCTATCTTCTCATCTGTTTCGATTGCATCGAAAAAACTCTCGAGATAATTCGCAGCCTTAAGTCTTGCCGCATCGCGCATGCCTTTGGTCTGTTCGATCACAGTCAGAAATTCGGCCTTGCGCGCGCGTAAGGCTTTTGCTGCGGCCATTGTCTCCTCGTTGTGAGCGCAAAATCCGCGAAACCGGCGTTGACGAACGTTACGCACGCGAACGCTGTCAGGCGGCGCAGCATAGGGCGCATCCACCAAGCCTGAATAATCGAAATCATAAGGAACAGGCGTAATCTCAAAACTGTTATCAATTGGGGCGCCAATAAGTTTCGTATTATGGCAACAATCATCGCCGTCAGGTCCTGAGTGCATGGACCAATCGAGATTTCCAATCATGTATTGAAAAACCGCGTAGGGGCCGGCTTGAGACGGTGCGATCTGATTGCGCGCAATATCGTCAACTTCAATTTCTTCCAGGCCGTTTCGAGCGGCTGCATCGTCAATGTCTTCTATAAAGAAACCAAGCCGTGTCAGTCTCTCTTTTCCGGTTTTTTCTTCAATATAAGTGATTTCAGCCATACGCACTTTCAGGCTGCGAGGCGTCATCAGATTATATAGTCGGTAAGCGGTGTATTCGAGCAGATAATATTGCTGAAACCGTTCAGAACGCTTGCAATGCGTAACAAGTTTAAGTCGCTTTTGTCCGTCGAATAGCGATGTGTCGCCAGGCTTTTCGGAAAATTCTACCCGCAAAGGTGGGAAATCGCAGAGTTCTTTTGACCGCCTTGATACGCCGCGCGCCGAAAGCGAGATCGCGTGTGTCTCCGACTTTGCGGGATCATCAACGGATAGCGTCGCTTCATAAGGGTCGGTGGATTTCTGCGCCCGCGCCGTGAGTGTTTTAAAAGGAGCGATTATTTTGACTTTAAGGACTTCGTCGTCCTTGAAGAGCGGGGTTGTTGTTTTGCTGGCGGCGTAAGCCGTATGCGTAGACAGCATTATCATCACAAGGGAAGTAGAAATAAGCCCGACGAATTTGAACATAAACGCCCCCATTGATGTTTACTCAGCGATGACGCGAGATGGCCCGTCGCCTCCAATTGGGTGGGCCATAATTTTTCCGCCCGTGATTTCCAGATACTCTCCAACGCCATCATAGTAGTTAGCGATGCCTGTATCGATCTGGATAATCCGTCCATTCTGTGAAGTTCTAACGCCTTTAAGTGCGGGCGTATGTCCGATAATCATTCTCTCGGCGGCAAAAGCGTTTAAGACAATTTCGATTTCCTGTTCGATTGTCGGGCGTACCGCGCTGGTCGCGGTTTCAGTTTCGCCGGTCTGCTCTTCACGCTGGACAAGGCCGCGATACCAGAGCGGTCCCAGAGGGTCATTGATGCTGGCTGTAAGTTCCTGGGCGCGCGCTAAAAGGTCTGCTGCTGCCTGACGATTAATCTCGTCGATTGTGAAAGTTGAATACTCCGCACTCAGACCGCCATGGGCAAAGAGATTAGCGCCAATGCGGGCAACAACAGGATTTGCGACAATCCACTCGCCGACTTCGCCGTCCGGCGCCCAGGCGCGTTGATGCTCGATTTTGCCAAGCGGCGTCGCAGCCTCCCACTTTTCGCGGATTGCCTGACTGGACAATGTCGGGTCCTGCTCAAGATAGAAAGCTTCAATAGCGGTTTTGTTCGCATTGAAAAGACTCGCGCGCAATCGTTCCGAGCGTCGGTTCGCAAACGCCTCGTATTCTCCCGGATGGACATAGCGCAAATCGCCTATCACATTCATAGCCTCATGATTGCCGACGAGTGTAACGACTTTGCCGCCTTTCTTTTTCGCGTCTTTTTGAAGCTTTCTGATGTGCGTAATAATCTTGAGGGAGTCCGGACCGCGATCGACAATATCGCCAGTCTGGACGAAGGCGGTTTCACCGCCTGTCCAGCGCCCGCGTTTATCGGCGAGCCCGGCCCGGGATAAGATGCTCAAATAGGCGTCGTAATCTCCATGAAGATCGCCGACAGCGATAATTCGATCTGGAACACCATCTTTAGACTGATTATTTGCGCTTGCGAAGCCGATCGCAAGCATTGCGCAGGTCACGATTATAAGAAAATTTGCGAGTCGCGTCATACTTTGCTCCAATCCAGACATCGCACCGCTCTGCGGCCATCTTGTCAAGGCGCCGCGAATGGCAAGGCGTTTGCGTTTTTGTCCGTAATCTGTATGATTCATCGCGCATAAAAACAGGAGAAACCTGATTTTTCAAAGGCTTCGCGCACGAACACGTGCGCTTGTGTTCTGGCCGCCGGCGGTTTTGCTCCTTGCTGCGCTTCTCTACAGTGTGATTGATTTTGAGGGGTTTCATGCTGGCGCGTCAGCAGCCAATCAATGGATATTGAACCGTTTTGACTGGTTATTCTCCTACGCATCATTCGGCGCAGTCTGTCTGGTTATCTGGGTGGCGATCTCGCCTCTTGGCGGCGTGCGCATTGGCGGGCCTGACGCCAAACCGGTCCTTAGCCGCTGGAACTGGTTTGCGATTACGCTATGCACAACCGTTGCGATCGGCATTCTATTCTGGGGCGTTGCCGAGCCGATATATCACTTAAACGGCCCTCCTCCTTTCGCAGACGCGGAAGCCCGCTCAGAGAGTGCGTCCCGTTTCGCCATTTCAACGCTTTTTATGCATTGGACATTTACGCCCTATGCCATTTACAGCGTGCCGGCGCTGGCTTTTGCATTGGCTCACTTCAACTTGGGTAAGGATTATTCTTTAAGCGGGCCGTTATCTATCCTTACTGGCGCCCGTCATGGTGATACAGGCCGGCTTGGGTCACTCATTGATGCGGTTGGGCTTTACGCTCTTGTCGCTGGCGTGGCGGCGTCGCTCGGCGTCGGCGTCATGACGCTTTCAGGCGGCGCTGAACGTATTTTCGGCATTAGCGACGGCGCTGGCGTTCGATTTGTGATCACCGTTGCGATTGTCAGTGTTTTTGTAATGTCGTCGATCAGCGGCATACAGCGGGGCATCCGCATCCTGTCCGACATCAACGTAAAGTTCTTTTTCCTAGTTGCGATATTTCTGTTAATCGCGGGACCGACCGCGGAAATTCTCTCGCTCGGCGTATTGGGCTTGCGTGATTACGTTTTTGACTTTTTGCCAAACAGTCTTGCGCTCGGCGACAGGGCCGGAAGTCCGTGGATGCGCGACTGGACTGTCTTTTATTTTGCGAACTGGCTGGCCTGGGCGCCGATCACGGCGATGTTTCTTGGCCGCATATCTGTAGGGTACACAGTGCGCGAGTTTTTATTGTTCAATCTTGCAGCGCCCGCGATGTTTGGCGGTTTCTGGATGATGACCTTCGGCGGCGCTGCGATTGCGGTCGATGGCGAGACGAATGGTTCGATCACACAAGCGCTGACTGACCTCGGGCCTAATGCAGCGATTTATGCGCTCTTTGATGCGTTTCCGCTTGCGGCGGCGACGATCTCTATTTTCATGGTGCTGACATTTATTTCATTTGTCACTGCAATGGATTCCAATACGCACTCGATCTCACGGGTGTGTTTAAAAACCTCAAGCGATGACCGAAGCGAACCGACCTCGGATTTTGCCGTCAAAATATTTTGGGGCGTGCTTGTTGGCGCTGTCGCCTGGGTCATGACATCGACTACGGGCATTGACGGCGTGCGCATGTTGTCAAATTTAGGCGGCGCGCCAGGGCTTGTTATTTTGATTGCCTCTGGCGCGGTGATAATCGTCATGCGTGTTCGTTGGCTGGATCAGCTTCACAAAGGCTCGCTCAGTCGATTACCCCCAAAGCCCGAAGAATTGCCCGCAAGCCAAGGCCAAGCGCGATAAGTACGACTGCGCCGCCGGCCATGTTTGCAAGCGCTCCGTTGGTTTTTTCTTTGAGTAACGCTTTTCTATTGGCGGCAAGCAATAAGAAAATTGCGACAACCGGCAACAAGAGTCCGTTTGCAAACTGAGCGAGAAGAATAATCTCCACCGGCCGCGCGCCTGTTATCGCAACGGTAGCGCCAACAATCAGAACGGCGGCGGCGACAAGGCGGAACTTGTTGTTTCGCGGGTTACTTTCAAATCCAAAAAGCTCGGCGGCGGCGAATCCGGTCGCCAGGGGCGCAGTCACAGCCGATGACAGGCCAGCCGCAAAAAGCCCTGCAGCCATTAGCCAGACGGCGCCAGCCCCAAAAGCCGGCTCCAGTTGAATGGCAAGGTCGGCGGCGCTGGCGATATTCTGCGCAGAACCGAAAAAGCTGGCTGCGGCGGTTGCGAGGACGAGAATAGAGATAATCCCGCCAATTCCGATGGAAAGTCCTGCATCAATACGGGCTGCAGAAAGCCCTTCTGCATTAGACCATTTGCGTCTCGCGGCCGCCGCATGGAGAAAGAGGTTATACGGAACAATAGTGGTGCCGATAAGGCCAATGGCGATAGGCAGGGCCCCGGCAGGGACCGAGGGCGCTATGCCGCTGGCAAGCCCGGCCCAGTCCGGCCCGATAACCATGAGAGACGCTCCGAAAGCGCCCGCCATCACGATGACTGCGCCAATTAATACACGCTCGATGACATCATAGCCGCCAAAAAACAGAAGGCCGCCCGCAAACAACGCGATGGCCCCGACGACGACACTGTGCGGTGCGTCCGGCAGGGCCGCCTTTACGCCGAGCGCGGCGCCGGCAATGTTGCCGCCTTCATATGCGGCGTTGCCGATGAACAGGGCAACGACAATCAGAGCGATAGCGGCCCATTTCACTGCTTTTGATTGGCTCGCCGCTTTAACGATAGCTTCGCCAAGACCGGTGCGCCCAACAACGCCAAGGCGGGCGGCCGTTTCCTGCAGAGTCATGGCGGCAAAGGTTGCGAATATTAATGTCCAGACAAGCGCATAGCCGTATTGCGCCCCGGCGATAGTTGCTGTCGTAACTGTGCCGGGGCCGATAAAGGCCGCTGCGGTAAGAGCGCCGGGACCGATTTCTCTTAATTTTTTCAGCATTCGGCGCTCAGGGATTTTCTCAATGTTTCACTCATTTTTGAGGCGGGCCGCTCTATAAGCTGTCGGCGAAGCGCATTTGGCCAAAACAGCAAGACCGTCAATCATGGCAAGTATCATCGCCGCTTCAGCTTTGCGCATCTTCGCATCGGCGGTTTCGAGACGAGCGTCTATCCAGAGCATAAATCGGTCGGCGATCACAGTAGATATTTTTGCAGAAGGCCCTATAGGCTTCTGGACTGAGCATACCCGCAATAAATGGGGCAATCAGATCTGGTTTGATCTCCTTCTGGCTGTTGGTGCGGCGTGGTCATTAATTGTTCCTCAGGCCAAACAGGCCGACATGCGAACGCCAGCATGGCTCTTCGCGATTGTCTGTACAGGCTCGATTGGTTTGTTGGCTATAGTTGCTCGTCTGAATTATCTTCGTTTGAAAGAAAGCTCTGCCAACAAAAAACGCCCTGCTTGAAGCAGGGCGTTTGGTTTGCATTCAACGCTCAGGATGAGTTTATTCCTCACCGCCGTCGCTTTTATCGTCGCCGTTGCGCAATGGGCCGGGCTCACCTGTCGCTGCAGTATTCGTTACTGGCGTCGCTTCGATAAGTGCGACAGGAGAATCGTCCGCTTTCTTATCTTCAGGTTTCGGCTCTTCGCGAAGCCTTGGCAGAGGCGCCGGGTTTGGTTTCAACGGAGCCGCTGGCGCATCATCGAATGAGGGCGTTTCGATATCTGCTCCAGCATACTCGCTCCAATAGGCCGGCTGGTTCATCAGCTGACGGAAAAAATCGATATTGTTATTTGCAACCTGCGGCGGCAGGTCGGAACGTGCAAGACGCTCAGCGCTGCCTAAGTCGCCGGAAAGCGCAAGCACAAGCGCAAGATTTTGACGAACGCGCGCGTCGCCGCCTGCGCGGCCGGCCGCCTGATTCAGCAGCATCCGCGCTTTGCCAAGGTCACCGTCAAGTGCGAATGAAAGCCCTTTGTTATTCATGATTGATACCGCGCCTGGCGCAATAGTATGCGCCTGATCGTATTTTTTGCGCGCTTCTTTATGTTCGCCAATTTGATCGAGCGCCACGCCATATGCAGACAGCGCTTTCCAGTCTCGCGGTTTTTGGGCGACAGCATTTTCAAGATGACGCACAGCTTCAAAAGCGCGGCCGGACTGAACAAGCACCTTGCCGTATTCCAGGCTCACGTCAGCATTGTCTGGCATGTGTTGATTGGCCTTGAACATCACTTCAACCGCTTCGTCATTGGAGTTGATCTTGCGCAGGGCCTGGCTGAACTTGACCGCCACTTCCGGATCGGACTGGCTGGTGTTATAGCGCGTGCCCCAGAAAGCGGCTGCAGCGATCGGATCCAATCCTTCATCGCTTGGCGTGTCTTCAGAATAGACGCCGATCGCTTCGCGATACTGGTCGTCGCCAAGACCAACGGCCGATTTCGTAGAACCGCAAGCCGCTATCGCGAGCGTAGAAATAGCGGCGCCTGCAAGTTTGCAGAAGGGCGAATAAGTGCGAATAAGCATGTGTAAGCCTCGATCACGCTGAATTTTCCGCATGACCATGGCTGAAGGAGTTCAAAAAAGACTTAAGCTCATGCTTAATGTGCAACCCATTTAGGAAGTTAACGGATCATTGATGTCTGATGTAAATTTAAAACCTTACAGCGCAGAAGAGGCCGCTTCAGCAACGCCGATACACGCAATCAGAACAGGCGAGCTGGGCGCGGTAGATCTGCCGGAAGCCCTTGTTTCGCTTGCTAACGCGAATAAATTCAACGGTGAAGCGGGAAGTTTGCTCGCCCATGATGAGGGCGTGCTCCTGGGGACGGGCGACGGCGCAGATCCTCTCATCGCAGCGGCTGCGGCCGACAAATTGCCCAATGGCGTTTATCATTTCATAACACAATTCGATCCGCACGCAGCGTCTCTTCATAGTCTTGGCTGGCTGATCGGCGCATATCGTTTTGACCGATACAAAAAAACGGCGCCGTGCGAGGCGATATTGATTGCGCCGGAAAATGCCGATGTTTCATGGGCGATCCGGGCCGGAGCGTCTGCGTCTCTCGTGCGAACGCTCGTCAACACGCCTGCCGGCGACATGACGCCTGAGGCTCTTGGGCGGGCGGCTGCAGATTTAGCTGAAGAATATAACGCTGAAGCGTCCATGATTATCGGCGAAGCGCTTCTGGAGAAAAATTTTCCCATGATCCATGCGGTTGGGCGTGCGGCGGACTGTCCTCCGCGCCTGGTTGATATTCGATGGGGCAGGGAAGATGCGCCAAAAATCACAATCATCGGCAAGGGCGTGACGTTCGATTCTGGCGGTCTCAATATCAAAGGCGCGAGCGGCATGGTCCTGATGAAAAAGGATATGGGCGGGGCGGCGCACACATTGGGGCTTGCACGGATGATTATGGATGCGAAGCTTAATGTGCGGCTGCGCGTTCTTTTGCCGACGGTTGAAAATGCGATCAGCGGCAATGCTTTTCGGCCGAGCGATGTCTTGCCCAGCCGAAAAGGTCTTTCGGTTGAAATTGGCAATACCGACGCGGAGGGGCGGCTTATTCTCGCAGATGCGCTGGCGTTGGGCGCTGAAGAAGAGCCGGAGCTAATGATTTCATTGGCTACGCTGACCGGTGCGGCGCGGGTCGCCTTAGGGCCGGAGGTCGTCCCCGCCTATACGGATGATGATGATCTGGCGGGCGCGCTTGCCGCAGCCTCGCAAAAATGCGCTGATCCGCTATGGCGCATGCCGCTTTGGAACAATTATGATCAGATGCTGTCCTCGAATGTGGCGGATCTCAATCATATCTCCGGCAATTCATTTGCGGGGTCCATTATAGCCGCTTTATTCCTTCGTCGATTTGTCGAAGGTGCAAAAGCATGGGCGCATTTCGATATCTACGCTTGGCGGCCGAAGGCGGCGCCTGGCCGTCCAGTAGGGGCTGAGTGCCAGGCGATTCGCGCGATATTTGATGTGATCGAAAGCAGGTTCGCCGCGCGCTGATCGGGTCTTGCCCTCGCGGTGCGAACAGTTGCATGCAAGTACAGGTGTCAATTCTAATCTGGAAGGTTTATCCGAACCTATGGCGTCTCTCGATATTCTGACCCATTGGCGCGATGTGATGTGCGATGCTGTGCGCACTGAAGGGCCGGATTTGTCGATGCGGCAGTGGTCGATCCTGCTCACAGTCTATCTGAATCCGGGACCGCACACGGTTCGCGCTTTGGCGCGCGATCTGAATGTGCCGAAACCTGCAATTTCCAGGGCGCTTGACGCATTGTCCATTCTGGGATTGATCAAGCGCGCAAGGGACAGCCGCGATAAGCGAATTGTTCTGATACAGAAGACGACAGACGGCGCCATTTATCTTGATGAGTTTGCACGTATTGTCAGCACGCATGTGCATCAAGATACACAAAGCCTGAGCGCGCTATACGGATAACGGCCCGGCAGGTTCAGCTGTCGCTTACAGGCGTTATTGCAAAGTCAATGTGAAAAGCGGTGCGCCGCCTAGTGAGGCCTTTCGCTATTCGTCGAGTATGGTCTCAAATCCGCCCCACATCATCCGCATGCCATCGAATGGCATGTTGTCGCCTTCGCCAGCGAGCGCAGGGTCTTCCATAGTTTTCTTTGTGCCTTCGTCTGCGACGTCTTTTGACGGCCATTCGATCCAGGAAAAGACAACAGTCTCATCGTCTTGTTGTTTGGTCGCCATTGGAAAGGATGTGACTTTTCCCTCAGGCACATCAACGCCCCAGTTTTCTACAAGCCGCAGGGCGCCGTATTTCTTGAATATGGGAACGACCTTACGCGCCATCTCAAGATAGGCTTCTTTTTTGGCATTGGGGACGGCTAAAAGGAAACCGTTTACATACGTCATATCTTTCTCTCCCGAAAAGCTCAGCTTAACTTACTCTTGGCGGCTTGAGAATGTAGGCAGAGCGGCAACTTCAACGCCATTAAGAAAAGCTGTCCCATCTCGAAACTCGAGTGTTCCGCGCGCTTTTCCGCCGCCCGCCATTGCGGCGAGTGTAAGGCTTGCGGCTACCGCCTCAGCATCTTCAGGCGTCATTGCGCCTGTAGCGGCGAGAGGTTTTTCAATATTGAGAGGCTTTGCAACCTCCAAAGAAAGCGTGCCGTTGGGATGATTGTTGCTGTCCAGGGATACCTTTCCGTTTGCAGATAATTCTGCATCGTTGATGTTTACGCCAAGTCCGCGAATGTCCAATGCGCCGCCAGCGCTACGCCATGCAGTAAGCGGGTCTGTTTGCGAAAGCATAGCGGTTTCGCTCAAGAGCAAAAACGTCTGTGCGCGATTTACGGAAAGCTCATGTTGTCCGTCGGAGGCGTAGACGTCAGCAGCATCAAGGCTAAGCGTCAGCGTAGTCGACCCTGTCGTTTCAGGAAAAACATCATAAATAAGCGATTTCAGCATGGCGCGGCGGTCATTCCGGCTTGACGCTTCAGCATCCCGAATGGTCATGGAAAAAATCCATCCGCGCGTTTTATCCTGGGCAATCGATGCGCGAAAATCCTCCGCAGTGAAGCGCCAATTGCCAAGCTCAGGAGTTGAAATTGATTGCTCGCCGACGGGAGAGAAGATCAATCTGTCCAGCGCATAGGGAAGCGCGTCAATCGCCAGTTTTTCTGTGCGCCACCGCCAGCCGTCTGGCGTTGCCAGGTCTGGATTATCAATATGCACACGCAAGAAAAACGGGAAGCCGGACGCTTTGATTTTGTCATACGATACCGAAAGGCCAACGCGTTCCTGTTCGACAGCCCAGTCTTGAACGGCTGACTTCATTTCTCCGGCCGCATAGCGCCATAGTGCATAATAGCCGGCCAGGATAACTCCGGCTAATGCGAACGGACCATAGAGCCAGAAGCGCGAAACGCGTTTACGGTCGGTCGTCATACGCAAGTATGTCCGGCGTCAAATCGGCGCCCGGCTGTTTGTTACCTGATGTGCAGAGATCGGGTCTTGCGCCATTGATAGTGTTTTCCAAAAGTCTCAGGAACGACTTCCGATCAAGCCCCGGTTTTATCGGCGCTAGGATGCGCATGGTGATTTTGCCTTTATTTTTTCTGCCGCCAGGATGCTGCCAGAAACGTCCGCTGTCATGGGCGACAGGCGTGCAAGGCGCGTCAATTGCCTTGTAGATTGCTGCGACGCCAGGTTGAAAGGGTTGTCGGTATCCTGGAGGCGTGCGTGTTCCTTCAGGAAAGACAATGACCTGTCGGCCTTCTTGAATATTGGAAAGGGCGTCACGCTGCATCGCTCGTAATGCTTTTGCGCCGCCTTCGCGGTCGACTGCAATGCTGCCGACAGCTTTCACCCACCAGCCAAAAATCGGAATACGCAGAAGTTCTTTTTTAAGTATCGCCACCGGCTTTGGCAAAATTGCGTAAAGCGCTAGTGTTTCCCAAGCGGATTGATGATTCGCGGCAACGAGCGCGCCGCTTTGCGGAATGTTCTGTTCGCCGATAACCTCATGGCGAACGCCGGTCAGAAGGCGCAACATAAAAAGAACAGACCTTGACCAGAATTGCGCAACGGCTTGTGCGCGCGCCCGGCCAAAAAGCATGACAGGCGCCAGCAATAATCCGAGCACGACAAGGCTTGATAAAAAATATGCTGAGAACAGGGTTTCGCCAAATCGCTGCATAATTCGCTCAAGCGCTGATGCTGCTGAAAATATGCTTGCCTCTTGAAAGGAGAAATTTGTTGTACTCGCCGGCGAGTTTACGCCAGGCGTCTCGTGACACCGGTCGCCCAGCTTCGTCCAGATATCCTGACTGAACAGCATAGGGAGTAATTGCCGCATCGGGCATGCGTGCGCGTGTTTCGGACAATGAGCGCGGCATGTGAAACTCCGAAGTCACGAGCACGATGTGTTGTTGTTTATTCGCTGCGGCCCATGCGGCCGCTTCGCTGGCGTTGCCAGATGTTGAATCAGCCTGCCTGCCGAGATCAACACAGCATTCAAAAAGTTCGGGAGTTCCTTCCCAAAGGCCTGCAAGCGTCTCGCGGGACGTGTCCGGATTCACGCCCGAAATTAACAGCCTTTCTCCAGCGCCGTTTGCGAACAACGCCATGCCGGCGCTAATGCGCGACCCGCCTCCAGTGTAAACTACGACGCCGTCCGGTTCCTTCGCAGTCAGAGCTGCGCTTTCAGACGCCGGCGCGGGCAGGGTTGTGATGAAGATAGCGAGACCGACAAGCCATGTCACAAAGGCAAGCGATACGCCGATAATTAATCTATGCAACGCCTTGCGCTCCTCATCGGATTAACTTGGCAAAACAGACTACTGTTGCGTTCCCCCAGGGTCCAGACTTCTGTTTTGCAGCGATGCTGTCCGAAAATCGTGTCAAATTTGAGTGCGAAGGGCTTTCAAAACCGTAAGGCGGGCGGTCACGGCGGTTGCGAAACAGATAATCATAGGCACAGACAACAACCACAGCGCGTGCCAGCCGCCAATCGTGAATTGGGGTAAAAAGCTGTCCCGGCCAACTCCAGCCTCAAGCATGAATGCGATGCCCGCCAGAGCGCCCAGGGCGATCGCGAGACCGGCGAGCGATCCGCGCAGACCAAGCACAAAGAAACGGCGTTGCACTTCAGCGGCGATAAAGTCATCTGTGGCGCCGACAAGATGCAAGACAGAGATGATGTCCCGATTGGCGGCCAGTCCGGCTCTTGCAGCAAAAACAGAGATTGCGCAGGCGGCGCTCATCACCAACAGAAAAACCAGAAACGCTAAGGCTTGTCCCGATTGCGCCGCCGTCGCTAGACGGTTGTGCCAGGTTGCATGATCGTCAAGAACCGCCCCTGGCGCGGCGTTTTCCAATGCCTGTCGCAAAGGAGCAAGGTCAGCCCGCTGCGCCGGGGTGACTTTAACCTCAATAATCGCAGGAATGTTAATGAAGGCTGACGCGTTCCCGCGCCCAAGCCATGGTTCGAGCAGAGCTTCTGTTTCGTCCGAACTCTGAAGTGTTGCTTCAAGAACCCCATCGGCGCTTTCCAACACTCGCATCGCGGCCGATGCGCCGGCTGCGATATCTGCAGCGGATGCGCCTTTGATCTGTACTGTGATTTCTGACTCAAGCGCCGCCGTCCATCGTCCCGCTGATTGATTGATAATGATCACCGAGGCCATCGCCAGAACGGCAAGAAACGACATAACGGCAATGACGGCGGTTAACGGCGCACCACCTGCGCCGGCTTCCGGCAACAGGGGCTCGCGTCGCCAACGGTTAAATAGACCGCGGCGGGGCGCTGAAGCCGCACTGTTCTCAGCAATGCGCGTCGTCTCAGCCGGCTGCGTCATGAAGCTCCGCCCCTGCCAGGCGCCCGAGTGACTTGGCCGTCGGCAATTCTTAACACGGGCTTGCCGAGCGACTGTACGAGGTGAAGATCGTGCGTTGCGACGATAACGGCGGCGCCGAGCTTATTCAGCTCAACGAATAATTTCATAATCCGTTCGCTCATGGCGGGGTCGACATTGCCGGTGGGTTCATCGGCCAGGATAAGATCCGGCTTCGAGACGAGCGCGCGCGCCAGGGCGATGCGCTGTTGTTCACCCCCTGAAAGGGTTGGCGGCTTGACATGCATGCGGTCGCCGAGGCCCACCCAATTTAAGAGTTCGCTTACGTCTTCGCGATATTGATTTTGGTTAACGCCTGCGACTTTCATGGGCAGGGCGACGTTGTCGAAAGCGGTTAAATGGTTGAGCAGGCGGAATTCCTGAAAGACAACGCCAATGCGGCGACGCAAAGGCGGCAGCGCCTCACGCGGCGCATCCGCGGCGTCTTCGCCAAACAACAAAAGCTGACCGCGCGTCGGCCGCAAAGCCAGATAAATCATTTTCAGCAAAGACGTCTTGCCAGCGCCGGAAGGGCCGGTGAGAAACCTGAATTCTCCTTCCCCGAGTTGAAGATTAATCTCGCTCAGGGTTTCCGGGCCTTCGCCATAGGCGAGACCTGCGTTCCGGAATTCAACTATTGGAGCCTGGGCGGACATCGTCGGGTTTGCAGCCTTTCTTTTGAGCGTTTCTCACGAATTTCTAAGCGATTCTAGGTTGCCATGATAATTACTTGTCCGGCATGTGCGACACGCTACGATCTTGATGACGACCGGTTTTTGCCCGCCGGGCGCTCTGTGCGTTGCACTGAATGCGAAGAAAGCTGGTTTGTGCCGGCTCCCGAGCCTCTTGAGGCTGCCGCCATACTGGAAAAAACGCCGCGCGACCCAGAAAGTCGCGGTCGCCGCGCCGCGTTCCCGCGCGAAGACGGCCATCTCGTCGGCAACGAGTGGGAGGCTGGAACGCCGCCTGTAAAAACAAATCCTTTGGGTTCAGCCGGGCGCGATCACAAGAGCGCCCGGGATATCGACACAGAACGCGCGCATACAGGCGCCTATGACGATAGTGATGTCGGCGAATACGATCTTGATGATTTTTACGAAGAGGAAGACGATTCGCTCTTCGACAGTCCGGTTTCGTCATCGCAGCCGAAAGCCGATCCCCTACGGACAATGGGAGACTACGACCGCCAGCATGGAAGCGAAAGTCGTGATTTTTCAGAATCGGGAGAAGATCTGCGCAGGCATAGCCGCGAAAATCGATCTCATACCAACCAAAACCGCGCACCGGGAAAAAGAGGCAGGGGTTATTCTGTAAGGGAACAATCCCAAGCTTTTCGCGGCGAGAGCAATCCTGAGGAGCGCAGGACCTCTTCGCGCGAAAACCAGCGAAAATCAAATCGCCGAAGGGAAAGAACGACTGTCGACGCTAGAGACATTTATGGCGAAAATGATCTCTCGGGTCGCAGCGACGATTTCTATATTGGTGAGGGCGGGCTGCGTGACGGGGATGCGCCCATAGTTGACGCGGATTGGGAAGATGTTGACGAGGCGGCGGCGCGCGGTTTTGGAAGGCGCGTGCGCGCCGACCGCCGGCGCGCGACTGCAATTGCGCGAATAGAAGATGCGCGCCGGTTCGAGCCGGACATGTTCGATGATGAGTTTTTTGCATCCTTGCAAGTGACGCCGAGAGAACTGGAACGCGCCATGCGAAAGGCGCGTCGTCGGGCTGAGTCCCGTGAAAAAAATCGGCTCACGCCCTGGCGCGCCGTTGGCTGGTCCGCTTGGTTAGCGGTCATTATTGGCGCTGCATACGCGGTCGTTGTGTATCGGGACGAGATTGTAAAGGTCGCCCCTTCGGCTGCCGAGGCCTATGCTGTGGTTGGGATAGAGACCAATCCCGGCGGATTGAAAATCGAGAATATTAGCCACCGTCTTGCAATGTCGACCGCCGGACCCGTCATTGAGATCACCGGCGCTCTTCGCAATCAGGGGGATGAAGCTGTTGACGCGCCCCTTCTGCAGGCGGAGGCTCTTGGTCCTCGTGGGGAACTATTATCGCGTTGGACTTTTACGCCGGCTGAGCCAACGGTGGGCGCCAAAGGCGTTGTCACATTCATAACGCGCAATGAAGCGCCGGAAGGCGTCTCCGAAGTTGCGCTGTCTTTAGCGCCCGCCGGCAGCGCTGCGGGCGCAATCTCACCCCCGCAGGGCGAATAATTTTTCTGGATGCGTTTCCGCATCGCCAGAAACCCATTAGAGTTTTCAGCAGAATATAACGGCTTTGTATCCAAGGCTGGTTTCGGAGAAAACTTTCATGCAGGTATTGTTTGACCAAAATACGATAGCGGAACGCATTGATGCGCTTGCGCAAGAGATGGCGAAAGATCTGCCCAAAGAGTTTCTGCTTGCGCCTGTTCTCACGGGCGCTTTTATTTTCGCTGCAGATTTGTTGCGCGCACTCTATCGGCACGGCGCTGATCCGTTAGTCGATTTCGTTCAGTTGTCGTCTTATGGCGGCGCCCGATCTTCATCCGGTGTTGTCACCCTCTTGAAAGATTTTTCGGTCGATGTCAGCGGCCGGCATGTGTTGCTTGTCGATGACGTGCTCGATACGGGCCGCTCTTTGCACTTCGGCAAGGGTATGGTCGAGGATAGGGGTGCGGCTGCCGTGAAAACATGCGTGCTGGTCAAGAAACTGACCGGTCATGCTGAGGATCTGGGCTGCGATTATATTGGGTTTGAAGCTGCTGCTGACGCATTCCTAATAGGGTATGGAATGGACGATGACGGGTTGAAACGGGGTGTCCCTTACATCGGCGCCGGCTAGAGTAACGTTGCAGCCAGTATCATTCAGTTGAGCAGGGCCGAATGAACTGGAAATGCTGCTTAGCGACTTGCGTCTTGCTCGGAAAATCCGATGACATGCCCTGCCGGATCGCGAATATAGATTTCGCGGGCTCCGTATGGCGCTTGCGCTGCATGCTGATTAAGAAACAATAGCAAGCCAAATCAAAAGACGCGCGAGCTTTTTAAAATCCGAGATTGAGCGGGAAGAAAAAACAGTTGCAATTTTGAGTGGGGTTAATCAGCGAGACGCCAAAGTCGGGCGCGCCTTGGCGGCTTATGCGATCGGCCAATTCAAAGCGGAGCTGATGGTGCTTGCTGACCTGAAAGAGGCGTTGATGAACGAAGCGGGGCGGAATAATTCTAAGTAATCCAATATGCGGACTTTGCAAAAATTCACTCAAAACCGCTCCAGCAATCTCTCCAGATATTGGATTTCATCGTCTTCCCTGCCGGGCTCACCCAAGCGGCGTCTCAACTCGTCAATAACGGCGCGAGTGCGTGCGGCGTCGGATTTTTCGGGAACTTCAACGCCGTCGCCGCTGATTTCGCCAACGGGCCGCCCCAACGGATCGACGCGTCCGCCGCCGGTCTGCCCTTCACCGTCCTGATTGGCCTGGCGCATTTCTTCTCGGGCAAGTCCTTCTGCGCCTTCGCGCATCTGTGCGATAGCGCGCTCCATCGCGCCGGCGGCGCCGTCAAAATCACCGTTCTGCAACGCCTGTTCCGCCTGCCGCATCGCATTGCGCGCTTGCCCCAAAGCGTTCGCGGCCTCGCCGTTCGGATCAGCCTCGCCCCCGCCGGACTGTAATTCTTCAATCAACTCATCAAGATCGCCGCCAAGCTCACTTTCCGCTTCAGCAAGATCGTCAGCATTGGCGCCTGCGCCTTCCTCTCGCCCACGCTCGAAGGCTTCATCAGCAAGTTCACGCTGTCTTCCGATGAGGTCGCCGGCTGCGCCTGAGGGGCCGCTTTCGCTCGGCGCGCCGCGGCCTTGACCGCCGCTGCCCGATCCCCCTTGCGAAAGGCGAAGATTGTTCAGGATATTTTGAAGTTCGGACAACATCTGCCGAGCCGCAGCGCCGGCGCCGGATTGCGCGAGGTCGCGAATCGCATCGAGCATTTCATCCAGTTCTGACTGCTCGACTTGCTGACTGTCGCCCCCGCCGCCGGCGTTCTGCTGTGTCTGTCCAGACTGCGCCAGCGCTTCCAGATAATCATTCATCGCCTGGCGAAGCTCCTCCGTCAGCTGAGCGATCTCTTCATCGTCTGCGCCGCGTTCAATGGCCTCACGCAAGGCTTCTTCCGCCGCTTCTAAGCGCTGGCGCGCAAGTTCAAGCGCGTCATCCTCAAGTTGAAGCGCCAAAGGCCAGAATTTCTCAACCGCGTCGTCAAATGTCTCGCCGTCCTGGCGCATGATGCGCCAGAAAGCAGCGCGCAACAAAAGGTAATCCGTTGACCGATCAAAAAAGGTCTCGGGCGCGAATGTCACAGCGTCAAAACTGCGACCGGCGCGGCGCCATTGGGCCGGCGCCACCGCCAGGGTCTGGCGCTGTTCAACCACGCTGCGGGCGAGCGGATTGAAAAATTGTCGTGTCGGCAGTCTTAGCGGCGCTTCGCTTGTTGCGCCTGTCTGACCCGCGCCGTCGGCGACAACGACGCGCGCCAATACCTGTAGCCCAGCCCATGGGTCGGCCTGCAGATCGAGGCTCGCTGCGCGAACGCCAGTGCGCCCGGGAGCGCTCTCGAGTGCGATGCTGCGGCGCTCTTCGAGCGCGTCGGCTTCAAGCGCGGGCGCGTCCAGCGGCCTTGCTTGATCGGGATCTAGCCGCATTTCAAGGCGCGCATCGGCAATCCCGTAATCGTCTTCAACGATATACGAAAATGTAATGAGACCGTTTTCATCTTCCTCGGGTTCAGTCTGGAAGGCGGCAAGGGGCGGATTATCGGGCGATACGCCAATAGGCCAGGCCGCATTCTGGCCGCCAAAACGGAACCGCAATAAGCCTGACTCCTGAAGCGCGATTTCTGCGCGCGCCGCCGTGCGGTCTTCCTCAAAGCTTGCGCGCGTTTTTCCGGTTTCTGTTTCGAAAGACAGCGTGCGCCGACCGCGGCCGTTTGCCTGTACGATAATCCGTGCGCCCAAAGGCGCATTAACCTGGTCGCGCAAACCAGAGGTCTGGTCGCCGGCGCGAAGAAGGTAAATCGGCGGCTTGCCGGTGTAGTCGGGCGGTTCAATCCACACATCGGCGACGATAACGCCTGCTGCGCCGGCGCCGGGGCTAAGCAATCCGGCCAGGCGATCGCGCCAGCTCTCGGCGCCTGCAATCACGGAAATCGCAACAAGACCGGCAACGATAAAGCGAACGCCATAGGGGTCACGCGCCGTCACGGTGTCGCGCATGGCGCCTAACCGGGCAGCTTTCGCCCGTTCGGCGCTCTGCGCCAGATGGGCGCGCCACAGCGGACTTTCTGATTTTTCATCATCGAGTGGATAATCATCGAGAGCCTGAAGCGGCGCGTGCGGTGCGGCACCGTCGGCCTCCATGCGGGCTTGCGCCGCCCGCCGGGACGGCCACGCCGCCATGCGGATATCGCGCCAGAACGAGACAAAGCAGAGCGCGCCGGCAAGACCAAGCACTGCAATATGCAGCCAAGCGGGGGTTAACCGCCATAAGTCAATCAGGCTGAAAATCGTCAGCGCAGCGGCAACGCCCATAATCGGAAGCATTGCGGGCAGCAGCCGCTCCCAGTACATCACCAGGCGTGTCAAAAAGATTTGCAGCTCGCCGGGCGCGGCGCGGCGTTTCGGCGAAGCAGATTGCGCCAACTCAGATTGTGCCAACTCGGACGTCATACTTCTTGCAGCATACCTCTCCGCGATCTCCGCGTCGATGTGCGGGGACCTCAGATTATCGTCGCACAGGCTCAGACCGACGCGCCTGTCTATTTTGGGTTGAAATGGTTAACTTGCAAGGAACGCCGATTTGATCGCATTTGTCGGTTCTGCACATCGGCGTCGCCGACTTGTCGCTGATGCAGCCCGGTCCCGCGCTTTCTGGGCGCGGCGTTTGGCGGCGGCGTTGGCTGTCGTTATTTATAATGTTGTTGGCGTCGCTGATATATACTCAACAGTGCTGGCCCTTGAGATTGGCGCAGGGGAAGAAGCAAATCCATTTGTGCGTGCGATGATGGACCACGCCGGCGACGGCTGGGTGATCGGCAAACTCGCCTTGCAGGGCGTCATCAGCATTATGGTCCTGTGGTTCCCCCACTGGATTGTGATTGGTTTTTTCTCGGTAGCGACGCTCGGAAATATGTGGGTTGTTTACAACAATCTTGCGATAGCCGGGGTATTCTAGGCCATCCAGTCCGGCGTTTTCTCCAGCGCCGTCATTTCCTCAAAAGTCGGCCTTCGGCGAATGACTGAGTATTCTGCGCCGTTTACCAAAACTTCCGGGACGAGCGGGCGCGTATTGTATTGCGAACTCTGCATCGCCCCGTAAGCGCCGGCTGACATGAACGCGATCAGCTCGCCGTCTGCCATTTTGGGCAATGATCGATTTTTAGCAAAACGGTCAGCGCTCTCACAAACAGGACCGACCACATCATAGGTGGCGCGCGCGCCATTGTTTTCGACAACCGGCCAGATCTCATGATGGGCGTCATAGAGCGCCGGTCTGATCAGGTCATTCATGGCCGCATCAACAATTAAAAACTGCCGGTCTTCGCCTTTTTTAACATAGACGACGCGCGCAAGAAGAATGCCGGCGTTTCCGGCAATCATACGGCCGGGCTCGAAGATCAGTTTCACATCAAGGGGCGCGGTCACCCGTTTGATCATATCCGCATACTGATCAGGGCCGGGCGGAGTTTCTCCGTCGCCATAGGGGATGCCCAAGCCGCCGCCAAGATCAAGCGTCTCTATCGCGCAGCCGTCCGCACGCAGATCCCGGATCAGGTCCGCAACGCGTTTAAAGGCGACCTCAAAAGGGGCGAGATCGGCAATCTGTGAACCGATATGCACATCCACGCCTTTGACGCGAACGCCTTCAAGCGTACGCGCTTTTGCATAAAGCTCGCGCGCTCTGTTCCAGGGCACGCCAAACTTGTCTTCGGCCTTGCCCGTTGAAATTTTCTCATGTCCGCCGGCGGCGACATCCGGATTAATGCGGAATGCGATTGGCGCGCGGGCGCTCTGCGCGATAGCCGCAGCGTTGATCGCGTCAAGTTCGGGTTCGGATTCGACGTTAAATTGATGAATATCTGCAGCAATGGCGGCGTCTATTTCTTCCCGGGTCTTACCGACGCCTGAGAAGACGATCTTTTGCGGCGCGATCCCCGCCGCAAGGGCGCGTTTCAGCTCTCCCCCTGAGACAACGTCGGCGCCCGCGCCTTCGCTGGCAAGAATTTTCAAAACAGCGATATTGGAGCTTGCTTTAACCGAATAGGCGACGAGCGCTCCTGTTTCTTTAAATGCGTCATGAAAGACGCGCGCATGTCGGCGCAGCGTTGCCTCGGAATAGACATAGGCCGGCGTGCCGACCGCCTCAGCAAGCGCCGTCAGATCGACATCTTCAGCAAACAGCCGCCCGTCTTGATAATGAAAGTGATGCATTAAAGCGTCTGGCTCTCTTCAGGTTCCTCCGGCGGGCGCAAGGGCGCTTTTTTTCCGCAAGCGGAAAGAAACAGGGCGAAGGCAAGCAGAATGAGCAAAACTTTCATGGCATGGTTCCTAAACGCGTCTTCCATAACAGCTATAAGCATAGCTGCAACCGAGACATTTTGAGCGTTATTTGAGCTTGCTCAGCCACGCTTCCGCTTCCCGCTTCACATTCTGAGGCGCAGCGCCGCCAAACGATATGCGCGAGGATACGGAGGCGTCGACAGATAAAACAGAGAAGACGTCATCGGTAATTCCAGGCTCTACCGATTGAAGATCGCTTAGCGATAGCGCGTCCAGGCCTACGCCTTTCTTCTCTGCGAGCGCGACGACTGCGCCGGTTACATGATGGGCGTTTCTGAATGGCATGTTCAGCTTAAGCACAAGCCAGTCCGCCAGATCGGTTGCTGTGGAATATCCGCGCCCTGCAGCTGCTTTCATCGCCGATCGATTGACTTCAAGATCTGAGATCATTCCGGTCATTGCGGCAAGCGAAAGAGCGAGCGCGTCAAAACATTCAAATGTTCCTGCCTTATCTTCCTGCATGTCTTTCGCATAGGCCATGGGCAAGCCCTTCATAACGATCAGCAGCCCGTTCAGGGAGCCGATCATGCGCCCGGCTTTGGCGCGGACAAGTTCTGCAGCGTCCGGGTTGCGCTTTTGCGGCATGATCGATGAGCCAGTGGAAAATGCGTCTGACAGGCGCACAAAATCGAAATGCGGCGATGTCCAAAGCACGAGTTCTTCACCGAGGCGAGACAGATGTGTCGCCGCTATAGAGGCTGCCGCCATTGCCTCCAGCGCGAAGTCACGTGAAGAAACGGCGTCGAGCGAATTTCGGGCCGGCGCCTCAAACCCAAGAGCTTTGGCGGTGTCATCGCGATCAATCGGGAAGGACGTGCCGGCAAGCGCAGCGGCGCCTAACGGGCATTCGTTCATCCGGGCTGCGGCGTCGTCAAACCGCGCGGCGTCTCGCGCAAACATTTCGACATAAGCCAACAAATGGTGACCAAAGGTTACGGGTTGCGCCGTTTGCAGATGCGTAAAACCTGGCATTACCGCATCGGCGTTGTCCGAAGCTTTCCGGGCGAGCGCGCGCATCAGGGTTCGCAGTCCTTTTGCCGCGTCATGGCAAGCGCTCCGCGTCCAGAGGCGCAAATCCGTCGCCACCTGATCGTTGCGCGAACGAGCGGTGTGCAGGCGCCCGGCGGGTTCGCCCGCAATTTCCTTCAAACGCGCTTCAATATTCATATGAATGTCTTCAAGCGCCTTGGAAAAAACGAACGTTCCCTGTTCGATTTCATTCGCAATTTGATCGAGACCCTTTTGGATCTCCAAATTGTCGGCTGACGAGATGACGCCGGTTTTCGCAAGCATGGCCGCATGCGCCTTTGAGCCGGCGATATCTTCGCGCCAGAGCCGTCGATCGACATCAATTGACGCGTTAATGTCTTCCATCACCGTCGCAGGGCCGGCGTCAAAACGCCCGCCCCACATCTGGTTTTCTTTTTTGTTTTGATTATCTGTCACTTTTAACCTGAAGAGATTTGGAAATAGGGATCGGCATATTGTGGGCGCTTTGAAGGGACCGCGTTTGTGGCTGTTGTTCTGGCTTGGGCTGGGCGTGCTGGGCCTCATCTACGTCATTATCGCATCGAGCGTCCAGAAGGGTCCTAAACCTATAATTACGGCAGGCGCTGGCCCTGTGCTTGACGATCCTGCATTGCTGACAGGCGAATTAGAAAAATTCGCCTATGCGTTTCCGGCGCGCAATGCGCCTTCGGCGCCGTTTCAGCTGGACGGGGAGGCGATATCTCTTGCAGATTTTCGCGGCCGGGTTGTGCTTGTCAATCTCTGGGCGACATGGTGTGCCCCATGTCTGAAAGAACTGCCTTCACTCGATGCGCTTGAAGGCGAATTGGGCAGCGACCGCTTTGAAGTCGCGGCGGTGGCTTCAGATCCAAAAGGGCCGGAAGCTGCCGCGGCTTTTCTGGAGCGGTTGGAAATTGAAAACCTCAAATTATACGCAGACCCCCAGTTACGGTTTGCGAGCGCTATAGGCGGTTCAAATGTTTTGCCTGTCAGTGTGCTTTATGACGCGCAAGGCCGGGAGATCGGCCGCCTCGTCGGAGCCGCCGACTGGTCAAGTCCGGAAGCGTTGCGCCTTATTCGCGCCGCCGGCGCAAGTTAAGGGGCTGAAATAAGGGTTGGTTGCCAGTCAGCGGCGGCGGCGCGTAAGGAAGCGTCGACGGAATTTAGAGGCTGGCGCTGCGTTGAAGCGATGTCAGCACATAGCGGACGTGTACGTGTCCACGTCCAGAGGGAGATAAAAATGCGAACGACAAAAATTCTGATGATCAGCGCTGCGGCATTGGCGATAGGCGCTTGCGGCGGTGAAAAATCAGCCGGCGGTGAAACAAAAGCGAGCGCCGCCGCACTCAAAACGTCCGCAGGCTCCCCCCTTGATCAGTCATTTTCTTTTTCCGGCGGCGAACAGATGGATCTGGATGCTGTTCTCACCTTACTGCCCGACGACGCGAGGCCGACTTATGAGAACGCTTCATTTGATGAATCGATTGGCGCAACTGTCGTGGAGAATTTGCGCTTTTCGGACGCTGATGACGGCGAGGCGATCCTGATTGAGCGAGCCGAACTTTATGGCGTTGATCAGTCGGCGATTGAGCGGATTACAAATGCCGAAAACAGTGGTCCCGATGCTCAGTTTGAAACGGTTTTTCAAAAAATCCGTTTGCTGAACGTTAAAGCGGAAGGGTTCGACAAAGAAGAGATAAACTTCGAAATTGGCGGTGTTGAGTTTGATAAGCTCGCTGTTCGTCAGGGCGGCGGCGAAAATCCGGATGGCGCCGAGGCGGCTAATTTCTTCAACGCCTTTACCCTTGCAGGGCTATATTTCAAAGATATCTCTATGGATGCTGAAGATGATGAGTTCGGCGGCGCCGTTGATTTTTCTGCACCCGATTTGCGGTTTGTTGGCCTGGAAGGCGGCAAAATTTCTGCGATTATCGCCAAAGATTTTGGATATTCCACGACACAAGGCGAGGGTGCCCGGCAGGTGTTGCGTGACGCGATGGGCCCGCAAGGCGGCCCTCTGGTAGACGGGCCTCTTGGTATGATGCTCGCGCCGGAAAGTCAGCGGGCGGAGGTGGAAGCCTTGGAATGGCGCAACATCGACCTGTCAGGGCTCATGGATTTCGGTCTCAAGGGAGATGAGCCGCCGGTCAGCGCCCGTAATCTCATGGATTTGGGAACGATGAAAGCAACGGGCATGACCAGCTATGTTAACGACCGTCCGCTTTTTATCGCGGAAGAGGTCTCTTTATCCGCTGCAGAGTTCGCATGGCTAATTCCGTCAAAAATTCGTATGGATACAAAAAACGCGACCTATGATTTTACAGCTTACGTAGCGGATGAAAACGCGCCTGCTTATGATGTTCTGAAAGCCCAGGGGCTCGACAACGTGAAAGGTGCGGGCTTTGCGGAGTGGACATGGAATCCTGATCGCGGCGGCGCCAGGCTTCAATATAATGCTGAGTCTGAAGGCCTTGCTGACTTCTCCATGGCGTTTGATCTTGGCGGTATGAAATTGAGCGACATCGGTGAGGCCATCGAAAATGATGTCGACAATCCGATCGCACAGACAGCCAGTTTTAAATCAATGTCATTCAAGATCGATGATGAAAAGGCGCTCGATGCGATTTTCGCTTTGTCCGCCTTGCAAATGGGCGGGACAGGTGAAGATTTGCGGCAGTCGGCCCCTGCTCTCTTGAGATTGTCAGGCGCACAGTTTGTTCAGGGGATTCCGCGCGCCCAGGGGTATTTGAGCGCTTTTGCTGATTTTATCGCTGAAGGCGGATCACTGGAAATTAGCGCTAATCCGGAAGAGCCGCTTGATTTGCAGGCTGTGCAGGCGAGCGCTGTTGCGCCTCAGGCTTTGCCGGACGTGCTGAATTTGACCGTGACTCATAGCGAATAGCTGCTTAGTCTGGCCCCAGGGTATGTTACCGGCGCTGAATGGGTATGCGCCTGTGCGAAGGTGGGGCGACTAGATGAAGCGAGTATTGGCGGCTGCCGCGATTGCGGCGTCTGTAGTATATGCATGCGCCAGCGATCCGGCTGTCAGGCCAGAACCGACGCTCACGGTTGATGATTTGTTGCGGGCGCCCTTCTCACAAAAAGGCGCTGAGATAGTTTCTCCAGACGCGATTTTGGCGGCTCTGCCGCCGGACGTTTCACTCCGATATGGCGATGCAGTCATTAGCAACGAGCTGGGCGCTGTTGTTTTTGACGATATCGTTTTGACTGTTGAAGGCCTCCCGGGCGTTGAGTTCACCGCCGATCAGATCACCTTGTGGGGCCCTGATCCCGAAGCAATCGCCGGCTTGTGGGGTGCCCGCAAGGACCGACCCCTTCGTAAGCTGTTCGAACGGATGGTGATCAATAACCTGCAATCGGTCGGTCTGCAGAATGCCGCCGGAGCGCAAAGTTATCGGGTTTCAGTTGATAGGCTAGCGGTTGCCGGGCTCGATGGGCGGGCTTCCTCTCCGCAACCGGTGTATGGAGAAAGTGCGGCCATCTCTGTTTTACGCAGGGCCGCCGATTTGGCTGGCGCGTATCGGTTTGAAGGGGCCGCATATAGCGGCTTCAAATTCGAAATGCTTGATAACGCCGGCAATGGCGCAACCTTGAATGTGGGGGAGGCGTTTTCCCGCGGCTATGATCAGGGGCGCATCGCCTACCAACAGGCTTCAGCTATTGTTTCGCGCACACAGGCCGCCCCGGGCGCTGCCGCGCCAATATATGTCTCAGATGCGAATGAAAATCTTCATGGCGGTGAAGAGCAGCCCAGGTCATCGCAATCATTCGATAAAATTCTGCAGCCGCAGATGCGAGAAGCTTTTGACCGCGCTTTGAAAAATCCTGTAGCCGCCATCGCACAAGCAGCCGGACAGACGTCGAGCGCTGTCAGTATGGACGTGGTTGAAATGCGCGACGCTGATTTCTCTGGCGCGCTCTCTTGGTTGGCGCGTTGGGAAACGCCGCCCATTTCAGAGACAAATCTTCTGGATCTTGGATCAATGGTAATTTTAAACGAAACTCAGCAAGTCAACGGCGTAACTCTGCTCACGCGCGAGCGATCAGAGATCTCAGCCGGTGATTTTTATTGGCTGGTTCCATCGCAGCTGAGTTTCGCTGAGACAGGCGTACAGATAAACATCGGCGCTTTTCTGGATATCTCTTCTGCGGCTGTTCCTGAGGCGGAGATGGCGCAGGCGCGCGCCGCCTTAGAAGCGCTCGGTTTGGATGCGGTGCGCTATGACTCAGAAAACCGATGGCGCTGGAACGGCAAAACCGGAGATGCGGACTATTCAATGTCTGTCGATGCGGCAGATCTCGCTTCATTTGATGTTTTCACAGCCGGCGGAGGGCCCTCTTTAACACGCTGGAACGCCATAGCCGACGGCGCCGCTTCTCCATCGGCAATATCGGAGGAAGTTCTTTTGAAATCGCTTACGGCGACATTGCGCAATAGCGGCGCTCTTGAGAAGGCTTTTGCGTTTGCCGAAACCCAAACGGCCGCAAGCGCAGAAGATCTTCGACAATCTGTTCCTGCGCTGATGCAGCTTTATTTCAGTCAATTTGCGCAGAGCAGCCCACGGCTCTTTGGTTTTGCCGGTCCGTTATCTGCGTTTCTGTCAGAAGGGGGAACTCTGCAGCTGAAAGCGAGCCCCGATAAGCCAGTATCCTTAAAGGCTCTGGAAGAAATGGGACGTGATCCCTACGCAGCTGCAGAGTTGCTTGACTTGTCGCTGGAGCATCAACGTTGAGCAGCGACGTCTCGTATTTGAAATAGACTGTATCTGTTCAGTAAACAGATAAACTGATTAGTCTTTCAAGACAAAAGTGACTTTCAAAATTACGCGGTATTCTTTGATCTTGCCATTGTCCAGGATTATAGACTGATCCTTGACCCAGGCGCCCTCGACTTGGGACAGCGTTTTATTGGCGCGCTCAATGCCGCTTTCGATTGCGTCGTGAAAGCTCTTTTTGGATGAACAGATAATTTCCGTCACGCGTGCGACTGACATTTCTTCTCTCCTGTTTTATGCAATGCCTATTGCTGTCAGAGAGCAGATTAAAACAACTCTTGTACCGGAAAGCAATTTTGCGCCCTGTTGCAGAAAATTAACGCGTAGGCTGGGGTGTCTCGCCGGAATAGTCATAAAATCCGCGACCGGTTTTACGTCCAAGCCATCCGGCCTCGACGTATTTTACAAGCAGCGGGCAAGGGCGATATTTGGAGTCTGCAAGGCCTTCGTAGAGGACCTGCATAATCGAAAGACAAGTATCTAGCCCAATGAAGTCCGCCAGCGACAAAGGACCCATCGGATGGTTGGCGCCCAGCGTCAGTCCGGTGTCGATTGCCTCAACAGATCCAACGCCCTCATAAAGCGTATAAATTGCTTCGTTTATCATCGGCATCAAAACGCGATTGACAATAAAAGCAGGAAAATCCTCCGACACTGCGATCGTTTTTCCGAGGCCCTCGATCAGCGCCTTCGTGGTTTCAAATGTCTCTTTCGATGTGGCAATCCCGCGAATAATTTCGACGAGTTTCATCACTGGCGCCGGGTTCATGAAGTGAATGCCGATAAAGCGATCCGGCCGATCCGTTGCGGCTGCGAGGCCGGTGATGGAAATTGATGACGTGTTGGACGCCATGAGCGCGGAAGCGCGCATCGTTTTCGAAAGTGCTGCCAGGATCTGTTTTTTGATCTCCTGATTTTCAGATGCGGATTCGATAACAAGATCGCAATCGCCGAATTCTTTCAGCTTCGCCGCAGGCGTAATCCGGTTAAGCGCTTTTTGCGCGCTGTCAGCGTCTAGACGGCCCTTTTGGACCTGCCGTTGAAGATTGGTTTCAATCTTTTCGACGCCTGCTTTGATCCGGTCGAGGTCAAGGTCATTCAGCCTGACGTCATGACCTGCAGCGGCAAAAACATGGGCGATGCCAACGCCCATCTGGCCTGCGCCGACAACGCCTACGGTTTGAACCGTGTTCATAAGCAACCTCTCACTAGCCCGTAAGTTCCACTTACCTGACAATAATCGCGAATTTCGCTGCGGCGCAATATTTCAAGGCCATGTCTTCAGATATTGTCTGTAATGTAAATCAGCGACGGCGCTACGGCAGCCATGCGCATTCTTGAGTTTGCTATTATGGAATGTTCTATCGAAAAGTCGCTGTTTAGGCGGACTATTCAATCGGGGATTAAAATTTGGAACGTCGCTCCGTCGCGTGATGTGGGATCGAGCGAAAGAGACCAGCCGTGCTTAAAAGCGATTATCTTGGCAATAGTAAGCCCCATGCCAGCGCCGTCTGCGTTTGCTTTTTCGCCAGTTTGCGCGAAAGGTTCAAAAACCCTATCCGCTATTTCCGGCGCGATGCCAATGCCGTTGTCTTTGAAAAAGACGATGTTTCCTGCGTTACTGTGTTGCGCGAAAATATGCACCTGCGGGCTATCGCCTTCGCCGTGATGGTTCATACTGTTCAGCAATAGAATTTGAAAAAGCTGCTGCGCCATAGCCATATCCGCATCGACACAAGGCAATGCATCTATTTCAATCTTGGCGCCCGTATCGTCGATGAGCGGTTTTAACGTAAGGCGCGCCTCAGAAATCGCATCGCCGAGATTTAGGCGCGCCAGGCGCAAAGGCGCGCTCGCAACGCAAGAATAGTCAAGCAGCGCCTTAACCAGATGTCGCAGTCGATTAGTGCGCTGTTCAATAAGATTGAGATGGCGCGTATCGTCTGGCTGCAGACGATCAGCCATATCTTCACGCATCATGGCGATCACTTGATCAATTTGGCGCAACGGGGCCTTTAGGTCATGTGCGGCAATAGATGCGAAACGATCAAGCATTTCACGGTTCTCGTCCGGAGCGGCAGCCTCGTTATCGTTTCCTTGCTTAAGGTGTGTGCTTTTCATGGTTCGCCCGTTCGCTTTGCCTAACGCTGTAACAATGTGTCTTGAATGCCCGGTATTCTGACAAACTCAGCGGCAGGCGTTTTTCTACTCATTTGATACGCTTTAGCGTTAAGGCGCCGTAAACTGCCTGAAAAAGCCGAATTGATGATCTTCACACGTTATCAGTGTTCAGTTCCAGCGCTATTGACGACGTATCTCCGCCGCAAAGCATCCATGCATGGCGTTATGCGCATGCAGGTAAGCGGCGTCCGGCCGGTTGAGGGCGGCGTTTATTTTGCTCTCAAGTTCGCTGTTCACTCCCATATCAGCGCCGATCAGCATACTGTCTTTGTTAAATATTCTGAGCGCGATCGGTCGATTTTTAAATACGGGCGGCAATTCATTTTGATACTGCTCTGATTGCTCAACGTGATCGCGCACATATATGGCGTAGGAGGAACGATAAGGCGAAGCCGTCTTATGGCTTTCATAATTCAAAAGTAGTACGGTTTCGCCAGGGTTTGCATCCTGCAAGCTTACCCGGCACGGGTAACCGGGTTTCGCGTCAACGGTCTTTCGGATAACGCCGCGCGCGGCAAGGCGGTCAGTGGACAGACTAAAAAGCAGCTTGAACTCTTTTGCGTCTAGCCCACTTATAAGGAAAGACATGTGTTGCTCCAATGTTGCTGGAGCGACAATGTCATCATCGGGTAATTAGACGCGACCCGGTTCTTGCGAGCCCGTTTTTGCTGCCCAATCAAAAAGCCCCGCTAGAGCGGGGCTTTTTAGCAAGTTATGGCAAGATGATCTGCTTAATAACGCAGTAGCGGATGTCTTCAAATGACTGCGGTTGCTTATCCCAACGCCTCATTCAATTCCGGCAGCGCTTTGAACAGGTCGGCGACGAGACCGTAATCTGCGACCTGAAAAATCGGTGCTTCTTCGTCCTTGTTGATCGCAACGATGACTTTGGAGTCCTTCATGCCCGCCAGATGCTGAATAGCGCCGGAGATGCCCACAGCGATATAAAGCTCCGGCGCAACAACCTTTCCGGTCTGACCGACTTGATAGTCATTCGGCACATAGCCCGCATCAACAGCGGCGCGAGAGGCGCCGACAGCGGCGCCGAGCTTGTCGGCGACCGGAAAAATATACTCCTCAAAATTCTCATAGGAGCCGAGGGCGCGCCCGCCGGAAATAACAATCTTGGCGCCGGAAAGCTCAGGACGGTCTGACTTTGTCAACTCTTCATTCACAAAAGCGGAGAGGCCGGGATCGCCGGCGGCTTCTATCGTCTCTACTGCAGCCGATCCGCCTTCTCCCGCCGCTTTAAAGGCGGTGGCGCGAACAGTGATCACTTTCTTCGCGTCATTTGACTTCACGGTCTGCATGGCGTTGCCGGCATAGATCGGGCGCACAAACGTGTCTGGCGCTTCAACTGCGACGATTTCCGAAATTTGCATCACGTCCAGCAATGCAGCTACGCGCGGCATTACGTTTTTGCCGGTTGTAGCTGCTGTTTTAAGGACGGCGTCATAGTCGCCAGCGACTTTAACGATCAGGTCTGCAAGCGGTTCGGCAAGCCGGTTCGCATACGCTTCATTATCGGCGTGCAACACCTTTCGCACGCCTGCGATTTTCGCCGCATCTGCAGCGGCGTCCCCTACGCCTGATCCCGCCACGAGAATATCTACATCGCCGCCAATGGCCTGAGCCGCGGTGACCGTTTTATGTGTTGAATCGTCAATAGAATTGCCGTGTACGTCGGCGACAACCAAAACAGCCATGGTTAAAGCACTCCTGCTTCGTTTTTCAGTTTTTCGACCAGCTCACTTACGCTCTCGACTTTAACGCCGGCCTCTCTTTTGGCGGGTTCGGCGACTTTGACGACCTCAAGGCGCGGGGTGACGTCTACGCCGTAATCGCCAATCTCTTTGGTGTCGAGCGGCTTTTTCTTGGCTTTCATAATGTTCGGCAATGAGGCGTAACGGGGCTCATTAAGACGCAAGTCAGTGGTGACAATTGCCGGCAGATTTAGCGATATTGTCTGAAGGCCGCCATCGATCTCACGGGTGACGTTCAGCTTGCCGTCGTCTTTTTCCACCTTCGATGCGAATGTGCCTTGCGGCCATCCGAGCAATGCTGCGAGCATCTGACCGGTTTGATTAGAGTCGTCGTCAATCGCCTGTTTGCCGAGAATGACCAGGTCCGGCTTTTCTTCATCGACAACTTTTTGAAGCAGCTTTGCAACGCCGAGCGGTTCGATTGTATCGTCAGTCTTTATGAGGAGGCCGCGATCGGCGCCCATGGCAAGCGCCTGGCGAATCTGATCTTGCGCTTTATCGGGGCCGATAGAGACGGCGACAATTTCTTCAGCCGTTCCAGCTTCTTTCAAGCGAATAGCTTCCTCGACGGCAATTTCGTCGAACGGATTCATGGACATTTTGACGTTGGCGAGATCAACGCCTTTTTCGTCGGATTTCACCCGGACTTTAACGTTGTAGTCAATCACACGTTTGACGGGCACAAGGATCTTCATGTCGAGCTCCTGGAAAGTAATCGAGAAGGCTGCATAGGCTTAACAGCATGTTGCAACCCAAGGACAAGATTTTGCCGGACCATAGCGACCGCGCCGGCGCGCATCAATGCGCTTTGGCGCCCGCAATCTTGGAAACCGCGAAATGCTGCTTCAGCCCGGGCCTTTGCCGATCAGGACAAGGAACAAAGCCATTAAGGCTATTGCGATGGCCTGCGCCGTCACGCGCAACCGCATCAATTTATTTGAGTTTTGCTTAGCGAAGGCGCCGCCTTTGGCCAGTGAATAAATGCCGACGCCCAGCACCAGAAGCGTGGCGAGAAGGGCAATCGGTATCAAGAAAAAGACAAATCCGCTCATATCATTATCTCCTGAGCAGCATATCGCTGCTTTAAGCGTTTATCGCAAGCTTTGTTAAATTCTACGGGCTGCGCGATTTTACAGATGTGAGGCGGCTTGCCGCGCTTATTCTTCAATATAATCAATGGCGACGAGTTCAGGCGCTGTCTCGTAGCGTGCGCTCACAATCCCGTTAAGCCTGCCGATATACGTTCGAATATCGGCGTCCGCCGGGGCTTCAACCCCCAAACCGCCCTCTTCCGGGCGCGCGCTCATGGGCGGTTTCAACTGATTAAGCGCAAAGTCCATACGGACATCATAAGTGCGTTCAGCCTGATAGCGCAGAAACCGCAGCGCGTTGTACCATTGCTCTTTTTCAGAATTATCCGTGCAGGTGGCGAGTTCGGCGCCCATAGCGCCCCAACGGCGTTCGGGGCAGAGATAAGGATTGAAAGACAAATCGAATAAGCGCTCCATGACATGGGCGAGGTTCAGCCGCATGCGTGTCTTATCGGAACGCCAGTAAGTGAACGTGCACGTATCTTTCTCTTCTTCAAACGCCGTCAATAAATCTCCGGCGAGATCATCGCCATAATATGCAACGCCGGGCGCTCCTGAACTTACGTCCTCGACCAGCGATTGCAGCGTCCGGCGAAGCTCAATGAAACTGACTTTCAGGCGGGCGTCGCGTGAAGGCGTAGAGTATTCTTCCCACTCGCCATAAGTGCCGTAAATGTTGGGCGGTAATTTTTCAGGGTGTGGTTTCAGGTAAATTCTAGCTGTCGCTGCGTTATCAACAGCGACTTTCCGGGCGCGGATGGAATCACAAATTGTTCTCAGGCCAAATCGCAACTCCTCGACCGGATTATATTCAAAATCGGGAGCGGCCAGCCGCCGGCGCACGAAATCATAGTATTTCAAGGTGCGTCCGCGGTGGCGAAAAACGCCTTCATGCCAAACGCCGGAAGCGGCAGGCTCATTGCCGATAAACTGTTCCATTGAAAAGCGCGGCAGGTCTGAATTTTCAGGCGCGTATAGTACGCCGCCCGAAAGGCGGCCGTCTTCGTTGACCTTAGCGTCTTTCACGGCAATCGGCCGCCAGGCTTTCAAACCAGCGCCAAGTTTTGGCGCTGAGCGAATAAAGTTCGGGCCGTAAGTCGAGCGCGACACCGTATTGTCAGGATGCGAAGCGACAATCATAACGCGGCCGTCGTCAAGAATATCATATACGATGCCGACATGGCCATAGATATCGTAGGCGATGACGCCCGGGCGCACCGCATCGCGCGTGATCTCTACCGGGTAAAAATCATCATGCCCGCGCCCGCCGCCCGTTTCAGGATGGGTGCGGAACATCGCGGTCGAGACTTCTCCGCCGATCCGCCGCAAAAAGGCCGGCGCGTCATTGACAGAGTTCAGGATCTGGCGGCGCCCGGCAACGACATTGCCGCCGGTCGAGTAGCGAATGTCTTCGCGCCGGGTCGAGGCGAGAGCCATCGAATTCTGGTACGAGAAAGGAAGGGCGTTCTTCCATGCATAATAGGCGCGCAGAACATAGGCCATATCCGCGCAATCGCCATGGATCGTCGGGTCGACATCTGAACGGTAAGGGTTGGCGGACGATTTAAGACACGCCGCCAGAGAACGACAGTCCGACCGTCCAATGGCCTGCACAAAGGCCGCGTAGCCGGCCTCGTCAGTTTCGGTCCACGCGGCTTTCGCGACGATCCAGGCCTTGCCGGTGTTAATAGCGGGAGGAATGGCCGCGGTTTCGGCTTGCGGCGACAGGACCGCGCCGGAGAGGTTGCGAGCCGCGACAGGATCGACCAGCAAGCCCTGCGCAGACGCGCCGCCAGCGAAAATAAGCGCTGCAGAAGCGTAACTGGCGGTAAAACGAATAACTCGTTTCAAGTCAGAAAACATAGTGAACTCAGCATACCCCGACGCGATAAGTTAACCCGCTCTTAACCTATGCGGTAGGCCTCATGTGGGCATTGAGGACAATTTTGGCATTCGGCGTCGCCGAAATGTCGCTTTAGCGGGGATTTCCATGATTTTTCAATCAATTGATTGAAAATGGCAATCGAGACAACCGATTTGCGCGGATAGGATATTCCCATGGGCGCTGCTTCAGAGAGCCTGACAACTGCATTTGACGAAACACAATCGACCCATGCTTATCCGGAGGGCATTGAGTTCGGATATTGGTCGCTCGCCCGTAATCGCATGATCGTGCGTGCGCTTAAAACCGCAGAAGAAATGGGATTGATTGGGGCGGACGCAACATTGCTGGAGGTCGGTTGCGGCCCCGGTCTGGTCGTTCAGGCGCTCAGGCAAGAAGGGTTCAATAGCTGGGGCGCTGAACTTGGTCGCCCACAGGTGCGTTCAGAGGTGCTGTCATACGTGAAAACGGGCGTGAGAGCGCAGGATCTTCCGGAAAATTTTCGAGATGACGTCGATGCGGTCATGCTTTTCGACGTCATAGAGCACATTGAGGAGGACAGCGCCTTTCTCTCTTCGTTGAAGTCGGCCTTTCCAAACGCGAAAGTTCTTATCCTCACTGTGCCGGCCGGGATGGCCGCATGGTCGAACTACGATGAATATTACGGGCATTATCGTCGTTATGGTCGCAACGGTCTGAATGCGACTGTTCGAGCCGCGGGGATGCGCCCTGTTATGACCCGGTCTTTCTTCTCGTCCCTTTACGCAGCCGCCTGCGTCTTGAAAGGCTTGAAGATCAGGCGCAGCGTAGAGCTCAAAAGCCCTCAATTCAGACCCTTGCACCGCTTGCTGGCGGCTGCTCTGGATCTTGAAAATCGCATAGCGGGCCCCCTTGGTCTTCCTGGCCTCTCTCTGATTACCGTCTGCGCTGTGGAGGCAGACCGGCGACATCCGCCCAAGGGGTGAAGTCGGCGGCGCTAAATCTGTCCAATTCCGCCGAATCTCTGTTCTGGGCTGGTTAATTCCCTATGTTTTTCAAAGCCCTAGTGTTGAAAAACCGAAATTCAAGACTGGCGGCGCAATCCTTCAATTCCAATATCTCTATTGTACAGAAGGGAAAGGGGATTTGCGATGGGTTTTGAAATTTTTGTCGGCGTATTGGTGGTGCTCGCCATCTTCGTCATGTTTTCGTCGATCAAGGTGGTGCCGCAGGGCTTTGAATTCACCGTTGAACGCTTTGGACGCTATACAAAAACAATCCGGCCGGGGCTTCATCTTATTGTGCCGTTCATAGACCGGGTCGGTCGGCGCATGAATATGATGGAACAGGTTCTCGATATCCCGGCCCAGGAAGTGATCACGCGGGACAATGCGCAGGTTTCAACCGACGCTGTTGCGTTTATTCAAGTCATGGATGCTGCGGCCGCCGCGTATGAAGTGGCCAACCTGACGCGCGCCATTACGAATTTGTCGATGACGAACATCCGCACCGTGATTGGTTCGTTGGACCTCGATGAGGTCTTATCGAACCGCGACGATATCAACGAACGATTGCTGAAAGTGATTGACGCTGCGACCCAGCCCTGGGGCGTTAAGGTGACCCGTGTTGAGATCAAGGATCTTGAACCGCCGGCGGATATCACTGAAGCCATGGCGCGTCAGATGAAGGCGGAAAGATTAAAGCGCGCTGAGGTTCTGACGGCGGAAGGCGAAAAACAATCCGCTATTCTGCGTGCGGAAGGTGAAAAACAGTCAGCAGTCCTTGAGGCGGAAGGTCGGCGTGAAGCCGCATTCCGGGACGCAGAGGCTCGTGAACGCGAAGCTGAGGCCGAAGCCAAGGCAACGCAAATGGTGTCGCAGGCGATTGCGGAAGGCGACGTTCAAGCGATCAACTACTTTGTGGCGCAGGACTACGTGAAGGCTTTTGAAAAGCTGGCGATCTCGCCGCAGCAAAAGACGCTTATTCTGCCTGCGGATATGGCTTCGTTGGCCGGTACGATTGCGGGGATCGGCACGCTTGCGAAAGAGGCTTTTGACGACAAAGCGCCGCCGCGCCCGAACGGTTCGGTTCCTCCGACCCAATAATGACTGCGCCTCGCGCCGTTCTCCCGCCCGAAGGCTGGGAGAGCTCGCGAGGAAACAAGCTCAACATCTGCAATGCGTTATGAATAAGGGGCGTAAGTGATGGAAAACCTCATTGATTTTCTTGCAAACATGCCGTTCTGGTATTGGTGGGTGCTCGCTCTAGGTCTGCTGGTGATCGAGCTTTCAAGCGGGTCGACCTATTTCCTCTGGCCGGCGGTCGCCGCCGCCATTGCTGGCCTTTTCGCGCTGAGCCCGCTCGGCGTTTTCTGGCAGGCGCAGCTCCTTGCTTTCGCCGCAGTGACGATCGGGCTGTCCTTGTGGCAACCGCGCGCTTTGAAAGACTGGCTGCATCGTTCGCAGACAGATCATTTCAACCTAAATGATCGTGCTGCCCAGAAAGTCGGGAAAAACGCGACCGTGGATGAGGCTTTTGTTAACGGCGCCGGCAAAGTCCGTTTCGGCGACACGCTTTGGCTCGCAGAAGCGGAAGGCGGCGGAGGTTTTATTGAAGGCGATATTGTTGTGATCACGCGCGTTGAGGGGACGAAGCTGATCGTCGCCTCGGCGTGAGGCGCCTGCGCCATTAACCAGCATTTCATACAATTGCAGTTATTCTGCCTGTAACTGCATTGATGGCGATGCTTGCAATGCTGGAAAGTGTGGGCCGGAGGGTATGGAAATGTCTGCGAAATCGATCACAATACGCAAAGTGCCGGAGCCGGTGCATCGTCACTGGCGCGTGCGCGCCGCACGGAATGGGCGTTCGCTTGAGGCAGAGTTGCGGGCCGCACTAATGAGCGTTGCAAAGTCTAAGGGACCCCGTCAGGCGCGTGACATACCTGCTAAGGCGGCAGTCTCTGTCAGTGCGCATAGTTCTGAGATACCGCTCACTGAAGCTGAGGTCAGCGATGATAACCAGGATGCGCTGAAGCGGGTGCGAAATATTCTGCGCCGGGAAACCGAGGAATTGACTGAGGTTTCGTAAGGTTTCTGTAGAAAATCTGTATAGTGATTATATTTATAATATTCAGTACAAGAAAAAATCATCATAAAATAGTCGATCACGGAAAGTTCGACCCCTTGCGTGTTGCTATAATCGACAGCTGAAGGCCTGCATCGATATTAGACTGCGCCGCATATGGCGGCGCCCTTTCTGTTCAAATCTCTATTCTGACTGCGATAAGCCCCATAAAGCTGAGCGGCCCGCAGGGGCAGATCATCGTTTGTCAGCAATGCTTGCAATGCTGCGATATTCAGCATTTCGGGCAAACGCCGCGCCGCTTGCATTTTCCGGTCGGATCGTTAGGCACAGCATTTCATCCGACAAGTGGCTTGACTTTGCATGTCCCGTATTAAAACGCGTTTTGAACAGCTTCAGGCGGAAAACCGCGCCGCCTTCATTCCTTTTGTGATGGCGGGAGATCCGAACGAGGCGGCTTCTCTGAAGCTTCTTCAGGGCTTACCGGGCGCCGGCGCCGATCTGATTGAACTCGGCGTTGCTTTTACCGATCCCATGGCGGACGGCCCCTCGATCCAGGCGGCCGGCCTGCGCGCATTGGAGGCGGGGCAGACGCTGAAGAAAACGCTGCAGATGGTCCGCGAGTTTCGTGCGAACGACGACGAAACGCCGATTATCTTGATGGGCTATTACAACCCATTTTACGCATATGGCGTCGATGCATTTCTGCGTGACGCCGATGGTGCTGGCGTGGACGGGCTGATTATCGTTGACTTGCCGCCAGAGGAGGATGCTGAGCTTGCCGTTCCAGCCCGAAAAGCAGGTCTTGATTTTGTTCGTTTGACGACGCCGACTACAGACGCGGCGAGGCTGCCGAGCGTTGTCAAAAATGCTTCCGGTTTTGTTTATTATGTTTCCGTGGCTGGGGTTACAGGCAAAGCGGTTGGAGACGATGCGGCTGTGCGTGACGCTCTTTTGCGCATCAAAACCGCGTCAGGATTGCCGGCTGCAGTCGGTTTTGGCGTAAAAACGCCGGAAAAAGCCCGGGAATTTGCGCGATTTGCGGATGCGGTCGTAGTTGGCTCGGCTTTGGTCGACAAGCTTGCTGCGGGTCTTGAAGAAGCGCCCGGCGCCGCCGATAATGCTATTAACGACGTTTTGACGCTCGCGCGCGATATTGCCGATGCTGTGCACGCCGCGCGAGAGGAGTGACTCCATGAGCTGGCTATCAAACATCCCGCCAGGGATTAAAAATATTTTCAAGCGCGAAGACGACGGGTCCGACAAGCTTTGGTCGAAGTGCCCCAATTGCGGAGAGATGATCTTCGAGAGCGATTTGGAAGCGGCGCATCAAGTCTGTCCTTCATGTCATCATCATCTGCCAATAGCGCCGAAAGAACGCCTCGCCATGTTGTTCGACGATGGCGGATACGAGATTATTGAAGCGCCGGAACCGGCGCAGGACCCGCTCAAATTTCGCGATGAAAAGCGTTATACTGATCGTTTAAAGGAAAACCGTCGGAAAACAGGCCAACAAGATGCGATGCAGATTGCTTTTGGCGAAATTGACGGTTCAGCCGCTGTTGTTGCGGTTCAGAATTTCCGCTTTATGGGCGGCTCCATGGGCATGGCGCTGGGTGAAGCGATGATCAAGGCGGCGGAAGTCGCCATTGAAAAACATGCGCCGTTGATCGTTTTTGCATCCTCCGGCGGGGCACGCATGCAGGAAGGCATTCTTTCGCTTATGCAAATGCCGCGATCAACGATCGCAGTGGAAATGGTGAAAGAAGCCGGGCTGGCATACATTGTTGTGCTGACCCATCCGACCACCGGGGGCGTGACAGCGTCATTTGCCATGTTGGGCGATGTCCATCTTGCTGAACCTGGCGCATTAATTGGTTTCGCAGGCCCGAGGGTAATTGAGCAGACCATACGCGAGAAACTGCCGGAAGGGTTTCAGCGTTCAGAATTTTTGATGGACAAGGGAATGGTCGATCTTGTCGTGCGGCGCTCCGAAATGAAGAGCGTATTGTCAAAGCTGATCCGCACCTTGTTCAAGGATCGCAGAAAACCAGTGCGCCCTGCTGAGACAGATACAACTGTTGTCGAAATGCCGAAAGCAACACCGGCTGACCCGGCCCCGCTTGATAAGGCGGCCGAATAACGGCCGATCTGTTAAGCCGCCTATTGAATTCATGGAGAAACTCTCTTGGGCGACATTGAAAGCGCGCTCGATCAGATTGCAGCGCGCCGCCCACGGATCATCGATCTTTCGCTTGACCGGGTCTTTGCGGCTCTTGATCGATTAGCCAATCCCCATAAGCGCTTGCCGCCGGTTTTTCACGTTGCGGGAACCAACGGAAAAGGCTCCACGATTGCTTTCATGCGGGCGATGCTTGAAGCCGCCGGAAAGTCGGTTCACGTTTATACGTCGCCTCATCTTGTACGTTTTAACGAGCGCATTGTACTTGCCGGCAAAGAAGCAAGCGATGCAGCTATTATGGATGTTTTTGCCCGGGTTGACGCCGCGGTGGGCGATGAAAAACTTACCTACTTCGAAACGATTACCTGCGCGGCTTTTTTGCTGTTTGCAGAGACGCCTGCGGATTATCTTCTGCTTGAGGTCGGTCTTGGCGGAAGGCTCGACGCCACCAATGTTCTCGATAAACCTCTGGCCGCCGTTATTACGCCGGTAGATCTCGATCACCAGCAATTTCTGGGGGAAACAATCGCAGAGATTGCAGCTGAGAAAGCGGGCATTTTTCGCGGCTGCGCCCCGGCTGTGATCGGCCGTCAGCATGCTGACGCAATGAGTGTGCTATTGAGTCATGCTGGAGCTGTCGGCGCCAAGGCTTATGCTATGGGGATCAACTGGGATGCGTATCCTGAGCAGGGCAGGCTGACTTTTCAGGATGAGGATGGGCTTCTGGACCTTGACGGTCCAAGGCTGCAAGGCGTTCACCAATTTGATAATGCGGCGCTGGCAGCGGCGGCGTTGCGGGCATCCGGGATAGAACTTGCGCACACGGCTCTGTCGGAAGGCATACGCAATGCGTTTTGGCCCGGTCGTCTGCAAAGACTGACAAAAGGCCCTTTGCTTGAGCTTGCCGCCGAGGCGTCTAGCGCGCCAACCGAGATCTGGATTGACGGCGGACACAATCCCCATGCGGGCCGCGCTGTTTCGGAGGCGATGGCGGAGCTCGAGGCGCGCAGTCCTCGGCCGCTTGTGCTGATCGCCGGCATGCAGGCCAGTAAAGACGCGCAGGGCTTTTTTGAAAACTTCGTAGGTCTTGCAAAGATGGTTTATACTGTCGCTGCAGATCAGCGCGGCGTTATGACAGCGCAAGAAGTTTGTAAGACCGTTTCAAGCGCCGGCCTGCCGTCGTCACCATTCACATCTGTAAAGGCGGCTCTTGCCGCCGCTTTAGATAAAGCCGGCAGCGAGCCGCTCCGCATTCTGATTTGCGGCTCGCTTTATCTCGTCGGAGAAATATTGGCGGAAAACGCTTAAGCCGCGCTCTCGCGGAGAACGCCGTCAATCCAGCTTTGAATTTCGCCCTTGGGCTTGGCGCCCACATGGGTCGCGGTCAGCTCGCCCTTATGAAAAATCATCAGCGTTGGAATGCCGCGCACGCCAAATTTCCCTGGCGTTTGCGGATTGTCGTCAATGTTGACTTTAGCGACAGTCAAACGACCTTGATATTCACCAGCCAGTTCTTCAAGCGCAGGTCCGATCTGCTTGCACGGTCCACACCATTCCGCCCAGAAATCAACCAATACAGGTTCATCTGATCCCAGAACATCTGACTCAAAACTGGCGTCGGTTACTTGTTTGGTCGCCATGGTAAACTCCTTTACGCTTGCCCGCTTATGTTGAGGGCAGAAAATAGGGCCTGCTGCGTCAAGTTCAACCCGCCTTAAGCCAACGCGCGAAAGCGTGATCGAGCACAGTGTCAGGAAGCGGCATCAGGCGCGCTTCAAATGTCCATAGTAACGCTGATTCAACTCTCCGGCCCGGGTAAATTTCCTGCAGCAATGCGCGATATGCCGCCATTTGAGCAAGATAACTTGAAGCGGCGTCCTCTACATGGTGCGGGGGCGGCCGGTTGGTTTTGTAATCGACCGCAAGCACGCGTTCGGGCGTGACCACAAGACGATCGATCTGTCCTGAAATGAAGATATCCTTACGAGCATTATCCGGCGTGCCCGCAATGGCCGCCTCTGCCTTTGAACCGGGAGAGAAAACCGGAGCAAATAGGGGTTCATCAATGACCTTTATGACTTCGTTGCGCCAGCGCCTGCGTTCTTCCACAGGGACGTCTCCAGCGAGATGGCTCAGCAGTCGGTCAGCTGCGTCCTCTCGCATGTCTGGCGCTGTTTCGGGAAGCAATTCAAAGAGACGATGAAGTATCCGTCCACGGAAATATTGATCGCCGCTCAAAGGAGAGAAAGGCGCATCTTCTGACGGCGCATGTTGTGATGCGCGCTCATCCTCGTCAGCAAGCCTGGATGGTGACAATCGCAATGGCGGTTTTTCGGGCGCAATATTTTCAAAAAGCCATGTGGGGCTTTCAACAACAACTGGCGATGCCAATGGAGTGTCCGGCTCCACCGGCGTGGTCTGCGGCGTCGACCAGCGCATTGCGATTGTGTCGCTATCTTCCCAGAAAGGCGCCTCGTCGCCTATCGCTGTCGCGCCCAAGTCTTGAAGAGCGTCAAGTGAAAGGGAATGCCAGGACTTGCGCACCGCAGCTTTTTCGTGCGGAGTTTTGTCATTTCCGCTTTCGACGCCGCCAATGATTAAAATATCGCGTGCGCGTGTTGCGGCCACATAAAAAAGCCGCCGATATTCTTCATAAGCGCGTTGCTCTGCAATTTCCCGCGCAATTTTTGTTTCATGGATATCGCGTGTTTTTGCGCCCGCAAGAACCGGCAGCGCACCCTTATTTTGCAGGGATAGCGGAAACCCGATTCCTTTAAGGTTGGGCGGTTTGTATGCGTCCAATAAAAAGACAATATTTGCTTCAAGCCCTTTAGCGCCGTGGACTGTCATAATACGAACGGCGTCAAGGTCGCGATCCGTCTCGCGTTTAATCACTCCCGCATAGTCTTCGAACCATAGCAGAAACGCTTGCAGCGAGCGCGGGCGTCCACGTTCGAACTCAAGTGCAAGGCGAAGCATTTCGTCAATGCTTTCTCGCGATGCTTTTCCGAGCCTTCGGTATAATCGTCTGCGTCCTGACCAGCCTGACGGATCAGTTGCAACATCAAGGACATGCATCAGAAAAGCAAAGGCGCCATCGCGCCGTGCTATCGTTTGTGCTTCGACAATCTCATCCCTTGCGTCGCGCCAGTGCGTCTGCTCCGGCGCTCTTTTTGAAAGCGCTTGCCACAAGCTCACGCCTTTTTCGCGGCCGTAGGCGAGTGGAAACAGATCATTGTCATCGTTAAAATTGAAGAATGGAGATTTTAGAATTTCTGCAAGAGATAGGTCGTCTTTGGTTTGCATGCAAAATTTTGAATACGATAAAAGATCTTCAATCGCCGGGTCTTCCAGTAGTTTCAATCTGTCTGCGCCAGCGACGGGCGTTCCTTTTCTGGCTAGCGCGCGAATGGTCTCATCGAAAAGCACGCCCCGGCTTTGCACGAGAATCATGATGTCGCCGGGCCGAACCGATCGTCCTTTTGATGCAAGCGGTTCTGCGTTCTCAAGCCATTCCTGTATTGTATCTGCAACGCGCAAGGCAAGCCGGCGTTTGGGATCGTTCAACGCCGGAGCGTCGACCGGCGCGTCCCAGGCTTCCGTTTCATCTTTCTCAGGGCGTGGACAGAGCGGCCAGATTTCGACCCGGCCTGCATCGCCAGTGCGATGCTCGAAATGCGCCGGCACGCCGTCCTTGCCCATGCCTTCAGCTATTTGCGGATCATGGAAGGCAGCGTCCACAAACTCCAGAATCGGCTTTGTTGTGCGAAACGACATCTGCATTTTGATGCTACTGAAGTCGCCGCGATTTTCGCTTTGATGTCGCGCCGCCAGCTTTTTGCCGAGATCAGCCTCCTTGACCTCGAAGAGGTCTGATGCGGCGCCCTGAAAAGAGTAAATTGATTGTTTGGTGTCTCCGACGGCGAAGAATGTGCGCGGATCATCCCGCGCTCCTTGGCCGCTCAGAAAGTCGTCAATAAGCGCTTCAATAACGTCCCATTGCGCTGGACTTGTGTCCTGAGTCTCATCGACAAGCACATGATCAATGCCATAGTCCAGTTTGTAGCGCACCCAGAGTTTATCTGTGCGCTGCAAGAGCATTCGTGCGTGTAAAATAAGATCATCAAAATCAAGCGCTGCGTGCGCCGCTTTTATTCTGGCGTATCGTGCGTGTGCGTTGTGACTAATACGGTAAAAAGCGGCTGTATCTTTAAAGAGCTCTTGCGCTTTCACTGCCTCGCAGACTTCAAGAAAATCTGCTTGAAGTTCGAAAAGATACGGTTTGACCCACGGATGTGTTTTCTCAACTTTCGCGTCACTGAATTTTTTACGGGGCGAGCCCGCCTGTGTTAACAACAGCCTGCTGAGGGCGTCCCATTTTTGCTGCAAAGTCGAGGCGTTGAGAAAAGCCTGGAGCGGCGCTGCATTGTCTTCTTTTGCTTTCTTTCCGCCGGCTTCAAGGGCAAGGCGCGCGCTATCGACTGTATCAACGTCAAGCGAAGTGACGAACTGCTTTTGCCTGTCTTCGACGCTGATTTCTGGGTTTACATTCAACGCGATTGCAAGGCGTCTGACAGCATCTTCCGGCGTATCGGCGCCCTGAAACAAATCATGCGCTTTGAGACCGGGCAAAGCTTGCTCTATGAGAAGTTTTCTGAGCTCAGTTTCGCTGCGCAGTTTTGAAAGCGTATTGAGATCTTCTGCGACGTCGCGATCTAAGGCAGAGCTGCGTGCAAGAGCGTCTATGACCTGCTGCGCGAGGCTCACAGCATCAGCGTCCTCAAGTACAGCAAAACCGGGGATCGCGCCCGCTTCCAGAGGAAAGCGCCGTATCAAACTTTCACAGAAAGAGTGGATCGTCTGTATTTTCAGCCCGCCAGGCGTTTCAAGCGCCCGTGCAAAGAGTTGGCGCACTCGGGACAATTGCTGCGCACTGCGCTGCGTGACTGCTTCCCCTTCGAGATCCTCTAGCCTCTCATGCAAGGCTTTGTCGTCAAGGAGGGCCCAGTCGCCAAGCAGGCCGAACAGGCGATCCGCCATTTCCGCAGCGGCGGCTTTGGTGAAAGTGATGCAGAGAATTTTTTCTGGATTGACCCTTTGCAGGAGCAGACGCGCCACACGATTAATCAGGACGCGTGTTTTTCCGGATCCCGCATTAGCCATGACAAAAGCGGAACGCGCCGGGTCGGCGGCGTTTCGCTGATTGGCGATTGTTTCCTGATAGCGCTTCATTCGCCGCCGCCCGCAGCCTGGCGTTCACGCCGGCGCGCCAGATGATCGTAATCGCCATAGGCGTCAACGAATTTGGGGCGCGGTTGAGACAAATAGGCTGTAGATGGATCGTTGAAATGGCTCAACAATTTCAAAAGGCCGGCGCGTGCTGTTTCAATGCTGGCGCTGCTTTCCGGCGGAAGTATAAAGCGATCTCCTTTTGCGCCTTGCGTGCGATTGAGAATTTTCAGATAGGCGAACCCGGCAATGGGGCGTGCGCCAAGCTCAGTAAAGCCGCCCTCGCGCACGATCAGAGCCGTCAAAGGCAGTTGCGGACTGAATGCGGCTTCCTCTGCTTTTGATACGGGCGGGGCGCCAGTTTTATAATCAAATACAAATGCAGTTTTATCCGTCATCAGATCAATTCGATCAGCCTTGGCTTGCAGCGTGAATTCGTGTTCCGGCGACAAGGCAATTGTAATGCCGCCTGCGCTTTCAAGAACAAGTTTTTCAACCTCGGTTGCGCGCGCTTGGTGCCATTCGGCAAACCAGGCGAATGCATCAACCAGCCGCGCCCGCCAGAATGGTTGGCGTGTCGCGTCTAGGCCAAAATCTTCGGCATGCGCCTCGAAGATGGCCTGAAGGCGTTCTTCCAGCGCGCCGCTGTGCTCTTTCGACTGACTTTCCCTTACGAAGAGTTCGAATGTTCTGTGTAGAAGCGTGCCAAGGTGGCGCTGGGCGAACGCTTCGCTCAGCGCGTCGAGCTTCCGGATGCGCAGGATATAGCGTGCATAAATCGCGTAAGGGTCCCGGATTAATTTTTCCACGCGGGTGACCGAAAGCGATTGCGGTCTTGCGTAAAGGGGCGGACGCGGCGCTGGCGCGGATATGGCCGCCACTGGCCCGGCGTCTTCAAGTCGGCGCGCTAGCGTTTCGAAATAATAACTTCGGTCAACAGATTGCAGCATGCCGGCGCCGTCCAGCAACTTTTTGAGTCTGACGAGCCATCGCGAGGTTTTCGTTGGCGCTCCTCCTGCCTTTGCTGCGCGCGTGAGCATGACTGTCGGCGCTGCAGCGAGTTGCGCGAAATCGTGTGCGGCAAGGCCAATGCGTCGTTCAGGTGAAGGCAGGCCCAGCGTTTTGCGCATGGGTCGAGAAAGAAACGGATCGATCGCAGCGTCGCGCGGCCAGACGCCCTCATTAAGTCCGCTGAGAATGATAACATCAGCTGATTGTAGTCGCGCTTCAAGCGGGCCAAGAATGGCGACCCTGGGATGGGAAACATTGTGCCTGCGTACAACCGCGCCGGCGATTAGCTGTTCAAAGATAGACGGATATTCCGCTTTTGAAGCACTAGCGATGGTCTCTGCAGCCTTGTGCAGTCCCGCTAAAGTTGCTGCGCCTGTTTCACCATCTGCGCCGCGCCACAACCGTTTGCTGCCAGAGAGATCATCTGTGGCGGCGAGTCGTTCTGCAAATTGAATGTGCGCTCTGAAAAACACTTCAAACTGATCGCTGTTAAGGGAGCTTTCGCCAAAATGCTTAATCAGGCTCTCAAGCGCAGGGGCGGCGTCGTCAGCATGTCGACTGGCGGCAATCTTCTTGAACAGGCCCTCAACGCCGCCCAGCGTGCGTACGCCGCGAAGGGCAAGGTCGATTGCATCAACCGCTTGTCCCAAACGCTTCGCATTCAGTCCGGCGCCTGTTAACGGATGCCGCAACAGTGCTATTAGGGCCGCAGCGTCTGAGGGCTCTGCCAGCCATTGAGCGGCGAGGCGCAGATATGTGCCGCAAGGGGAGTTGCTGAATGGAATGCCCGCGCTGTCGTCAACGTTGATGTTCCATCGGCGCAACTTCAGAGAGACCCGTCGCCCCAGATCGCGATCGGGGGTGACCAGAAAAACAGTGCGCGCCGGACTATCGAGCGTTTCGCGGATTTTGAGCGCCACAAACTCCGCCTCTCGCTCCTCGTCCTCAGCTTCCGCAAGAGACAATCCTTGAAGCGATGTGTGCAGGCGATGGTTATCTTTTCTTGCCGCCATTGCCCAGTCGCGCCAGCTGTCGGAAGCGTTTGCCGGCCGCAAAACGACATCGATGATTTCGCTTCGGTTGTCGGCGTTGTTCGCGCTTGCCGGCCATTGGGCGACAGCGTTTCGGCTGATTTTGAAGCCATTTGTAAGAAGCGATTTCAGTCCGCTTTGCGGATGAGGTTCATCAATTGCTTTCCATTCCGTGTCAGCGCAGCGGCGGTCAAGACCAGGCAGCACAACGCAGCCCATCGGCAATTGCGCCGCGGCGCGCATCATGCGTGCGACCGCCGGTGTCGATCCCGTACTGCCGGCTATGATTACAGAGTGTTGCGGCGGCTTTTGCGACCACAAAGCGGTCTGGTGATCAATCAGGCGAATGCGCCGTTCGGCCGGATCCATCATGCCCGCGCTTTGCAAATAAGCCGGCCAGTGCTCTGTGATAATCTTCAGAAATTCCAGCGACTGCGCCCAGTGTTCGGCCAAAGCATCGGGCGCAACATTTTCAAGCGCGTCAGGGGAGATTTCTTCTGTGTAGAGAGAATCCAGAAGTTTGCCCAACTCGTCCGCTGCAGACAATGCGCCCGCCCATCGTTTATGTCCTGCGAAAGCCTTTTCGCGCGCGGCAACCAGCCGGGCGAGGGCCAGGCGACGATCAACAGCGGATATAGCCGGCGGAAGAGCGATTTCGTCTTCCGGACGGCCAGCGAAGGCAATAATTTCATCCTCATCAACGTCGCCGAGCGCGCGTATTTTCGGCAGGAGGGTCGCCGTTGCGTCAAGGGTTGTTTTTGCAAAGGCGTCGGCAAGCGCCCGGCCTGCGCGGCGCGTTGGAAGATAAATCAAGACTTCGGCGATTGCTTCCGGCGTGTTGTGAAAATCCGCCGCCAAGGCATCGCGTATGCCGTTTGCCAGATCGAGGAGAAATGGTCTCCCGGCGTCGATCGAGTAGTAACGAGGCGTCGCCTCGGCAAATAGCGACCCTTTGGCTGTTGTCACGCTCCGGTCTCGGCAATAATCGATTCTGCGCGGCGGAGGCTATCCGGGTCGCCCACATGCAGCCATCGACCATTGGTTATCACACCAAAGAGCCGGCCCGTTTGTTCTGCTCGATCCCAGAGCCGCTTTGTGGAAAATGGACCGTCCGGTCCCTGATCAATAAGGTTGATTGAAATAATCTGCAGGCCTGTGAATACATACGCCGCCTGATCTTCGCGCCTGAACACAATGCGGCCGTCTGCGTGTCGATCAAAGTCTCCCCTCCCGTGATACCCGGTCGTATTTTCAATTGGCGCAAGCAATAACAGGGCGTCCATGGCGTCACCCCGCCAGGCTTGCGCAAGTTTGGCGCATGCTTCTTCGGGGTCCGTTTCGTCAAGTAGGATCGCGTCCGTATTGGTGCAAAACACAGCTTCGTTTTGAAAATGCGGCCGCGCTTTTTTCAGTCCGCCGCCTGTTTCAAGAAGTTCTGTTCGTTCGTCGGAAATCACGATCTTGAGGTCTGTTCTGTCGCTAAGGTGCGCCTCCAGTTGATCAGCTAAATAGTGCACATTCACGACGGCTTTGCTTATGCCGGCGGCCGCGAAACGGTCCAGCGCATAATCAATCAGCGCTTTGCCGGCTACCTGTACCAACGGTTTTGGCCGGTCATCCGTCAGCGGACGCATGCGCTTGCCGAAACCGGCGGCAAGCACCATGGCGGCGGATGGCGTAATCGGTCTGGTCACGCTCATGCTGCAAGATCCGGAAAATGGGGAGCGAGAAACGTTTTCAACTTCTGTGCTTCCGGGCGCTCAAGATCGCGCCGAAAATGCGCCTCAACACGGGGTAGGAAATCGAGATAACGCGGTTTTTGATCGCGTTTAGCGAGTCGAGCAAAAACACCGAGAATTTTTGCGTTTCGTTGCGCAGCGACAATAGCGTAATCGCTTTTAAAGGCGTCCTGCAGAGCTTTATCGGATGAAAATCCGCGATCAGCGTAAGTAGTCAGTAAATGATCAGCGAGGCTTGCGCTCACGTCCCTGCGCGCGTCCTCAAGCAAAGACGCCAGATCATATGCAGGCGACCCAAAAAGACCGTCCTGAAAATCAATGACGCCGGTTCGCGCAATCCCGTCGCGGCCCGGCAGCCAAAGCAAGTTTTCTGCGTGATAATCACGCAAGACGATTGTCGATGGAAGGCTCAGCGCGCCCGTCATTTCGTCTATGATGGAATTAAACTCAGCGCAAAAATCATCCGGAGGCGAAGTGTTTGTCTTGAGCGGCCAGTACCATTCGGAAAAAAGCGCCGCTTCAGTTCGAAGCGCGAGCCCGTCATAATCGAGCATTTTGTATGCGCCGAATGCCGGGCGAGGCAATTTTGCATGCTTCAGCTGCAAGAGTGCCTCAACGGCAGAATGATAGAGCAAGCGTTCGTCATATTGCTCGACGGCGCGCGCATAAAGCGCATCGCCCAGATCTTCGATCAGCGCATATCCCTTATGCTCATCGACGGCATATATTTCTGGTGCGGAAAGGCCCGCATGCCGCAGAGCGCCTGTAATCGCGATAAACGGGGCGAGGCTCGGTCCGGCAAGACGCGCAGACGCATTATAACCAAGCGCGCGTCGATCCTCGGGGCTTGCCTCGGGAGGGCAGGCGGCGGTTTCCGCTCCGGGCGGCGCAATCATCAAGATTGCGCAGTGCTCGTGATTGCGCACGCGCTTGAAGCTGCGTGAGGATGCATCGCCGGCGAGGGGCGTGATATCAGCGCCCGCCCAACCGGCGCGGTGCAAAAAATTCGATAGGGCGTCATCGCTGTCAGATTGGATTTGCAACATCTAAAGTCCTTTACGACGATTCTCGAATTCGGCCGCTAGACGGTCAATGCGGTTCCGCCAATTGGCGTTAGTTTTAAGTTCTATGCGGCGCCCGTCGCCATCCGTCGACAGTCGAACTTCCAGCGCGCCGCCAGGCAAAAAATCGCCGACTCGCTCCGGCCACTCAATCAGCGCCACGCCTGTTTCAACAATTTCTTCAACGCCAAGCTCCCAGACGTCCTCCGGCTTTGCCAGCCGGTATAGATCGAGGTGAGAAATATCAAAGTCAGGCGCATTATAGGTCTCGACCAGCGTATAGGTTGGGCTTGGCACATCGATAGGCCCACACAGCGCCTGGATGAGGCCGCGCGCCAGCGTAGTCTTGCCAGCGCCAAGCGAGCCAGCGAGAAAAATAAGGTCGCCCGGCCCGAGATGCGGCGCCATGGATGCGCCAAGAAGCGCTGTTTCGGCATCGTTGCGAACAAGGAATGTGATGACCGTCATGATGCAGTCCATATCCGCTGCAACCGCGCCGCGTGCAAGAGAGCCGTCCGAGGCGCGGCATTTTGGAGGGCGGCGGACGCCTTGCACTATGCGCATAGGGGCTTATATGCCGCCCTTTGTAAATCAAACCGGGTTTTGACACCCGCAAGATCGGACAAGCGCCCATGACGAAAATTACGTTCATCGAAAGCAACGGTACGGAACATGCTGTCGATGCCGAAGATGGCGCATCGGTCATGGAAGCGGCCATTAAGAATATGGTGCCCGGCATTGATGCAGATTGCGGCGGCGCCTGCGCCTGTGCGACTTGTCATGTCTATGTTGATGAAGCTTGGCGAGAAAAGGTAGGAAAGCCCGAGGCGATGGAAGAATCGATGCTCGATTTTGCTTACGAGCCAAAAGAGAATTCCCGCCTTTCCTGCCAAATCAACGTTTCCGACGCCCTTGAAGGGCTCGTGATACGTCTGCCTGAGTTCCAGGGATAATTACCCTTATTTTTGCTCATGCCGGCTTGACGAAAGACCGGCCTCGGCGTTCTATGAACAAATGCAGAACACGCCTGCGATCGTCGAGCAATCCCAGCGGCCAGATCTTACAGCGGCGGTGACGCGCGGCGTCATGCGTCTTTTTCTCGATCTCGGTCTGGCGCCGCTTGCTGAATTCAATCTCGCCAACAATCGCCGGGCCGATGTCGCCGGACTGGATCGCAGCGGGCGGATTGTTCTGGTGGAAGTAAAATCCTGCCGCGCTGATTTTGAAAGCGATGCAAAATGGCCGGAATATATTGGCTTTTGCGATCGCTTTTTCTTTGCGGTTGATCCGTCATTTCCTCTCGATCTTCTGCCGAATTCAGAAGGATTGATCCTGGCTGACGGGTTCGGCGCCGCCATCCGCAGGCCGGCGCCGGATCGTCCGCTTGCGCCGGCCCGGCGCAAGGCTGTCACTATGCGCTTTGCACGGCAGGCGGCGATGCGACTTTCGTCTTAAGCGTTATTGCGGCGTAACGCGCAAGATTTTGCCGTTCGCTTCCCCGCCGCGATTTTCGGTTGCAACATAAATCGCCCCGTCAGGACCCACGCGAACATCCCGAATGCGCTCTTGCAGAAGATAACGTTCTTCTCCGACGGGTTTGTCGCCGTCCATAATCACGCGGTGCAGCGCCGTTCCGGCAAGCGCGCCGACAAGCAGATCGCCGTTCCAGTCGCTAAAAAGATCACCGCGATAGACAGCGAGACCGGAAGGGGCAATTGACGGCGTCCAGTATTTTACGGGCTGCGCTGTGCCTTCATACTCCGTAAACGGAGTGATGCGTGCGCCGTTATAGTCAATGCCGTATGAAGCGGCGGGCCAGCCATAATTTTTACCAGGCTCAATAATGTTGATCTCATCACCGCCGCGAGGGCCATGCTCGTGTTCCCACAAGATATCGCGGCCTGCGTCATAGGCCATGCCTTGCGGATTGCGGTGTCCTTTCGAGTAAAGTTCAGGCAGCGAATCCTCGCCAAAGTCCGGATTATCGGCCGGTATCGATCCGTCTTCGTTGATGCGCACAACGGCGCCGAAGCTGGAGCTCATATCCTGCGCTTTTTCTTTATAACGCGAGCCTTCGCCAATTGATATATATAGTTTGTCGTCTGGTCCCCAAACGAGCCGTCCGCCAAAATGATGGCCTGTGTCCTTGAATGGCTTAGCCTCATAGATGGTTTCCATATTGCTGATGCGCTCGCCGTCAAAAGTGGCGCGGGAGACGCGCAGCGCATTTTCATCGCGTGACCCGTGTGCGTAAGCAATAAAAACGACGCTATTCGATTCATAATCCGGGTGCGGAAGAATATCGAAAAGCCCACCCTGATTCCAGGCTAGCACTTCCGGCGCCCCCGGCACGGGGTTGTCTGTCATTTCTCCATCTTTGATAAGGCGCACGCGACCCGGTCGTTCGGTTACGAGCATGGCGCCGTCTGGGAAAAACGAGATAGACCATGGGTTTACAAGCCCCTCCGCCAAGGTTTCCACATTCAGCGCCAGAGCGCCTTCTTTCGCTGGTTCGGCGAGTTGTTTTTGGAGAGATTTATCGCCCCCGCCTCCGCCTGGAACGAGATCAGCGGCGCCGGCTGCGCCGTCGCCGTTTTGACCGCACCCTGTCGCGACAAGACAAAGCGCTAAGCAGGCAATGGAAGACCGAAGCAGAGACATAACCAACTCCTAATTGTTGAGCTTTTATCAGGTAGGCGTTTCAGTGGCGCGGCGTCAACGGTGCTGATATGACAAGCCTTGCAGCTGGCTGTGAATAAGGGACAAATCCATGCGAATTGTGAGGGTAGCAGGCGCTTTTGCCGCCTCTGTGATTATAGCCTATTTTTTTGCTGCAGTATTTTACACCCAGCGCGTGCTCGCCAAACAGGCCGAAATCGGCGCTTTATACACACCCGCACAGCAGGCCGAGACATACATAACAAATCTCATAGGATTATGGCTTTACGGGGCCATGATCGCGATTGCGCTGCTCATCGCCTTCCTTGTGGCTGCCGGCGTCAAGCGTGTTTTGAAACCACTTGCCTTGGTTGCGTATCCTATCGCGGGGGCGGCTGCCATTTACGTGCTGTTGACGCTCGTCGAGGCCCAGCTTGGCGGCGGCGCGGGCATTATTGGCGGCGCCCGGACGGCGCTGGGCGTTGGTCTGCAGTGTTTGGCGGGATTTCTGGGCGGGACGGCATTTGCGGTGCTCACTCGCCGATAGCAAGGACCCTTGCGTTTGATTCTCGCGGATCAAGCTCCTAGACCAGACCCATGCATCAGGACATTCCGACACTGATCAAAGCGACGGCTGCGCAGGTGCGCGCTCGCGACTTCCTTTGGGCGGCGGGCATCAGCGCGGGCGTCAGCATAGTGATTTTCTTCGGCGCTGATGCGGATTGGCGAATTCTGTTCTTCGCCTGGCTGGCGTTTCTAGGCGCACTTGCCGTGCGCTATCGACTATCTTCGGGTCGGGCCTGGGCGCAGCCGGTGCAGAACGTCGTCGAACTCGAACTCGGCGCTCAGCAGGCGGAGCTTGCAAATCTCAGAATTGCTCGCGGCGTGGCGCAGGCGCTGCCGGAACCGCTATTTATTTTGGACGCCGATGGTATTGTCGAACATGCAAATCCGGCCGCAGAAGAACTCACTGGCGTAACCAAGATTGCTGGCCGGCATTTTGCCACGGTGCTGCGCGCGCCAGATGTCTTTGAGGCAGCGGAAACGGTGACTGCGACGAGGGAGCCGCAAACTGTGGATTTCTTAACCACAGGGTCAGTCGAGCGTTCCTGCCGCGCTTTTGTTGCTCCGCTTTACAGTGATGAAGTTGAAAGCCCCCCCGGTTCGGCGCGTTCGCTTGTCTTCATTCGTGATTTAACAACCGAGCGGCGGCTTGAACAAATGCGGGCTGACTTTATTGCGAGCGCCAGTCACGAATTAAGAACGCCGCTTGCTTCTCTTCTTGGGTTCATCGAAACACTCCGTGGGCATGCCCGCACCGATGTCGAGGCGCAGGAGAAGTTTCTGTCGATCATGCAGGCGCAGGCTGAGCGTATGCAGCGGCTGGTCTCGGATCTGATGTCTTTGTCACGCATTGAGTTGAACGAACATGTGCCGCCGAAAACAACGATCAGTCTTTCCAATATTGCTACGGACGTGATCGACAGTTTTGAACCGCTCTTTCAACAGGACGGCGCGATCGTAGACCTTATCATCGATGATGATGCGCAGGCGGATATTATTGGCGACCGGGATGAGATTTTTCAGGCAATCCAAAATCTACTCGATAACGCTGTGAAATACGGCGGCGATCCGGCGATGATCAAGGCGCGCGTCGGCCGCGGCTCGGCGCCGGCCCTATTGTCGGAGGGGAAACCCGGTCATCGGGCCGGAGATTCAGCCGCGCAAATTGCCGCCCGTCTTGGCGTGCCCGTTGACGGCCTGATATTTATTCAGGTGCGCGACTTTGGGCCGGGTATTGAGCGTTCGGCTTTGCCGCGGCTGACAGAACGCTTTTATCGGGTCAATGTCGAGCGCAGCCGCAAAAGCGGGGGGACAGGGCTGGGACTGGCGATCGTCAAGCACATCGTCAATCGCCACAAGGGCGGGTTCCAGATTGAAAGCCGACTTGCCGGCGGCACTGCATTTAACTGCTATTTCCCTGCTGTTTCCGCCCGGAATACAGCCGCTAACCGGAATTCAGACGTGGCGCACGAATTGCGCCGCTAATCTTGATTCAGACAAGAATGTGTCACAAAACCGATGCATCTAGTTCGCGCTAGATAGATGCGCGAATTTACAACCGCTTTTGAACAGTAATCGGAAGACCCATGGCAATTCATGCCGATCGTTATTCTCTCGCCGCCTTGCGTTTGCTTGAAACAGAGCTTTCGCGCATGGCGGCGCTTGTCGAAAATCAGCTGCAGGCGGCGATTTCGGCCTTCGAGCGGCGAGATATTGCCGCCGCGGAGAGCCTGATCGAAAACGATCATCGGATTGATCTTTATGACCGGGACATTGAAATGCGCGCCGTTGCGCTATTGACCGGGCAAGCGCTGCCTGTGGAGGCTGTTCGCGAAGTCACAACATTGATGAAGCTTTCGGGTGAGTTGGAGCGCGTCGGTGATCTGGCCAAGAATGTGGCGAAGCGAACGCTCGTGATCAGTCGCGAAGCGTCAACAAGCCCGATTCTTGGCGTAGTGCGTATGGGGCGCGCAAGCCTTCGTCAGTTTGCGGATATTCTGAACGCTTACGCCACACGGAATGTCGACGCCGCGATCGCCGTATGGAGCGGTGACGATGAGCTGGATGAGCTTTACAACTCCGTTTTTCAAGAAATCCTTTTCGCAATGATGGAAGACCCGATGCGCGTAAACGCATGCACCCATCTTGTTTTCATGGCGAAGAACTTTGAGCGGGTGGGCGATCACGCCACGAACATTGCTGAGGCGATACACTTCCTCGTAAACGGCGAATTAATTATGGAAACTCGCCCGAAAGGCGATGAAACTTCAACGACAAGAGTGGCGCCGCCTGAAACGTCAACCGGATCTGCCTAACCGGCGAGAGGTGAATTGGTCATGGCCAATACGCAAATTCTGATTGTTGAAGACGAAGACGCCCTCAGCACCCTGCTTGAGTATAATCTCGGCAAGGAGAATTTCTCCGTCTCTGTCGCTGCGGACGGTGAGGAGGCGATGCTGAAAATTGACGAGAACGCGCCCGACCTCATTATCCTTGACTGGATGCTCCCAAAAGTCTCCGGCATTGAAGTGTGCCGGCGCCTCCGCGCAAAACCTGAAACGCGTAACATACCGATTATTATGCTGACGGCGAGGTCTGAGGAAACCGATCGTATTCGCGGGTTGGAAACAGGCGCTGACGACTATCTGACAAAGCCGTTTTCGACAAATGAACTGATTGCTCGCGTACGCGCCGTCTTGCGCCGCATTCGCCCCGGTCTTGCGGAGGACAAAATTTCTGTAGGCGATCTACTGGTGGATCGCGTTTCGCATAAGGTCATGCGCGGTGATAAGGAAATCCATTTGGGGCCGACAGAATTCAGATTGCTTGATCATCTAATCCAGCATCCTGGCCGCGTATTTTCTCGGGAGCAGTTGTTAAATGCGGTTTGGGGATCAGATGTTTTTGTCGAAGTGCGGACAGTTGATGTCCATATCGGACGTTTGCGTAAGGCTTTGAATAAATACAAACAGGGCGATCCTATTCGAACTGTGCGTTCGGCCGGTTACGCCCTGGAAGAGAACTGATTTCAGCTTAGCCCTTCCCACTCCTGCGACTGCTCTTCAATACCTGATTTCGGAAATTTACCCTGCGGCGCGCCGACGTTCTGGCGCTGCGATTGCGCGTTTGGTTTCGCGGCGGGGCTCACGGCGCTGCGGCGGTTGAAATGCAAGGCGCGCATGATATGCGCAATATGATTTTCCGGACAATGTCGATTGTCCGCAAAAATGAAAATCATCCCGGGCTGGATCGCCGATCGGCCACTTGCACATGTTTTTCTGGATAGTGGACACATTTGCTGTGTCGCCGGATGCTAAAAGCGCAGGAGTCGCAAACTCAGGTTCAGGAATAACCGGTTTGACGTCAATTTTCTCTTCCTTACGATCTTGTTGAACTTCTGTAAGGCTTGCGGTTTTGGGGGCGCAGCCGCGCTGTGGTTTAGCCGGCGTTGCGCGACCGGAAAGACCCAATCGATGAACTTTTCCAATAACGGCGTTGCGTGTGACGCCGCCAATCTTGTTCGCGATTTGCGCAGCCGAGAGCCCCTCAGCCCATAATTTTTTCAACATTTCAACGCGATCGTCGGTCCAGGCCATGCCGGTCTCCCTCGTTTCGGCGGCGCCGGTCCCCCCGACGCAAATGGAAAATCAATATGTGGTGTTCGTAATCGTCCCGCACCGTATTGTGCCGAGATATAGTATCTTTCGGGACACAAAACACAATATGGCGCCGCCCATTTTTTTTGCCCACTAAATGTTGATAACTTGGCGCTGTTGACGGCGCCAACGCAAAAGGCCACATCGCCCGCACTGATCAATGACGTTTTCCGGGACAAATCCATGGATGGATCAAGCAATATTGCGATGCAAAAAAAATCCTCTGCACAAGCGGTTTTTGGCGAGCGCCGGTTCGGTGCGGTCAATTGGCTTGGTCTTTGGACGTTGTATCTGAAGGAAACGCGCCGGTTCATGAAAGTTGCGGCGCAAACGGTCATCGCGCCTGTCATTTCTACATTGCTGTTTTTGATTGTCTTTACACAGGCTTTTGGCGCAACGCGTCCGCCGATCGCTGGCGTGCCATTTGTCGAATTTCTGGCGCCGGGTCTGATGATGATGGCTGTGCTGACAAATTCGTTTGCGAATTCGTCATCCTCAATTCTGATTGGCAAAGTGCAGGGGTCAATTGTCGATGTCCTCATGCCGCCCTTGTCCGCTGCAGAATTGACTGTGGCGTTCGTGGCGGGCGCAGCAACCAGAGGGCTGTTGGTCGGATTTATCACCGGCGTGACCAGCGCAATTTTCATGGCGGCAACCGGAGCGTCAATGCGTATTGAGGCCTTATGGGCGATTTTTTATTTTGCCGCCTGCGCTGCCATGATCTTCGGCATGCTCGGCATTATTGGCGGAGTATGGGCCGAAAAGTTTGATAATCTTGCCGCAATCACAAACTTCATCATCACGCCGCTGACATTTCTCTCAGGCACGTTTTATTCAATTGAGCGGTTGCCTGATCCGTTCCGCACGGCCAGTCACTACAATCCCGTGTTTTATCTGATTGACGGGTTCAGATACGGATTTACAGGTGTTTCTGAATCAAGCCTTGTCACTGGTGCGGCCGTGATTTTTATTCTCACCGCAAGCCTTGCTGTCATTTGTTATCGTCTTCTGAAGTCCGGCTACAAGCTGAAAGAGTAAAGGCTCTCACATCGGATGTCTGCGTTTTCTGACCCGTTATCGACTGATGATTTTGTCTTGCCGTTTCGTGTTGGCGAAAGCGCCGTGCGCGGACGGGTTGTCCGTTTGTCCGGCGTTATTGATGACATTTTATCCCGCCATCCGCTTTCTGATCCAGTGTTGGCGCTGATTGGCCAGGCGGCTTGTCTTGTGTCCATGATGGGGGCGTCGCTTAAATTCGACGGAAAGCTGATTTTTCAAGCGCAGGGCGACGGGCCTGTGTCTTTGTTGGTGGCTGATTTTGCTGCGAGCGGCGCATTGCGCGCTATGGCGAAGGAGACCGGCGAGCCTGTTGGCAAGCTATCCAACGCGGCGCTTTTAGGAAAAGGCCATGTAGTGCTAACGATTGATCAGGGCCCGGACATGGAGCGCTATCAGGGCATCACGCCGCTGGATGGGGCAACCCTATCAGAGGCTGCGGTTTCCTATTTTGATCAATCTGAACAAATTCCCACAGCAATAAGGCTTGCGGTCGGCAAAATTGCATCTCCGGGCGAGCCGGAGCGCTGGCGTGCGGGCGGCATCATGGCTCAATTTGTTCCGGGTGAGGGCGGCGTGCGTGAGCGCGGCGAGGAAGTGATTATGGCGCCGCTCGACCAGGAGGCTTGGGCGCGCGCCGAGGCTTTCGTTCAGTCTACGCAGGATGATGAGTTGCTTGATCCTGCCATCAGTGCGGAAACGCTCTTATACCGTCTTTTCCATGAAGATGGCGTGCGCGTTTATGACCAGCAGCCGGTTCGCGCAGAGTGCAGTTGCACTGGTGAGAAAATAGAGGCGGTCTTGTCTCGTTACTCAGAGGAAGAGCTTGCCGACATGGTGGAAGACGGTGCGATTACCGTCACGTGTGAATTCTGCCGCCGCGACTATTTGTTCGACCGGCGCGGCGCTCGCATATCGTCTGCGTCAGGCTGATGCTTGATTTTATCCGCAAAAAATTTGTTTTTGAAATCCTTGATCAAGGATTGCCGAAAGAAATTGGCGCGGCAAAACCGTATCACCTCAAAACAGTCCAGGACTGTGCAGTATTTGGCCTGGTGGCAGGGCTTGAAGGCGCATCTATAGCGGAAATCGGCGGCGGCGATTCCAGATTGATCCGTAAACTGGCGCGCAAGAATCAGTGCGTAAACGTTGAAAAATTTCAAGGCGCAGATAACGGTCCCGACCGGCCTGTCCGAATACGCGGGGTTAAAACGGTTGAGGCTTTTCTTGGGGAGTTTTCCGAGCGCCTTCAGAAAGATCAGTTTGACGCTGTCTTTTCGGTGTCGGTCGTAGAGCATGTTGCAACTGACAAGCTGGATGCGTTCTTTGAAGACGGCATGCGCATACTCAAATCCGGCGGGCTATGGGCGCATGCAATCGATATGTATGTCGGAAGCGCGCCGACGCCGGCCAATCGGAAACGGCTCGAGGTGTTTCAGCGCTGGGCGGATTTTGCAGGGAAAACAGAACCCGTCGGCGATATATTTACCGGCGAGCCTGTTTTTGCGCCGGACATGGCGAGCAACCCTGACAATGTCATGCACGCCTGGGGCGTTTTCACGCCATCGCTGATTGAGTTGCGTGAGCGCGCGCAATGCGTTTCACTGTTGCTTGCAGCCCGAAAACGCTGAAGGCCACAATGAAAAAGAAAATCTATGAAGCAGAGCTTGAAGCGCTGGAGTTTGAACTCGCTAAACTCCAGGAAACCGTAAAACGAAAAGGCTTGAAGGTTGCGATCCTCTTTGAAGGGCGGGATGCTGCCGGCAAAGGCGGCGCTATCAAAACAATCCTCAGGCGAATGAATGCGCGAATATGGCGTGTCGTCGCTCTGCCCAAGCCGTCTGATCGTGAACGCACGCAGTGGTATTTTGAGCGATATGTCGCTCATCTGCCGGCCGCTGGCGAAATCGTATTGTTTGACCGGTCCTGGTATAATCGCGCTGTAGTTGAGCCCGTCATGGGATTTTGCACCGCTGATGAATACGAAACATTTATGCGGGAAGCGCCGCTATTTGAGCGTATGCTGATTGATAGCGGTCTCATATTGATAAAATTCTGGATCCATGTCACCGCCGATGAGCAGGAAAAACGTTTTCAGGATCGCGCCAGTGACCCTCGCAAGCGCTGGAAGTTGTCGCCGATTGACCTGAAAGCGCGCGACCTTTGGATCGAATTTACTCAATACCGCGATAAAATGTTCGAACGCACCCATTCTAAAAATGCGCCGTGGCTGGTTGTAGACGGCAATGATAAGCGCAACGCCCGACTAAACATGATCCGCGCAATTCTTGATCGTGCGCCTTATGAGTTTAACGAGGAGGCGTTTGAGCCTGTGACGCTGCGCGCAAGGCCAAAAATTGAAGACAGCGATTATGAAGAACCGGATCTTGAAGATTTAAATCTGATCAAAGACTACTATGCTGACAAGGCATAATATGCGCCTTAACGATAAGCGTCGTTCAGACCGGCGCCATTTTTGATCATCGGCAAAATTTTCTTAACGCGCCGTTCCTTGGTTTCGGGGCGCTTTGCTTCAATTATATATTCTGCGTACTCGCGCCGATAAGTTGCGCTTAGGGCTTTGAATGCAGCTTCGGCTTTTGCGTCCTTGGCAAGCGCTGCTTTTAATTCTATTGGGATGCGGATCGCTTTTCGTTTTTTAATTGGAACTTTTTCACCTTTGGCGGCGAGCGCTTTGACTTCTTTGAGATACTGCCTGAGTCGTCTGGGCTTGATATCCTTGGCGTCGTTCATCCGCCATTGTCGCATGGCCTTTGTCTTTCCTTCCTGAGCGTTCATTAGGACATTGTCTTTGTCTTTCAGTAACGCTCCCTGATGAAACCAGAGGCAGAAATGGTTTTTGAACGCGCCGATGCCGACGAGCAGTTGGCCATGCGCATGATATGAAGGCATGCCCCACTTCACCGATTCTTCAAATCCAACAGTCAAAATAATGTCGCGCAGCGTGCTGATTTCATCCGACCACTGGGTTTTTTCAGCAATATAAGCTTCAACGGTTTTCGCCATCCGGTCCGCCTTTTTGTTTTCTACGCTCCCACATTTTCACATCCTTAAGCCAGCGTCCGAACGCAGATGTGAGCGCGAGCGAAAAACCATAAACGCCGCCGCGGAAATATTGCTGCAAAAAATATTTTTTTGCAAAATAGAACGGCAAACCAAATACGATGCGCAAAGCGAGAACAGGGCCGGTTTTCAGCGGCAACGAGTAAGCGCGAACTGACGAATGTTTATTGAGCTTGCTGACGAACTGGTCCGTGCCCGTAAAGGCGTAATGCATGATTGGCGCGTTCAGGCGGCCGACTAACAAACCTTCCGGTATTTCAAACTGGTCCCAGGCGTCATGGTCTGGCTGGCGTATGACGCGGCGATCATAGAGCTTATGACGTTTCTGCCTGCCGAAGGTCAGCCACGGATCGCCGATCGGCGGGACAAGGGCCAAATCAGTGCGATAAATCGAACAGGCCGGCGCGCTTTTCGCAAATAACGCACATATTTCCTCTGCGAGTTCCGGAGAGACGATTTCATCTGCATCGACGTCTAAAAGCCAGTCATGAAGACAAGCCTCTTCGGCAAGGCGCTTCTGGCGGCCATTGCCGAGCCAGACATGCTGAATAACCCTTGCGCCAGCCCGTTCCGCATGCGCGACTGTGTCGTCGGTTGAGCCGGAATCGATGACAACGACTTCGTCTGCGGCGTGCAAAGCCGCCCTTACAACATTTGCAATCATCCGCTCTTCATTGAGCGTTCTGATATAAGCCGAGATCGGCGGGCGGTGCGCAGGGTCCGTCATAATTTAGGATGATGGCCCCGCGCCGGCGTCAGGCGTCAAGTTCTTTAGCGATCCAGGCGTCGACATTTTCGCTGAGAATGGCGAGAGGGACCGGGCCGTCCTTAAGTACGATGTCGTGGAAACCGCGAATGTCGAACTTATCGCCAAGGGCGGCTTCAGCGCGATTGCGCAATTCCAGGATTTCCAACATGCCAATTTTATATGCTGTGGCTTGGCCGGGCATCACAATATATCGTTCAATCGCTTTGACGGCATCGCTTTCAGGGTTCGGCGTGTTCTCGATCAGGTATGCGATTGCTTTTTCGCGTGTCCATTTTTTATCATGCAAGCCGCTGTCGACGACAAGGCGTGCTGCGCGCCATAACTCCATGGCAAGGCGCCCGAAATCCGAATAAGGGTCCGCATACAGCCCCATCTCTTTCGGGATATACTCAGAATAGAGCCCCCAACCCTCCGTATACGCTGTATATCCGCCATATTTGCGAAAGCTGGGGATGCCTTCCAGTTCCTGAGCGATGGCAAGCTGCATGTGATGACCCGGAATTCCTTCATGATAAGCAAGCGCCTCCATCTGGTAGATGGGCATATCGTTCATGTCATAGAGGTTTGCGTAATATATGCCGGGCCGTGAGCCGTCCGGTGCGGGCCGTTGGTAGAACGCTTTGCCAGCGGCGCGCTCGCGGAAAGGTTCAACGCGCTTCACGATCAGCTCCGCTTTTGGAAAGGTGTAGAAAAGCTCGTCGAGCCGATCGCGCATGGCGTCAATGATGCGCGTGGCTTCTGTAAGATACGCTTCGCGCCCTTCATCCGTATTCGGATAAGTGAATTTCCCGTCCGGATCTTCTCTCAGGTGATTGAAGAACGCCAGAAGTGAGCCCTCGAAGCCGACACTGTCTTTAATCTTGTTCATCTCGCCATGAATGCGTGCAACTTCCGCAAGGCCGATATCGTGGATTTCAGTTGCAGATAGGCTGGTTGTTGTCATCGCTTCAAGTTGCAGGGCGTAATATTGATCGCCGTCGGGAAGTTTCCATGCGCCGTCTTCGTTTGTCGCGCTTTCCATTTGTGTTTCGAACATGACGATCAGGTCTTCATAAGCTGTCTTGACTGACCCGGTTAACGCTTCAATGGCGCGAGCGCGGAGATCTTCGCGCTGTGTTTCCTCTATTTCGAGGGCGCCAATTTTTCTGTTGAAGTCGCTCAGAATGGTCGACGGCGTTTCACTATCGTCGAATGGTGCGCCGGCGATAATATTCTTCGATGTTGCGATCATTTGCGGGTACGACCACTTGGGCGGATTGATGCCGCGCGCGAACTGATCTTCCGCATTCTTTTGATGTTCGCCGAGATAGGCGCGAACGCCCTCCAGTCGCGATATGTAGGCCTCGGCTTCTTCGATCGAGGAAATGCGATGCTGATTAATTAAAAATGACGGCAGGCTCGAATGTGGGCCCCGAAATTGGCTAAAGGTGTACCAATTGTTTCTATACGGAAAGCGTCTTGCAGCCAGCTCCCCGGAATATTCCATCAGGCGATAAGAAATCTTGGCCGACCGGTCCAAAGCGTCAATGTCAAAAGTTGCGCGCATTTCCGCAAGAGCCGCCATTCGCAATCGGTGCGACTCTTGCGCAAAATCATCGCTGACATTGTCCCATTTATCATAGTCTGTTTTGCGACCCAAAAAAGTCTGGTATTGCGGTGATCGCGCAACCTGTCTTTCGAATTCTCTCTCAAACCAGGCGTTGATAGCAGCAGTCTGGTCCTCGGTTTCCGCTGTCGTTTCGGCAGACGCAGAAGCGTTTTTATCTAACGCCGGTGTCCCGTTTTCCTGTCCGCAGCCAATAAGAAAAAAAGCTGTTGCGACAATCGCAATGGGAAGAGTTTTTCTAAAGACGGTCATATACGCAATCTCACTTGGTTGGCTGGTTTTCGGCGAAGCTCATCCCTATGACGCTAATGTTCTCTTGGGTGGGGCGCAAGCGCTGCACTCAATCGAACGCAAAGGAAAACGGCGTCGCCATTCGTCGATGTTCATCCATGATAAGGCGTCGCTCAACCGGCGGGTGTGCGCGCGCTGTGCAACCCTGACGTGGGCAAAGCCGGCAGGTTACTCCGATGGGCGTTGGTTTGTTCGCTTCCTCGCGAAGGTTTTGCGCATAGACCAGCTTTGGCGCGAATTTGATCTCACAGCCTAAGGCGACAGCTCTGTCGATGCTTTGTTCTGCGTATCCTCCGGCGCCGCTATGAACCGTTCGCGCGATTGAAAAAAACGCATCTCCGTCCGGGAGTTGAATGGCTTGCGTTAAAATTTTGCGCGGTGTGCGAAATGCGTCATGGATATTCCAGAGCGGACATGAGCCGCCATAACGGGCGAAGGGAAAAACGCCGGCCGAAAAGCGTTTCGAGACATTGCCGGCGGCGTCGATCCGTAAAAAGAAAAAAGGCACGCCTTCAGAGCCTGGACGCTGCAAAGTTGTTAAACGATGGGCCACTTGCTCAAAGCTGGCGCCGAATCTTCGGGCAAGCGCTTCGATATCGTAATCTAATGCTTCAGCGCTTTCGATGAATCGTCCGTAGGGCAATAAAATTGCGCCGGCGGCGTAATTGGCGAGAGCGGCTCTGGCGAGCCGTCGCCCGGCGTCCGATGTGAACCGTCCCTCATTGACGGTTGCGTCCAGGCGTCCGCGTTGTTCTATCAACGCCAGTTGCAACGCCGTCTGAAATGTTCGGCTAGCGCCGTCAAGCGCTTCGGAAATAGCGATTTGTGCGCGGTGACGGTCATGGCGTCGATAGGCGCCGACCATAATGTCCGTGGGCAAAATGCGCAGTTCGAGCTGGTGGCGTTCAGCAAAGCGCGTCGCCAGGGCGTCAATAAGGCTGCGCCCCCGGTCTTGAAGTTCAGCGGCGACGGCTTCGCTGGCGTCATCGATCGCGGGGAAGTAATTTTGATTGTCAGCGATAAAGTCGCGCGCTTCTTCAAGCGGATCTTCAGGCCCAGACCGCCCTGCGGCGCGCGCTTCCATCAGTGCGGTCTGGTTTGTGCGGTACGCTTGGTAAAGAGAAGCGACAGCTTCAGCCATCGCCGGATTGCCGGCGGCGAGATCTCGAATATCCTCACGCCCGACGTCAAATTCCGCAAACGCAGGGTCCGTAAGCGCAGTTTCGAGGGTTTCGAAAATAACATCCTCGGCCGCGGAGAATGCGCTCAAGTCAAGCGCATAGATCTCCGCCAGACGCAATAACATATCCGCCGGCAAGGGGCGCTGATTGCGCTCAATCAGCGTGATGTATGATGCGGAAACATCAAGTTCCGCCGCCAATTCCTTTTGGGTGATCCCTAATTGGCGACGGATCCGGCGCAGGCGCGGCCCGATGTAAAGTTTGCGGTCAGGCTTCTTCATAATCATTTTGATATCGAAATGGGTATTAGAAATTAACCTTTTACGTGAAAAATATAACAAAAATAACAATATTACAAACAAGCCTGTTATGTTTCAACGATAACACCAAAATTCTATTGTGCGATGCCGCAAGAATGGGCCAGGGTCAGGGTAACTTTCAAAGAAGAGGAACATCCATGACCGAATTTTCTGATCTTACGCCAACTGCGCCTGAGGGCCGATATGACGGCATTGAACGCAACTATAGCGCAGCCGACGTTGAGCGCCTGCGCGGCTCTGTGCCGATTGCCCATACGCTTGCAGAGCGCGGCGCAAATAAGCTGTGGGAACTTCTAAAGTCTGAAGACTACATCAACGCCCTTGGCGCTCTTTCCGGCAATCAGGCTGTGCAGATGGCCAAGGCGGGTCTAAAGGCAATCTATCTATCCGGCTGGCAGGTGGCGGGCGATGCGAATAATGCCGCCCAGACCTATCCGGACCAGTCGCTCTATCCGGCAAGTTCAGGTCCCGATCTCGCCAAGCGGATCAATAATGCGCTCTCGCGCGCCGATCAGATCGAATTCGCGGAAGGCGATGTAAAGCGCGATTATTTTCTGCCGATCGTAGCGGATGCGGAAGCCGGCTTTGGCGGCCCGCTCAACTGTTATGAGATCATGCGCGCATATATTGAGGCGGGCGCCGCCGGCGTTCACTTTGAAGACCAGCTCGCGTCAGAGAAAAAATGCGGCCACCTTGGCGGTAAAGTGCTGATCCCGACGAAAGCGCATGAGCGCAATCTGAATGCTGCGCGCCTTGCTGCGGATGTCGCTGGCGTCGGCACAGTTCTTGTCGCGCGGACCGATGCGGAGAGCGCCAAGCTGATCACGTCAGACATTGATGAGCGCGATCACGACTTCATTGACTTTGATCAGGGCCGCACGCCGGAAGGCTTCTATCGGCTGAAGGACGGGACGGGCGTTGATCACTGCATTGCGCGGGGTTTGAATTACGCAAAGTATGCTGACTTACTCTGGTGGGAAACATCCAAGCCAAATCTTGATGATGCGAAACGTTTTGCCGAAGCTATCCAAAAAGCGTTTCCTGGAAAAATGATGGCGTATAATTGTTCGCCATCTTTCAATTGGGAAGCCAATCTCGACAAGGACACGATTGCGAAATTCCAGCGCGAACTCGGCGCGATGGGATACAAGTTTCAGTTCGTTACGCTCGCCGGTTTCCATCAACTCAATTACGGCATGTTCGAACTGGCGCGCGGATACCGCGATCGCGGCATGGCGGCGTACTCTGAACTTCAGCAGGCGGAGTTTGCGATTGAAGAGCATGGCTATGAGGCGACCCGCCACCAGCGCGAAGTCGGCACTGGCTATTTCGATCTTGTCGCCAATACGCTCTCCGGAGGTCAGGCGTCTACGACCGCAATGGGAGAATCTACTGAGACTGCACAGTTCAAGCCTGCGGCGGAGTAGACGCTGCGCACACGAAGCGCAGAAAAGCAGAATTTCTAAGAATGCAAGCGCCGCCTGAAGCAGTTTCAGGCGGCGCTTTTAATTCTGATGTGCGCTTCGAAAAAAACCGCCCGGATAATGCCCGGACGGTTTCTAAGAAAGCGAAAACTTTGTGCTGTGTCAGGCGGCTTTGCGTTTGCGCGACGCCCAGCCGAGGCCGGCAATGCCAGACATAAGCAGGAAGAAAGCGCCTGGAACCGGAATTTCAGCAACTTCGAATTGCAGATTATCAAGGGCGCCGGATCCAGTGAATGCGAAGACAACGCGGACAATATCGGTCAGGTTGCCGAGTTCAGCGATGCCGAACGAGAAAAACTCGTTATTGCCGACGCCAACTCCGAGAAACATCTCGTCAAATGTAAACATCTGAGAGGCCGCCTCATTGATGTCAGTGAAAAAGCTGACCGTCAGGCCTGCGCCGTTGTCGGTAAAGTCGATAGCGTCAAAACCCAAAAAGGTTACGCCTTCTGAAAAATCAACGGTAATCACGCCGCCCACGGCGTCATCAGGATTGGCGACAGGATCGCCCATACCGTTTTCCTGAACGATCAAAAGATTGCCGTCGGCGGTTGTTGTGCCGCTGCCGCCTTGGTTTGTCAGATCGCCAATGAGATCAGGATCATCGCCGCCAGCAGGCATATTGTCGCCGTTTGAAGGAAGATCCGAGTCAAAAGCGACGGCAACGCCAATGCCGCCTGTCGCCGTAATGGTGACCCCGAAGTCCGCAAATTCGTCATTGATGACCTGGCCATTCCCAATTGCGGCGCCGTCATCGTCAGTCTCAAAATCGATTACAATCGGAGCGGCGTTCGCCGCGCCTAAAAGCATAGAAAGACCAGCAAAGCTGGAGATAAGTTTTTTCACAGGACAATCCCCCTTAACGAAACGTTAAGGTCAAAGCATATATTGCGTCGCACAAAAAGCTGTATTTTGCACTTTCTACTCGCCTTTAGGGCGAGCGGTGCAGTTTTGAAAAAGTCGCTAGCGTCTTCTACGGCCTTGCGGAGCCCGTCCTCCGCTTTGGCGTGCGGCGCGGGCGCCTGAAGCAACCAGAGGCGGCTGAAAAACGGCCATCTCAAATTGGCGAAAATCTGCGGCGAAGGCATGAGCGCTTTGTTTCATGGTTTCATCGAGCGCTGTTGCAAACCTTTCTTTCGCTTCAGCGCTGAGGCTTGGCAGTCCGTAGAGCGCGTGAGCGGCATTGTCTTGGTATATAAGCGCCCACCCATAAGCCTCAATGAGATTCGCGTTTGCTACTGCGTTGTTCGCTGTTGCGCTGAGATGATCAGCGAGCGCCAGTTGCGCGCGCGCATTGCCAGCCCATGCTGCTCGGCGCAGCCATAGCCGCGCCTCTTCCTGATGCAGGGCTGATTGGATCGGGTTGGGATCGTCAATTTCAAGCAAGCACTCACCCAACTCATATTGGGCGACATCATAGCCTTTGCCAAAACTGGCGACGACCCGAAAGCTTGGCGCGGCTGCTTCGCAACTGTTTTCAGCCCGCTTGCTGCGCGCATCGGACAAAATCCGTTCCGCCTGGCCCGCAAGGCTTACCGGAGCTGCGCCGAAACCGGGGCCGCGTTTTTGCGGACTCGCGCACGCGGCAATAAGAGTGAAAGCCAGAAAAGCCAAAAGCGTTCGATGCATTAGAAATTCCTTGGTTATCGCCTTACCGCTGCGGCCCTGTCCTGCAACGGTCGAAGGATGAATTTCCGTCGCAAATAAATTTGTAAAAATTACGACGGAGATCTCGGCGCCGGCCCGTTACAGACGCGGCGATGGATGAAGACGCTTGATGAAAAAATTCATCATAGCGTTTAGCCAATTTGAGGAGAGAAAAGATGCGTATCATCGGACTTCAGACGTTAACGGCAACAGCGGTAATTGTCATTGCGGGATGTGCTGGCGCGCCAGCTGCGCAAGCGGGGGCTTGGCGATTTGAGCCATCGCGCTGTCCTGATCTTGTTGAAGATTATCGTGACCGGCGTGAATCGCGCCGAGACAGGCGTGTCAATAACGGGCCATTGGATCGGATAGAAGATCGTATTGATCGTCGCGAGAGCCGGCGCGACGAACGGGTGACGGTTTGCCCGGCGAGCGCTTGGGTCTGGGACGGTCCGCGACGTTATCGAACGGCGAGGCCGGCGGCTGCCGCTGTTTATTATGACGGGCGCGACCGCGCTTACTTTCGCTACGGGCCGAAGCGCGCTCGCGTAACTGTGGTTGTGCGCTAGCGATATGCCTGTTTGGCGAAACGTTGCAAATGCGCCCCAATCCTGGAGGGCCATCCTTATCATGCGCATTGCATGTCTGTTTGGTCCTCATGCGGTGTTTCGTCAGTGTGCGGCGGGTTCATTCCATCACCCGCCGCACTTTCGCATATTAGTTGCTGTAAAACAAAATGCTTGAAATGCGTATTGCTGATAAACGAATAAAACCCTTTGAATGGCGGCGGCTTTGCCGTCTTTTTGTCGCAGCGCAAGAACCATTTTCCTTTTGTGTGCGTTGAAAGATTGTAGCTATCAAGGAAATATGAAATGGAATATTCAGTGCTTCTTCCCACTCTCGCCGGATTTACGCTTATTGCGGTGTTGTCTTTTGGTGTTTGGAGATATTTTAAAGCCAAAGAAATCGCAGAAAATAATTCTGGTGAGAAATAATACTTAGACCAACGTTGGTTCATAGATTTGAGAAGCTGTTGCGATTTTATCTCCTCAGCTGCTTAAAAATATAATTAGTCCAAATCAGGATGGGGTCTGCATTCCTAAACAGTATATAGGATGCGACCCATTCTATTATTCAATTTATGCTGGTCTTCTCTTTTTTCCTGAGTAGATGTTGCAGATTTTTTTGAGGCGGCAAAGCAGGGTGTAAGGCGCCTTGCTAGCTCCATGCCCAATGGCGTAAGATCAACTTGGGGAGAGGCCAGCTTCCATTATGATTTTGCGTTTGGCGCTTATTCTGATCTTGCATGGCGCGGCTGCTATTGCTGAGGCGCATGGTCAGGATAATACGTTGATCACGTTTGACGATGTCGGCGCCGCAGAAGCGCCTAATGGTCAGTCAGTTCCGTTGACAAATCAGTATCGCCAAAGCCACGGCGTCAGTTTCGGAAAAGGGGCGAGCCTCCAATATTGCAGCGGCGCCTATGTTGAAGATCGTCGATCGTTTTGCCCATATCCCGGCGCCGCAAGCGGCCAGTGGGCCGCGCTGCATGATATTGCAGAGGGCGGCTCCTTTATGCAGATCCGTATTGACCGTCCGGTCAAATCAGTCTCGATGCGAATTAATCCAACGGGGGGCCGGCTAGGCGCACGATATGATGCGAAGATAATTGCAGTGAATGCTGAAAGCATGCGGGTCGCTACGGCAATGCAATCGGTGACTTATGGGCCAGATGCGTTTGCCTGGCCCGCAACGCTTTCTGTTGATGCGGATGAGCCAATGGTGCAGGTCAATGTCGTTTTAGAAATCGACGGAAGATCAGTATCGGCCGCGGTTCTCCAAAGTCAGCCAGTTCGGTTTTTAATTGATGATCTGAACTTTCAATATGCAGACGGCATTTCGGCGCAGTCGCCGATTGCAGCGGGCATATTCGATCAGCGGCGCCCGGCGCCTGTCGGGGAAGCGGTGATCGTTCAGTCGCCTGACATTGGCGAGGCGCAATCAGGATTGCAAATTTACCCGGCGGCGACCCGAAAACGCATCGCGATCGATTGGGATGCGGCGTTTGCGGATCTTGCAGAACAGGAGAGTCAGGGGCTTGGGGCTTCAAGCTTAGATGTTAAGAGCCGGGACTTTCTCAGCGCCGCTGCTTTGCCTGTGCTTGCGCCTATAGCCGCCGATCCGGGATCTTTGCTGATTTTTGGCAGTGAAGACGCTGTCAATGTGAGCTATCGTCGAGAGGGTCGCGAGTATTCCGTTTACGGATCGCGTGTGCTGACCGTAATCAAGCCGGCCGAAGGCGCCCCTGGGGTGCGGGCGCCTGTCACATTCTCTGCCAGCGAAGACAGTCTTACAGCGAGCTTTTCACTCTACGGCGTCTCTTACGCTATGACACAATATTGCCGCGGCGGGGCTCGGCGAGATGCAAGCTGTCATGACCGTAACGCGCTTCGAAAGGCTGCCGAAAACCTTGTCGTGGTGATTGGCGTGGCGGGGCAGGCGCGGCCATGATGGAAAAAGCTTGGCCGCTGGTTCCTCTCATATTCACTGTCCTTTTGGGATGTGGGCGGGAAGGCCCGCCTGAGCCTGACGTTTTGCCGTTAACAGGCCAGGGCAATCCAGCGCCGCCGTCGTCTTCTGAAGAAGAAGCGCCTGAGACAAAAGTTCCAGCCCTGCTTCCGTCGCAATCAGGCGCAAAGTCTGAACGCTTAGCGCGGCTATCGGCGCTGCCGGATATCTGGGAAATGGGTCCGGGCAATTTGCTGCCAGGTTCGAATACCGTACACGGATCAACAGGCGTCACCGATCCTTCGGTGATCGCGCCGGAAATGATATTTCCTTTTGCAGAAGGACCTGCTTTTGCCAATTCTCAAATTCTCAATCCCGGCGGCGGTGGTTACTGGGGCGGGGAATGGCCTGCGCCGGGGGGCGCTGAAAACAGTGCAGTGAATTTTAGCTATCCATGGCGTGATAATTTCTGCGAGGCCCGAAAAGAGGTCAAACATGAAACTGCCCTTTGTCCCGGCGGGCGGGCGCACAAAGGACAGGATTTGCGTCCAAAGACATGCGACAATGCTGTCCACTGGCTGGTCGCGCCGGAGGACGGATGGGTCACGCATGTGGGGTCAATCTCGGTTTATCTCCTCGGTAAGGACAGCAATCTGCGATACCGTTTCCTGCATGTGCAGAAGCCGCTTCCTGACTGGGTGAAAACAGGCGCAATCGTAACGCAAGGGCACCCGTTTGCCCGCGTGTCGGATTTGCTTGCCGTAGATAATCGCGCGACCACAGTTCATACGCATCTGGAAATCCACGGCGCTGCGGAAGTTAACGGGTTTATCTATGATGGCGCGTTGCCGCCCTACACCAGTCTTGTTGAGGCGTTTAAAGATTATGCGGACGCCAATCCGGGCAATGTGGCGCCTGTGGCGCCGCCGCATATAACGCGGTGCGCGCGGCCTCAATGGCCCTAGCGTCGCAATGCTGGCGCCGGGCGCTGCGTGAGCGTATGTCTGTCGCCAATTGGAGTGACGACGTTAATGACAGACAAGACGGTTAGAGTAGGCTGCCTGGGCGCTGCGCGGATTGCGCCAAAAGCGCTTGTTTACCCCGCAAAAGCGCTGGGACGCATTGAGCTTTCTGCGATTGCCGCGCGTGATCAACGCCGTGCGCAAGAGTTTTCAAAAGCGCACGGATTTCAACGAGCGCTTCAAAGCTACGAAGACATTATTGCAGATCCTTCCATCGATCTGATTTACATTCCGCTGCCTATCGATGCGCATGTGGAGTGGTCAATTCGTGCGCTGGAAGCCGGCAAGCACGTTCTTTGCGAAAAGCCTTTTGCAATGAATATTGATGAGGCGCGCCAAGCTGTTGCATGCGCCGAGAAAACCGGAAAACGGCTGATTGAGGCCTTCCATTATCGCTACCATCCAGCGTTTGAGACGGTTATGGCGTGGATCGCCGCCGGTCGCTTGGGTGAAATCCAATCAATCGATGCTGTCTTTAATGCGGGCATTCCTGACAGAGACGGCGCAGAAATTCGCCACCAGCCGGCGCGCGGCGGAGGCGCATTTATGGATCTCGGATGTTATCCGCTGAACTGGGCGCTGACGGTTGCTGACGCCGCCCCGGACAACATAGAAGCGCGCGCAACATTGACGCCGAAAGGCGTAGACGAAACCATGGAAGTCTCATTGCGCTTTGCCGGCGGCGTTACGGCTAGGCTGCACAGTTCCATGGCGTTAGATGCGCCTCGCGCTTCCTCCCTGACGGTTGTCGGCTCAAGAGACACACTGATCTTCGAACAACTGATTGCTCCGCAAGAGGGAGCAAAAATTTATCTGAAAAGCGCGCCTCAAGAACGCGTTCCGATTGATCGGCTTTCAACCTATGTTCATCAGATGCGCGCAGTTGTCGATGCTATTGAAACAGGCGAAAAATTGCCAAGTGAAGGCGAACACATCCTTCGCCAGCAACAAGCTCTCGATGACATTTATGCGGCTGCAGGGCTTTCTTATCTCCGAACAAGCAGCGCAGAAACCTGAGGGCGTCGGAAAAAAACGAGTGCCTCAAACATTTCTGAATAAAGCCGCCATGGCCGCGCTCAAAATCTATAAGGCGCTTCTGTCGCCGGTATTTTATCTCCTTGGAGCGCGATGCCGGCATGCGCCGTCATGTTCAGACTACGCTGTGGACGCTTTCCGTAAACATCGCTTTGGACGGGCGTTCTGGCTGACGGTATCTCGGCTGTCACGATGCCACCCCTTGGGCAGCCATGGATTTGATCCGGTGCCGGAGGATGCGCCCCATGTGGGGTGGCGCTTTTGGAAACTTGGCGACTGGAGCTGGCGCGAGCGAGCCGGCGAACGCCAAGCCAATGTCAAAAAAAATAGCGAATAGTAAGCTGTTTCTTTACGCTGGCAGTGTAATCCTGCCCTCATGACCAAGATCGACTGGCGCAATATTGAAAGACGCCTTGGGCTTCGCGATGCTGAGCGCTTTGCGAAACGGGAGATTATTCCGCAAATCGAAGAGGCGCCAGTTGAGGCGCTGAAAAAGAACGGTGAACGTGAGAACCGTCTTGAAAAACCGATGAGCATTGCTTTCTTAGGTTTTTGCGCCTCGTTTTTAATTCCGATGTTTTTCTTGCCGGATACTTGGTGGGGCGTAACGCCTCGTTTTCTACTTTTCTTCCCATTATTCATGGCATGGATGGGCGGCGCTATTTTTCTGTATAGGGAGCGCTTTGTTGAAGCGCTGACGAACAGTCAGTCTCGTTATGTCCTGCAAGCGAAAGCGCTGACAACGCTGGCGGAAAACGTTGGGCTGACTTATGTGCCGTCGCCTGGCGGCGCGCCGGAAAGCCTCAAATGGCTGGCAAGACGGTCCTGGGCGCCAGATCGGCTGCGGGAAGCCGCAATTTTGATCGACAAACATGGCGGCATGGATGACGCTGTAAAGCTTGTCCGCCAGTCAGGCGTCATGATTGGCGGCGCTCATTTCGTTGGCGACGATGAGGCGCGCACTAAGTATCATCGCCATCAAACGCATAATGCGCAAATCGAAGATGGTTTTCAGGGCGTGCGCAACGGCGTTTCTCTTAACGCATTTGAGTGGGTGGAGCGCGTTGAAGATGGGCCGGATATTTATCATCTTGCTATGGCTTTTATATCTCCGCGCAGGCTTCACGGCGTCACCCAGTTGCGCAGCCGTCATATCAATTGGCCTTTCTCAGCGCGACATGTTGACATGAAATCTGTCGGCGTGGTTGCGCCTGCATTCGAAAGTCGATTCCGAATGCGGTCCACCGACCAGGTGGAAGCGCGCGCAGTATTTGATCCAGTTGTTCTGGAGCGAATGAGCAATATAGCGCACGGTGAGAAGGTTCGCGCTGTCGCCTTTGAAGATCATCTTATCGTTGATGTTGAGGGCGAGAACCGCTTCTCTATGGTCAATCTGATGAATGGCGAGTGGAGCGAAGAAACAGTTGCTCGATCCATGATCAATCTCGCTGAAATGCTCGAGCTCGCGGACGCCGTTGCGCACGTTTTCAAGCTTCGAACAGCGGCTTAATCTATCCGCTTAAAGAGTAATGAAAACCCGCCAGGTTCGCCATTTTCGATCTGTTTGACGTCGACTTGAAGGGTTTTGTCACTTGGCTTCCAATAGCGGATTGATGCTACCGAATGCGTTGGCGGGTCGGCTGTGAAAACCGCGTCTGTTCCATCCAGTGTTTTCAGCGTCAGCTCCAAGGGCGCATTTTCCTCACCCGTCCAGACAGAATAGTCCGTATTGAAATGCTTAAATCGCATAACAAGCTGGCCGTTTTCTTCCGAAATAACGACATATTCCAGAACACGTACCGTTTCGCCGGAAATACCGCGCGCCATGGCTGTCATCACGCCGCCTTCGGGCGAGGACCAGATTTCCTCAAAGACGAAACCATCGCTGCCGCCGCGCCAATGACCTTCAAGAAATGCGAGGTCTTCAATTGTATCGGTTGCAATGGCTTTGGCAGGGAAGAGCAGGACGGTAATGGCGATGAAAAATCTTAACATGCCGGTTCCTCTTATTGTGATGTCGATCAATAGACGGGCGAGACCGCTAGATTTCGACATGCTGCATCTATCGCTTTCATAGCAGCAACTCGTTATTGGTCCGAATATGATAGATATCATTTTAGCCACTTGTGCAAAATGGCCGGGCCTCACGGCGAGCGATGTAAAATTGGCAAACGCTTTAGAGGCGCATGGGGTTTCCGTCGCTGCAGCGCCCTGGAATGGAGACTTCGAACCATTCGAAAAGGCGTCGCTGACGGTCGTGCGTTCGACCTGGGATTATTTCGATCAGGCTGATGAATTTACCGGTTGGATTGATCGGATGGATCGCGGCGCCCGGCTTCTCAATCCGCCGTCTGTTCTTCGCTGGAATATGGCGAAGACCTATTTGTCGGATCTGGCGAAAAAAGGCGCGCCAACCCCGCCGATGGTTCGGATTGCGCCCCATGCTGATGCGATTGCTGCTGCAATGGATGCGCTGCGGCTGGATGAGGCTATCGTAAAGCCATTGGTCGGCGGCACGGCAAGCGGGTTGTCCCATATCAGGCGAAATGACGCCGCGGAGTTGAAGGCGGCGGCGACACGCCTGAATGGTGAGGCATTGGTGCAGCCGTTTTTGCCGGAAATAAAAACGCTGGGCGAAACCTCGATGATATTCTTCGACGGCGAATTTTCTCATGCAGTCCTGAAATCGCCAAAAGCGGGCGATATACGCGTTCAGGAAGAGCATGGCGGTTCAACACGCGCAGTTTCAGCGCCCGACTGGGCCGTGGCGGAGACGTCCCGCCTGCTGAAACTTTGTCCTGACGGCATTGTCTATGGCCGCGTCGATGCAATTCTGCATGCAACGCATATGACTTTAATGGAAATCGAGCTTGTTGAGCCGGATCTGTTTTTCACTCATGATCCGTATGCAGCGGATTGGCTGGCAAAGGCGTTGAAAAGTCGTCTCTAGTTTTTCAAGCTATTGATGTCTTGTCTGTTTGAGCGCCGCTATCACATCCGTAATTTGAGTTTCCGTCAGATCAGCGGCAGGCATTGTTGTTCCAGGCGCAAAGCCTTGGGGATCAGTCAGAAAAGCACTGAGACGCTCTTCAGTCCACGCCCCGTTAGCGTCTTTTAATGCGCTGGAGTAGGCGTAGCCGCGTTGTGAGGCGATATTCCTGCCAAAAACGGTCTGAAGCGAAGGCGCCGCTGCTTGAGCCGGGGCGTCGGCGGCAATCTGGTGGCACGCCGCACAGCCGGCCATTGCCAGAACGCCTACGGGCCCTTGCGCCGGTGCCGCGTTCGATGTCGCATTGGTCAAGCGATAAACGGCGTCGCGATTGTCATCTTTTACGTAAATTCTGCCTTTGGCGTCGACCGTTACGTCGCGCACCCGCGCGCCAAGCGGCAAAGGCTCGGCGAGAATGACGCGGCCCTCGCGGATACGCATCCGCATCAGGCGCTGATATTTCAGCGTGCCGAGAATAAGATCGCCGCGCCAGTTCGGAAACTCGGACCCGTCAGCAACTGCCAGCGACGACATCGCCATAGATGGGACAAATGCATAGATCGGACGGATAAAACGATCCTGAACGCCTGTCGTTGCGTCCGGCGGCCAGGTTTTGGTCCCATAGTGAACCCCGTAAGTCTCAAGAGGCCAGCCGTAATTGCCGCCAGCTTCAACGCGATTCAATTCATCGCCGCCCTGGGGGCCGTGTTCGGAGACCCAGACCGCGCCATCGAGATCGACGACCAGCCCGCCTGGGTTTCTATGTCCGTAGGAAAAAATTTCAGATACGCCGGTTCCGACGTCAATCGCATGAACCTTGCCGTAGTCGTTGCCGAGATCCTGCGGGTCGATGCCCGGTGTTTTGCGGTTGTGACCGTCATTCCCGAAGTCGCCGACGAAAATGCCGAGCCGGCCGTCCGGCAGGAAAGCCATGTCGCCGCCGGACTGAAATGGAAACGTGCCGGGCGCGCTGTCGATGCAGGGACTGCTTTGCCAAACTTCCCGCCAGTCCGAATCAGGCGCGCCTTCCGGCGTCAAATCTTCCGGGGCGAATTCGGTCTGATAGACGACGATGGATATGCAGGGAATATCGCGATTAATGCGCGCGCGGGAGATTGTCGCCTCAATCCGGTTATTTGCGCGTTTGCGTAAAATGAGGTCTTTATAGCCGAGGCTAGCAAAGTCTTTTGGTCGCCGATAGAAGAATTCGCCCTCCACGACTTCGCCGGGCGCTTCTATCTTGAGCGGAACGAATTCATCGGTTTTTTCATCAAGCCGCCAGAAATCGCCCAGTCGGGTGATTAGAAAGATATCGTTTCCAAGAGCGGCGACCGCGCCGCCCTCGCCAGGGTCTGCGGGCGCAGAAAGCGCCGTGACCGCGGCGTCATAAATAGAAGTGGAGACTGTTTTGCCGTCGGGGCCGGCCGAGCCGCCGACCAGGAACGCCGCCAGGGAGTTCACCGTCGTCAGCGCCAGTTTTTCGCGATTGACAAAGATAAAAGCGCTAACCCCAATTAAAAGCGCGAAGATGATGAGGCGCACGCCTGTAATCATCTGTTTTGGCGCGTTGGCAGCGCTTGTTTCAGTCGCCATATCGGTCAGGGCCTCTTCTGATCGCCCGGCGCTGAACCGTCGCGCCGTTTTCTCCGCAAGAGAACGCCCGATCATGGTTAATATTCGTTTGACGTTTTGCCTGCAGCCGTGACATGGCGCACATTGAGCCTATGGTCGTTTTCGCTTATGGCCCTCTATTTTGCGCTGGAAGTGCCGCGGCGCAGCAGATTTGATTGAGCAGTAGAAGTCTTATGGTCGCTATTACGCTTCCCGATGGTTCTGTCCGCGAATTTGACGGCGCAGTGACCGGAACCGATATCGCTGAGAACATCTCCAAATCGCTGGCGAAAAAAGCGCTTGCGGTGAAAGTCGACGGCGAGGTGCGCGATCTCTTCGGCGAGATTGATCATGACGCCTCGGTCGAAATTGTCACTCGCGATCACCAAGACGCACTCGACATCATCCGCCACGATACTGCACACCTTATGGCGCAGGCGGTCCAGGAGTTGTTTCCGGGCACCCAAGTGACCATCGGTCCCAACATTGAAGACGGTTTCTTTTACGACTTTGCGCGCGACGAACCGTTCTCGACTGACGATCTGGAAAAGATCGAAAAGCGCATGGGCGAAATTGTCGACGAGGGGCGTCTGACCCGGAGGGAAGTCTGGGATCGCGACGACGCCATCGCGCATTTCAAAAATATCGGTGAAAACTATAAAGCGGAAATCATCGCCGACTTGCCTGGTGATGAAGATGTCAAAATCTATTTTCACGGCGACTGGCACGATTTGTGCCGTGGACCACACCTTCCGTCTACGAAACATATTGGTAAGGCGTTTAAATTGATGAAGGTTGCTGGCGCTTATTGGCGCGGCGATCATCGCAACCCGATGCTGCACCGGATCTACGGTACGGCCTGGTCGAACGAAAAAGATCTGAAAGCTTATCTGCATCGTCTTGAAGAAGCTGAAAAACGCGACCACCGCCGACTTGGGCGCGAGATGGACCTCTTCCATCTGCAGCCCGAGGCGCAAGGGTCAGTCTTCTGGCACCCGAACGGTTATCATATTTGGCGTGAGCTGGAGGCTTATATGCGTCGCCGGATTGACGATGCCGGCTATGCGGAAGTGAAAACCCCGCAATTGATGGATGCGCGCCAGTGGGAGCAGTCCGGCCATTGGGGGAAATATCGCGAGAACATGTTTGTCGTTCCCGATGAAGTGCCGAATACGGATGAAGAAGCGCCGGTGCTGTCCGGAGCCGCTGACCTTATGGCGATGAAGCCAATGAACTGCCCGGCGCATGTGCTGATCGTCAAGCAGGGCATCAAGAGTTACCGCGATTTGCCGATCCGTCTTTATGAAAATGGCTGTTGTCATCGCAACGAGCCCCATGGGGCGTTGCACGGATTGATGCGAGTGCGTCAGTTCACCCAGGACGATGCGCATATTTTTTGTCGGGAAGATCAGATTGTCGATGAGGTGCGCGATTTCTGTCAGCTTGCTGATCGGGTTTACCGCGATCTTGGATTTGAGAAATATGCGATCAAGCTTGCCTTGCGCCCGGAAAATCGGTTTGGCTCGGACGAAGATTGGGATGTCGCCGAGGCGGAACTGCGGGATGCGGTGATTTCCGCCGGGCTTGCGACCGAAGAGTATGGCTGGGAAGAGTTGCCTGGGGAGGGTGCGTTCTATGCTCCCAAGCTTGAGTGGCATTTGACCGATGCGATCGGGCGCACCTGGCAGGTCGGCACCATCCAGTCTGATCGCGTGCTGCCGGAACGGCTCGATGCGAGCTATGTGGCCGAAGATGCTGCCCGTCACCGCCCGATTATGTTGCACCGGGCGATTTTCGGGAGCTATGAGCGTTTTATCGGTATCTTGATCGAGCATTATGCGGGCAAGCTGCCGTTCTGGATTGCGCCGGTTCAGGTTGTGGTCGCCACGATTACATCTGAGGCTAATGCGTATGCAGAGGAAACGCTGTCGCAACTCCGTGCTGCGGGTTTGCGCGCTGAACTCGACATCCGTAATGAGAAAATTAATTACAAGGTGCGCGAACACTCCCACGCCAAGGTGCCGGTAATCGCTGTTATTGGCGCACGCGAGGCGGAGGAGAAAAAACTGTCTTTGCGGCGCCTCGGTCAGAAAGAACAATCAGTTCTGGCGCGCGATGAAGTCCTTAAAATACTCGCGGAAGAAGCCCTGGCGCCTGATCTGCGCGCGCGTAGCTAGGCGGGTCAGCGATGGCGCGCGCAACTTTCAAAGAACGCCGCGACCAGGTCAGTCTTTACCTGTTGTTTGGGTTATTTGCGATTTTGCCGCTGACAGTGGTCTTTGGTCATCGCGGGATCGCCCCATGGCTTTTGCTGGCGAGCATTCCAGCCTTTTTGCGCGGTGATTTCTGGATTTCGACGTTTGGCGCCGTCTTTGACCGGCTTGAGCCGCAAAAGCCGTTTTTTGCTGCGCTGTTGTCTATCGTCTTTTTTTGCATGTGGATTTCTTTTTCCGGCTTCTGGTCGCCGCGCGGCATGCCGTCGCTCGGATTATGGGTGCTCGCGCCATTGCTGGTTGGAGGAAGCGTGTGCTGGTTCTCGGTGCACTTGAACCGGGCATGGAGTTACCGTCTTAGCGTTGCCTTCGCCGGTGCGGTCGTTTTGGGCATGGGCGTGCTTGCATTTGAGGGAGTGACCGACGGCGCCTTGCGTGCGATCCTCCCGCCCGATGATCCGACCCCGGAGCGAGCCAAGGATAGCGTTGCGCTTGGCCGCGGCGTAACGGCGCTTGCGCCTGCAATTTTTCCAGCCGGCATCATCGTCGCCGGCATTCGCAACCGCTACGCCGCGCTCGGCGTTCTTGTTCTTGGAATTGTCGCGGCTGTGTCCAATGACGTGATGGCGAACACGGTTGCCTTGCTCACCGGTCTTCTCGCGGGAACGGCGGCTTTCAAGGTGCCGCGGGCTACGATCTTTGGGCTTGTCGGCGTTTTTCTTGCTGCATTAATTCTGGCGCCGTTGGCGCGATTTCTTCCTGTCGAATCAATTTTTGCTGCAGGCGAAGGCATACTTCCGCCGTCGGCTTTGCATCGCGTCGCGGTTTGGCAATCGGTTGCTGAACGCATTTCCGAGGGTTTGCCTTTTGGTTTTGGCGCCGACTATGCGCGCAGTTGGAAAGATATTGCGCCGATGATCGATGTGCCGGGCGCCGGTGCGCCGCTATCGGTAATGCCGACCCATCCGCACAATCTCTTTTTGCAAATCTGGCTTGAGCTCGGATTGCCAGGCGTCGCTGCATTCGCCGGATTTTTATTCTGGGGCGCGCGGGCTTTTTCCGCGGCGAATTTGCAAAAGCCGATCATATCGGCCGCCGCTGGAGCGTTTGCAGCCATTTTTGTTTCAATCATGATCGAGGGCAGCCTCTGGCAGGTATGGCGGTTTGCGGCGATGGCGCTTGCCGCCATGGGCGTAGGGCTTGCCCATTCCCTGCACACGAACTGGACGCGGCAGTTGTGAGCGAGGCTGGGGCCGCGTCGATCAGTGCGATCGTAGTCAGCTATCACACGGGACCCTTGCTCGGACGTTGTCTGACGGCGCTTCGCGGCGAACGAGATATTTCAGAGATTATTCTTGTCAATAATGGAAACCCATCCGGCGCTGTCGAAAAAGCGATTCGTGAAAGCGATGTCGGTGTCATCGCGCCGCCAGTGCGTGTGATCTCCGATCATGGCAATGTGGGGTTCGCCGCAGCATGCAATCTCGGTGCGCGCGCGGCGCGCTCGCCGCTTTTGTTATTCATCAACCCGGATGCTGTTTTACCGCCGGAGGGCGCCGCTCGACTGCGTGAAGACAGCGCCTCTTTGCTGCAGCCGTGGATGATTGGCGCGAAACTGATCAGCCCTGATGGGAAAGAACAGCGCGGTGCGCGCCGGACCGAGCTTACGCCCTGGCGCGCAATTGTTGAGGCCGGCAGGCTTTATAAATTAGCGCCGAATGCGCCCATGTTCCAACGGTTTAATCTACACGAAGCGCCGCCCCCTGACGATCTTGTAGAAATGCCGACAATCTCTGGGGCATGTTTCTTTTTATCGGCAGACGATTACTGGCGCATCAACGGCATGGATGAGCGCTATTTTCTGCATGTGGAGGATATCGATTTTTGCCATCGCTTTCGCCGGGCGGGCGGCCGCGTTTTTTACAGTCCGCATGTCGAGGTGATCCACCGGCAAGGATCAAGCCGCACCGGCGCCGCTCAGGTTTCAGCTTGGAAGACCCGAAGCAAGATTCTCTTTTTCAAAAACCATTATTCGGAGCGTTATCCAAAATGGACATTGGCGATCATTTCGTTTCTGCTTTGGGGCGTCCACTATGGAAAGGCGGCTCTTAATTCAGTGAGGGGCGGCTTCCGGATAGTTCGGTTCAGCCTTCGTAATGGCGTGCAGGGGCTGCGGCGCGCGCAAATGATGCGGCCGAAGCGTCAAGGGCGTTGAGCGGTCGCTATTTCTTATCGTTGGGGCCGTAGTAATCGTCGAGGTCGAAAAGATAAAACGTTCGTTGCTCCCCGACGCCAAGATCACCGGATACAAAGCCGCGCGGTATGATCGTCCTAAACCGATAATTCACATGCGCGTCGGTCGGGAGAATGGAGACGAATAGCGCCTCTTCGTGAAATCTGGCATCGAACGGAAGAACAGCTTCATAATGGTGGTGAACGCCGGCGTTCGGATCGAGCGTCGCGATATTCAAATTCTGATCGCGTTGGTGATAGAGCATTTCTGCAATCATGGATCGATCGTCAAAAAGGATGACATCGCCTGGCGCCGCTTCAGCAGCGATGGCGGCGGTCATCGTCTCCCACCCCCGCAATTCGGCAACTGCTCGTCCCGCGCCTAATCGGTCCAGAAGCGAAAAATTTGTCATGGCGATTGTGAATACTGTCATGCCAAGGGCGTGGAGCCCGACGTTAAGCTTGGCAAGCCATGCTTTTCCATTTCGCATCAGTAATGCTGTAACCAGGATGATGGCGGCAGGGTAAGCGGTCGCCGCCCAATTGGCATGCGCCCTTGAAATAAAAGCCTGCATACTGACGATGAAAAGCGGCGTAAGGGCGAAAATTAATAACATCCGCTGGGCGGCGCCGGTCGCATTCAGAAATGCCGCCCCTCGTGCGGTCATGAAAACCACAGCTGCGAGTACCGCAAATGGGATGATGCCAAACACGGCAAATTGCGAAATGGCGAAGCCGGCGAGCTTGCCCGGTTTGAATAAATCACTTCCCCAGTTTGCGTTCGCGGCAGTATGGGCGACGGTCTGGAAGTCATGTTGGATATTCCAGATCAAATTTGGTGAAATGAGAGCAATTGCGATGCCGGCGGCAATAGCGGCTTGCGGCTGGGCGAACGCGCGCCGCGCCGTCTGCGATGTGACGAGCGTGATCGCAAGAGCGGCAATAAAATATGTCATTGCATATTTCGAAAGCAGACCGAGACCGATCATAGCGCCCAGTGCTGCGAAGTCAGTCGGCTTATGCTGATCGCCGTCAATGATCCGTACAAGGCAATAAAAGGCGCCGCTCCAGAACAGAAGAAGAGGTCCGTCTGTTGTGATCAGGGAAGAAGACAGAATAACACCCGGCAGCGTCAGCCATCCAAGGCCGGCCCAAAAAGCAATTTGTGGTGAAAAAAGTCGCTTTGCAGTGAGATAGACGAAGACGCCGGCGCCCGCTTGCAATAAAGGAGCGGGCAGCCGAACCGCCCAGGCGGCGTCTCCGAAAAGGCCTGTGAACGCGGCAATGATCCAGGCGATCATTGGAGGTTTTGAAAAATATCCAAAGTCAAAGCTTTGCGCCCAGTACCAATATTGCGCTTCATCGGGCCCGAGACCGCCATCGGCGATGGGCAACAACAAGATACGCACAACAGTGATCGCGCCGACCCAGAACCAGAAGGAGGCAATGAGCGGGCGGACCGCCGAAGCTTCCCTGTTCATTTCGCTGGCGGCCATGGCGTCAGTCTTTCGCGGGCTTAACGAATATCGCGATCTCGACCGGATCGCCCTTGGAGTAATTGAGCCCATCAATGACGGCAAGAGTAAGAAGATCGTCTGCGCCGGGGCCATATTCGCTTAAAAACGCATCGCGTTCGCGTTGGTCGACCGCGGCCGCGCTGACGGCGCCGGACTTTAGAAGTCTCGCAGCATAATCGCCCGTGGTCAGTTTTGTTTCCGTGCCAATCAGGAAAATTGCTGAAGGTTCAGAATAGCCGGCGATCGCGATCGGATCCGCCTCATTGTGGATCGGATGACGCCCGGCGCTTTCAAGCGCAATCGATAAACGAGGCGAGACGGCCAGTTGGTTGAGTCCAGGCAAAACGGCGCCCATCAATATCCAGGCGTAAATGCCGGCGAGAAGCGCGGCGCTTACGCCGCCGCTCCAGGCGCGTCCTTTCCAGAAAAGATACGCAATAAAAAGGCTCGCAAACGCAATCGCCGCGGCCAATGCAAAACAGATCATCGTCATGGGCGCCGCACTCAAAAAAATCGGCAGCCCGCCGACAAGACCTGCCGCGATCAATCCGACAATCCCGTAGCCTATGGCGCCGGCTTTACGCAGAAAGGTCTGTGCAGGCCCGTCCTTCATCACCGCATGAGCCGCAACGATGGCGAGCGCGGGGTAGAGCGGCAGGACATAATGCGGCAGTTTTGTCGCCGATATTTCGAAGACGACCCATGCCGGCACAATCCAGGAAAGAAGAAAGCGCGCCTGCCATTGTTTTCGGTCGCGCCAGATATGAGCAAGGCCCGAAGCAAGCAATGCCGCCGCCGGCCAGAACATTACCCAGACCATGACCGTGTGGTAGCCGGGCGGTCCGGCGTGACTTTCCTGCGCCTCGCCGACCTTGCCCAGCATATCCCCGCCAATGGCGTCGGAAAAAAATCGACCCTCCGTCGCCGCATTTATGGCGAACGCCCAGGGCGCGACAATTATGACAAGGATGAGAATGCCGATGATTGGGCGCATGCGGAATGCCCAGCTCATTTTTCGCTCGGTTATAGCGAGCCCAATGCCTGTCAGGAACGAAACCATGGGCCCAATGGGGCCTTTTATAAGAATGCCCCCTCCGTGGGCGGTCCAGAAAGCCAGCGGCCAGGCCCACCCCTTGGCGCGCCCTTCTTCTCTTGCTGCATAAATTTCAACGAAAGCGTATTGCGCAAGACAGATCAGGGCGAGCAAGACGCCGTCGGTTTTGGCGATCGTCGCCTCCGCCGCCACCACTGGCGCAGAGGAAATCAGCAGACCGGCAAGAAGGGCTGTACGCTGATCATAGAGCCTTCTTGCAGTGAGAAAGGTAAATATCGCCGCGAAGACGACCCCGAAAATCGACGGAATCCGGTAGGCCCAGATTTCGCGGTTCTCAACAGCTGAAAGCGCCGAAACGCTTGCAGCCTGCAGCCAATAGATACCGGCGGGTTTTTTATTGCGCTCTTTTTCCTGAAATCGGATGGCGATGAAATCGCCTGTTTCGAGCATTTGCGCCGTCGCTTGCGCGAAGCGCGCTTCATCGCGGTCCAGCGGCGGAAGCGTCCAAAGCCCTGCAAGCGCGACCCATGCGGCGAAAACGCCGACAGCCAGCAGCCGGATCGCCGCCGGCGCTTCGCGCGGCGCCTGTGTCATGATGAACCCCTCACAAGGATGGACTTTATAAGAATTGCGAGGCGCTGTCTCCGGCATATCGCCCGTGATGTCGAGGTTGCTAATTCGGGGTGATGGTCGATCGGTGCGTGACCCGCTCGTTCGGATCAGTTATGAGCGCCTTCCATGGTGCTTTATGATCATTCTGGAATGCCGGCGTTTTTTGCCTGGCAAGCTGCCGGGGAACAGCAAAACGCGGGCGAGGGCGCCGGCGGTCAGCCAACCGTCAGCATAGTCGCGCCCATGCATAATGAGGCGGGGGGCGCCGCAGCGCTGATTGATGAAATTTCAGCAGCGTTGGGGGAAGCGGCCCATGAAATTATCGTCGTTGATGACGCTTCCACCGATGAAACTTTCTCGGTCCTGAAAGCGGCGCAAGAGCGCACGCCGCAATTGCGGATCGTGCGCCACGGTCAGAACGCCGGTCAAAGCCGTGCGCTGAGGACCGGAATCCTCGCCGCCCGTGCGGATATTGTTGCGATGCTGGATGGCGACGGACAGAACAACCCCGCAGATATTCCCTTGCTGTTGTCGAAATTATCCGAAGAGGCCGATCCGCCTTCGATCGCCATGGTCGCCGGAGAACGCCGTGCGCGTCAGGATGCAGCGGCCAAAAAATGGGCGTCCCGAATGGCCAACGGCATTCGGCGTCGTCTGCTGAAAGATGGCGCTGTCGATACCGGTTGCGGGCTGAAGGTGTTTTACCGGGAAGCGTTTTTGCGTTTGCCATTTTTTGACCATATGCACCGCTATCTGCCTGCATTAATGCGACGAGAGGGTTTTACGGTCGCATTTGTACCCGTATCTCACCGGCCGCGGGTGCACGGCACTTCAAAATACACTAATTTGGGGCGTTTTCTGGTTGCGATTCGGGATTTAACAGGCGTTTTATGGCTGCTCTCACGGTCACGGTCGCCGAAAACCATCACGGAAAGCCGCGATTAAGGCTGCACGATGCGATTTCAGTGTGTTAAAACGACACAATAGAGCTGGGAAGAAAGCGCCGCCATTGCCCAGCTTCCGTGGGGGGCGGCCGCAAAAGGGAGTATGCGGGAAATGTATCAAATGGTTCCGCTTCTGGGGATAAGTCTCGTTGTCTATGCAGTTTTGACGCTGACAGGCGCTGTCGGCACAGCGGATACGCCCTGGTATGATATGTTATTCGTTCAATTGCCGATGGTCTCAGACGACATCTGGGATGTGACTTGGGGCGATGTCTTCCTGCTTGGCAGCATGGGGCTTCTTTTTGTCGAGTTGCTGCGGGCGACCAGAACCGGCTCTGAATCCATCATGAATCACGCTCTGTCTGTGGTTGTTTTTGTCGTCGCGTTGCTCTTGTTCATTATTGTCAAAGGCTTTGGAAATTCAGTCTTTTTCCTATTTATGTCGATGACGTTTCTGGACTTTATGGCCGGGTTTATCGTCACCACCGTGACCGCACGGCGCGACCTTTCTGTCGCCGACGGCACCCTCGGATAATTGGTTGGAACTACGCCTAAACGACAATATTGACGATCATTCCGCACGGGCGGCTTTCATTCGAAACAGGATAGACGCCCTTGCGTCTTGCTGAAAAAGCTGTCGATACGCAGTCAATTTCAATGCGAGATGATGCGTGCGCCATAGCGGGAGCCGTCCTGAGAGAACGGACATGAAACCGTGACCGGCGGCTGGCGACAGGGCGGCAGGAACGCGTCGGCAAAACGGCCGGAAGGTTAACAATAGGTTTCATTGACGCAGAATTCGCAAAAATCGCGCCGATAAGCGTTTCAGAACTTCAAATTTTATTTACGGCTCCGCGCGTAATGTCTGATTGTAATCGTACGGTTGGGACTAATGGGCGAAAACGCCGAAGCCTTTATAGGTGCTGGAGCGCAAGGCGCGTTCTCTGAAACTTCCTCGCGCAGTGAAAATGCCGGGCGGACTGGCGTCAGCGATCAGGCGCCTTACGGAAATCGTGACAGTGACAGCGCGCCGAGTGTTGAGGGTTCGCTTCAGTCCATGTTTGAGTTTGATCCGTCAGTGGGCGTTCTGCGCTGGTCCGACGAGGCGGCTGCTGCGCGTATCGTCGGCGTCGCCAACGCACAGGCAATCAGTTCCATCGATCAGTTCAACGCCAGAGTTGAAGGTGAAACCGACCCGTGCCGGGCAGAGGCTTTTGCAGGACGCGAGACCAGTTATTTTTGCGAGTATCAATTGCGCCGCGATGACGGCGAGGCGCATTGGGTCGAAGAACGCGGAGGCTGGATAGGGGTTGCCGGAGAACGTCGGCTGATCAGCGTGTTGCGCTCTGTTGAAAATCAGAAACGACGTGAGCGTCACCTTGCATGGTTGGCGACTAATGATGAACTCACCGGTCACCTTAACCGGGTATATCTGCGCCGTGAGCTTGAAGGTTCTATCCAGCGCGCCGTCAGCGGCGAGCGCTGCGCCGCCTATCTGCTCGCCGGCATTGACGATCTCGGCGCCGTTAACGCCGATTTCGGTTTCGAGGCTGCTGACAAGGTTATCATCGAGATTTCGAAGCGACTTGCCGGCGTTTTAGGCCCTGACGATCATATCGGCCGCGTGGCGGGCACCAAGTTCGGTATTATTATTCAGTCTTGCGACGCGGACTCGCTGAGAGCAATGTGCGCACAGCTTATGAACGCCGTTCGGGAGAGCGTTATCGAGACGCGCCGCGGCGGCGTTGCGGCGTCGATCTGTGTCGGCGCTGTGATGTTGCCGGAGAACGCTGACTCATCAAATGTCGCCATGGCGCGCGCCGAAGCAGCTTTAGATGCGGCGCGCCGGCAGGGTAAGTCGAGCTGGTCAACTTTTTCAGAGAAAACTGACACTGTCAGCCTGCGCCGTCGCAACACGCATATGTCTGACGTCATTTTGACCGCCCTTAATGAACGACGCGTGCGCCTTGCCTTTCAGCCTATTGTTTCCGACCTTGGCGAAGAGCCAACGAAATTTGAATGCTTGATCCGAATGCGCGGCGAGAATGGTCAGGAAGTGCCGGCGCCGGAGTTTATTCCAGCTGCTGAGCGGTTGGGGCTCGTTCATTTGCTGGATCGGCGTGTTCTTGAATTAGCGACCAACACGCTCGCCATCTGCCCGAATATTCAATTGAACGTGAACATCTCCATGGAGACGGTAAAGGATTTTGTCTGGGCGGAGGGGTATATTTCCCATCTGCGCGCGAATGCGGCGCTCGCAAATCGCATCACAGTGGAGCTGACAGAAACGCAAGTGATTGACGCCATTGATGCGTCAATAGAATTCGTTCAGGAAATCAAAAACATCGGCTGTTCGTTCGGCATTGACGATTTCGGCGCCGGATACACATCTTTCCGGAACCTCAAAGCGATGGACATCGATATTTTAAAAATCGACGGGTCCTTCGTTACGGGCGTATCGTCATCGCGCGAGAACCAGCTTTTTGTAAGGACGCTTCTCGATCTTGCCCGCAATTTCGGTATGCAGACGGTCGCAGAATGGGTGGACAATGAAGCCGATGCGATGTTGCTGAAAGGCCTTGGCGTTGATTACTTGCAGGGTTTCCTGCTCGGCAAGCCGGAAACAGCGCCGGCCTGGCTGCCTGAAGGTGCGCCAAACACGCCGCCGACGACATCGCCGCGGTTACAGGGTTGAAGCAAAAAGCCGGGCTCTTTTTTACGAGCTGCTTTTTTCGAGTTCGTCTAGTTTTGCGCGAAGAGCGGCAAGCTGCGCCTTAACGTCGTCGATATCTTCAGCGCTCTCTTCGTTTTGCTCCTTGGACGCATATAGATTGCCCATCGGCGCGAACATTTTCATAGCCTGACTATAAAGTTCCAGATTTTGTCGTACGCCTTCTTCAAACATGGCGTATCCCGGTGTTGCGCCAAAAGCGTCACGCATGCGCTTGCGCAGATCGTCTTGGTTTTGCGAAAACGCATTCATGCTCATTTCAAGATAAGAGGGGACAAAGGTCTGCAGGCTGTCGCCGTAGAATCTGATCAGTTGACGCAAAAACTGAATAGGCAAGAGGTTCTGGCCTTTGCTTTCTTCTTCAAATATAATCTGTGTAAGAACGGAATGAGTGATGTCATCGCCTGACTTGGCGTCATAGACGACAAAGTCTTCACCTTTCTTGACCATGTCCGATAAAAAATCGAGCGTGACGTAAGAACTGGTTGCAGTATTATAAAGACGTCGATTGGCGTATTTCTTTATAACTATTGGATCGCTTGCTGCGCCGTTTGTACGGCCTTTGCCGGGGTTTTTCTCTTTGGTTTTGTCAGCCGTGTCTGCGGTATTGTCGGCCATAAGGGTCCTCCCGACGTATCGTTTGCGCCAGCGCGTTTCGCTCACAGGTTGGTCAACGCAGCTATCGCATTTTTGCAGTGCGACGCTCTTGTGCGTATGCTTAATCCCGCTATAGCACGAAAACGCATTTTGCATACGCGTGTGATGCAAGATTGAAGCAAAAGCAAGGGCTTGGCGGGCGTTTCCCGCGCTGTGCGGCTGTCTTCGCCGCCCTTCGTCCAGGCACAACCGGAACAGGAGCAAATTTATGGCGAATGCAGTCATCGTTTCAGCAGCGCGCACGGGCATAGGGTCATTTGGCGGCGGCCTTTCGAGTGTTCCCGCCGCGAAACTGGGCGAGACAGTGTTGTCCGCTGCGATTGAACGGGCCGGCATTGCCGGGGAGGATGTCGCTGAAGTCGTCATGGGCCACGTGCTTCAGGCCGGACAAGGCCAGAATACGGCGCGACAGGCGAGTGTCGGCGCGGGCGTTCCTGTGGAGCGGCCTGCAAGCACAATTAATCAGGTCTGCGGGTCCGGATTGCGCGCGGTCGCCATGGCCGCTCAGACGGTGGCGCTGGGCGATGCTGAGATTGTGGCGGCTGGCGGACATGAGAATATGTCCCTTGCTCCCCATGCCGGGCATTTGCGCAACGGCGTTAAAATGGGTCCGTCAAACTTTGCTGATACGATGATTGTCGATGGGCTTTGGGATGCTTTCAACAATTATCACATGGGCCAGACCGCGGAAAATCTGGCTGAAAAATATCAGATCACGCGCGAAGAACAGGACGCTTTCGCCGTCGCCAGTCAGAATAAAGCAGAGGCGGCGCGCAGCGCCGGAAAGTTCAAAGATGAAATCACGCCGGTTGTCATTAAAACCCGTAAAGGCGAAACTGTTTTTGAAGAGGATGAATATATCCGCGCCGGCGCTACGGTTGAGGGCGTCTCTGGATTGAAACCTGCATTTCAACGCGACGGGGGAACGGTGACGGCTGCAAATGCTTCCGGTCTAAATGACGGCGCAGCAGCCGTTATTGTCATGTCTGAACAGGAGGCTGAAAAGCGCGGACTTGAGCCTCTGGCGCGCATCGCTTCCTGGGCCCATTGCGGCGTGGACCCGTCAATCATGGGCATCGGGCCTGCGCCGGCGTCGCGGCGCGCGCTCGAAAAAGCAGGCTGGTCGTTAGATGACGTCGACCTGATTGAAGCGAATGAAGCCTTTGCCGCACAAGCGCTTTCTGTCGGCAAAGAGCTTGGCTGGGATGCAGATAAGGTCAATGTTAATGGCGGAGCCATTGCGCTCGGTCATCCGATCGGCGCATCCGGCGCGCGTATTCTGATTACGCTGCTGCATGAAATGAAGCGTTCGGACAAGAACAAAGGTCTTGCGACTTTATGCATTGGCGGCGGCATGGGGATCGCCATGTGCGTAGAGCGCTGACAAAGTTTTAATGCGTGTAGAGAGTAGAATAAAAACAGGTTGCGCGATCCGGCGCCAACATAATGACGGGAGAAGAACATGGCCAGAAATGCAATTGTTACAGGCGGCACGCGCGGCATCGGTCTCGCAATCGCCAAGCGTTTGAAAGAAAAAGGCTGCAACGTTGCCGCGACCTACGCCGGCAATGATCAAGCGGCGCAGAAATGTACGGAAGAAACCGGCATCAGCGCATTCAAGTGGGACGTCTCGGATTATGACGCCTGTAAAGCGGGGATTGCAGAAATCGAAGCCAAGCAGGGCGCTACCGATATTCTGGTGAACAACGCCGGCATTACCCGTGACGGCATGTTTCATAAAATGTCGGTTCAACAGTGGCGCGATGTCATGACGGCTGATCTCGATTCTGTCTTTAACATGTCTCACAACGTTTTCCCGGGCATGCGCGATCGCGGCTTTGGGCGCATCATCAATATCTCTTCAATCAACGGCCAGAAGGGCCAGATGGGTCAGGTGAATTATTCAGCCGCAAAAGCGGGCATGATCGGTTTTACCCGCGCGCTGGCGCAGGAAGGCGCATTCAAGGGGGTTACGGTGAATGCGGTTGCGCCCGGTTATATCGCCACGGACATGGTGTCAGCGATGAGCGAGGATGTGCTGAAGAAAATCACTGCGCAAATTCCCGTCGGTCGGCTGGGCGAAGCTGAGGAAATTGGCGACTGTGTCGCTTTTCTCGCCGATGATGGGGCTGGCTTCATTACCGGCGCCGTGCTGACGGCGAATGGCGGTCAGTATATGGCTGCTTAATGCCCGGCGCCGCGGTTTTGGAGAATTGTCCCGTTTCGGTCACAAACGGCTGAAATTGGGGCGCTTTGGGGTCGGATACAGGCCCTTTTTTCAACAAAATAAACCGCTAAATAATCTTGTGCGGGGACATTCGCGATAGGTTGAGATGAGGTGCTGATGCGCGCAGTCGCATGGATCTTGGCGAGTCTGTTGGGCGCAGGCGTTTTGAACGTCGCCGCAGCGCAGACTTCTGTCAGCCGGGAACCAGTCGCTGCGCACCGCTCTGTGACGCCCAGCCCCGTCATGCAGGCGCCAATGACCCGTGCGATGATGGAAATGACCGTCAAGGGCCGCACGCAAGAAGCGAACCCTTTTTCCGCTCTTGTCGGGCAACAGAGGATGCGCCGCAGCGGTCGTGACGACCGCGGCCGTGTCGAACGGTTTGTATTGGCCTCTGACGATCGCGCTTTTCTGGTTGAGAGCCGGACGCGCACGGCGCGCGTAAAGTTCCTATGCGGACCTGAAGACAAACGCCTTGATTGCCGGCTCGACCCGGAAGGGCCGGCGCCGGAAATCTATCTTCTGTCCGTCACCAGAGGCCCGCGCGGCGACCGCATCTTCAAAACGGCTGAGGGCGACACTTATCTGCGCCTTGCATCTTACGGCGGCGCGACAGTGTTCTGGCCGGGTGAGGGCGTTGGTCACGGCGCTTCGAAATCGTTCGGCGAGGATTCAGCGTTACGGCTTGTTTTCACTGACCTTGAGACAGCGCGTCGCCGAGCTAAATCGGCGACAGCTGTTATCAGCGCCGCTACAGGAGCGCCCATTATTTTTGACTTAATGACAGAGCCGCTGGAGCCGGGTTCGGACGCGTCTGTGGTGGCCGACGCAATTATCCGCGCGGCGATAGCGCTTGATCGCGTTGCCGGCGACCCAACCGGAGCGCGTATTCTGGCGAGCCGAATTGACCGGGTCGCGTTTCAGGAAGCGACAGTTTCGGCTGTTCGTTTTGAAGGCAAGACGCTGCATGTGGATTATGTCCCGGATCAGGACATTGCCGGGCGTCCTTCCTCACGCTCAATCGAGCAATTTCTCGAAGAGTCTCTCTAATGCCACGCATTGAGCGCTGAGCTGACAGTCTTGGCCGCAAAAGCGCCCAAAATCTGATATACGAAAGGCCAATGAATTATGTTCGGCATATTCTTCTAGGTTCTGCTTTGGCCGCCGTTATGACAGGCGCCGCCTCCTCTCAGTCACTGAAAGAGGCCAGAGCTCGCGACACCTATGAGCGCGCTTTAATGCAGGAAGCGCGTTATACGCAATCTGTTTGCAAGAATGACTTTGCCGTAGATATTGACTGGCGCAGCGCAGAGAGTTGGTCTGACGGCTCTGACCTCGTGGACGCGTGTGATCGTGCGCTTGGCGGAATTGAAGCGGAATGCCGCAGCGGGAACGCCCGCGCCTTGTCTTTGAAAAAAATGGTGTGCGCAGGCGATGGCGCCGGCGCGTCAGTCAGCTCCGGTACATTGCGCTACGGGGCTGCGCCGGGCATGGACGGCTTTTATGAAACGCGCAAACTGCTGACGCCAAGCTGACAATCGGTCGTCAAGCGCCGGCGGGCGCGCTGATCTGCTCCAGCATGCCCACGCGGATCCCATCGAAAACATATTGCGTCGACAGCGCCATAAGCAGCATGCCCAGCAATCGGGAAATCACATTCATCCCTGTGCGCCCTAATGCGTCGGCGATGCTGCTGGCGAAAGCCATAATCACAACGCCTGAGAGAAGCACGCTCAGCATCGCTGCGAAAGCCGCGCTGCGTTCGATCAGGCTTGCCTCAGGGGCGCCGGTGAGCAGCATTATGGTGGCGATGGCGCCGGGGCCCGCCATCAGCGGTATCGCCAGCGGGAAGAAGGCGATGTTTTCTCGCGACGACGCCTTGGGACCAGGCGTTTTTGCTTCCAGCTCGCCGTCTGGTTCAAAGAACATTCGAAACCCCATTAGGAACAGGAGAATACCGCCTGCAGTGCGAAACGCCGCCAGCGAGATGCCCAGGTGATGCAGCATCGCGTTGCCCACGAGCCCGAAGAAAGTCAGCAGAAATGCCGCTATAACAGCCGCTTCAAGAGCCACGCGGCGGCGTTTGGCGGGAGCCTCGCCGCGGGTCAGCGTCGCGAAAATAGGCGTCACCATGATCGGATCGATCACAATAAACAGGGTGACAAAAGCAGCCAGAAAGGCGGGCAGAAATTCAGTAATCATGAAACCGTAACGTTTTTCGGCTGCATGCCGAATATTGTCGTGACGCGCAAGCTATTTCGCTGAACGCCGACGCGTTGCGATCCGATTATAGATATCGAGCATTTGGTCAGCTTTTACGGACCAGTCAAAATGATCCTCAACGCGTTTGCGCGCCGCTTTGCCCATGCTGTTTGCCAGATCGCTGTCGCCGGCGAGCCGCTCCATGGCGCATTGAAAACCCGTCACCATGTCATTGCGACTGCAGGGGTCAATGAGAACGCCAGTTTCTGGCGTAATATAATCCAGCGGTCCGCCCCAAGCGGTGGCGATCGCCGGCCTCGCACAGGCGAAGGCCTCCAGGATCACAGCGCCGCCGCAGTCGCGCAAAGAAGGAAAGACCAGAGCTGTCGCCTGCTTCAATTGAGCGGCGATTTCAGGCTGAGGCAAGAAACCGGTGAAATGCACGCGTCCCGTCGCCTTTTCTTCTGACCGGCTTTCGAGACTTGCGCGCTCAGGACCATCGCCGATGATCGTCAATTGCGCCGGCGCCGGGACGCACGCGAACGCATCAATCAGAATGTCTACGGCTTTTAAGGGAATAAGGCGTCCGACAAATACAAAATGCGGATGTCTCGGCGTTTCGTTGTGCGGCGTCCACAAGCGAAGATCGACGCCGTTTTCAACAAATGTCTGCACTTTGTGAAAATCGAGATGTCCGGGCAGTCCCATTCGAGTGCGGTCATTGGCGACGAGCAATAAATCCGCTTTGCCTTTACCGTTCGCAATACGGTTGACGGCTGCGCCAAGCGGTCTTGCGAAAGCGACAGCGCTGTCGGCGCCTTTTGAATAGGCTTTGCGAAAAGCGGGCGGAAAGGCCATCGCGCCATTCATCGGCCCAATAATTGTCGGTGCCCGTAAGCCTGTCAGAAACGATGGAAACATCGGCGAGACAGGGATCGGTTGATGGATGACATAGAAGGCGGTTTCGCGGTCAAGGCGGCGGACAAGATCGCCAAGGCGCGCCATGGTGATGAAACCGACGGATGCGTTAAAAACTGCATCGCGCAGCGCCGCCGGCGCGGCTTCCCCCATGCGGTGGATCAGCTGTTCGGCGCGCGCATCCTCCAGAAAATGAAACTGGGCTTTATCCGCTAGCGGACTTTCCAGTATCTCTTCGCGAACCCGGGCGTGGGTTGCGGCGTGCAGCTCAACTCCGCGCGCCGACATTTTTTCAATATAGTGATAGGGCAGAACAGCCTCGCCGCCCATGCGCTTTGAAATGTTGGGGGCGACAATGAGCGCGCGCATGAAACGGATGTTATCCTTATTGGCAAGGAAATAGACGTCTGGCTGAGACATATACGATAATGCAGGATCCGGTCCACGGGGTTTTGGAATAAGACGTCACCGCGCGGTTGCGGCTGCGCAAAGTCGCCGCTAGGTTTCGCGCACATTCTGGACAAGTCGCGCCCGTCGGGACGGACTGGCAAGGGAACCCTGCGGCGCTGATAGCGATAAAGGAGACGACTATGGCTGAAGGCGCGCCCGCGCTGACCCCGCAAGAGGCGGTCATCTATCTTATGGTCATGACGTCGGCCTCCGACGGCGCCATTAATGACGCCGAACTGCGCACCATCGGCCGGGTTGTGCGGTCTTTCCCCCTATTTTCAGAAGCTGACGAAACCGGTTTGGTAAAAATGGCGGAAGCGTGCGGCGCGCTCATGTCTTCGGACGGTGGCTTGCATAAAGTCCTGGCGGCCGCTGCCTCAGCGTTGCCTAAGCATCTTGGCGAGACCGCGTATGCTGCGGTTGTCGATGTGGTGACCGCAGATGAAAATATCGACGTCACCGAAATACGAGTGCTTGAGCTGATCCGGGAGGCGTTGTCGATTGAGGACGCCGGCGCCGAAGCGATCGAACATTCGGCGCGCGCCCGTCATATGACAGTGGACGGCGTCGCCTAATTTTCACCGCCAGGTAAAATAAAGACGCCTTTAGCACTCGAAAAGCTGAAATCAAAACCACGTTTTTCGTCGCGAGAATTTTGGGCTTGGTTGCGACGAAAGACGAAAAGGTCTTCAGCCGTTCATTTCCGCCGCATAATGCGCATGAACGTTCTTGTACCAATCTTCGCCGGCGATCCGTTCACGGTATTTCGCGACATTTGGCGTCGCGGAAAGGTCGTATTCGATCATCTCAAACGGCTCCATCGCTGAAATCAACGCCGTATCGGCGATCGTCAGCGCATCCCCGGTTGCAAAAGGCGTTTTAGCGAGTTGCGCGTCGAGGACCGGCAGGTTGTTGTTCAGGTTTTCAACGCCTTCATCGAGCGATTTCTGATCGGCTTCCATTTCGAACATTGGCGCAAAAACTTTGTTGAAAAGCACTTTACCCATATTGGCGCGGATGTGGTGTGCCGAAAAATCCATCCACTGGTCGATTTCTGCGCGCTTTTGCGGATCCTTTGGATAGGCCGCACAGTCGGATTTGCAGGCGAGATAGCGCGAAATCGCACCGCTTTCCGCCAATTTAAATCCGTTGTCGTCCATTGCCGGCACGCGGCCGAAACGATTGACGGTGAGATAGTCAGGCGATTTCTGTTCGCCGGCGCCAAGGTCGACGTGCACGTAATCATAATCCTGTCCGAGCGCGCTGGCGGTCAGGCGCACCTGATTGGCGGGCGCAGACATGTAGTGGCCGTAGATTTTCATCGGGTTTCCTCTCGTTCAAAGGTTGATCGGATGTAACGCGGTTATCTTGTTTCGCTTATAAATGACGCACGGGAAAAGCTTATTTCGACATGAGTATTTGTACGCCTCCAATCAGGACAACATAAGGAAGCACACGCTTGCTACAATTACGGCGATCAGAATGTTGAGAACGATCCCTTCTCGCGCCATCCGGGCGATAGGCACGCGGCCGGTGCCGTAAACAATGGCGTTGGGCGCTGTCGCCACGGGCAGCATGAATGCGCAGGAGGCGGAAATCACCGCTGGGATCATTAGCAATTCCGGCGCAACGCCTGTTCCAGCGGAGACAGCCGCCAATAGCGGCATCAACAGGTTTGCTGTTGCAGTATTGGACGTCATTTCGGTCAGGAATGTCACTGACAGACACAACCCCAACATCATGGCAAATACCGGCTGATCGGCGAGGCCGGCCAAACTGTCGCCAATGAGCTGGTCGAGACCGCTTGCGCGGAACCCGGCGGCGATGCAGATGCCGCCTGCGAATAAAAGAAGCAACCCCCACGGAATATCGCTTGCGCTCTTCCAGTCGAGGAGGGCGCCGCCTTTTCCGTCAGGCACAAGGAACATCAGGATTACTGCGAAAACCGCGACCGTGGAGTCGCCGGCGGCGGCATTGCCGATCAGTCCGGCCCATCCGCCGAAAGGCTCAGATCGTGTGATCCACAATACAATGGCGAGGCCGAACACAATCATTGTTCGCGCTTCATCCTTGCGCCAGGGGCCTGGATCGCGAAGCGTCGGCGCCTCCACGCCTTTCAGGCTCCGGGTCAGCCACAGCCACATCAAGGGCACGCCGAGCACGACGATCGGCACGCCGGTCGCCATCCAGCGGGCGAAGGAATATTCCCCGCCTGTCGCCAGCAAATAGTTTTCAGCAAAGATCAGATTTGGCGGCGTGCCGATCAGCGTCGCCGTACCGCCGAAGGATGCCGCATAAGCAATCCCAAGCAGCAGGGGCACTGCAAGCTTTTGATTATCCGTACGCGACAAAATCGCCAGCGCCATGGTCGCGAGCATGAGCGTGGTCGCTGTATTGGATATCCACATCGACAACACAGCCGCTGCAATCATGAAACCGAGCACCAGCCGGCTGCCCGATGTGCCGACGAGATTGATCATGTAGAGCGCCAGGCGTTCATGGAGCCCTGATTTTGATAGAGCTTTTGACAGCATGAATGAGGCCATCAAAAGGATGATCACATAGCTGCCGAGCGCCGCCGCCGCTTGACGTTGATCAAGAACGCCAGCGAGCGGGAACAGCGCAAACGGCATAAGCGACGTCGCCGGGATCGGCAGAGCCTCGGTGACCCACCAGGCGGCGGTGAGCGCAGTGATCGCAATCGTCCAGACGATTTTTTCATCAAGGCCGGCAAATCGCGCTGCGAGTGCGGCAGCGACGGCGAAGGAGAGGCCGGCGAGGATGCGAATTGGCTTCATAGGCGCGCATCTGAGGGGCGTTTCGCTTTAGTGTCCAGAGCGATCCGAAGCGGCGCTTGATCTGAAGGCGACATCTGGATTTCAACGCCAAGCCGGGGTAGGGCCTTGCCATGAATAAGCATCCCGAATTCGTCTATCGGCTGGCGACCCGCGATGAGTGGTTCATCGCTGAAGAAACCGGCGTGGCGCCGACCCGCGACATCGACAAGCGCGACGGGTATATCCACCTCTCCACGAGAGAGCAGGTGATTGAAACGGCGAATCTCCACTTCGCCGGGACGCCTGACCTTCTTGCGTTAGAGATTCCATCCGCGCCCCTTATTAATCAAATCAGGTTTGAGTTGGCGCCGAAACGCGGCGAAGCGTTTCCGCACCTTTACGGCGCGCTAACCCGCGACCACGTTGCGCGCGTGCTTAGACTTGTCGAGAGCGGAGACGGCTTTGCGTTTGGAGAGCCCCTTTGAGGTCGCCAAGGTTTGTCGCTGATATTGCGGCGCGGGCGATGACGGCGTTCGATCCGGAAACAGCGCACCGGCTGACCATCCGTATGATGAAGACAGGTCGGGGGCCGAAGGTGCGCCGCGCCAATAAGCGGCTTGCAATAAAGGTTGGAAGCATTGAGTTTTCCAATCCGCTCGGTCTTGCCGCTGGTTTCGACAAAAACGCCGAAGTTCCGAACCCAATGCTGGATCTCGGCTTTGGGTTTGTCGAGGTCGGGGCGGTGACGCCGCGGCCCCAGTCTGGCAATCCGCGCCCGCGCGTGTTCCGACTGCGTGAAGACAGCGCCGTGATTAATCGTTACGGATTCAATAATGATGGTCTGGACGTGATTGCGCGCCGTTTAAAGTCGCGCCGGAAACGCGGCGTCGTCGGCGTTAATCTTGGCGCCAATAAAGACAGCGATGACCGCATTCAAGATTATGTCAGAGGCGTTGGCGGATTGGCGGGGTCTGTTGATTTTTTCACCGTCAACATTTCTTCACCAAACACGCCAGGTTTGCGAACGTTGCAGGATAAATCGGCGCTGGTTGACTTGATGACCCGCGTACAGAACGCTCGCGCCGCACAAGCGCCGCAGACGCCGGTATTTCTAAAGATCGCGCCGGACCTTGCCGATGAAGACAAGGCTGACATTGCTGCGGTTGCGCTTGAGTTGAAACTCGATGGACTGGTCATTTCTAACACGACGATAACGCGTCCTGATGTGCTGCGCAGTGCGACCGCAGTAGAAGCCGGCGGGCTTTCCGGCCAGCCGCTCTTTGCGCCGTCGACTGCATTGTTGCGTGAGTTTTACGGAGAGATTGGCGACAGAATTCCATTGATTGGCGTTGGCGGCGTATCGTCCGCGCGCGATGCATATGTCAAAATTCTGGCCGGCGCATCGCTGGTTCAGCTTTACACCGCGCTTGTTTATGAAGGCCCTGGTTTGCCGTCGCGAATTTTGCGGGACCTGCCGGGGCTTTTGAAAGACGATGGTTTCGACCAGATTGCAGACGCCGTCGGCGCCGACTATGAGACCGCTTGAAAAGACTTGCGCAGTCTCGGCAAATAAACAGCGAGCGTTGCTGAACGCAGAACAAACCAAAGTAGGAACGCCGCCCAGAGACCGTGATTGCCGAAGGGACCTGAAAGCCAGACCGATGCGGCAATGAAAATGGGCGCTGAGACCACCATCGCATTGCGCATTTCTTTAGCCCGCGTGGCGCCGATGAAAATACCGTCAAGCTGAAAGCCAACCATCACCATTAAAGGACTGACAACAACCCATGGCATATAGGTTCTCGATGCTTCGCGAACAGGTCCCTCTGCCGTCAAAAGAGCGGTGAGCCAATCGCCGGCAACCCAATAGAAAAAGACAAAGAAAAAGGCGGCCGCCGTTGCAAGCTCGAATGTGCGTCTTACAGCAATGCGGTAGGTCTCAAGACCGCGGGTTTTGTCTCTTGCGCCCATAGCCTGACCAATCAGGGTTTCAGCAGCGATAGCGGTGCCGTCAAGCGCCAGCGCGGTGAACATGAAAAGCTGCAACAGAGTCTGATTTGCTGCGAGATTGACATCGCCGAACGCGCCGGAACGCTGCACAAACCAGGCAAAGCTGAACGCCAGAATCACAGTGCGAATAAAAATATCTCGATTGACGGACAATGTCCGGCGGATTTTATCCGGAGCAAGATATTCTGCTTCATCCCAGAAGTGTTTTAAGCCGCCATTTTTATGCAGGAGTATGACAACAAAGAAAAGGCAGATGAAAAACCCTGCGACTTCTGCAATCAGCGTCCCGGCGGCGACACCGGCGGCGCCCCAACCAAACTCAACTACAAATAAGTAATCCAGTATTATGTTCAGTACGGTAATGGATATGCTTGCGAACATAAGATAGTCAGTGCGCTCACGTGCAGACATCCAGCCAAACGCAGCATAAGAGGCGAGTACAAAAGGCGCGCCCCAGATACGGATCTCAAAATAGGTTCGCGCGGCTTCGAGCGTTTCTTGGCTGGCTTTAGAATCTATGGACAATGCGGCGAAAGACAGATCGCCAATCGGAATTTGCAGCGCGGCCAAAAGAATGCCGACACCGAAACCGAGACCGGCGCTGCGGATAAGTGCGGCGCGCGCTTCCGGTTCATCGCCGGCGCCCACTGCCTGCGCTGTTAATCCGGCGACCGCCATGCGAATGAAACCGAAGCTCCAATAGGCGAGCGAAAAGATAACGGCGCCAAGCCCAATGGCCGCGACATCGAGCGGGCGGTCCGATTGCGCCAGCGCCCAGACATCAATGGCGCCAAGCAAGGGGGTTACAGAAGCGGCCACGGACGCGGGCCATGCAAGTGCGAAAATGCGCCCGTATGACACCGCCGATTTGTCATGGCTCTGTTCGCGCGTGTGCTCCGTCATAGCTGCTCCTTGCTCCAACGCGCCATAACCGCGCCGGGCGCTGAAGTCACGCTGCTTGTCATCAGGGGGCGAATTCGGCGACACTGAAAGGTATGGATGAGGATTGGTCTACCTGGAAAACACCGCCTGGCGGCACGGGGAACGCTTTTGACGCCGCTTCGATCGGCGCGCTAGCGCACCTTTATCGGGGCGAGGTTTACCGTTCAACGATCTGGCGAACGCGACTTGACACGACGACAAACTGGTCTGTCGTAACGCTCGGCATCGCCTTATCCATCACCTTTTCAAGTTCGGAAGCATCGCCACTGCCGCTGCTGCTGGTCGGCATTCTGATTGGCATGTTTTTAATTCTGGAGGCGCGACGCTATCGCTATTTTAACGTATGGCGCGCGCGGGCGCGCTGGATCGAAACCAAGTTTTACGCACCGCTGCTATTACGTTCCTGCACGCCGGAACCGGGCGAGTGGCAAGATATTCTGGCCAGCGATTATCTGACGCCACAATATCATATTGGGTTTTGGCGCGCGATGGGTCGGCGCATTCGCCGCAATTATATGTGGATTTTGAGTTTTCAGGCAGCGGCTTATTACGGCAAGATTATTATTCATCCCGGGCCTTTATCATCCGTAAGCGAATTTTTTATGCGCATGGCGCTTGGGCCAATACCGGGCTATGCGGTTTTTGGCATCGGTCTTTTATTCCATGCGTCATGGATCACTCTTGCGATCGCCACTCGCGCAAAGGATCAACAAAAACATAAGGATCGTATGGGCGTCAGCGGGATGGGTTAAATCTACCCCAGCGCCTGCTCTAGGTCCTCAATCAGATCGTCCGGATGTTCCAATCCAATTGAAAGCCGCAAAGAGTTCTGGGGCAGCAATGTCGCTTCGCCTTCAACCGAGGGGCGATGCTCGATCAGGCTTTCCGCGCCGCCGAAACTGGTCGCGTTGGTGAAAAGCCTGACGCGGGAAGCAACATGCAAGGCGTCATCGCGTCCGCCTTTCACATCGATCGAAACCATGCCGCCGCCGGCTGACATTTGGTTGCGAGCGAGATCAATTTGCGGATGCGATTCCAGAAAGACGTAGCGCACGCGCTCAATATGTTTGTTGGTCTCCAGTGCGGAAGCGACCATGAGCGCGTTGTCGCTGTGCCGCGCCATGCGGGCAAAAAGGGTTTCCAGTCCTCGCGAAAGCATCCAGGCGTTAAACGGCGCGAGCACGCCGCCGGTTAGGGTTCGCGTCAGGACGAGCCTTTCCAACGTTTCTGTTTCGTCGCGCGCTATGATGACGCCGCCCTGCATATCGCTGTGACCGCCGATATATTTCGTTAGGGCGTGCATAACGTAATCGGCGCCAAGATCGAGAGGCTGTTGCAGGGCCGGCGTCGCAAAGGACCCGTCGATCATCACCTTCGCGCCGGCGTCATGGGCTTGAGCTGAGAGCTTAGCGATATCGAGGACATCCATCAGCGGATTTGAAGGCGTTTCAAAGCACAGGAGAGACGGGCGTTTTTTCAATGCCGTTTCAAGAGCCGCTTCGTCTTTGAAATCCAGAAATCGTCCCGACAAACCCCATTGCGGTAAGACCTCTTCGCTCAATCGCCGATAGGCAAAGTAGGAGTCATTATGAAACAAGACATCTGAACCGCGCGGCAGGGTTGAGAAGAGTGCAGACGCCGCCGCCATGCCCGAAGCGAATGCAACGGCCCCGCAGCCTTGCTCCATAGCCGCAAGACGCGTCTCGAGATTAGCGACATTCGGGCTGTCCTCTCGGACATAGGCATAGCCGCTGGTCTGTTCGTAGGCCGGGCCATGTTCAAATGTTGTCGACAGCACAATTGGCGGAGAGACGGGACCGCCTGTCGGCCGCGCCGCGTGTATGGCCGCGGTCTCGGGTCGCATAGCGTTGGCTTCAGGTCGTTTTTTCACTGATAAACCGCAGCACGGCATGGCCGCTTTTTTGCTCGACAGCGCGATAGAAACAGGACCGCCGGTCCGTATGGCAAGCGGCGCCGGTCTGATCGACAACAAGTTCAATCGCGTCCTGATCGCAATCGGTGCGGATCTCGATGATGCGCTGGATATTGCCGCTGGTCTCTCCCTTGCGCCACAGCGCGCGGCGTGAACGCGACCAGTAATGGGCCTCCCCGGTTTCAATCGACATCGCCAGCGCTTCGGTATTCATCCAGGCGAGCATCAACAGCCGCCCTGAGCGAGCATCCGTAGCGACAGCAGGGATCAGACCGTCAGCGTTAAATTTTGGCGCAAAACGCGCCGTTTCTTCGATATCGCCGTCAACTGTATGTGAATCATCAAATTGCATGGCGCCATGATAACAGGCGCCGACAGATTTCCTAGCGGTGATGACCGTTGCGCCGGTCGCCAAGCCCCGCTAGCAAACGATCATGGCGCTTCAGTTCTTCGATACAATGGCGCGTGAGAAACGCGTATTTGAGCCGGCGGATCCGTCGCGCATAACGATGTATGTCTGCGGACCGACGGTCTACAATCATACTCATATCGGTAACGCGCGCTCTGCGATTGCGTTCGACCTCTTGTTCCGTGTGTTGCGCCATCGCTATGGCGCGGACAGTGTCGTCTATGCGCGCAATTTCACCGACATTGATGACAGGATCATCAAGGCCTCGCAGGAAACCGGCGCCCCTATTGGTGAGATTACTGTCAAATACGCCGAAATTTATCGCCAGGAACTGTCATCTCTGAATGCCTTGCCGCCAAGCGCGGAGCCGTTGGCGACAGAGCATGTTGCCGAGATGATCACGCTTGTTCAGGAGCTGATCGAGCGCGGTCATGCTTATGAAGGCGAAGGCCATGTTCTGTTTTCAATTGAAAGCTTTCCTGAATATGGCGCGCTTTCCGGGGTCGACCGCGACGAGATGATCGCCGGCGCCCGTGTCGAGGTTGCGCCCTATAAAAAGAATCCGGCGGATTTTGTCTTGTGGAAGCCTTCGAGCGAAAATGAACCGGGCTGGGACAGTCCCTGGGGGCGCGGCCGGCCCGGTTGGCACCTTGAATGCTCTGTCATGATCAAAAAAGGATTAGGGGAGACGATCGATATTCATTGCGGCGGACAGGATTTGCGGTTCCCGCACCATGAAAACGAAATCGCACAATCGACTTGCGCCCATGGCGGTGCAGCATTGGCGCGCTATTGGCTGCATAACGGTTTTCTCCGCATGGGATCGGAAAAAATGTCGAAATCGCTCGGCAATGTTGTGCGGACCTTTGAGTTGCTTGAACACTGGCAGGGCGAAGTCATTCGTTGGGCTTTGCTGTCCGCCCATTATCGCCAGCCGCTGGAATGGACGGATGCATTGCTGACGCAGTCCAAGAAACAGCTGGACCGGTTCTACCGGTTATTGCAGGAGGTCGGGAACGATCTGCCGGTTGTCGATGCGCCGCAGAGCATCGTGCTTGCCCTTGAGGACGACCTGAACACCCCTGAAGCGTTTGCAGGTCTTCATGAATTGCGCGACATAGCCTCTCAACTAGACGGCGATGCGCGCCGCAATGCAGCTGCGCGCCTTAAGGCGGCTGGCAATTTGATGGGATTTTTTCAGTCGCAACCTGCCGATTGGTTCAAGGCTGATGTCGCAGGCGGTCCGTCAGCCGAGGAAATTGAGGCGCTCCTCAACAAACGCGCTGAAGCGCGCAAAGCGAAAGATTTCGCAACATCTGACAAAATCCGCGACGATCTTGCTGAAGCCGGCGTCGTGATTGAAGACGGCCCTGACGGCGCGACTTGGCGACGGGAATAAATTTTCATGCGCCTTATCGAAGCCGTCATTCCTGCGGACGCCGCCGATAAAGTCCAATTTGCTGTAAAAAATTGCGAGCCGACGCATTGGCGTCTTACCAGTGCGTCGGATGAGGACAATTGTATTCTGCGCGCCTTTTTTGCCGATGAAACGGCGCAGGGACTTGTCGATGAGCTTCAGAATATCTGCGAGGGTAAAGACGACTGGCGAATTATCGTTTTGCCTGTCGAAGCAACGGCGCCGCCGCCTGAAGAAGAGAAAAATGATGAGGATAAGGCGCGACGACAAAAGCTCGCGCTGCGTGAAGAAATTTACGACGATGTTGCCGATGGCGCCGCACTGACGCCCGATTTTTTCATCCTCACAATGGCGTCGACGATTGTTGCCGCACTCGGTCTGAATGCTGATAACGTTGCAGCTGTGATTGGCGCTATGGTAATTGCGCCATTGCTTGGCCCGATACTCGCTTTTTCTCTGGGGGCGGCGCTTGGCGATTTCAGCTTGCTTGCACGCTCTGCACGAAACGCAGCGATTGGCCTTACGATCGGCATCAGTGTTACCGCGATTATGGGCGCCTGGCTCAGCATCGATTACCAAAGCGAAGAGCTTATGAGCCGAACGGTCGTCGGCATTGACTCAATCGTGCTTGCTCTTGCCGCCGGGGTTGCTGCGGCCCTGTCTATTGTTACGGGTGTGTCAGCAGCATTGGTCGGGGTTATGGTGGCTGTAGCTCTTTTGCCGCCCGCGGCGGCGGCCGGGCTTTTTCTGGGCTCCGGCGACTTATTTTTTTTAGGGCGGGCGATGCTGTTGCTGAGCGTCAATGTCGTTTGCATTATGCTCTCTTCTCAGACCGTATATTTTTTTAAGGGCGTGCGTCCGCGCACTTGGCTGGAAAAGAAAAAGGCGGAGAACGCCAGTCGCATCAGTATTGGCGCGCTTATTGCGACATTGGCAACGCTTGCAGCAATTATTGTTCTTTCGCCGTCTGACAGCATGCCCGATATTCCGGGCAAAGGCGAAGCGGAGCAATCCGATGGCTGACTTACCGACATTTGCCGCGCCGTTAGATGGTCGCCTGAACGCAAAGATGCTGTCGGCTTTTGACGATACAGGCGTCATCATCCTGCGTGAGTTTGCCGAGCCGGCGGCCTGCGCGACTCTGCGCGCGCATACGGTGCAAATGGTTGAGCGTGATGCGCCCGAAGCGGCGGAGAGTATTTTTTCGACGAAGACAAATTCACAACTCTCCGACGACTACTTTATTAAATCCGGCGGCAATATTTCTTTTTTCTTTGAGGAAGAAACGCGCCGCGTTTCTGCGCAAAACGTTTCTGGAGGCGACCGGGCTAAGATGGACCGGCTGAACAAGATCGGTCACGCCATGCATGACCTTGATCCTGTGTTCGATGCGTTTTCCCGAACTGCCAAACTGGCTGCTGCAGCTGCATCGCTTGGTTTCAAAGACCCGAAGCTCGTCCAATCCATGTATATCGTCAAACCGCCGGGGATCGGCGGCGAAGTCGTCTGTCATCAGGATTCAACCTATCTCTATACCGAGCCGCAAAGCTGCGTTGGGTTCTGGTTTGCGATTGACGAGGCGACAGAAGCGAATGGTTGTATGGAATTCTTGCCCGGCACCCATAAAGGGCCTTTGCGCGAGCTCAACAGCCGAAGAACTGACGGAAAGCTCTCAACACGGATGATCGATGAAACGCCGTTCCCGGAAGTCGAGCCCGTTCCTGCCCCGGCTATGCCGGGCGATCTGGTTATTTTTCATGGCCGTGCGCCGCATATGAGCGCCGCCAATCGTTCAAACGAAGCCCGTCACGCCTATACGCTGCATGTTGTAGAGGGAAGTTCGCGGTGGCCGGCGGAAAACTGGCTGCAAAGACCGCCTGAATTACCGTTCCGCGGGTTTTAGCGCTCACATCGTTGTGAATCGCAGCTGCTTTAAATCTCAATCAGCGCTCCTATTTATCTATCAACTTCACTGACAATCAGGAGATACGCTGATGATCACGATCCGCAAGGGCGTTGATCGCGGCCATGCCAATCACGGCTGGCTCGATGCGCGCCACACATTTTCTTTTGCCAACTACTATGACCCGGAACATATGGGCTATCGTTCATTACGGGTCATGAATGAAGACCGCATTACTCCAGGCGCCGGGTTTCCGACCCATCCGCATCAGGATATGGAGATTATCACTTACGTGCTGGACGGCGCTTTGGCGCATAAGGATTCCACTGGAGGCCAGGGGATTATTCGTTCCGGTACCGTGCAATATATGAGCGCCGGCTCAGGCGTTCAGCACTCTGAGTTCAATGCGTCCAATGAGGAGCCTGCCCATCTCTATCAGATCTGGATTGAGCCGAATGTACGCGGCGCTAAACCGCGATATGAAGAACGCGAGATCGGCGAAACGCGAGAAGGTCGTTTGGCGCTGATCGCCTCGCCGGACGGCCGGGATGGATCTTTTAAGATCCATCAGGATGCTATGCTCTATGCGTCAATCGTACCTGAGGGGGCATCCCTGTCGCATCGCTTTGAGCAGGACAGGCATGGTTGGCTTCAGGTCGCCAAGGGCGGGATTGAACTGCCCGAAGGCTCTATCATGCAGGCTGGCGACGGCGCTAAAATTGAGGGTGTCAGAGAGCTGTCATTCAAAGCGCTCGCTGACAGTGAAATCCTTCTGTTCGATCTGGCTTAGGCGTTCATTTCATTGCGCGCGCCCGGTGGCAATCGCCGGGCGCATGTTTTTTGTTCATTTTTGTTTCATAGCGGCGGCGACTTCCGACCGATCTTCCGCAGACGTCAGATACTGCGGATCTATGCGATGGTTCGTGCGTTGTTCATAGGAATAGGCGAAATAAAGCACATTCGCGTCATCGTCCTTGGCGCCCATAAACGATATGCCGATAGGAAGGCCGTGAACTGAGCCCATGGGAACGGTTGCGTGTGGGTAGCCGGCGATTGCCGCCAGCCAACCGCCGCCTGCCCATTGCGGCCAGACATCGCCGTTAATCGGATCGACACGCGGGGCAAGAACGCCAGAGGGTGAAACAAGAATATCGACGTCATTTTCGGTCATCAAAGCGTCAATGCCGTTTTCGCGCGTTGCCGACTGAACATCGTCGCGAGCGGTTATGTAGTTGTCGTTGTCCAGTCCGGCGAGTGGGGCGGCCGTTTCAAAAATGCTCTGGTCAAATAGCGCCAGTTCAACATCTGCATTTGCTTCGTTGAACGCGATCAATGCATCGAGATCGCGGGTGTCGACCGCAGGCGCTGCATCCGCCAGATACTCATTGATTGTTGCTTTGAATTCATAATTTAGAACATCGCGAGCTTTGCCCCAGAAATTTTCAGCCTGCGGTTCAAATTCTTCAATGTTGACCAACGTTGCGCCGTTCTCTTCCATCATCGCAAGCGCGGCCTCGAAAGCTGCATTAATATCTTCGTTATCATTCAATGAAAAACGCAGAACGCCTATGCGCGCGCCGTCAAACGCATTGTCTTCCAAGGCTGCAGTGTAATCTGTTCCAGTGCCGCCAGTCGCCATGGCGTTCAGCATCATTGCTGCGCCGGTAACAGTCTTCGTCATCGGACCGGCTGTGTCCTGGGATGAGGAAATCGGCACGATGTGTTGCTGTGAAACCAGACCTACCGTCGGCTTGAAGCCAACAACGCCGTTGACGTTGGAGGGACAGATGATCGAGCCATTTGTTTCTGTGCCAACGGTTCCGGCGGCGAGCGAGGCCGCCATGGCGGCGCCCGAACCTGAACTGGAGCCGCAGGGGTTGCGGTCGAGCATATGCGGGTTCTTGACTTGCCCGCCAAGCGCCGACCAGCCGCTCATAGAATTATTGGAGCGAAAGTTCGCCCACTGGCTGAGATTTGTTTTGCCCAGAATTATTGCTCCTGCGTCGCGCAGGCCCGCGACAAGCGGCGAGTCTCGGCCGGTAACATTGTCTTTCAGCGCTAATGCGCCTGCGGTCGTGGCGAGCGGATCTTTCGTCTCGATATTGTCTTTCAGGAGGATGGGAACTCCATGCAACGGACCGAGAGATTGTCCGGCGGCGAGGGCCGCATCTGCAGCGCGTGCGTCGTCAAGAGCGTTTGGGTTGACTGCAATAACGGATTGCAGCGTCGGACCGGCGCGATCGACCCGCTCGATCCTTTCCAGATAGGCTGTAACGAGATCTTCCGCTGATACAGCGCCTGCCTGGAGGCCAGCGGCGATTTCAGGCAAGGTTTTCGCCGTCCATCCTTCCGCCGCATAGCTTTCAGCGGATGCCGCGTCTGTCGCCGTTTCTTCTGTGTGCAATCCTGTGTCAGCGTCACAGGCTGTAAGCGCTAGAGCGGCGCAGGCGGTCATCAGTCGGCGCATGGAATATCCCTCATATGCAAAACGTTGAATTATAGAGGCGATTTTACCGCCAGAACAATTGCGCCTGGCATGTTCGTTAAGGTTTGACGTTGCGCCGGCGGGCGCCCATGTATGCATCATGTTAAGCGAGCTTTATTCCAACGCTATTCTTGATGCGGCGTCGTCTATTCCGCCGTCAGAGCGCCTTGCAGCGCCGGATGCGTCAGCGAAGAAGGTCAGCCGTATTTGCGGATCAGAGGTTGAGGTCGACATCAACATGCAAGACGACAAAGTGGCCGCTTTCGGCATGTCTGCGCGCGCCTGTGCGCTCGGTCAGGCGTCAGCGTCTATCTTAGCGCGCAACATCGTCGGCGCTGAGCCTTCCGAGTTATTCCGGCTTCGCGATGAGGTTCGCGCCATGCTCAAGGATAACGGTGAGCCGCCTTCCGGCGCGCGGTGGGGCGATCTGGCCATGCTGGCGTCAATACGGGAGTATCCGCAGCGCCACGCCTCTGTCATGTTGCCGTTCGAAGCTGTTGTGGACTGTCTTGAGCAGCTTGGTTTTGAGTTGCGCACAGTATCGGCGGGCGGTTGAGCGCCGTACAAACCAATAGATTTTGCTTTATAACAAAATTGTAACAACTTTTAGGTTGCTACAACCCGACAAACTCATATTTCATCGAACGCTGCGGTCGTCTATCTCTCCCCCGATTGACCGCTTCCGGCGCCCGCGTTTCAAACTCCCCCATGAAACGCGGGCGTTTTTCTATCAGATTCTAGGCTGCATCATCCTGTGTCTGCAATGCATCGGAGCTCGAGGCGGCCTCTTCTTTGAGCCACGCCGTGAACGCGTTTACGGATGGGGAAGATGATCTCGAAGGCGGATGAACGATGTAATACGCAAAGTCCGTTGGCGTTGTGAGATCGAAAGGAATGACAAGCCGTCCGGCCTCGAGATCTGCGAGAGCAAGCGCTGATTTAGCAAGCGCAACGCCTTTTCCCGCAACTGCAGCTTCAATGACCAGGCTTGATTGATTGAATTTGAGCCCCCGTGCGCCATGGCGATGACAGACCCCGGCGGCTTTCAGCCACATCGGCCAGGTCGGGATTTTTTCGTCCTTATCCGGCGATGAGTCGTGTAAAAGCGTATGGTGGACGAGATCTTCCGGTTTTTTTAGCGGGTTGTCGCCGGTGAGCAATTTGGGTGAGCAGACCGGGATGATTTTCTCGGCCAGAAGGTGGTCAACCACTAATCCCGGATATTGGCCGGACCCGTAGCGCACCGCCACATCAACATCCTCAACTGCAAAATCGACGACATCCATATCCGCCGAAACCCAGACGTCGATATCAGGATGGGCGCTCTGAAAAGCGTCAAGTCGCGGCACAAGCCATTTCGAAGCGAATGACGGCGCTACGGACACCGCCAGTCTGCGTGTATCCGCTTTGGCGGCCAGAATGCGTCCGGCTTCTTCAAGCTTATCAAATCCTTCGCGCAAGATTGGCAAGCTCGCCTGGGCCTCGTCTGTGAGGAGAAGCGCTCGCTTTTCACGACGGAACACGGGCGTCTGTAAAAAATCTTCCAGCGACTTAATTTGCTGGCTGACGGCGCCGGGGGTGACGTGCAATTCTTCAGCAGCTTTAGTAAAACTTAAATGTCTCGCAGCGGCTTCAAAGACGCGCAAAGCATTCAAAGGAGGAATTTTCTTCATTTTGCGCACCCATGATTATTTTTAAGCGCGTATTTGCATTAGAAACTATAAACGATATTGCTAATGCGAAGCGTCACAAAGTTGTGAGATTTTTTTCAGATAAACTAAAAACATAAGAACGGCAAGCCTTTACGCCTGGCATTCAGAAAACCTCAAAAACTTACGAAATTTAATCGATTGAAGCCAGTTTCCGGCTCCCATAGCTTCGCGCTTTGATTATAGAACTGGTTTCGCTCGCTAAACCTTCATTAGATTAACTGATATGAACGCTTTTCCTGCCTTTATTGATCCATCCGACCGTAAAATCGCTATTTTGGGCGGCGGCAACGCCGCTTTGAGAAAAGCTCGTCTGCTGATTGCCGCCGGGGCGCGCCCGACGGTGGTGTGGGCGAAAGTCTCTCATGAATTGCGCGGCGAGCTATCCGGCCAAGCGATTATTCTGGAAACCGATCCCAGTCCTGCAGATATTAGCGACGCTGAACTTCTTTTTGTGGCGTTGGATGAGCGTCGGGAGGCTGAGCGATGGGCGCGCATCGGAAAATCCGCCGGCGCGCTGGTGAATGTAGTCGACCGGCCCGATCTCTGTGATTTCACGACCCCCTCTATTGTAGATCGCGGGCGGCTGACCATTGCCATCGGCACCGGCGGCGCCGGGCCGGTTTTTGCGAAGTCTCTACGTGAAAAAATAGAGGCGCTGGTTCCGGCGCGAGCGGACGCCTTGCTGGCTTTTGCCGACAGCTACCGCGATGTGGTGAAGGCGACGATCATTGAAGCTGATCGCCGCGCCTTTTGGGAGCGCTTTTTCAATGGGCCCATTGCGGCCTCGGTGCTCGCAGGCGATGAGGCGGGCGCCCATGAAGCGATGATCGCCGCGATCAACACTCCGCAGGGCGCGCGCGAAGGCGTTGTTCATATCGTCGGCGCCGGTCCGGGTGACCCGGAACTGCTCACACTGAAAGCGCTGCGTCATATTCAGTCTGCGGACGTCATTCTCTATGACAGGCTTGTCAGCGACGAGATCCTGGCGCTCTCGCGCCGCGATGCAGATCGTCTTTATGTTGGCAAGGCGAAAGCAAATCATGCTGTGCCGCAGGAAGAGATCGCTGAAAAGCTTATTGCGCTTGCCCATGAGGGCAAAACCGTCGTGCGCCTCAAGGGAGGCGACCCCTTTGTCTTCGGGCGCGGCGGTGAAGAGCTTGATGCGCTTCGCGCCGCCGGCGTTGCGGCGTTTGTGACGCCCGGTGTGACAGCGGCGATCGGTTGCGCCGCGGAAACAGGCTTGCCGCTGACGCATCGCGATTACGCCCAGGCTGTCACTTTCGTGACTGGCCATGCGAAAGGCGACAGCGACCCTGATCTTGATTGGGCGGCGCTTGCGGCGCTGAAGAATACGCTTGTCGTCTATATGGGTGTGGGCAAAGCGGGGCGTATCGCCAGCCAATTGACCGCCCATGGCCGCACCGGCGAAACGCCGGTCGCTGTCATCGAGAATGGGACGCGTAAAGATCAACTGATCGTCAAGGGTCAGCTTGGCGATTTGGAAACACTGATCGCGCGCAGTGGCGTCAAAGGCCCCGCCATATTGGTGATCGGTGAAGTTGCTGCGCTCGCCGACGGTCGCGGGCTGGTTGAGCTTGCAATTCAACAGGCAAATGAACGGAGCGCCGCATGAAGGCTGTCACCGCCAACCGTCTCGCCGATGGCGAGGTTGTATACCTCACCGACGCTGATGAATGGGCGCCGACGCTCGAAGAAGCGGCCTTATTTGCTGAAGATGAGGCTGCGGACGTGCTTGCCGCAGCGGCGCAGCGCGTCGGCGAAATTGCTGATGTCTATCTGATCGATGTGGCAGACGGGGCGCCTTCCGGCCGTGCGCGCCTGCGTGAGGCGATTCGGCGCGAAGGCCCCACGGTTCGCCCGGATTTAGCCCGCAGCGCGGGAGAATCGGTATGAGCAAGCTTGCGATCTATGGCGATCCGATCAGCGGGAATTGCCTGAAGACAAAATGGACAGCCGATTATCTGGGGCTCGATTATGCCTGGACGTCTATTGACATCATGGCTGGCGATACCCGTACGGACGAATTTCTCAAAATCAACCCGTTCGGCCAAACCCCTGCCGCCGTTCTCGCGGACGGCAAAGTGGTGACGCAGTCAAATGCGATCATGGTCTATTTCGCCGAGGCGTCAGGCGATAATCGTCTGCTGCCAACCGATCCCTTCGAGCGCGCTGAAGTATTTCGCTGGCTATTCTGGGAGCAGAACTCCCATGAGCCCTATATCGCCGGGCGCCGCTTTCGCAAGGCGTTCAAGAAACTTGCCGATGCCGAAATTGATGCTGAATGGCTGCCGCGCGGGTATGCTGCGCTCGGCCTGATGGAAGAAACTCTTCAGCATCGGGATTATCTGGCGCTTGATCACCTGACACTCGCCGATATCGCCGTCGTCGCTTACACCCGCTGGGCGGGCGAGGGCGGTTTTGATCTTGCCAATTATCCTAAAGTGCGGGCCTGGATCGCCCGCATTGAGCGCGAACTCGATATCCCGAAAGCTGAGGCCGCCTGATGTATCGCTATGATGAGTTTGATGCGACGGTTGTTGCTGAACGCGTCTCCCAGTTTCGCGGCCAGGTGGAGCGGCGCCTCGCCGGCGCGCTGACGGAGGACCAGTTCAAACCGTTGCGGTTGATGAATGGGCTCTACCTCCAGCTTCACGCTTATATGCTGCGTGTCGCTATTCCCTACGGAACGCTATCTTCGAAACAGATGCGCCGGCTGGCCCATGTAGCCCGCAAATATGATAAAGGCTACGCGCATTTCACGACGCGTCAGAACATTCAGTATAACTGGCCGGCGCTTGTCGACGTGCCGGACATTCTGGATGATCTCGCTGAGGTCGAGATGCACGCGATCCAGACATCGGGCAACTGCATCCGCAATGTGACGTCTGATCAATATGCTGGTGCCGCAGAGGGCGAAGTTGAGGACCCGCGGGTTTGGTGCGAAGTGATCCGTCAGTGGTCGACCTTTCACCCTGAATTTTCCTTCCTGCCGCGCAAGTTCAAGATCGCTGTAACGGCGTCGGACAATGACCGCGCCGCCATTAAGGTCCACGATATCGGCTTGCGTCTTTACAGGAATGATGCGGGCGAGGTTGGCTTTGAAGTCATGGTCGGCGGCGGCTTGGGCCGCACGCCCTATATCGCGCATACAATAAGAGAATTCCTGCCGAAAGAGCACCTGCTTTCCTATCTTGAGGCAATTCTGCGGGTTTATAATCTGCAAGGTCGGCGCGATAATCTTTATAAGGCGCGCATCAAAATTCTCGTCAACGCTGAAGGCGCTGAGAATTTCGCTGAGATGGTTGAGGCGGAATGGGTGAAGATCGGGAAGATAGACATCGATCTGCCTGCAGAAGAAATTGACCGTATCACGCAATATTTCGCGCCGCCTGCATTTGAGGTTCTAAGCGCTGGAAGCGCTTCATTTGACCAGGCTGCGGAAGGCAATCCGGATTTTGCCCAATGGGTGCGAACCAACACATACGCACACAAAACACCGGGCTATGTCATTGCAAATATCTCGCTCAAGCCCATCGGCGGTATTCCGGGCGACGCAAGCGATGTTCAGATGGAGGCGGTGGCCGATATCGCCGAGCGCTATTCCTTCGACGAGATTCGCGTCACCCATGAACAGAACCTCGTTCTGCCCCATGTCAAAAAAAATGATCTCTATGCGGTCTGGAAGGCGCTGAAGGCGGCGGATCTGGCGACGGCGAATATCGGTCTCGTCTCCGATATCATTGCTTGTCCGGGTCTTGATTACTGCAATCTTGCCAATGCGCGTTCGATCCCGATCGCGCAGCGCATTTCAGAGCGCTTCACTGATCTCGGCCTGCAAGAAGAACTTGGTGAGCTGAAGATCAAGATTTCCGGTTGCATCAATGCCTGCGGGCACCACCATGTGGGCCATATCGGCATCCTCGGCGTCGATAAGAAGGGTGAGGAATTCTACCAGATCACTCTCGGCGGCTCCGGCGCGGAAGACGCATCCCTTGGCGAAATTGCCGGGCGCGGGCTGTCGTCGGACGAGGTTGTCGACGCTGTTGAACAGCTTGTTTCTTTTTACCGTCGCGAACGCCGGGATGGCGAACGGTTTCTCGACACATACCGGCGCCTCGGCGTCGACCCTTTCAAGGAGGCTCTCTATGCGGCTGCTTAAATTTTCCGGCGCGCGGCTTTTTCCGGCTGTCGAAGAAGCGCAGACTGAAACTAGTCTTGAGGAATGGCGGGATAACCCACAGGCGCATGCCGATGCGACGGCGCTGGTTGTTCCCAATGATGCGTCAATTGATGATCTGGGAGCGGATGCTTCCGGCTTTTCCACGATTATTTTGAATTTTCCCGCCTTCAAGGATGGCCGGGCGTATTCCCAGGCGCGCCTGTTGCGCGACCGGTTCGGTTATGCCGGCGAGATCCGCGCCCGCGGCGACGTATTGCGCGACCAGCTTCTCTTTATGCGGCGCTGCGGTTTTGATGCGTTCGAGTTTGCAGGCGCCAACGCCGACGAGGCCGATGCGGCGCTCGAGGAGTTTTCCTTCGTTTATCAATCGGCCTCTGATGAAAGCGCGCCTGTCTGGCGTCAGCGCCAGTCGCGCGCTGCGGCCGCCGCGTAAAGGATCGCCATGTCAGTCAGCACTGCCCTCAAACCGTCGCCCAAAGGCCTGACGGATCTTGAGAAGCGCGCCCGGCGTCTCGCCATGCGGTTCACCGCGTCGGACGCGCCGGAGATTTTGCGTCATGCTATCACGGAGGAATTCTCCGGCGGCGTCGCATTGGTCTCTTCTTTCGGCGCTGAGTCGGCGGTGCTGCTTCATATGGCGTCTGAGATCGACAAGGCGACGCCGGTCGTCTTTCTCGAGACCGGCAAACACTTCGCGCAGACACTCAGCTACCGGAAAAAACTGGCAAAAAAGCTCGGGCTCACAAATGTTCGCGACATCACGCCGAACCCGCAAGCGCTGGCCGCGCGCGATCCTGACGGCGAGTTATGGAAAAAGGACGCTGACGCCTGTTGCACGCTGCGCAAGGTTGAGCCGCTTGCCGGCGCGCTTGATGAATTCGACGCCTGGATAACCGGCCGTAAACAGTTCCATGGCGGCGGCCGTGTTAATCTGCCGGCGTTTGAAGCTTCAGGCCCGCATATAAAAGTCAATCCGCTGATTCGTTGGTCGCCGGAGCAGATCGCTGCTTATGTGAGCGAGCACGACCTTCCGCCGCACCCGTTGGTTGAGCAGGGCTATCCGTCCATCGGCTGCTGGCCATGCACGCACCCGGCCGCCGGTGAAGACGATGTTCGGGCTGGCCGCTGGCGCGGCGCTGCGAAAACGGAATGCGGTATTCATACGACAGCGATCTGATTTCATTCAGAAATCCATCGGTTGAGGCTCCAGCGCGCAAGCGTAATCTTGGTCACGCCTAGATTGGCGGGTTCTGTTGCCGCTGAGTGAAATAGGAAAGCGTTTTTAGCGAGCGTTGAATTCGCATCCATCATTATGATCATGCTTATCGCGTAGGCGAACAGCTGATCAGTATGTGGCGCACAAGAACTAATCAAAATCGATTTGTTCATCTCAGCATTGCTTTACCGTTTGCGGAGATTATTGCCCGTGCGCGGCTATGCCCAGATCACAAGTCTCCAATGCCTTTGAAGTCTTGAGAGGTTGGTTTCGTTCGGAATTTTATTAGGAATTTATTTACTCTTCTTACCAGGCTTTTAAGAAAGCCCCCAAATCTGTTGCCAAAATGGAACGGTCGCCAACAGACGTTGGTGATGCTGGAATTCTTCATTGACGATTTCCCGGCTCGGCGCCTAGCGTTAATCTTAATTCTGTCACATGGCCGTCAACTTTGGTCGCGTGTGAGGATAAGGCATACGATGGACCGCCTTTTTGGGTTGATCACCGCAGTTACTTTATCGGAGGGACGATATATGAAGAGTTCACGATTTTCGGGTCGGTTGCTAAGCACCACCCTTTTATCCGGGGTCGCTTTTGCGATGACCCCGGCAAGCGCTTTAGCGCAAGATGACGAAGTTGAAGATACTATCGTCGTTACAGGTTCTCGCCTTAACACCAACCCAAATCTTACGGCGGCAAATCCTGTCCTCAGTGTTACTGACGAGGAAATTGACGTTCGCGGGACTGTCAGAATTGAAGATCTAACTAATATCCTGCCGCAGGTTTTTGCCGCTCAGGCAAGTGAAGTGTCCAACGGCGCGACAGGCACCGCGCAACTCGATCTTCGCGGCCTCGGTCCAGTTCGCACGCTGGTATTGATTGACGGCCGTCGTCTGCCATATGGCGACTCGGCCAGTTCAGCGCCGAACCTGGATACGATCCCAACTCAGCTCGTTGAACGTATTGACGTCCTGACGGGCGGCGCGTCTGCCGTGTACGGTTCTGACGCTGTCGCTGGTGTGGCGAACTTTATCCTGAAAAAAGATTTTGAAGGCGTTGAGCTCGATGTTCTCGGCGGTATTGCTCAAAACAGCAATAATTTTGAATTCTTTGAAAACGTTCTGGCCGCCGGCAGTCAACCTATTCCTGACGGCGTGTTTGACGGTGAAGAACTCAATATCGCGCTGACCCTTGGCGCCAATACGCCTGACGGCCGTGGTAACGTTACACTGTTTGCCGGTTACGAAACCAGAGAAGCCATCGTTCAGAGCGATCGGACTTTTTCCGGATGTGCGCTTGGCCAGGATGACGGCCCTGAAAGTTTCGGCGGTCTTGGTTGTGTCGGTTCGGCTAACTTCCGTCTATTCGGCGGTCCTGGCGGATTTGCATTCCAGGAACTGGACGGCAATATCATCGACTTTGCCGGCGGACCGTCTCAGACGTTTAACTTTGGACCTTTCAACTTTTTCCAGCGTCCTTCCGAGCGTTTCCAAATTTACGCACGCGGGCACTATGAGATTACAGACAGCTTAGAAGCGTTTGCTGACCTTTCATTTGTCAACAACTCTTCCGACGCGCAAATTGCGCCTACAGCGTCTTTTGGCATCGGCGCATATTCCATCAACTGTGATAACCCATTCATTCAGGGAACGCCGGGGCTTAATCTTGCGACGGATATCTTCGGTTGTACCGCTGCTGACATTGCAGCCGGCAATGACGTAAGCGGCATAACCGCATCGCACCGAAACGTCGAAGGCGGTCCTCGAAGCTCTAACCTGGAAAACACCTCTTGGCGTATGATCGGTGGCTTCCGCGGCGATTTTGCAGAACACTGGAGCTACGAAACCTTTATTCAGTTCTCAAGGACGACCGACCAAGACATTTCAATCAATGACTTTGTGGTCGCAAACCTGCAAGACGCTTTCTTTGCTGTCGACGACGGCACAGGCAATGTTGTGTGCCGCAGCGGCAACGTAGGTTGCGTGCCTTATAACCCCTTCCAACGCGGGCCAAATGGAGAAACGTTGATCACTCAAGATCAAGTGGACTTCATTCAGGGCGTTGGCATCACGACCGGTGAAACTGAACAATTTATCATCGGCGCCAATGTTCAGGCTGACCTTGGCAATTACGGCTTCAGCTTGCCATGGACGGATGCCGGTGTTGGTTTCTTGGCCGGTTTTGAGTATCGCGATGACGACCTAGTAGCGATACCGGATGAAATTAGCCAGGTTGCGGGCGGCGGTTTCACCGGCGTTGGCGGCTCAACACTGCCTGTCGCCGGTTCGCTTGACGTTTATGAATTCTACACTGAAGTGCAGATTCCGATCGTCACCGATGCGCCGTTTTTCAAAGAGCTAACGTTTAATGGCCAGTACCGCTATTCAGACTATACAGCTAATGGAAACGGCAGCTCGAACAGCTTTGACACAAACGCTTTCGGTCTCCAGCTGACATGGGCGCCTGTCGAAGACATCAAGTTCCGCGGCCAATTTCAGCGTGCAGTTCGTGCGCCAAACGTGATTGAGCTGTTTACCGGTGTGAACACCGGTCTGCCAAACTTGAGTTCTGCGGGCACAAACTCCGCGGGCACTCAGTTGTTCGATCCATGTGCATCTGCAGCGCCGATCGCAACATTCGAGCAATGTGCGCTTACCGGCGTGACGGCAGCTCAATTTGGCACCATTCTCGATGTGATTTCAGGGCAGACGCAATCAATCACAAGCGGTAATCCTGACCTGACGCCGGAGAGCTCGGACACGTTCACAGGCGGCGTTATCATTACACCGCAGTCTGTCCCGGGTTTGTCGATCTCGATCGATTATTTCAACATTACAGTTGAAGACTACATCGGAGTTGTGCCGGCTCAGTTCGCCCTCGACACCTGTTTGAACACAGGTGATGATTTCTCTTGCGGATTAATCACGCGGGCGGCATCCGGAACTCTGGCGGCTGGCACCTTTGGCGTCGGCTTTAATCAGACGCAGTTCAACATTTCTGAGCTTGAAACAAACGGAATTGATTTCCAGGTTGTTTACAGCAGAGATATTGGCGAGTGGGGCGACTTGCGGTTCGATTACGCAAGCACCTATCTCAATACATTTGACTTTACGCCAATCGCTGGATTTGCGACGGTTGAATGTGCCGGCTTCTTCGGTAACAACTGCGGAGATGTCGTCAATCCTGTAAATCCGAAATATCGTCATCGTATGTTGAGCACATGGGGAACACCATGGGATCTTGATCTTACGTTGACATGGCGCTTTGTCGGAAGCACGGATAACGACAACACGTCCGATACGCTCGAGGCTGAACTTGAGACACAGCAGTACATCGATCTTTCAATGAATTATAACGTCACTGAAAATGTTCGGCTCCGTGCTGGCGCATTGAATGTCTTCAATAACCAGCCGCCAGTATTCTCGAGTGCTGGTCCGCCGCTTGGCAACGGCAACACCTATCCGGTTGCATTCGACATCGGCCGGTTCATTTTCCTCGGCGCGACATTCAGCTTCTAAGCTAGTCGTCTAAAAATAGACTATTGCTGCGGGCCCCATCATGGGGCCCGCAGTTTTTTGTGCGAGGTGTGTCGCCGGCAGTCTCTACTGTGCTAATGATAAAGTTGCTGGCTGCGAAGTTGAGACCATTGTTCTTTATCGACTGCAGCTAATTCAATTAAAATGAGGTGGCTATGAGAGCTCGAAATATTCAGGTTATCCTTGCGGCTACGGCGAGCCTCATCGTCTTTTTTAATTTTGGATTAGACGTAAGTGCGCAAAATCTGGATGGAATCCTGGCATGTCGGTCGTTGGATAATGATGCAGAAAGGCTGCGTTGTTTCGATGAGTCAACGAGATCGAAATTAAGCGCTAATCAGTCGCCTGCAGTTAATGATGACCGCGGCAACCAAATATCTTCGCAGGCGGCTCAGCGCGCACAATCCTCTTCTAAGTCTGATGATTTATTTGGGACTGAAGATTTAATAAATAAAAGCCCTGAAGTTGAAAAAAGGCCAAGGTCAATCCGTGCAAAAATGGTTGGTCTGCGTTTCACCAATACGGGTAAATACGTCATGACACTTGATAATGGTCAGGTCTGGCGGCAGATTCCTGGTGATTCGCGAAACCTAGTCCTCCCCAGCGTTACCGGAGATGGCATTCCGATTATCATAAAGAAGGGAGTGCTTGGTTCTCACAGCCTTCGTACGCAGTCTTCCAAACGGACGATAAAAGTCGAAAGACTTAAGTGAGGCTCCATAAGCGTCTCAACATTTGTTTCGCTAGCTCGCTTTTCTTATGTAAGAAACGCCTTAATCGCATCCCACGCTGCAGGTTCGGTCATGAATGGCGCATGGCCTATTTGGGGAACGCTGACATATTGCATGTTAGGGTGTGCGGCGCGCATTTTCCCGACAATTTCGGGCGTGAGCAAATCGCTGATCTCGCCATGCACAAGAAGTGTTGGCTTCCCGTTCAGGGAGCGGAATGCCGGCCATAAATCAGGAGCGGGACCATTTTCGACCAGCGCCGCCGCGATTTTCGGATCATAATCGAGCACCCAGCCGTTAGGCTTTTCGCGAAACGTGCGTTTTGCAAAAAGACGCCAGTCTTCTTCCGTTGCATCAGGAAAGGCGACTTCATTGATGGCGCGAATGCGGGCGGCGGCTTCATTGAGATCCTGCGCGTGCCCCTCTTCGCCGACATAACCTGCAATCCTTGCAATGCCTTCTGGCGCCAGTTCAGGGCCGACATCATTGATAATGGCGCCGCTAACGCGCTGCGGCGCATTCTCATTAATCAGCATCGCGATGATGCCGCCGAGAGAAGTGCCGACCAATAGCGCTCTTTCAATAGCGAGGTGATCGAGCGCTGCAATTAGGTCATCTCGATACGTCGTCGGAAAGTATCGATGATAGTCCGGATCATAATCTGAAGGACCGCGCCCGCGTAGCGAGACTGCATAAACTCGGCGGCCCGTTCCTGCAATTTTGGGAGCGAGATCTTCAAAGTCTGCGGCGTTGCGCGTCAGCCCTGGAATGCAGATTGCCGGCTCTTGGCAATTGTTTTCGCCATATCGCCGCGCCCACATTTTTAAACCGTCCGGCAACGGAATTTCGACTAACTCATATATGCTCATATTCCATCGCCGTATTCGTTTTCCAATATGCGCAAACCGAACCTAGCTGAGCGCAGTTTCGCCGTCGAGCACTGCCGCTGCTGCATGGACAACAGCGCCAATGCGCAAGGCGGCCTGGATTTGTTCGGTGCTCAACCCTGCCTTGCGGACAACTTTCTCATGACTGTCAAGGCACATGCCGCAGCCGTTAATCGCAGACACTGCAATAGACCAGAATTCGAAATCGACTTTCTCTACGCCTGGATTACCAATTACATTCATGCGCAGCTTTGCCGGCAGTGTTGCATAGTCTGACGCGCTCATCAGATGAGTCGCGCGATAATATACGTTATTCATGGCCATAATTGCTGCAGCTGACTTGGCCGCTGTCGCCGCTTCGGGCGAAAGCTTATCCGCCGTTTCTGCTGCAACGGCTTCAATCACTTCTGTATTGCGACTCGCGAGTGCTGAAGCGAGGAAAGCTCCGTATTTTTGCTGATCGCTTAATATCGTCTCGTTTGCAAGGGAGCCAAGATTAAGTCGAATATCCTTGGCGTAATCTGGAATTTTATCACGAAGCGCATCAATACTCATGAGGGTCTCCTGGTTTATAAATAAAAGCGCAGGCCGTATCGTTCTACAGCCCGCGCTTGTTTGTAGGGCTGTAAATTTAAAGCGTGTCGCCGCCGACAGGGCGGTTGCAAGGACAGAGTTCGTCTGTTTGCAGACCATCAAGAACACGCAACGTATCTTGCGGATTGCGGCCTACATTAAGGTTGTTCACATACACATGCTGGATGACATTATGCGGATCAACGACATAGGTTGCCCGCAATGCAACGCCTTCCGTTGATCGAATACCAAGCGCATCAATCAATGAGCCTGTTGTGTCTGCGAATTGCCATGCCGGATGTTTGTCAAGATCGGGGTGATCCCGGCGCCAGGCGAGTTTACAAAACTCGTTGTCGGAGCTGCCGCCCAAGACAATGGCGTCACGATCTTCAAATTCTTTCGACAACCGGCCAAACTCGGCAATTTCTGTGGGGCAAACAAAGGTGAAATCCTTCGGATAGAAGTAAATCACTTTCCATTTGCCGGAAAAACTTTCCTGGGTAATTTCCTCAAAGGCGGACTCGCCGTTTTCTTCGTGTGCGTTGAAGCCAGGCTTCACGCCTGTGACAGTAAAGTCGGGAAGCTTGTCGCCGACACCTAACATGCTGTTCTCCTATCCCATTCCATGAATATTAGCGCGCCAATGCCCGGCGCGAAGGCTGGTATAGGCATTTTGAAAAATTAAGCAAATAGATTATACCTGACAATTATATCGATTATCTCGATCAAAGGGGAAATATGAATCCGCTCCCAACACTCCGTCAGTTGCAGTTTTTTGTTACGCTTGCCCGTCGCCAGTCTTTCTCAAAAGCCGCGGACGAATGCCTTGTCTCGCAATCGACATTGTCTTCAGCAGTTAAGGAGCTGGAAGGCTTGATTGGCCAACAGCTGGTGGATCGCTCGACACGTTCGTTCGCGTTGACGCCGTCTGGAGAAGAAGTTGCCGAGCGTGCGCCGGCGATCCTGGCGGGAGCGGAAGATTTGGTCAGTTCAGCGAGCGGTCGTCGCCCGCTTGAGGGGCCGTTTACGCTTGGCGTTATTCCAACAATCGCCCCTTTTGTCTTACCGGAAGCGACTGCTGATCTGCATGCTTCTTATCCTAAGCTCGAATTATTTTTACGTGAAGATCTCACCGAGGCGCTCGCTGAACGACTGACGGCAGGACTTATCGATGCGGCGCTTCTTGCCCTGCCTTACGAAATCCCTGGAGTTGAATTCATTGAAACGGGTGAGGACCCGTTCTGGTTTGCCTGTAATAAAGAACACAAGTTTGCCAGAAAAAAAACACTGACTACAGATGATCTGACGGAAACACCGTTATTGCTTCTGGAAGACGGGCACTGTTTGCGCGAGCATGCTCTTGATGCTTGCCATCTGGCCGACCGAAACGCGAATGCGTCTTTCGACGGCACAAGTCTTTTCACATTGACTCAGATGACTCGCACTGGTCTTGGCGCAACTTTGTTGCCAGAGATGGCGGTTAAGAGCGGTCTCGCCAAAACGGCTGGCCTGTGCGCGATTCCGTTTTCGAAACCCGTGCCGTCGCGCCGCATTGGCGTTGCTTGGCGCAAGGGGTCTGGCCGTGCTGAGGAGGCGCAAGCGATTGCAGAAATTGTTGCAACCGCGCTTAGCCGCTAGGCAGGTTCTGCCGTATCATTTTTGCTGCTTAGCGGCTGATGCTTCAAGTCAGCAATTTTACCGTTGTCCGAGATCATGATCGCGATTGGTCTTGTCGACTTAAACTGTGTCAAGACAAGCATTACCGTCACAGTAATCGGCACACTGAGCAGAAGGCCGGCAAAACCCCATAATGACCCCCAGACGCCGAGTGAAAAAAGAACAACCAAAGGGCTCAGGTTCAAAGTTCGTCCGACAAGGCGAGGTTCTATCCCATTTGACATCACCTGTTCAGCGCCGATCAGACTGACAAGCGCGATCACAGCCATGCGGACGCCGCCGCCTTCCGGCTGCACAAGCGCAAGCAGCACAGGCAGCGTTATTGCTGAGGCTGCTCCAAAAATTGGAATATAATTCAAGATGAAGATCAGCAACGCCCAGAATCCTGCAAATTGGATTCCAATTAGTAACATGATGGCGTAACTGATTGTAGCGGTAACCAGATTACTAATCGTCTTTACAGTGATGTATTGGCGAACGAGTACGCCGATATCGGAAATTGTCTCGTTGATGACTTTGCGTTCGCGTTCATCAGCGCCGAGTAGGTTGATCTTACGGAAGATGCGACCTCGTTCAATTAACATGAAAATTAGATATAGAAAAATCGTAATAAAGGTCAAAAAATTCGATGTCAGTCCGGTCAGACTAGATGCCGCTCGTGAAAGAACCGGCCTGATTAAATCAATTGCAGACTGCTGAATTTGTTCAATACTGCCCATGACCTCCGCCGGGACCATTGGGGACGTGCTGATATAATGAACAAGATCAGAAGCGATGGCGCGCAAACGTTGCTCATATTCCGGCCACGCTGCGAGCACATCTTCCACGTTCGATTTGACGATCTCGACAAGCAGCATAATGCCGCCGCCGATGAGTGCGAACGCCAACAGAAATCCCAACCAGTTGGGGATATATCGGCCCACATAGGGTGTTCGTCGCACATTGTCTTTAAGCGTATAGATTAGAAAGCAGAGGAAGCCTGCAATGACAAAAGGAATAAGGACGCCGCGACCGATATAGGCGATGAAACCGATTAGCACGGCGATCCCCAAGCCGTAAAATGTTTTCTCAATACCGCCGCTTTCGCCCGTCGCCATTGTGCTCTCCGCTTCACTGCGCGCTATCTCGATAATCCGCTTCGCACAGTTTCGCCAAGCGGCGAGTTGTTCGGGTTTAGACGCTTTCCTTCTTTGCGATCGCGATTTACTGATAGCGAATGAACGAACGGGTCCGGATCTGGCAAGAAATACCATGGCGCAGTCCATTGGAGGCGTTTGCGCCTTTTGCCGGCGAGCCGGGCGCCCATCTATTGCATGGCGGCGAGAAAGCTCGCGGCGGCTGGAGCATTTTAGCGGCGTTCCCTGCTGCGCGCCTGACATTGACGGAGACTTCGCCGCAGGCTTGGCTGCAGGAACTTGACGGCATGCTTGCTGATCGTCGTTGCTGTCCTGATGCGCCCGGCCCATTTGCATCTGGCGTCATCGGATATGTTGGATATGAGGCGCTGAGCGCTCTTGAGCCGTCGTTACAATTGCCGCTTTCTCCGCATTTGCTGCCGGCCGCCCATTTTGACTTCTACGATGCTGCGATCGTTTTTGACCGTCGACAACAAAGAACATATGTCAGTGCGCGCAACGAAAACGCAAAAGAAAGGCTTATGGCGGCGCTTCAGGCGTCTTTGAAAGACGAGAAGCAGAATCCTGAGTTTCACTCCTTGAGTTCTAATTTTACTCGCAGTTCTTATGAGAACGCGGTCTGGGAACTGATTGAGCGCATTCGCGCCGGGGCTTTCTTTCAGACCAATCTTTCACATTCGCTCACCGCACTTACAGATCAATCGTTCTCAGGGTTCTCTCTATACAAGCGTCTTGCAGAGGTCAGTGACGCGCAGTTTTCCGCCTTTTTGCAGTATACGGAAGGCGATATCATATCGAATTCTCCGGAGCGTTTTTTTCAGATTTCCCAAGATGGCGTAATTCTAACGGAACCGATCAAGGGCACCAGGCCGCGTAGCGCTGAAGCGGAAGAGGATATGCGGCTTGCAGAAGAGCTTTCCGTTGATGAGAAAGAGCGAGCTGAAAATATCATGATTGCCGACCTTATGCGCAATGACTTATCCAAAATCTGCGAAGACGATACGATTTCTGAGGATGCAATATGTGAGCTTGTCACTTTTTCACGAGTGCACCATCTTGTTTCCAGGATCAGCGGGAAACTTAAGCAAGGGTGCGCCATATCCAATATTTTTGCCGCATTATTTCCGAGCGGATCAATAACGGGAGCGCCCAAAATTGAAGCGATGAGCGCTATTTCAGATATGGAGAAGCGCGGTCGCGGACCTTATTGCGGCGCTATCGGTTATATAGATGATAATGGTTGCGCAGATTTTTCAGTTGCGATCCGGACGCTGATTACAAATGCGGCGCGAACACAAATTACGGCGCCTGTCGGCGGCGGCGTAACACTGCGATCAAACCCTTCAAGTGAATACAACGAGACGCTGGTTAAGGCTGCTGCTGCATGCTCTGCGCTTGGCCTGACGCCGGAAGGCTTGCAGTGATCATTGTTGTCGATAATTTTGACTCGTTTGTGTACAATCTAGCGCGCTATGTTCGTTTGGCGGGCGCAAAAACAAAAGTTGTGCGCAATGATGAAATGAGTGTCCGGTCCTTGTTGAGCTTCAGGCCTGACGGCGTCATTCTTTCGCCAGGCCCAAAAAGACCCGAGGATGCCGGCCTTTGTCTTGAGTTGATCGCAAAGTTGCCGTCTGACTTGCCCTTTCTTGGGGTGTGTCTGGGTCATCAATGTTTAGTTCAGGCCCTTGGCGGCGAAACGGTGAGAACCCATGAACCTTTGCACGGAGAGGCTAGTTGCATTGAGCATGTTGAGACTGGTCTGTTTTCAGGCGTTCCATCTCCGATGAAAGCAGGGCGATACCACTCGCTTATTGCCTCTCTGAATGGCGCGGCTGACCTTAAGGAAACTGCATGGACTGTATCGTCACGGTTGGTCATGGCGGTGCAACATAGTTCGCGTCCATGGCACGGTTTTCAGTTTCATCCTGAGTCTTTGTTAACGCCGTTCGGCGCCAAGTTGATTGAGAATTTCGTCAGACTATGCAAGGCCGAGGCTCGCCAATGACGTTTTGGCTTAATGGCGCTTTTTCTGACGAAACGTCTGCAATTCATATTGATGATCGCGGTTTCCTTCTCGGCGACGGTATTTTTGAAACGATATTCATAAGAGAAGGTTTGCCTGTTTTGTTTGACGATCATCACGGTCGTCTCAAGGCTTCCTTGCAGGACCTTGGCCTCGCCACAACCCTGCCGCAAGACATGCGTTCATTATTGACCGGTCTTGCCATGAAAAACGATCTCGGATCGGAAAACGCTGCGGCGCGCATAACCGTGACAGGGGGACGGAGCAACCGGGGGCTGCAGCGCTCGGCGGGCCCGCGCCCAACAGTCCTCATGACGATTGCGCCTGTGCTGTCGCCATCCGCCAATATTCAGCTTCATGTCTCCAGTTATTATCGAATGACTGGCGCGATTGCGTCACGTTATAAAACGATCGGTTACATGGAGAATATTTTGGCAAAGGAAGCCGCCCAATCGGCAGGTTTTGATGACGCTCTCCTCATCAATCAGCATGGACGGATCGCTTGTGCATCGGCGGCCAATGTATTTGCCATAGATCAGGACGGCGCTGTTTTTACGCCCTCGGTCGAAGAGGGAGCGATGCCCGGCATTGTTCGTGCAGCATTGATCGCAGGCTTTTCTGAACACGGCATTGAGATTAAAGAGTGCGCCGTAACACCGAGTCAAATCGAAAACAGCGAGTTATTTTTGACAAACAGTCTTATCGGTTTGGCGCCTGCTTCAATCAAATGTCGCGCTAAGGAAGCGAGCAGCCGCACATTCAAAATACTAAACGCGTGGTACCATTCGCACATTGAAGCGGACATTATGCAGCGAGCGCAGACGCAGTGAAATCCTTTTCTATTAGTGAAGCTCAGATCGCCAAAATGCTAGGTGCGGCGTGTGCGGATGAGTTGGCGCGGCGATTTAACCGCCATTTCGATTTCTTAACAGTTGCCTCCTGGCCGGACGATATTGCGCTTGGCGCCGGCGGGCTTGACTTAACCGATGATGAAATCAGCGCCTGTGCTGAGCGTTCTGCTACATTTTTTGGCCTTGATAATGGGCGCCTTTCATCAATTTCCACACCAACGTTTTTAGCCTGGGCTAATACGGTGGCTGCCTCGATATCGGAAAAGCTGGAGTTCTTTTCGTTCAAGTCCGCAGCGCGAGGGGACGACAATACTTGGCGGCGACACCGTGCGGATGAAATTTTTCAGGATGCAGCCGCCGCGGCGAATGTTCTTTACGGGCGCCGGCGCCTCTTGTCGTTTGTTGCGCCGCATAGCCTTATTGGTTTTGTGCTGTCGGTTTTGACGCCTAACCTTCAAGGCATAGAAGGCATTGATGTGCGCTGCACCCCGCCCGAAGAATTATCTGCCACACTTGCCTATGGCGATGTGCTCATCGCTACGCCGACACTATGGCGATATATGATGCGGGAAAATCTGAAGGCGCCAGACAATACAATGGCGGTCTCCTTCGGGGAGGCGATGGCGCCTGATCTTGCCGCAGCTATGCGCAAGGCGGGGTTTGGCGTTTTGCGTGAGCTTTACGGTTCCACGGAAACCGGTCTAATGGGCTGGCGCGATGCGCCGATGGAGCCTTTCAATCTATTTGATCACTGGCGCCGCGACGGCGCCGATCCTGTTCGTAACGCGCCTGATGGCGTCTCTCGCACTTTGCCGGCGATGGACTTCATCGAATGGGCGGGGGAAAGAACATTTAATATTGCAGGCCGCAGAGACGGCGCCGTTCAGGTTGGCGCCGTTAATGTAAAGCCTGATGATGTCGCTCAACGGTTGAGGCAACATCCTTTGATTGAAAAATGCGCTGTGAACGCAAATAAGCGCGGTGACGGCGTCACTCGGCTCGTTGCCCATATCGTGCTAAAAAATGCGATTGCTCCGGATGAGCGAACGGCGCGCGATATCGATGCATGGTGCAGGACGTCTCTACGACAACAGGAGCGCCCAAGAATTTTTCACTTTCACAGGGCGCTTGACTGAGAATCAAAAAGCGCTGCCTGGGCAGCGCTCTTCGGGAGTGTGAATTCTGAAGAAGTAAAATGGGCCTTATTGACCGGCGTTCTGAGCGGCTTGTCCGAATTTTTGTGAAACCTGCGCCGCGACTGCGCCAAATACTTCCTGATCGTCGCCGACGGTTACTGTCGCTTCGCAATTGGTTGTGCAATTGTATGTCGTTCGTGCAATTCCGCGATGATAGGTCAACATGTCAGTTGAATTTGTACGAACGCGAACAATCATGCTTTCAATCATCTGACCGTCAGCGTCAACAATAAGTATGTTCGTCATGCCGGGCGCTTTGCCATACAGCAGAATGTTTTGGTCATCCTGAACCGTAACATCGGCAATCGCCGGATTGCCGATCAAAATATTTGTTGCCGGACGTTCAAGCTTATGCGGACGGACGTAATCCATTGTTAGCCAGATTTGTCCGGCTTGAGCGCTGGAAAAAAGTGCGATCATGGAAATCAAAATGGAAACGACTGCACGCATAGTTGGAATCCCTTATTTCAGTACCGGAGAAATTAGGCGGAATGAGTCAAGGATTGCTTAAAGCCATATTCGGGATTGCATGTGTTTTAAATCAATTAAGCGAACAAGTTTACTCCGCCTTAAAACGGCGGTGATACAAGAAAATTCCACTGCTATGAAAGTTCGGCATGTCAGCGACACCTATTATTCTGCCAGCGCCAACCGATACTGAAGCGTCGTCTGCGACGGCGGAACCTCAAACTGCTTCCTATGAAGCAATTGAGAATTCTGATGATTCAGAAATCCCCAGCATTCTCTCTCAAATAGCGCCTTTCAAGGGCCTTTCTGACGCCGTACTGGACGCTATCGCCGAGACTGCAGAATATAGACGTTATGATGACGGCCAAACCGTACTGTCATTGGGGCAATATGACGGCGGAGAATTTTTTGTCGTTACATCAGGCGCGATGCGCGCTTCAATTATGCAGCCGGAGAGCGGGTCAATTGTCGTCGAAGATATAGAGCCGATTGCCGTATTTGGCCTCGACCTGACCTATGCGGGCGAGGATAATCCGGTTTTTCAAAATCTCGCTGTAACGGCTGAGGGCGATCTTGCTTTGATTGCAATTGATGCGGAGAAGTTGCGCGCTGTTGCTGCGCAGCGGCCGTCTTTAATGCGTAATCTCGCTCAGTATTTCGCTGAAGAGCTGTCGGCGCGACGCTTTCATACCGTTGCGGCAGAAGCGGCGCCGGAGCAGCGCGTTTATGCAGAGTTGCTCTCTTTTGTTGAGCGTGACGGCGTCCAGGGTGTGTGGCGTATCGCCCGCATGCCAAAGCACCGTGAAATCGCTGATCGCGCAGGCGTTGAAGAGGCTGTTGCAGCCGGGGCTGTTGCTTCATTGATCCAGGAAGGTGTTGCGCAACGCGACTATCCTGGCCTCATCATTAATGACATGTCCAGGCTAAACAAGCTTGCGAGTTAGGTAAATATAAATTTACTATAAGAAGCGTATACAAACTAAAATTAAGCTTCTTCCTTCAAAGTTTTTTTACGCGTTTACGGCATTGTTTAAAAATCTGATGGGGATAAACCTCGTCAGGGGTGCAAGTGAAGAGTAAGCAGGAGTCGACAAATGAAAGCTCTCATTCAACGTTTTAAAGCCGATGAAGACGGTGCGACAGCTATTGAATATGGCCTGATCGCCGCTCTTATCGCTGTTGCTATTATCGCAGCAGTTCGTACGCTTGGCACAACGCTCAGCGGTACGTTTGACGGCGTGAACACAGAACTTGAAGGCGGCGCATAAGTCGCGCTTTAGTTTTCGCAGCCAAAAGCTGCAAAGTTCAATACGGGAAAAGGAGGCCTTTTGGCCTCCTTTTTTCTTATATGTCTAACGGAACATTAAGCGGGTCTCCGTAAGTTGGCGCTGACGTTTGAGGAGACAACGCAGTGATTGCGTATTTGTTTATTGCCGTTTTTCCAGCAGCGGTTCTCGTGGCGGCGGCGAATGATATCTACGAATTTAAAATTCCGAACTGGATTTCTATCATTCTCGTGGCTGCATATCCTGCAGCAGGCCTCGCTGTCGGATCTGCGCCTCAAATTATTCTTGAAGGCTTGCTGATCGGGGCAGGTTCGCTCGCAGTTGGGTTTGCTTTGTTTGCAGGCAGAATAGTCGGCGGCGGCGATGCGAAGTTGTTCGCAGCCATTTCTCCATGGATTGGCGCCGGCGCATTTGGTTACTTTCTGTTTTATACAGCACTTGCGGGCCTCTTCCTTGCGATTGTCATGTCTGGCTTCCGCAAGCTGCCAATTCTGCCAATTTATGCGCGCGCTCCTTGGTTAATTGAATTGCATGGCCGGCAGAAAGACTTGCCGTATGCGGTGGCTCTGGCTGCGGGCGGGCTTATTAGTTTTTCGGAAACACCCTTCTTCAAATTAGTCTTTGGCGGTTAACAAGCGCAGTTAACGTAGTTTTGAGAAGTTTTTCCCATCATCAAGCCAAGCCATGCTGGCAGTACAGTAAGAGTTAGGTAGGACCACCATGAACGTTTCTCGTCTCGCCATTCTAGGGTTCGCTCTTGTCGCCGGTGTTGCGGCGTTCTTCCTTATGATGAGCAATCGACCTGAGCAGGCCCCGGTACAAGTTGTAAAACCGGTGCAAGAAGAAACAGTTCGAGTGCTGGTGTCGACACGAGATATTCCTCGTGGCGGAAGGTTTACGCTTGAGGATACGACCTGGATCGCCTGGCCGAAAAAAGCTGTTCAGCCAACGTTTATTACAGATGCGACGCCAGATGCGAGAGAAGCGCTGGAGTCTGCTGTTGCGCGCACACTGATTGTTACTGGTGAGCCAGTTATTGAAGCCAAGCTCGTTCGTGCTGGGAGTTCAGGATTGATGGCGGCAGTGCTTGAGCCTGGAATGCGCGCAGTTTCAATGCGAATTTCTCCGGAGACATCTGTTGCCGGCTTTGTTTTGCCTGGCGATCGTGTCGATCTTTATTACACGGAACCCGATGAAGTAACGAACGAGATCGTCTTCACGATGCTTCTTGAGGATGTTCGCGTATTGGCCATCGATGCATTCTATTCTGAGTATTCTGAATCAGCAAATGTAGGCGGGGGCAATCTTACCGTGCAGCTCACGCCGGAAGATGCTGAGTATTTCACCACTGCACGTCAGTCAAAAGGGCAAATCAGCCTTGCGCTGCGCAGTATTTTCGAGCCGGAAACGGAGATCGAAACGAAACGACGAAACGATGGCGTTCAAGTCATTCGCTACGGTCGCTCGTAAGATTGACTTAATCAGGGGACTGACATGACATTCGCCAAATTTCTCACCTCAAAGCCAGGCATTCGCTTTCTGACCGCTATTGGTGCGGCTTTTCTTTGCGCAGTTTCGGCCATTGTCTCTCCGGCTGCCGCACAGCGCGGTTCGCAGTCGGTGCGAATTGATACGGGCGGTTCCAGCGCGGTTTCAAAAAATCTGATCCTGCCTTTGAACAAAGCTGCGATTGTTGAGCTTCCGCAAGCTGCAGCAGATGTTCTCGTTTCTCAGCCTGAGGTCGTTGACGCTGTTATTCGCACGCCGCGCCGGGTCTATCTTCTTGGATTGACGACAGGTCAAACAAACGCATTTTTCTTCGACTCCCAGGGGCGGCAGATTCTCAATCTGGAGATTCTTGTTGAGCGCGATATGGATGTGCTCGCAGATCTTCTTGGCCGGGTCATGCCTAATGCGCGCATCGAAATCGATGCGATCAGCGATAACGTCATTCTGCGCGGCACAGTGCAGACGCCGGGGGAAGCTGCAAACGCGAGCTTAATCGCGGGCCGGTTCATCGAGGCGCCCGAAAAGGTCGTTAATCTCATAAAAATTCGCGACCCTGAGCAGGTTATGCTGAAGGTGCGGATCGTTGAGATGCAGCGTCAGCTAATGAAACAGCTTGGCATTTCATCGACTGGTCAGGTCGTATTGTCAGAAGCGGCATTGAATTTCAGCGCCGCTAACGCGATTGCGACGACGGGCGGTCTCGGCGTTGACAGCTCATTGGTTAATCTCGGCGATATTGATCAGCTTGATCTGAGTTTTCAGGCGTTTGAAACGAGCGGTCTTGTCCGCGTTCTTGCTGAGCCAAACCTGACCGCGCTGTCGGGTGAGTCTGCAAGGTTTCTTGCCGGTGGCGAGTTCCCGGTTCCGGTTGGTCAGGATGATGGTGTTGTCACTATTGAGTTCAAAGAGTTTGGCGTAGGCCTTGGTTTCTCTCCCGTCGTCATGGGCAGAGGGCGCATTAATCTGGAGATTTCTACCGAAGTCAGTGAAGTGACGACCGAAAACTCGTTCTTCGTGCCAGGCGCCACCACTGTTGATGAGGGTGGCAATCTGGTGACCACTGCCGGCTTGTCTATTCCCGGCCTTTCCGTTCGCCGAGCCAACACAGTGATCGAATTGCCAAGCGGCGGCAGTCTGGTGCTGGCTGGTCTCCTTCAGGAAGACATGCGCCAAACGATCGAAGGCGTTCCCGGCGTAAAAGACGTTCCGGTTTTGGGCAGCCTTTTTCGCAGCCGTAATTACCAGAACTCCGAAACAGAACTTGTCATTGTAGTGACGCCGTATCTGGTCAAGCCGACCCATGAATCCAATCTCGTCGGGCCCGACGAAGGATTTGTGCCGGCAAGCGACCTGCAGGCTGTGCTCTTAGGACGGATGATGTCGCGCTATGGCTTGGCGGGTTCAGGCGCGCAGCGATCTTCGCTGCAGGGTCCGCTGGGCTTTATTCTTGATTGATTGAGAGGATCGAAATCATGAAAAACACGCTAACTAAATTTTCGGTTGTCTCATCGCTTGCGCTGGCGGCGGCATGTGCGTCGCCATTTAATGGGCCGCAACATGCGCTGACGACAGCAGAAGAGCATCCGATTGCTGTCGATAGTCAAATCGTCACGCTGACAATTGACGCAGATGCGACGACGACTGAGCTTTCAGGCCGCGATAAAGCTAGGCTGCGCGCTTTTGCACACGCTTATCTGACAAACGGCCACGGACCGCTGACAATTACGGCGCCGTCAGGTTACGCTGGAGATGCGGACGGACAAGAAGCCGCCGCCGATATTAGATCAGCGCTTTATGAAGCGGGCGTTTCATGGGACTCTCTTGCGGGAGCGACCTATCGAACCGGCGGCGATAATGGCGATCAGTTGATCGTTTCCTATACGCACTATGTGGCGACGCCAAGTGAGTGTGGTGTCTGGAACGGCATCACTAATCGCGATTACCGGAACTTACGTTCACCTAATTTCGGTTGCGCCACACAGAATAATCTGGCCGCCGTGATTGCTGATCCCAAGGACCTAGTCGAGGCGTCGGCACTAACTGCGCGTGACACGCCTGCAAGCGTGCGCGCGTTCGAGGCCTATCGCGAGGGATCGATAACATCTTCCGACGCCGAGGATATCGACGCCGGTTTGGCTAACTAAATTTGCGCAAAATGCATCAGTCTAGGGGATGCGCAAGGAGAAAATAATGACGAAGGCAGCCGAACAAACGTTTCATCATGATGATGAGGAAGGCGTTGCAGATGGCGCGGCGAGTCTGGGCGCAGACGGGGGGCCGGCTGGCGGCGCAGAAGAACTTACGGATTTCGACGGCGACTTGGATGCGCTTGATGATGAAGATTGGCTCGATGAAGAGCTGACGGACGAGGAACTCGCTGCGTTGGGCGAGGAAGACTTTGACGATGAAGACTTCCTCGAAGCTGACCAGGACTTTGACGCCACGCTCGCAGCGGATGTCTCAGAGGCTGATCTTGAAGCATTAGAGGATGCGGATGATTTCTCTCTTGATGAGGAGACGCTTGCGGCGCCTGCCGCCGCGCCCGTTGTAGCGGCGCCTGAGGCAGAGGATCCAGAGTTGGAGCATGCTGGGGCGCTTGTCGCAGCATCTGGCGGCAACATGCTGGACGCCGGAGACTATGGCGGCGATGTGACTGAGATTGGCGACGATGAGGTTGATCATCGGCCTGTGCCGCGCATATCAATCCATGCGTTTTGCGAAACCCCAGCCACAACCGCCTTGATCGAAAAGGCTTCTGTGGATCGTCGGCTGTCAAAAGCGCATCTAACAATGCATATGGGCGGTCTCGCCAAGGCTGTTGACCAGTTTCAGACGGCGGCGACCCCGAACCTGATTATTCTTGAAACGCTGGCTGGCGGCGCAGAAATTTTTGCGCAGCTGGGAGAATTGGCTGAGGTTTGTGATCCATCGACAAAAGTCGTCATCATTGGCCAGGTGAACGATATTATTCTTTATCGTGAGCTTATTCGCCAGGGAATCAGCGAATATATCGTGCGGCCGCAATCGCCGCTGCAGATCATCAAGACAATTGCAGATCTATATGTCGATCCGTCAGCGCCGCCGATTGGGCGCACATTAGCCTTTGTCGGCGCTCGGGGCGGTGTTGGTTCTTCAACACTAGCGCACAATGTCAGTTGGTGCACGGCGGAAGAATTTAATTCCGACACGGTTCTTCTGGACCTTGATTTGCCGTTCGGCACAGCGTCGCTCGATTTCGATCAAGAGGCCTCTGCGGGCCTGTATGAGGCTTTGAGCTCGCCCGAGCGTCTGGACGATGTTCTTCTCGATCGTTTATTGCAGAAGCATACTGAACACCTCAGCCTGTTTACTGCGCCGAGCGTGCTTGATCGCGATTACGATGTTGATGATCAGGCGTATGAAACCGTTCTCGATATTGTTCGCGGCTCTGCGCCGACTGTTGTTATCGATGTGCCGCATATTTGGAGCGCCTGGTCCAAACGTCTTTTGATGACTGCCGATGAGATTGTCATTACGGCGACGCCGGACCTTGCGGCCTTTCGCAACACTAAACAGCTCGTTGATATCTTGACGGCTGCGCGCCCCAATGATGCGTCACCGACGCTTGTGATCAATCAGTTTGATCCCAAACTTTCTCAGGTTGGTCCGGACCAATACGCTGAGCATGTGGGGCTTGAGCCGGCTTATGTTTTCAACTGGGAGCCGCAGGTGTTTGGCGCTGCAGCCACGAATGCTGCGCCGATTGTTGAGGTGAGCCCGAAATCGAAAGCGGCGGCGGGCTTCAGAGATCTTGCCGCGCATTTGATTGGTCGCAACGAAGCGGACATTGCCCGACCGAAATTTAATCTCTTCGGACTCTTCAAATAGTAAGGACGGGCTAAGCCATGTTTGGACGCAGATCAGGTTCTGTAGAAAGCAGCGCGGCTCCCGCGCCTGCGCCGCAGAAAAAAGCCGCGCCGGCGCCGAAGCCTGCGCAAAAAAAAGCAGCCCCGCCCAAGCCGGCGAAGTCGGCAGCGCCTGCGGCCCCGGCGGCAGCCCCGCCCCGTGTCGCCACGCCGGCAAAGACCGATGACAATGCGTCTAAAGTCGAGATTGGCGGGCGCACAGACGAGTATTTCCAGACAAAAACGACAATCTTTAATGCGCTGATCGACACGATTGATTTGTCGCAACTGGCTCAGCTTGACGCAGAGTCGGCTGCCGAGGAAATCCGCGATATCGTCAACGAGATTATCTCGATCAAAAATGTTCAGATGTCGATCGCTGAACAGGAGGCTTTGCTGCAGGACATCTGTAATGATGTTCTTGGCTATGGTCCGTTGGAGCCGTTGCTCGCGCGCGATGACATCGCCGATATCATGGTCAATGGATCAAGCCGCGTCTTTATCGAGGTGGGCGGTAAAATTCAGCTGACCAATGTTCGGTTTAGAGATAACGCCCAGCTGATGAATATCTGTCAACGGATTGTAAGTCAGGTTGGCCGCCGCGTTGATGAAGCCAGCCCAATCTGTGACGCGCGTTTGCCGGACGGATCTCGTGTGAACGTGATCGCCCCGCCGCTTTCAATTGACGGCGCTGCGCTGACAATTCGTAAGTTTAAAAAAGACAAGCTGACGATGAGCGATCTGATGAATTTCGGATCCATCTCGGCTGAGGGCGCCAAGGTGCTGGAGATTGTCGGCGCCTGCCGGATCAATACGCTGATTTCCGGCGGTACGGGTTCCGGTAAAACGACGCTGCTCAACTGTATGACCGGTTTTATCGAGCATGATGAAAGGGTCATCACCTGCGAGGACGCGGCGGAACTTCAGTTACAACAGCCTCATGTTGTGCGTCTTGAGACACGTCCGCCAAATCTCGAAGGGCAGGGTGAAGTCACCATGCGGGACCTCGTCAAAAACTGTCTGCGGATGCGTCCTGAGCGGATCATCGTCGGCGAGGTTCGTGGTCCTGAGGCTTTCGACTTGCTTCAGGCGATGAACACCGGTCACGACGGTTCAATGGGAACGCTGCACGCTAACTCGCCGCGTGAAGCGCTACAGCGTGTTGAATCCATGATTACGATGGGCGGATATAACCTTCCTTCGAAGACGATCCGTGAAATGATCGTTGGTTCTATCGACGTTATCATTCAGGCGGCGCGTCTTCGTGACGGCTCTCGCCGTATTACCCATGTCACGGAAGTGTTGGGCACGGAAGGCGACACCATTATTACGCAAGACCTGTTCATTTATGACATGGACGGGGAGGATGACGCCGGCAACATTGTCGGTCGCCACAAATCGACTGGCATTGCACGTCCCGCCTTCTGGGATCGCGCGCGCTACTATGGTCGCGATTCGGAACTGGCTACTGCGCTTGACGCTGCTGCGGACTGACAAATATGGATCAGCAAACAATCATTGTTATTATTCTTGGCGTTCTGGGCTTTGCAGCGCTCGCTTTCGTGCTGCTGGCGCCTACGGATAAAGACAAGAGAAACAAGCGCCTTGCAAACGTTAATGCTAAGGGCGGCCCTCGCAGCGGAACCAGTGTCGCAAACGCTCAGCTGACGGAAGCGCAAAACAAAGAGCGCCGAAAAAAGCTGACAGAGTCCCTGAGTGCGCTTGACGATCAGAGTAAAAACAATCGTAAAAAGAAACGGGTTTCGCTTGCTCAACAGATTGAGCAGGCTGGCCTGACCGCGAAACCAAAGCACTTCTATATCGGTTCTTTGATCGCAGCTGCCTTTTTTGGACTTGTCGGTTTTATTTCCGGCCAACAACATTGGGTGACAGGACTTCTGGTTCTGGTTGGCGGTTTCGGTTTTCCCCGCTGGGTTTTGGGCTTCTTGCGCAAAAGGCGACAAAAGAAATTTATTGATGATTTCTCCAATGCTATTGATGTGATCGTGCGCGGTGTGAAATCCGGCCTGCCGGTGAACGAGTGCCTGAAGATCATCGCCCGTGAGTCGCCAAAACCGGTCTGTGATGAATTTCACATGCTGAATGAGGGTATCCGCATTGGCATGACGCTTGAGCAAGCGCTTAATCGTATGTTCGAGCGCATGCCGCTTCAGGAAGTCAATTTTTTCGGTATCGTTCTTCTGATCCAGCAAAAAACAGGCGGTAATCTCGCTGAAGCCCTTGGCAATCTCGCAAATGTCCTTCGTTCACGGAAGATGATGGAAGGTAAAATTAAAGCGCTGTCAGCCGAAGCCAAAGCTTCCGCATATATTATCGGGTCTTTGCCATTTCTGGTTATGGGAGCGGTGAAAGTCGCGTCGCCGGATTATCTTGATCCGCTATTCAATACAAAGCCCGGCAATTTTATCATGATCGGGGCTGGTCTGTGGATGCTCACAGGCGTGCTTGTCATGAAAAAGATGATCGCGATCAAGGTTTAACGAGGGGGCTATGGACGCAATCGTCAACGCTGTTACGGACCGGACATTTCAGATCGCGGTGCTTGTTTCGCTCGCCGCGGTAGCGACGGCATATACGGTTCTTGAGCCTTTTCTGGTTAAGGATAAGCTTGCCGAGCGGATGAAATCTGTCGGCCAACATCGCGAAGCGCTGCGTCAGAAGCAACGCGACGCGATTGCGAAAAAAGCGATGTCGCCAAAGCTTCGACAGTCCTCGCCTGACGGGGTCATCAAGGAGCTTGTTGAGAATCTCAAATTGCTTGAGATCTTCGATGCAGAAGCCGCGCGAAAGAAACTGACAATGGCCGGATATCGCAGCCAGGGCGCTGTGATGTTTTTCATGGTTGCCCGGCTGGGGATGCCGTTCGTAATGGCGGCTCTGGTCGGTATCTATGTTTATTTTCTCGACGGCTTTTCGCTTGACAGTTTTGGCAGACTGCTCGCAACGATGGCGGGGTTCTTCGCGGGCTTTTATTTGCCGAATATCTACATCACAAACACAGTGAAAAAACGCCAGCAGGCAATCCGGCTTGGTTGGCCGGATGCGCTGGATCTATTGCTGATCTGTGTTGAATCCGGGATGTCGATTGAAGCGGCCTTCACAAAGGTGGCTGAAGAGATTGGGCCAAATGCGCCTGAGCTTGCGGAAGAGCTGGGGCTCACGACTGCGGAGCTTTCTTATCTGCAGGAGCGTAAACAAGCCTATATTAATCTCACTGAGCGAACCGGTCTGGATGTTGTTAAAGGCGTTACAACAGCGCTCGTTCAGTCAGAGAAATACGGTACGCCGCTGGGTCAATCCTTGCGCGTGATGGCTAACGAAAGTCGTGAAATGCGGATGCAGGAAGCTGAACGCAAGGCTGCTGCTCTGCCGCCGAAACTGACAGTGCCTATGATCGGCTTTTTCCTGCCGGTTCTTTTTGCAGTTATTCTCGGTCCTGCGATCATGCAGGTGATGGCGCTGGAATAAACGTTAGTTAAAAACTGATCCTGACACGATCAAACAAGATGCTCCACAGGAAGTTCTTCCAAAGCGTTTGACAGCTTTATGATCACCTCTTTGAGGTGCGCTTCAGCAGCGCGCTTATCGTTCAGTTCGATTTGCGTCATCTCTGATTCTTCAGCGGAAATAATTGTTTGTCGCGCCTTGTCGGCAATCTCCAGCATATTGCAGAGACGGCGGCGCATTTCCTTGGATTTTTCGGTGCGTTTTAGAGCTTCCCTGTTGCTCTCTAAAAATTCAACAAACCAATCTAGTATCTCGGTTTCGCGGCGCATTTAGCGATGCGCTTTAAAAAAATCGACGTACTTTATATCCTCTGCTGAATTCCACATCTGCTCGCTGGTTGTAGAGATTGGATGGGGGGCTGAAGGTTGAGGGGGGGCCTCATACAGAAGGGAGGGGCTGGGCGACGGGTCTGCATGAGGCCCCTTCGTCGTGACCGGCTTTTTCTCACCGGGCGCGTGACGATTCCATCGAATTGATTGTTCTATGGTTGCCGAAAGCGTTTCGGCAGGGCCGAATTGAGCAAGGATGATGGCCGGACCATGCGGCGCCGGGGTATTTTCCGCCTTAACCGGAGCGGCCCAAACAATCGATGCGGCGATAGCAATAGCAGATACGGATCGTAACATTTCAAGCCTCCTTGCTTGGCGAAGAGATAAGCGTCGCCAACCGCAAAGGGAATTGCGATATTCACTTAAACAGTGATAGTTTTTTCCTATTACCTAGAAAAAGGGCGGATACAGCGCATATGGACGTTTCTTTCCGACAACTTCGCTACCTTATTGATCTTTCAAACGCGGGCAGTTTTCGAAAAGCCGCGCTGCGGCGAGGTGTCACACAGCCCTCATTGAGCGCGCAGATCAATGCACTTGAAAATTCTGTAGGCGCACAGCTTGTCGAACGCAGCGCAAGCGGCGTTGTTTTCACTCCAGTCGGGCGAAAGTTTCTGGAAGCGGCAATTGGTATTGTTGACCGTGTTGATGCGTTGTCGAGCATTGCGCAACAAGGTCCGCTTTCCGGCGTTCTTAAGCTTGGCGTCAAAGCGACGCTGGGGCCTTACATACTGCCGCCTGTCGTAAAAAAACTGCATGCGGAGTTTCCGGATTTGCGACTTTTTATCACTGAAGGGGCGCCGCTTGATGTTGAAAACGGTCTTTCAACAGGCGTGCACGATCTTATTCTGGCGCAATTTCCCATCAAGAATTTCGATTTTGCGTGGACGCGTTTATTCCGTGAGCCTCTTTTTCTCGCCGTAGCCGCTGATGATCCGCTGGCTTCTCAGTCTCACTTCTCGCCGAAGGACCTTAAAGGCAGGGACGTTCTCACGCTTAGCCCGCGCTATCATCTTCATGATCAAGTCGTACAGCTTTGCGAACAGCATGGCGCAAATCTGCTCCGCGACTATGAGGGAACGAGCCTTGATGCGTTGCGCCAGATGGTCGGCATGGGGCTCGGAGTGACATTGTTGCCGGCTTTGTACGTTGAGTCAGAAGTACAACGCAGTCAGTCTGATGTTGTCGCCCTGCCACAGAAAAAAATGTCGGTTTATCGGTCGATTGGTCTGGCCTGGAGAAAATCGGCCCAGAAATCCGAAGCGCATGACGCCATCATTCAAACTATGCGCAAAGTCGTGAAAAAGCGCGCCAGCATTATTCTTGAAGAACGGTAATGCTGACGCATATGCGTCTGATCAAAAGAAATAAACAGCATACAAACTTACTGGTTTGCTGATCGCGATGGTTTGGTCGCGATAGCAAAACCTATTCGTGCTATTCGGCGGTAATTCAAAAAATATACGATTACTCGCCTGCTATCTGGTCCAGCGCTTCGTATAGCGGCAGATCGCCTGCGGCGACGCGGTCGCGCGAGGGCGCTGATTGTCCAAGCCGTGCACGGTAAACCCAGAAATTCGTCAGTACGTGTTCAACGAAATCGCGGCTCTCTCGATTTGGGATGCTTTCGATAAACAACAACGGATCTTCGATATCGACGGCGCGTTTCCAGCGGCGCAAATTGCCTGGGCCGCCATTATAGGCAGCCGCCATGTGAAAAAGATCGCCGCCAGCAGCGCCGTCAATTAAATACCCCACATAGGATTGCCCGAGACGCAGATTAAATCCTGGATCATACAGGCGGTCACGCCCGTTTGAGCCGCGACGGCGCAGCGACCGGTCTTTCGCAACATAACTGGCCGTGCGCGGCATCAGCTGCATTAAACCGCGAGCGCCGACACGGCTTGTCGCCTCGGTTTTAAATTTCGACTCCTGGCGCATCAGTGCAAAAAGCAGCGCCCGATCGATCTGAAAACCGTTTTCCGGTGCATAATCCGGGATCGGGAAAAGCCCAGGCTGGAGATAGCTTGCGTTCCCGGCAAGCGCGATATCGATCTGGGCGGCGGGCATATGCAGCGCTTGGGCGACCGCTAGCAAATCATAATCGCGCTCCGGCGGGATTGAGCCGTTCGCCCAGCGCAATTCGAGGTCAGCTTCAATGTTGCGGCCAACCTGCGCCAAAGCAATTGCCCGCTCGACGCGAGGGGCGGCTTCAATCAGGTCTTGAAGACCGTCTTCCGTTACGATCGGCGCATCCCAATCATAGTCGTAGTCGCGGCCAAGCTGAGCGAGGGCCAACTGACCGTAAAACTCAAAGGGAAACTCGGCGGCGATTTCAAGATTGGGCGCAACATCAGCAAGTTCGCCGGCCGCCAGTGCTGTGCGCGCCGCCCAAAATCCTGCAGCGGCGCGCAAAGAATTTTCCTGGTATGCGACAGCCGCCATTGCTTCAAATAATTCGTGCGCATCTTTCATGTTGCCTTCGCGGTAAGCGATCAGGCCTGAAATCCAATAGGCGAGAACGCCTGTGTCGCCGTTCGCTGCGGCGGCGTTGGCAATCTCTTTCGCTTTGTCGACATAGCCTTGATAATAGAGGCTGGCCGCAATCCAGGAACGCATGCGATCAAACTGGCGTTCGGTGATCGTTCCGCGACGCTCATGGGCGGTGATTTCCTTCAAAGCGGTGAGGGCGCGATTTTTGTTAGAGAGAAAGCGCACACGCCCTTCGATTTGGCGCAAACGCGGTCCACTGGTGCGGTCATAATCGGCCTGAAGCACAGGATGCAGTTCTTTATCCGGAGCAGGGCGCCATTTGCGCGAAACAGGACGCACCGGATTGGAAGCGCCTTTTGGGCGGCGTTTGCGAGCAAGGCTATAAATTTTGTTCGCTTCCGGATGATCGGCGTAATAAGCCATCCAGCGTTTTAATTCGGAGAATTTGGATCGATACGCTGTGGGGTGCATGTATCGCTGATACTGAACATAGCCCATCAGGATGTCATTTTCGACAGCGGAAATCTTCTGATCCGCTTCGCCCCATTGACCATGTTCCTGCAGGTCAAAAATCTCTTTATACAGAGCAGTATCGGCTTCGCTCAAAACCGAAAGCGGTTGCGCCGGGTCAGGCTGTGTTGACTGAAATTGCGCGAATGACACGCTCGTCGCCGAGATGAATGCGGCGGCGGCAAAAAGAAATGTTCTCATCATTGTCATCAATTGTCTCTCGCCATTCGGCAAAAATGTGGCGCGCCGCGGAGATGCGGCAACGCGTTCGCCTTGTTGACTGCCTTGGAACCCCAGCTTTGCAAATGAACCTTACAAACGTTGAATTAAATACGGTTAATCATCTGTTAATCTCGCCGCCAGGGTCTGCAAATCCGCCCAGGCCAGGCGCTTGTTTGCCGGTTGACGCAAAAGAAATGCCGGATGGAAGATAGGCAATGCCGGTGTTCGGTGGCCGGATGCAGTCTCCAAGTCACGCCAGACGCCGCGCGCGCGCATAATTCCGGTGACGTCAAGCAGCGCCGTTAATGGCGCGCCGCCCGCGAGCAGAACAACTTTGGGAGCGGTAATTTCGATCAGCCGATCTACAAACGGGCGACAGATTGCAGTTTCTACCGGCGTTGGCGTGCGGTTTCCGGGCGGGCGCCAATATACGACGTTTGAAATCAGGACATTTTCCAATCGAGACCGCCCGATTGACGCGAGCATTTTATCAAGAAGGCGCCCCGCGCGTCCGACGAAAGGTTTCCCAATTCTGTCCTCATCGCGCCCGGGGCCTTCGCCAATAACAAGAAGGTCTGCGCCGGGGACGCCGTCGGCAAATACGGTTTTCGTGGCGCCCGCTTTCAGCGGGCATCCGTCGAATGCCAGCACGGCAGCCTCAAGCTCTTGAAAGGATTGGCATTTTTGGGCGGCTTGTTGAGCGGCAGCAATCGCTTCATCGGCGGGCGGTGTCTCGGCGTCCTGTCCGCTGGGTTTGAAAACTCTCACCGGCGTTGATTGTTTTTGCAGCCGAAACGGTTCTGGCGCTGTGGCGGCCGCGCCTCCCCAGGCATAGAAATCAGCGGGCGAGGAGCCCACGCACTCTTCTACGCCCATGTCCGCGTACCATCGGAGCAGCGCTTTTGCCGCCTGTTGCTCAGCATCGACCATGGCGAACAGTCTAACCGGATCGCCGCCTCGTGAAGAAGACCCAACTTGCCGCGGCGCCGCGCGACATGGTCTTTTATCTTGAATTTTGTCACAAGCGGCGTGATTTCGATCCTGGCAAGCTGGATACAAAAAGAGAGAGAAAGAAATCCTCATGGAAAATGAAGCGCCTCAACGGGAATCCATGGAATTTGATGTTGTCATTGTCGGCGCCGGGCCTGCCGGACTGTCGGCTGCGATCCGGCTCAAACAGATGGCGGCAAAAAACGGCGGCGATATCAATGTCGTCATTGTTGAAAAGGGATCAGAAGTAGGGGCCCATATCCTATCAGGCGCTGTGCTCGACCCGGTCGGACTGGATCGGTTGTTGCCGGATTGGCGTTCAATGCCCAACGCGCCAGTCGATACGCCGGTCGCATCTGAGAGTTTCAAGGTTTTCGGGCCGTCAGGCTCGTTGTCGCTCCCTGTGTTCGCCATGCCCCCTATGGTGAAAAATCATGGTTGCTACATCGTATCGATGGGCAATGTCTGTCGTTGGCTTGCGGAAAATGCGGAAAGTCTGGGGGTTGAGATCTATCCCGGAATGGCGGCTTCAACCGTCCTCACTCGCGACGACGGCTCCGTGCACGGCGTTGTGGTGGGCGAAATGGGAATTGGAAAAGATGGCGAGAAGCGAGACAGCTACGAGCCCGGCATGGAGCTTGTAGGCAAATATGTATTGTTTGCAGAGGGCGTGCGCGGCTCCCTTTCAAAACAGATCATCGAGCGTTTCGAACTTGATGCGGATTCAGAGCCGCAAAAATACGGCATAGGTCTGAAAGAGTTGTGGGAAATAGATCCCGCGAAATCGAAACCAGGGCATGTCCAGCATACATTCGGCTGGCCGCTCAATAACGATACTGGCGGCGGCTCGTTTTGCTATCACTACAGCGACAATACGATCGCGCTTGGTTTTGTTGTTCACCTCAACTATAAAAATCCCTATATTTATCCGTATGGGGAGTTTCAAAAGTTCAAGACGCATCCTGATATCGCCGAGCTTCTTGAAGGCGGCAAGCGGATTGCCTACGGCAGCCGCGCGATTACCGAGGGCGGCTATCAGTCTGTTCCGAAGCTGGCTTTTCCGGGCGGCGCATTAATTGGATGCTCCGCAGGCTTTGTGAATGTGCCCAGGATCAAGGGCAACCATAACGCAATGCTGACCGGCATGATGGCGGCGGAAGCGGCTTTTGACGCTATTGCCGCCGGCCGCGAAGGCGATGTGCTTCAAGACTATCAAGCGGCCTATGACGCCTCAGACGTGAAAGCGGAATTGAAAATGGCGCGGAACGCGAAACCATTGTGGTCGCGCTACGGCACCGTCCTTGGCGGCATCTCCTTGTCCGGTCTGGATTTGTGGACAAATTCAATCGGCAGCCTTTCGCTTTTTGGCACGCTCGGGCATGGCAAGACTGATGCAGAAGCGACCGAACCGGCTGAAAACCATAAGAAAATCGACTATCCGAAACCTGACGGCGAAATTAGTTTTGACCGTCTGACAAATGTCGCCTTCGCGGCGACAAACCACGAGGAAGATCAGCCCTCGCATTTGAAACTTAAGGATCCCTCAATTCCGATCAGCGTAAATCTGCCTGTATACGCTGAACCTGCGCAGCGCTATTGTCCGGCGGGGGTCTATGAAGTCGTAACCGAAGAGGGCGGAGCAGATCCGAAGTTTCAGATCAACGCCCAGAACTGTGTGCACTGTAAAACATGCGACATCAAAGACCCGTCACAGAACATCGTATGGACAACGCCGGAAGGCGGCGGCGGGCCAAATTACCCGAATATGTAGGGTTGCAACCGATCAGGGACAAAACCTTTGTTGTTTAGAAGCATAACTTTGAGCGCCGCTTTCGTTGGTCTCGCGGCTTGCGTATCTGCGCCTGCGGATGAAAGTGTCGTTGGCGACTATTTGTCTGCGCGATTTGCAGCGCATACGAATGATGTATATGGTGCCGCCAGCTCTTTCTCCAAAGCCCGTCAGCAAGCGCCGGGATCGGTTGAAATCCGACGCACCGCTTTCTTTTTCGATCTTGCCGCCGGAAAATATGACGAGGCGATGGCTATCGCCGAAGTCATGGCGAAAGACCCGAATGCCGGCGATGGCGGTTTTGCTAAAGGCGCGCTTGCGGCCAAAGCCTTGAAAGCAGGCGACTATGCGCGTGCAATTCGCATTGTCAGCGCTGCGCGAGAAGACGGATTTCCGGCGCCCGCTGCAAATTTGATTGAAGTCTGGGCGATTGCAGGCAAAGACGGCGACGATACCGCGCTGACCAAGCTGCGCGGTATTCCAGGAGAGGAATATAGGGGATTTTATCCGCTTCATGCGGCGTTGCTCGCAGAGAACCTGCAGCGTCCTGACGAAGCGCGAAGCGCATACCAGCTTTCCGTTATGGCGTTCAGCGGTTCTGCTGAAATTGACGCCTACGGAGAATTTTTGGAAAGACAGGGCGACGATAAGTCGATCCGCGATTACTACGAATTGCTCGCCTCACAGGACGGACTTGGCCGTTTTGCTGGACGGACCGGACTGGCGCGTCTTGATGCGGGCCGAATACGGACAGGTTCGCGCACGGTCTCGCCGTCCGAAGGCGCCACGCTTGCGCTCTACTCTCTTGCAAGCGGCATATTGCAGGATGCGTATGAGCGCCGCCAGGCCGCAGAGCGCGCAGGTTTTCGTGTGGGCGAGGCTGACTACAACTTACCCTTAGCCATGACGCGGCTCGCGCTTTACCTGGATCCTGATCTTGATGATGCGCAACGCTTTGCAGGCTCAATTTTGAACCTCTATGGCGATCACGAACAAGCCATTGCCCTACTGAGTATGGTTGAGCCTGACACTCCCTATTACGAACAGGCGCGCATCGAAATCGCGGGCGCTTATGCTGCGCAGGAACGCACCGATGAGGCGATCGCCGCGCTGCGAACGCTTATTCGTCGACAACCCAATGCTCGCGACGCGCGACTTTCGCTGGCCGGTTTATACGCGTCGCAGGATCGCCATGCGGACACAGTGGCAGTCATGAACAGCGTTATCGAGACACTACCGCCGCAACCGCAAACAACGGCGTGGCGATATTATCTGACGCGCGCGGCGTCTCTGCTTGAAATTAATGAATGGAAGCGGGCGGAGGCTGATCTTGTACGCGCTGTTGAGATTGCGCCAGAAGAAGCCACGGCGCTCAATTATCTCGGTTATTCGTGGGCGGAGCGCGGTGAAAACCTGGAAAAAGCATTTGATCTGATTGAAAAAGCGGTGGCGATTGAGCCGAACTCCGGCGCCATTATCGACAGCCTCGGCTGGGCCCATTATCAGCTTGGGAATTATACTGAAGCTGTCGGTTATCTTGAACAAGCAGCCTCCATTGAGCCTGGGGACCCGACCATAACGGATCATCTTGGCGATGTTTACTGGCGGTTGGATCGGCCAATTGAAGCGCGCTATCAGTGGCGCCGTGTGCTGGAGCTGGAGCCTGATGAAGAACTCACCAATCAGATTAATGAAAAGCTTGAAGACGGTTTGACCAGTGAAGCGAATGAAGCTTCGGCTGCAGCAACATCAAAGTGACGCCATCTTCAATGTTGTCTGAAACGGCGCCGGCCAAGATTAATCTTTATCTCCACATTGGACCCTTGCGCGCTGACGGATTGCATGACCTTGAAAGTCTGTTTGTTTTTGCCCGAGACGGAGATGTTGTCTCTGCGGAGCCGTCTGAAAATTTGACGTTGACAGTGAATGGCGATTTCGCCGGTGCTTTGAGCGGTCTCAGCTCCGAAGACAATCTAATTATAAGAGCAGCCAGAGCGTTGCGAGATCACGCGGGCGTCAGCGCCGGCGCGGCGCTTCATCTTGAGAAAAATTTGCCCGTTGCGGCTGGCATCGGCGGCGGCTCAGCGGACGCAGCGGCCGCATTGCGGGTTCTGTGTCGACTATGGGACATTGATATTGATCCGAGAACGCTTGCGGAACTGGCGTTTCCGCTTGGCGCCGATATTCCGGCCTGCATTGAAGGCGCGCCTGTTCGCGTCAGCGGCGCCGGCGAGGTTATGTCAGCTGCGCCTCGGCTGCCGGCGTTGCATGTTTGTATTGTCAATCCGCTCATTGATATGCCGACTGGGCCTGTCTTCCGCGCGTTTGATGCGGCCAATCCTGCGCCTTCAACTCCAGAACTTTATCATGGCCCTACGGATACGATCGATGATGTCCGCACATTATTAAATGAAACGCGAAATGATTTGCAGCCGCCCGCTCTCAAGCTTGCGCCGGTAATCGGTGATGTTCTGGCGTTTCTGGATAAGCAGCCCGGCGTCCTTGGCGCACGTATGTCCGGCAGCGGAGCAAGCTGTTTTTGTCTACTTGAAAGCGCCACTCACGCGACAGCGGTAAGAAAAAGCGCGGTCGGTCAAGGATGGTGGGCGGTGGCTTCGCCCCTGAGGCAAAGCGCTCTAGAAAGCGCTCATGATTGAGCAAAGCCTGATCGCTAAGCCGCTGACAGTTTTTGTGGCGGGATTGTTTACACTCTCAGTTTCCGCAGCCGGCGCCAGGCTGGCTTCGCAATCGCGGGCGTTGATCGACAATCCGAACGAACGATCAAGCCATACAGGCGCAGTGAGCCGGGCGGGGGGCGTTTCAATTCTCGCAGGATGGCTCGCGGGATTGTTCGTGCTGATTTCTTTTGGCGGCGTGGACGGGCGTTCAACCCTGCTTATTTTGGCTGCGTTAGGGGTTCTGGCTGCGGGCGTAGGCTTTCTCGACGATCGCTTGAATCTCAGCGCGCCGGCGAAATTCGCAGGCCAGGCGCTGGTTGCAGTCCTTTTTGTCTTTTTTGTCGGCGGTCTGGAGACAGCGCCAATGCCGTTGGCCGGATTAACTGAGCTCGGCGCGTGGGGCGCGGCGATCAGCATGATCTGGATCATTGGTTTCATGAACGCATTTAACTTCATGGACGGCGTTAACGGCATTGCCGGCGGCTGTGCGGCCGTGGGCTTGGTTTTCTTTGCTGTTATCGCGGCGTTATCGGGCGCGCCTGTCTCGGCGGCGGCGGCGATGATGATGGCGGCGGCGGCTTTCGGCTTTTTGCCTGAAAATCTAATGCGGGGTCGTTTGTTCATGGGGGACGGCGGCAGCCATTTGATTGCATTCGCCATAGCGGCCTTGAGCGTTCTTGCTTCGAATGAGTCTGGCGCGCGGGTCAGCGCGCTTGCTGGGCCAGTGATTTTCCTGCCGTTCATATTTGATGTCGCCTGGACGCTTACGCATCGCCTCATCCGTAGGCGGAACGTTCTTACGGCTCACCGTGAGCATCTTTATCAGTTGATTTTGCGAATGGGCGCTTCCCATGCGAGCGTTGCCGGCGTCTATGTCGGGATGACCGCTTATTGCGCCGCAGCAGCGATATTCATGCTGACCGCCCCGCCCAGATGGCATTGGGTTTCGCCAGGCCTCATAATTGTGATTTTTTATGGCGTTGCGCTCAAAATTTTTCGTGAAGCGGACCGCCGCGGCCTTCTGGCGACTGGGCGGCAAACTGTTGACGGTTCCGCCGAAACTTTATGACGCTATGAAAACCGCATTACGGACGTGGTCACAAGATCCGCAAGCGCAGCGGTGTATTCGTTTTCCGGCGCTTTCAAAAGTTCCGCCAGCGCGCAGTCGGCGTAGCGTCGGGCGCAGGCCACCGTATCGACAACAGCATTGTCACGAGCCATTAGCGATGCGGCTTGTTCAAAGTCGCCATCCTCCTGACGGCCGTCGGTGATGACGCGTCGCCAGAATGGCTTTTCTTCGGGCTTTGCCCTTTCGATGGCGTAAACCACCGGCAAGGTCATTTTGCCCTCGCGAAAATCATCGCCAACGCTTTTGCCGAGATTCGCTTCAAAGCCTGCGTAATCCAGCGCGTCGTCGATTAATTGATAAGCAATGCCGAGGAAGCGACCGTAATCTTTGAGGGCGTCCACTTCGCGCTCGTCCGCGCCCGCGATCAGCGCGCCCGCATGGGATGCGCCGGCAAAGAGGGCTGCTGTTTTTGCTTCCACGACGGCGAGGTAGGTTTCAAAGGTCGTCTCGACGTTTTTCTGGGTGGTCAGTTGCAGAACCTCGCCTTCTGCGATGACGCCGGAGGCGCGCGACAATACCCGCAGAACCTCGAGATTTTTCGCAGCGACCATCAGTTCGAAGGCGCGTGAGAAAATATAGTCGCCCACAAGGACGCTTTCTTTATTGCCCCAGATAATATTTGCGGTCTCAAGCCCGCGGCGCAGGGCAGAGCCGTCTACCACATCATCATGAAGCAGGGTCGCGCCGTGAATGAGTTCAACTGCGGCCGCCAGTTTTATATGGTGATCGCCAGCGTAATCGAACGCTCTTGCCGCAGCGAGGGTCAGCATTGGGCGCACCCGCTTGCCGCCGGCGTTGACGAGGTGGCCGGCAAGATCCGGGATCAGGGACACGCCGGAATCCATCCGGGCGAGAATCTCTGCATTGACGGCCTGTAGGTCGTCAGCAAGCAATGTGCGCATCTCAGCAACAGCTTGTTGAAAACCTGCTTCAGACTGACCGGGAGCGCCGATTTGGGATGACGTCGCCACGGAGACAGACACGGGAAAACCTCGTTTAAATAACAAGTTATTCTGTAGATGAGATTGGGGGTTTGCTCAGCTTCGGTCAAGGACAAGCATTGAGAATGCCGCAGCGGCCTTTTGGCGCTAAAAAATACTGCGCTTTGAATTGCACGTCGCCATCGCGCGCATTATCTGGTCTCGATGACAGAAAATTCCAACATTATATCAAGCTTGTGGCGTTCGTTGCCATTTTCCGGCGGATCGAAGCCGCTGGTCAACGTGATTAATCTTAACGGCGCTATCGGCATGGATGGACCGGGCCGCAAAGGGCTATCCATGCAGCGGCTTGAGAAAACGATTGAAGCTGCGTTCAAGCCGAAAAAACTTGCTGCTGTTGCGCTTGCAATTAATTCGCCCGGCGGTTCACCCGTGCAATCAAGGTTGATCCATAATGCGATCCGCCGGCATGCGGATGAGAAAAAAGTGCCGGTGCTCGCCTTCGTTGAAGATGTGGGGGCTTCTGGCGGCTATATTCTGGCGATCGCAGGAGATGAAATTTATGCCGATGAAAGTTCTATTGTCGGCTCGATCGGCGTGATTTCCGCAGGATTTGGATTTACCGAAATGATCGCCAAGATCGGCATTGAGCGACGCGTCAATACGGCCGGCGAAAATAAGTCCACTCTTGACCCATTTAAGCCTCAAGACCCTGAAGAGGTTGAGCGTCTCAAAACGATCCTGAATGACCTGCACGATCAGTTCATATCGTTGGTGAGGGCGCGCCGTCCGGGCAAACTGGCCGACGACAAGTCCATCTTTTCCGGTGAATTCTGGACGGCCCCGCGTGCGCAAAAATTGGGTTTAATCGACGGAATCGCTCAACTTGGCGATTTTTTACGCGCGCGATACGGTAAAGATGTTAAGATCAAAAGGATATCGCCGGAAAGTGGCTCGCTGTTGAAGCGATTGCTGTCCGGGCACGTGCGGCCTGCTTTGGTGGATTCTGACGAAATCATCGATGCGGTGGAGCGCAGAGCCCTGTGGGCGCGTTTTGGTCTATGAGTTCCAGTCCGATATCGCTGGATTGAATAAGGAGAAGCGGTATGGGCGGCGTATTGACATTGGCGGCGACAGTTGCGGCGGCCGCCGGCGCGGTGGCTGCATACCGCTTCATCGAGCGGCGCCAGCGGGAAGTCACAGATTTTGTTCGGTCTGCGAAGGCTCGTGCGCGCGGAGAACAGCCGGAAACTGTCATTGACTATGAACGCGACCCCGCCACGGGCGTGTTCAAGCCTCGCGGCTGAATGTCAGCGCAATCTTGCGTTCATGGCTCAAGTGTCGATGTTCAAACAGATAGACGCCCTGCCAAGCGCCTAACAGTAATTCTCCGTCATCAACCGGCAGGCTTAAGGAGACATTCGTAAGCGCCGATTTGATATGGGCCGGCATGTCGTCAGCTCCTTCAGCGATATGACGGTAGGGCGCATTCTCCGGGACCATGCGATCGAAGTGATCAATGAGATCAGCGCCGACATCCGGATCTGCATTTTCCTGCACGATAAGCGACGCGGATGTGTGCATCACGAAAATATGCAAAATGCCGCTTCTGGCCGAATAGGTTCGAAGCGTTTCGCGAAGTCGATCTGTGATGTCGAATAGACCTTTGCCGGATGTCGCGATGGAAATGATCTTGGGCATGGGCGCTAAACTCCGCTATGGCTGGGCCTGAGGGCAGGTTAGCCCGGCAGGGAGAATGAAAAAACTGTGGCGGCGATTGCGTTTCTTGACCTTGAAGCGTCGGGCCTTGGGGCAGGGTCATGGCCGATTGAGGTGGGATGGTGCTTTGAGCAGGGCGCGCCGGAGACGCTGTTAATCGCGCCCGATGCATCTTGGTCCGATGCTGCCTGGGACCCGCAAGCCGAGGCGTTGCATGGATTAACGCTGGAAAAACTGAGAGCGAAGGGCGCTTCGCCGGAAGCTGTCTGTAAACGTATCAATGCAGCCATAGGAGACGCGTTGGTCTATTCCGATGCGCCTGATTGGGACGGTTTCTGGCTATACCGCCTCTTTGGGAGCGCGAAAGTGCGCCAGCGCTTTAACTTGCTGGATTTCAGCGATTTGCTGACGGCATGCCCGGCCGATCAGATCAATGCGGCGCGGGCCAAGGCGGACGCGCTGGCGCCGCATCAGCATCGCGCGGCGGCGGACGTTCGCCATATGCGAATGATTTACCGATTACTTACCGGCGGCGGGGCGGCGGATTGAAGTTTTTACCGGCTTTTGCGGCGCCGGCGGGCTGGCCGTCAAAAATCCAGCTTGCGGCGACGGTTTGTCGCAATCCTTCAAGGCGGTTTCCCATCCTGAGAATCAGCCCGCATGGCGTTTCTGGCGGGAAAGTCGCGTTAGAGGTTGGACGCTGCTCGCCTTTTTGCTAAGGAGCGCGCCGAGTTCCGATTGGGACCTGGAAAATCTGCAGCAATGACGCTGCCAGCCCAAAACTATCCGTCAGGAGACGTATTGCCATGAGTGAAACCGCCAACGCCCCGCAACTGTCGGGTCAGATGTTCCTTTTCAACCGTCCGGAGCTGATCAACAAGGAGCAGCATGGCTCACTTGGCGTCACTCAGCCGTCAAAGCGCTTTGATTTTTGCGCAAATGTGCGCGCTATTCCGTTGACGGTTTCTGAAATCCCGCAAGCCATGAAAGACTATCCGGTCGTTTTTGCTTCGAAGGAGCAGATGGTGCCGATTGCCGTCGTCGGTCTCGTGGATGATGTGAACTTGTTCGTCGATGAAGAGGGCAATTGGGAGCATAACCGGTATGTTCCAGGTTATGTTCGCCGGTATCCGTTCGGTGTCGCCAGCGAGACCGGCGGCGACCGAATGGCTGTTGTCGTTGACCGCGGATATAGCGGGCTGCAGGAAAATGGCGAGATTCCGCTTTTTGAAAACGGCGAGCCGTCACAAATGACCGAGCAGGCGATCGAGTTTTGTAAAAATTATGAACAGGACCGTCACCGTACAAACGAATTCGCCAAGCTCATTTCGGAAATGGACATCGTTAAAGGTCAGTCTGCGCAGTTTACGCCGAATGGTGAAAGCGAGCCGAAGACCTTTGCAGAGTATTTCGGGATTGAAGAACAGGCGATAAAAGATCTGTCTGATGAGAAATTCCTTCAGGCGCGTCAGTCCGGCGTTCTGCCAATCGTGTATGCGATGTTGATGTCCATGGGGAACTGGCGGCCGCTGATGCAGCGTCGCGCTATTCGCTATAATATGTCCGACAAAGATGTCTTGAACCCCGTTCTGAACTAAAGGCCGGAGATCTATGCGCGCTGAATTTCGCTCATTTCTCGCGGAAATGAGACTTATTCAGCGCGTGTGTTGATTGGCGCGCGACCTGTTTGCATCTATTTAATTCATATGGTTTTGCGCCTTTTCCTTATCTCCATCCTCTTGCTGCTTGGCGCAGCATCGGTGCGCGCCGAGCCGCTTGCGGTTGTGCAAACCGACTATACGCAGACTGCTGTATTTGCCGAGAAAACCGGCTTTGAGCCGGGTCAGACCACATGGTTTGCCGTGCGTCAGAATGTACGCCCGGGTTGGCATGTGTTCTGGAAGAATCCCGGCGACGCCGGTCTGCCGCTTGCCCTAAGCTGGAACTTGCCGGAGACCTTCAAGGTTGGCGATATCATTCATCCGGCGCCGGAGTATATTCCGGTGGGCCCCCTCGCAAGCTACGCCCATGAAGGAGCGCCTGTCTTCCTGGTGCCCGTCGCGGCGCCGGAGACTGCGCGCCCGGGCGATACCCTTAATATCGATATTGGTGCGTTCTGGCAGACTTGCGAGGAAATTTGCGTGCCAGAAGAGGCGACGCTGTCATTTTCCTTGCCTGTTCTGGCTGCCGATAGCGCACAGTATACGGAAGAGCGCAGTCTTTTTGAGAGCGCCCGTGCAGCGGCGCCTGCGCCTTTCGGGAGCGAGGCGCAGTTTCGCCGCGTTGCAAAGACATATGAACTTATCCTCTCCGGATGGTCCGGCGCGCCGCCTCGGAGTGTTTTTTTCTTTCCTGAGCAAGAGGGGCTGACGACGCCTGCAGCCGCGCAGACGGCGTCGCTTTCATCGACGAATGAACTGACCGTATCCATGGAGCCAGGCTGGAGCGAGCTGACTGGCGAGACGGTTGCTGGTGTCTTTCGTATTGATCAGGAAGGCGCAGGGAGCCGGCACTACGCGGTTAATGCCCTAGTTGCAGCGCCTTCAGCAACGCCCTTGCCTGCTGCGCGTCTGTCATCGGGCGGGCTTGTTTTGACTCTAGGGCTTGCTTTTCTGGGCGGCGTTATCCTCAACGCCATGCCTTGCGTATTTCCGATTTTATTCATCAAGGCCGCCGGTTTTGCCGAAGCCGGCGTACAGGATCAATCAGCAATGCGCCGCCATGGCGTTCTATATGCGGCCGGCGTCGTGATCTCGCTTGCTGTCCTAGGCGCCGTTCTTCTGGTGCTCCGCGCCGGCGGCGAGCAGTTAGGGTGGGGCTTTCATTTGCAGTCGCCGCTAATCGTTGGTCTCTCTGCGTATGTGCTCTTTGCGGTCGGCTTAAATTTAGCCGGTCTTTACAGCATGGGAAATGATCTTGCGGGCGCCGGCGACGAGCTGACGCGTAAGGAAGGTGCGGCTGGCGCTTTCTTCACCGGCGCGTTGGCGGTGGTGGTCGCGGCGCCGTGCATCGGGCCGTTATTATCGGCGCCTATCGGTGCGGCGCTTACGCGTTCGTCAGCTGAGGGCATGGCGATTTTTATTGCGCTCGGAATTGGGCTTGCAGCCCCTTATGCGGCGCTAACGACAATGCCTGCTTTGGCGCGCGCGCTGCCGAAGCCCGGACCATGGATGGCGACCTTTAAACAGGCCCTCGCGTTCCCTGTGTTTGCTGCAGCGGCTTATTTTATCTGGGTGCTAGCGCGCCAGACTGGCGACGGCGTTCTCGCCGGCGCATTAGCGGGGCTGATTTTGCTGGCGCTCGGTCTCTGGCTTTTTGAGAAAAGCAAGGCCGACACGCGCGCCGCTGTCGCCGTTCGCGCTGGTGCGGCGATCGCATTTGTTTTGGCGCTCATCCCGATCATATCCGCTCGCCCCGCGCTTAAGGCGGGCCCGGCGGCGACAAGCGGTTACGGCGCCATTGTGACGGAAGCGTTCGATCCGCAGATGGTCGATCGCTACAGGCTTTCGGGTACGCCGGTGTTTATTGATTTCACTGCGGCCTGGTGCGTCACGTGCCAATTTAACAAGATAACGGTTTTACGCACAGACGAGGTGGCTGAAACCTTCTCTGAGGCCGGAGCCGTTTTCATGGTTGCCGATTGGACTGTGCGCGATCCTGAAATTACGGCGGCGCTTGAGGGCTTCGGAGCCGCCGGCGTTCCGCTTTACGTTTACTACCCCCCAGGCGGCGAGGCGCAGATCCTGCCTCAAACGCTTTCCAAGGCGATTGTGAAGGAGGCGCTCGGCCGGCGTTAGCGCAGGGCGGCGATTGGAGTGTTTGCTCCTCTGGCGGCGGTGTCCCGCGCGGCGCTGGCGTCAATTGATTTGGCCGCAAAGATCACGCTTACAGCTGCAATCGTAGCCGCGCCCATAAAGGCGCGCTGGAAGAGGCGGGCTAAAGTAGGTTTCTGATGCATACAGCCACAGTAGCATCACAACGTTAATGCGCGTTGAGGATGGCGAGTAAAATCCTTATCAAGACGGCGATGCTTCAAAAGGACGCGTTTTCCATGGCTGATCTGACCATGCTTCCCGAGTGGCGCTCGCTAAACAGCGCAGCGCGCGAAATGCAGAACACTCATATGCGCGATCAGTTCGCAGAGGACCCTGAGCGTTTCGCGCGCTATTCTCTCGAAGCGGCGGGCCTTTTTCTCGATTACGCAAAGAACAAGATCACCGATGATGTCATGGCGCGCCTGATGTCGCTTGCCCGCGCGAGAGGGCTTGAGCGACAGCGTGAGGCTATGTTCGCTGGTGAGCCGATCAACGCAACAGAGGAACGTGCTGTTTTGCATGTCGCGCTTCGCGCTGGGCCAGGCGCTGATTACCGCGCTGAAAGCTCGCCCGTTTCCGCCGAAATCACAGACGAACTTGTGAAAATGAAAACGTTCTGTGAGGGCGTCCATAACGGCTCGTTTTCTGGCTGCACCGGCAAGGCGCTTACTACGGTAGTGAATATCGGCATTGGCGGCTCGGATTTAGGACCGTTGATGGCGGTGGAGGCGTTGCGGCCATACTGGCTCAATGGGCGCAGGAGTTATTTCGTCTCTAATGTCGATGGACAACATCTCAATGATACGCTGGCTGAGATTGATCCGGAGACGACGCTATTCATCATTGCGTCAAAAACTTTCACTACACAGGAGACTTTGACCAACGCTCATTCCGCGCGCGACTGGTTTTTAAAGAATGGCGGAACCGAGGCGGACATCGCCAAGCACTTTGCAGCGCTTTCGACCAACGCAGAGGCCGTCCGCGCGTTCGGTATCGATGAGGCGAATATGTTCCGGTTCTGGGACTGGGTTGGCGGTCGCTATTCGCTTTGGTCTGCTGTTGGATTATCCATCGCACTGCAGGTCGGCTTTGAAAATTTTGAAAAACTGCATGCCGGCGCACGGCATATGGACATGCATTTTCGTGACGCGCCCTTGGAACAAAACATGCCCGCGCTGCTGGCGCTGATCGGCGTCTGGAACCGAAACTTTCTCAAGATCGCCTCTCACGCAGTGTTGCCGTATGATCAGCATCTTCATCGCCTGCCGGCTTATCTGCAACAAGCGGATATGGAATCCAACGGCAAGCGAGTGAGCTGCGAAGGCGAAGCAATTGACTGGGAGACAGGGCCGGTCCTGTTTGGCGAACCCGGCACAAACGGACAGCATGCATTTTACCAGCTTCTTCATCAGGGAACGGATATTGTCTCTGCCGATTTCATTGCGCCGGCAATAAGCGGCGCCGAGCTTGGCGATCATCACGAGAAGCTGCTTGCAAACTTTCTTGCTCAGCCTGAAGCGCTGATGCGCGGGAAACCAGAAGTCGAAGTGCGCGACGAGCTGACATCGACAGGCTTGCCGGCGGAGGAGGCGCGCCGTCTTGCTCCGCACAAGGCTTTCCCTGGCGACCGCCCGACGAACTCAATTTTAATGAAACGATTGACGCCGGAAACGCTGGGCGCGCTTATTGCTCTTTATGAGCATAAGATTTTTTGTCAGGGCGTGATCTGGGGGATCAATTCCTTTGACCAGTGGGGCGTCGAACTAGGCAAAACACTGGCGAAAGCTATTTTGCCTGAGATTGCGGCCCGCGGCAAAGCAAAGTTTTCTGCAAGCGCACACGATGCGTCCACCAACGGTTTGATCGATTGGGTGAACAAGGCGCGCAGCGAGTTGTAGAGTAAGCTGACGCTTCATTCTGTAAGTATTATTTGGCGGCGTAACATATCTTCGTCAAAATTTCAGCGCCGCAGTGGCTCTCAAGCCCCTCCCAATATCGCCCGAATGATTGTCGACGCGACGCTTCCTAAAAGCTGATATCGGGGTTTAGAAATCTCCGGCGTCCGACTTTCGCCCCTATAGAGGTCAATGTTAGGCTTGGATGGAACTTAAAGGGTCGCCTTTGATGCTGAAGACATGCCTTCTTTTCTTTTGTTTCACACTCTTGTCTCTCTCCGCCTATGCGCAGGATCGGGTGAAAACTCATGCCAATATCCAGACGTCCTTGGGCAATATTGTTATTGAGCTGTACCCTGAAAAAGCGCCTGCAACTGTCGCTAATTTTCTTCAATATGCGGAAGAAGGGCATTATGACCGCACGTTGATCCATCGTGTTGTCGCCGGTTACGTCATTCAGGGCGGGGGGTATTCGCGTTACTTCAATGAACGGCCGACACGGGACCCCATCGCTTACGAAGGTGACAACGGCCTGAAAAACGAGCGTGGAACCATTGCGATGGCGCGCGGCGATGATCGCAACTCGGCCGCTGCGCAATGGTATGTCAATTTGAAGAACAACGAAGAACTTGATCACAAAACATTCGAGGGACTGCCGGTCTACGGATATGCCGTGTTTGGCCGGGTTGTTGAGGGTATGGATGTCGCCGACGCAATCGGGGCCGTTGCAACAGGACCGGGGGGCGATTTTGAAAAGGAAGTTCCCCTTGAGCCGATCTTGATCAAGCGTATCGATCCGATTGACTGGACTGAAGAAGAATGAAGGATGTTCCGTAATATCATTATCGCTTTAAGCGCGGTGGCGCTTGCCGGCGGGATTTATATCGGCTGGCCGATTTACGGATTTTTCGCCCATGGCGGCGAAGTGCCCTTGCCGTTCTGGGGATGGGTGGAGCGTCCCTCTGAGGCCGCGCCTGGCAACCAGGTTGCAGAGCCTGGATATGCTGGGGCTGGCTCACGCGCGCTGGCGAAGTTGGAAGCGCATCGACAGAAACTTGGCGCGCCGGCAATGTCAGCCGCGGTGGCGATCAACGGCGAAGTTGTTTGGGCGGGCGCTGTTGGTTGGGCCGATATGGCGGAGCGCAAGGCGGCAACGCCGCAAAACCAGTTCCGCATAGGCTCAACATCCAAGGCGCTGACCGCAACGGCGCTTGCGCGTCTGGTTGATAAAGGCGTCATCGATCTTGATGAGCCGATCGGAACCTATGTCAATGATCTGCCGAATGAGGCATGGGCGACCATCACCCCGCGCATGCTGGCTTCCCATATGGCGGGCGTGCCTCATTACGATCAGGTTGAGAATGATCCGGGCAAGCTGGAATATGCGATTATGAGAAAGCACTTTGGCGATATGCGAGATGCGCTTTCTCTATTCGACGATAGTCCGCTTCTGTTCGAGCCCGGCGCTGATTTTGAGTATTCTTCGCTTGGCACTGTCCTGCTTGGCGCGACGATGGAGGCGGCGGCCGGCGAGCGATATCGTGACGTGGTCAAACTAGAAGTGCTCGACCCCATCGGCATGGGCGAAACAATCGTTGCGCCGAAGCGCGCTGGTCGGGGTGATGACTTAGCAAGTTTTTATCTTCGGCGCGGCGAGAGGTTTCGCATTTGGCGTCCCGTCGATTTGAGCCACCGGCTGCCCGGCGGCGGTTGGGCGTCAAGCCCGAGCGATCTTGTGCGGATGGGCGCGGGCTGGCTTGACGCCGATTACATCACTCCTGACACTCGTGACCAGTTCTGGGCGCCGCAGCGTTTGTTCGGAGGCGAAGTCAACGAACAGGATTATGCTATCGGATGGCGCTGGAGAGAGTTCGAGGTAGAAGGTCTGCCCGCGGTGCGCAACGCCAATCATGGCGGGGTTAGTCGCGGCTCGCAAAGCTGGCTTATGGTGCTGCCGGATTACGACATGGCGATTGCCGTCAATATTAATATGCGCACTGATAATTTCTGGGATTTTGGTTCCGCCTGGGAAGGGGTGTTTCGGCCGTTCGTCGAACTTGCTCACAGTAAGAACCGCAAAGATGATCTAAAAAATCTAACTACGCGACCCGTTCTCGAGGATTGAGTTCGATGATACGCCAGTTCAACAAACCTGCGAGCCCGACCCATATCAAATAGGGAACAAGCAAAGCCGCGGCGAAAAGATTGATTGGCGCAAAAAGCGCAGCGACGATCGCAATTGACAACCACAAGGCGGAAACATCAATGAGCGCTAATGTCATTCGCCTGGCCCCGAAAAACAGCGCTGACCATAGGGCGTTTAAGACAAGGCTGACCCCATAGACGGTAAAATTTACCCCTCGCTGATCGGGCGCTTGCTCCCAAATCAGCCAGCCGGCCGCGGCGTTCAAAAGAAACAGAACCGTCCATACGATAGGAAATGCGATGTTGGGCGGCGTCCATCCCGGTTTTTCCAGACCTTCATACCAGGCGCCCGGTTTGAAGACTGCGCCAGAACCGGCGGCGATGAAATTGACGCAGACAAAAGCGCCAAGGCTAATAAGCGAGCTGCTCAGCATAGTGTTCCCGTAGTTTTGTTGAATATACGTCCTTAGAATAAGATTGGTTCCGCCCTCCCGATTGCTCCCGGCTTCAGCTTCGGTTATTGCCCATCGCTCTATGGCCAAAAAGCAAAAGACATTCAGACCAAAAGCACGCGCCCCGCGCGGGTTTCGCGACCGGCTTGGCGCGGAAATTGTCGCCGAGCGTGAAATGCTGACGCGCATTTCCGCAGTCTATGAGGCTTACGGGTTCGATCCGCTGGAGACATCCGCCTTTGAATACACGGACGCGCTAGGGAAATTTTTGCCCGATGTGGACCGCCCCAATGCCGGCGTTTTTTCCCTGCAGGATGATGATGAGCAGTGGATGAGCCTGCGCTATGACCTGACGGCGCCGCTCGCCCGTTACGTGGCCGAGCATTACGATGCGCTGCCGAAGCCTTTCCGGCGTTATGCCGTAGGGCCTGTCTGGCGCAACGAAAAGCCGGGTCCGGGACGCTTTCGCCAATTCACCCAGTGCGATGCAGATACGGTTGGCGCGCCTTCGCCCCATGCCGACGCTGAGATGTGCGCGCTGTTTGCTGAGGTCATCGCCGCCGCGGGCGTGCCGGCGGATGATTTCGTTATTCGGGTTTCGAACCGGAAAATCGTAGACGGATTATTTGAAACGCTGTCGCTTGCTGGTGGCGAAGATGCGCAGCGCCGGCTCAATGTCATGCGTTCCATGGATAAATTCGATCGGCTCGGCGAGGAGGGCGTTCGGCTTCTCTTGGGCCCCGGCCGCAAGGACGAGAGCGGCGATTTTACAGACGGCGTCGGCCTCAGTGATAACGCTATTGATGCGGTGATCGGATTTCTGACATCGACTATTTCAGGTGATGGCAAGGCGACGCTGGCGCGCTTGCAAAGCGTGGTCGGAGACACCGCTAGCGGCGAAGAAGGCGTTACGGAATTGCAGGCCATCGCCTCGCAAGTGCCGGACAACCGAAATTCGTCTATTGAAATCGATTGCTCTATTATTCGTGGCCTTGAATATTACACCGGGCCGGTGTTCGAGGCGGACCTCACTTTTGAAACCAAAGATGAGAAGGGACGTCCTGTGCGGTTCGGCTCTGTCGGCGGCGGCGGACGCTACGACGGTCTTGTTAAACGTTTCAAGGGCGTGGAAGTGCCTGCGGTGGGCATTTCTGTCGGTGTTTCGCGCCTACTCGCCGCACTTGAAATGCGCGCCGGCGCGGCAAAAGAAGCCGCGGGGCCAGTCGTGCTTCTTGCTCTCGAAAAAGATCAGATGGCGGCGTATCAAATAATGGCGGCCGAGCTGCGCGAAGCAGGCGTACGGACTGAAGTCTATCTCGGCGGCTCAAACTTCGCCAAACAGCTGAAATATGCAGATAAACGCAATGCGCCGCTTGCAATTATTCAGGGGTCTGAAGAGAGGCAAAAAGGCGAAGTTACCATTAAAGACCTCGTGCTTGGCGCACAGCTTTCTAAAGACATTCAAGACAACAAGGAATGGCGCGAAGAACAACCGGCGCAGTTTTCAGTTGATAGGAGTGAATTAACTGAAGCGGTAAAGCGTATGCTGTCAAAATAACGGCAAACTCGTCACGCCAATCAACTTTCGGTTTGGACCGGGCCGACAAATCGCCAAACGGCGCCGCCGCCAGACCTGTCCAATTCGAGCGTGCCGCCAACCTGCGCTGTTAAATCCTCTACGATCTGAAGACCAAGTCCGCCTGAAGACTGGCGTTTTCTTTCGATGGTGTCCGGATCAAAGCCAGGACCATTGTCCGCTACCGTCATCAGAACCTTGTCGCCGGCTTTGGATAAAGAGAGGCCGACCTTTACTGTAGCGCCGAGGGCATATTTAAACGCATTCAGCAGAAGTTCCGAGACAATCAGCCCGATAGGCGCGGCGATCTCAGGCTCCAGAACAACGGGCTCTATGGAAACTTCTGTCAACCGGTCCTCAGCGCCTGCAGTCTTCGCCACCGATGAAGCCAGTTCGCTAAGGAATTCATCCATATTGACCTGTTCACTCATCTTTCCTTGATCTTCATAGAGCTGATTTTCCAGAATGGTCATCGCGCGAACACGCGCAGTAAGATCGTCAGCAAGTTTTTGATCGCTATTTTGTGAATCAGTATACGATTTTCTGTGTAAATTCAGCAAACTGATTATCGTCTGCAGATTGTTTCGCGCGCGATGTCGCAAGTCCCGGGCATAGAGGTTTCGTTGTTGAAGATTGTACTCGAGTTCTTCGGCAACGCGACGGTTCAGTCTCAAGTTGCGAATGAGCATGAAAATGACAAGAAGAGACAGCGTCAACCCGATGCTGGCGGCGATGGTGGTGGTGCGCGCCTGCGCGGCTTCCGCTTGCGCGGCGGCGCTGCGCGCCTCTTCCAGAGAAAGTCTGAGATCTTTCCCTTCAGAACTAAACTCGCTCGCAGCAAGCGCCATGCTGATCTGCATTTGCCGGTCAGCCATTATTTTGGCAGCTTCGAAACGCCTTTTTGCAAACTTCGCCTCAATTGCGGTATCGCCTGTGATCGCGGCGAGTGCAGACATCTGCCTTGCATAGACCTCTTCATTTAAAGCGGACGCGGCCGGACCGCTTTCAATATAATCCTCCATCGACGCCAATTGATTTGCAGCGCTTTCAATGTCGTCGGTTTGAAGCGCAATATCGGTAAGAATCTTCCTGCAATCGAAATCCAGGGTGGTCGCATTGATTTCCGCGGCAAGTGAGAGACACGTGCGGGCATGTGCGCCGGCGTCTTCGGTGCGGCCAGCTTGGTAATTGATAAATGCTTCGCTATATGCAGTCTGAAGGCGCGTATAAACGCCGTCGCTTTCATAGTCGTAGATCTTTTTTGCCGCCGCCAGCGCTTCATCAGCTTTTTGCGTATTGCCAAGTCTCGCGTTGACAATCGCAACATTGATGCTTGTGACAAACTGGGTGAACGGCAGGTCGCCTTCAGCCGCGATCGCTGCAGCGTCTTCTGCGTAAGGCAAAGCCGCCTCGAAATTTCCCGCTTCAAATAGCAGACCAAAGGTGTTCGTAAGCGAAGCCAGCCAGATGTGCGCATCGTCAATTTTGCGCGCGCCGGCCGCGGCCAGTCGAAGATTGGCGATCGCTTCCGCGTAATCGCCATTTTTGGCCAGCGCTTCTCCGTAATTGAGATGTATGCCTGCGATTTGCGCCTCATCGCCGCCGGCGTTGGCGGCGATTAAGGCGTGTTGTAATGCATCGATGGCAGATTGATGGTCGCCTTCGAAATGGTGACTGACCCCTATGACATCCAAAGCGTTTGCGCGTTCGGCGGGATCTTCCGGATCCAGATCCAGAAACGCTTGCGCCTGCGCGCGGGCTGCGGCTGGATCTTCATAAGCAAGGGCGTTGACTGTGTCGTAATCAAAATCTGCGCTCGCTTCTGCTTCTTGCGCATGGGCCCTGACGATTATCCAACAGAGGAGCGTTGCAAAGCTCGCCGCCCCTTTCAGTCCGCTCCAGGCTCTCTGAGGCATCTTATGGTCTCCAAGTCATGGTGTTTCTCTGAACGCTTTCAAAACCTGGCGTTAGTCCCGTTCTCTGTTGTCACTGGCGAGTTTTCCGCTTGATTGAGTATAGCGTTAAACCGGTCTCAGGCGCGTCCATTGTTATTCAAAACTACGCTAGAAGCCACAAAACAGCGCTGATTGTAGCCAGAGAGATCACGGTTGTCGCCAGTAAATTCGCGGCGGTTTCTGTCTGATAAATCCCGTTCTGTTCCGCCATCACAAAACTTGTCACGCCCGCGGGAACGAAGACGAACAGTGCGAGTGCGCCTAGCGCCGCCGGGTCATCAACGCCGAAGAGGCGGGCAAGGCCCAACGCCGTTAGGGGCAAGAGCGCCATCTTCACAGCCGCGATAGCGCTGACCCGTCCTGCGACGCCTGATGCGGCGGGGAACCTGTGCGTCGCCAGAAAGAGCCCGAGCGAGAATAATGCGACAGGCCCGGCAGTCCGGCCGACAAAGTCGATAAAGGTTGAAACTGGACCGTTGATTTCAATCCCGACAATTGAGACCAGAAACCCAAAAATTGTACCGGCCAGCAGCGGGTTGCGTGCGGGGCCTACCAATGCTTTTGCAAAGCCGCCGCTTTTGCGTTTCGTGATGGTCAGAGCGCCTAGAATAATGACAAGAGTGCCTTCGATCAGCATCAGGATTACAAAGGGTCTCGCCCAACCTTCAACGCTGAGAGCAATTGGCAGACCGAGGAATACGGCATTGCCCAATGTTGCAGCGAAAGCATGAGCGCCTGCCTCCTGCCCGGAGAGGGAAAAGACGGATCTTGAGAAGAAATAGGCGCCGATGAAGGCCGCTGCGGCGGCAAGGCCGTATGCGCCGGCAAGAGACAGGTCTGCAATGCCTGGCGGCGCAGTGCGTGACGTCAGTCCAAACAGCGCAACCGGCATGGCAATGCGGAATACAAACTTATTCAACGCCTGCGCGTCGGAAGCGGTCAAAATTGACAGCCGTCCTGCGCCAAAACCCACTGCAATGATTGCAAACACCGGCAGAGCGACAGTAATGACAGCGCTCATATCCCAAGCCCTTTGTTCGAAAATTGAAAATGTCTGTCGCGGTTTCGCGAAGACGGGTCAAGAGCGATCGCAATGAGGGGGGGTGGGTCAGCCAGGCGCTGCGGGCATGATCTCCCGGGGGCTGGGGGGCGATGGTTAAAACCGGAATTTCCGCCGCAACGCCTGTCCGACTTCGATAAAATGCAATTGGAATAGGGCGCGCGAAAGGACCAATTAAGGCCATTTCAAGAATCAAAACCGCGCTTTGGGGTGCTAAAAATAGCCGATTTCGCCTTGCTCAACGGCAAAACTCAGGCGAGAGTTCATCCTCATGAAAATGAAGTACCAAAGCGAAACCGCCATATTAACGCCTACCGGCAAAACGGAAGCGGTTGCATTCACCCGAACGGAGCTGACGCGAATTTTAAGCGTGTACGGCCAGTTTGTTGCGGCCGGCGAGTGGAAGGATTATGCGATCGACTGTCTGTCTGACGCCGCCGTATTCTCTATATTTCGGCGTTCATCGGAAATGCCGGTTTATCGAATCGAAAAAACGCCAAAACTTTCCCGCAAGCAGGGGGCATGGCGCGTTGTCTCCATGAGCGGCGCTATCATAAAGCGCGGTCATGATCTGGCGCAGGTGCTTCGCGTTTTTGATCGCCAGAAACTAAAGCTCGCGACCTGAAGCCTGCGGCGATCTTTCAGAACGCCCGTTTGAACACGCATTGATTGTCTCGGCAAAAATATGACGCTGGGCGTGGCTGCCGCCAATGCGATGCAAGGCGGGCAGCAGTTCCGTCAGCATACTGCTGGCTTGCGCCGACCGTCCCTCGACAAAATTCATCAAGGCTTCGCCAGCAGGCGCTGCGATCCGCCCCCAGACGAAGGCGGCGTCGCCGCTTGCAGCGGCCGCACGTTCGCGCATGCCGGTAAGGAATACAGACGCCTCCCCTGGCTCGCCGGCGCGGGCAAGGGCGTAGAGATAATGCAGATCATGAAACGGAAAAATATGTTCGCCGGATCGCGCGCGCGCCTGCTCAACGACCGGCGCCCAGCGTCCGCCAACATCAATCCCGCGCATTTCGAGCCGCCATAGCATGGAGACGGCGCCGATCTGCTCTTGCGGAAATTCCGGCCACGCTCCCCATAGTCGCCTGTCAAAAATGGACAGCGCTTCTGACGGCAAGCCGAGCGATAATCGAAAGACCGCCGCATGCCACCAGTTGTGATCGCGAATGAATACGCCTTTTTTGTCCCATGTGTGCGCGCAATGATCGAGCCAGCGCGCGCCGTCGCGGGCGCGCCCCTGCGTCTCCATGACATGCGCTACAGCGTGATGGGCCCAGGCGTCGTCAATCGCAATTTCAGCCGCATGAAGGCCTTCTTCCTCCGCCTCTTCCAGGCGGTGGTTCTGTTCAAGAGCGAACGCGACCATGCCGTGGGCGTATGGCGTATACTCGTGGGCGATGCGGGTGCGGTCTCCCATGCGCAAGAGAGCGGCCTGATCACCGAGATTAAAGGCGTGATACTGGCCCCATTTGATAGCGCATAGATCGGCTGGCCATCGCACGGTCAGTTCATCAAGCGCTGCGAGTGCGGCGTTAAAATCCTTTTGCGCCCAGGCTGCCAGCGCTGAGCAAAACAATCGTTCACGCTCAGTGCCGCTGTGTTCCGCCGCATCGATGCGATCGAGATAAGGAGCCGCTGCTTCCCAGCCTTCAGCGCCTTCAAAGGCAAGATGCAGTGCGGCCGCATGGGCGTTGATCAACGGCGCGCCCGGATTGGCGTCCGCGACAGCAAACAAGTCGCGCAAATTGGCGCCATAGCTCAGGAACTCATTGACATAGGCGTCGTAGCCGGAAACTGAAGCTGCGTCCGCGCCTGTAACAGCGAGGTCGAACTGATCTTTTGCAAGAGAAACTGTTGAGGTCATCAGCGGAACTTATGGGCGTTATATGACAGATGCAATTCGCAAGCGCGCGCCTTGTCTTCACGAGTTGTTCAAACAAAAACCCCGCCTTTCCAAAGGCGGGGTTTCGCATTCTCATCGGGTTGGGCGCGTTATTCGCGCATGATGCCGAGGATGTTGAGGATGTGAATGAAAAGCGTGACGAAGGAGCCGTAGAGCGCAAATGCGCCAAAAATCGCCGCGCGTTCATTCCCTGCCTGCGCGCCTTCCTGATAAAGATTTTTCACCATCTGCGTTTCATAAGCCGTGACAGCCGAGAAAACGAGGACGACTAGTGAAGAAATCACGAGGCTGCCCATGCCACTCTTAAAGAAAATCGCGTTGACGACAATGGCGATCAAAAGTCCGATGGTGGCCATGAACAAAAAGCTTGCCCATCCGGAAAGATCTTTTTTCGTAGTGTAGCCATACAGGCTCATCGCGCCGAAGACGGATGCGGTGATGAAGAACGCGCGATAAATCTCCTGAGCGGCGTCCGCCTGCTGAAACGCGTATAACCAGCCGGACAACAAAACGCCCCACAGGGCTGCATACCCCCAGAACATGGCGTGGGCAGCGACTTTGGAGCCTGAGAAGATTACGCGTGGCGCAAACCAGCCAAGTCCGAGTATGCCGACGAACGCCACCCAGCGCAGCGGCGAAAATGCAATCTGCTGCACCAAAGCTTCATTGCTGGCGATAAAAAGCGAAAAGACGCCAGTGCCTGCGACGGCCAGCGCCATGTAATTATAGACGCCAAGCATATATTGCCGGAGGCCCTGATCGACGGCGGCGCCGCTTGCGGTCGTTGTCGCCGTCCGGCCGTATTGGGTGCGCGGGTCATTCATGAGGTCAGATCCTTTTCTTGTCCCAGTCCAAAATGAGCGGCAAATGCGCATCTGCCGCTTTGCTGAAGAATATCGGTGGTCACGTCTTCCCAATCAAGTGCCGGCGGGATTGAAGATAGCGAAAAACAATAGCGCTGACCCGTCCATTAAGCCTTTGATAACCATATTTTATGTCGGCTCAGGCGGATTGTTGGAATCGTGCGGCGAAAAAGCCGTCCATGCCGCCTTTTTCATTCAACATTGAAGGCAACGTTCTTAATTCGCCGGCTCTTGTTATGGCCGCCTGCAAACCGCCGATTTCATCCGCTGCTATGGGCGTGCGGGTAAGCGTCCCATGGCGCTTAAGCGTTGCAGCGCTCTGCCGCTCGCCCTCTTCAGCCTGCAGTGAGCAAACACAATAGACAAGGACGCCGCCTGGCTTCAGGAATGTCAGTGCGCGGTCAATCATATTGGCTTGTAACGCAGTAAGCGCTTTTACATCATCCTCTGTTTTCAACCACGGCAAATCCGGATGGCGACGGATTGTGCCGGAAGCCGAGCAAGGCGCATCCAAGAGGACAGCATCCGCTTTCTCCGCCGGCGACCAGCGTAAGATGTCGGCCTCAACGAGCGTCGCAGACAGGCCGGTTCGTTTCAGGTTTTCGGCCACCCGCTCAAGGCGCGGCGCTGAAATATCAACAGCGGTCACGCGCGCGCCTGCAGCGCTGAGCTGCATCGTTTTGCCTCCCGGCGCGGCGCAGAGATCAAACACGGTTTTGTTCGCAACATCTCCTAACAGCCTCACCGGCAGGGACGCGGCGACGTCCTGCACCCACCAGCGACCGTCCTGATAGCCGGGCAGGTCCGCAATATCGCCGCCAGCGGACAGTCGCAGCGTTTTTTCAAGCAGGACTTCAGCGTCAAGCGCGCCTCTATGGCTTTCAAGGCTGTTCAAGTCCTTGACGGTCAGATCAAGCGGCGCCGGGACATGGTGAGCCTGTGCAATCGCCCGCGCCCGCGCCGGGCCAAAAGCGCGTTCCCATCCGCGCCACATCCAACCCGGCGTATCGGCCCGGTCGGGCACTTTTTCCAGGGCGGCGGCGCCGTTCTTCGCCACCTTGCGTGCAACAGCGTTCACAAGCTTGGCGTAAGCGGCGGTTTCCCGGCGCTCGCCCGCAAGCTCAACGGCTGTCGAAACGGCAGCGTGATCGGGGGTCTTTAAAACTAATGTCTGCACGGCGGCGAGGCGCAGGATGTCCATCACCCGGCCGGCTTTTTTCGGCAGGGGACGGTCAATATAAGCGCCTAGTATGTGATCTATGCTGCCGCGCCGCCGCAAAACACTGCTGGCCATGGCGCGTGCAAAAGCCCGGTCAGCGCCCTCAAGGATTGCAAAGCTGCGGGATTGCTCAAGGGCATTGTCCAAAGTTTCGCCTTTCCGCACGCGCTCAATGAGCTCTAATGCGCCTCGGCGGGCGCCGAGGCCCGGTGTCTCAGCTTGGGTCTGATTTTGTGCTGTGTCGCGATCGGCGGCGGAATGTCGATGAGATTTTGGCATATCCGCCGGCTAAACCACGCCCGGCCCGCCTTGTCACCCTGCGAAAGCCGGATTTTTAGTTCTGTGATCTTGAAAGCCCGGCGACCCTTAAGCTTTTCTGCAGGGCGCTTTTAGCGTAAGCTCTTGTGGCTAGCGACAGTGTCAAAACCTTGATGCGAACTGTCCGCGAGATGTGGGAAGAGTGAGGGGTCTTATGAAAAAGAATTTGATTTTAGGCGCTGTTGCGGCGTTCAGCCTGGCGCAGGGCGCGTTCGCACAGGAGGCGCCAGTTTCCAGCCCGGCGTCATCTATACCGTCATTTGACGTCGCTTCTGTCGGCCCTGTGTTGAATGAGCTAGGTGTTGTGTGGCAGGCCCAACAGGCGAATGGTCAAACCTATATTGCGGCAAACGCCAATGGCGAGATGAACTTCCTGCTTGTCCCTGCCGCTTGCAAGGGCGCAAACCAGACCCAATGCGTCGGTTTGTCGATGGTGGCGATTTTTGAAGGCAACACAAACCCGCAAACCATAAGAGCGTTCAACTATCGTTATGCATTTGCGAGCGCAGGGATTGATCCCTCCGGTTCTGCATATATTAAGCGATATGAGATTTCTGACTACGGAATGGCGCGGGGCAATCTTGCAACCTCGGTGCTTGTTTTCATTGAGCAGGCGAAAATGCTGCAGAATGAATTGGCCACAGCCCGGCGCACAGTGGCGCTTGAAGGGTATGCGGAAGATCTCTCGGCCGGGTCGCTGAATCGCGGCGGCGTCGCTGCTTTGACCGGCGTTAAGACCCACACCGCGAATCCGGTGGACGCACATCAGATTGGCCTTGATGAGACCGCTGATCACGTCCGCTTTTTTATCAATAACAAGCGCGCGCCCCGGAATAAGATTAATAATATTGCAAAATAGATCCCTTTCAGGGAGTTATCAGAACCATTTTAAAACGCCCCTGAACGGGGCGTTTTTTTATTTGTCTTTTAGCCCCGGTCATTTTGAATGCCGGCGTTAATCATGTTTCGTGAAAATCGCTTAACCGGCAGCCGCTAAAAAAGCGGACGCGAGCCCTCACCGATCGGCACAATCTGTGCATGTGTTTGCTGGGCTTGCGAGAGGCGGGACATGAGACGGTTAAAATTTAAAAACAGAGCGTACGGACAGCGCGGGGCAACAGCGGTCGAATTCGCTATTGTTGCGCCGCTGTTCTTTGGCCTTGTCTTTTCTATTGTCGAGGCCGGATGGTTCTTCTTTGCAACCTCAGCTGTTGAACAGGCGAATGCGAAAGCGGCGCGGCTCATCAGGACGGGGCAGGCGCAAAACGCCAAAGATGTAGACGGCAACCAAGTTTACAATTCACAGCGATTTTACGATGAGATCTGTAAAGTTGTGAAGGCGTTCGGCGATTGCGATGACACGCTTACAATCGACGTTGCCCGTTACACAACGTTCCAGCAACTTGCAGACGACACGAATGCCCCGGTTTGCCGCGATGCCGACGATCCTTCGATCCAGGGCACACAGTTCAATGAAGCGGATTACGGAGCGCAGAGCGAAATCATCCGGGTTCGCGTGTGCTTTTTGTATAAGCCGATTAATCCGGCCCTCGGACTGCGCCTCTCCACGGACGATAATGGTCGTAAGCAGATGATCTCTCTTGCTATTTTTCGCAATGAACCGTTTGAGGACTGAATGAAAATGGAAACACAGCTTTCATCTTCCCTGTTTCATTCTTTTCGCGCATTAACGCGATGTCGCAATGGTGTGGCGGCGACAGAATTTGCACTGTTGGTGCCGGTTTTGCTTCTGCTTTTCCTGGGCGGGGTCGAAACTTCCGATGCGCTATCGCAAAGCAGGAAAGTCACGTTGGCGACAAATACGCTCGCCGACCTTGCTGCGCAGGAAACCGAGATCCTGAAATCCTCCGTTGACGATCTTTTTGTCGGCGTTGAGCAAATCATCGAAACTGGTGACGCTTCAATTGAAATTCGCCTTGTTAGTATTATCGCAAACCCTGACGATGATGACGGCGACGGCATGCCCGACGGCAACCCGGTTGTGCATTGGAGTTACGATAATTCAGCGGGCGGCGGACAGCCCTACGCGCCTGGCGCGCCTTACACGCGCCTTTCGAACGCCTCACTGCTTGATCCGAATGCGTCAATTATTGTCGCAGAAATCAGCTATCCTTATGACTCGATCCTTGCCCATAACCTGCTGTCGACAATTCATTTCGACAGAATTGCTTCGCGTTGGCCGCGCCGCACCCTGCGGGTTCAGCTTTGCTCATCGCCCGGCAACTGTACGAGCTAGGAATTTATGGGTATTTGCAGCTTAAATCTGGCGCTGTGATTTAGATCTGCCTGCAAAGATTAAAATGGTGGGCGTGACAAGGATTGAACTTGTGACCCCTACGATGTCAACGTAGTGCTCTCCCACTGAGCTACACGCCCGTTTTCGACAACACGGCGCGTTGTCAAATCCAGAAAAGGCGGTCTAACGACAAAAACCGTGCTGCGCAAGACTGGTTTGCGGGACTTGTTGGGAAAAGCTTCAGGCGGCGATGACGCGATCAACTTCCTGAACGAGATCTTTAAGATGAAACGGTTTTGACAGCACTTTTGCGTCTTCAGGCGCCTGGTTAGCAGCGTTCAGGGCCACTGCGGCAAAGCCGGTAATAAACATGATCTTCATTTCCGGATCGATTTCAGCAGCGCGGCGAGCAAGCTCAATCCCGTCCATCACCGGCATCACTATATCGGTGAGCAAGAGATCAAATTCACGAAGTTGCAGTTCAGTCAGCGCCTCGTCGCCCTGGGCGGCGTCCACGACTGCGTGTCCGGCCCTTTCAAGCGCTTTTCGCAGGAAGCGCCGCATCGAATCATCATCTTCAGCCAGTAATATCGCCGCCATAGTGCTCGCCTTCGCAAAACTGTTTACGCATCGTTCGTCCAGAAGCGGGATAACAGCCGCTTGTCTGTGCGAACGCTTACAGACCTTGCAATTTTTGCTCCGCGAGGGCTGATTATTGGAGCGCCTCTAACGAATCCTGCAAAGTGGCGTTAACATGCCCGAAGTCGTTTCATTTTCAAGCCTCGGAATGGTGATGAGAAAAGGCCGTATTAATAATAATCGCGATCTGCAAGAGGAACGCAAAGCGATTGAAGTGCTTGCGCCGGAAAGAGCGTCTTCGCCGCTGATTTTCGCTTCCCCCCACTCCGGACGGGATTATCCGGTTGGATTTTTGAAAAATGCGCGGCTCGATCAACATAGATTGCGCCAATCTGAAGACAGCTACGTCGATCTTATCTTTGACGCCGCCCCGCGTTATGGCGCGCCATTGCTTCGGGCGCTGTTTCCTCGCGCCTATGTAGACGTAAACCGGGCGCGCGATGAGCTTGATCCGCGAATGTTTGTCGACGCGTTGCCTGAAACGGCCGATACCCGGTCCAGCCGTGTCATCGCCGGGCTGGGCGTTATTCCACGAATTGTTGCAGATGGGCAGGATATTTACGCCCGTAAATTGCGCTTTGCAGAGGCCAGAAAACGCCTTGAGGCCTGCTACGACCCATATCACGCTGAATTAAGGCGATTAATCGCCAACGCCAAAGCGCGTTTTGGGTGCGCTGTCCTGATTGACTGCCATTCCATGCCTTCTGCCGGCGGCGCGCCTTATCGAACGGGAGACAAGCCTATCGATTTCGTTCTTGGCGATCGTTTTGGCGCATCGTGTTCGATGATGTTGACGGAAATGGTTGACGAGACGCTGATCGGCCTTGGCTATGAAACAGCGCGAAACGCCCCTTATGCGGGCGGTTACGTGGCGGCTTCTTTCGGTCGTCCCGTGACGGGGGTGCATGTCCTCCAGATTGAGATTAATCGCGCGCTTTATCTTGATGAAAATAAAATTACGCGCACGGAGAACTTCGAAAGATTGCGCAAATCGATGATTGCGCTTATCAAGCAGCTTACCAAACTGCGCGGCGCTGATCTTTGGTCTGCGCAGGCTGCGGAATAAAGGCTGGAACGATAAGCTGGCGCTAAATCAGCTCGTTTAAAGTCAAAAAAAGAGCCGCGGGTTTTTACCCGCGGCCAAGTCTAGGGAGGAAACGCCCTAAAAAGGGCGGCAACGACAAAGCGTTGCAATTAGACAATAAGAAGCTTGATGTTGCGACGCAACAAAATTTTGCACTGCAAAATAAATCGTCGCGTCATCGCCAAATGAAGTGAAAGCGTCGCACAAAGCCGTGACAATTCGGGGATTGTTGCTGCTATGGCCTGTGCAAGCGGCGTATGAATGCCATCTCAAGTCATCACAGAGCAAAACATATGAATGATGCAACGACGTCAAAACCGGCGCGTAAGAAAGGCGCGCTCCGGCGGATTGGCTCAGGGGTCGGGCGATTAACCCGCGCAAAGGCCCGCTTTGATATGCCGACCGTGGAGGGTGAGCAGGGATTGAAAGTTGTTGTCGCAACTGATGCGTGGAAGCCTCAGCTCAATGGCGTCGTTCGAACCCTTGACACGCTTGGTCAAATTCTCACCGATTTCGGCAATGAAGTTCTGTATATAACGCCGAACGACTTTAAGTCGGTGCCGCTGCCGTCTTATCCTGAAATCAGGCTATCGCTGATGCCCAACCGCAAAGTGGCGAAGCTGATCAACGAGTTTCAACCCGACGCCATTCACATCGCGACAGAGGGACCGATCGGTCGCGCTGCGCGTCGTTTTTGCAAACGCCGCGGCTATCCGTTTACCACCAGTTTTCATACCCGCTTTGCCGAATACGCCAACGAACGTTGGAAAGTGCCGACGAAGTGGGGCTACGCGGTGCTCAAAGACTTTCATAAAGACGGCGAGACAATGATGGTTGCAACGCCCGGATTGATGGAAGAGCTTGAAGGGCGCGGTTTTGATCACATGAAGATGTGGACGCGCGGCGTTGACCTGGAGCAATTCAAGCTAGGCGACCGCTCGCTTTTTGATAAGTACGAGCGACCTGTTTTTCTTTATGTGGGACGGCTCGCTGTTGAGAAAAGCATCGAAGACCTTCTCGAGCTTGATCTTCCCGGTACGACAGTTGTTGTCGGTGACGGCCCGCAGCGCGTGGAACTGGAAGAGAAGTACAAAGACGCTGTTTTTCTTGGCCCTAAATACGGCGATGAATTGACCAAGCATTATCAGGCTGCGGACGTGTTTGTTTTTCCATCGCGAACCGACACTTTTGGATTGGTCAATGTTGAAGCGCTTGCTTGCGGCGTGCCGGTTGCCGCATATCCGGTGCGCGGCCCGCTTGAAATCCTAGACGGCGCGCCAGAGAGTTGCGGCGCCATGAACGAAGATCTACGCAAAGCGTGCATGGATGCGTATGAAAAACGCGACCCTGAGGCCTGCCGTGCGTGGGCTGAAAATTTTTCGTGGGAAGCGGCGACGCGTCAGTTTATCGCCAATCTTGAAACGCCTGGATTTGATGAAGAATTCTGGCTGCGCTCTGCGAAAATGATTGATTGACCTGTCTTCACTTTTGCCCCTTCTGGTTCTGAGCGCGCTATGACGGCGCAGTCTCATCCACGCGTCGATGAACGCCGTGTTTGTGTTCAATTTGCGCATGGTAACGGGCGATGATCTCCTCGCTGTTTCCGTGATCGCGTGCGTAGGTCACATGATAAACCCGGCGCGGGGTGGAGGCGCGATTGGCCGCGCTGCCATGGGGGGTTCGAGAGTGAAAGAACACAACATCACCCGGGCCGGTCACTGCAATGAACGGCGAAGTCTCCTCAAGGGCGTGACGATCAACGTCAAGAGGGTTGTCTGGCGCTCCAGGCAGAATGCGGTCATGCAAGCCCGGATAGAGCATTAAGGGCCCGTGCTCTTCGGTTGCAGCGTCGATTGCGATCGTGGCGGTCAGTATTTCATCGCCGTCAATGCCAATCTCATCCCAATAGGGAAGGTCCTGGTGAACGCCGTACCCGCTTGTTTGCGGTTCTTTTCTGACAAGTTTGTCTTTCAGTACAAAGACGGATCCGCCAAGAAGGTCTTCAGCAAGACCTTTAACTGCAGGGGCGACGCATAATTCGCCGAAGTACTCTGAGTTGAAACGAACGGGATCAAGGCGATCGGCAATCCTGCCTTTTGTTTCATGATTTCGCCAATGCACCCAGTTGTGGTCCTGTGAGAAATCGAGTGAAGCCCATAGCCGCTCTGTCTCGGCACGCATGCGTTCAACTTCAACCAAAGAGAAACACGATTGCTCGATCCAGAAGCCTGTCTTGCGATAGTTTTCAAGGCGTTGATGACGATGATCTGGTTTGGGCATTGGATATTACAGCCCCTATAAATCGCGCGCAGCTTGCTCGAGTTTTTCAAGCGGGGAATAGAATTCAGTATGCGCGCCAAATGCGATCATACCCTCACGCATATAGAGCCGCTGTCCCGGACTGTCGGTGAAGCTGAAAGTGCCGATCGCCTCAAGGCCCCTTGCGCGCGCCTGTTGCTCGCCAAAGCGGACAATGGCCGCGCCGCAGCCGATACGGCGTTTGCGCGGATCGGTAAATACGTTTTTGAGACGACCGACGCCATTTTGAACGCCAAAACCAAAACACGCGGCTGGCTCGCCTTCAAATTCGACAATATATCCGGTCATGTATCCATCATCGATCTTGCGGCGCTCCAGTTCAACGTAAAGTTCTGGTGCGGATGCTTTTCCGTCGGGACGGCCGCTGTCACGGGCGAACATCTCGGTTTTAAGAGTATCGTCTTCGGGCAAAGCGCGGCGCAACGTAAAGCTGTCGTCGATAGGCGTCTGTACGGGGGGCAGAATTTTGACAAGCGCCAGTTCTATGGTTTGTCGAAATCCGAGTTTTGCAAGAAACGCCGGATGCGTAAGTCCCGGCAGATAAAAACGTGCAAAGCTGATGTTCTCGCGGCGCAGGCCGTCAATCGCCGCAGCGACAATTTGCGGCGCAATATCATCGAATTCCAGGACGCAAGTCGCAGCGATCCCGGACAAGCCGCGCATTAAAAGAATGCGCCAACCGGTTCCTGCAATTGTTTCGGCGCCGGCGCGAAAATAATCGCGATCATCTTCCAGCAAAGCGTTAAGTATTTTGCTGTTGAAAGCGGGAGCGTGTGCGGAAGGGGCGCCGCCGGTTATTGTGGCCGCGGGAGCCCCAAAGCCATATGCATGATCAGAAACCATTTCGGACTGTTCACTCCCCAGACGCAGAAAGAAGCAGTGCGTCGCCTTGCAATCGCGCAGCGCCCGCAATTTTGCAAATAGCAGACCGCATTCAGCATTAAGTCCTAATGGGCGCGCTGCTAAAGTCTATCCTAATTCTTCAGGATGACAGTTGTTTCATTACAGGACGCTCTGGTGAATAGGGGCGCCCCTTATCCTCAGATTCTGTCCCGGAATTTGGCGCTGGCTCCTAAAAACCCGTCAAAGGCGAGGCCATTGCTTATTCTCCCTCAAGACGGCATGGACTTTGCGATATCCGCTCTGAACTGACGCCTGCCTATGGCGTTTAAGACAGGGTGGTGAACGATGACCAGTAATCCGCATCCAATCGATGTCCATGTTGGCCGAAGGCTGCGTGCGCGCCGGCGTTTGCTTGGTTTGACACAAGATGCGCTCGCAAGCGCAGTCAGCATCAAGTTCCAGCAAATTCAGAAATACGAAAGCGGCGTCAATCGCGTATCCGCATCCAGATTGTGGGCGCTTTCAAAGGCTCTGGATGTGCCGGTTTCCTATTTCTTTGACGGGATGAACGGTTCTGAGCCGGTGTTCGAGACGAGCCCGCTTGGCGTTTATGATTCAGAGGCGCTTCCTTCAGCAGAAATTCTCGATGAGAAAGAAACCATCGACCTTGTGCGTTTTTATTATCAGCTTGATAAAGAGCCGCGGCGCCGTCTGCTTGATCTGGCGCGCGCTATGTCCAGCAAGTAAGAGCGCGACGACGGCTTTATCCCTGAGCTTGCCTTGTCAGGCGGCGCTGGCCATGATCAGCGCCGATGACGCATTCAAAAGATGATCTTGACGCGTTTGCGAGCTTTGCGCAGCGCCTCGCCATGGCGGCGCGCGCGCAGACATTGCCGCGATTTCGAAACGGCGCATCGGTCTTCAACAAAGCGGGACCCTGGTATGATCCGGTGACGGACGCCGACCGCGAGGCTGAGCGCGCGATCGGCGAGATGATTGCAAAAATGTATCCCGACCACGGCTTTATTGGCGAAGAATTCGGCTCGCGTGACGGCGCTTCCCGGTTTCGCTGGGTCATTGACCCGGTGGACGGCACAAGGGCTTTTGTGTGCGGCGCGCCAACCTGGACGACGCTTATCGCACTCCAGTATGATGAGCGCCCGGTGCTGGGTTTGATTGACCAACCTTATGCGGATGAAATCTGGATCGGTTATGCGGGCGCCAGCAAGTTCTGTAGCGGCGATGAGGAGAAGCTCGCAAAAACCAGCGGCGAGACTGATCTTTCCCGCGCCCGGATCTCTACAACGGACCCGCGAATAGACGGGTATATGTCGAAAGCTGCGGTTGAAGGGTTCGCAAAGCTTGCTGCGGCGAGCCGTCTCGCGCGGTTCAGTTTTGACGCCTACGCTTATGGCTTGCTTGCGATTGGAGAGCTGGATGTCGTTGCTGAAACTTCGCTTCAGCTCCATGATTACGCTGCATTGGCGCCGGTGATCGAAGGTGCGGGCGGCGTCGTTACGAACTGGCGCGGCGATCCGCTTGGCGCTGACGATCAGGGCGAAATTCTTGCCGCCGCGACACCTGAACTTCATGCGGCGGCGATAGAGGCGCTCAATCGTTAGGCCGCCTCAGCTATATCGAGGAAGGCATCTGCTGCGCGCCAATAGAGCGCTCGGATTTCATCCCGCTCCATCATGATTTCGTGCAAAGCGCCGGGAATGACCGCGTGGTCGATCAGTGCGCTGCGCGCAGCGATGGTTTTGTGATCGTCGGCGTCAATGCGTTGCTCGAGCCCGGCGGAGATAATTTTCACGGGCGTTCTTAGCGGTTGAAGCCGATCGTCTTTATGCAACAGATTGCTCGCGCGCGTTGCGTCGCGCAGCCAGCCATAGGTCGGCGCTGTGCGCGCAGCTGCGGGTTCGGCGTCCTGCAGGGCTTTAAAGCGCGCATGGCGCGCCGGATCGGAGGTGAACATATTGCCGTCAAATGATCGGGAATCATCATCGCCGCGAGCGACTTTTGTATTGCCAAGGCCGGAGAGACTGGCGACGCTGGCGGCGATGCCGACAACGCTGTTCATGGCGGCTTTAAAAAGGCGTGTCATCGGCGCACACAGGATTGCGCGCTCAAAGCCGTCATAGCCAGTGCTCATGAGCAAAAGACCCGGCAGTCCGCCCATGGAATGGGTCATCAAATAAACAGGAGCGGCGCCAAATTTTTCTGCGACCGGACCATCTCGAAATTGGCGTAAATCGTCCGTTAACCGATCAAAATAATAGGGCCAGCGTTTCGGATCGTCCGACAGCCCCTGTCCGCGCCAGTCCATCATGGCGACGTTCAATCGCCGCGCCTGCAAATCGCCGACGACTTCAAAATATTTTTCAATAAATTCCGACCAGCCCGTTACGAGCAAAACCGTGCCGACAGCGTTTTCAGTCGGGAAATAAGCCGCGCGAAGCTGCGCGCTGTCTGACGCAGTGAAGGTGAACGCTTCTGCCCCCGGAGGAAGCGGGTTCTCCGGTATGACAATGAAACGGCTCATGCGTCGCCGATCTTAAGGCGGGCCATAACGCTCATATCGCCCGATATCACGAGCCGCCCATTAATCACGGCGCTTTCAACAGCGCGTTCTGAGGAGAGGGCGCGCGCCATAACATCCGGCGCTGCGCGCCACTCGCAGTCGGCTTGCTTCACGCCGCTTGGCGGAGCTGAAGAAATCTGCGGCGGATTCTGGCGCGCGTCGATCCATAGCGAGGCGTTCTCATTAGAAGACAGTTTCAACACCGCAGCAAACGGCGCTTTAAAGGCGGCGTGCGCTGCGGCGCGGAGTTTTTCCGTCGCGTCTGTCATCGTGCTATTCGAGCAGCGCCCCATCCGCAGCAATCGGTTTACGGAACTTCAATGTCATGCGATCGCTTTCGCCGATTGCATCGTATTTCGCGCGGTCAAAGTCCGGTGCGGGATCCTGCCCGCGTACTGCTGATGAGCGCCGTGAGGGCGGCAATGTCCATACGCCAAAAGGGTGGTCTTTCGTGTCGGCAGGATTGGCGTTGATCTCCGAGGCTTCTTCAAATTCAAATCCGGCGCCTTTCGCCAACTCGATTGTGTCATCCGTATACGCATAGCCTGACGACCCGTTCCGAGGCAACTCAGCGCCGTCTGCGCGGTGTTCGACAACGCCGAGAACGCCGCCCGGTTTCAATGCGTCGTAAAATGTCTGAAAGACAGCTTCCGCATTTCCGCGACCCTGCCAGCTATGGACGTTGCGGAATGTCAGAACGACATCGGCTTCGCCCTCAGGCGCGATCGGCGCTGCGCCGTTAAGAACGGTCAGCTCGACATCACCGTATATCTCAGGCTGTTCAACATAGGTTGTGCGGTAGGCCTCGAGCGCCCCAAGGACACGCTCACTGGCGCCTTCCGGATCGTAGCTGGCGGCATAGAATTTCCCGCCGCCTTGTTTCAGATAGGGCGCAATCACCTGCGTATACCAGCCGCCGCCGGGATAGGCTTCGACGACGGTCATGTCCGGTTCAACGCCAAAGAAAAGCAGCGTTTCTTTCGGGTTGCGGAATTGGTCGCGGGCCCGCTCTTCAGGCGTTCGATGATCGCCGGCCATTGCGGCTTCGAGCAGTTCCCCCGGACTTGGCGTTGTGGATTGCGCGGCCTCTGCGCCTGAATTTTCCCCGCTTGTGTCAGCGCCGCCGCAAGCCGCTAGTAACAATGCGCCTGCTGCAGCGCCCGCCCATTTTCCAAGTGTCATTGAGACATGCTCCCGTTTCCAAATCTTCGCCCCGTTTACCACGCTTGGCGATTTCGTCCATTGCTCTGCGCATCACGTTCTGGAGGGGCTTGAAAGACGTTCCGGAGAGGCTTGAAAGCGGAAAATCTGATCCTAATTATTCATTGCGGAGGCCATCCGGCTCCGTTGTGCGCTTTGTTCGGCCAATCGGCGAACAGGCTTGATGCTTCAGGGCAAAAGCGGCGTGCAGAAATCCTTGCTGATGAAAGAAGGAACAAAACTATGCGTACTTATGATTTAACCCCCCTTTATCGTTCAACTGTCGGTTTTGATCGCGTTTTCGACCTCCTCGACAGTGTTGGAAAAACCGATTCGGCCGGTTACCCGCCCTACAACATAGAACGCTTGGACGAAAACGATTATCGCATCACCCTTGCGGTTGCCGGTTTTGGCGAAGACGCTATTGATATCGAACTGCGTGAAAATGCGCTGACGGTCACCGGATCGCGTCCGTCAGGCGATGATGATCGTGAATTTCTTTATCAAGGCATTGCAGGGCGTTCTTTTGAGCGCCGGTTTCAGCTTGCTGAGCATGTTCAGGTTGCGGGCGCATCGCTCGTTAACGGGCTTCTCAACATTGAGCTCAAGCGGGAAATTCCGGAAGCCATGAAGCCGCGTAAAATCGCCATCAATGGCGTGGAAGCCGGCAACGTGAAGGTCCTCAAAGACAAAAACGCCGCCTAACCCCTTAGCGGCGCATATGCAGGGCGAGAGCTGCTGTAATCGTTCCCCTGACGGTTGAGCGCTCCCCTGCAAAAAGGGCGCGGGAGCCTATGCCCCCCGCGCCCTATTTTTTTTCCTGTGCTGCTGCTAGGCTAAGTGTATGCGATAAGCGGGAACTCGGTATGCGTAGCGTTTTCAATATTTTCATCGCCGTCTCTGGTGCGATTGCAGTGTGCGCATGCGCGACACAAGAGCCGCCGTCAAGCGAGTCAATCTCCATTCCGTACGATCCCTATGATTTCGATCCGGACGACCTCCAGGCTGAAGCAGACTCTCATTGTGACGCTTATGGCCTGCGTGCGGTTTATGAGGATGAAACCGTTGACGCCTCTTCAGTGCGCTGGCGGTATCGGCATTATCGTTGCGTCTAGGCCCGTGCTGACTTCGTGATCTGCGTCGCCATGGTTTTGCCGCAAATCATTTAAAACCTGACTTGCAAACGCACGAAGGGTTTTCATGAATATCAAAAGATTTTGGATTGCAGTTTGTGCTGCGATGGGCGGCGGTTTATCGGTTGCTTCCGCTGAGGAGCTCTCCTTTCGCAAGATCGAGCTTTCTGTTTCAGCCCCTGTTTTTGAAAACGTCTCGGCCATGCATCTTCGGCAAACGCGGGCGCGAGACTTGCTCATTCATGTGCGTAATGACGCTCGGGAACATTTTTTTGAAGTCTATAATTCAGAATCATTGATGTCAGACGCCCCGCAGGCGCCGAAGACCATCAAAATTCCCCGAAATGCAATCTATTACGCTCTCGGAGAGACCCCTTCGGATGAACGCGACGCCTTATTGATTCTTACAGAAACAGGGATTGAAAAATATGACGTCGGCGCCGATGCTTTTGTGCCTTTGATCGCTTCTCGATCAATCTTTCGTCAGGGCATAGACTTCCGGTTTATTCTTTCCGGTTTTGCGCGCGATCTAAATGATGACGGCCGTTATGATCTGATGGTCCCTGATTTTGATGGCATGAAAGTCTATATCCAGAAAGACGGCGGCGGTTTTCGCGAGCCGATTCTGTTGCCGGTCGAGCCCGAAATGCGACTGACCGGTCAATATTCAAATGACAATATTTCCGATACTGAGCTTGCGCCGCCGGCGCCGACGACGCCGGCTTTTTCCGTTTTTCCGTCTCACCTTTTCGATGCGACGGGCGACGGGCGAAGCGATATCGTTTTTAATGTTGGCGTCGATCTTGTCATCTTTGCACAAACTGAGGACGGCGCATTCGATACGAAGCCGAGAATATCAACAATGCCGTTTGATGTGCGCGGCAATCGCTGGGTCGATGAAATTGCCGCCAATGAAAGCAACGCTGACCAGAGCCGCTTTCGCGATATTACGGTATATCGTATTGTTGATCTCGATGCAGATGATATTGCTGAGGTGGTGACTGTTGAAAATAAGGCGAGCGGCGTTTTTGATCGTGAGCAAACATTTTCGATATATAAAGGACAAATCAGGGATGGGTTGGTCACTTATGATCGTACGCCCGAGCACGCTTACGCCCTTGAAGGCGTAGGCGGCGTTGGTTTTCGCGATATCGATAATAATGGCCGGTTTGACCTTGCTGTGACATCCCTGAAGCTGAATATCGGCAAAGTCATCTCGGTATTATTGACGCGGAAGCTTAAGATTCACACTCGCTTTTATTTTGACGAGCCCGACGGCGGGTTTTCCGAACGTCATGATTTTCGTCGATCGACGCAGATCGGTGTCGATCTGTCTCGCGGCCTCACCAACAATCCGGCGCTTGTCTATGCTGATTTTGACGGTGATGAAGGCCTCGATTTGCTTGCGAACGCAGACGAGAATGAGCTGATTGTATTGCGCGGCGGCGCACAGGAACCATTTGAAACCGAACTCGCCAGTTTGGATGTTGTTTTGCCTTCAGACGGATCACTCGTCGATGCTCTCGCGATCAACAATGACGCACGGGAGGATATTGTCGTTCGATACAGCCGTCTTGGACTGGACGGCGCCGAACGCCGCAATCGGCTCGTTTTGTTTCTGTCGGAATAAACCCAAGCCTTAGCGCGACTGCTTTGAAGTCTTCGCATCCGCCTAGCGCGAATATTGGCTTTCTTCTCTGAGTTTTTCGGAAACCTTAAGGTCTTTGCGTCATTCTTCGTACAAACGAGTTCGGAGGATTTCGATGCGTAAAATTTTAATGATCGGCGCCGCTTTTTTTCCCGCCGCCTGCGCGCCAATGTTTGCAGAGCTTCCAGATAACGAGCCGCAGACAGGTGTTTACGCGCAGAATGATATTGAACAGGCTTCTAAATCTTCAGCGATAAGCGACAAAGCGGCTCGCAAGGCTGCGGAGAAAGCGCAGAAAGAGGCTGAAAAAGCTGAGAAGCAGACTGAAAAGGCCGCCAAGAAGGCTGAAAAAAAAGCTGCGAAAGATCAAAAAGAGGCTGACAAGACGGCAAGGAAAGCAGCCAAAAAGGCTGCAAAGCAAAATAAGAAAGACAAAGATGCTGTTGAGTTGACGCAGGCGCCTGGACCCGCGCCCGCCAGAGAAACAAAAGTAGCTGTGGCGGCTCCTGCTGGCTCTGCCGCACAGCGACCAGACGGCGTTTATGATATTGACGTTCCTGACCCGGTTCCTGCTCCAAAACCGGCTCCTGCGCCGGCGGCCCCGCAGCAAGCTGAGCCGCGTCCGGTTGTTGCCGCAGCGCCTGTTGCGTCAGCTCCGGCGCCATTGGCGCAGCCGGTCGCAGCCGCCGCTCCGGCGCCCCAACCTCAGCCTGCGCCATCCCCGGCGCCGCGCAGGGTGACCCCAGTTTCTCCGGTGGCTTTGGCGACGGTCTCAACGGCTCCGGTGAAAGCGCCCGCAGTTGCCGACAAACCAGCGGCAGTGAAAAAGCGCGGGGTGGATCTGGAGGCGGTTTACAAAACGCTAGGCGAAGACGATCAATTCTACGCCGACACCCTGGCGCCGACAGAGCGCGCGGCCTTTCTATACAGCAAGCTGAAAAACTTGCCGTACTTAAAATAGGCGGAAGGCTTATCCGCGAACCAAGGCCGTCGCCTGATCGAAGATCTCTGCGTTTCCAGCGATAATGGATTCGCCGAAGATGAAATTTCTGCCGCCTTCGATTTCGCTCACAAGCCCGCCCGCCTCGCGAACAAGAACAGCCCCTGCGGCGACATCCCATGCGTTGAGCCCGCGTTCCCAATAGGCGTCAAAACGTCCGGCGGCGACAAAGGCGAGGTCTAGCGCTGCTGAACCAAAGCGGCGCACGCCGGCGGTTTTTTCTAACACACGGTCTGTTTCCGCAAGCGCTTCGGCGCGACCTGGTCTTCCTGCAAAAGGCAATCCTGTTGCAAACAGACATTCACTAAGCTCGCGTCGTCCGGAAACGCGAATGCGCCGATCATTAAGCCAGGCGCCTTCGCCTTTCTCCGCCCAGAACAGCTCATCCGTTGCCGGATTATAGATAACGCCGGCATAAGGCTGACGGTCGCGTTCGAGCGCAATAGAAATTGCGAATTGCGGTAGGCCATGAAGATAATTCGACGTACCGTCCAGCGGATCGACAATCCAGCGATTGGAATTGTCCGAGCCTTCAATCTCGCCGCGCTCCTCCATGACAAAGCCGAATTTTGGCCGCGCCGTTGAGAGCGCCTCAAAAATTTCCTGCTCGGCACGCAGATCGGCCCGGCTCACGAAATCGGCGACGCCTTTTCTCGACACCTGTAGCGCTTCCAATTCGCCAAAATCGCGGTTGAGGCCGCGTGCAGCCTTGCGGGCGGCGGCAATCATGACATTGATAAGCGCAGAAGCGTGGGCCATGGGCGATAAAATCCGGCGTTGTCTTGAGAAGGCGGTCTTCATACAGCGCCGGGGCATTTGCGCAAGCGCGCGCGTCTGTGATGGCGCCGGCATGCACAATGCGGTTTCGCGAACTCTTTCGCTCGGCTAAAAGAGAAGAAAAATCAACCGACAGGGATAATGACGATGGCCAAAGCGGCGCCGCTGAAATTGGAGACCTTGCTTCTCTCAGGCATGAAAATCCTTACCGAAAATCCGCTCTACAAGGTCGGCGAGGCGGAAATCCGCGGTAATCGGTACAGGGTGTTTGAAAATATTCCCCCGCATCTGCGCGCCTATTTTGCCGATAATTGCGCCGCGCAGGCTGATAAGCCCTTTCTTTCTTTCCAGGGCGAAGACATGACTTACGGAGAAGTCTGGTCGCAGGCCTGTCGCTTCGCCAATGCGCTTTCTACGGAACTTGGCGTCAAGAAAGGCGATCATGTCGCTATCGCCATGCGGAACTATCCGGAGTGGTGCGTCGCTTATATCGCCGTCATTTCCCTTGGGGCGATCGTGGTGCCGCTTAATTCCTGGTGGCGCGGCGATGAGCTGAAATTCGGTCTTGAAGATTCCGGGGCCAAGATCGTTGTCGTCGACGCCAAGCGCCTCGACCATATCAAGCCGTTTCGGGAAGAACTTGGACTGACGCTGATCCTGGCGCGGGAAGACGGCGACGGCGCGGATCATCGCTATGAAGATATGATGGTGAAGAGCGCGGACGAGGCGCCGCCTGCAACGGAAATTGATCGGGATGATCGCTTCTGCATTGTCTATACTTCCGGCTCCACCGGAAGGCCGAAGGGCGTCATCCTCACCCATCGCGGCGCTTTGTCGACGCTTTATTCGTGGTATTTGATCCTTGAAACCTTGCGTGCGGCGGACGCCGACCCGTTGCAGGGCGAAGATGCGTCCATTCTTCTTGCGATTCCGCTGTTTCATGTCACCGGTTCCCATTCGATTTTCATGCTTTCATTTTTGATGGGCCGACGTCTGTTGATGATGTATCGGTGGGATGCGGAAGAAGCCGCGCGTCTCATTAATGAGGAAAAAGTTACAAACTTTGTCGGCGTGCCGAGCCAATCTTATGAGCTTATGCGCGCAGCCGGCAATAACGGCCTTCCCAGTCTGGTCGACGTTGGATCGGGCGGCGCGAAGCGTCCGCCTGAGCATGTGACGCAAATGTCGACCGCCTTTAAGCAGGCGATGCCTTCGTCCGGTTACGGACTGTCTGAAACAAATGCTATCGGTTGCGTTATCTCTCGCGAACTTTATCAGGAACGTCCGGATTCGACCGGCCGCCCCGTCGCGCCGCTGACGGATATCAAAATTGTTGCTGAAGATGGCGCGGATGCGCCGCGCGGCGAAGTCGGCGAGATATGGATACGCTCGCCGGCCAACTTTGAAGGATATTGGAATCGCCCGGAGGAGACGACGCAAGCCCTCACCGAAGACGGCTGGTTCAAGACCGGCGATCTTGGCAAAATGGATGAACAGGATTTCGTTTATATCGTCGACAGGATGAAAGAACTGATCATCCGCGGCGGCGAAAATATCTCCTGCCTTGAGGTGGAGGCCGGCGCCTATGAGCATGAAATGGTCGCCGAGGCAGCTGCCTTTTCCGTGCCGGATGAGCGTCTGGGTGAGCTTGTCGGTCTTGTGGTTTATCCACGCAAAGGCGGCGCACTAGAGGCAAGCGATCTTCATGACTTTATGTCGGAGCGAATGGCCGGCTTCAAGGTGCCCGAGCGGATCTGGATTTCGCCAGCGCCATTGCCGCGATTGGGCACTGAAAAATTCGATAAGCTCACGGTAAAGCAGATCGCTTTGCAGCACCCGCCGGCTTTGTCGGTCTAGCGACTGTACGAAAATCTTGCGCCGCTCGAAAAAGGCGCGGACAAAGGACGCATGCTGGAGTTGCGACCCAATTGCGAGCATTGTGACAAGGACCTGCCGCCTGCGGCGGCGGATGCTCATATTTGCGCCTATGAATGCACTTTCTGTGCAGGATGTGTTGAGGGCGTTCTGAAAAATGTTTGCCCCAATTGCGGCGGCGGTTTTCAGCCGCGTCCGATCCGTCCATCGAACGAATATCGCCCGGGCGTCAGTTTGAGACACCATCCTGCGTCTGCGCGACGCGTCGTCACAAGCCGTAGTCCGGACGATATTGCGTGGCTTGTCGAGCTTTTGAAGACGACGCCGCCTGAAGCCCGTTGATTGATGAAGTTTAACGCTGGAGCGAACCATGAGCGATCTTGAAACTTTCCGAAACGAAGCGCGGGCCTGGCTTGAAGAGAATTGCCCCGAAGAGATGCGCGACGGCGCCGGCGGCGAGGGCAATATCTGCTGGGGCGGCAAGCAATGGACATTCACGTCAGAGGCGCAAAAAGTCTGGCTCGACCGCATGGCTGAAAAGGGATGGACCGTGCCGGCCTGGCCGACCGAGTATGGCGGCGGCGGACTTTCCAAGGAGCAAGTCAAAATCCTCAAGGAGGAGATGCGCAAGCTCAAATGCCGTTCGCCGCTTGAAAGCTTCGGCATCTGGATGCTTGGCCCAGCTCTTCTGAAATACGGAACCCATGAACAGAAAGCCCACTTCTTACCGCCGATCGCCCGCGGTGAGATCCGCTGGTGCCAGGGCTATTCCGAACCCAACGCCGGTTCCGATCTCGCTTCTCTGCAATGCAAGTGTGAAGACAAAGGGGACCATTGGCAGATCAACGGTCAGAAAGTCTGGACGTCATACGCCGATCAGTCTGATTGGATTTTCGTCCTTGTGCGTACTGATCCGAAAGCGACAAAGCATAACGGCATTTCTTTTATTCTTGTCGATATGGAACAGGAAGGCGTTACAACAAAGCCGATTAAACTGATCTCCGGCAAGTCGCCGTTCTGCGAGACCTTTTTTGACGATGCAAAGGCACCGAAAGAATACGCGCCTGGCGTCGCAGCGATTGTCGGCGAAGAAAATCGCGGGTGGGACGTGGCGAAATACCTGCTGACCCATGAGCGTGAAATGATCGGCGGCGGGGGCGGCGGCCTTTTCGGCGGTCGCGGCATCGGCGAAATTGCAGCGGAAGACATGGGCCGCGATGATGCGGGCCGGCTCAACGATCCGATCCTGCGCGGCAAGATCGCCCAGGCCGAGCTCGACGGTTGGGCGTTTCTGTTGACGCTGGAGCGCATGAAGGACGAAGCCAAAGCCGGGCAGGGAGTCGGCGCCAATTCGTCCATGCTCAAATATTACGGCACCGAGTTCAACAAGCGGCGTCTTGAATTGATGATGGACGCCGGCGGCTCCAACCAATTGGAGTGGGAGGGCGACCGCACCAATGACGGCGAGCGCGCCCGCGGCTGGCTGCGCACGAAAGCAAATTCCATAGAAGGCGGCACTTCCGAGGTGCAGCTGAATATTATTGCAAAGCGTGTTCTCGAATTGCCAGGAGCCTGACCGAATGCCCCTCATCCTCACCGAAGAACAAGAAATGCTGCGGGATTCGGCGCGGGGATTTCTTGATGAAAAAGCACCGGTATCAGCGCTCAGAAAACTCCGTGACGAGAACAACACGGAGGGTTTTGATCGCAATCTCTGGAAAGAGATGGCGGAAATGGGCTGGGCCGGCATCATTGTTGACGAGGAACATGGCGGTTCTGACTTCGGCTTCGTCGGCGCCGGGGTCATCGCGGAGGAAATGGGCCGGACCCTTACGGCCTCGCCCTATCTGTCGACCTCCATTCTCGCGGCGACGGCGCTGAAGAAAATTGCATCTGACGCACACAAACAGGAATTTTTGCCGAAAATCGCCGCAGGCGATGCGCTGTTTGCATTGGCGGTTGACGAAACCGGCAAGCATGGTCCGGCCAAAACCGCCATGGCTGCTGAGAAGCATGGCAATGCCTTTAAACTCACCGGCGCCAAAACCTTCGTTGCGGACGGCGCTGTTGCGGATAAAATTATTGTCGCCGCCCGATCCGGCGGTGCGCCGGGCGAGGAGGCGGGGCTGACCTTGTTCCTGGTCGATGCGAGCGCCAAAGGCGTTGAGAAGGAACGCACCGTCATGGTCGACAGTCGCGGCTATGCGCGCCTCAATTTTGACGGAGTGGAAGCCACTGGCGACGATATTCTTGGCGAGGTCGATAATGGCTATGCCGCATTGGAAGGCGTTTTATCTGCGGGCCGCGCGGGCCTTGCTGCAGAAATGTCAGGCGCAGCGCAGCAAGCCTTCGCCGTGACGACGGCGTATTTGAAGGAACGCAAACAGTTCGGGACGGAAATTGGCCGCTTCCAGGCGCTCCAGCACCGGGCGGCGCATTTATATTCCGAAATCGAATTGGTGAAATCGGCAACGCTGAAAGCCCTGCAGGATCTCGACAACATGTATGAGGCGGCCGGGCTCTCATGTTCGCTTGCAAAAGCGAAAGCCGGCGAGGTTGCGAAACTCGCCAGTCAGGAAGCGGTGCAGATGCATGGCGGCATCGGCATGACAGACGAATACGATATTGGTTTTTACATGAAGCGCATTCGCGCAGCACAGGAAATGTTCGGCGATACGGCCTTCCATGCGGACCGTTTTGCGCGTATGCGAGGCTATTGAGGAGAACATTTATGGAAGCCGTAAAACCCGAAGACGTCGCCGGCCTTGTCGGCAAGGAAATTGGAACGTCCGATTGGATTGAGATTGATCAGGAACGGATTAATCAGTTTGCGGATGTGACAGAGGATCATCAGTTTATCCACGTTAATCCGGAAATGGCGAAGATGACGCCGTTCGGTACGACAATTGCCCACGGGTTTCTAACGCTATCGATGCTTTCGAAACTGGCCGGCGGCAGCGTGATCGTGCTTGACGGAATAAAAATGGGCGTCAATTACGGTTTTGATAAAGTCCGCATGGTCAATCCTGTGAAATCCGGTCAGAAAATCCGGGGCGTTTTCACGCTGATGTCGGCGGATCAGAAAATTCCCGGTCAATGGATGTTCAAATACGCCGTCAAGGTCGAGATCGAAGGCGAAGACAAGCCTGCGCTTGCAGCGGAATGGCTGACTATGCAGTTTGTGTGATCGCCCTGGATGGGCGCTGACTACAGTCCGATTTACGAACTTCTGAGTGATATTCCACGCGGCGCAGTCGCCAGCTACGGCATGATTGCAAGTTTGGTTTCAGGCGCCGGCCCGCGACAAGCCGCCCGCGCCATGCGCACAGCGCCGAAGGGGCTGCCCTGGCACCGCGTGGTGACTGCGTCAGGGGCATTGGCGCACCATGCGGGCGCTGAAAAGCAAAAACGTCTGCTTAAGAAAGAAGGCGTTCGGTTCAGAAAAAACGGCGCCGTTGATTGGTCTTCTTGTCGATGGGAAGGCCCTTCGCCGGATTGGGTTTTAAAAACCGGCGCCGATCCGTTGGAAGTAATGGAAATTGTCGCCGGATGGCGGCGATAGGCGATAATCAGGCTGGCCGCTTACAGCGCGGCAATAGCGGCAAGATGGCCGCGTTTCTCATTTTCCGTCAGGAACGAGCCGTCAAAACTGTTGCGCGCCAGCATCCGAATATCGTCTTTATCAAGATCAAGCGCCTCAATGACAGCCCGAAAATTGTCCATCACATAGCCGCCGAAATAAGACGGATCATCAGAGTTGATCGTCGCTTTCAGGCCAAGGTCGAGCATCCGTTTTAAGGGATGTTCCGCCATGTCATCAACGACGCAGAGCTTCAGGTTTGACAATGGACATACGGTCAACGTCATCGCTTCATTGCGCAGACGCGATACAAGCGCGCTGTCCTCGAGTGACCGATTGCCGTGATCGAGCCGATCAATCTTCAATTGATCAAGGGCCTCCAGGACATACTCCGGCGGCCCTTCTTCTCCGGCATGGGCGACACATTTCAGTCCGTTTTCTCTGGCGGCTGCAAAAACACGTTTGAATTTCGAAGGCGGGTGTCTGACTTCCGATGAGTCGAGACCTACCCCTTCGATCCGATCCATCCACGGTTCAGCTTGTTTCAGCGTTTCAAAAGCCTCTTCTTCCGATAGGTGTCGAAGAAAGCACATGATCAGTTTTGTGCTCATCCCAAATTGCGCCTTCGCCATGGATAGCGCCGTCACAATGCCGCTTATCGCCGTATCGAAAGGCACGCCGCGTTCCGTATGGCCTTGCGGGTCAAAGAAAATTTCTGCGTGCCGAACATTGTCGGATCGCACCCGATTAAGATACGCCATTGTGAGATCAAAGAAATCTTCTTCCGTCCTCAGAACATTCATGCCCTGGTAATAGATATCTAGAAAGTCCTGAAGGTTCGAAAAAGAATAGGCTCTGCGGATGTCTTCAACGGAGCGGAATGGAGTATCGATTTTATTTCGCTTCGCTAGCGCAAACAGCATTTCCGGCTCAAGACTGCCCTCAATATGCAGATGCAGTTCGGCTTTTGGCAGCGCCGCAGCAAAGCGGATAAGGTCATCTTTCATAAAGGCGTTATTTCAAAATTGGCTGCAGGCGCCAATAGGTCAGTGAACGCCAGACCCATTCAGCCGGACCGTAGCGGAAAACCGACATCCAAATCGGCGACCAGGTCAAAATAAACAGCCAAAGAGCACCGGTGATTGCGGCAAGCCCGTCAAAGGAAACCGTACCGATTTTCCCGAGCCCTGGCGGGCCGTAGAAAATGAAGATCCCGACGAATGTTGAAAGCAGGTAATTCGAAAGCGCCATGCGCCCCGCTGCCGCGAAAGGCGCGCGCAATAATCGCAGGGCGTCAATTTTACATAACCCCATAACAATTGACACATACCCGAACGACTGGATCAGGCTCGACCAATAGAGCGCTGATTGGCCCGGCAGGATTTCTTTCATATTAAATCCTGTGCCGATGAATTGCTGTGAGGCCCAGAAGGACCCGTAAAGCCCGATGCCGGCGCAGAGTGCGCCGATGACCAGATAAACGCCGGTCGAGCGGCGAAGCGTAAGATACCCGGTTTTGAATAACGCCATGCCGAGCATCATGACCCCGATCGTGCGCATGGCGAGAAAGAGCCCCTGCATCATCTGTGACATAAAAGCGGCCTGCGAGGTAAAGGGGAGGCGTTCAAAAAAGCCGCTGCGATATTGCGCAAGCTCCTCCGTCAATTGCTCAGCTCCCGGCGCCCACATTTGCGACTTCATTTCAGCGATTTCTTCCGGCGACATATAGTCGAAGCCCATACTCTGTAGGCTGAAGAGGCCGAAATTAAAGATGATCAAGATAAACCCGACGATGAAAAGCGTGATTGGTCCCCAGCGCCTTGCGCCTGCAACCAGAAAGCCTGCAATTGCGTAAGGGGCGAGAATGTCGCCATACCAGAGCAGGTAATTGTGCATCATGCCGATTATGAAGAGCCAGAACATTCGCCTGCGATGAAGCGGAGTTTTCGGGTTCGGTTTTTCCGTACCCAAGAACAGGACAATTCCGGCGCCAAACAGCATCGTAAAGATCGTAATGAATTTAAACTGAAACGCTGTCGTTGACAGCGTCCACCAGAATTCGCCGCTATTGAAAAACTCTTCGAATACGGAAGGGTTGCCAATCACATACCATGGAAAACCAAAAGCGAAGATATTGACGGCGAAAATGCCTAAAATCGCGACGCCGCGAAGAACGTCCAGCGATTCAAAGCGATCTATGCGCGGTTCTGCAAGCATGCCCCACTCCCTGTTGCATACAGAATATGTCGCAGCTTGAGCCAGGGCAAGAACGAAAAAACTGCATTCTCGCCCGTTTATTGATGGGGTGCAGCGGTTCTTTTAGAACAGAAAACCCTGCTTGAACCCAAGTCCCTTCGCGCCGTCGAATTCAGCTCCATTATCGTTACGGACTATTTCGAACGCCGCTTTTTCGAATGCGTTATAATTCGTCGTTTCCACGGTATCGACGGCGCGGAAAACGGCGCGTGCTGAATTGCGCTCAACTGTTAAATCGATGAAGCCGTGATTTTCACCGGTTAGGTAGCGAATATCTTCATTGTCGCGGTTTACGAGCAGGGCGTAGTCCTCACCTTTGCCGCCCAGAAAATTATTTTGATATGGCGAAGGCGATGTTACGGAGTGCGTTCCCAGCTCAACGCCGATTTGTTTGCCGGAACGGTCGATAAGATCGTTCGCCCACCATGTGTGCGTGTCGCCTGTGACGACGATCATGCCGCTGTCGGCGCCAGTTGATTTCGCCATCTGGTAAAACCTTTCGCGCGCTGCAGGATATCCATCCCAGGCGTCAAGATTGACCGGCAGCCCAAGTTTGGAAAACTCAACAAACGCACGCGCTTGCGACCATTCTTTTTCAAGTTCGACAATATCTTCTTCGGTCACATAATCTGATAAATCAGCCGCATTAATCCGCGCCATGATGACCTGATTGGCGATCAGGCGCCAGGGTTGTCCGGACGAAACGGAGTCCCGAAATGTGCGATCCAGAAAGTCGATCTGAGAGGCGCCAAGCATCTCCCGGCTTTCGTCCCACAAAATGGTGTCACGAAAACGGGCGACATCCTCGGGCGATTTCAGGGTTGGCGTCACCTCTGAATATTCGAATTGACGCGCGCGCGCCATCAGCCGTGATTCAAGTGCAGCGAGCGTGAGGAGATCGCCATATGCGAATGACCGGAAAAACGCTTCCGACTTCAGCTCCGGCTCGCGCACCGGCATCCACTCATAATAGGCCTGCAAAGCAGCACGCCGCCGGGCGTTCCAGTCGCCTTCTTTTTCAGGTTGATGGTTCTGCGCGCCGTTTTTCCAGGAGTCATTGGTTGTTTCGTGATCGTCCCATATGGGTATCAGCGGGTGCGCGGCATGCATCGCCTGGCTTGAAGGGTCGCTTTTATATTGTGCGTGGCGCTGGCGATAATCGGCGAGACTGACGATTTCATGGGATGGTTGATGGTTGCGCCCAAGGCGAGCGCCTGCTTCAGCGCCGTAACCGTCAGTTCCATATTCGTAAATATAATCGCCCAGATGCAGCACGGCGTCGAGCTCATCCTGACGTGCGATCAGGTCGTACACATTGAAATATCCAAATGGATAGTTCGAACACGATATAATCGCAAACCGAGCCTTTTCCACTGCGCCAACCGGCAGGGTGCGGGTGCGCCCTGTCTGAGAATATTTGTCGCCGATCTTAAAGCGGTAGAAATAACTTCGGCCGGGTTGGAGGTCTTGAAGCGCAACCTTGACGGTGTAATCACGCGCCGGGCCGGTTGTCGTCTCACCTTTTCCCGTCATCAGGGTGAAGGCTTCATCTTCAGCCGTTTCCCAAGCAACAGCGACCGGGCCGCTTTCTTCAGTTGTGACGCGCGTCCAGAGAATAACGCTTGTCGGACCTGGATCGCCTGAGGCGACGCCGTGTGCGAACGCGCCGTTTGGCGCAGCGTTGAAGGCTGTGTAGGGCGTTAGTTTAGGGCCTCCGGCGCATGAAGCGGCCCCGGCGGCGATGCCGGCGGTCAATGCGGAGCGACGCGTAATTTTCTGACTCATGGATGATCCCTCCCGGATCGGCTTCAGCGGTTTTCTTGACTGGCCCTAGCGGAAAAATGCTCTAGTCTTATGACAATGGGACATGCTTTCGGCAATGCCGGAGAGAAGCCAAGATTAAGGGCCAACGTAGAATTGGAAAAACCATGATGAAGTGGAGACGCATGGCGCTCTCAGCGGGCGCTGCAATGACGATGGCGGGGGTGCTTGGCGCCTGCGAGGATTTGGGGCTTGAGCTGACCCAGTTTTCACAGGGCGAAAACAGTGCGGGTGCTTCTGGCGGGAAGAAAAAATCAGAGGAAAAAACTGGGCCTGTGCGTCCGCCGGCCGACCCCTATCCTTCGACTTACGAGCCTTACGCTTCTGATGCCACATTAATTACAGGTGCAACCGTTTTGACGGCGACGGGCGACCGGATTGAAAATGGCGCCGTCTTGATTGAGGACGGCAGGATTGCCGCTGTCGGGACTGGCCTTGAGGCGCCGGAAGGCGCAGTTGTGATTGATGCAGCCGGCAAATGGGTCACCCCCGGCGTAATCGATATCCATTCCCATCTTGGCGATTACCCGTCGCCTTCAACACAGTCCACGTCGGACGGAAATGAAATCACCAACCCGAATACCGCGGAAGTCTGGGCCGAGCATTCGATCTGGCCTCAGGACGCAGGATTTACCCGTGCGCTTGCAGGCGGCGTGACGGCGCTTCAAGTGTTGCCTGGATCGGCGAATCTTTTTGGCGGGCGTTCGGCTATTTTGAAGAATGTCCCCTCACGGACGGTTCAGGGCATGAAATTCCCTGGCGCTCCTTACGGTCTTAAGATGGCCTGCGGTGAAAATCCGAAGCGGGTTTACGGCAATCAGGGCGGCCCGGGGACACGGATGGGAAATTTTGCCGGTTATCGCGCCGCCTGGATTAAAGCGCGGGACTACAAAGAGAAATGGGATGATTACTGGCGTGATTATGATGATTGGGACCCCGACGAAAAAGGCGCATCGGCGCCGGATGCGCCAACGCGGGATCTTGAGCTTGAAACGCTTGCCGGCGTGTTGAGCGGCGACATCCTCATCAATATGCATTGCTACCGTGCCGATGAAATGGTGCAAGTGCTCGATATGGCGGAGGAATTTGACTATAAGGTAACGACATTCCACCACGCGATCGAGGCCTACAAAATCGCAGACTATCTTGCTGAACATGAAGTGTGCGCCGCAGTGTGGGCCGACTGGTGGGGCTTCAAACTCGAAGCCTATGACACGGTGCATGAAAACGCTGCGCTCGTTGATGCGCAAGAAGGCGGCTGTGCGATTATCCATTCCGACAGCGCGACCGGCATCCAGCGTCTTAATCAGGAAGCGGCGAAAGCCATGGCGGCGGGACAACGCATTGGCCTCAACCTGACGGAAGAAGACGCCATTGAGTGGATTACCGCCAATCCTGCAAAAGCCATGGGCGTTCTTGAAGATACGGGCACTTTGGAAGTCGGAAAAATGGCTGATGTCGTCGTCTGGAGCGGCAATCCTTTTTCGGTTTATGCGCAAGCGGAGAAAGTCTTCATCGACGGCGCGCTGCTCTATGACCGGGACGATGCAGAGCGTTCGCCGCGCATGGATTTTGAGATTGGCCAATCAGGCAACGAGCCGACAGGAGGGGCGGGGCAATGACCGATATAATCCGTAATAAGATTTTCGCGCTTGCAGTCTCGATTGCGGCTGTTGCTCCCGCGACAGCGCAAACGACGGCGATTATGAACGGCCGTGTTCTTACCGGCGACGGCCGCACCATTGAAGAGGGCGACGTCATTATCCGCAACGGCCGCATTGCCCAGGTCGGCGCTGACCTCTCCGCTCCCGCGGGCGCAGAGGTCGTCGATGCGACGGGCAAGGTGGTTACCCCTGGGCTGTTTGCCCCTTATTCGTCGATTGGGCTTGTGGAGATCGGTCTTGATGCTGAGGCGAATGATTCAGGTCCGCAAAGAGACGCTGGGTTTCCGCTTGGAGCTTCCCTCAACGCGGCTGACGCATATCGTCCGTCATCAACATTGATACCGGTAAACCGGGCCGGCGGGGTTACGCGCGCTGTTTCTGCGCCGTCGCCGGGCGACTCCATGTTTGGCGGACGCGCGGCCGTGATTGATCTTTCCGGCGGCGACGGCTCTTTGATCCGCGATAATGCCGGACAAGTGCTTTCGCTCGGATATGGCGGGGCGACACGCGCCGGCGATACGCGCATGGGGGTCTGGGCCTTGCTGCGTGAGACGCTGGATGAGGCAAAAGAATACGCAGCCAATCCGAACGATTATGAACGGCGCTATCGCGACGGCCGCTACAAGATTGCCGACCTCAAAGCCTTGGGGCCGGTGATCAATGGTCGCCAACCTTTGCTGGCGAGCGTGAACGGCGAGGTCGATATTCGCAATCTCATCCGTCTCAAGAACGATTATCGATTGCGCGTTATCATTGTCGGCGGGACTGAGGCCTGGAAAGCAGCGCCCGCGATTGCCGCTGCCAACATTCCGGTGATCCTCGATCCGTTTTCAAACCTGCCAAGTCAGTTCGAAGATCTGGGCGCGACCCTTGAGAACGCGGCGCGTCTTGAAGCGGTCGGGGTCAAAATCGCATTCTACGGAGCGGGCGCGCACAATCTGCGCGCTTTGCCGCAACATGCCGGCAACGCCGTCGCCAATGGTTTGCCCTATGACGCAGCGATTGCAGCGCTTACCAAAAATCCGGCTGAAATCTTCGGCCTTGGGGGCGATATGGGTACGCTGACGCCGAACAAAGTTGCTGATGTCGTGATCTGGGACGGCGATCCGTTGGAAGTGACGAGCGCCGCGGAAGCCGTGTTCATCAATGGCGTAGAGCAGGACCTTACGAACCGGCAGACGGTTCTGCGCGAGCGCTACCGAACCCTGGAGCGGGGGGATCTTCCTTTTGCTTATCGCGGGCGCGAGTAGCGCCGTAGTCGCGCTTATTGAAGATAGGCCCGCTTAAAAGCAGCACAGGGATCAAGCTGAGGGCGATCATCAGCAAGGCGGCGGGCGCAGCTTCGGCGAGGCGCTCGTCTGAGGCTAGGCGATATACGCGTGTTGAAAGCGTTTCGAAGTTGAACGGGCGCAGCAGGAGCGTCGCTGGCAACTCCTTGGCAATGTCAATTGCAACAACGCCCGCTCCGGCGAAAACAGCCGCGCGCATTTGCGGAAAGTGAATTGATGATGCGATGCGTAGCGGGCCGGCGCCGAGCATCTTTGCCGCGGCGTCCATTTGCGGGCTGATCTGAGACAGTCCGCCGGAAATATTGTTGTAGCCGATAGTGAGAAACCGAGCCGCATAGGCGTAGATTAAAAGTGAAAGGCCAACCGCGACGCTCGACCCTATCGAAGCGGAAACTGCCGTTGTCAATGCAAGAAGACCGATGGCGATGACTGCTCCCGGTACGGCGTAACCTAGCGTGGCGATCCGGATCAGGAACTTTGCTGTTCGGGACCGCCAGCGTCGTCTTCCGTAAGCCAGTATGAGCCCGATAAATATGACAAGGCCAGCGCCGGCGCCTGCGATCAGCGCGGTGTTGAGCGCCGCCTCTGAAAGCCCGCGCATGGCGGTCGCAGTCGCCATACCGTTTAGTTTGCTTAATAAAACGCCTGCTGGAATGGCGAAACTTAAAGCCAGCAACAGACTAAGGGCGGCGAGCATAAACGCTGCGGCTGCGCCGCTGAGTTTGATCCGCACCGCGCGCGCTCTTGCAACGACAGCCTCTGCGCTTGCGCCGCGGCGCCCGGTTTCTTCCAGAAGAATAAAGCCCAGAACGCCAAGAAAGAGCAGCGACGCCAATTGTGTCGCTGCGCCAAGATCGCCAAGTCCGTACCAGGTTCGAAAAATCCCCACGCTTAAGGTCGAGACGCCAAAATAATCCGCAACGCCGTAGTCGGCAGCGATCTCCATCAGAGCGACCGCAAGTCCGCCCGCAATGGCCGGTCGCCCGGCGGCGACGAGCACGGTGAGTGTTGCGCGCCATGGCGATGCGCCCAAGGTCCGCGCCGCTTCCATCAGCGCCCCGGACCGCATCGCCAGCGATGCGCCAAGCGCAAGATAAATGTACGGATATGTCGTGAGGGCGAGAATAAAGGCGGCGCCGGGCAGCGAGCGAACAGCAGGCGCATACTCAGCGCCGACAAGGGATGCGACAGGCCCGAACGGGCTGAAGAAGTCGCCATATGCGTAGGCCGCGATATACGGCGGAATGGCGAAGGGCAAGACGAGCAAAACAGCCGCCAGCCGCCTTCCCGGAAAATCATACAATGAAACGGCAATCGCTGCGCCTGCGCCGATAATCAATGCGCCGGCGCCCGCCAGCGCGCAGAGCATTAATGTCCCCGTGGCGTATTGCGCGTTGCGGCCGGACAAAAGATCCGACAGGGATTGTTCTGCTCCAATTGCGCCGGCCAGTGCTGCGATCAGGGGCGCAGCCGCGATCACTGTGACGAGCGCGATTGCGCCGACGGTGAAGGCGCGGCCATGGTTGCGTGATCTGACGGCGGTCTCATTGAGGCCCATGAGAGGTCTGCCGCTCCTTTGTGCATTTCCTGTGGACGTGACTCCTAGGCGAAATGATGCCATTGCGAAAGCTTGTCATTTGCAAATTAGCGGGCTTTCCCAAAATGGGCCTTCGACTTCAAACTATTTCTCACCGATTTGGCGATACGCTTGCAGTTGCGGATGCGTCTCTTGAGGTTGCTGCAGGTGAAATTGTCTGTTTGTTCGGTCCGTCAGGGTGCGGCAAGACAACATTGTTGCGCATCGCCGCTGGGTTGGAGCCGTTGCAGTCGGGGTCAGTCAGTGTCGAAAACAATGTGCTGGCCGAGCCCGGTCGCGAGGTTCCTGCGGAGAAGCGCCCTATCGGATTTGTTTTTCAGGATTACGTCTTGTTTCCCCATAAGAGCGTTCGCCAGAATCTGAGCTTTGCCCGGCCTGGCGTCGGCAAAGACGAGATCGCTGAACAATTGGCGAGTGTTGGATTGGAAGGGTATGAGCGTCGCTTCCCGCACGAACTTTCAGGGGGCGAGCAGCAACGAGTGGCGCTCGCCCGCGCACTCATAAGAAAGCCTCAGGCGTTGCTTCTTGATGAGCCTTTCGCAAGCATTGATATGGTTCGAAGGCGCGCTCTTAGAGAAGATTTGCGGACGCTTCTCAAAGCGCGCGGGGCCGCAGTTGTTATTGTGACTCATGATCCGGAAGAAGCACTGGCGCTTGGCGATCGCGTTGCATTGATGCGCCGTGGGCGGATAATTGAAACAGCTTCTCCGGAATCTTTATTTGCGGCGCCGGCGACGCCTCAAGGCGCTGCGATTTTTCCTGACAGTCAGAGCATAGAGGGCAGGGTCGCGGGCGATGTTTTTCAGTCCGCCATTGGCGAACTCTATGCGAAAGGCGCGCATCCTGGTCCTGCAACTGTAGTTTTGCGCGCGGGCGCTATTTCCATAACGCCGGACAAGGAAGGGGCGTTTACAGCGATTGATTGTCGATTTTCAGGGCCCGATTGGATTGTCTACTTTTCTGATGCGCAGCGCACGATTCAGCTTATGGCCAAAGTCACAAAGCCGATTGATGTCGGTGCGCGCCTTGCCTTCAGTGTTGATGAGTCGGGCTTTTTTGTTTTCTCCAACGCTGCAGTCTAAAGCGTTCGGATTGCTTGCCCGGCAAGCGCCAGCATGATAATGATTATTATTAACGATTTTATTGAGGGTATTTATGTTCCAAATCCATAGACGCAGCGCTGCAGTCATCATTGCAGCGCTCTCGGCTTTGGCATTGTCATCGTGCGGTGAGGAGACGGCTTCTTCGGAAGGGCGTCAAAAAGTTGCAGTAACTGACGAAGTCAATATTTATTCCGGGCGCCACTACGACGCCGACCTTGCTATTTATGATGCGTTTACGGAAGAAACCGGCGTCAAAGTAAACTTGATTGAGGCGCGCGGCGACGCGCTTATTGAGCGCCTGGCCCGTGAAAAAGACGCCTCGCCAGCTGACCTTTTTATTACCGCTGACGCCGGCATCTTGTGGCGCGCAGAAACCCGCGATGTTCTGTCGTCAATTGATGACGCCTCGATTATGTCGCGCGTGCCCGCACAATTTCAGCATCCTGAAGGGCTATGGATTGGTCTCGCCAAGCGCGCGCGTATTGTTATTTATAATAAGGAAATGGGCCTGCCGGAAGGGCTTGCCGACTACGCTGACCTTGCAGACCCTGCATATCGTGGAATGATTTGTGTGCGATCTTCTTCAAATATTTACAATCAGTCGCTGCTCGCATCGATCATCGCTCACGAGGGGGCTGAAGCAGCTGAAGCGTGGGCGCGCGGCGTTGTCGCAAACTTCGCCAGACGTCCGGAGGGTAATGACACCTCGCAGATCGAGGCCGTCGCCGCCGGCTTGTGCCGCATAGGGATTGTCAACAGTTACTATGTCGCCCGTTTCATCGACGCCGAAGATGAAAGAGCTTCGAATATCGGCGATAAAATCGGCGTTCTGTTTCCTGATCAGGGCGGTCGCGGGGCGCATGTGAATATTTCCGGAGTCGGCATAACCGCCAGCGCTCCGAACAGGGCCAATGCGCTCAAGCTTATTGAGTATTTGTTGCGTGATGAGACGCAGGCGGTATTTGCCCTTTCGAATAATGAATATCCGGTGGTGGATGGGGCGCCGACATCCGGTCCGGTCGCCAGGCTGGGCGATTTTGAAGAGGACCGGCTGCCGGTCTCCGCATTTGGTCAAAATCAAAGCCAGGCGGTTGAGATATTCGATCGGGTCGGCTGGCCCTGAGAGCGCTCGCATAGCTGACGGTCAAACGAGGCTTGTGTTCTGATATAACAAAGATATAACATAGCTCGTTGCATCATTGTGAAAGGGGAGTGCGTGATGTCGAGTGCGAGTCATCTGAATGGAAGCCGAGAGAGGCCGGCCGGACTCTCAAAGAATGAGAAGCTGGTATGGGACGCCTTAGCGGCTTCTCCAGACCCGTTGAAAGCCTATGAGATCCTGGACCAATTGAAGGATTGTGGCGTGCGCGCGCCCATGACCGTCTATCGTGCGCTGGACGGTCTGGAGAGCAAAGGGCATGTGCACAAACTGGAAGGCCTTAATGCGTTTGTCTTGTGCAATCACGAAGGTCCTCACATGGTTCAGTCGTTTCTGGTTTGCGAGAGCTGCTCCGCGGTAGACGAACTTACCATGATCGCAGTTGAAGCGGACATCGTGGATGCAGTTCACGCAGCCAACTTTCAAATGAATAACGCCCGACTCGAGATCAAAGGCGTTTGCAAGGATTGTGACGCTCACTAAAGCGCTACGATACCGCATCAGCGAATCGTTGACACGGTCCATGGCCTGCTTATTGTCAGATGACTGCGGTCTAACGGCCGCTTTCCATGCGGGAGAGATCAGGCGATGCGATCTTAGCAAGACCTGACGCCGAAGGAGCAACCGCCCCGGAAACTCTCAGGCAACCCGGACCGCATGGATTAAGGAAGGCTGGAAAGCGAGCGGCGCTTTATAAAGATCCGCTCCACCGACGGAGTAAGCTTGGCGCTTTTGGCGCATGCGAAATCTCTCAGGTTCCCATGACAGCCGGGGCGGCCGATAGATGCGGCCGGTGCTGTTATGGGAAATAGGCATGAACGACAATTTGAATAAAACGCCGTTGAACGCTTTGCACCATGAGCTTGGCGCGAAAATGGCGCCCTTCGCCGGGTATGAAATGCCCATTCAATATCCCATGGGCGTGCTGAAAGAACACCTCCATACGCGCAATAAGGCGGGCCTCTTTGACGTCTCTCACATGGGGCAGGCCTGGCTGACGACGACCAAGTCTGAAAAAGGCGCGGAAGACGCTCATGCGGCGATTGCTCATGCGATGGAAACGTTGGTTCCAGGTGAGATCAGAAAACTTAAAAACGGCGGCATGCGATACTCGGTCCTGCTGAATAAAGCCGGCGGTATTGTCGATGATTTGATGATTACGCGGCCTGCGATGAAGTCAGGCGATGGGATGTTGTTTCTTGTTGTCAATGCTGCGTGTAAGGATAATGATTATGCGCTGATCCAGTCAAAACTGGATGGCGCCGCGCGACTTGACGTTATCAAAGATCGCGCACTTCTTGCGTTGCAGGGCCCCTCAGCAGTTTCTGTTCTGGAAGCGCTTATCCCTGGTTCGGCAGACCAGAAGTTCATGACCATGCGTCCTGTCGAGTGGGATGGCGCCTATGTGCTTGTCTCCCGCTGCGGTTATACGGGCGAAGACGGATTTGAAATTTCCGTAGAAAATAAAGATGCTGAAAAATTGGCGCGGGCGCTTCTTCACCACGATGATGTTGAGCCGATCGGTCTTGGCGCGCGGGACTCGCTTCGGCTCGAGGCGGGACTATGCCTTTACGGCAATGATCTTACAGAAGAGACAACGCCGGTTGAGGGAAATATCGCGTTTTCTATCGGCAAACGACGCCGTGCTGAGGGCGGCTTTCCCGGCGCTGATAAAATTCTGGAAGAACTTGCAAATGGCGCTGCGCGCTTGCGTGTTGGCATTCTGCCGGAAGGTCGTGCGCCTGCGCGCGAGGGCGCGGAAATTCAGTCTCCGGATGGTGAGACTGTTGGCATGGTGACGTCGGGCGGTTTTGGGCCGAGCCTGGGCGGGCCCATGGCGATGGGGTATGTCGCCGCGCCTTTTGCTGAAACAGGAACGAAAGTCCAACTAATGGTGCGCGGCAAGGCTTTGCCCGCGCGCATCGCCGATATGCCGTTTGTCGAACAACGCTATTACAGGGGTTAATCCATGAGCGTGAAATACACCAAGGACCACGAATACGCCCGCGCCGACGGCGATGTCTATGTAATCGGCATTTCAAAACACGCCGCCGAACAGTTGGGCGATGTTGTATTCGTGGAACTGCCGGAAGTCGGCAAAACCTTCTCCAAAGGGGAAGATCTCGCTGTCGTGGAATCAGTGAAAGCGGCCTCTGATGTTTACGCGCCGATCTCGGGCGAAGTGATTGAAGCGAATTCCACGATCGTGGACGAACCGGCGAAAGTCAATGAAGCGCCCGAAGGCGAAGCCTGGTTTGTAAAAATCAAAGCGTCAAACATCTCGGAGCTTGACGACCTCATGGATGAGGCGGCGTATGCGACGTTCGCGGCAGACGCATGAGCGAGAAGAACTCAACTGCCAACGCCGGATTGGCGATTGGAATTGCGATCGGGATCAGCGTTGGAACCGCGCTTGGAGTTGCGTTGGATAACATTGCCATCGGAATAAGTCTTGGCGTTGCTATTGGGGCCGGGCTCGGTGTTGCGTTGTCAGCAGCCATGGCAAGCCAGAAAAATCAGGACGATTAGTTATGCGTTATCTCCCTCACAATACGGCGGAGCGGCAATCCATGCTGAATACGGTCGGCGTGAAAACGATTGACGATCTTTTTGCCGATGTTCCGCCGGATGCGCTCAATCCCGAATTTAATCTGCCTCAACACATGACTGAACTGCAGGTGGAGCGGGCGTTAGGGGCGATGGCGGCGAAAAACCGGGCTGCCGGCGATGGTCCCTTTTTTATTGGCGGCGGCGCCTATAAACATCATATTCCTGCGACTGTTGATCATATTATTCAGCGATCGGAATTTTTAACGGCGTATACGCCGTATCAGCCCGAAATTGCGCAAGGCACCCTCCAATATCTCTTTGAATTTCAGACCCAAGTGGCGGCGCTGACCGGCATGGAAGTCGCTAATGCGTCGATGTATGACGGCTCAACCGGGTGTGGTGAGGCGGCGCTGATGGCGCGCCGTGTCACAAAGCGCACTAAAGCTTTGTTGTCAGGCGGTCTGCACCCTCACTACGCGGCTGTAACGCGTACCAATCTCGAACTGCATAGCGACACTGTCGTCATCGCGCCTGCCGACCCTGAAGGGGTTGAGGATATTGCCTCTCAAATTGACGATGAAACATCCTGCGTCATTGTTCAGACGCCTGATGTTTTCGGGAATGTGCGCGATCTGTCGCCGATCGCTGCGGCGGCGCAGGAGAAGGGCGCCCTTCTAATTGCGGTTGTAACCGAGGCGATATCCTTGGGCGCGTTAAAAAGTCCCGGCGAGATGGGCGCCGATATTGTTGTGGCGGAAGGGCAATCAATTGGAAACCCGCTTGGGTTCGGGGGGCCTTATGTTGGTCTCTTTGCGACACGGCAGAAATATATGCGCCAGATGCCAGGCCGGCTCTGCGGCGAAACAATGGATGCGGAAGGCCGTCGCGGATTTGTGCTGACACTGTCAACGCGCGAGCAGCATATTCGCCGCGACAAGGCGACCTCGAATATCTGCACCAATTCCGGATTATGCGCGCTCGCGTTCACCGTTCATATGACGTTGCTCGGCGAAGCGGGGCTCAGGCGTCTTGCAATGTTGAACCATGAGGCCGCCTGTAAAACTGCTGACGCCCTCAACGCGGTCAACGGTGTAGAAGTGTTGAACAAAGCGTTCTTCAATGAATTTACAGTGCGGTTGCCGAAGAACGCGGCCGAAGTTGTCGACAGATTGGCCGAAAAGGGCGTTCTTGCAGGTGTTCCCGGCGATCGGCTCTGGCCGGACGTGGCGGAAACCGAGAACCTGCTTGTCGTTGCCGCTACAGAATGCACTACAGATGACGATATCGCAATGTTCGAAAACACCCTTCAGAACGTGCTTCAATAAGCGATAGATACTTTCCGGGAGATGAGATGATGACAAAAGCACTAGCGGCCATGATGGCAGTTTTGATTTCGCTTGTGGCCGCCGCGCCGGCGGTTGCCCAGGGGTGGGACCCCCGTGAGGAAAAACAGCAAAAATCCAAACTCGTCAAAAAATCAAATGAAGCGATTGAAGCCTTTCTTGAAGCTGACCCAAGCCTGAGCGCCTATTTTGATAAAGCCTATGGATACGCGGTTTTTCCGAGCGTGACCAAAGGCGGTGCGGGGCTTGGCGGCGCACGCGGCAAGGGCGTTCTCTATCGCGCCGGCGCGCCGATGATGAAAGCGTATCTTAGCCAGGTCACTGTCGGCTTGCAGCTTGGCGGGAAAAAATACCGTGAGATTGTCTTTTTCCGCGACAAGGCGGCGTATGACGCATTCGTTGACGGCGAATTTGAGTTCAGCGCTCAGGCGACAGCTGTTGTCGCATCGGACGGCGCCGGAGAGACGGCTTCATATGACGAAGGCGTTGCGATCTTCGTTCTCGACAAGGCCGGCGCCATGGCTGAAGCCAGCATCGGCGGGCAGAAATTCAAAGTGAAGCCTTTAAAATAATCAGTACAGAGCATAACTTTTCATCTGAAAGCAGTCTATGACCATGAACTCTCAAGGCCGTCCGACGCGCGGTGATGTTGTTGAAGGTGGGAACGCGAGAACGTTTTCCGGCAACAAAGCGCTGCAAATTGAAGAAGCGCTGATCTTTGAGTTCGGCGACTTTGCCGGAACCGGCGTTGATATGCCGGCGCCCGAAAGCGTAGAAAACCGCCTGGGCGGGCTCGAGCGCAAAACCGACATCGGTTTGCCAGGCTTGTCCGAGCCGGAAACCATGCGTCACTTTGTAAGGCTTTCCCAGAAAAACTACGCGATTGATATGGGCCCATTTCCGCTAGGCTCATGCACGATGAAGCATAATCCGCGGCTGAATGAAAAAATTGCACGTTTGCCCGGTTTTGCCGACCTGCACCCGCTCGCGCCAGCTTCTGCGGCGCAGGGCGCCCTGGAGGTAATCGATACGCTGGCGTTCTGGCTCAAGGAATTGACCGGCATGCCCGCGGTCGCCATGAGTCCGAAGGCGGGCGCCCATGGCGAGCTTTGCGGCATGATGGCGATCAAGGCCGCGATTGAGGCAAGCGGCGAAGCCGGTCAACGAACGCGCGTATTGGCGCCGGAATCCGCCCACGGAACAAATCCTGCGACCGCCGTTCAATGCGGTTTCAAAGTTGAAAGCATACCCGCGGACAAAACAGGGCGCGTTGATCTCGCCGCTTTGAAGGAAAAGCTTGGCCCCGACGTCGCCGGCATCATGGTCACCAATCCAAACACGTGTGGTCTTTTTGAGCGCGATATTCGCGAGATTGCCGATGCAGTTCACCGCGTAGGCGGCTATTTCTACTGCGACGGCGCCAATTTCAACGCCATTGCCGGCAAAACAAAACCCGGCGACCTTGGCGTCGACGCGATGCATATTAATTTGCACAAGACCTTCTCAACGCCCCATGGCGGCGGCGGTCCGGGTTCTGGTCCGACTGTCTTGTCCGAGGCGCTCGCGCCTTTTGCGCCGGTGCCCTATGTGGTCAAGGAACACGGCGTTTATCATCTCGTTGAAACGCGGCGCGCGGCCAAAGCCGACGGCGACAATGAGGAGGGGACAGGCGCAGACAGTTTCGGTCGCCTGACGGCTTTTCACGGGCAGATGGGCATGTTCACGCGCGCGCTCAGCTACATGATGAGTCATGGTCGCGACGGTGTTGCTCAGGCTGCAGAAGACTCGGTGCTGAACGCCAATTATGTGCTCGCAAGGCTTTCAAAAGAAATGACGCCCGCCTTTGAAGGGCTGTGCATGCACGAAGCCCTCTTTGACGACCGGTTTTTGAAAGATACGGGCGTTGAGACGATCGATTTTGCAAAAGCCATGATTGATGAAGGGTATCATCCGATGACGATGTATTTCCCGCTCGTGGTTCATGGCGCGATGTTGATTGAGCCTACAGAGTCCGAATCGAAAGCTGAGCTTGACCGGTTCTGCGATGCGCTCTTGTCACTCGCAAGACGCGCTAAAACGGGCGATACGGACGGCTTCAAAGCTGCGCCAGTTCATAGTCCGCGCCGGCGTCTGGACGAAACTGCGGCGGCGCGCAAGCCTGTCTTGCGGTGGACGCCGTCGCCTTCAAATGAAGCGACGCCAGCGCAGGCGGCTGAATAATCCGCAATCACACTCTATCACGAAACCTCGCGCCCGGGTTTTCCCTTTTGCTGTAAGTGTTCTATCCTGCTCAATAAAATTTGGGCGGGTGAGGGACATGCTATGAGCGGTTTTGGCGGCTTTGCAATGACAGGGCTTCAGCTTCTGTCGGCGGCTTTTTTATTTATTGTTGGGCTTGGCGTTCTCGTTGTCATTTACATGTATCTTGTCGACTCTAGTCAGTCGCGCGATGCAATACGCCATAATTATCCCGTAGTCGGACGCTTTCGCGAATTATTCACAAGGCTTGGCGAGTTTTTTCGACAATATTTTTTCGCCCTTGATCGGGAAGAAATGCCTTTCAATCGCTCGCAACGCGATTGGATCTACGCCTCCGCCAAGGGTCGCAATAACACACAGCCTTTCGGTTCCACCTTAAATCTGAACGGTCTTGGCACACCCATTTTCGTCAATTGCGCTTTCCCCAAGCTTGATGAGGAAGCAACCGATCCGCCGCCTGTTCTTTTCGGTCCGTATACGCGACACCCTTACGAAGCCTCCTCCATTATCAATGTATCTGCGATGAGTTACGGGTCTCTATCAAAGCCGGCAATTCAAGCACTGTCGCGCGGCGCCAAGCTCGCTGGCTGCTATATGAATACAGGCGAGGGCGGCTTGTCCCCGTTTCACCTTGAAGGCGGATGCGATATTGTTTTTCAGATTGGCACAGCAAAATACGGAGTGCGTAATAAAGACGGCGGGCTTGACGATCAAAAACTGGCTGACCTTGCATCCAAGCCAGAAGTTAAAATGATCGAAGTGAAGCTGGCCCAAGGCGCCAAGCCTGGAAAAGGCGGAATTCTGCCGGCCTCGAAGGTGAACAAAGAAGTTGCCAAAATCCGCGGCATACCTGTTGGCAAGGCGTCGCTTTCGCCGAACCGTCACCCTGAGATTGACAGTGTTTCTGAGCTTCTGGATTTTACCGACAGGGTTCGCCGTGTCTCGGGACTGCCGACCGGATTTAAAACCGTTCTTGGCGCTTATGGCTGGATCGATGAGCTTTGCGACGAGATCGAACGCCGGGGGCTGGAATCGGCTCCGGACTTCATAACGCTCGATAGCGGCGACGGCGGTACGGGCGCTGCGCCGATGTCATTAATGGACAATGTCGGCCTGCCAATCTGGCAGTCCCTGCCCATGCTGGCGGATATTCTGCGCCGCCGTGGATTGAAAGATCGCATACGGATTATAACATCCGGTAAGCTGGTGACGCCGGCGGATGTGGCTTGGGCGTATTGCGCAGGCGCTGATGTCGTCAACACGGCGCGAGGGTTCATGTTCTCGATTGGGTGCATTCAGGCGTTGCGGTGTCACACCAATCACTGCCCAACCGGCATTACAACTCATAAAAAGAGCCTTCAAGGCGGCCTCGTTCCCAAAACCAAAGCGCCTCAAGTGGCAAGCTACGTAGAGAAAATGCGTAAAGATGTTGCGATGATTGCGCATTCATGCGGGGCCGCTCATGCGCGCGGGCTTAAGCCAAAACATGTGCGCATTGTGCAGGAGGACGGCACATCGAAACCGCTTGATGAAATCTGTGAGGAGATGCGCCCGAAAGCGCCAGGCGAATATAAAGCCGCCAGTTAGTTACGGATTAAAGCCGCCGCTTTCCAGATATGAGCGCTCGCGCGGCGTAGATTGCCGACCCAGTATCGCATTGCGATGCGGGAACCGACCAAAACGCTTGATGATATTATGATGGATAAGGGCATGGCGGACGTTCTGGGTTTGCGGCAAGCGAGCCTTGAAGAGCCGGAGAGATGTTTCCTGCGCGGATAAATTTTCCGAATGCATAAACGGCATATAGAAAAAAGCGCGTTCCTTTTGGCCAAACATCATATCGAAGCGCCTCAATAGGGCATTCTGCGCAGCCCGGCGGGCCGCGTCATCTTGCGCAAACGCCCGCGGCGTGTCCCGGTGGATATTTCGTGAAAATTGATCCAGCACGATAATGCGGGCAAGCGCGGTGCGGGGCGCTGCGCTCCAGACATCAAGTCGCCCACAGTCGGCGGCTTCATGGAGGGGGCCAAACCGTTTTGCGATTTCGCTATCGAGACCGCCGTCCCGACGCCACCATTGGTGCGGTTTTAATTCATGGAACCAGAAAAACAAAACCGCCTCTGCGTTTGCGGAGGCGGTTAAAGGGTAGATCATAATATGCAATCAAACTTAGTTAAGTTTGCCGCGCAGGTTTGAAATTGACTTATCGATAAAGGCGGCCTGCGCGCCTGAGTCCATCCGGTCGCGAATAATTGAGCGAGCGGCTTCGACAGCAACATCGGCTGCGCGGCCGCGCACCTCTGACAGGGCCTGCGCCTCTGCACGGGCGATTTTTTCTTCCGCCGCCTTGGCGCGTCGCTCCATCTGCGCATTGAGCTTATCGCGCGCTTCAGCGGCGATGATCTTCGCATCTTTTTTGGCCTGCTCGATAATCGCCTCCGCTTCCGCCTCGGCCTCGCGTTGACGTCGTTGGTATTGGGCGAGCAACTCTTGCGCTTCCTCTCGCATCTTGCGTGCTTCATTGATCTCATCGGCGATCGCATGTGCTCGTTTATCGAGGCCTGAGCTGATCATCTTGTGAACGCCGGCGCGGGCGAAGATGCCGATGACGATCACAAAAGCGATCAGCACCCAGAAAGATGAATCATTGAGAAGGCCGCCGCTTGAAGCGTGATCAGCAGCGTCTTCTGCAGCGGCGAGAGCGATGGCGGGCAGGATCATCATCATGCGTCCTTATTGGGCGATGTTCGTTACAGCGCGGGCGATCGCATCATCTGTGGGCGCTTCATCGATTAAGCGTTCAACAATCGCTTTTGTCGCGTCGGCGGCGGCCGTTTCCACCTTTGCGGAAGCTTCCGCTTTCATTTCCGCAATGCGCGCTTCGGCGCGTTCCAGTTGTGCGCTGAGCTTATCTTCGGTTTCGGCCTGCATGGCGGCGATCTCCGCATCGACTTCGGCGCGCGTATCTGCTGCGATAGATTGCGCCTTCGCCTTGGCGTCCGCCAATGCCTGATTATAGGCGGCTTCCGCTTCTTCCGCCTGATGCTTGAACTCAGACGCCTGATCAAGATCATCGGCGATCCGGTCGCGCCGCTCTTCAATGGCCCCGCCCAACGCAGGCAGGAAGCGGCCCGCCATCAGAAAGTAAAGCACGCCGAATGTGAGGGCGAGCCAGAAGAGCTGGCTCGGCCACCAGGCCATATCGAGCTGCGGCAAGCCGGCGGACTCCGCTTCCCCTTGCGCCTCAGACGCCGCCGCTGCAGCGATCAATAAAACCGTTCCGAAGGACAACGGCTTCTCCTTAAATAGTGGGGCGCGCCAGATGCATGCCGCGCCCGCTGATTAGAAGATTTCGAGCAGGATCAGGATCGAGATTGTAAAACCAAGCAGGCCGGTAAATTCTGTCAGCGCAAAGCCAAGCAGCATGGTTGTCTGGTTCGCAGCGGCCGCAGACGGGTTGCGAAACGCGCCGGTGAGAAAGTTGCCGAAGATAAGACCAAGACCAACGCCTGCGCCCGCGAGCGGGATCGTGGCGAGACCGGCGCCGATCAATTTTGCTGCATCTACTTCCATGGAAAACTCCTGTCGTTCTTTCTTGAGCCGTTAATCCCGATATCGCGGTTGGCCCTTAAAGCCCGCGCGGGAAAGGTGATCGATCCTTAGTGATCGGCGGCGTGCACCGCGTCATTGAGATAAATGCAGGTCAAGACAGCAAACACGTAGGCCTGCAGCGCAGCGACCAGAAATTCAAGCGCCGTCACCGCGATGGCGCCAAGAAACGGCACGATGCCGATCAACGTCAGGGCTCCGCCCGCGGCCAGCAACGAGCCTACGAAACCAGCGAAAAGTTTGAGGATAATGTGGCCGGCGAACATATTGGCGAAGAGCCGGATGGCGAGCGAGAGCGGACGTGAAAGAAACGAAACCAGCTCGATCGGCACCAACAGAATGTACATCAGCGGCGGAACGCCGGAAGGCGCGAAAAGTTTTAGAAAGCCAAGCCCGTTTTTCCAGAAGCCGTAAATGATCACGATCGTGATCGTCAGCATGGCGAGCGCCAGCGTCACCGCAAGGTGGCTGGTTGTTGTGAATGTGTGCAGCTCATGGGGCAGGCCGGGCAGGGACGGGATCAGTCCGAAGAAGTTTGCGACCAGGATCCACAAAAACAGCGTGAACACGTAAGGAAAAAACTTGCGTCCCTCAGAGCCGACCGTATCGCGCAGCAGATTTGAGACGAATTCATACAGCACTTCGGCGAGCGATTGCGTGCGGCCGGGAATAAGCGCTGTGCGCCGTGTAGCGGCAAAGAAAAAGAGAATGATCGCACCGGTGCCGATCACCATCCACAGCGCTGAGTTTGTCAGGGAGATATCGATAGAGCCAAGGCTGAGATTGACGATCGGCACAATCTCGAACTGTTCCATCGGGTCGGCGGCGCGCAGGCTATACATTTTTCTTTTTCGTTCCGTTATTTCATGGAGCGCGAAATATTTCGCAACCCCGCCGCAAAGCCAATTCCAATGCCGGCAAGAAGCAACCAGGGGGAGGTGCCCAGCCAGCGGTCTAGTCCGTATCCGAGCAGAATTCCTACAAAAAGCCCTGCGATCAGCTCCGTGGAAAGGCGTAATGCGTTGCCCCACGCAGCGCCGCCACCCTCTGATTTCTCTTCAGGGTCATGATCTGCGCGGACGCGATCAAGACGGTCGGAGAACGCATCAAGAGGGGACGAAGCATCTTTGTCGGCGTCGTCTTTTTGAAAAGAATCCGCCATGAAACTTGCCCGAAATTCGCGCGAAACGAACGCCCGCGCTCTTGGAAATCGGCGGGACCATAGAGGCGCCGCAGCGCAGCGTCAAGCAAGGGTTTTGCGGCTTAAATCATTGATGTGATTAAAAAAAACCGGGCGCGGCGAGACGACGCGGGGAAAGGCGTATTTGCGCTTGCGCGCGCGCCCGATATTTCCTTACGAAGCCTTGTTCAGAAGGCCTTTTGCCAGCCAACGGTGAGCGTGAAGTCGGTCTCCAATTGCGGACCGTTAAGTTCACGATAGAGGGGGAACCCAACCTCCACAGCAAGGCGGTGACCTTTTAGGAAGCCGTGTGACCCGGCGAGGTTCAGCCCTGCGAGCGCTTCGATCACTTCGCCGCCTTGATTGAGCGGATCGGCGGTCTGCACTGGCGCGACAATGAGCGGATCTTGCCCCTCAATCTGTCCTGTCGTTGCGCCGCGTAATCGTCCTGATACAGAGATCCAGGGCTGCGGCTCATAAGCGACCCAGGCTGTGCCCTCATACCGATCGCCCAGCGCATAGCTGGCGTCGTTTTCTTCAAGGCGAATTTCAGCCGATGCTTGAGCTCCGACACTGATATTGCCGAAGCGCGTACGCGCGGTGAGAGACGGTTTAAAGTCGAATGTCCCTGAACCAAGCTGCATCGGATAGGGCAGGCGAGGCGACGGGGTTGCCCCTGTCGGCGTTAGGATCTGATCTGTTTCGCCGATGGACCCGGTTGGTATCGAAAAGGCGATGCCGAGATTGATCTGGCGATGTTCATAGGACCCGTCGTCAAGCCCGATCAACGCGCCGACCGTGGTGTCGCCGAAGCCGTCCGTTTCTGTAGTGAATTCTCCAAGTTGCGTTACGCCGACAGGCCCCTGAAAGGTAATATGGTCCATCTCTTTGGTGACGAAATTGCCCATCGCCATCAGCGTGATCCGGTCTGTCAGACCATACATGACGCCCGCCATGTGCATACGCATAGTCATGTCGGTGGGCACAACCCGAAGGGTCGGCGGTTGCATGGGCAGGCCGAAAAACGGGTTCGGCGTTGTGGTTGCGATTTCTTCCGGCGTCAGATTGTTCGTCCCATCGCGACTGCCGGACATGTCCATCTGCATGAAGCGATAGGAAACCATCCACTCGCCTTTTTTGTGGCGGTGGTCGGCCATCACGCCAATGGGCGCATGGTCAGAGGCGTAAGTGACGTTGCCGCCGTCGCCGTCATGGGCGAGGGCCGAAAGAGACAAGAAAGAAATAGCGGTTGTGCTGAAAACAGCGCGGACAGAAAGTTTTTGAACTGACATTTTATTCTCACATAAGGCTGAACGAGCGCTGCATAGATTTTGCGCGCTCTGGTGAAGTGAAACGGTTCAGTCTTAGGCGAGGGGAGGCGCGCGCAGGCCGAGCGGCGGGCCTCGCGTTGGGTATGCGCGCCGGGCCGCTTTCAGCACTGGCGTGCGCGCGCTTTCAAGGATTGCTGGCGCAGACACGATGTCGGGTTCTGCAAGAGCGGCCGTCTCAGCGAAAACGCAAGAGGGACAGTGATCGTGCGGCGCTTCTTCGCCCTCTTCGGGCTCGACCGCCGCAACCAGCGCTTTAGCCGCCGACAGCAATTCGTCTGAAACTTGCCCTGCAGGCGCACAGATGAAGTCGCGCCAGTCAAGCCGTTCACTCGTCGCCATGGCCGCGGGCGCGACCAGTTGAAACACCAGCGACAGACAGACGGCGAACCGCCAGAGACCGTATTCAGAAAAGCCCTTCACAATAAGACTTCATATCAGCTTTTGCGTCTAATGCACCGCGGCATCTTACGCTTCAAAACGGGAGAACATTCCGGACGCTGTCAATTCAATGTTGGCAAGAGGGCTTATTCCGCAGCCGCCAGTTGCTCCGCCTTTGACAGCTCAACGGAAACAAGCTGCGATACGCCCCGTTCGATCATCGTTACACCGAAGAGCCTGCTCATGCGGGACATGGTGAGCGCATGGTGCGTAATAATAATGAAGCGGGTCTCGGTTTCCTGCGCCATTTCATGAAGGATGCGGCAGAAACGTTCTGTATTTGCGTCGTCGAGCGGCGCATCGACCTCGTCGAGCACGCAGACAGGGGCCGGATTGGCCATGAAGACAGCGAAGATGAGCGCTGTCGCGGTCAGCGCCTGTTCCCCGCCTGACATCAAAGACATGGACGTCAGTTTTTTGCCCGGCGGCGAGACCATAATTTCAAGCCCGGCTTCCAGCGGATCGTCAGAATCGATTAGGCGGAGTTCAGCCTGGCCGCCGTTGAACAGGCGTTTGAAAAGATCGCTGAAGTTATTGTTAACCGTCTCAAACGCATCGAGCAGGCGCTGCCGGGCTTCGCGGTTGAGCCCGCCGATGGCCGCCCGCAGTTTCCTGATGGCGCCGTCGCAATCTTCACGCTCGACCCCCAACTCCTGCAGCCGTTCGTCAACCTCGGTCAGCTCTTCTTCTGCACGCAGATTAACGCCGCCCAGATTTTCGCGTTCGCGTTTATACCGCTCCAGCTTGCGGTCGACATCTTCCCGTTTGGGAAGATCGGCGCCGTCTTTGTGCTCGGCAATCTGTAGAAGGTCCTCCGGCGCGGCTTCACAGTTTTCGCGTGCAAGGGCGACAGCTTCCTCAACGCGCTCGCCGGCGGCTTCCGCCTGGGCTTCCAGTCGCGCTCGCGCCTCGCGCGCTTCTGCGGCCTGTGTGTCGGCGTCTTTGGCGGTCTTGTCTGCGGTCTGTGCGGTCTGGGTCGCGTTTGCAAGGGCGTCGGCAGCTTCGTTGCGGCGGGTCTCAGCCGTTGAAATCTGATCGAGCAGCGCTTTGCGTTTTTCTTCAATGACCGCCGGCGCATCGGCTGCGCCGAGACGGGCCTTTTCCGTCTCGGTTCTGCGCGTTTCCAGCTCTTCTATCCGCGATGCCGCCTTGCCGGCGCGTTCGCGCCATTGGGCGCCGTCGCGTATCAGCGCTTCAAGACGGGCTTTGCGCGCCTGCGCCTCGCGAACGAGGTCCCCGTGAGAGCCGCGAGCCTCAGCCGCGCTCGCCCGCGCCGATGATACGGTTGCCCGCAAGGACGCTAGCGCATCTGCGATAATCTCCGCATCCGGAAGACTTGTCTGTGATGCGTGAAGGGTCTGGCGATTGTCCTGCGTTTCTGTCTGGTCATCGGCGAGGCGCGTCAGGTTTTCGTCAATCGCACTGATGCGGGTTGTAGCCCGTTCATGTTCGCGCTCCAGCGCGGACAAGCCGGCGCGGGCGCTGTCGAGCGCTTTACGGGCGTCGGTAAAAAGCGCCCTGGCTTTGCGCTCGATGCCTTGGGTTTGCTGAAGCATGACTGCGGCGCCGTCATATTCTTTCTGTGCAGCTTCCGCGCGGGCGTGGGCGTCTTCAACTTCGCGGTCAAGAACGACGATGCGATTGCGTTGTTCGAGTCTTACTGCGGCTGCGGTTTTCGCCTCGCTCCGCGCGACAAAACCATCCCAGCGGACAAGATCGCCATCGGTGGTGACAAGGCGTATGCCCGGTTGAAGGACAGGCCTTGCAGCCGCGAAACGGTCGCGATCGACAACGCCGATGGCGCTCAGGCGGCGCGTAAGCTCTGCTGGCGCTTTAACAAAGTCAGACAACGGTCTTGCGCCTTCCGGCAGCGATGCCCCGGATTGTTCGCGCCCTGAAGATGACCAGTGGGCCGGCGCAGCCTCATCCGTAGCAGCGCCCAGATCATCGCCAAGCGCCGCGGCGAGCGCATTTTCATACCCCGGCGCGACATCAATATCTTCAATCAACGGGCGCCAGTCTTCTGCGTCATCCGCGGCCAGCACTTTGCGCAAGGCTTCTCGCTCGGCGTCTATTTCCGTCAGGCTCTGCTGCGCCTGACGCAATGGCCCGCGCAATTCGGTCTCCTGGCGTTCTGCAACTTCGCGTTCTTCTTCAGCTCTGTGGAACGCCGCTTCAGCGCGCCCGGCGGCCTCTTCAGCGGCGGTGAATCTGGCCGTCGCCTGTTCAAGCGCTGCGCCTTGTTCGTCGGTCGGCTCGATAAGATCGCGTTCCGCTGAAAATGCTTTGATCTGCTCACTGATCTTTGACAGTCGGCGGTCCGCATCGGCGATGTTGTCGGCGATCGTCTTGCGGCGAGCATCGATTTCAGCGGCCTCGCTGCTTTTGTCTTCAAAAGCCTGCTCAGCGAGAGCCAGTCTTTCCTCGGCTTCCTTACGCGCCTGTTCAGCCTCGCTTATGCGCTCAACTTCCGACGCTTCTCCTTCGCGAAGTTTTTCTTCTTCATCGGCATGCGCTTTGATCGCGCTGTCGGCCTCGGCCAGAAGTTCTTTTTCCCGCCCAACATCGGCGCTAATCCGTTCAATCTCGGACGACAGTCGCGCGAGTTCTTCAGCGGCGCGGGCTGCTTCGTCGTCAAGGTTTTCGCGCGCAACCGTTAGCCGATGCAGCGCTGCCGCAGCTTCCGCCTCGTCCTGACGGAGAGGTTCGAGCGCCTCATGGGCCTGCGTCTGCGCTGCTGCGGCTGCCGCTGCAGCACGCGTTGTCTCTTCGATGAGGCTGCTGATTTCTTTCAGTCCGTCCGTCGCTTTTTCCTGTGTCGCTAAGGCTTCTTGCCAGCGCAAATAAGCCACCATGGCTTCAGTGCGGCGAATATCTCCGGAAACGTTGCGATAGCGTTTGGCCTGGCGGGCCTGGCGGGCCAGCGCGCCTTTTTGCGTTTCAAGTTCAGCGATAACATCGTCAAGACGCTCAAGATTTTGCTCCGCTGCGCGCAGGCGCAGTTCCGCTTCATGGCGGCGTGAATGAATGCCGGTTACGCCTGCGGCTTCTTCGAGCAAGCGGCGGCGATTTTGCGGTTTCGCATTGATCAGTTCGGAAATCTGTCCCTGACGGACAAGCGCCGGCGAGTTGGCGCCGGTCGAGGCGTCGGCAAAGAGCAGCTGCACGTCTTTTGCGCGCACTTCTTTTGAATTGATCCGATAGATTGATTGCGTGCCTTCTTCCTTGCGGATAATGCGCCGCGAGACTTCCAGCGTTTCCGTATCGTTATATTCAGCCGGCGCCGTGCGATCGGAGTTGTCCAGGGTCAGAATAACTTCCGCCCAGTTGCGCGCCGGGCGCATGGAGGTGCCGGAAAAAATCACCGCGTCCATGCCGGCGCCGCGCAGCGCCTTCGCAGAAGTTGCGCCCATGACCCATCGGAGCGCTTCCAGCAAGTTGGACTTGCCACAGCCATTGGGCCCGACAATGCCTGTCAGACCCTCGCGGATCTCAAAATCGGTGGGCTCTACAAAAGATTTGAACCCGATCAGGCGAACATTGGTGAATTTCAACGGACTATCCTGGTAATGCGGCCTGAAGAGGCGGCCAATCGATCTAACCTATCAACAGGGACGCATCATTTCGCGCCCGGAACTTTAAGAGACTGTTAATGATTGCCGATTCTTACGCAAGGCCAAGACTTTCGCCGGGTTCTGGGGAAAGTTAGGGCTATTTTTCGTCCGGCGCCGTCAAGTTTACGGCCTTCAGCCGGAACCGCTTCTAGTGCGGCGCCAGATGGCTGGGGATTGTCGGATGCTCCTCTTGCGAGGTCTGACGGCCCTCAAATCGGACAGCCTAGCCTATGCCGAACGGACAAAATTTTCCTTCAGCGGCGGAAAGGCGGTCTCATTCACCGCATATTTCACGCTGAACTTATTAGCGCAGCGCTATCAACCTTCTGCGTTGGCCTTTTCAATCGCCTCGTCCAACGCTTCCGACATTGCCTCCACAGAACTGAAATTGCGTTTCACGCCGTTCACAACAAAGCTCGGGGTGGAGTTAATCTCGTATTTGTCACGTCCTTCGTTGACGTTCTCGTTGATCAGATCGATCAATTCCTGACGGCGCACGCAAGCGTCAAAACCTTCCTGATCGATGCCGGCTTGTGCGGCGATTTTCATTAGCTCATTGCGCGTGTCGCCGCCGTAAATCCATTTTTGCTGGGTTTTGAAGAGCGAACCGAGCACCAGAAAATATGCCTCCTCGCCGCCCTTGTCGGCTGCGCAGCGGGCCAGCATAGAGCCAACTACGGAAAGCTCCGCCGGCGCGGTCGGGAACTCGCGAAATACAAAACGCACTTTGCCGGTGTCGACGTAATCGCGTTTGATATCGGGATAGACGCGCTCATGAAATGTTGCGCAATGCGGACAGGTGACAGAGGCGTATTCGATCACTGTCACCGGCGCATCGACCGCGCCAATGCTCATTTCGCCAAGAGCGCCTTCCACGTCATTTTTTGCAATGTCGCCGGCGGCTTCGGCTTGCGATGTTTGCGCCGTATCGTCTGAAGTCGCTTCGCCGCAGCCGGCTGTAAACAGCGCGGAAGCGCCAAAAACTGCGGTCAAAAACGGGCGCGCGTAAGAGTTCAACATGATCAAAGTGCCTTTCCCATTGAGGCGTATGACAGATTTCGCGCAAGCAAAGCGGAGCCTGCGGCGCAAAGCAAGCGTTGGATACGGGTTATGGCTTGTCTTTGTGGCGATTTCCAGACGTCACGGATGCGCGAAATCTGGAAAGCGCCGCGCCCAGCGGATTTGCGCTCTCATTTTCGCCCGAGGGCTCATCGCCGGTCGGCGCTGTCTGTCGAGACCTTGCCGCTGCGCGCTGGCGCACGGCGATCCGAGCAACAGCGCCGGGGCCAAGATAGCGATTGACGGACCTGATGAGCGCATCGGCGTTCATTTGGATCTGTGCGGCGGCCCCGCCATCGGGCGTCATAATTTCAAGCGTCCGATCAGGCGGGCGTCCGGTCAGCCGGCCGGGCCGGCCAAGGGAGGCAAGTTCTGCGCCGGCAATCTCGCTCCAGTTTTCCGCAAGCCCCGGCTCTGCGTAACGGGTTTTGCGGGCGAGCTTTGCAAATATGTCGCTCGCCGCCCGCGAAACTTTAGGCGGGGCGCGGCGGACAGGGCGCGTGCGGCGATGATGCATGGGCGTAGCTCCCGCAAGATGCTTTGCGCTTTTTGCAGCGCGCACGCATAACAGACTTTCATGGCTTACGATACCGATAGCGCCGGGAATAAAAAAGCGAACGCGAAACCGCTCTCCGGCGGCGTCATCTCGCGCAGCGTATTGCGGTGGTATGACCGGCATGCGCGCGATTTGCCCTGGCGGATTGGGCCGGCGGCGCGAAAGGCCGGCGAGAAGCCTGATCCTTATGCGGTCTGGCTTTCCGAGATCATGCTGCAGCAGACAACAGTCTCCACGGTGACGCCGCGATATGCGGAGTTCCTTTCCCGATGGCCGAACGTTCAAGCCATGGCCGGCGCCTCGCTGGATGATGTGCTGGGTCAATGGGCAGGGCTTGGATACTACGCCCGGGCCCGCAATCTGCACAAATGCGCGCAGGTTGTTGCGGCTCTCGGCGGTTTTCCGGATACGGAAGAAGCGCTCAAGAAATTGCCGGGCGTCGGCGATTACACCGCCGCTGCGATTGCGGCGATCGCTTTCGATGCTCATGCGGTCGTTGTGGACGGCAATATAGAGCGTGTGGTCTCGCGTCTTTTCGCAATTGATACGCCGCTGCCTCGGGCCAAATCACAGATCAAGGAATGCGCCGAAAAAATTTGGCCCAAGAAGCGATCCGGCGATTTTGCGCAAGGTCTTATGGACCTTGGCGCCAGCGTTTGCCGTCCAAAAGCGCCGAATTGTCTGCTCTGTCCTGTTTCAACCTATTGCAAGGCGCGCATTGCGAGACAGCCGGAGGCCTTCCCCGTAAAAGCGAAAAAAAAGCCCAAGCCAACCCGCCGCGGCGCGGTGTTCGTGCTTGTTAATGCTAATAATGAGGTTCTATTCGAACGTCGGCCGGAACAAGGACTGCTTGGCGGCATGCTCGGTCTGCCGGGCGCGCCGTGGGCTGAGGGCTTGCCGGGCAGTATTGAACTGTCTGCGCCAGCCGATGTTGCGTGGGAGAAAAAAGGCGATATCGAACACGTCTTTACGCATTTTCGACTGGTTCTGAATGTTTATGCGGGCGTTGCGCCAAAAGGCTTTCGACGAAAGAAAGACCAGCAATGGATTGCGCCGTCGAACGCAAAGCTGCCGACAGTAATGGCGAAAGCGCTGAGCGCAGGATTTGAACGATAATAAATGCAAAGGAAGTGACGGACGTCCATGGCTGATGCGCACCCGGATAAAAAAATTCCTCGCAACAAAGATAATGATTATACGGAGGAGATGGCGGCAAGGCGCCGAGCTTTTATTGCGCAGAAAACAGGCGTCGGTCTGCGCCATGTCAGTTCCTATTCAATTGATCCGGCTGTGCTGCCCGGTAATCTGGAGAATTTCATTGGCGTTGCTCAAGCGCCGATTGGATTAGCGGGACCGCTCCTCATCAATGGTGAGCATGCGCAAGGCGATTTTTATGCGCCGATGGCCACGACAGAAGGCACTCTGGTGGCGAGTTATAATCGCGGCATGCGCCTTCTCAGCGAAGCTGGCGGGGTCAAGACGACCGTAATAGAACGGTATATGCAGCGCGCGCCGGTGTTTCACATGGGCGATGCGCGCGGCGCCCGGGATTTCGGTCAATGGATTGATGCGCACATTGCCGATATTCGCGCAGCGGCGGAAGCCACAACAAGTGTCGGCCGACTTTCGCATGTTCAAAAATTTGTCGTTGGTCCGAGCTGTTTTCTGCGTTTTAATTACACAACAGGCGACGCCGCCGGGCAAAACATGTCTGGCAAAGCGACGCTTGCAGCGTGTCAGTGGATTGCTTCCAATTACCCAGACGAAGCGCCGTTCACGCTTTCAGGCGCTATTGATACAGACAAAAAGCACTCGCATATGAATTTCATGCATTCGCGAGGCGCCCGTGTTGTTGCTGAAGCGACCATTCCCAACGAACTCATGAAAGCGCATATGGGTGCTGATAATGAAGCGTTGTTTCGCGCGCGCCTGATTTCAATGGCCGGCGGCATGCTGGCCGGCACAACGAATAACGGCATGCATTCTGCAAACGGATTAACGGCGCTTTTCATCGCCACAGGCCAGGATGTCGCCAACATAGCGGAATCCCATGCGGCCCAGACATTTGTTGAAATGCATCAGAACGGCGATTATTATTGGTCGATCACCATCCCCTCACTGATCGTCGCCACCTATGGCGGCGGAACTGGCTTGCCGACACAGCGCGAGTGCCTGGAAATGTTGGATTGTTATGGTCAGGGTAAAGTAGAAAAATTTGCTGAGATTTGCGCCAGCGTCGTGCTGGCGGGCGAGGTGTCCCTCGGGGCGGCTGTTGTCGCGGGCGACTGGGTGGAAGCTCACGATAAGCTTGGGCGCAATCGTCCGTGAAACCTGTTACATTCCAAAGGATTGACTAATAGATGAAAACAGATTGAGCAGCGTAAATTCTAACGGAATAACCGCAATTTGCGAAACGATCATATACAACATTTGCGCAATGATCGGGAATACAAAATAGCGGAGGCTGCGCGGCAGAGCGTGCCATATGGCCGGCGCCAGCAAAAGCATGATTAGAAATTCAAGCGGCCGTGGGCTCGCCAGCATGCGAAGGATAAACAGAGACTTTACGCCTGCGGCCCAGTCCCCGCTGCGCGCCTGGCGCATGAGCGCTGCTTCATGCATGGCTGTGTCAGAGTGTTGAAAGCTCAGTAAAAAGACGAATATCGCAGTTAGGACAATCGACGCTGCAAACCATTTAAGCGAAATCGCGCGCAATCCCCGCAGGATATGCGCATGAATATTTATCGATTTTCGTTCGCTTCGGACGAGCTCTGTTGCGCCGGACAGCGGATTATATTGAAAAGAAAAAGAGCGTGTTCTGCGCTTCAAAAACGAAGGCATATAACGGGATGCGTATTTGAGTTTGCTGAGTAAGCCCGCCATGACTGATCCTGATCTGCTCGGTGCCCGCTGCTTATAGGTTTTTCCTGATATTGGTTTCTGAACCTGTGAAAAAGATGATAAAACCCTAGGGGTTACGTTCACCCAATTGCGGCGAGGGAAAAATCTCATGATGATGCGAATGCTTTGCGTTCTTGCGGTTGTTTTCGCGATGCGAACGCCGGTTTCGGCTCAGCCGCTTGAAGGAGACTATCTTTATCGCGTGACGACTGTCCGTGCGGCGCCTGGCAAACTTGAGGCGCTGATTGATTGGACAACCGCGATGAAGGAGAGTGACTATTTTAAGGACGCAGGCGAATTTCCGCCGCTCATTATGCGCCACAGTCAAGGCGACCAGTGGGATCTTTTGAAAATCACGCCTATGGAGAGCTGGCAGGCCTATTACTCAAAGCGCCGAACATCTGTGCGCGAAAAAGCTGACGCCACGCATTTGGATAAGCTGCAATCGGGCTTTTCACTCGTGGCTTTTGAGGAAGATCACTTCGCCTATGGTCCGCCATTAGAGACGGTCGTCGAGGAATTCGATAGCCATGGTTTTTTCCATATTGAAATGTTCGAAGCGGCGCCGGGCAGGACGGGTGAATTGATTGAGCAGCGGCGTATGGAAAACGCTTACCTTGCCGCAACAGGGCAGAAGCCGAACATGATCTTTACGCGCGCGGCAGGTTCCGATGTGGACGCTTTTACGATTGGTTTTCATGAAAGCTTTGAAGCTTTCGCTACGCAGGGGCCGGCTTCCTCTGAAGCGGCGGAAGTTGCTGCGCAGTCAGCGGGTTTTAAAAGCCGCGCCGATATTTCTTATTTTCTCCGCTCACTGATCAGCGGTCACTATGATACGCTGGCGGTTAAAGCCGAGTGAGCTGTTCTTTAACTGCGCATCTCCCTGCGAATTTTATCGCGCAGAAAATCAATCGGCTTTAGTCCTGATTTTTCCTCATATTGCCAATAGGTCCAGCCATTACAGGCTCTGGCGTTTTGAACAGCGGCGCCGACCTTGTGTATCGAACCCTGAATTTCATGCTCACCGTCTTTGACGTAAAGCGATCCGTCAGCGCGCACTTTCGCTTCGCGTCCGTTCGGCGCGTAAAGCTTTGCGCCTGGTCGGATAAGCTTCGCTTCCACGACCTGACCAAAGGGTACGCGCGGTGCGGCTTTGGGGGAGGGTTGAGTTTTTAAATCCTCGCTGTTGAGCGGTTTGACACGCGCGATGCGTTTTTTTGCAGCGCTTATGTAGGATGCGTCACGCTCGATGCCGATGAAGCGACGACCAAGGTACTTTGCCGCCGCGCCCGTCGCGCCTGAACCGAAAAACGGATCGAGCACGACGTCGTTCGGTTGAGTCGAGGCAAGCAGCACGCGATAAAGAAGCGACTCCGGTTTTTGAGTCGGATGCACTTTATTGCCGTTTTCATCTTTCAGGCGTTCAGCGCCGGTGCAGATCGGAAACTCCCAGTCAGAGCGCATTTGCAAATCATCATTAGCGGTTTTTAGAGCGCGATAATTGAACGTGTATTTGGACTCTTTTGATTTCGCCGCCCAGATCAGCGTTTCATGGGCGTTCGTCAATCGTGTGCCGCGAAAATTCGGCATTGGGTTGGTCTTGCGCCATACAACGTCGTTTAAAACCCAGAACCCCGTATCCTGTATGGCTGTCCCGACACGGAAGATATTATGATACGAGCCGATGACCCAGATCGCTGCATCTGGTTTCAGGATGCGTCTTGCTTCGCTAAGCCATCTCCTGGTGAAATCGTCATAGGCGCGAAATGACTCAAACTTGTCCCAGTCATCATCGACGCCGTTCACTTGCGAATTATCAGGGCGCGTAAGATCGCCGCCAAGTTGAAGATTATAAGGCGGATCGGCAAAGATCAGATCGACGCTCGCATCGGGCAGCGTTTTCATCATCTCAATGCAATCGCCCTTGATGATTGTGTCGAGACGCTTGTCGAAAGTGACGGCGGTCGATTTTTTACGCGTCGCCATGGGCGGGTCCTTTTTCTGAGGCGCGCACTGTGAGTCGCACGGATTCGCCCGTCAAGAGTCGACTGGAAAAAAGTTTAATCATCTCCGTGCGTTAAGGAAGGTTAACAGCGTGAATTAAAGAGTCCGCATACAACATATTGAGTCTCGCGACGAATGACGGCGACAGATTTAGCGTCTTGGCGCACGCCTTCGTGATTTTGACGCCCGCAGGCGCAAGTCCTAGATTTGCATCGCAGCAATAGAGGGTGTTCTCATGCGGCATTTCGGCGACGTCCTGTTTCAGGGCGCAGTATTAGAAGAACAAGAAAAGCGCGGCTCGCGCGAGGCCTATGCGAAGATGACAGCGCAACCGGCGCCGGCAGGGCTTGCCGAGCGCGAGACATCTTTTATTGCGAGCCGCGACAGCTTTTATCTGGCGAGCGTCAGCGCAGACGGTTGGCCTTATGTCCAGCATCGCGGCGGGCCAGAAGGGTTTTTGAAAGTGATCGATAGCGATACGCTCGCTTTCGGCGACTATCGCGGCAACAAGCAATATGTCTCGACCGGACATTTTGCTGCGAATGATCGGGCGGCGCTCTTTTTAATGGATTATCCGAACAAGCGGCGGCTTAAAATTCTGGCGCATGCGACAGTTTTGGACGCGGCTGAGAATGAAAACCTTGCCGACAGGATTTCAACTGAGGGCGAGGGGCGTATAGAGCGGGTGTTCACGCTGCGCGTCGATGCTTTTGACTGGAACTGTCCGCAATTTATAACACCGCGCTATACTGAAAACGAAGTTGGCGACGCGCTTGCGCCGTTGCATCAGGAGATCGAAAGCCTGCAACGTGAAAATGCGCTTCTGAAAGAAAAACTGACAGCGCTTAGTTCCTAAGCGGCTTCAACAAGCGCTCTTACGGGAGCGAAACTTTTGCGATGATGTTCACAAAAGCCGTGCTCGCGAAGCGCTGTAAGGTGCGCCGGCGCGCCGTAACCTTTGTTCTTCTCCCAGCCATAGGCAGGAAAACGTAGCGCAAGATCACGCATGATCTGATCGCGCGCCGTCTTGGCGACGATGGAGGCGGCGGCGATCGAAAGAGATTTTGCATCGCCTTTGATGACAGTTTGGACGCGGCAGGCGAGCTTGGGTTTCTGATTACCGTCGATAATGCAGGCGTCAGGCGCAAAAGGCAGCGCCGCAACAGCGCGGCTCATGGCGAGAAGGCTTGCCTGAAGAATATTGATCGTATCGATTTCCGAAACGCTCGCGGCGCCGACGCCGACGCTCGCCATTTCATGAATAAGCGGCGCCAGTTCTTCCCGGCGTTTCTCTGTCAGCGTTTTAGAGTCGGCAAGACCGGCCGGAATATTGTTCGGATCAAGAATTACTGCCGCAGCAATAACGGGACCGGCAAGGGGACCGCGTCCGGCTTCGTCAACGCCGGCGACAGCGCCCGGAATGGCGTTTTCAATATTCAACGTCGGCGGCGTTTTTATCATCGCATGGCGCTCCGTTATTTTCATCTGTCACGTTTCACCATGATGATTGCCCGAGTCGGCGTCTGGCGATATGGCGGCGGAAAATTCATGGCGCGCGCCAGAGATAGACGGCGTGGGCGGTGAAAAATTCTTGCGTGACCGGAAGTTTCGTAAACAACCGGCTGATGGCTGATTTCACGCCGCCGCCCGAAAAGGGGTGAAGCTCCCGCCTTTCAATATGAAAACCGAGTTCTTCCATGCATCGCTCGAATGCGTTGATTGTCAGCTTGTTGAGGGTCGGCAAAGCCGTCATCGATTTCCATTTATTCGGTTTCTTCCTGCCGTTTTCATCAAGGTCCCAGTGTCGCGGCGCAAATGCCGGGGAATCATAGATGCGCGCGCAGGTTCTGAGCAGTGAGCGCTCTGGAAAAATCGCGTGGGCCCAGGGCACCGGCGCGAGCGCTTCAACGTGATGGCCGTAAGGGTGGAAATACGGCACCCACCAGACAGCGACCGCGCCGCCGGGCCGAAGGATGCGTCGCCATTCTGCGAAAATCGCCTCGTAGTCGATAATATGTTCGACAACGTCGAAACACAAAATAACATCGCAACAATCATCATTAAGCGGAATAGCATCGGCTTTGGTTGCATGGATAAACGAGACGGGCGTTTCGTCAGTGCGTTTCGCCTGTGCTGCGCGGGCGCTATCGATATCGTCAGCTGACAGATCGACGCCGCGAACGCTGTTCGCGTTCAGCCTCGCTGCGTAGAAAGATAATGCGCCGGTTCCGGCGCCAAAATCGACAATGTCTTTGCCGGCGACAAGCGATGGCGGGAATGCTTCTGCAAATTGCGTCTCCAGTTCTTTACGCCGCCAATTGACATAGGCGTCGCGGTCAAACCCCTGTTCGCCTGCGCCGATCGTTGTGTCAGCGGCGTTCGCGTGAGCGCGCAGCGCCAAACGATAACACAGCGCATCTGAAAGAGCCGTCAGCATCACAAGTCCTGATATCTTCTATGCAAGCTAGATTTTCTATGGGCGCGCCAGCATAGCGGCATAAACGTCAATCGCCGCGATTGCCCTGTCTTTAAAAGCAACATATTCCGCCAATCGCCTGTCATCGTTCCCAACGCCCCCTGGTCATCCGGCGACACTGCTTAGCCGAACAAATCCATCTGCCCGGAAACGTCAGCGGGCACGCGAAACTGCGTCAGGTCAAGAGACGGGCGTTCTTCGTTGAATCCTAGACGCGCGCGCGCCGCCGCATTTCGTTGATTGATCAGCAGGGCGTAGGGCGTTTTAATTTCTCGACCGCGCGACCAGTGCGGATCGTAATCCCGGCCGCCATTCATCTCGCGAATATGGCGCATGATCCGCTTTGACCGGGTCGGCGCATAGGTCTCAAGCCATTCCTGAAACAGCGGCGAGACCTCAAGCGGCAGGCGCAAGATGGTATGGGCGGAAAATGTCGCGCCGAGATCGGCGGCCTTTTCCATGATGGTTTCCATCTCGTCGTCGTTAAGACCGGGGATCATCGGCCCAGTCATGATGCCGGTCTGCACGCCCGCTTCGACCAGCATCTTAATCGCCTCGAACCGTTTCGGCGGCGAGGACGCCCGCGGCTCCATCGACCGGGCAAGCGCTTTATCCTGCGTCGTGATCGACACCATGGCTCGGGTCAGGTTCTTCGCCGCCATCGGCCCCAGGATGTCGAGGTCGCGCGTAATCAAATGCGCCTTGGTGAGGATCGTTACCGGATGATGGAATCGCGAGAACGTCTCCAGCACCCCGCGCATGATGCGAAACTTTCGCTCCACCGGCTGATAGGGGTCGGTGTTTGTGCCCATAGCGACGACGCGCGGGCGGTAGTTCTTGTCCGACAGCTCCTTTTCTAAAAGTTTCTGTGCGGAAGGTTTGGCGAAAAGGCGCGTTTCGAAGTCTAGCCCCGGAGACAGGCCCATATAGGCGTGGGAGGGCCGCGCGAAACAATAGATGCAGCCATGCTCGCAGCCGCGATAGGGATTGATCGACCGGTCAAAACCCACATAAGGGCTCTTGTTGAAGGTGATGATTTTTTTCGGTTGCTCGATCGTCACTTCCGTGCGCAGGGGCGGCAATTCCTCGCCGTCATTGACGTCTGCGTCCGGCTGGCTCCCCGCCCAGCCGTCGTCAAGCGCCTCGCGTTTTTCGCTTTCATAGCGGCCTGATTCATTGGAGCCCGCGCCGCGCCCTTTCCCCGCAAGGGGCCCTCTTTTTGTCTCCCCCGAGACGGCCCCTTCTTGGGCGGCGGAGGCGATGTCCCCGGGGCGGCGGGGACGGAAGGAAAGGTGTGCGGCGCGGGCCATGGCCGGAAGCTAACATGCAAAAAGAACAAATCAAGAACATTTTTTCCAAAGCTCGCGGCGAAATAAAAATTGCCCGGTCAGCCCATCCGCGGCGATAAGGCGTGAGCTAAACCGGACTTCTGCTTTGATCTCTGTCGTCATTCCATCTCTCAACGCCGCAACGCGCCTGCCGCTCTGCCTCGACGCGCTGGTCGGCGCAGCAGCTTCGGGGCTGGTGAAAGAGGTCGTCATTGTCGATGGCGGTTCGGCGGATAAAACACGCGATATCGCCGAAGGCTTTGGCGCGATGGTGATCAGCGCGCCGCCCGGGCGGGGCGGTCAGTTAAAAGCGGGCGCAAACGCGGCGCGGGGCGCCTGGCTGCTTTTTCTTCACGCCGATACGGTTTTGGAGGCGGGCTGGGCGGAAGAGGCCCGCGCGCATATGAAAGACTTCAGTGAACAGGTTGCTGTTTTCACGCTTGCCTTTGACGCTAAAAAATCAGCGGCGCGATTTGTGTCTTCTGGCGCAATGATCCGTACACAGATGTTAAAGTTGCCTTACGGAGACCAGGGCCTCCTGATCTCGCGAAAGGTTTATGACGATATTGGCGGCTATGGGGATCTACCGTTGTTCGAGGATGTGGATTTTGCACGGCGGCTGGTGAAAGCGAAAGGCCGAAGCGCATTGCGCGTCTTGTCTGCAAGAGCGACGACGTCGGCTGAGCGCTATGAGCGCCTTGGCTATTTGCGCTGCGTCATCAGTAATCAGATACTGATGGTGAAATATCTTGCCGGCGCCGCGCCGGAGGAGCTGGCGAAAGAGTATCGGTGAGACGTGATCGACTTGCCCTTGACAGCGTTAGAAGCTTTTGGAACTCGTCAGCGTCTATCCTTTTAAGAAACGGAAAACGTAACCAGATATGCGCGAAACCGTCGTCATCTTCGCCAAGGCGCCGCGGGCGGGCGCTGTCAAAACCCGTCTTGGCGCCGGGATCGGCATGGGCCGCGCGGCGGCACTATTCCGTATTTTGACAGAGCAGACTGTCGCGCAGGCTGCGGCGGGGCCGTGGCGAACGGTGATCGCGGTCGACCCGTCCGCCGCATTGCAAGGGTGGGGCAATGTCTGGCCGGCGTCGCTGCAAAGACAGCCGCAAGGCGGCGGCGATCTTGGTGTCCGAATGAAGCGATTTTTCAATGCGCCCGAAGGCGGCCCGATGGTGATCATCGGCGCCGATGCGCCGGGTCTCAGAACCCGTCATTTGCGTGCGGCGTTCGAGGCGCTCGCCGGTGCGGATGCGGTCTTTGGTCCGGCTGATGACGGCGGCTATTGGCTCATTGGTCTGGCGCGCCGGCGCGCTGCGCCGGACTTGTTTCGCAATGTGCGCTGGTCGAGCGAGCACGCGTTTGTCGATACGCGGGCGAGCCTGCCCAAATATTTTCGCGTCACGACGCTGGAGACGCTGCATGATGTGGATGAGGCGAGTGAACTTCGCCATTGGCGGGGGCGGAGTTTGGCGCGGTGACATTCGGAACGCCCGTGACTGCGCATTGACGTTCCTTGCCTCCCGGCGCGATACTCGTTCTTAAAGGAGCAGCGCCCATGTGGAAGTCTATTGTTGCGACATTGGTTATTGTCACTGGCGCGACGCTGTTTTTCCTGATCATTCCTGCACGGGTCGATAACCGGATGAACCCGGTGCTAGCGCATGAGCCTTATCGGGTGAGCGCTGAAGCGCTTGCCCTGCATGAGACGATCCCCGTTGCCGATCTGCATGCGGACACTTTGTTGTGGATGCGCGATCCCGTGCGACGCAACAATCGCGGTCAGACTGACATTCCGCGCCTGATCGAGGGCGGGGTGAAGCTTCAGGTGTTCACCGCCGTTACGAAGTCGCCAAAGGGGCTCAATTACGAGGAAAATGAAGCGAACTCGGACGATATCACCCTGCTGGCGGTCGTTCAGCGCTGGCCGCTGCCAAGCTGGTTTTCATTGTTTGAGCGCGCGAAACATCAGGCCCGCCGGCTTCAGCGGGCGGATAAGCGTTACGGGCCCGGCTTCCGCATGGCGCGCTCCCGCGATGATTTGCAGCGATCATTGAATATGGGCGCGCTCGCCGGCGTTTTCGGAATTGAGGGCGCTCACCCGCTGGAAGGCGATATTGAGAACCTTGACCGGCTCTATGACGAGGGCCTGCGGGTTATTGGCCTGCAGCATTTTTTCGATAATGAGCTTGGCGATTCGCTGCACGGGATCGACGGAGGCGGATTGACGGAGTTCGGCCGGCAGGTCGTGCGGCGCGCCAACGAAAAGCGCATGATTATCGATGTGGCGCATGGGTCTGAAGCGGTCGTGCGTGACGTGCTGGCGCTGTCGACGCGTCCTGTGATTGTCTCGCATACTGGAATAAAGGGCCATTGCGATACGCCGCGCAATGTTTCCAACGACTTATTAAAAGCGGTGGCGGACGCCGGCGGTCTTATCGGCGTCGGCTTCTGGGACGGCGCCGTTTGCACGCCGGATCTGGAAACGATCGCCGAGGCGATTATCTATGCTGTTGATCTTCTGGGAGCGGAGCATGTGGCATTGGGTTCGGATTTTGACGGCACGGTAGCGACGCCGTTGGATGCGTCCGAGTTGCCGGCGCTGACACAAGCCCTGCTTGATCAGGGGATGGACGAGACGACGATCCGGGCCGTCATGGGCGCAAACGCCGTCTCGTTTTTTCTCGAACAGCTCCCCGAAAGTTAGAACGCCAGCGCCAGCGGCACGGCGATCAAAATCGCGATGATAGCGACAGCGAGCATTGCGCCGCCCGAGCTTTCAAGATCTTCGTCGGAATATGAGCTGTGTTGTCGGAAATCGAACATGGGCTCTCTCCTTATTGAGTTTTCATCTTCCAAATATGGATTTTGCGAAGTGTATTGTCACAAATCTGTCATAATATATGGCGCACCCCGTGCGCAATGTCAATCGAGTTGCGCAAAAAATGCGCAAAAAGCGCTCTAATTGCGCCTAAATGTTCGGGAGCGCTTTACAGGTTTCTGGGGAAATCTGGAGCGAGACGTTTCCTTAGGCCGCTGCTTTTTTTGGCTTTGTCTTCGGTTTTGGCTGTGGCCGGGTGAAAATCCACTCGTCTTCAGAAGAAAGGTTCTTGGAAAAGTTATATCCGCCTACGGAGAAATTTTTCAAATCCTGCGTTTTTGTAATTCGGTTTTCGATCGCCCATCGCGCCATCATGCCCCGCGCCTGTTTGACGAAGATCATCATCGCGCGGGCCTTGCCGTCTTTGACTTCCTTGAAATTGAACATGATGAACGGGCTCTTCAGCGCTTTGCGGTCAACGCCTTTGGCGTATTCGTTTGAAGCGAGGCAGACAATCGTGGGGTCGTCATGGTCTTTCACGGCTTTGTCGAGTTCTTTTGCAATAACCGGCCCCCAGAACGCGTGAAGATTGTCCCCGCGCGGATTCTTCAGCCGCGATCCCATTTCGAGCCGATAGGGCTGAATGGCGTCGAGGGGCCGAAGCAATCCGTATAGACCGGATAGAATACGCAGATGATCCTGCGCAAAATCCAGATCGTCTTCTTTCAGCGAATTGGCGTCCAGGCCGCGATAAACATCGCCTGCGAACGTCAGCGCAGCCTGTTTGGCGCCGGCAACGCGGCCGCTGGTTTTGAATGCTTGAAATCGCTCATAGTTTAGTTTTGTCAACTCATCCGAAATACCCATCAGTTTTTTGATGTCGCTCTTGGAAAGGTCCTTCGCGACGCTGACAATCTCCTCAATATCTTTTTTCAGCGCCGGCTTTGTTGCTTTCGGCGCCCCGACGGGCTCGTCAAAGTTCATGGCCTTGGCGGGGGAGAGAAGCATGAGCATGGTAAAAGCCTTCGCTATTGTCATCGCCGGGTTCATCCCGACGATACAGAATCAGTTTGATTGGCCTCTAGTCTTAAAATCCCTGGATTGCCGGAACAAGTCCGGCAATGACAAAGACGGGCTTCACAACATCTTCCCCGGGTTCATGATCCCCTTCGGATCAAGAGCCGCTTTCACCGCGCGCATCATATCAATTTCGACGGCGCTTTTGCGCTTAGCAAGACTGTCGCGCCGGGCGCGGCCGACGCCGTGTTCGGCGGAGATGGAACCGTCGAATGACGCGATCACGTCATAGACTGCCTCCTCAATGTCTTCGCGCCTGTGGTCGATCGCGTCTCGCGGGGCGCCAGGCGAACCGATGACGTCATAATGCACATTGCCGTCGCCGAGATGGCCATAAGCGACAATGCGCGCTGCCGGAACGGCGTGTTTGACCGCCGCATCGGCTTTGTCGAGAAACGCCGGAATGTCAATTGTCGCAACGGAAACATCATGGCGGGCGCCGAAGCTTTCATGGGTAATCGCTTCGGACATGGCGTGGCGCATGCGCCATAATTCATCTGTCTGCGCCTGATTCTCGGCAATCGTTGCGTCCTGGATGAGCTCTTGTTCGAGCGCGCGAGAGAGCAGGCGCTCGATCATCGTCCGCAAGGCGTCTTTCTCGCCGGAAGAGAACTCCATCAGCGCATAGAACGCGTGCGCCGCTTCCAAAGGATCGCGCACGCCGGGGATATGTTTCGCTGAAAGCTCAACGCAAATCCGCGACATGAATTCAAAGCTGGTGACAGCGCCGCCGCTCAGCTCCTGCGCCAAGGACAACAACGCCACAGCGTCTTTCGCTGTTTTGAGGCCAGCGAAAGCAGTTACTTTTTCCGCCGGCGCGGGGAAGAGCTTCAGGACCGCCGCGGTAATAACCCCAAGCGTGCCTTCGCCGCCGATAAGCAAGTGTTTAAGATCGTAGCCGGTATTATCCTTACGCAGACGTTTCAGGCTGTTCCAGATGCGACCGTCCGGCGTCACCGCTTCAAGACCCAGCACCAGATCTCGCGTATTGCCATAGCGCAAAACATTGACCCCGCCGGCATTGGTCGAGACGACGCCGCCGATCTGACAGGTCCCTTCCGCGCCGATGGAAAGAGGGAAGAGCCGCCCCGCCGCCGCCGCGATGTCTTGCGCTTCCGCAAGCGTTACGCCGGCTTCCACCGTCATGGTATTGTTCAATGGCGAAACATCGCGCACGGCGCGCATACGCTTCAGGGTCAAGAGAATTTCGCCGTCAAACGGGATTTGCCCGCCCACAAGGCCGGTGTTGCCGCCCTGAGGCGTGATGGCGATATTGTTGGCCGAACAGATTTTCACGACTTCGGACACTTCCTGCGTCGTGGCCGGCGCAACGATCATCGCCGGCTTGCCGGTCCAGCGCCCGCGCCATTCCGTTAGATAAGGCGCCCACTCGTCAACGCTGACAACGCCTTTGGGGCCGACAATGTCGGCGATTGCGTCTGCGGCCGCGTGATCTGTGGGCGGTTTCGCTCGGTCCGTCATATTCATGGTCGTATGCGTAGAGGCTTGAGGGTTCAAGGGAGGCGCTGTCCCAGTTTGCCGAAATTGTAATCTTTGTTATGGATCAATACTTTGAAGACAGAGAAAACATGCCATGGCGTCACACTCGTGGAAATCGTTGTTTGTATTGGGGGCGTGCGCGGCGTGGCTGCTCGCCGGGTGCGGCGAAGGCGCTTCGACCCGTGCGGCAAAAGACCAAAGCGTCTTGAGCATTGAAGAAGCGCTCGATCATCCCAAACGCCCGAATGCGGACAAGGAAGATGACATAATCCGCAAAACATCGGCGCTTTTTGAGTTCATCGGCGCTGCGCCGGGAATGACTGTATTCGAGATTGAGGCCGGTCGCGGATATCACACGGAGGTGCTCTCGCGCCTGGTTGGGCCGGATGGCAGAATTATCATGCACAACCCTGCGCCGTTCGACTCTTTTGTCGGCGACGCCATTGAACAACGATTGGAAAACGACCGCCTCGCCAATGTGCGCTATTCTCGTTCCAACTTTGATGTTCTTGATGCGGAAGATAATTCAGTAGATCTCGTGACCTGGATACTGGGTCCCCATGAGCTTTATTTCAGACCTCCCGGTGTTGAAACGCTGGGCGATGTCGATGCGGCCTATGCGGAACCGTTTCGGATATTAAAGCCTGGCGGCGCGTTCATTATTCTTGATCATGCGGCCCCTGAAGGCGCTTCCACTGAAAGCGGGGGAGAGTTGCACCGGATCGATCCGGCTGTCGTTAAGAGGCTAGCGCAAGCGGCCGGCTTTGAATTGGTTGAAGAAAGCGATTTGCTGAGCAATCCCGAAGACCAATACGAGCTTAGCGTTTTCGATCCGGAAGTGCGCCGGCGAACTGACAGGTTCTTACTGAAATACAGAAAGCCGATGTAATGATTATTGTGATGTTACGTATAAATTATTGGTTTGAGAGTCAGCAAACTTGTTAGGCTAGACTATATGTGATCTATGCCGTGACGTCAGAGGGGTTCTATGCACTATCATGTTGTTTCTTTTCACAAGTGTGCGTCCAATTGGACGCGCCGATTATTTAGACATATCGCAGATGCCCATGAAATGAGTATTTGGGCTGACCTTAAGACCAACTATTGGCTTAATAAAAATACGAACCGAGAGTCAGATGATAAACTATTTTTATATACCTCGGAGCGTGCAAGGCATCACTATGACAATAAAATTTCGGGGGGGGGGGTAAGACTATTCTATGTGTAAGAGACCCCAAAGACGCTCTGGTCTCTCAGTTTTTTTCCTGGGCTGAATCTCATACTGTAGAATTTGAAGAATTGTCACAGTTACGAAGTAAACTAGCAAGTGTCTCGGTTGAAGATGGGATATTCAAATTGATCAGTGGAGATCACTTTATTTTTGGGCGTCAAATTCGAAATTGGATAGACGTTTTAGATAGCGCTCATATTGTCAGATACGAGAGACTTGTTAGTAATTTTGACTGTGAGATAGCGTCCGTCATGAACCATATGGGACTTGAGTTTGATGAAAAACTCATAGGTGAAATGGCTGAGCAATATTCTTTTAAAAATCTTGCTAAAAAAGCTAAGTCGAATCATTACCGAAAAGGCGTGGCGGGCGATTGGGTAAACCACTTTACGCCGGAGATTTCTGAAGCTTTCAATCGCGTATATGGCGATGCTTGCGATTTGTTAAATTATTCAAAAGCCTGAACTGTTATGGATTTTTAGTTTCTTCCACCAAAAATAAAGAATCGTTTTCATGAAAAAATGCTTCCTAGAAATACTGGTTTGACCAGAATTCTGTGCATTCACCTAATTCCTCTTTTTAAAATATTCGGAGTTACTGAAAGCGATGTCGATGCTCAAGCCGCCCCTTTTCAAGCGAAGAAATTTTTTGGTCTCTTAGGCTAACTAGGGAACATGAATTCCTTGCCGCTGTCTTTCCAGGTCGGATATTTCTCCATCACCGATTTGAACAGCGCCGAGGTCATCAGGCGTTTCAGCCAGTCGCGGGTTTTCGGGATGGGCGCTGCGTCAAACCAGTCCGGGTCGGCGATGCGGAACTGACGCACGAACGGGAAGATCGCGATGTCGGCATGCCCACGGTCCTCGCTGCAGAGATACGGGCCGCTTTCAAGGCGCGCTTCCAGTTTATTCAGAAACGCCATGCCCGCTTCACGATGTTCCACTGGATCAGCGCCGTCATATCGCGTTGCGTATTTGTATCGATCGAGGTGATGTTTGAAATCGCCGTCGCAGGCAGTGACGAGATCGCGGTCCTGACGCGCAAGCCATTCTTCAGGATCGTGATGCGCCAACGCCCATTCCATGACAGCGAGGCTTTCATCAATGACCCGGCCGCCATCCACCAACACCGGCACGGTTCCTTTTGGCGACGCCTCGATCATTTCGTCCGGTTTGTCGCGCAATAAAAGTTCGCGCAAACGCACTTGCGTTTCACTGACGCTTATCGCCATCCGCGCGCGCATGGCGTAAGGGCATCGGCGAAAAGAATAGAGAACAGGGATCTCTTCGGTCATTCGCGTGCGCCCAAATGTTTCTCACCGCGCGCCCTGGCGAGCTCGATCTGCTTTTGCCGTTCTGCATAGGCGCGCTTTTGTGCCTCGGTTTTTTGCCCGGCGCATTTGGGACACGAAACGCCGGCTTCAAAATCAGGCGACGTTTTATCTTCCTCTGTAATCGGCATGCGGCAGGCGTGACACATGTCATAGGACCCGGGCGCGAGGTCATGGCCGACCGAGACGCGGTCGTCGAACACGAAACATTCGCCGCGCCAAAGACTTTCGTCTTCCGGCACCGTTTCGAGATATTTCAATATGCCGCCTTTCAGGTGCACGACGTCTTCAATGCCTTCGCTGCGCAGAAAAGCCGTGGATTTCTCACAGCGAATGCCGCCGGTGCAGAACATCGCGACCTTCTTTGCTGGGTTGTTCTTGCGGAACGCGCGAAACCATTCAGGAAACTCGCGAAACGATTTTGTTTCCGGGTTTACCGCACCTTCAAACGTTCCGATGCTGACTTCGTAATCATTGCGCGTGTCAATCACGACAGTGTCCGGATCGGCGATCACGGCGTTCCACGCTGACGGATCGACATAGCGCTCCCAGCTCAGATGCGGTTCGATATCCGGCTCGCCCATCGTGACGATTTCATTTTTCAGTCTGACCTTCATCCGCAGAAATGGCGTTTCATCCGTAAAGGATTCTTTCCATTCAAGATCGGCGCAGCCCGGGAACGTGCGGATATGCCCCAGCACCGCGTCGACGCCGGCGCGCGCGCCCGCAATCGTGCCGTTGACGCCTTCGCCTGCGAGCAGGATTGTGCCGGTGACGCCGGATTTTTTGGCAAGTTCGGACAGTGGCGCGCGCCGCGCAGGCGCGTCCGAGAGCGCGGCGAATTTGTAGAAAGCGGCAACGACAATTTCGTTCATGGCGCGTAGCTAAGGGAAAAAACGAAGGCGTTCAATCCCGCGGCGCCGCCGCCCTTGCAAGGCGATCATTGATCGCTTCGCCGAGGCCGCTATTCGGGATGGGCGCCGCCGCGATCCGGTCAAGACCTTGATCCTGACACGCTGCATCAAGCGCGCGCAGGTGGGCAAAGAGGTTCGCCGCCGCTTCGCGCATATCACCGGACACGGATAAATTGAGCGCCGCCTTCGCCTCTGCATCCATCATTTTGCCGAAGCCGAGAAAGGCCTCATTTCCTTCAGCGCGGTCAGCATCCAGCCGAACCGCAACGGAAGGCGCATAGTGGCTCGCCAGCATGCCTGGCGCTTGCGGCGCAGCACTCTTTTTAGCTTCAACGAGCGTCTTGCCGATGACCGCTTCGATATCGTCGCGGCGAACGCCGCCAGGCCGCAGGAGGCTTGCTTGATCGCCGTCGATTTTGACGATCGCGGATTCCAGCCCTATCGCGCAGGCCCCGCCGTCGATTACCCCGTCGATGCGATCGCCAAGCGACTGGAAAACATGGCTTGGCGTTGTCGGACTAATGGTTCCGGATCGATTGGCGCTTGGGGCGGCGACGGGGCGGCCAAGGGCGCCGATCAGCGCCTGAGCGACATCATGGTCCGGCGCGCGCACGGCAATGGTGTCAAGTCCGGCTGAAACGAGCAAGGAGACAGCGCTGTCTTTATCCACGCTCGGCTTTCTCGGCAGCACCAAAGTCAGCGGGCCTGGCCAGAATGCTTCGGCAAGGCGCTCTGCCAGCGGAGAGAAATCGACATATCGGGCCGCCATTGTTTTACCGGTGACATGAATGATCAGCGGATTGAACTGAGGTCGGCCTTTCGCCTCAAAAATGCGTGCGACGGCGCGGTCGTTCGCAGCGTCCGCGGCAAGGCCGTAAACAGTCTCCGTCGGCATCGCCACAATTGCGCCTTTGGCGATTAAGTCGACAGCGTCGGGCAGCATGTTGCGGGCGATCAGCACCAAGATCTTCCTGTATCAAGCCGGCGTACGAGAACCAAAGCGATTAACGAGGCTGTGCAGCATTGGCAAGAATACCATAAAGCCGCCGCAAGATTGCGGCGGCTTTTCGATTAACGAGCCGTAGGTGGGCCGGCTTTGTTTAAAACGTATATCGTAAGCCGCCTGTCGCGGTGAAACCGTCAATTCTGCTCTCAACATCGCCGACAAAGAGGTCCGCGCCGCCGCCGATAAAACGCCGTTCTAGGTCGACATTGTTGACGCGGAAATAGCGGCCTTCCGAATAGAGCTCCAGCTTGTCGGACAAGGCGTAAGTCGCGCCGACTGCAACATGACCCGCAAAAGCGGTGTCATCGCCAAAAACGCCGAAGACCGGCGCCGAAGCGGTCGCGGGGAAATAAGACACGTCGGAATCGACAAAACCCAGACCAAATCCGCCGCCGATATAGGGTACAAATTTTTGATCTTCGTGAAACTTAATGTCGGAGTAATTATTGATATAGACAAACAGCGTGTCCTGTTCGCCCGAGAAAGTCTGCGATCCCCCGTTAAACGATCCCTCGCCGATATTATTGCTCAGATAGCTGACCTCAATTTCTACACGCGGGTGAAAAATTTTCAGGTACTTAAATCCAAATTGGTAGCCGATGGCGCCGCCGAACGTGAAGCCGGTGTCAGCGTCAAGCTCGACGCTTAGCGGTGCGCCGGCAATGCCTGTCGGCGCGGGAACGCCGACTTCCGGATTGCTGACGCCATTAAATGTAGAGTCGGTCAGAAAAGACGCGCCGCCAAATACGGAAACATAAAGCCGGGACTGTTCAGGTTCGGTATCGAAGAGGCCGCCCGCCGACGCAGGTGCGGCGATGGCAGCCGTTAGTGCGCCCGAGCATGCGGCGAGGATTGCAGACTTCAGGAAGGATCGATTTTTCATTGGGGAAACTCCGCTCACAGACTTAGAAGAAGAATGCACCCTTCATAGTCGAAAAGAGGTTCGCGGCCCGATCACATGCTGCGTGTTCATTCTCACGCTTCGGTGAGTGGGATTTTAGCGTTGGCCATTACGGCTTCGAAAATAGAAGATTGCGCGACCAGAAGTCAGAAAAAATAAAATAATAGACAGGCAAATCCTAAAACCGGCTGCGCGTACTAAAATTTTAGAATAATGCTGAAGGGTTCGGTCCTGATCCTGCTAACAGAAGTATGCTTATAAAAGCAGAAGTGACCGGCCTTATGTCGCGGACCTGCAGCGGGCGCTGGCGCGCGAGCTTGGCAGGCGGCATAAGGTGACTGCAACATTATTGGCGAAAGACGTTATCAGGAGCGCTCTCAATGTCCTTTACAACTCCGATCCGCGACATGCGATTTACGCTGGACCATATGGCCGGTTTTGGCGCGCTCGAAAAAACCGGCGCTTTTCCGGAGCTTTCAGACGATCTGGTCGGCGCTGTCATGGAGGAGATGGGCAAGTTTTGTGATGAGGTCCTGGCCCCGCTCAACGCCGGCAGCGACAGCGAAGGCGCCCGGCTGGAAAACGGCGTCGTGCGCACCAGCCCCGGATTTGCGGAAGCGTATCAGCAATATGTCGAATCGGGCTGGAACTCGCTTGCCTTTCCAGAAAAATGGGGCGGGCAGGGGCTCCCGACAACAATGGCGAATGCGCTTGTCGACGGGCTGAATGCAGCGTCGATGTCGTTCGCAATCGGCACAACGCTGACGACCGGCGCCGTTAAAGCCATTTTGCATGCGGGCACGGATGAGCAAAAACATCTTTTCCTGGAGAAGATGGTGAGCGGCGCCTGGACCGGCACCATGAACCTCACCGAACCGCAGGCGGGCTCTGATCTGTCGGCAGTGCGCACTAAAGCCGAACCTGTCGGAGACGGCCGGTATAAAATCAGTGGGCAGAAAATTTACATTACCTACGGCGATCACGATCTTGGCGATAACGTCATCCACCTTGTGCTGGCGCGGCTTCCCGATGCGCCGGAAGGCACTGGCGGAATTTCGATGTTTATCGTTCCCAAAGTGCATGTGAATGAAGACGGCTCCCTTGGCGAGCGCAATGATGTCCAATGCATCAAGCTTGAAGAGAAAATGGGCCTGCACGGCTCGCCCACCTGCGTGATGAGTTTTGGCGACCGAGGCGAGTGCTACGGCACGCTTCTGGGCGAAGAGAATAAGGGCCTTAAAAACATGTTCGTCATGATGAACGCGGCCCGCCTCGACGTTGGCCTGCAGGGGGTCGGGGTTGCCGAACGCGCTTTCCAGCGTGCGCTCGCCTATGCGCTTGAGCGCAAGCAGGGGCGCGCGCCTGGCGTAAAATCCGGCGATATGATCGCGATTTACGAACACGCCGATGTGCGCCGCATGCTTTATTCTATGAAAGCGCTAACAGAGGGCGCACGTGCGATCTGCTACGCGAACGCCGTCGCTTATGATCTTGCCCGCTTCGCTCCGGATGAGGATCAGCGCCGTAAAGCCGCCGCCCTTGAAGCCTTACTGACGCCGATTTCAAAAGCGTGGTCGACAGATCGCGCCAACGAAGCAACGTCATTGGGCGTGCAAATCCATGGCGGCATGGGATATATCGAGGAAACCGGCGCCGCGCAGCACATGCGCGATGCGCGGATCGCTGCGATCTATGAAGGAACAAACGGCATCCAGGCTATGGATCTCGTTACGCGAAAACTTCAGGGCGACGGCGGCGCTGCGGTTCGGGATTTTATTCAAAATGTGAAGGAACAGGCGGTCATTTCAAAGGCGGCCAAGCGCGAGAACCTTCAGGAAATCGGCGTCCGTCTTGAGGCTGCGGTATTGGCGCTGGAAGCATCGACTGATGGTCTGCTCGATATTGCGCAGTCCGACCAGGAGGCTGTGTTTGCCGGCGCAGCGGATTACCTGAAACAATTCGGCAATGTTGCGGCCGGCTACTATCTCGCCAGAGGTTCTGTCGCAGCCGCGCTTGCCGCGGCCGAAGCGGCTGATGCGTCTTATTTTGAGACAAAAATCGATATCGCCGCATTCTTCGCTGATCAATATCTGCGCGAAGCTGAAGGTCTTACGGGCGTAGTGCTGCGCGGCGCTATTAAAAGAATTGAGCCCGATTTACTGACTGCTTAACCGGCAGGCTCTATTCTTGCTCGTGTCTGTTTTCCACTGCGGCGCATCAGTCGCCCGTTAAAGACGTGTGATTCTATGGCGTGTGTCAGAATCCACACAACCTGCGCCTTGACTTGGCACAGTCAAATGCACAGCATGCGAGCGCTGGGGGTGAGACAGCGCGATAAGTATTCCTATTTGTAGAGTATTGATGATGAAGAAAAAAACCACCGGCGCTTTCGCAATTGTGATGATTTGTGGCCTCGTTGCGGCATGCAGCGATGGCGGCGGCGGTTCAACGCCGCCTATCGCAGGGGCCCCGCCGCCACCCCCTCCGCCGCCTCCGCCCCCGCCGACAAGCATGGCTCCGGTTTTCACGCCTGGCGTTTTTGAGCCGGCGAGTGAATTTATTGCTCAATGTGAAAATCCGCGTGTCGGCGTTGATCTTGAGGGCAATCCGTTTCCGGACACAGCCGGCTCGACTTTGCTTGAAAATTTCTGGCTGCGGTCCTGGACGAACGAGACCTATTTATTCAATGACGAGGTCACTGACCGCGATCCGAACGACTTTAATGACAGGCTCGCTTATTTCGACGTTTTGCGCACGACGCGCCAGACAGCTTCCGGCCGTGATGTGGATGAGTTTCACTTCACCCAGCCGACGGATGAATTTTTGGAGCAGCGCAACTCCACGCCGACGGCAAGCTACGGCGTAAATTTTGTCGCGTTTTCGACGGCGCCGCCGCGTGACTTTCGTGTTCGCTATACCGAACCGGACTCTCCGGCCTCTATGGAGGTCGGCGGTCTGCCGAATTTTGTTCGGGGCGCGCAAATTCTGGAAGTCGACGGCGTCGACCTGGTTAATGCGAACACTCAGGCCGAGATTGACATGATCAATGCGGGTCTCTTTCCCGCAAACGCCGGCGAAGTTCACACCTTTGTTGTACAGGATCCGGGCGCAAGCTCGGGGCGTACGGTAACGCTGACATCTGTCAATCTCGCGTCAAAGCCGGTTAACCGCACGCGGATCATTGATACGCCGACCGGTAAAGTCGGCTATATGCTTTTGAACACGTTCAGTCCGTTTTCGTCAGAAGCGGAAATTGCAGGCGCAATTACTTTCTTCGCCAATGAGGGGGTCGCCGATCTTGTTGTCGACCTTCGCTACAATGGCGGCGGACTTCTCGCCACGGCGTCGCAGCTCAGCTATGCGATTGCCGGCGATGCGCGCACAAACGGGCGGATTTTTGAACTTCTTCGCTTTAATGATGACGCCGGCAGTCGGAATCCGATAACCGGCGAAATTAATCAAGCAACGCCGTTTTATGATGAAGCGCTGGGCTTTTCGCTCCCAGCGGGCACAGATCTTGACAGTCTCAATCTGCCTCGGGTTTTCATCTTATCGACCGGTCGCACCTGCAGCGCCAGCGAGTCTGTTATTAACTCGCTTCGCGGCATTGGCGTTGAAGTGGTCATGATGGGCGACACGACCTGCGGCAAGCCGTTTGGGTTCTTCCCAACCGACAATTGCGGCGTGACGTATTTTACGATCCAGTTTCAGGGTACGAACGATGTCGGCTTTGGCGACTATGCGGATGGTTTCATTCCCGACAATTCAGCAGAAACATTCGGCGTGCGCGTGCCCGGCTGCGTCATCGGGGACGATTTCTTCAATGAGTTGGGTGATGAGAGTGAGGCCATGCTTGCCGCGGCTTTGCAGTTCCGTGCGGACGGCACATGCCCTGCGCCAATCTCGACTTCGCAATCCAAGCCCGGCGGTCTCCAGGGGACGGTCGTGACAACCGAGATTATGCCGGAGCGTGACGTCTTCGCCACAAATCGCGATATGACATTGCCGGACTAGGGAATTTACATGAACCTGTTCATAAGATCGCTGACGCTCTTCGTCTTTTTTGCTGCCGCGTGTCAGAGCGTGACAAAGGCGGCCCAGCCGGCAAGTCTTTCTAGTAATGACGCAGCGACGATGGATTCGGTTCGCGCCGTCGTGGCTAAGGCTTTGGGTCGGGCGAGCGTTGAGTTTGCTCGCACCGATCTCACTGAAAAAACAACAATTCTTGTATTGCCGCCCAGGCTGAGCGGATTTGAAGATCGAAGCCTAGCTGTGCCGATTTATTTCGACATCGTTCTGAGAGGCGATGCGTGCTATGTCGTTCGACGTGAAACCGGCGAGGAGTTCAGTCTGGCTGACATAAAATGCGATCTTGCCGGGGATAATTAAAACATAAACCCGAACTCTTTGATCTCACGGGCGTACCATCTTCCAATGAGCGCGTGTGTTTTATCCGTATAGTGACGGCGGTAGTCTCCCTTATCATCGCGAAAGCCTGATCTCTCTTTGCCCAATTGAATATTTTTCGGCAGGCTTAATCGCTCTTTTAAATTTTTTAAGCCCTCTTCTAGTCGGTGATAAAGAATAACATCGTCGGCGACTACAGAGTTGTCGATCGCATAGTTTGCCCAATTGTTTAGCCGGACATATTCTGTAGATCGAAAATATGGCGATGCCAGATCGCGAGAAAAGTTCGGCGTATGTCGCCGTTGGCGCTTAGGATAGCGTTGAAAATAAAGAGAAACTTGGCGATCCCAGGGGTTTCGTTCTACCGCGAATTTATAATAAGAGTCGAAAATGCCTGCCCCTATTACGGAGCGTATCTGAGCAGCTGTCGCGTGCGCATGCAGGCCAAAATACTTGGGAAAATTTCGCTTTAATGCGCCGTGGTGAATGGGCGAGAACGAGGCCCATGATGGGCGAGACATGTCAGCGCGAACGTCGTCTTCTCCGAGAAACTCCGCCAGGGCGTGCGACAGGCTGGTTCCTGCAGTTTTTTCCGTACGCAGAAAAATGAACTGATATTTGTGTGAAATAATCATGACAATGATTAAGCAGGACGGAAATCGGAGAGTAGCTTTAATGAACGAACGCGGTATTATGCGTTGAAATTTGAGAAGTATAAAAAAATAGAGGCCTCTGCAATGAGCAATCGCTTATTTTTTATGTCAACCATCGCCAGTTTGGTGGGGGCATTTCCTGCCGCAGCCCAAATGACCGGAGAAGAGGCGGCGCAGAAGTTTATTATTGTCGATGGTCATATTGATGCGCCAACGACAATCGCAGATAGCGGCGCTGATATAGCAACCGGCGATAAGGTCATCGATTTCAGCTACGATCTTGCCAAAGCGGGCGGGCTCGATGCGCCATTCATGTCGATTTACGTTGCGGCGCGTTACGAGACGGTCGGCGGCGCGAAGGCGCGCGCTAACATGCTCATTGGTCTGATGGAAGGTGTCGCGGCGCGTTATCCCGACAAGTTCGGCATTGCTTTATCGCCCAAGGACGTGCGCCGAATGCATGCGGAAGGCAAAGTCGCCATGCCGCTTGGTATGGAGAACGGATCGCCTATCGAAGGCGATCTTGAAAATCTCAGGCATTTCTACGATCGGGGCGTGCGTTATATTACGCTCGCCCATTCCCGAGCAAACCACATTTCAGACTCTTCATATGACATAAACGAGAAATGGGGCGGCCTATCGCCCTTCGGTTTCAAACTCGTCCGTGCCATGAACGATCTCGGAATGATGATTGACGTCAGCCATGTTACAGATGCGGCGGTTGAGGATGTTCTATCGACAACGCGCGCGCCTGTGATCGCTTCGCATTCATCGCTGCGCCATTTCACCCCTGGTTGGCGGCGCAATCTGCCCGACGAACTTGTCAAAAAGATCGGCGAAAACGGCGGCGTTGTGATGATCAATTATGGCTCGGCGTTTCTCACCGAGGCGGCCAATACGTATAACGAACCGCGTGATGAAGCGCGCAAGGCGGAAGAAGAGCGCATGGGTCGTGCGATGACCGATGGAGAAGCGGACGCCTTTAACAGCGCCTGGCGCCGAGCGCACCCTTATCCATTTGCGACGTTGGAGAGCGTGCTCGATCATATTGATCGAGCGGTAGAGCTTGCGGGCGTCGATCATGTAGGCCTCGGCTCCGATTATGACGGTGTCGGCGACTCCCTGCCCACAGGACTGAAAGACGCCTCGACCTATCCCGCGCTGGCGCAAGGACTTTTTGACCGCGGCTATAGTGAAGAAGATGTCGAGAAAATACTTGGCCTGAATGCGCTTCGCGTTTGGGAGGCGGTGGAGCAGGCAAAAAAACGTCGGCGGGGATAGTGTTTCGTACGCCTTGTCGTTTTCAATTTCATTCAAATTCTAAAGAAATTTCTATACAGATTAACTCTTGAAACTCTTTCGCATCTGCGGCATAATTTTTTTGGGAGCGCAAGAATTTTCGCCGCCTGTTTTGTCACTCAGTCAGCAGGCTATGTATGCGGCGGATCGGGAACGCTGCGCGCGATTTAACCTTGTTGCGTGAGAGAGTTGAAAATATGAATACGCTGGAAAGGATTAAGCAACACGTCGACCGGCATGGCGTCGGCTGCGTCGTTGTGAAAGATCATGTCGCTATATCAATCGCCTGGACGTCCGAAACGATTGACGGACGGAAAAGGCGAATGGAAACCACTTGTCGGGCGGCGTCTTTCAGTGAGGCATGCTCTATCCTTGGTTGCCAGTGCGATGAGGCTGATTGCGCCGCACGAAAAGGCGAGGCCGCCTGAAGATGCGTTAAAGCTGCGCCGGCGGCGTGCTATTCGCCGTTCCGTCCGATAAGGTGTCGCCAACCATCGGAAGGACAGAATCCATGACAGATCTCAAAGGCAAGACGCTTTTCATTACCGGCGCATCGCGAGGCATCGGACTGGCTATCGGCCTGCGCGCTGCGAAAGACGGCGCCAATGTCGCGATTGCGGCGAAGTCGGCGGAGCCGCACAAACACCTGCCGGGCACGATTTACACGGCGGCGGAGGAAATCGAGGCGGCGGGCGGCAAAGCGCTCCCGCTGGTCGTCGACGTTCGCGATGAGCAGGGCGTGACCGAGGCGGCGGCGAAGACGGCCGAAAAATTCGGCGGGATCGACATCTGCGTGAACAATGCGTCTGCGATTTCCCTCACCGGCACCGAGGCGACCGAAATGAAACGCTATGATCTGATGCACCAGATCAATGGCCGGGGCACATTCCTCACCTCGAAAGCCTGCATTCCCTACCTAAAAAAATCAGACAACCCGCATGTGCTGATGCTGTCGCCGCCGCTCGACATGAGCGCGAAATGGTTCGCCGGTCACGTCGCTTACTCGATGGCGAAGTTCAACATGTCCATGTGTGTGCTCGGCATGGCCGAAGAGTTCAAACATGACGGTATCGCATTCAATGCGTTGTGGCCGCGCACGGCGATCGCGACCGCGGCGGTGAAATTCGCGCTTGGCGGCGACGCCATGATGCAGGCCTCGCGCACGACCGATATCCTTGCCGATGCGGCGCACCTCATTTTCACCAAGCCAGCGAAAGAATGCACCGGCAATTTCTTCATCGACGACACGCTGCTCTATGAGAACGGCGTCACCGATTTCGAACAATACCGCGTCGATCCTTCCAAACAGCTTGTGGTCGATTTTTTTGTGCCAGATGACGCAACCCCGCCGCCGGGCGTAAAAGAGACGCTGGCCTCAATGATGGGAAGCTGAAGGCGGTGGCGAACAAGATCGAAATCCGGCCGGTCACGCAAAGCGATGTCGCTCCGATTAAACTCATTGCGGAAGCAACGGAACTCTTTTCGGGCGAGATGCTGGACGACATGATCCGGCCGTATTTTGATCAGTCGAAGCCTGACATATGGTTCGCCTGCATCGACAATGAGGAACTTGTGGGGTTCGGATTTTGTGAGCCTGAAAGGATGACGCAGGGGGACGTGGAATCTTCTGGCGATCGGCATTCTGCCGTCCCATCAAGGTTCAGGCATTGGCGCCGAGGCGATGCGTTATATCGAAACAGTGCTGTCGAAGCAGGGCGCAAACGTGCTGCTTGTCGAAACCTCGGGTGAAGCAGCGTTCGAGCGAACACGGATGTTTTACCGAAAAAATGACTATGTCGAGGAGGCGCGCATTCGCGACTTCTACGAGGACGGCGTCGACAAGGTGATTTTCTGGAAAAAACTGGCGGCGCAATGAAACCGGTTTCGTTTCTGGAGTTTGCGTAGAACATGCGCGTTTCAGATATTTCAATCTATCCCGTTAAAGGCGTGCGCGGCGTTTCGCTCGATGCGGCGCGCGTAGAGGCGCGCGGTCTCGCCGACGACCGGCGCTGGATCGTTACAGACGAAACTGGCGCGTTTTTAAGTCAGCGCAATTGTGAAAAACTGGCCCAGATTAATGCAGATAGCGCAGGCGACACTCTGACTTTATCCTGCGAGGATTTGTCGGTCTCCATTCAGGCGCCGGCGGCGGTCGAGCGGGCGCCCGTGACGGTCTGGAACGATATCGTCAACGCCGTTGCCGCGGGCTCTGAAGCGGACGAATGGCTCACCCGCGCGCTGGGGCGCGCCGCGCGATTGTGGTTTATGGATGATAAAGCCGCGCGCACAACTTCCGGCAAATGGGGTGAGAAAAACCCCGTCAGTTTCGCTGACGGCTATCCTTTGCTCATCGCTAATGCGGCGTCGCTGAAGGCGCTGAATGCGGAGATCGAAAAGAATGGCGGCGCGCCCGTCGGCATGGATCGCTTCCGACCCAATATTGTGATTGACGGCGCCGATCCGTGGGCGGAGGACTGCTGGAAGGCATTGCAGATCGGTGATGTTGTTGTTGAGCTTCAAAAGCCCTGTGTGCGGTGCGAGGTGACGACCCGCGACCAGAAAACAGGCGAACGCATGGGCAAGGAGCCGTTGGCGACGCTCGCGCGCATTCGCCGCGCCGCTCATCCGAAGATCAATGGCGTTCTCTTCGGCGTCAACGCTGTCATCAATCAGTCCGGGACAATGCGCTCGGGCGACCTTGTCTCCATTCTGGACAGCCGCGCCGCGCCCTGGCCGGTCGCAAAATAATCGCGATCCTTCACGAGCCTGTCACCTCGCGCGGCTGTTAATTCTGGATAGGCAGTGATGAGGCTAGCTTGTCTTCAGGTTGAGAGGACAAAGCCATGCGATATAGATTGTGCTTTCTGTGTTTGTGCGCATCGTTTGCTGCGTTCTGCGCGTCCATTGCCGATGTTCGCGCTGCCGATGCTGACCCGCGTCTGGTTCTTGGCAAATGGACGCCGCCGAAAATGGACGCCGTCATTGATGTCCATTATTGCGGCGAGCGGTTGTGCGCTGAACTGGTGGATCATGATTATGAAAACCTCGCCACGACTGATGTCCTGAACCCGGACCCGGGATTGCGCAACCGGCCTTTGCTTGGCGTTCATATTCTCGATGGGCTCGTCATGGCGTCCAGTGACAAATGGAAAGATGGCGAGCTGTATGACCCCCGCACCGGCAAAACCTATCTTTCAAAAATCAAATTGCTCGATAAAGACCGCGTAAAGATTATTGGCTGTGTCGGTCCCGGGCTTTGTAAAGGTTATGTCTGGACGCGCGTCAAGTCGTAGGCTTGCGATCTTTCCCATGCCGAGCGATCAAGACGCATGACGGCGCATTCATTTTCGTCATTGTCATCATTGCCGAAAAACCGGTTTCCAAGATGCTGAAAGCCAAGGCGTTCGTAAAATCGAATGGCTTTTCTGTTCGATGCAAGCGGATCGATAATGACTGCGGTTACGCGTGAAGAACCAAAACATCGCGCAAGCGCAAGCGCCATCATCCGGCGGCCGTATCCTTTACGAAGATCGCTCTTATCCGCGATGAAGATATCAATCGCGCGCAAATTTGGTTCAATCTCGCCCCAGTAATGCGTTGCCTCGCGCGCCGGATCGATAATCTCCATATAGCCGATAGGCCGCCCGTCGATTTCAGCGATGACAGGATCGTGCCAGTCTTCATCAATCGACAATTCCTCGCGCCAGTTCGGCGGCTCTTCCGTGCCGAACGCTGCCAGCACATGCGCCCGCGTGCGCCATTCTTCCAGCATGGCGGCGTCATCGACAGTAGCGCGGCGGAGGATCATGGTTAAATCTATCAATCCGGTCATGGCCTTAAAAGTGTGTATTCAAGAATTAATGTGTCGCTTTTGGTTTTCGTGTATTCCTGCTTTCGCCTCGGCAAATGGCGGAGTAAAGAGTTTTGATGACTACGCTTCTCTACACCCATTCCGTTTTCGCAAAGCATGAACAGCCGCCCGGCCACGTAGAGCATGGCGGGCGTTATCGCGCTGTTGATGATGCGCTGCATGCGGAACAGTTTTCCGATCTGGACAGGCGTGAGCCGCCGCTGGTTGAGAACGACGCCATTGAGCGCGTGCATCCGCGCGCCTTCCGCGCCTTTCTGGAAGAGAATGCGCCTACAGACGGACTTGCGCAGTTTGACGCCGACACCTTCATGGGAGCGCACTCCCATGAAGCGGTGCTGCGCGCTGCTGGCGGCGCTGTGGCGGCGGTGGACGCCATTTATGCGGGCGAGGCGAAGAATGCATTTGTCGCAGCGCGCCCGCCCGGCCATCATGCGGAGCCGGAAAAAGCGATGGGCTTTTGCTTCCTCAACAACGCTGCGATTGCCGCGCGCCACGCCCGCGCGGTTCACGGCGCAAATCGGATTGCCGTCGTTGACTTTGACGTTCATCACGGCAACGGCACCGAGGCTGCTTTCTGGCACGACGAGAGCGCTTTTTTCGCCTCTTCCCATGAATGGCCGAACTATCCGGGCTCGGGCCGGGAATCTGATCGCGGCGCGTTCGATAATGTGGCGAATGCGCCCTTGCCGCCGGGAACGGACGGCGAGGGGTTTCGCCGCGCCTGGGGCGAGCGCCTGCTGCCTGCGCTTTCAGATTTCGACCCGGATTTTATTGTCATTTCCGCCGGTTTTGACGCCCATGCCGCCGATCCGCTTGGCGGTCTTCAACTCCAGGAAGAGGATTTTGTCTGGGCGACGTCTGCAATCCTCGAAATCGCCGAAGACAAGGCGGATGGCCGCATCGTCTCGCTGCTGGAAGGCGGCTATGACCTCGACGCGCTTGGGCGGAGCGCAGCGGCCCACGTCAAAGCCTTGATGCAGGCCTGAAAACCACGTCATAAGGACCTGTTTGACCCGGGGACGTTAAGAGTTTCATGGCTGGCCGGATTATCACTGCGCGTCACGGACGCCCTAATCTCGACCGCGATCTCACGATCACGGCGCGCGAATATGGCGAGTGGTGGGCCCGTTACGATGCGAGCGGGCTTGCCCCTGACGAGCGCCCGCCCCAAAGCCTGATTGAACTTGCCAAGGGCGCAAAGACGGTTTTGTCCTCAACCCTGCCGCGGGCGATTGAAACGGCGCGCCAGGCCGCCGGCGCGGACCGGCACATTCCGGCCGATCCGATCTTTGTCGAGGCGCCGTTGCCGCCGCCGCCTTTTCCGGGACTGATCAAATTACGTCCCGGTCAATGGGGGGTAGTTTCGCGTTCGCTGTGGTTCTGGGGATTTGCGCCCGACGGGGTTGAAAGCCATCTGCAGAGCTGGAAACGGGTGCGCAAGATCACGGCGCGTCTTGCCGAACACGCAAGCGAAGGCGACGTTCTTCTATGCGCCCATGGGTATCTGAACTGGATGATTGATCAGCAGATCCGCCGCGAAGGTTGGGTCCGCGCCGAGCGCGACGGCGGCAATCACTATTGGTCTTGGCGGATTTATAATCCGCCCGGTCTGAAACAGGGCGCTGAAGCGCCGGCTGCGGCGGAGTAGTAGAGCGCTCCCGCGCCTCGCGCTTGACGAATATGCCTGACAAGGCGAGAAGGCGCAGATGGCCAAGAAACCCGATGACATCAAGGCGCTGTCTTTCGAAAAAGCGCTCGCCGAACTCGAGGACATCGTCCGCAGGCTGGAAAGCGGCGATGCGGAACTGGAAGCTTCGATCGATCTCTACGAGCGCGGCGCGAAGCTCAAAGCCCATTGCGAAGCGAAGCTAAAAGCCGCGCAGGAAAAGATCGAAAAGATTGTGGTCGCCGGCGACGGCAAGCCGAAGGCCGAACCGGCGAGTTTTGAATAGCCGCATTTACTGATTGTTGCTTCAACGGTCTGTTCTAAAGGCTGTCATAACCCGAGCTTGCCCCGATGACCCGGAGACATGGAGCGAGTTCTGGATTGCCGGAATCAGTCCGGCAATGACACAGAGCAGTTTAGATCGCCTTCAACTCAATTTTCACTCCTGCAGCCTCTTTATCACAGCGCCTGATATCGCCCGTTGATACCCGGCCGGGAATAATCGCTGGAACATGGAAAGCGCGAAGGCGTCACGGCCTATCACGATACGTCGCTTGCCTTTAGCAGCGCCGTTCAGGATCAATCGTGCAGCGCGTTCGGGCGACGTGAAGGCGTTGTCTGCGAAAGTGTTTTTTGTTTCCGCAATGCGTTCGCGATTTTCCTGCGCGTCGATGACGGCGTCTTGAGCAATTCTGGTCGCAACCCCGCCAGGATGAACGCAGCTTACTGAAACGTTCAACGGCTTCAATTCCATTGCCAGTGTTTCCGAAAATCCGCGTACGGCGAATTTCGATGCGCAATAATGAGATTGTCCTGGAAAGCCGATCAATCCGAAAAGGGAGGAGATATTGACGACGCCGCCTCGGGTCTGAAGAAGTTGAGGCAGAAATGCCCGCGTCATTCGCACAACGCCCTGAAAGTTGACGTCCATGACCTGATCAAAGGCTTCGGCGGGCGTTTGAGAAAATGGTCCGAACCGGGTGAGGCCCGCCACATTGAAAAGCCAGTCCGCCGTCCCCCAATCGCGTGAGAGGCTCGCAGCATAATCTTCAATCGCGCCGGCGTCTGTGACGTCCAGAATCTCTAAACTATGGCGCTTTGTCGCCTGATCAATCAGCGCCAGCGTTTCGGCAAGCCCTTCCTCATTGACATCTGACACCGCCAGCCAGCCTCCGCGGGCGGCAAGGTCAATCGCCAGCGCCCGGCCGATGCCGCTGCCGGCCCCGGTGACGACGCAGCGTTTGCCGGCAAAACTCTTCATAGAGACCGCCTTTGGGTGATTTTTCTTCAATTTGCAATTATCGGCCCCAGAACAAGCCTGGCGCTGCGGCAAATTCGCAACCGCTGTCTTAAAAGGCCTTCAACTTGCCGCGATTTCTGGTTTGCAGGGTGGCGATATCCCTCAGAGACGCTAAAACGGTCGTTCTGCCTGTCGCATTGCAACATATGCGCGACGGCTGTTGCGGAAATTTTGAGCGTCGAAACGCTCAGCAGAAAATAAAAACGAGGGGCGTCATGGCCATTGAAACACCGCTTCTGGATCAGGTGAACAGCCCGGAAGATTTGCGCAAGCTGGAAAAAAGCCAGCTGCGCCAGCTCGCCGATGAATTGCGCGCCGAAATGATCGACGCAGTCTCCGTCACTGGCGGACATTTGGGGTCCGGTCTGGGCGTTGTCGAACTGACGGCGGCCATCCACTATGTGTTCAACACGCCGGAAGACAAGCTTGTCTGGGATGTGGGGCATCAGTGCTATCCGCATAAGATCCTGACTGGCCGCCGCGATCGCATTCGCACCTTGCGCCAGGGCGGCGGTCTCTCCGGTTTCACCAAGCGTTCTGAGAGCGATTATGACCCGTTCGGCGCGGCCCACGCGGCAACGTCGATTTCCGCCGCCACCGGCTTCGCGGAAGCCGCGCGCCATCAGGGCAAAAAGGATGCGACAGCAATTGCAGTTATCGGCGACGGCTCCATGTCCGGCGGCATGGCTTACGAGGGGCTGAACAACGCCGGTCACCTCGGCTCGAAAATGGTCGTTATTCTGAACGATAACGATATGTCGATTGCGCCGCCTGTAGGCGCCATGAGCGCCTATCTCGCCCGCGCCTCATCTTCAGGGGTTTATCAAGGCTTCCGCAAATTCACCAAACAGCTGTCAAAGCGCCTTCCGAACGCTGTCTATAAACAGCTGGCGAAGGCGGAAGAATATGGCCGCGGCATGGTCACCGGCGGGACGCTATTTGAGGAGCTTGGCTTCTACTATGTGGGCCCGATCGACGGGCACAATATGGATCATCTTGTGCCAGTGCTGGAAAATGTCCGCGATATGGATGAGGGCCCGGTTCTTGTTCATGTGGTCACGCGCAAAGGCGCCGGCTATCCGCCTGCGGAAGAATCCGCTGATAAATATCACGGCGTTGCAAAGTTTGACGTCGTCTCCGGCAAGCAGAAAAAAGGCACGCCAAACGCGCCGGCGTATCAGAAAGTCTTCGGTAAAACGCTCGTCAAGGAAGCAGAGACAGATAAAGCGATTATCGGCATTACCGCTGCGATGCCGTCTGGCACCTCGCTAGACATGTTTGCGGAAGCTTATCCTGAACGCTGCTATGATGTGGGCATCGCTGAACAGCATGCGGTGACGTTCGCAGGCGGGATGGCCGCTGACGGCATGAAACCGTTTGCCGCGATCTATTCGACTTTTCTGCAACGCGCGTATGATTCGGTTGTTCATGATGTGGCGATCCAGAACCTGCCCGTGCGTTTTCCCATGGATCGCGCAGGCCTTGTCGGTTCGGACGGCCAGACCCATGCGGGCGCGTTCGATATCGCGTATCTCGGATGTCTTCCGAATATGGTGCTGATGGCGGCCGGCGATGAAGCTGAGCTTGTGCACATGACGGCGACAGCAGTGGAGTATGACGAGCACCCGATCGCTTTCCGCTATCCGCGCGGCGAAGGCGTTGGCGTTGACCTGCCTGAGAAGGGTAAGTTTCTTGAAATTGGCAAAGGGCGTATCGTTCGTGAAGGAACGAAAGTTGCGATCTTGTCCTACGGCGGGCGTCTGGCGGAGGCGTTGAAAGCTTCTGACACGCTTGAGTCCCAGGGGCTGTCGACAACGGTCGCTGATGCGCGTTTCGCTAAACCGCTTGACCATGATTTGATTATGGATCTCGTGCGCAATCACGAAGTCCTCATCACCGTAGAGGAAGGCTCGCGCGGCGGGTTCGGCGCATTTGTTTTGCATTTCCTTTCAGACGCCGGTCTCCTTGATAACGGCGTCAAGATCCGCACGATGACCCTGCCGGATGTGTTCCAGGATCAGGATAGTCCTTACAATATGTACGAAACAGCGCGCCTGAATGCGTCGCACATCGTCGAGCGGGCCAGGGAAGCGCTTGGAATGACAGCGGAAGTTGTGAACCTGCACGGTTAGGCGAGAAAAGAAGCGTAAAAAAAGCCCCGCCAGCGAGCGGGGCTTTCTCGTTTCGCCTAAAGATTTACATTATGCTGCAAGGGATCGTTTCTGTCTTGCGTGCTTTCCTTCAGCAAACTCTTCAATCAGCTTGGCGTTAAATGCGTCCAGGTCATCCGGCGTCCGACTGGTGACAAGGCCCGCGTCCACGACCACTGCTTCGTCTTTCACGATCGCTCCTGCATTTTCTAGGTCTTTCCAGATAGCGTCATATCCGGTCATCGTGCGATCTTCAACAAGTTCTGCACTGATTAAAACTTGTGGACCATGACAGATAGCGCCGACGGGAAGCTTTTCTGCGAAAGCATCGCGTGTGAAGGATAATACGCTTTCATCTCGGCGCAACGCGTCCGGGTTATACAAGCCGCCTGGAATGATAAGACCGTCGTAATCGCTGATCTTTACATCGGATACGACTTTATCGACCTTAATGCTCCGTCCAGGCTCCATATTCTTCCAACCTGTAATGTCACCATCTTTAATTGAAATGACGTCGACGACAGCGCCTTCACGCTCAACCGCCTCTTTCGGGGAGAATAATTCTGATTCTTCAAACCCGTCAGTCGCCAAAATAGCAATGTTTAAACCATTTAACTGAGCCATAATATTGCTCCTTTCGAAATAATTTTACCAATACGCTACCCGCTGATAATAACAATGCAACCGATGGGTGCAAGGCTAAGCCATTGAACTTTCAACACATTTGTTAAATTCACAGGAATATGCTCGTAACAACGAAGGCGCATGACATATTCTTTCGTCAAAGCTGTCCGTTTTGCAGAAAAATTATGGTGTATACTGAGTGATAAAGGCGTCAACCACTGTTGTCATGCCGGCTTATAACGCCGCGCCTTTCATTGCTAAGGCAATTGAGAGCGTCGCTGCACAAACGCGGGAGGACTGGGCGCTTGTCATTGTCGATGATGGCAGCACGGACGATACGGCGGCGATCGTTCACACATTTCTTTGTGATCCCCGCATAAGACTTATACAACAAGAGAACGCCGGCGCATCAGCGGCGCGCAATACAGGCGTCCGCGCCTCTCATACGCCGTTTTTATCCCTTCTCGATGCGGATGACCTCTATGAACCGCGTTACATTCAGGAAATGATCGGCGTATTGGAGCAAGATGATAAGATCGCATTTTGTTCCTGCGATGCGTATTTTGTTACCGATAAGCCGGCGCCGGAAGAATTATGTTCGCATCGTGTTTCGATGGTTCCGCCGGTCACGCTGGAGCGTGTCGCCGCGCGCGAGTTTCAGGTTTATACCGCCGCTTCGTTTCGGCGCGACTGGTTCGACCGTGTCGGCGGATATGATGAAGAGCTGCGCAACGCCGAGGACTTCGATCTCTGGCTGCGGCTTCTCGCCGGCGGCGGCCGGGCTGCTTATATTGATCGGCCGCTCGCATGGTATCGGCGAACGCCGAACTCCTTATCTTCGGACGCCGTATGCTTGCATTCTTATACAATCCGGGCCTATGAAAAATTGAGAGCGTCAAGACCGGAAGCCGAAACAATCTGTAATGAGATGATTTCCGAGAACCAGTATCTGATTGCCTTGGCGAATGCGAAAAGCGCTCTGAAAACAGGCGATAAGGCGGCCTTTGAGAGCAATGCGCAACAGGCGCTCTCGCTTAGGTCAAACCCGAAATTGGCTGCAGTTCTGGCGACAGCAAAAATCTCGCCATCTTTGGCGCGTGCGCTTTTCGCCTGGCGCGCATAGGCGGGCCCTCATGGGAAAGAGAAGACTGGACCAATTGCTTGTTGAAAGCGGCTATTTTGAAAGCCGCGCCCGCGCGCAAGAAGCTGTTCGCGCCGGAAATGTTCAGGTGGACGGCGAAAGCATCGAAAAGCCCTCACACAAAACAGACGACAGCGCCAAAATTTCAATCGCTGGAAATGTTCACCCTTATGTGTCGCGCGGCGGCGTAAAGCTTGAAGCAGCGCTTCGCTCGATGAAAATATGCGCGGCGGACCGGATTTGTCTGGACCTCGGCGCTTCCACCGGCGGTTTCAGCGATGTCCTGCTGCGCGCCGACGCTGCAAAAATCTACGCAGTTGATGTGGGAACGGGGCAGCTGCACGCAAAGATTGCCAATGACCCGCGCATTGTTAATCTTGAAAAAACCCATGCAAAAGATTTGAGTACAAAGCTTATCCCGGAGCCTGTAGAAATTATTGTCTGCGACGTCAGTTTTATCAGCTTGAAAAAAGCATTACCGGCCGCTCTGGCGCTGGCGGCGCCAGCGGCGCAGCTTGTTGCGCTCGTCAAGCCCCAGTTCGAGGTTGGTCGAAACGCGCTGGGTAAAGGCGGGATCGTTAAGCCGGGCCGCGAAAATGCTGATGGCGTTGCGGAAAATCTTCTTGCGTGGGTGAATGAACAGGCTGGTTGGACTACGACGGGCTATATGAAGAGCCCAATTCGCGGCGGCGACGGCAATCAGGAGTTTCTCATTGGCGCGGTCAAGACAGCGTAAGAAGGCTGTAAAACGCCGTTCCGCACGGGTTGAAATTACCGGATTGGGCCGGCGCGGTCATGGCGTCGGCCTTGTCGATGGAAAACCTGTATATATTCCGTACACTGTGCCCGGCGACGTCGTGGAAGCGACGGTTGCCGATGCCCATGGCTCTGTGACCGCTGTTTTAGAGGGCGGCAATGATCGGCGCGAGGCGCCCTGTGCGCATTTTGGCGACTGCGGCGGGTGTGCGTTACAGCATATTACGCCTTCGCTTTATCAACGCTGGAAGAGGGGCCTTGTGGTTGCCGCATTACAGCGCGAGGGCTTTGACGCAAGCATAGTTGAACCGCTGCAGACATGTCCGCAGTCGAGCCGCCGGAGGGCTGATTTTGCTGCGCGTCGCTTGCGGGACCGGTTGGTTTTCGGTTTTCATCAGTTGCGGTCAGGGCGTATTGAGCCTGTCAATGATTGCCTGATTCTCGCAGCGCCCCTCCGCAAGCGATTGGCGTCGCTCAGCGCCTTTGCAGAAAAAATTCCTTTTGACCGCTTCGATATAGCCGTAACGGCCTGTGACAATGGTCTCGATATCAATCTGCATACGGACGCTGATGCGGACCTGCTGTTGCCGCATGTTGGCGGCCTGCCGGACATTATGGCTCAGACAGGCGCTGTGCGTTTATCGGTTAATGGCGATCCGGCGCTGACGCTTGCAGAACCTTTTGTAACGGTCGGCCAATCTCGCCTTTTTCCAACGCCTGGCGGCTTCCTTCAAGCCAGCCGCGAAGGGCAAGCGGCGCTTTTGGCGGCAATTAATGAGTGGACGTGCGATCTAAAACCAAAACGCATCGCCGATTTGTTCTGCGGCGTCGGCGCTTTTTCATTGCCGATGGCGGCGCGCGCCGCAGTGTTTGCCTGGGACAGCGATGAGGCGGCGATCCTCGCGCTTGATCTGGCGAGCCGCGTCGGTAAGGAACGATTTCCGGTCACGACCGAACGACGCAATCTTTTTGAGCGCCCTGTCGCAGCGGCTGAATTGAAATCCATGGATATCGTCATCTTCGACCCGCCACGTGCCGGTGCGTTTGCGCAGTCGAAAGAGATTGCGAATTCTGCTGTCCCGCTTGTCATTGGCGTTTCCTGTAATCCGGAAACTTTTGCGCGAGACGCTGCGACCCTTCGCGCCGGCGGCTATGCGCTTGAGACCGTTCGACCCGTTGACCAATTTATTTACGCCGCCCATGTTGAACTTGTTGGCTTTTTTCGTCGGAGGTAAGTCATGAGGCGTTTCCAGAATGCATTGCCCGCACGCGCGCTCAAGGCGGCCTATAGTGCGGGCCAGGCAGCTAGAATTCTGTGGCACACCGGACACTATGCCGCCGGTCGTCGCATTATGGGACCGCTTACGGAGCCAGGGTTTGTTCCTGATACAGAAGAAAGCGGGCCCCTTGATCGCCGCCGTTTACGCGCGGCTTTCTTCGAGATTTTTCAAAAAGACTGGGAAAATATTGAGGCCGGGCGCTATCGCATGCCGCTTGAATTGCAGCGGCCGCCTTTGCCGTCTACGATTTGGCGCCAGAGCCGCGATTATTTGCGTGACACCGCAAAGGTGGCCCGGCGCAAGGCCCTGCGCGGTCACGCTGAAGTCAGAACCGAAACAACAAAAGGGCGATACCCGCAATATTTTCTCCAGAACTTTCACTATCAGTCGGACGGCTGGCTTAGCCGCGCGTCAGCGGCCCGGTATGATATGCAGGTTGAAACGCTCTTCACCGGGGCGGCGGGCGCCATGCGTCGCGCCGGCTTGCCTGCAATTGGCGCCGGCCTTGCCGGGAAGGATGCTGCACGTTCAAGGTTGCTGGATCTTGGTTGCGGGGCCGGGACTCTTCTTGCTGAAGTAAAACACAATTGGCCGGACCTGCAGGTCACCGCGCTTGATCTTTCTCCAGCTTATCTCGGCAGAGCCCGCACGCGCCTTGGGCGATGGAAGCATATTGAATATGTGCAAGAGAAAGCGGAGGCGACCGGTCTGTCTGATGCTTCATATGACTTTATCTCTTGCGTCTATCTTTTTCACGAACTCCCGCCAGCGATCCGGCGCGATGTTGTCCGGGAAGCGGCGCGTTTATTAAAGCCCGGTGGATTGTTCATTCTCGTTGACACCCTGCAATATGGCGATGAGCCCGGCCTTGATCCGCTTCTGCGCGGCTTTCCGCGAGGGTTTCACGAACCATATTACGACAGTTACTGCAGACTGGCGCTTGACAATATTTTTGGCTCCGAAGGACTTGTCTTCCAGAACGAGACGCTGGCTTTTCTAAGTAAAGTCAGCCTTTTTCAAAAGCCCAACTGATCCAGCCATAGCGGATCGGGTGTTTGTCGGTAGTCTTTCTATCGACTTTTCCGATTAGCCTATTTGCATCTCCGATCGCGAAAAACACGCATCGTCGTCACGCTCTTGTTGTTTGAACGTGAGCGCAGGCGTTCTCATCTCCCTTTCAAGGCAAACGAAAAGGATATGATCCATGAAACTCCAAGCACTCATCGCCGCCGGCGTTGCCGCATTTGGACTTGCTGTCATCGCGCCGAGCGCAGCTTCAGCCGCAACGCCGCCACAGGCTGTCACGCTAGACTTTCAAGCGGCTGGTGTTTCAGACACTGATCTCTACGCAGAGGCGCGATTTCGTGGTCATGGTTTTCATGGAAAGAGCATCCATAAGAAAAGTTATTACGGCGGACACGGATATTATGGAAAGAGCTTCAAACACAAAAAATTTCATAGCGGGTTAAAGAAAAAATCATTGAAACATAAAGCATTAAGCGGGAAGGGCTTCAAAAAATCCCGAAAGGCTGTCGTGAAGAAATACTATTGATTTGATTGAATTCAGTTTGGCGTCAGTGTGTGATCGCGTATCTGATCAGACGCCCGAAGGCCGGTTGCGCGTCTCTCCCCCCTAGGCGCAGCCGGCCTTTTTACATGAGCAAGAAAAGTTGATCGTTTCCCGCCTACAATAAAAGTGCGCCGGCGCTGCTAGTGTGCTATTAGATGAATGTTGCGGGTCCCATAGTTGCAAAGAGGCGTCTATGAACCGATCAATTTTTGATCCGAACGGACAGCAGAAAATTCGCAAACGCGAACTTCTCGCCGCGCCCGGCAAGAAACTTGATGGTGCTGCGAAGCGCGCTTTAACGGAAGCTGCTGAACGGCGCCGGGCTTTTGATCCTTGCGCATCAATCGCTGGCGATTGTGTTTCGGACCGACTTGACCCGACCCGGTATGGAGATTGGGAAGCCGGCGGAAAGTGCCGCGACTTTTAAGCTTCGGATGGGTTAATTACCGGCGCGTTTTACGGTGCGCTCAAGAAAAGCGTCAATATCAAGCGCTGTGCGTTCCGCTTGTTCAAACAGCGGCAGATGTCCAACATCTTCGTAGATAACGACATCAGCATTTGCCATGGCGTCGCCAAACGCCTGAGCGCCGCTGACGGAAAGGATGTCGTCTTTAGCGCCCCAGATAATCAGCGTCGACTCAGTAATCTCGCCAACCCGGTCAAATTCGACGCTGAAATTGCGATCGCTCATGATGAGCGCTGCAGCGCGCCGGTTGCCGGGATAACGCAGCATGCGCCAATGCCGATCAATAAAATCATCCGTAACCAGACTCTCATAGTCTTCGGACACAGACTGATAGGTGGACTTCGCAATGATCGAACGCGGGGTGTAGTGTTGCAACAAAAAACGCCCAGCCGAAGTCTGTGCTAAGCGAAAGCCAATATTGCTTTTTGTCGGTTCAGTGTCAGAAGTCGGCGCACCCGAAGGCGCAATCAGAACGAGAGCGGACAATTTGTCTTGATTGTCGAGCGCATAACGCCAGGCATGGCGTCCGCCCATGGAGTGACCGGCCAGAACAAAGCGATCAAGGCTTAGCGTCTCGGTAACAAGATCAAGCGCTTCAAGCATCCCGTCGATGCTGTAATCATCTTCAGGGTGCGGACCGGTAAGACCGTGACCGGGGAAAGTGAGAGAGATCAGGCGATATTCATCGCCAAGATAGTCGATGAGATCTTCATAAATGTGCAGCGAACCCGCCATGCCGTGCAGCAGCACAATCGGTATGCCGTCAGGATTGCCCTGATCACGATAGTGCACGCGCAACCCGGTCGGGCTTTCCGCAAAACGCGAAGCGGCATCCGTGTAAGTTGCCTCCATCGCAGCGCGGTCTGTATCGGGTGTGCGTAAACCCAGCGCAGCTGCGATTAGCGCAAGAAAGGGCAGGGCAATAAGAAACAGTTTTCTCATAACCCTAACCTAAGGGGTTCCGCCGCCCCTGTCATCGGGGCGGCGCTCGCCGAAATTCAACCGTTTATGCAGGTAATGGCGTCATCTTGTTGGCGAATGTCAAACTGATCAAACACAACCTGATTGCCTGATGTGTCCCGCGCATCCGCCGTAATAGCGGAGCCGGTCGGGTCAACGCGCATTGTGAAATCGGCCGTTGCCCCTGTTCGCACCTCGCCCGGGCCGGGTGGCGTAAAGCCGATAATGATACTGCCGCGGCCGCTTGGCGAATTTTCCACGCGCCATGTCACGTCAGGCGCATCCGGGCCAACGGCGACGCTGGAGCTGTCGATTACGCCTGGAAAGACAGCGAAACTGGCGTTTCTCATTCCGCCCGGATCGGACCAGATAATATTGACGTCGACGTTTGTACCGGACGCTTTAATACACTGTTGTGTCGGGTCTGATCGGTCTTCGGTGGTGTCAATATTAATTCGCGCGCCGCCTGAAAGACCAACTCTTATAAATGGATCTTCCGTATCAGGCGATGTCGGCGCATCTGTTACGCATGCGGACAATACAAGAAAGCTGGCGGCGCCAGCTGGAACAAGATATTTCATAATTCTCCCCATTATGATCGTTTTCAAAAACGAAAACACTCTAATCATAACAAGCAGAGCCCGATCTGCAAAATCTGAATTCCATATGTGGGCAAATTGTATTTGGAGACTTAGCCGCACTGACCGCGATGCATTAATACATGGTCGGCAAGCACAAGCGCCATCATCGCTGCTCCGACCGGAACCGCGCGAATGCCAACACAAGGATCATGACGGCCTTTTGTGACAATTTCTGTCTCTTCGCCATTTTTTGTGATCGTTTTGCGTGGGGTCAGGATTGACGACGTTGGTTTGACGGCAAAGCGTACGACGATGTCCTGTCCTGTCGATATGCCGCCAAGGACGCCGCCGGCCCGATTGGAAAGAAAATACGGCTCCCCGTTCCGCATGCGGATTTCGTCTGCGTTTTCTTCTCCCGATAGCGCAGCCGCCTCCATTCCAGCGCCAATCTCGACTGCTTTGACAGCATTAATCGACATCATGGCGCTGGCGAGATCGGCGTCGAGCTTGCCGTAAACAGGGGCGCCTAATCCAGCCGGCGCGCCGCTGGCGACCACCTCGACAATAGCGCCCATGGAAGAGCCTGCCTTGCGCGCCGCGTCCAGTTTTTCCGCCCAGTCTTTCGCCGCTCCAGCGTCGGGGCACCAGAATGGGTTGGCGCCGACCTCATCCCAATCAAAAGCGCTCCGGTCAATTTTGTGCGGACCCATCTGAATCAGGCAGGCGCGAATAGAAATATCCGTATCAAGACTGTGAGAAAGGACCATTTGCGCAATCGCGCCTGCTGCGACGCGGGCTGCGGTTTCCCTTGCAGACGATCTGCCGCCGCCGCGATAATCGCGGAACCCATATTTTTGGTCATAGGTGATGTCGGCGTGACCGGGGCGATACTTGTCGCGGATTTCGCTATAGTCTTTTGAGCGCTGATCCACATTGTCGATCATAAGGCTGATTGGCGCGCCGGTGGCGCGAAGTCCGTTCGTGCGGTCGTCTTCAAATACGCCGGACAGGATTTTAACAGCGTCCGGCTCTTTTCGCTGCGTGACGTATCTTGACGTGCCGGGCTTGCGTTGATCGAGCGCGGCCTGGATTTTGCCAATGTCAATCTTTACGCCCGGCGGGCAGCCGTCGACAACAACGCCGAGGGCGGGCCCGTGAGACTCGCCCCAGGTCGTAAACCGAAACATGCGGCCGAAAGTGTTGTATGACATCGGTTTTTCTGCTGCTTTCCTTAAAGGCGGCGGACTTGCATGACTTGCGTCACTCTATCATGGCGCAATCGATGCGCAGAAGAGTTAATGACGCGTTTTTGGCGAACGCGCTAAGGATTAGGAGGCTTTCGCGCCCATGGCTGACGATTTGATTCCCCCAAGCCCCAGTATGGAGGCCTATGCGGTTGACGAAGATCAGGGCGACGTTTTTACGGTCAACGATCCGTTCGCGCTCTTTGCCCTGTGGCTTGAAGAGGCCGGACGCGCCGAACCGAACGATCCCAATGCTATGGCGCTTGCCACGGTTGACGATGAGGGCATGCCGAATGTGCGCATGGTGCTTCTTAAAGAAGTCGATGCTTGCGGGCTCAGTTTTTACACCAACCTTGAGAGTGCGAAGGGTGAGGAGCTTGCCGCCAATCCGCAAGCGGCGATTTGCTTTCACTGGAAGACTATTCGCCGTCAGGTGCGTTTCCGCGGCGCTATTGAGCGTGTGAGCGATGAAGCGGCGGATGAGTATTTCGCAACCCGCGCCCGCGGCGCCCAGCTTGGCGCCCACGCATCCTCCCAGTCACGTCCGCTGGAAAGTCGCGAGGCCTTGCAGGCTGAAATTGATCGTCTTGATAAAGCTCATCAAGACAGCGAGATACCGCGGCCCGATCACTGGTCCGGTTTCAGGCTGGTTCCTCTGGAGATCGAGTTCTGGGTCAACAGACCCTATCGGTTGCATGAGCGCCTCGTTTACTGGCGCGAAAACCGCAAAGCGGAATGGACAACAGAACGACTGGCGCCGTGATTGCCTGGCGCCTCTTTTTTGTGACTATGCTGACGTTTCGCCTGCTTTTTCAAGACGGCTTGCCGCTAAAAATATGAGCGCTCCGGCAATGGAAATATTCTTGAAAAATAAAGACAACTCAAAATCGCGCATCACGCCGTCCATTGTCCAAAACGGATGAAAGATGACATTAACGAGCAGCACGTATGCCGCCATGGCGAGGCTGGCGACCGCTGCGGACAATCTGCCGAAAATGAGCGCCATGGCGCCGGCAAATTCAAACAATATCGTCAGCGGCAACAAGACCGGAACAAAAGGCAGGTTCGCCGTATCCATGCTTTCCGCCGTTGCAGCAAAGTTCAGGATTTTATTCAGTGCGCCAAGCGCAAATAATGAAGCAATCCCGATGCGGCCAATTGTAGACAGCCCTTTTATGATCGCGTTACTCGTCATCGGTTATCGAGGCGTTTGCGGCGGCGGCCATTGAGCGAGACGCTGTCGCTAGATAGGCTCGCAATTCAGGCTTTTGCCGTTTTACGAATATTTTTGTGAAAGCTGATTTTGGCTTCACATTGTATGACCACTGAAATTTTGTTTCCGTTTCAGTAATGGGAATGAAGCGTTGTTCGCCAATGATTTGCTCAACGCCGCGTCCGGCGCTGTTTGTAAACACCCAGATTTGATATTGGAAAAAATCAGGCCTGTTTTCCAGAATGCGTTCGATGACATAATGGCCGTCCTCAAGTTGCAAACGCCGTACAGCGCCCGCTGTCGGCCATGCGCCCTTCAAAATTTCAGCAGATGCGGGCGGCGAAATTGTCTCCGTTGCTTCCAGAAAGTCTGTCAGCGGGCGCTCCGTCAGAAAGGCGCGCAATTGCGGGATGCTCATATTGATTGTTTCTTCGAGAACAATCGTAACAAACCCGCTGGCGGCGACGTCGGGCGGTTGCGAATAGGCGGGCGGCGTTGCAGGCGGCGCCGGCGCATTGCAACCTGTCGTGAGCAGCGCAATGAATAGCGCAATAAGGAGAGTGCGCATTGGTGGCCTTTTTGATACGTAGTACGTACTATATAAAATCGTTCGGAACATGACAAGTCCCAGCGACGATGAAATTGACCGCCTTGCGCGCGTGATCCGCTCGCTTATACGCGAGCTGCTCATTGCCGGTCGCGTCGGCGCCCCCGCGGAAGGAAAAATTCCCTTCAATCCGCTCTATTTTCATATGCTTGGGCATTTGCTCAATCACAGGCGGGCGCGGCCAAGCGAGTTGGCGGCTTTCCTGGGAGTGGCCCGGACAACCCTGTCGACCGCTTCAAAAGCGCTGCAGTCGCGCGGCCTGATCAAGCAGGCGCCCGATCCGGAGGACGGGCGCGCGCAGATGTTGGTGCTAACGACGGAAGGGCGGAAAGTGGCTCAGGCGATTCGCCGACAGGACCGAAAAAATATGAAACTGCTACTGGAACGTATTGATCCGGCGGCCCGGTCAATCCTGATCGAGACGATAGAGCAGGTCGTTTTGACAGAAGACAACGATTAATGAACGAGCATATCGTCAAGCTTGACACGTCCTGCATAAAATCTCTTAGAATCACTTTTGTATGTAGGAAGAAAGAGGCAGCGCTTTGCATATTGTTATCGCCGTTCTTGGCGCCGTCGCAGGCCTGATTTGGGCTTTTGTGCATTTTACAAACGCCGCCCGGGAAGGGCGTGAGGCGATCCGGGATGTGAAGGGGATTGTCCGCCGGGGGCAGTGGAGCCGGCAGGTTGATAAGCGCCTCATTGAAAATCTGACGGACCCGCGTGAGGCGGGCGCCATTCTGGCTTTTCAGATTGCTCAGTATGACGGCGCTGTCACAGACCGTCAGCATGCGGTGCTTGTCGGCGATATGGAAACAACCTTCGGTGTTCCCAAAGATACGGCGGAAGAATTATTTGCATTTGCGCGCATGGCGGTGGGTGAGATCAATGATGCGGGAAACTCTGTCAGGAAAATTCTTGCGCCCGTTCAGACAGCTTGCACAGCGGACGAAAAAGCGGACTTGATCGCCATGCTGGAGCGTGCGGCGGAGATTGAAACCGCGCCGAGCGATGCGCAACGGGTGCTGATATCCCAGGTGCGACGCGCGCTAGGCGACGAATAGAAATGTTCTAATCGCCGTAAAAAAACCAGTGCCGTTCATCAGGCTCGCCCAAACCTTCGATACGGGCCCGATGGCGTCTTTCAGGGTCGTGTTCGCGATCAACAATCAGTCCTGCGATATCTTCCAGCAGTCGCGTCGCTGGTACGTAATTATGCCCTGAGATATCAAAAAACCATTCCTTAAGACGAGACACGTCTATCGTGTCGTGGGTGGCGCCTAAAGCGCTTGGCGCTGCAGGCGGTCCAGGCGTGTATCCGGCGCGGACGCCGCATTCGTCAGTTCCCCGAGGTATGCATACGCCCCAACGGGAAATGCCCATAGCTAAATCCTTATCGGAGACATAGAGCGTTTGATGGTCAAAAATCGGCTCCAGGTCAGCGACAATTTTTTTGAAATCATCAGCTTCAACGTCGGGCGCAGCCATGATCAGCTCGCCAAAGAAATTGGTTTGTTCAGGCAGCGGCTGATTGCGATAATGATCCGCCAGCGCATCAAGCATTAGATAATTTCCCATGGAGTGAGCAATGATATGAACCTGCTCAACATTCGTTTCTTTCCGGATCAATTCAAGAAACTGGATAAACTGAAGGCGTGACGCTTCGGCGTTGAGCCGTGAGGGTTGATACTGAGTTGGATCTTTGAATTGATCAAAAGAATGCAGTGTCGGCCAGGAGTAGATGATTGGTTTTGGTGCGCCTTTGATGTCGGCCGCGATTTGCGCTGCTTTCATGGCGGCGTTTTTCATGGGCTCATTGTAGCCATGAACATATACAAATGCCGTTCGTTCTGACGCTAGGGCATTTGCAAATTCATCATGATCAAGCGGTCCATATCGATAGAGGACAAACTGTTTTGTCGGATCGAGTTTTCCTCGAATAGATATGCTCGTAAATGGAATAGTAATTTCCCACTGCCGATTAATGTCGTCACGTTCCCGGTTAATCGGGTCTGGAACGACAACGGAAATCTGACCCAAATTAAGGCTTGGCGACAGTTCTGTCGTGAAGGGCGTTTCAAGAACTTCGCCGACCCTGTTCATCGTTTCGAGCGGTTTGCCATAACTTATTTTACGTGATGATCCGTAAAGGACATTGATTACGCGGCAGCGTTTGCCTCTTGGCGCGGTCTCGGCGCGGCACTTCTCTACAGCCTCAACAATGTCCGGATCGACAGGGCTTGTCGGTTCGGCGGCCGGCCTGTCAGAACGATCATTGGTGAAGATGTCGCCGATCGTGGCGCTGTCGCCGTCGCGGTCGTCTACGTCATCGCCGGCGGTATCCGGAAAGACGCCGTCCGGGCCGGGGCGCGGCCTTACAGTTTGATCAGTGTCTTCATCAAATTGTTCATTATACGTCTCGGTTTGCGCAATCAGAGCGTCGTGAATGCCGGGCGTATCCTCGACTGAAGCTTGAGGCCCCTCCCCGGCAAAACCGTAATCTCTGTCGCGATAATAGAGCGTCAGCGCCGCGCCGAAACCGCCGTCTCGCGCATTGCGGCGGCACAGTCCGAGAAGATAATCGTCTCCATGACAGGGCACATTGTCGGGGTTTGAATATTGATTGTCAGCCTTAGGCTGCGGCAGGCCGCGGTCGCCCAGCTCAAGGTCGGCTTTCACCTTGTCCAGCCGTGCATTGAGGTCCATCGCCTTGCAATAGTTCTGTAAGCGATCTCGCCGCGACCCGACGCCATAGTCCTTAGCCAGCTCACGCAGGCGATCTTTCGCGGTAAAGTGATAGGCGCGAGCGGTTTCTGGATCGATTTCAAAATTGCGAATAGCTGCGGAGCGCCACGCCGCCGCTTCGGGGAGCCCGCATTGTTCGGCCATGTCAAAATAAATGACCGCCTCGCGGCGCCGGTCGACGGCTTCCGGCCAGATCCCGTCGACGGGCCGGTGTGCGATTTCTTCACGGGTAACGTATCCGGCGATACGGGCAAACTCCGCGCCGCTGAGCGCATTGAGGCCGAATTCATAAAGCCCTTCAGCGCCAATCAGTTCATGGACGCGTCGGAAGAGATCAAAGGCGTCGGCTTTTTCTTCATCATTGAGGAGAAGCCCATAGAGGCGAGAATTGGGGTCGCAAGTTCTGTCGAGTTGGGGCGGTGTCTCAGCATTCTCTTGGCGGCTAATCTGGCGCGCGCAATCGGCGCTGCTATTTGCAACGGGGCGGGCGGAATATTTTGCGTTACGGCCATATAGACTACGGTCATAGTCATTTGCGTTTACCGCCAGCGCATAATGCAGCGCCGCTTCGGTTCTTCGATCAAGATAAGCTTCCTCTATGAAGCCGAGAAAGGTCTGGTCATTAGCGCTGTCTGACAGCACTTCAAGCGGTTTGTTGGCGTCAATTTTCTCTTCCAGCACATAATCCGCCTGCCGGTCTTTCGCCTCAGGACTGTTGAGGCGCGCCGTAGTTTCATTTTCTATTGGCGTCGGCTCTCGCGGGCATTGATGTTGTTCGTATACGTATTCGTCATTCCAGCAGCGTATCTCCGGCTGCGGACATGTTGCATTCTCGAGCACATCACCGCCGTAAGGGCATGATTTATAGCGTTCCGCCGGGCACCCTTTTGTAAGCGGCATCTCCTCATCGTTCCAACACATCTGGGTTGGCTCATCAGGACATCCGATGGCCGCCGGGTATTCCTGCGCATCCCAGCAAACAACGACCGGTTCATCCGGACACGTTTGAGATTGTGGAATTGCATCGCCGTTCCAGCATACCTGTTTCGGTTCTGCTGGACACTCGGCGGTTTTTAGAAACAACTCGCCGTTTCCAAATTCGCAAACTTTGTAGCGGGAAGGATCATTGATCTTGGCGATCTCGCGGAGCAAGTCGCTTATAAGCGGCGGGCTATAGCGTTTATCGTCTGCATCTGGATTTGAAATACGGGCCGCATATGCTTCGGAAAGCTTCAAAAAGGTCGAAGTTTGATATTCGAAAGAACAGTATGCTTCCGGATTGGCGGGGCGCTGTGGTGTGAGTTTTTCAGCCAAGCGGACAAGAAACGAACTCGCATTTGCTGCAAGTTTTTCTCTCTCACCTTCGAGAGTCTCAAGCTTTGCGCCTGTAACGCTCAACCATCCATCAGCACCGGCGCCGGGCGTACACAGATTAGCGGCAACAAAGTGCATGAATGCTGTTTTGTAATCGGGAAACGCCGATATGCTTAAGGGGTTTCGATCGACATCAGGATATCTGTAAAATAATAGCCGATAAGGGTCTGTATTTTCTGAATCAGTCTCGCGCCAGCCTCTGTCGGCTTCGTAAAAGAGCGCCATTTTCGCAAATTCGGGCGCTTCATCGGCGAGATATAGTTGACCTAGAATAGTGAGGCCGTAGGGGCCGTACAGTTCAAGTACGGATTTTAGGGTCGCGTCATGCGCATCTATGTCAACGCCGTCGTCAATTGCCGTTTTTTCAGCAAGCGTTTCACGCAGTTCGTCGCGCAGTGTTATTGCATAAGTGCTGCCATTGATTATGGCGAGGCTATACAATAATTCCGCTTCACGGAGGCGCTGGGCGTTCTCTTCATATTTGGCGAGCGTTATGAATGAGTCCAGATCGCCGTCGCGGGTCGCTTCCAGGCTCAGCGCACTGATTTTTCGATATGTGACTGCCTCGTCCCCGCTTTCACGAAGAAGGCGTGCAGCTTCGACATATTTGCTTTCATCGGTAACTTCCTTGACAGCCTCTGGAGCGCTGATTGGTGTCTTCGGCGGCACAGCCGATTTCGCGTCTTCGTCAGCGTTGCCGGTTTCTTTAGCGGCTTGCGGTTTATTGATCGTGAAAAGAGGCTCGCCTTCGCGCTCGTTAAAATACCAGAACGTCGCCGCAGCTATGGCGCCAAAGATGATCACGAAAATGGCAATTCGAGAGACTGTCAGCCAGCGCGGCCAGTCGCCGTAATTATCTTCGTCTATGTCGTAGATGGAGGCGGCGCGGCCTGATAAATCGCTGCGAGATTCCAGCCGGCGAACCGCTTGCAGTAGGATAAATGTCACCCCTGCGGCGGAGAACACCGCCAGCATCGCGATCGCCATCGTAATGAGCGTTCCCACCGTAACCCCCCGGCTCGCTTCATTCTCGCAATGCCGAGTATGACCGCAGAAGGCGACTTATTCAATCACTCTCGCAAGACGCCCCCGCCGAAACATTTATTCGGCAAGACTATAGGCTGAAGACAGGCCGGGCGCGCCGTCGCAGCGCGCTTTTCCGATCTCCACCAGCCGGATGAGATGCGCCAGCACATTCAGGGCCGCCGCGCCGTGCAGACGCGGGTCGACATCGGCATACATCGCCGTCGTCATGTCTTTAATCTGCGTGCGTCCCTGGCGAAGCTGTTCCATGATCTGCCCATCCCGCATCAGCCGATGGGCGCGCACGGCGCGGGCAAAAGCTTTCGGATTTGAGATCGGCGCCCCGTGGGTGGGGAAATAAATTTCGTCGTCCCGCGCGAGAAGTTTGTCGAGGCTGGCAAGATATGCGGTCATGTCGCCGTCTGGCGGCGCGACAACAGTTGTCGCCCAGCCCATGACATGATCGCCCGTGAACAAGGCTTTCGCTGCCGGAAGCGCGAAACACAAATGATTAGAGAGATGGCCCGGCGTGTGCACCGCTTCGATCGTCCATCCCTCGCCCTCAATTGTATCGCCGTCGCGCAATGTCTCGTCTGGCGCGTAGGCGTAATCGGCGCCTTCGTCGAGCGCCGGCGCGTCAGCGTGCGCATGGCGCACCGGATGCGCGCCATAACCGAAAATAGGCGCCCCGGTCCGCATCGCCAGCGTTCTGGCGCCGGCACAGTGGTCGCGGTGGGTATGTGTGATGAGAATGTGCGTGATCGGCCCGTTCGCGGTCCGCTCGATAGCGTCGAGATGGTCAGGGTCGTCCGGCCCCGGGTCGATCACCGCTATTGAGGCCTCGCCGATCAGATAGGTCCCGGTGCCCGTATAGGTGAACGGTCCGGAATTGTCGGCGATCACCCGTTGGACACCCGGCGCGAGTCTATCGGGAACGCCGACCTTGAAATCAATCTCTTTAACGAACGGAATTGACGCCAATCGTCGTCAGCCTGCAATGGCGTCGTCGACCATGTCGGCGAAAGCGTCGGCGAGGCCGCGCATCGCTCTCAGCTTGTCCTGAGATTTCAGCGCCGAGGGCGGGCCCATATCGGTCTTGTTCGCATCGACGACATAGATCCGTCCGTCATTGCGATCGCGCAGCACGTCGATGCCGCCGAAGTCAAGACGAAGGGCGCGCGCATATTGAATGATTTTGTCCTGCTCCTCGCGAGACAGCATGGCGTCGGTGTCAACAAGATCAACGCGTGAATTCTCATTCGTAAAGCGAACGTCCGCCCCCCGCCGTTTCAGGTAAACGAACGGGATTTTGCCGCCAACGATCGGTGTGCGGATGTCGACATGCTCCTTTCCGTCAAACGTATTGTCGACCAGGCGTTGGTAAACGTAACCGCGTTTGGGCGTCTGGATCGGGCAATTCACGATCCGTCCGTCATGGCGCCCGTTGCCTTCGGATTTCTCGACAGCCGGTCCGACATGGGTGGTGGGATCAACAGCAAGGCCGTATCCAAATGTCTCTTCAAAAATACGCGTGACGACGCTTTTGCGGATATCGTAACAGCCGATGTTGAAAGCCGGCTTGGCGGTTGGCGCCGGGCGCGGACCTGTCAGGAACTCACGGTCCTCGAAATAGAAATGAAGATCGGCTTCGGCCGGGTCGTCCACGATCTTTACATCGGCCAGCTGGCAGACCGGCCAGATCGCGTAATAGGATCGCGGTTTTTTCGGGAAAAAAGAAATTCGGGCCCGGGGCTCGCGGCCCTTGAAAATGCGTGTGGCCCGAACGGCGTTGATCAGCCAAACGAAGCTGGCGATGGAGAGGGCGTCCCGCGCAAAGCCCGGCGTCAGTGGTATTGTGACGCCAGTTTCCTTGGCGACGAGTTGATTGCCGTCGATTTTAAATTCGCCAAAAACAGACATGAGCCTCATGCTCCTCAACAGTCGGGAAAGCGCTAATTTGGTGCGCCGTTTCAGTTCCCTCCATAGATGGGATTTTCGGCGATAACTTAAAAATAATAAAGACGTGAATGCGATTTTATCGTCTGATTCAGCATGAAAAACGAACGAACGGGCGTTCGGCGCGCGTTTTGCGACATTGCGGCCATGTGTGCCAATCGTAAACAGACCGTTAACAGGCTTGCTGCAATTGTCAGCGTTGCGTTGACCTTTTCCAGCGCGGCGCTTGCGGATCCGCCAAACCGTTCGGCGGGCGGCGTCTCGGTCGGGGAGGGCGCCGGAGGGGTGACGGATCACGCCTATGTCACGGCGCCGCCGAATTATCTGTATGTGGTTGAAACGGCCCGCGGCACTTTTCTGGACTGCGGGGAGGGGGCGGAAATGCGCGCCACCGACGCGGACGGACGCGACCGTGCGCCCTTGCGGTGCGGCGTGACGTTGACGGAAACTGTCGTCATCCCGGCGGCCGCCTCAAGCGCGCGCGTGATCATTCACTTTTAGAAGGCGTCAGGCGCTTAGCAGGCGTCGTCAGGCATCTGTCTGTTTCCAGCGCGCCGTCCTCAAGCGTGCGCACGGTCAAAGTGTATTTTTTTCCGTAGTCAAAAGTGACGCCGCAATTTTTTGCACTGGTGAAGTGAAACACGCGAATGCGTTCGGCGTTTCCGACAGATCCAGGCGCGAATATTGTCGCCTGCCGGTCATTGGCGGAGCGCCCGTCAGAAGCCAGGGTGACTTCTGCGTCAACCACGAAGCCTTCAATCTGACGAAGGCCCGGCTCCGCCTCGCCTGAACATGTGCAGGTTTTTTCCGGGGGCTTGCGGATTTGAGGCGGCAACGGCACGGGGCTCTGGGCGGCGGCGACGGCAAGCAAAAACGGCGTCAACATGATTTATCCCGATACTGACGAGTAGGCAACTTAGTTATAGAGGCGGCTCGGTGCGCGGCGCTTTATGCGCTTCAAATAAAAGCGTCAACGCAGGTTCGTGCCCGGAAATATCATATCCGGCCGCCGCCGCTTCCTCAATAATCTGCGCGACAGGCTTGCCGAAGCGCGCTTCGGCGTAAGACCACACCAGCGTTGAGCGCGTGCCGGACCGACAAAAGGCGAGGGTTTTTCCCTCAGGCGCGTCGTTCATCGCCTGTTCCAGGCCGGCGGTATGGTCAGGGGTGATCCCGCGCACGTCGACCGGCAAGTGAACATAGGCGACGCCGGCGTCTTTCGCGGCCGCTTCAAGCTCGGCGCTTTTCGGTTGGCCGATGATCTCGCCGTCCGGCCGATTATTGACGATTAAGGTGACGCCGTTGGCGGCGGCGGCGCGAATGTCGTCTGCGGTAAGTTGCGGGGCGACCATGAATTGCGGCGCGAGAGGGATGAATTTATCGGCCAATTCCGGCTCCTGTTTGAGAGATTGCGCTTGCGCGGGTCCCGCTGGCATGCCCGCGATCCACGCGAGCGCGCCAAAAGAAAGAAAAAGAAGAAAGGTCCTGCGCAATAATATCATGTTCACAGTGTTGCCCGCCTTGCCGCAGGATTCAACTGAGCTGATAAAATTTTGCCATTCGCCGGCGGCTTCACTACGGTGCCCGGATGTCCAAGGCCTTGCATCCTTTTCATCTTGCCATACCGGTCGATGATCTTTCCGTCGCGGAAGACTTTTACGGCGGCGTTCTGGGGCTCCCCCGCGGCCGGTCAAGCGATCAGTGGACGGATTACGACTTTTTCGGCCACCAGCTTGTAACCCATCTGGCGCCGGATGAGTGCGCACGGGCGCCAACCAATGATGTTGACGGCCATGCGGTTCCCGTGCGTCATTTTGGCGTTGTCCTAGACAAGCAAAGCTGGCTGGCGCTGGCGGAGCGGCTGCGCGCAAGGCGTATCGATTTTTTGATCGAACCGGGCATCCGGTTTGAGGGGCAGGCCGGAGAGCAAGGCACTTTTTTTGTCTGCGATCCGGCGGGGAATGCGCTTGAGTTTAAGTATTTCGACGATCCTGAACAGCTTTTTGCTTCCGACTGAACGCTCTTCTTTAAAAGATCAGTGAACGAATTGTAAAGGCTAGCGCCTAGATGCGTTTTCAGGCCCGTTCTTGCTGCGTCGCAGCATAATGAATTGAAGCGGGTTGGTTGACGCCGCGCGCCCTGTCAAATAATGGTCATATAAGTAGCGTCGTAAGCAGACTTTTTGGTCACGCCAGGGGGACGACGAACACACCGGACAAATATAACGAGGTTGGCTCGCTTTTGCGTTCGCTAATAAGCGCCGCAATGTTGTGTTGTACGATGCTGGTTTTGATTTCTGCAGGATCTGCGGATTTTAAAACCCGTTTCAAGGCCCATTTAAGAAGGCCGTATTTGCCGATTCTATGCAATTGGTCGGCGCCGGTTCTCCCCCAAGCCCGGCGACATATTGCAAGAGATCAGCAACGAAATTCAGCCATGCGCGCTTCGGGCGCTGCGGGTTTGTGTTTCGGACTTAAAGGCCCGCTGTCGCACTGTCGGCGCGGGCCTATTGTTTATTCTGACCAACCGAATTGCGGCCGTCATAAACGATGTCGCCCTCGATAATTGTCATAAGGGCTTTTGTTTTCAGAATGTCAGCCTCCGGAATGGTCATGATGTCTTGAGAGAAGACTGTGAAATCCGCGCTCTTGCCCGGCTCGATTGTCCCGAGGCGGTCTTCCGCGAAGGAGGCGTAGGCGGGCCAGATCGTGAACATTTTTAACGCCTCGGCGCGCGTGACGGACTGGTCGGGGCGCCACTCCTGCGTTTGCGTGCCGTCAAGTCCGCGGCGCGCAACAGCGGCGTAAAATTCAATCAACGGATCGCCGCGTTCAACAGGCGCATCGGAACCGCCGGCGACGACGGCGCCGGCGTCAATCAGCGAGCGCCACGCATAGGCGCCGTCAAGCCGGTCCGGGCCTAGCCGGTCCGGCGCAAAAAAGAGGTCGCCAATGGCGTGGCTCGGTTGCATGGACGCGATGACGCCGAGTTCGGCGTATCGGGGAATGTCTTCCGTGTGAAGAATTTGCGTATGTTCATCGCGCCATCGCGCGTCTGTCGCCGCTTCGGGGTTCGCGGTGAAAGCTTCCTCATACCAGTCAAGGAGCAGCCGATTCGCTTCATCGCCAATGGCGTGGGTGTTGATTTGAATGCCGGCGGTAAGCGCTTTTGCAAAATACGCCATCGCCTCCGGTTTCTCCATCAGCAAAAGGCCGGACGTCTCAGGCTGGTCCGCATAGGGAGAGGTTAGGAGCGCGCCGCGCGAGCCAAGCGCGCCGTCCATATAAAGCTTAACCGCTCTGGTGACGACGCGGCCGTTGGCGTTCGTTTGCGCGCCTTGCTCGGCCAGCATGTCAAGGCCCGATGGATTAAGCGAGTTATAGACCCTGAGGGCCAGCGCGCCCTCATCGGAGAGGCGCTCGATAAGATCCAGATTCTGCGGATTGACGGACATGTTATGAAGGCCTGTCCATCCGTAGGCGGTGTAAACGGTGGAGGCTTGCTTATAGGCTTCTGTTTTTGCCGCTTCATCTGGCGCATCAATCAGCGTCAAGACAAGCCCTTCGGCGTTGTCAATCAGAATGCCGGTTGCGCGGCCGTTGTCATCGCGTTCAATGCGGCCGCCTGCAGGGTCGGGCGTTTCGTCATTGACGCCGGCTGCGTCAAGGGCGGATGAATTTGCGACAAGCGCATGGCCGTCGGCGCGCGTCAGGATCACCGGATTGTCAGGGCTGACGGCGTCAAGGTCGTCGCGATTGGGCATCCGCCCCTCAGGCCAGCCGGTTTCGATCCAGCCGCGTCCATAGACGACCTGTCCGTCTTCTGTGTTTTCTACGGTTTCGGCGACTTGTTGTACGAGCGCCGCAAGAGACGGCGTTCCCTCAAGGTTCAAGACAAGCTCACGCTGGCCAATGCCGATGAGGTGCGCATGGGCGTCGACAAATCCCGGATACATCGCCGCGCCTTCAAAGTCGATAACTACGCTGCGCGGACCGGCGGCGCCCTCGATCAGGGAAAGATCGCCGACCGCGATAATCTCGCCTTCTGAAACGGCGACAGCTTGCGCAATTTCGCCGTCGACGCCGGTATAAATGGGCCCGCCGGCGTAAATTGTAACAGGGGTCGCGCTCGCGGCGCGCGGCGCACTTTGTGACGGCGTTTCCGTAGCAGGTTCCCTGCCGCAGGCGGCGGCAAGCATCAGCAGTGCGGGCAGGGCGCAACGGCGCATCAGCGGTTGATTGATCATCTTCTTGTCCTTGAAGGCGGTAATGAGAAGGCGCACGTAGCGCATGCCGCGTTTAAAAACCAGCTCACAGGAGAGCTCGATAGCCGCGACTGGCGCGCGAGGCGTCTAGCGTTCCAGGCGTTGCTTCCAATAGCCTATTTCAGAGGCATATTTGCCGACGACTTCATCCATTTTTTCACCAAGGTTGAGTTTGTCGAAGCCGCGCCATTCCTGCCGGTCCAGTTCTTCTGTGATGACCGGAATGCGTATGAGAACGAAATATGCAAGGCCGATCAGCAGAGCTCCGCCAGCGATCGCCCGGCCGTAAAGATCGGCAATATAAATACGTAGATCGTATAAGCCGAAGGCGTGCCCGGCATAAATGAGAAGCGGGATGAGCGCGAACACCAAAACATCTGAAAAAAGTTTATAATACCCGCTGTTGCGATTGATCTGGTACATTTGGTTGCGAAGGAAAGTCTCTATAAAGAATGTGCGGAACGCAATCCACACCATGAGCTTGTTCCAGATCATGGCGTTTTCTGAAAGAACATCGGGATCTTTTTCGTTGCCGACCGTCACGCCAAGCGCCTGTCCGTTGACGTCGCGAAAACGATCGCTGAGATAGCCGACATAAAGGGTCATGAATTTCCCAAGCGCGCGGATCGAATGTTCCTGCTTGTTGCGATAGGCGAATTGAAGAAAACACATAAACAAAATGCCGACGCCAAGCGTAACGAAACTCCAGACGGAATGCTCAAAGACAAAGACCACAAGCCCGATGCTGACGAGAACTGAAAAAAGAAAAGACAGGATCAACCTAAACGCATTCGTGTTGATGTTTTTTCGCGCTTCATTGATCAGATTGTAGGCCGCCAGATCGGCATTTGGATTGCCGAACATATAAATAGCGTGCATACCGTCAATTTCTTCGTATAGTGAGTTTTTCTCTGCGGTCAGGTCCACCTGTCCATTGAAGAAGGCGTCGGCGTTCTGGCGAAAATCAGCAACAGTTTCTTCTGTCAGGCCGGCTTTCATCCAATCGGGCGTATAGCTTGAGGGGATTTCGATCTCATTGAAAAGTAAATTATTGGACCTGACGATATAAGCCTTTTCGACTTCTTTGCTTTGCTTTTCCAGCTCTCGGGCGCGGTCTTCGTCAAGCTCTATGTCTTCGCCCGGATGAAACAGACCATGACGCTGAAGGAAGATCGCTTTTTCGATTTCAGTCTTGCGTTCAAGAACGGAAATCGAAGCCCGGCTTGTGACAGCGGCGTTGCGGGCGCCTTTGATTCGGCGCGCCGATTTGCCGAGGACGCCGATGCGCCTTAACGGGGTCGTCAGCAGGCGGAAAAAATTTCGGAAGACCCGAAGGTATCGCCATGGGCGGCTCGCAAAAATGCCGCCGCTGATGACGCCGATAACAAAAATCAACGCCGCAATCAGATACGCGGTATCTTGCGTCATTGTTTCAATGTTGGTCATCCCCGTCGCCCCCTGACGCAAAAGCCTGCGCTGTTTCCGCCTAAAATTGCACTGCATTAACTATATAGGCGGTTAGCGGCGTTCAACCAACGCTTGCGCCCGGAACTTCCCGTGAGATTTATGAAGCGTTGTCAGTGCGCAACAATTCAGCGCAGTGATGTTGAAAACGGATTGGATAAATGGTCGGAGTGGGGTGATTCGAACACCCGGCCCCTGCCTCCCGAAGACAGTGCTCTACCAGGCTGAGCTACACTCCGACATAGACGCCAAGTCTTTGGCGCGCACTAGCAAGGAGCGCTCCTATAGCGAAGCAGGCGCGACCCTGCAATGGGGCAGCAATGGGAGGCGGCGTAGGGCCGTGAAAGCGTCGGCTGCGGCGATGAAAATTTCACTGCCGGCGCCATTGCAACCCGGAAAAGAAAACGCTATCTCCCCGCTTCCGACGCGAAGAGAGAGTTGCGGCTCTGCCAATATTATCTGTGTCGGAATTCCAACGCGAAACAATTTGCGTCGTTGGGGCGTCGCCAAGTGGTAAGGCATCGGTTTTTGGTATCGACATTCCCAGGTTCGAATCCTGGCGCCCCAGCCATTTTTTACCGGCCCCGCGCGTTCACTTATAATTGAAGCCTTTTCGTTCGGCGCACTGATCAGCCGGCCCGCTTGAATTTGCTGCCGTGAAATTCTTGCGCTGGCGCGAGCGCAAGATTCACCGTTGCCAGAACGCCATTTGATTGTTACTAACTCACAAGAGGCGCGATTAAGCCGCTTGGGGTAGGCGGTGCGCATTCATATGGGCGTATTATTGTTAATGCTGCAAATTCATGGCTTGTTTGCTGCATGACGGATGAGAAGAAAAACGGTCAGACGGGGCGGATGGCGAGTAACGCAATTGTCTAATTTTTGAGTACGGCAACGGTTTATTTGACTCTGGGGCAAAAACGGATGTTGAATAGACGTTGGATAAGTGCGACCCGCGTTCAGCTGGATGTTCGGTCGTGATCTGGGGTAGGAATTTTAGGGGAACACGTCAGGGTGAAGAATAAGAATTCACATGACCAGGACGCATCAAAAACAGTTTTCGGGCGCGCTCGCGTCCGTTTCGGCGCCGACTATTTTGCAGTCGACTGGCGCAACTTCGTCGGCCGTAGCGCCGTTTCAATCAGCCGTAAAAATCCGGTAGGTGAGGCATTTATGAAAAGAGCAGCGATTTTGGGATCAGCGGCGGCTATGCTGGCTGTTATGAGCGCGCCCGCCCAGGCGCAATTTCAGTCCGCGCTGGACACGAGCAGAGATACGGCGCGTGACACCGCCGCATCCCAGCAGCGCATTGATCAGCTTGATGATCAGACAGCGAGTCTTCTGAATGATTATCGCGCAAACCTGAAACAGCTTGAAGCTGCGCGTCGGTATAATGCTTCGCTTCAGCGCAACATCGAGGCGCAGAACCGGGAAATCGCCCGCTTGCAGGAAGATATTGAAAATATCGAAGGCTTGCAGCGTTCCGTCCGTCCGCTGATGGAGGACATGGTCGCCGGCTATGGCCGCGTCGTCGCTGCGGATCTCCCGTTTCTTGTTGAAGAGCGCAGCAATCGCCAGACCCGTCTTGAAGGGCTTCTTGACGATACGAACACCTCTGCGGCGCAGAAATATCGCCTTATCGTTGAGGCCTATCAAATCGAGAACGAATATGGCCGCACCATCGGCGCGTATGAGGGCACGATCGGTTCCGGGCCCGATGCTCTGACCGGCGAATTCCTCCGTGTGGGCCGCATTGCGCTGATCTTCAAAACGCCGGACGACTCTGTGCTGCGCGTTTTCGACAAAACTGCAAATGATTTTGTCAATCTCGATCGCGGTTATCTGCAGGACGTGAAATTCGGTCTGCGGATGGCGAAAGAACAAACAGCGCCGGATGTCTTTATGATCCCGGTAAAACCGCCAGCGGCGCAATAACGGCATAAGAGATAGAAGGACATTATCCGATGAAAGTTTTGAAACTTGCAGGTCTGTCTCTGGTTGCCGGCGTCGCCGCGCTGAGTATGGACGTTACTGAAGGCCGCATCGCCGGCGCCATGGCGCAGGATGCGGTGACCCTTGATCAGGTGTTGCAGGCGATCCGCCGTGAGCGCACCGAAGTCAGCCAGGAAAACCGTGAGCGCGAGCAGCGCTTCCTGGCGCAGCGTAACCAGCAGCAGGCGGAGTTGACCCGCGTGCGCAATCAAGTTGCGGCTGCGGAAGCTGAATCAACCCGGCTTGAGGGGGTTGTGGAAGCCAACCAACTGCAAATTGAAGAGCTGGACGCTGAACTGGCTTCGCGGCAGGGCGAATTCCAGGAACTGTTCGGCGCCGCCCGTTCGGCTGCTGCCGACTTGAAGGCTCAGGTTGATCGCTCGATTATCTCGACCCAGTTCCCGGGCCGCGGCGAGCAGCTCACCGAATTGGCGCAAACTGAAAAACTTCCATCGGAAGTCCAGCTTCGTTATCTTTACGAAACCATGGTTCAGCAAATCGTCGAGCAAGGCGATGTTGACACCTATGATGCGACAATCATTCTTGCGAACGGTCAGACAACGCAGGCGAATGTAACGCGCATCGGTCCGTTTGTATCTTTCTCTGACGGCAAATATCTCGAATATAAAGAGCTTGAGGACTCGCCGGAACTTGGCAACGTTCTTCAGTTCCTTGCCCGCCAGCCTGACGGCGCTATCACGGGCGCTGCGAGCCGCGTCGCCAATGCGTCCGGCGACGGATTTGTACGCGGCGCGATTGACCCGTCGCTTGGTACGCTGCTCGGCCTGATCGTTGAAACGCCAACCGTCATGGAGCGGATCGATCAGGGCCGGTTTATCGGTAAGGTCATTCTGGTTGCTGCGGCGCTTGGCGTTTTGCTTGGTCTTTACAAGTGGGTGACGTTGACAATGACCGCCGGCGCAGTGCGCGGTCAGGTTCGCAAGAAAAAAGCATCCAAATCCAATCCTCTTGGCCGCGTCATGATGGCGTACGAAAATACGCAGTCCAATGATGTGGAAACGGTCGCGCTTAAGCTGGATGACGCCATCCTGAAGGAAGTGCCGAAGCTGGAGGGCGGGCTGAACCTTGTGAAAGTGCTGGCCGCGACGGCTCCGCTCCTGGGTCTGCTTGGTACGGTTATCGGCATGATCAACACCTTCCAGGCGATTACGCTCTTTGGCACCGGCGATCCGCAGATCATGGCGTCGGGCATCTCCGAAGCTTTGGTGACCACAGTGCTCGGTCTGATCGCGGCGATCCCGTTGCTTCTCCTTCACGCTTTTGCGTCCGGCGCATCCAAGCGCGTTACGCAAATTCTTGAAGAGCAAGCCGCCGGCATTATCGCCGAACACGCAGAGAGCGGCCGGGCGTAAGCCCGGCCAGGTGAAGGCAACGAAAGGGACTCTCGAGATATGCTCGAGCTACTAAACCCCTCTATCGCCTGGGATGCGTTGAATGATTTTCTCAACGCTGGCGGCAATGTCCTTCGCGTGATCATGGCCACAACGTTTGTGATGTGGGCGCTGATCATCGAACGGCTCATGTATTGGTCCGGCGCGCATAGCGGTGTTGTGAAACGCGCCAAGCGCGCATGGGATGCGCGCAGCGATCACCAGTCCTGGTATGCGCATGCGGTGCGCGAGCGCCTGATTTCGGAAGCCTTGCAGGAGGCTTCCCGATTTAACAATGTCATTCGTGCGCTGGTCGCCGTGACGCCGCTGCTCGGTCTTCTCGGGACCGTCACCGGAATGGTTCAGGTATTTGACGTGATGGCGGTGACCGGTTCGTCGAACGCTCGTTTGATGGCCGCCGGCATTTCAGCGGCGACGATACCGACTATGGCGGGTCTAGTGGCTTCGCTTTCCGGTTTGATCTTTATCAATACATTCGATCGGAATGTGCAAAAAGCCCAGCACCGGGTCAGCGATGATCTTGTGGTCCAATCCGACGGTTCATTCGTGGACAGAGCACTATGAGGAAACGCGCAACTCACCAGGATGATTCCGCCGACGTCAACATCACGCCGCTGCTTGATATCGTCTTCATTCTCTTGATCTTCTTTATCGTGACAGCGACGTTTTTGCGCGAAAAAGGCATTGATGTTCGTACGCCGGAAGACAATGAGGACGAGCCGGATACGGCGCCGCCGCCCGCATTGCTGCTGGCGATCCAGGAAGACGGTTTTGTGCGCATTAATAATGTGCGCGTTATCGATCCCGGTTCAGTGAAGCCGACAGTGCAGGAATTTATCGCCCGGGAGCCGAATGGCGTTGTGCTTGTCAGTGCTGCGCCAGAATCCGCATCCGGCGTTGCCGTTGAGGTGATGGATGCGGCGCAGGACGGCGGCGCTCGCGCTGTGTCTCTTGCGTTGCAGGAGGAGCAATAAAACGCCATGCGCAAGCATGTTGCAGCGCATGAGCAGACTGATACGCGCCGGCGCGCCGGCCTAATGAATGAACAGTAATCTGCAGGCGAACTGATTATGGCAAGACGCAATTTTTCACAGCAGGGAGGCGATGAGGAAGACGTCAATGTGACGCCGCTTCTGGATATCGTCTTCATCATGCTCATCTTCTTCATCGTGACGTCGACATTCGTCCGTGAGCCCGGGATTGAAGTGGAGCGTCCGGAAGCTGTGACGGCCAGCGATCGTAAGTTTGCAAAAATTATTGTCGCCATTTCCGCTGATGACGAAATCTGGATCAACAAAGAAAAAGTCGAGCTGGAAGAAGTGCGTATTCTGGTTGAGGACCTCTTGCGTCAAAATCCGAAAAGCACGGCGGTTGTTCAGGCGGACCGGGAAGCAAAGTCTCGCTATCTTGTTGAAGTTGTAAATCAGATTCGTGCGACAGGACTTTCCGATGTCGCCGTGTCGACCGAGCGGACATAAGGAACGAAGATCATGGGATCTGCAATTCGTCTCTTTATCGGCGTGCCGGGCGCTGTCGTCGTAACCGGATTTTTATTTCTGTTTATGGCGGCGATGATTCGCCAGGAAATTCGTCTTGAGGACGAGCAGGATGCGGTAAACATCAGCATTACGGCGCAAATTCAGGATACGGATATTTCTAACGCGTCACGAGACATAGAGCGGCCTACGCTGGATGCGCCGCCGCCGCCGCCGCCGGCTGTAAACGATCCGTCGAACCGTCCGTCTCTCGACAGCGTCACCGCCGCTGTTCCTGAAATCAACGCTGATCTTGATATCGGATCGGGTTTCAACCCGGACCGCGATGCTCAACCGCTTGTGCGAATTCCACCGCAATACCCTGAGAGATGTCAGGGGCGCGCTTCTGATGGCGGGGAAACTGTTGCTGTGCAATTTGATGTGACGCCGGAAGGTCAGGTTACAAACGTTTCTGTAATCGATTCAACCAATAGCTGCTTTAATCGAGCCGCGATCCGGGCCGCTGAGCGTTGGAAGTATCAGCCAAAGATTGTAGATAATGAAGCGCAGTGGCGTCGCGGCGTTGTCACCCAGTTCACTTTCCAACTGGAAGGCTGATAAATGAGTTTTGGAATTGTCAGTATAAGCGTTGCTCTACCATACGAAACTCGCGATGCGAAACTCAGGCATAGGGCCAAACAATGATTATGAAGCGCTGGAAACCAGTTAAAGTTCTCCTTTCCGCCTCGGCTTTAGCATTGGCGCTCGGAGTGGCGGCTATGCCTACATCTGCGCTTGCCTTGCAATGCCAGGGGGATGACGACGGTCCGTCTTCAACGCTCAGTCCACGGATTGGCGGTGAAGTGCAGGAAATCTATGCATTGATGGAGGCTGATCAGTATCAGCAGGCGTTGGTTCAGTTCGACCAGCTTCTAGCCCAGCGCGGTTCTTCCATGAGCCAATATGAGATCGCGACAGTTCGTGAGCTGCGTGCAAATGTGATGATCAACCTCGATCGGTTATCGGATGCGAAACGCGATCTTCAAACGGCGCTTAATACCGGAGCGCTGCCGGCTTCGCGCAATAATCAGATCCGATATTTCATCGCCCAGCTCGAATTTCAGGATGATAATTTTCAGGCTGCTATTTCCGGTCTGAATAGCTGGATTCAGAATGCGCAGCGATGCAACGAGCCAGTTGACTATAACGCCTGGTATCTCTTGGCGGCGGCATATTATCAGACTGACAACTATCAAGCGGCGTTGAGCCCGGCGCAAAATGCGCTTCAGGCGTCCAAGCGTCCTGATCCGACGACGGGCCAGGTTCCGGAGCCCAAGAAAAGCGCTTATGACTTGCTGAATATTATTTATTCCGAGTTAGGCCGGAATGATGATCGCGCCGCGCTGCTGGAAGAGATCATCGGCTTCTGGCCGGGTGATAAACCTTACTGGACGCAGCTTTCAGGTCTCTATCAAACCACCGGTAAAGATCGTGAAGCTTTTTCGGTGCTTGAAGTCGCCTATCGCGCAGGCCTTCTCGATAAAGAGTCCGAATTGCTGAATGTGGTTCGGTATCTTTCCTTCCTTGATAATCCGTATCGCGCTGCGGTCATGCTTGATCGGGAGATGAATGCGGGGAATATCGAACGAACACAGGATAATCTTGTTCTTCTTTCACAGCTTTGGAGCCAGTCTCGCGAACATAAGCGCGCGATCCCAATTCTGCGTGAAGCTGCAGGCCGCGCCTCTGACGGCACGTTGTTCTATCGCCTCGGGCAGGTGCTCTTGGCTGATGAACAATATGCCGCTGCGGAAACGGCGTTGCGCCAGGCTGTTAATAAAGGCGGCATGGACCGCGGCGACACGGGCGACGCCTGGGCGCTTTTGGGCACCGCGCAGTTCAATCAGGCCGGTCCGGAAGATACCGCGATCTGGAGACGCTCGCGCGCTTCTTTTGTGAACGCCCAGCGTTATGAAAGTTCGCGGCGCCAGGCTGCTCAATGGATTGGCTATATCGATGCGGTGATCCGGACTTATGAGAACGGCGTAGCGCTCGAGCGTGCGCAAACACTTGAGCGGTGTCAGGAAGATCAACGCCGGTTTGAGCAGCAGGAACAAATCCGGTCGATCCAGGGGCGTGATCCGACAGCTGAGGAACGCGCCGCTCAGGCGGAATTCGAACAGCGATGCAACGGGCCGCTTAATCTCGACGGCTCGGCTGATCAGCCGGCAGAAGACGAAGACGGTGAGGCTGCCGATGAGCCAGCTGATGAGACTACAGAAACTGAAGGGGAAGGCGAATAAGCCTCCCATCTCCTTTTGTGAGCAAATGCAAAAAACGGCTTCCTTCAGGAAGTCGTTTTTTTAGTGATCTGCTTCTGAAAAAATCTCAGCGCGTTGAAGCCTGCGTTTTTTAGATGTCTTGAATTGCCAACAGATCACCCGTCGTTCGCAAGGCCGTCCCTCCGCGGTGCTTCAGCATGAAAAACCGATTGGCGGAAATAGAGAATTCCCACCCTGAGAAGCTTCAGCGAAAGCGTCTCGAAGGGTCAGGAATTTCAGGCCAAATCGACTTCAACCGGTTTTAGCGTTCTGTTAATATTCGTTACGCTCTCCGAGAATGCGGCCGCCGTCGGTCGCGTCGCGGGTGCGTTGGCCGCCGCACTCCAGATATCCTTGCCGCCAGCCGGCCCTGTAGGCTTCATCGGCTTCAAACGCGTTGGCGTCTCTCGCTTTTTTCGTGGAAAAGCTTTTGTCTTCTTCGTTCGAGGTCAGGCAGCCGTCATTATAGCCAACCTGAAAACTCGGCGTTTCGCGCAAAACACTGAGTTTTTCACCGCTCGCACAGGCTGCCGCGCCTGCTGCTGTCGCCGCAATTAACACGGCGCGCGCGCCGTTTCGGGTCCATTCTGCCACGATCCTGAAGATCCTCCTTCGAGCCTGCCTTGCAACCATAGCAAAGCCTGCCCGTGCGGTCTTTGAAAATCGAACGCTTGGGCGCAATCACCCGTTAACGGTGTTCCGGTTACAACGGTTCTTCAACAACAAGGGCGGATCTCCAGAAATGGCCCATTACGACGCGATTGACGGCATTGAACCGGTGCCCGACGCGGAAACGATGTTAACGCCGATTACGCGGATCGGCACGAAACCGCGCGCGCAAATGGTGCGCTCGCTCGCCGATATTGTCGTTTTGCCGGCAGGGCGCATCTCAGCAAACGAACGCTCTCTGGTCGCTGATCTGTTGCTGCAAGTTGTCGACAAGGTTGAAGTTGAGTTGCGTATAGAGTTGGCGACGCGGGTGGCGCGCGTCGCGGAATGCCCGCCGGCGCTGGTGCGGATGTTAATCCTGGATGAGCCGCAGGTGGCTGAAAAAGTGCTGCTCGGCGCTGAAGTGGTGCCGGAGGCCTTGCTGATTGAAGCCGCCCGTGAAGGTTCGTTGCAACACCGGATGATGATTGCGCAACGGCTTGAGCTGTCAACGGCGGTCGCCGACGCTTTGCTGCAGAATGATGAGCCGGACGTTTATTTCTCGCTCTTGCGGCGCGATGACTGCACGCTCTCGCCCAACGCCGTAAACAAGTTTGTGGCGATGTCGGCGACGCGCCCTGAGTTGCAGGCGCCGCTGCTGCGCCGCCGGGAGTTGGAGCCGGCCCATGGCTTCATGATGTTCTGGTGGGTGGATCAGGAACACCGGCGTCGCATTCTTGCGCGCTTCGCCATCGATCGGAAACCAATTCAGGATGCGCTGGCCGATCTTTATCCGAAAGTGTTCCGTTCAAAGACGGAACCGGATCCGTTTGTTCGTGATATTCTGGTATTATGCGAACGCCGGCACAGGCCGCGCGGCGTCCATGGCGAGCCGGTCGACATGACAGTGGTCTTGCGGACTTTGTCAGCGGCGCGGCGCTATCCGAGCCAGGAAATTATCCATGCTGTTTCCATGATCGCAGGCGTCAGCCGCCCGCTGGCCGGGCGCGTGTTGCGCGATCCCGGCGGCGAGCCGTTCGCCATTCTTTGTAAAAGCCTGGGCGTTTCGCGGGACGATTTTACAGCCCTCTATCAAAAAGGCGGCGATGAAGGCGCTGATGATCCGGCGAGGGCTGAGTATCTGCTGTCAATTTTCGACTCCCTGGCGCGCGACTTTTCACGCGCTATCCTGCGCTACTGGGACTGGGATGCAAATCCGCGCATCGCCTATATCACGCGCCTGCTTGGGCTTGACGAAGATCTCGTTGACTAGGCGGAAGACGGCTTTTCTTGCTTAAGCCTCGCTTAAGGGCTTTCTGTCATAGATGTTCTCGCTGGCGGCGCTTTTGCGTATCTAAGGCGTCGCCGGCTTTTTGCGTCTCGCTAGGGTTTGGCGCAAGAGTGGTTTCTGTACAAATTGAATTAAATTGCGACGGTCGCTCACGGGCGTCGTTAAGGGCTGTGTGCCACGCTACAACTTGGCCATGCTGGTCGATAATGGATTTCTCGGAGGACGCATGTTTCCGTCAATGCGCGTGATCGTCTTTGCCTCTCAAAAAGGCGGATCGGGGAAGACGACATTGTCCGGCCACATTGCGGTCGAAGCTGAACGTCAGGGCGCAGGGCCCGTAGCCTTGATCGATACCGATCCCCAGGGCTCTCTTGCAAAATGGTGGAACGTTCGAAAAGATCCGAACCCGGCGTTTATTCAGTCTGTTTTCTCAAATCTGTTTCATGACCTCGACAGCGCGCGCGAGGAAGGTTTCCGGCTGGTGGTGATCGACACGCCGCCGGCGGTGACGCGTGCGATTTCCGAGGTTGTCAGCTATGCCGATATCGTGGTGGCGCCGACGCGCCCAAGTCCCCATGATCTGCGGGCCGTCGGTCCGACCGTGGACATTGCGGAAGCCAGGGGCAAGCCGCTGATTTTTGTTGTCAACGGCGCGACCCAGCGCGCGCGCATTACGTCAGAGGCCGCCATCGCGCTCTCCCAGCACGGCACGGTGGCGCCGACAACCATTCACCACCGCGTTGACTTTGCCGCCTCCATGATTGACGGGCGCACCGTGATGGAAATCGATCCGTTCTGCGCTTCCGCTCAGGAAGTGAGCAGCTTATGGACCTATCTGTACGAGCGATTGCAACGCGCCGAGAGCGGTTATCGCACCCAGGAAGAAGGGAGCGCTATCGCCAATCCTCATAGTCGCGTCTTTGGCCGCCGGGCGGTGTGATGTCCGGCTACGCGCCAAATAATTCATCCTCCGCTGAAACTGCCGCCGCCCCTCTGACCTCAAGTCTGTTGGCGCGGAAGGGCCAGGCGTCGCCAGCGGTTGATCCGTACGCCCATGAAGGCGTTGAGATCGACATGCGCCCGCTGCGCCCGCGCGCCGGGCGCCCTCGCATCGTCGATGTTGAGGCGCGCGATGCATCCTACGCCGCCAATCCCGGAAACGAGGCTGAGGAACAGGCTTCGCAAGACAATGTGCGGGCGTTTCCACCGCGCCAAATTCAACACGAAAGCGATCGCGATAGCGCGCCGAATACGCCGCCTGACGCTTGGACAGTGAAACAGGCGGTCAAACGCGCTCGCTTGCGGGCGCAACGCAAAAATGACGGCGCTGCTGTCTTGAACGCACCAGACGGCGGCGCGGACAAGACCGGCGTCCGGGCAACCGTGAAGTTTCGCATGCCCGCTGCGGATTTTGTCAGGCTGCGCTATGCTTCGCGCAGCATGCGGGAGTCTTGTCAGACGATTTTACTGGATGCGCTCAGCGCCTATCTGGACGCCAACGAAGTGGAAGCCATTCCGGAAGAAACGGCGGCGACAGAAGCGGCGCGGTTAATCCGGATCGCCCGGCGCGTTCGCCGATAAAAGCGCTGCACCGATATCATATAGCGCGATTAGCGGTTGGCGCCGCTTCGAAACTTTTCGGCAATCCACAAGATAACCCACAGCACGAGCAGCATAGGAAAGGCCTTGGCGCCGACGCCATGGCGGCTTCCAGAAATTCGTAGGGTCCGTTCATGCGTTCTACCGGGCTTGGGATTGCGAACCAGTCAAAGACTTTCAGCGCCGAGCCACGCGCCCAGACCGTGAGCAGCCCTGTTGCGGTCAGGAAGACAACGTCAAGCGCCAACAGCCGCATGCGCAGTGCGCAAGGGCGTTGACGATACGCCCTGCCTAACGATCAGCAGGGGGATCGACACAACGCCAAACCCGACAAGGCGCCAGATTATGGCGACCAGGCTTTCCCGGTCGGGCTGGTCGTGGATGGCCGCGCCAAGCCAATAGATATAAATCAGGCTTGCTATCATCATTAAGCCGAGAGCAAGCCTTGTGGTAGAAGCGGTCCCCGGCATCGGGCGCGTCACTCGCCAAGCGCTGGCGTTGCGGCTACGCGGCTGGCTAGAGAACCAATATCGGTTGTTGTGTATTCAGCGATAGCCTGGCGAGCGAGCGCTGTCGCTTCGTCAAAGTCGTATTCGCCGCCGCGCAGGCCTGAGGCAAGGCCGAGAAGTTGACCGTAGAGTTCTTCAGACTCGCCTTGCACAGTCAGCCCGAATGGAATTTTGGTCTGTTCAAGCGCTGTCCATTCATCGCGCACAAAGCGCCAAAATGCCCGCGTGTCATTCCAGTAATTATCGCCGACATCGGTGTCGAAATTGCTGTCCTCGATATAGGTATTGACCCCGATTTCTCGCACCAGCGCTTTCATGCCGTCTTCGTCAAAGGCAAGTTTGGTGTTGTTCTGCTCGTGAACCCAGCCGGAAGGCGTGATCGTATGGCGGTTGATCGCATCAACCGCGTGATAGTCGTCGCGCGTGGTCATATCGCGCCGGGGCAGTGGCCGCCATTCCGCCGGCGGCGTCCACTGCGAAAACCCGTCCGTATGGGCCCAGACGCCAAGCGCGCCATAACGCGGCGAATCGTCAACCTGATACACTGTTTGCGACCATTTTCCGCGCGCATCAGCTGCGCGGAGCGTACGACTTTCCCATGCGTTGCCGCCGATAAAAACAAGAACGCTTTCCGGCTCATATCTCCAATCCTGGCGCCAGTGCTTGACGGGGAATTTCTGCTCGCCGCCGACAACCAGAATGTGCTGCAGGCTGATAAAATCTCCCGTATCTTCAATCACCCTGACTATTTCATGGGCGCCGCTGATTTTCTTGTCTTTAAGCTCGTAGCCGTCAGCAAGCGCAACTGTCTCAGTGAAATCGAAAGTGACTCGGTAATCGCCAGCCATGGCAAGGATTGCCTGACGGTCTGCTTCATATTGAGCTTGGGAGGCGGGCGCTGATGACACCGTCACGGGGGCTGTCGGTTCAGAAGGCGTCGTTACTGTTTCGCAAGCGCCAAGAAGAAACAACGCCGACCCGGCGATCACAGCATTCTGCACGGAAGTAGTCATGGTCCCTCGAATTTGAATGATGCCGGCCCCACGCCGACATTCGAATTTTAGTATCGCGAATGATTCTGAGTTGCAATCTCGAAAACGTGATGTTACCCAGCGTGAAAATGAAAGTCATTATCATGGAGTATGGGAAAATGCGAGGGGTTTTTCTTTTGGGGACGGCCTTATGGGCCATGGAAGCAGCGCTCGGGGGTGTTGCGATTGCGCAGGACGAAGGCGGAGAGGAACAAGCGGAGAGCGTAAAGAACACCGCTGAAAACCTCTACAATATCTCCGTTGAGGACGAAATTACGGTCTACGCGACACGCAACCCGCTGCCGGCTTTTGACTATCCCGGTCAGGTGACTGTGATCGACAAGGACGTCATTCTCGATTTCAATCCCTCCAGCCTGTCGGATATTTTCGCCGCTGTGCCGGGCGCCAATTTTGACGGCGGCCCTCGCCGCACCGGTGAGACCCCGGCTGTGCGCGGTCTTTCCGGAGAAGGCGTGCTCGTTTTATTCGATGGCGCGCGCCAGAGTTTCCTTTCAGGCCACGACGGGCGCTTTTTTATTGATCCCGATCTTGTTCAGGCGGTTGAAGTTGTGCGCGGGCCAACTTCAGCGCTCTATGGTTCCGGCGCTCTGGGCGGCGTCATTGCTCTTCGCACAGTGACCGCCAGGGATGTTTTGAGTGATGAAGAGACGGCGGCTATCAAAGTCGGCGGCGGTTTCCAGAGCGTCAATGATGAATTCCGGATTGCCGCAACCGGCGCCTGGCGTACGGCAGACGACAAAGTTGATGTGGTCGGTAACTTTACGCTGCGTAATTCCAGCGATATCGAACTGGGCAATGGTCTAACACTGCCGTCAGACGACGAGATATTATCGTCGCTCCTGAAAACGACTTTCCGGCCCCGTGACGATCTGGAACTTTTCGCTTCATGGGTGCGCTTCGGCGGCGACAGCATCGATCCTAACAATCCGCAAGGCGCTAATCTTGCCGGACCGGGCAATGAAGAAGTTTTTCGCGATATCAGCGCGGATACGCTTCGCGGCGGCTTACGATATAACCCTTCAAGCCCGCTTATCGATTTCAATATCATCGGTTACTATACGGATAATGAAGTCGAAGAGGATGAGGCCGAGACTACGCGTGTTGTGACGCGTGCGGTTGAAACAGTCGGTGTGACAGCGGATAACCGCTCCTCATTTTCCTTTGGATCCCGCGCTGATCTTACCTTCACCTATGGCGGCGAGTTCTATCGTGACGAGCAGATTGGTCGCGACAACACGACAGTGGACGGCACGCGCGGCGGCGTGCCTGACGCCACCAGTCGGTTCTATGGCGCTTTCGCTCAGGCTGAACTTGCGGTCGATCTGGGTGCGGCCGGCGTTGTTACGATTATTCCCGGCGCCCGTTGGGATCGTTTTGAAAATGAAGCGCCCGGCGCGCCATCAACTGATGATGATGCGGTCTCACCGAAAGTCGGTGTTTCCTGGAAACCGATTAAAGAGGTCCTTATTTTCGGCAACTGGGCGGAAGCGTTCCGAGCGCCCTCTTTTAACGAAATTTATGCTGACGGCATTCACTTTCAAATTCCCAACCTCTCTGTGCCCGGTCCGTTTGGGCCCTTTGGACCGCCAGCTTTCGTGACGAACTTTTTCATTCCCAATCCGGATCTTGTTCCGGAAGAGTCGCAGACTTTTGAAGTCGGCGCCGGCGTTGATTTCGATAATATCTTCTTTGGCGGCGATACGCTGACAGCAAAGGCGTCATATTATTCCTCTGACGTCGACAACCTTATCGATCTTGAGGTCAATATTCCGTTTACGTGCTTTTTGACGCCTGATCAGGTGTCGCCGTTCCTGCCGCCGTGCGGTTCCGGCGAGGCGTTCGGCAATATCAGCCGGAATGTTAATGTCGCCAATGCCGAAATCGACGGCGTCGAACTAGAAGCAATGTACGATTCTGAATATTTTTACCTGCGCGGTAATTATTCAACTATTGACGGCGAAGATGCAGATACCGGAGAGTTTGTCGGCATTCTCCAACCGGATACGATTTTCCTGGATGGCGGGGTGAAGTGGGCGAGAGCCGATCTTCGAATCGGCGCGCGCGTGACGATCGCCGGTGATTTCGATGAGGTCAATGATCCGACGCTGGCTCGAGACGGCTTCACCGTCGGCGACGTTTACGCAGTTTGGGAGCCGAGCAACGGGCCGCTGGAGGGACTGCGGATCGACCTTGGCGTCGATAATGTGACGGATGCGGATTTTGAAGTCGTCGCCGCCGGCGTCAGCCAGCCGGGCGCGAATTTCAAGGCCGCGATCAGTTGGCGTCAGGGATTTTAAAAGAAGTCATTCCTGTAAGGAGCATTGTACATGCCTGAATATGGTTTCGAACGAAACCTCTATGACTGGCTGGTCTCTCAGGAGCGCGTCATGGCGCTGTGGATCAGCGAGCTCGCCAGCACGCCGGGCGCAGAGTTCATGGTAGCGCGTCTTGAACTTCATCGGCGATGGCTCGCCGATCAGATTGCGGGTCTCGCCGTCTGAGGTCTGAACGGCGCGCCGGTTGCTGAAGAGGGGAGAAGCGCTCCCGCGCGAGGTACGGGGCAGTCCTTGCGCGGGAGCCTGTTTCCGTTGCGCCGCCTTTGACTTTTCATTACCCAACCCGTTGATTTTCCCGAAAATTCTGCGACATTCGCGCTCGCGTTCAAATGCGTCGCGCCTGGGGTCTTTCACCGGGCAGTGTCCGTTTATGCGGACATTTGCGTTAGCGGCGCCAACAATTGAAAGTGGCGGACAACGCCGCCGGGCGCTGAAGCGTCCGGCTCTAAAAGGGAAAGGCCGGCGGCGCGCGATGCGAGGGCGCTTAAGGTCTTGCCCGCAGCTGAATGTTGATCAATGGATGAACATTCGGCTTTGCAGAGAGAAGGGCTGAATGGGGCGGTTCATTATTCTTGTCATCATGCTGGCGGCGCTATGGCTTTTATTGTCGGGGTACTTTGACAAACCGCTTCTGCTCGCTTTCGGCGCGGGGTCCGTCTTGTTTACGGCATGGCTTGCCCATCGCGCCGGCGTGGTCGATGCGGAGGGTCTGCCGGGCGGGATTTTTCCGGGCATTATCGGATATATGGCCTGGCTGACGATTGAGATCGGCAAATCGAATTTGATGGTCGCCCGCCAGGCCCTTGCGGTTGAGCCTAAGCTGTCGCCGAAACTTTTTCTTGTGCCGAACCCGCCGCGCACCCCCATCGGCAAGGCAATTTTCGGCAACTCCATCACGCTGACGCCGGGCACGGTCACGGTGGATATGCGCGAGGAGGAAATTCTGGTGCATGGCCTGACCGAAGAGCTTGCCGATTACGACGGCATCTGCGCCATGGGAGAACGGGCGGCGCGCATTGAGCGGAGGCGCGCATAATGTTCGCCGCTGCAACCGCTGCGATACTCGCCGCCATGGTGCTCGCCCTGGTCCGCGCTTTCGCGGGCCCGTCGCTCTATGATCGGGTGCTCGCCGGCAACTCATTCGGCACAAAGACGGTTTTGTTGATCGGCCTGATGGGATTTCTCACGGACCGGCCGGATTTTCTGGATATTGCGCTTCTTTACGCACTGATCAATTTCGCCGCGACCATCGCAATTTTGCGCTTTTTCTCCTATCGCACGCCAAAGGGCGAACCGGCTGAGCCGGCGAGGGAAGAAACATAATGGGGCGCTCGTTTCATCCGCTCATCCCGGAAGTCGCATTTCTCGAAATCTCTGATTTCGAAGGAAATGCGCACTATCCGGGATCCATGGCGCCGCCAGCAAAAATTCCAAAATGGATTCCCGCTTGCGCGGGAATGAACGGTGGTTGGGTTGTGCGATTTCCGCAAGTGGAGAGGTCATCATGATGGGCCTTGACCCGAATATCGACCTGATCCGCGACATCCTTTCCTGGCTGTTGTTTCTGCTTGGCGGTTTTGCTGTTGTCGTTGGCGCGCTAGGCATTGTGCGGTTTCCGGATTTTTACACTCGCCTCCACGGCGCCGGGGTGACCGATACGGCGGGCGCTGAGCTGATGGTGCTTGCGATGATGCTGCAGGCGCCGAACTGGCTCGTGGTCGCCAAACTCGCTTTCATTGCAATTTTTCTGGGGCTGACCTCGCCGGTCGCCACCCACGCCATCGCCCATGCGGCCTGGATGGTTGGTTTTCGGCCGATGGAAGGGCCTGAACTGCGCTATAAGGGAGACGGCAAGTGAGCGTTTACGAATACGAAGTCTCCCCTATTATTCTGGTCGATTTGTCGCTTCTGACAATGTTGGTGCTTGTTGCGGTTGCGATGCTCCGTTCCCGTCATTTATTCGCAGTCGTTATGCTTTCCGGCATTTATTCGCTGCTGTCCGCCGCCTTTTTCGTCTCGCTGGACGCGGTGGATGTGGCGTTCACGGAAGCGGCGGTTGGCGCCGGCGTGTCGACAGTTTTAATGCTGGCGGGCATGCTGCTGACGGTGCGGCGTGAAAAGCCGTTTGAATCGCGCCGGGTGCCGGTGGCGCGCGTCGCGGTGCTGGCGACCGGCGCTGCGCTTCTTTATGCGACCATCGACATGCCGGCTTTCGGCGATCCGGACGCCCCGGCGAATGCTCATGTGGGCCAGGCCTATGTGGAGGAAACGCCAAATGACATTGCTGTTCCGAATATCGTGACGGCGGTGCTGGCGAGCTATCGCGGTTTTGACACGCTTGGCGAGACGCTGGTGATCTTCACCGCGGGGCTTGCTGTGATTCTGCTGCTTGGCGCGGGATCGGTGCGCGGCGGCCGTGAGGTCTCCGATGTTGAAGAGGAGAAACGCTGATGGAACAGCTGATCCTCAGAGTGACCACTAAGATTTTCTTTGCGCCGATTATTCTATTTGCGCTTTACGTGCAGTTTCACGGCGATTACGGGCCGGGCGGCGGATTTCAGGCGGGCGTGATTTTTGCTGTGGCGTTTATTTTACACGCCTTCTGCACGGGTCTTGAAGCAACAAAGAAAGTGTTGCCGCCGCGCGCCCTCATCATTGCGATGGTGGTGGGCGTGCTTTTCTATTCCGGCACTGGCGTCGCCACGATGCTCCTGGGCGAAAATCTTCTTGCTTATGACGCGATTGATCCGGACTCGACCCATCACGCCGGCCAGCACTACGGCATTTTGCTGGTGGAGTGGGGCGTCGGCGTCACGGTCGCATCGACCATGCTGACGATTTTCTATCACTTTACGGGCCGCGAACCCGATATTGACCAGTCGGACTGGTAAGGCGCGCCTGATCATGATGGAAACCTGGATCGATTTTGTTGTCGCGCGGTACAATTACTGGATTGTTATTGTACTGATGATGTTGGGGCTTTACACCGTTTTTGCGCGCGGCAATCTCGTGAAGAAAATTGTCGGCCTCAACATTTTTCAGACATCGGTGTTCATCTTCTATATCACCATGGGCAAAATTGCCGGCGGCACCGCGCCGATCTATATCGGCGGCGAACTTGACCATGGCGGCGGTCATGGAGGCGATGATCATGGCGAGGGCGGCCACGGCGCAGGTCATGGTGATGCGGGGCATGGCGCCGTTGGAAACGACAATGGCGGACATGACGCCGGCGCGGATGCGCATGAGGCTTCATCTGCAGGCGCCGATCATGCGAAAATAGAAAACACGTTCGATGCAAACGATCTGAAATCTGCGACAAATGCGTTTGAGGCGCATGATGCGGAAGATTTGAAAGCGGCGGCGGGCTCGCTCCACAACGCGCCGGACAATCTTCCCGCCGACATCGGCAAATCAGCTAACACAACCCTCGCCGACGCCGCAAAAGAGGCGTTGAAAACGCCTGGATTTAAACCTGAGGGCGAGGCTGCGGTCCATGGCGGCGCCAACGGCGCTGAGGCTGTGGCCGAGGCGGCGGCGTATCATTCCGAGGTCATTTACACCAATCCTCTGCCGCATGTTTTGATCCTCACCGCGATTGTCGTCGGCGTCGCCGGCACCGCCGTTGGGCTCGCGCTGGCGGTGCGCATCCGCGAAGCCTACGGAACGATTGAGGAAGACGAACTGGAAGCCATGGATAATGTCGCGGAGTTTGGCGACAAGGCCGCCGAAGCAGCCGGGAGCGCAGGCGCATGAATTTTGCCGAACAGCTTCCTGTTCTGCCGATAATCACGCCGCTCTTGCTGGCGCCGATTACGCTCCTTCTGCCAAAGGGGCGTGCGCCGCATCTCTATGCGACATTCGTCAGCTGGCTGACTTTTGCAGCATGCGCGTATCTGCTGGCGGCGGTTGCGCAGTCTGAGGCGGGTTTCTTTTCCTATCATCTTGGCGCCTGGGCGCCGCCGCTCGGCATTGAGTATCGCGTCGATATCGCAAACGCGCTCATTCTGCTGTTGATTTCCGGCATTGCCGCCGTCGTCTTTCCGTTCGCCTATCGATCCGTGCAGCTTGAAATCGATGAACGGCAATCGCCGTATTTTTATGGCGCGATGCTGGTTTGCCTCACCGGTCTGCTGGGCGTCACCATTACCGGCGATGCGTTCAACGTATTTGTCTTTCTGGAGATTTCCTCGCTCGCGACCTACGCCCTTGTCGCCATGGGCGCCCGGCGCGACCGGCGCGCGCTGACCGCGGCGTTCAACTATCTCATTATGGGCACCATTGGCGCTACGTTCTTCGTGATCGGCGTCGGTCTGCTTTATCAGGCGACGGGCACACTGAATATGGCCGACCTCCATGACCGGCTTACCGGCCAGTCGAACAGGGTCGTTGACGCGGGCTTTGCTTTTATCCTCGTCGGCATCGGGCTGAAGCTGGCGATGTTTCCGATGCATCTGTGGCTGCCGGGCGCTTACGCCTATGCGCCGTCGGCGGTGTCTGCGTTTCTGGCTGCGACCGCAACCAAGATGGCGGTCTATGTGTTGATCCGCTTCATCTACACCGTCTTCGGTTTTGACTTTGAGTTCCTGGGCGCCGCTTTTGTCTGGGTGCTCTTGCCGCTTGGTCTTGCCGGCATGTTTGTGGCTTCGATTGTCGCGGTCTTTCAGGAAGACGTCAAACGCATGCTCGCCTATTCTTCGGTCGGACAAATCGGCTACATGCTGCTCGGTCTTTCTTTCGGCACCGTCGAAGGGGTGGCGGCAAGTCTCGTTCACATGTTCAACCATGGACTGATGAAAGGCGCGCTCTTCATGGCGGTCGCCTGTGTCGTCCTCAGGGCGGGCTCGCATTCGATCAAGGCGTTCGCCGGATTATCCAGACGCATGCCGTTCACCGCCTGGGCGTTCATCCTTTCCGGGCTGTCGCTGATCGGAGTGCCGCTGACGGTCGGATTTGTCTCCAAATGGTATCTGCTTCAGGCCGCGTTTGAAGCCGGCTACTGGCATGTCGGTTTCCTCATTGTGCTGAGTTCGTTGATTGCGCTTCTCTATATCGGGCGCATCGTTGAGGTGATGGTGCTGCGCGATCCGCCGGAGGATGGGCAATATGCGATCCCGAATAAGGATGCGCCGCTGGAAATGCTGATCCCGATGTGGGTCCTGGTCGCAGCGAATATTTATTTCGGCCTCAACACTGAGCTGACAGGCGGTCTTGCGACGCGCGCGGCTGAGGCGCTGACCTTTACAGCGGGGATGGGGCAATGATCCAACCCTTTGTCGCCATGGGCCTTGCCGTCGGCCTGCCGCTGCTAGGCTGTATCGCGATCTGGCTGCTCGATAAATCGCCGAACTTGCGCGAAGCAGCGACGCTTCTCACCGCAGGCGCGCTCCTTATTCTGACAATCATTGTTTTTATTGCCGTGGGAACCGGCGCCCGTCCGCAGCTTTTTGCGTTCCAGGTGATTGCCGGTTTGCCTATTGCTTTCCGGGCTGAACCGTTGGGCGCCATGTTCGGCGTCATTGCGAGTGGTCTCTGGCTCGTAAACTCGCTTTACTCTATCGGCTATATGCGCGGGCATAATGAAAAGAACCAGACGCGGTTCTTTATGTCCTTCGCCGTTGCGATCTCTGCGGCGATCGGCGTCGCGTATGCGTCGAACCTCTTTACACTGTTCATATTCTATGAAGTGCTGACACTCTCCACCTTTCCGCTCGTCACCCATTACGGCGATGAAAAAGCGCGCAATGGCGGGCGGATTTATCTCGGTGTTTTGATGGCGACATCGATCGGGCTTCTTCTACCTGCGATCGTCTGGACCTACGCCATTGCCGATACGACCGAGTTCACGGTCGGCGGCGTGCTGGCGGGGAATGTGGATACGGCCGGGCCGATTGTGCCGGTGCTGCTCGGGCTTTACGCCTTCGGGATTGGCAAGGCGGCGCTGATGCCGGTCCATCCCTGGCTGCCCAACGCCATGGTCGCGCCAACGCCGGTCTCCGCGTTTCTCCATGCGGTGGCGGTGGTGAAAGCCGGCGTTTTCTCGGTGTTGAAAATTGTCGTCTATATTTTCGGGATCGATCTGTTGCGCGACACCGGCGCCAGCGTTCCCTTCATGTGGATCGCTGCGGGTTCTATCCTGCTTGCCTCGCTGATCGCCATGAACAAGGACAATCTCAAAGCAAGGCTCGCCTATTCCACCGTGTCGCAATTGTCGTATGTGACCCTCGGCGCGATGCTGGCGACGTCCATGGGCGTTATGGGCGGCGCGAGCCAGATTGCCGCCCATGCGCTCGGCAAGATGACGCTCTTCATGTGCGCGGGCGCGATCTATGTCGCCCACCACAAGACCCTAGTCTCTGAGCTGAATGGTCTGGGGCGCGTAATGCCGTGGACGTTCGGCGCGTTTTTCCTGGGCGCCATGTCGATCATCGGCTTGCCGCCCATGGGCGGGTCATGGCCCAAATTCTTTTTGATGCTCGGCGCCGCCGACGCCGGTCAGATCGCGATCATCGCAGTGCTGATGATTTCATCGATCCTCAACGTGATCTATTTGCTGTCGATTCCTGTGCGAGCGTTTTATATGAATCCGGCGGAAGGCGATGCGAAACCGCAAGGGGCGAGGGGCGCGCCGATCCAGTGGGGGCATCTAAAAGAAGCGCCGCTGCTCTGCGTTGTCCCGCCATTGATGACTGCGAGCGGCGCGCTTGTTCTCTTCTTCGCGGCGGACCCGCTTTATCAGTATCTGGCGCCGATCATCGCGGAGGCGGGGTGATGGATTGGATTAGTATCCTTGGCGTAATCTTGATTTTAGGAAGCGCCTTGCGGGGGCTTCTTTATTTGTATTTTGCTGCAAGAGGTAGAACGCTGAAGTGGTTTCAGCGTTCGAATGTAAACGAATCGCAATCGAGATTTTTAACGATATCGATGGGGCTATTGCGGCTTTTCGCAGCTTATTTAGTTGCAGTTGTTTTTTTCGATCTTCCTATTTTTGATTTTTTTGATTGGTCTAGGGGGTAGCTTGATGACCGACCACAACCGCAATCCGGACGAAAAGCCCGCCAATGAAAGGGGATGGGCCGACACAAAAGGCTTCCGCAATGTCTTCCTCGGCGCACTGGTGCTCGCCAGCGTTCTTGCCGCACTTGCCGGTTTCGTGCCGGCCTTCCAGAAAGAAAAGCCGCATTTCCCGGCGGAGAGTTTCCCGGTTTTCTTCGCCTTTTGGGGGTTCGCCGCGTTTATGTTCATCGTTCTTGCCGGCCAGCATTTGCGCAAACTCGTTGGCCGCAAGGAAGATTACTATGAGGAGCGCGAATAGATGGAAGCGCTCGTCGACGCTCTTGTTTCCAATCCTGCGGTCATCCTCACCGTTGGCGCGCTCATCACTTTAACGACGCCGCGTCACCTGGCGATGCCGATCCTGTTGATCGTGACAGCGATTTCGGCGGTGCGGCTCTATTCGTTAGGCCTTGGCGAGTATGGCGGGCTGGTGTTGTTCGGCGAAAGCTTGACAACAGTGCGCGTCGATCCGCTGTCGCGCATCTTTGCGGTCGTCTTCCATATCGCTGCGGCGCTCAACATCATTTACGCATGGGGCCAGCGCGACCGCGCCCAGAATTTCGCAACGCTCGCCTATCCCGCCGCGGCGCTGGGCGGCGTCCTCGCGGGCGACCTGATTACGCTTTTTATCTGGTGGGAGATTGCGGCGATCACCTCCGTCTTTCTCGTCTGGGCGCCGGGCACGCGCGTCACCTATCTCTCCGGCATGCGTTATTTGTCTGTGCAGATCCTGTCGGGCGTCTTACTGCTCGGCGGGATTGTCCTTCTCTATCGTGAGACCGGATCGCTTGATTTCAGTTTCATCGGTCTGCGCGACGGCGATGGCGCAATTAAATTCTCAGCGCTCGTTATGTTTCTTGCGTTCGGCATCAAGTCGGCGTTTCCGCTGCTCCACAACTGGGTGCAGGATTCATATTCGAAATCGACCATCACCGGCGCGATCATCCTGTCGATCTTTACCACCAAGCTCGCGGTTTATTCTCTGGCGCGGGCGTTCCCCGGAACAAATGAGCTGATTTATATCGGCGCGGTGATGACGATCTTCCCAATCTTTTTTGCCCTCATTGAAAATGACCTGCGCAAGGTTCTGACCTATTCGATCAACAACCAGGTCGGCTTTATGGTGGTCGCCATCGGTTTCGGCGCGGTCAACGGCGCCGCCGGCTACGCTTTCGGCAATATCATTTTCGAAGGGCTCCTCTTCATGGCGCTGGGCGCGGCGATGTTCCGCACCGGCACATCGAAAGCGACCGAGCTTGGCGGGCTCTATCGGACCATGCCGATCACCATGGGGCTGTGCATTGTCGGCGCCCTGTCGATTTCCGCCTTCCCCGGCACGCTCGGTTTCGTCACCAAGGGGCTGATTATCGATGCGGCGGGCGAGGCGCATATGTTCTGGATCTGGCTCGTTCTGCTGTTCGCCTCCGCCGGCGTTCTTGAACATGCGGGCATCAAGATCCCCTTCTTCACGTTTTTCGCCCATGACAGCGGCAAGCGTCCGAAAGAAGCGCCGCCGCAAATGCTGCTGGCGATGGGGATTGCTGCGGTCATGTGCATCGGCATCGGCGTCTACCCCGACCCGCTTTATGCGTTGATGCCGGATCAGGCGGCGATTGCCGACTATCATCCGTACTCGGCTTATCATATTGTCGAGCAGTTACAGCTCCTGCTTTGGGCGGTGCTCGCCTTCGCTGTTCTGTTGATCCTGAAATGGTATCCGCCGGAAGTGCCGTCCACCAATCTTGATTTCGATTGGCTCTGGCGCGTGCCGGGTCGGGCGCTGGCGGGCTGGGTCAGTGGTGCATCCGGCGCGACATTCAACGCGTTCTGGGGGATTTTTACCAGACGCACGCACGCCATAATGGATCGCATTTACACCGTTCATGGGCCGGAAGGGCAAATGGCGCGTTCCTGGCCAATCGGCTTTATGGCGCTGTGGACCGCAATTTTGCTTGGTTTCGTCCTGTTGATCGCCTTCTTCGCATAAGCCTTCCGCAACAGGGCGTTAAGGTTACGCGCGAGCGGGCGCTAAATCGTCTCTGTAAACTTTTCCGCAACTTAAATTAAAGTCTTATCATACGGCATACGGAGTAAGTCCGGGGTCTGAAAAGCTTTATTTGGGAGAGGACAGATTTATGCCGGTTCAGGAGACAGCATTCTCTAAGCGGACATGCCGCGTTATTGTGCGATTGGCGGCGGAAATCGTTTGTGAGGCCCATGGTGTCCCCCATGCTGCGTTGCTCAACCAGAAGCGCGGAGACTCGCAGATTTCGCTGGCGCGTCAGATCGCCATGTATCTCGCCCATGTGGTGGGTCAGCTGACCCTTAATGAGGTCGCCGAGTGCTTCCAGCGCAACCGGGCGACCGTGAGCCATAGTTGCACCAATATCGAAGACCGCAGGGACAGTCCGATCTTTGATCTGGAGCTTGAATATATGGAAAAACGACTGCGAGAGCGGATCCGGGATTTCCGCGCCGGCGCGCAGGTTGAGAAAAAAGGCTTCGACGGCGCCAAGATTTTTTGATCCGGTTGTTAACGATTGTGTGCGACGCAGTCATGCAACCGGTCTTAAATTTACCATCAAGACCCGCTCAGATCGTTTTGCCGCAAATGCGGGGCGGCTGATCCCGAATTGGTTGGTCAGGCGCTGCGCAAGGGTGGCTATCTATTGCGACATTTGTCACACAGTGATCGCGTATTTTTAATTGGGAGGGGTTCCTTGAGCCAAAGCACAAGGACGGGGCTGCGCGCAGGGGCGGCGGCGGCATGGTGCGGCGTGAGTATGTGTGCGGCGGCGCATGCTGCGCAGGATGTCGATCAGGCCGCAGCGGCGACAGCGAGTGCGGCGGCCTGCGGCGGCGTTGCGCTGACATGCGCCGATGGCGACAAGGTCATTTATCTGCCGGCGTTTTTTAGTCAGTATAACCCCATAACCGCGCTCGATCTCGTCAACCGTGTTCCCGGATTTTCAATCGATCCCGGAGATAATGTGCGCGGGTTCGGCGGCGCGGCAGGCAATGTGCTGATCGACGGCCAGCGCCCCTCAACGAAGTCCGCCGATATTTTTGAGATTTTGAGCCGTATCGGTCTTGGCGCAGTGGAAAAAATCGAGTTGATCCGCGGCGGCACCGGCGGGCTTGATGTCGGCGGTCAAGCTGTCGTTGTCAATGTCGTGCGCAAGAGCGGCGAAGGCGCTAAGGCGTCAATCCCCTGGCGGTTCGCACTTGTAAAGCGCCGCCCGAATGGCGGGCTTCGTCCGCAGGCGGAGATTTCATATGCGGGCAAGGCGGGCGATTTCAGTTATACAGCGGGCGCAAACGTGTTTGGCATTTCGCTGACGTTTGGCGGCGAGGAAGAGATTACGCGGTTTTTCGAAGAGGACGAGTTTCGAACGCGCGACGGCGTTTTCCGTGAACAGGGCGGCGGGGTCAATTTCAAGGTTGAGCGCCCATTTGAGAACGGCGATACGGCCCGGTTCAGTGTTGAAGCGGAATATCTGCGTTTTCGGGAAGACTTTGACGAGACGCGTTTTCTGCCGGTCGGCGGGCCTGATCTGGCGTTGTTCACGTTCCCGCTGGATGAACTCGAATTTGAAATCGGGGCCGATTATGAGCACGGGTTTACCGAGAATTTCGGCGCCAAGATCATTGCGCTTTTTGGGCGTGAGTTTGAAAGCTTCGACAGCGGATTTGAGTTTCTGCCGGCCGATGGCGATTCCGAACAGTCGATCTTCTTCTCCGACCAGAATGAAGGCGAAATCATTGGCCGGATGGAGTTTGACTGGAAAGGCTGGAACAAGCACTCCATTCAGTTCGGCAGCGAAATTGCCCGCAACTTCATCGACAGCGAAGCCGAGCTTGTCGCAACAAACGATATGGGCGTGCTGGAGCCGGTCAATATTGACGGCGCCAATACGCGCGTTTCCGAATTGCGAAACGAGACTTTTATTTCCGACAGCTGGAAGGTCGCGCCGAAGCTGACCATTGACGCGAATTTCGCCCTGGAATTATCGCGCATTGCCCAGTCTGGCGATAATGCGAACTCCAGGTTCTTTGTTTATCCCAAACCGTCTGTGACATTCACCTATGCGCCAGCGGAAAAAGTGCAATGGCGTTTAAGCGCAGAACGGATCGTCAATCAGCTCTCATTCGGCCAATTCGTCAGTTCCGTGAACTTTGACGACGAAGATGTTGATTTTGGCAACCCGGATTTGCAGCCGCAGCGCACCTGGAGGGTGGAGGCGTCCTATGAACGCCGTTTTGGCGAGTTTGGCGTTGTGGAGTTGATTGGCTTTTTCAACTACGTGCAGGACGTCGAAGACCTCCTCCCCATTGGCGGCATTGTCGAGGTTCCAGGCAATATCGGCGACGGTCAGATTTACGGCGGCCGGATCAATCTGACGGCGCCGCTTGACTGGATGGGGTTAAAGAACAGCCGGTTTGAAGGCAGTCTGACCCAGCGCGAATCGTCGATCACCGACCCTGTTACTGGCGAAGACCGTTTGTTTTCTTTCACGCCCAAACGGTTCTGGAATGTTGATTTCCGTCAGGATTTCACAAAGGCAAAAATCAGCTGGGGTTTTTTTGCACGAAATCGAACAGACAGCTTCGGCTTTGGCCTGGACGAATTGAGCGTGTTTAAAACCCAGCCGGATATTGGCGCTTTCATTGAGACGACAGCAATCAAAGGCGTCAGAACGCGGTTTCAGGTGAACGACATCACCAATGTAACGGACATCCGCGAGCGAACCGTGTTTGACGGATCGCGCGCTGACAATCCGGCCCTGTTTCGCGAACGCCGCAGCAACAACAATGGCGGCGCTTTCCGGCTGACTTTCAGCGGCAATCTGTAGCCCGTTATTGTGCGGCGTCTTCCTCGCTATTGAAAAGCGCAAGCGCCGCTGTCACCATCGCTTCGGCGCCGAGCGTAATTGCAGGCTCAGGCTCGATCTTGAAAAATGGAGAATGGTGAGACGCGGCGCTTTCAAGCTCCGCCGCCGGCGTGCCGCCGATGTTGAAGTAAACGCCTTTGACGCCTGTGTCCGGAGTGACGAAGTAAGCAAAATCCTCCGCGCCCATTCCTTCGCGAGGCTTATCGTGGAAGATGCCTGGGCCCATTGCTGCTTCAAGCGCTGCGCGCACGCGCCGGGCTGTCGCTTCATCGTTAATTGTCGGCGGCGTCGTTTCCGTCTTTGAGCGGATAACCTCGGGCATTTTATCATCCGGCACGCCAAGCGAGACGGCAACGCCAGCGGCGACGCGGTCGATCGCATCCAGCAATGTCGTCCTTACCTCCGGATCGTTGGAGCGCACGGTAAGCTGCATCTCCACCCGGTCAGAAATAATATTGTGTTTTGAGCCGCCATGAATGGCGCCGACAGTGATCACGCCGGCATCCTGCGGCGCGATAGTGCGCGAAACCACCGATTGCAGAGATACGACAATCTGCGAGGCGACCAGAACCGGATCAACGCCTTTATGTGGCGATGCGCCATGGGCGCCGACGCCGTGAACAATAATATCGACGCTGTCCGAGCTTGATGCGCGAATGCCAAGCGGCACATCGATTGTTCCCGTGGGCTGGTTTGCGGACGTATGGAACGCGAGCGCAAAGTCCGGCTTTGGAAAACGTCGATAGAGCCCGTCCTCCATCATGGCGCGAGCGCCGGAGATGCGTTCTTCAGCAGGCTGACCGATAAGCACCAACGTGCCAGACCATTTGTCTTTGCGCGCCGCCATTTGCCGGGCCGTGCCGACAAGCGAGGTGATGTGCGTGTCGTGGGCGCAAGCGTGCATGACAGGTTTGACCACGCCGTCGATATCTTCCTGCGTCGCCTTTGACGCGTAAGGCAGGCCGCTGTCTTCCTTGATCGGCAGGCCGTCCATATCAGCGCGGATCAGCAATGTCGGTCCGTTCCCGTTTTCCATAACAGCGACAACGCCTGTGCCGCCAACCCCCTCGGTCACGTCATATCCAAGCGCGCGAATCTCTTTGGCGAGCCTTGCGGCTGTTTTGAATTCTCGATGCGACAGCTCCGGATTGGCGTGAAAATGTTTGAACAACGGTTCAAGGTTTGCCTTGTAATCGGCGGCGATAGCGTCCTTCAACGGCGTTTCGGCGATTGATTGCCCAAAGGCGGGCAACGCCGCAAGGCTCGCGATGGCGACGCTCAATATAATGATTTTCATGACCCGTTCCTTCCGAAGCAAAGGCTAAATTCAATTCGCAAAAGCATGTAATCACGAAACGCCCATCGATGAAAAGCCGGCGGCTTTCCAGCGCCTCTAGGGCGGGCCCCATTGATCATGGCGAAAATATACAAACAGAACGCCGTTGTTTCTGAATGCAGGCGGAAATTTTTGGTTTCTCCAAAAAACCGATGCCGCCTGTCTTGAAAATCAATGAGACGCGCCCCTTATGTAAGTTACGTTGCGTAATTGGGGGAGTACGCAAAAGCGTACCCATACATCTGAAACTTTTCGGAGGGTGCGCTGATGAAGCCTGCTCACGCAATACTTTTGTCTATTTTTGTGCTCGCTTGCGCTGCTTACGGCGCAACGAAATTGTCGATCAACGCCGACACGCGGGTCTTTTTTTCTGACCGGAATGCGAACCGCCAGGCGCTTGACATGTTTGAGGCGCGATACGCCTCAGCCATGAACCTGCTAATTGTTCTCCATGCTGAGGAAGGCGATGTCTTCACGGAAAAACGCCTTCAGGTTCTGGAGGCGATGACGGACGGCGCATGGGTGTTGCCCTATGCGGTTCGGGTTGAGAGCATTATCAATGCGGCCAATGTCAGTGCTGACGAAGAGGGCATTGTCATTGAAGACACCGCGAGCCTTAAGGCTGCGGGCGACGCTGCAAATGCGCACGCTCGCGCCATGGCCGATCCGCTTCTGGTGGGGCGCATCCTGGCTCGCGACGGGAAGACGACAGCGATTAACGTAACGGTTGACGCGCCGATGAGTTCTTCAACGGCGAATAGCGATATCCTCGCCGCAGCGCGCACGTTGGCGCAGGACGCCGGCGCCGGCGAAGCGGGCCTCGACGTCTGGTACGGCGGGCGGGTTGCGACATCCAATGCTTTTTCCACCGCCAGCAAAAACGATCTAAAAACACTGATCCCGCTCGCCGGGCTTTTGTTCCTCATGCTGATGACGCTGTTATTGCGTTCCCCATGGCTTGCCGGCTTGCTGTTTGTAACTACGCTCTGTGCGGCTGTGAGCGCGATGGGGCTCGCCGGCTGGCTTGGCTTTCAGATTAATGCAGCCACTTCGCAAACGCCGACGATCATCATTGCTTTGGGGATCGCCTGCTTCTCTCATCTTGTCATGTCCGTGCGCCGCCACATGCGCGCGGGCGACGCTGTTCGCATAGCCGTCGATAAAGCGGTCGTCTCCGATGCGCGGCCGATCGCCTTGTCGCTTGGCACTACGGGCGTTGGTTTTTTGACACTGCTGTTTGCCGACGCGCCGCCTTTTCGCGAACTGGGTGTGCTGATCGCCTGCGGAGCCGCCTTTTCGCTATTCTATGGGCTTGTCTTATTGCCGGCCTTGTTGCGACTTGCGCCGCTCGGCGTGCAGCGCAGGTCAGTGTTCCTGGAGCGTCTGATCGACCGCGCGGGAAAGTTGACGGTTGAGCGCCGGAAAACGCTATTGATCGGCGTGCCCGCCGCCAGTGTGATCGCTATGGGCGGTCTTGCCTTTATCACCATCGATGACACGTTTCCGAAATATTTCGATCATCGTTTTGAGTTTCGTCAACATGCGGATTTGATCGAGGAACATCTGACAGGCCTTGAGGTTCTGGAATTCGATGTCGACGGCGGCGCAGCCGACGCGATTTTCAACGACGCCTATGTTGAAAAGCTCGCAGCCTTTGAGGCCTGGCTGGAGGATCAACCGAAAGTCGCCCATGTCGGCTCCGTCCTGGAAATCTATCGTCGCCTTCATCAGCATATGAACGAAGGCGACGCGTCCATGTATGTCGTGCCGAAAGATAAAGCGCTTCTTGCGCAGTATATGCTGCTTTACGAAATGTCGCTTCCCATGGGTCAGGAGCTGACCAACGCAGTGACAATCGACAAGGCCCGCAGCCGGGTGACCGCCATTATGCGCGGCGCCTCGACAGGCGAGGTGCGCCGTTTGCGCGAGCGCGCCGAAATTTGGCTTGATACGGAGTATTCGCCGTCAGTTACCGGCACAGGCACCGGCATCGCCGTTATGTTCGCCTACCTATCCTCCCTGAATGTAAGCTCGATGCTTGGCGGCACGCTGGTTGCGCTTGCGATCATCTCGTTCATTCTCATCGGCGCTTTTCGCAGTCTTCGCTACGGCCTGCTTAGCCTGGCGCCCAACCTTGCGCCGGGGCTGGCTGCGTTCGGCATCTGGGGATATCTCGTCGGGGAAATCGGCGTTGCCGTCTCCGTCGTCGGCGCCATGACGCTTGGCATCATTGTTGACGACACCATCCATCTTATTTTCCGGTACCGCGAGGCAAGGCGGCGCGGCGCAGCGCCGGCGGATGCGGCGCAAGCCATGTTCGCCAAAGTGGGCGAGCCGATGCTCGTCTCCACGATCGCGCTTGTGTCCGGATTTTTGCTGCTCGCCACATCGGGCTTCCACATCACCTCCAGCATGGGGATGCTTGTTGCGGGCGCCGTCGCCATTGCGTTACTGCTCGACTGGTTTTTGCTGACGCCGCTGCTCATCACATCCGATCGTCACACTATGGCCCCGGCGCGCCCAGCATTGCGGCTGGTGGAGGCGGAGCCGGCCGCACTCGCCGATGACAGCGTGCGTGAGCCCGTGGCAGTGAATGAGTGAAGGTTCGCCGGCGTGCGACGATACTGATTGAGGCGCGGGGGCGTATTCAGTGAGATGAAGATTGCTGAATATGCTCCAGGGGTTCAGCCTGCGCCCGCCATATCTCTTATCCGCACAACCATGGAGGCGAGGCCGTTTGAGCGTTGCGGCGTCAGATGATCTTCAAGCTCGAACGGCTTTAACGCTTCCTGCGGATCGATGACGAGAATATCGTCGCGGGATTTTCCGGAATAAAGGGCGATCAACAGGGCAACAAGACCTTTGACGATATGCGCATCGGAGTCCCCTTCGAAGCGCAAAACGTCTCCGGTTTGATCCGCATGCAGCCAGACCTGACTGGCGCAGCCGCGGACTTTATGCTCCTGATTCCGGAATTCCTCCGGGTACGGTTCAAGATTGCGCCCCAGGTCAATAATGTATTTGTAGCGATCGTCCCAATCGTCGAGGAACTCAAAATCCGCCTGAATGTCTTCAAAACTTGCCATATAGGCGGGAAATAGGAGCCCTGACGCCGGAGAGCAAGAGGACGGAACGGCGCGGCGCCCGAGGGCGTTTCGCCGCCGCGCATCATAAAAAACCGTCCGGATTGTGTGTCCGGACGGCTTCAAAGAGGCAATAGAAGTTTCTCTATGCCGTGGGCTTGCTTCAGCCGATTGTATCAGCCGCTGGCCCCGCCGCCGACCCAGCCTGTGCAGGAGGCAATGTCGTTCAGGCCGTGCTCGCCAAGGCAAAACGCTTCCTCATAGGGCGTGCGCGTGGCGGCGATGCATTGCGCCAACGTCAACCGCGACATTTCAAGGCAGCGTTGGGACTTGTTATTTTTTGCATAGACCGAAACGATTTTCGGGTTGAGCGAGTCCGTCGAATAGCGCGCCGCAAGATTAAGGATGCGGTCCATAATCACTTCTGCGTTCGCCTCGCTCATCCGTCCAGCCGGCGCCGCCGGGCCCCAATCGGATTTCCATTCGCCTTTCGCGCTGGCGAGCACCGGCGCCATCACGCCGTCATCAAGTGAGCGAGTGAGGGCTGGGGCCGGCGCAGCGCCGCGCGTCTTGCCAAAACTAGCCGCTTCCTGAATGCGTTCCTGGCTGGAAGAGATGCGCGCCTTGCCCCATTTTGTTTTCTGCATGGCGTAGGCTTGGGTTTTAAAAGCTTCCCCAAGCGTTGTAATGCGTGCGCCGTCCTGCGCCGTCATCGCAAGCACGGCGGCGACCGCTTTGTCTGCGCCGGGCAGCTTGCGAATATATTTCGGATCTTGCGCCACATTCGACATGAAGCCTTGCTTCCCGCCGAGAACGCCTCTGCGCTTGTTGCCCTTCTTTTTGACTTCCTGCTTCACCGCAGCGGCGAATTCCGGCGTGTCCGCGGCGACGAGGGCCGCATAGGCGACCCAGCCATTGGATAATTTGTCAGGCGAGTGCGCGGCCAGCCGGCGATGAGCTTCGCGCGTGACATTCGCATTATCGAATGGCATCGCCTCAAGCGCCGCCACATCTTCGCGATAGCGAATATAATCGGCGGCGGCGCGCTCAAGCGAGGTATCTTTCGGTTGGGCCAAGGTATCAGCCGAGACCGCGGTCGCCGCCGCTGTGGCGGCGACAAGCGCGCAAATCGCCGTGCGGCGGGCGCCGGCGAGCCCCTTTTGCGCTTGCTTTAGCCGGGTGAATGAAAAGTTACGCAACATTATGCCATTTCTCCCAAGTGAACCATCAGCCCCTCTTCATGCGAAGCCGACGCCACACTAAAGCCCCATCTGTTAACCCGCGCCCAACCAGTATGGCTAAATTATCAATAAAATCGACCGGTCCCGACCAAAAAAACCAATAAATCCGCCATTCATGCGCGTTCAGCTTTTATTAACGACAAATCGGGCAAGGTGAAGGCGTCTTAACGGTTCTGACCGAATCGTTAAGCGCGCCGCGGCGAAAGCCGTCTCGAACTGAAACGGATGGAAAACGATCTTGTCGTCACAAGCCTCTGATCTCTTTCAGAAATGGACGTCTCGCGCAGGCTCCCGGCTGGGCGCGGTCTTCGGCGGCGGACCGGCGTGGCGCGGTGGACCGGGCGATATTGTCGCAACGGTCTATGACGACGGAGTTATCCTGGCGGTGTCCGCCTCGGTGCGCGAGGTGATCGGCGCGGCCGGCAATCTGGTCGGGCGCTCCTTGTTTGATTTCATCGCCCGCGCAGATCGCGCCCGGGTGCGCGGCGTTCTGGAATACGCCGCCGAACGCGGCGACTATGCTGATCCGTCAAAACTGGAAACAAGTTTCACCCTCTTGCGCGTGCGCCGCGCCGCAGGACCGGCGGTTTTGACAGCGCGCCCGGTTGGCCGGGGCCGGCTTCAAATCTTGATCCGTGAACAGCGCCGCGAAAAAGCGGCGCCGGCGCTCCCGACGCAATTGTCGCCCGTCGCCGAGCCCGCTCGGAACGGCATGCAGGCCGACATCATCGCCGATCTCGCCCATGAGTTAAAAACCCCGCTGAACGCCATCATCGGTTTTGCCGACGCCATGCGCGCAGAAACTTACGGGGAAATCGGCCATGACAAATACAAGGAATATATTGAGCATATCCACGCCTCCGGCGCGCATCTGTCCGCTTTGATCGGCGCGGCGCAGGATTACGCCCGCGCCGAGACCGGCCGGTACGCGATCGTGCGCGAGGAGACGTCCCCGGCGGCGTTGCTTGACGACTGCGCCGCCATGATCTGCGGCGCGGCGGAAGCGGCCGGCCTGACGCTCGATGTTGACGGACCGGCCGACATGGCGCCCGCCATGATTGATCCGCGTGCGGTCAAACAGATTTTGATCAACCTTTTGTCCAATGCAGTGAAATTCACCAAGGAGGGCGGCGTCGCCTTAAGGGTTGAAGAGCAGGGCGACACGATCTGTTTTCAGGTCGCCGACACCGGCGTCGGCATGAACAAGGTTATGCTGGCGAAACTTGGCGCGCGCTATTCCGACACCCATCGCGACGGCGTGCGCGGCGCCCGCGGGTCCGGGCTCGGGCTGTCGCTGGCGTTTGAGTTGACGCGCCTGCATGGCGGCGCGCTGACAATTGATTCCACGCCAGGCGCGGGCACTGTTGCGCGCCTGACCCTGCCGCGCACTGAGGCGCAACTCGAAACGCCGCCGAGCGGCCACGATATCCAGAGCCAGCTTGACCGGGTGAACGCGTTTCGGGCTGAGCGCGCGGGCATCGCAAAAAACGCAGCCAGCGCAGCGTAGGCTGACTTTCTATTTTTTGCTCCCCATGAACGTAACGGCTGACGAAACGGGCGCGTGATCTTGCCGGCTCAAGAAATTCCAACGAAATCAGATTTAAATTGATTTCGTCTTTGTTTCGAAAATAAAGAGCCCGCGCCTTTGGCGACTCTCTGGCGCGGGCATGGTCTCGCCTTGGGTCCAGGCGCAGTTCGTCGCCGCCGGACCGGGCGTACCCTTAGTCGTCTGCGGCGACAAACAGCTCGAGGAATTTCGCCGGCAGCGGCGATTTCTCGATCTGCGCTTTTGTCAGCGTGTCGATCTCATAGCGAATGCCGTCAGTGTTGCCGAGCGCGATCAGCGTCCAGCCGTCGTCAGGCGCTTTGAGGAGAATGCCTGCATAGGCGTCCGGCCACCAGCCTGAGTGCCATACGAGGCGATGGTCGTTCCAGTCCTGTACAAACCAGCCATTTGCATACGGAGCAGGTTTGCCGTCAGCATCGATGTCCGGCGTCCACATGGCTTCGCGCAATGCTGGCGAGAGGATTTTTCCGTCATCGAGGGCATTGGAATACTGAGCGAGATCAAGAACGCTCGCGATCACGCCGGAGCTTGCATTGAGCTCAGGGTTGGGCAGCGGTGACGGTTCCAGCCCGTCAGAATCCTCGGGCGCGTGACGAAACGGCGGAGCGAGGTTTGTCAGCGCCGCGGCCCCGCGCGCATCGCGCCACCCGGCCGCCGCCCGATCCATGCCGGCCGGGTCGAGCACGTAATGACGCATCCAGTCACGCCAGGACCGGTCCGTATTCTCTTCGACCCAGTTGGAGAGGCGTCCGAAAACAATCGGGTTATAGAGAAAGGACGTTCCGGGCTCGCCCTGCACCCGGTTCTGCAAGACATGACGCAGGCTGATTGGACCTTCGCATCGCGGCGCCGCGATCTTGCGGCCGTCATTCAATGTGCCGCCGCCAAAGATGATGCCTGCGCTGGTCAGCCATTCGCACCGGCCGTCCCAATCGCTAAGGCTTGTAAAGTCCGCATCGAGATCGATATGGCCGTCCGCATCCATGGCGAGCAGGGTGGCGGCGGTGAACGTCTTGGTGATTGATGCGACGAGATAGGACGTTTCCGGCGTTGTTGGCTCCTCCGCATCGTGATCTTGCCAGCCGATGCTTTCGAGCATCACGATCTCTCCGTCCTTGAGGACCGCGACGGAAAAGCTCAGGACCAGATTTTCGCGTCTGAAGTCGCGTAAAAATTCACGAAATTCCGCAATCTCTTCCGTCCAGGGAGAAACATCGGCGGCGTATGCAGGCGCTTCGGTCTGCTTGACAGCGTCTTCAGTTGGTGCGGCCTTGATTTTGTGAGGGGCCGTTGCGCACCCGCCAAGAACAAGAGCGAGGGTGACGGCGGATACAGAATACAATCGATTAAGCACAGGTTTCTCTCCGGGTTGAATACTCAATAACAAAAAAGGGTCTATCGAGAGCGATAGCTTGCGAAGAAACATCCGAGCCCGCCCATGATGAGGGCGATTCCCGGGATCATGAACCATCGCAGCGGCGATTGAACGGTTTGGCGGGTGTCTCCAAAAAAGCGCCAGACGCGCGTTCCGTCTACTGACGCTTCGGTGAAGACCACGCCGCGATATTCCTCAAGCGAGGCGAATTGTTCCTTGATGCGGTTCATTGAAACCGGCTCGGGCGCCCCATCGGCGCTGCGTTCGCTTACGGTCTCAAGCGGTTTTTCCTGATCGCCCTCTTCGGCGACGCCGTCATAGCGATATTGATACTTGACGACTTCGGTGTCTTTCGCGATGGCGGCGGCGCCAAGGCACGCGCCGCCAAGCGTTAACGCCGCGACACCTGCGGCCAGCCATTGCCGCATTCGTGTTTGGTCGTCTTTTTCCTTTTCAAGAATGGACGTGCGGACCGCGCTGATCTCTCGCAAGCGATCGAGCTCGGCGGCGAACAGGGTGTCCTGCAAATCGGACAGCTCAATCTTATAGGTTGTCATCAGGGACGAGAATACGTCTTCCGACGGATAGGATTTTCCGGATTCGAGCTTTGACAGATAGGACTGCTCAATGCCGATTTCGCGCGCAGCTTCGGGCTGGGTCCATTTTAGCGTGCGCCGCGCCTCCCGAATATAATCCCCAAATCGCATACCCTTAGCCCCGCCTGTGTTGGCTTGCGCGCCAATTCCAAGGGTCATGAATAGACAGGAATACCAGGAATGCGAGATGAATATGCAGGAATTTCTGTCATTTAGCCTGAAAATGGCGCTGATTGTCCGGCGCCTTCACGCCGACGGCGCAAGCGCTCTTGACGTTGCTCCCGTGTTCCAAAGAATGAAGTCGCCATGACCGAACCGCGCCTCAAATCCCACATCCGCGTCGACGCGCATCTGCGCCGGGCGCAGGCCGGGGGCGCTTTTGCCACGATAGCGCGAAAGGGCGATGCGGATGCGGGCGCGATTGCCGTGAAAGTTTATCTCGGCGGGCGGGCGGCGAAGCTTTTTGTCCAGAGCCGGGACATTGACGGCCAGGTCATCTGGCGCGATCCGTTTGAAGATGACCCAAAGGCGGAGGAGACGGAAGCGCGCGTTGACCAATGGCTGCAGAAAGAGGCGTCGATTGATCCTGACCTTTGGATCGTCGAAATCGAAGATCGCGAGGGGCGGGCGTTTCTGGAAGAGATTTAAGTCGCCACCGGCATGATCAGGAAGATGGTGCTGCAGAAAAAACAGGCGCCGATGATGAGCTTCACAAATCAGTCTCCCCGAACAAGATCAAACGAAGTGCGTTTCGTTTAAAGTTTGATAGGACCAATCGATTGAAATTTATTTCTGCAAACCGCTCACATTGTTTTGCGAGCGTTAATAGTATCAACGCTGACATAACTGAAATTTCATGATTGAAAAGTTCGCTCGTCGTCAGCGGCCGCGACGCTGAAAGCGTTTATGCTGCTGGGATTTTTGAAAGAGTGACCTTGCGCTTTTTGCGGTCGTAAAAATTTTCGATAAATGTTTCCGGCGTCGCTATCCTTATCGCAAGCGGGTGACGTCATGAATGCCTGCTATGACAAATGCCGCTCTTGCCGAAAATTTTGAGTCTCTTGTTCAGGAACGCGACGCTTTGCGGCGCGCTATCGAAACGCTCCAGCAGTCGAGCGGCGCAATTGACATCCGGCGGGCGCGGGCTGTTTTCCGGCGCAAGAAAGCGCAAGGCGGCTCCGTCGCCGTGAGCCTGCTGGCGGCCCTTGCCGCATCCCGCGTCACATCGGCGGATGCAAAAGACACGATGGATTTCGCCAGCCTGCCGACAGCGTCGTCAATGGATGATCTGCTTGCGGCCGGCGAAGCCTGCGATCCGGTCACACTCTTTGCGGAATTTTTGGGCGAACGCCACGATCATAATGTGAGCGGTATTGTTCATGAGGGCCATGATCGCCACAGCTTCCTGCATCGTGATCCGTTCGCATCGCGCCTCGATGATCGGTATGGCGGTTATGACACGCATGATGGCCATGATGAGCATGATAATCATGCGGGAATGGCCGCAACAAACGCCGCCGGTCATCACGCCGGCAACGGCGCCGCCGGCCTCAGCGTTGGTCATTCTGGTCACGCTAATCACGTTGGTCATGGCGCTCATAATGCGGTCAACCACAGCGCGCACGCATATTCGCCCGACCACGGGGGAGGCGATCGCCGCCATGGCGAACACGGCTCGTTAGAGGCGCCGCATGCTGACCATGCCGGTTCACATGGGCGCCATTCAGGTCAGCATAGCGATAGCGGTTTAAACGCTCACGCCGGCCATAGCGCACAGGCGCATGTGGAACACACGCCGGCGCCTGGCGTCTCCGCGCAAAATTCGGGCGCCGTTCATGAGCATTTAGACGACGACCATGAAGCGCTTGACCATGAAAGTCTTGAAGCAGCGCTGGCGAGCGTGACAGTTCCCGCAACGTCCTCGAACGACATTGATCTGGAAATGCTCTCATTCGACGATTTGCCGATTTACGTCGAGGCCGATCCTGTTGATCCGGCCGAACCGGTCGATCGAATCGCAGATGATGAGCCCGAAGCGCCGACGGATAAAGAAGCGGACCGGCCGGATGCGCCGGTCAAGCAGGTTTCAGCCGATAACGAAGATTCTCACAATCACGCGCACGGCAAAACCGCTGAAGAGACGCACGGGCCCGGTCATGGTTTCGGGCTGGCCGCCATGGACCTTCCGCCGGCAGAGGATCTTGCCGCTGTCGTTCCGCCGGTGATTTGATCAAACCCGCAGTCATCTTCGCCAAGCAAGTGCGAGCCATTGCGCCCGGTGATTTTTAACGCTTACCCTGCGGCGCGCCTGTCGCCGGCCTCCCTCAACCGTTGTCCCCGGTTTTGCACGTCGCTCGCCTCGGCGGAGGACGACTGCGCGCGCACCCGCCAGAACCGCATGACGCGTTCGGCGGCTTCCTGCGGGATCTTCAGGTAGAGATCGAGAATGCGCAGGGCCTTGTTTTGTTGTTCAGAATCTTTCTGCAGGCCGAAGACGATTTTGGCAAAGGTCGCCCGTTCAAGTCCCGCTGCGCGGGCGGCGATGGCGAGGGATTCCCAGGTTTTGTCTTTCAGGATCGCCTGGGCGGTTGAGCTGTCGATGCCGGTCACATGAGCGAAAGCGAGCAGAAACTCTGTCGACCGTTTCATCTCGATGAGTTCCTTAAGCAGGTTCTCATTAATCTGGTTCATCGCCGCTTTATCAGAGATGAACTTGCGCGCTTCTGCGACCTCGGATTGCGCATCGCGAACGGCGTCTTTCAGAATTTTTTTGCGATTGGCGTTGACCGCTTCATCGATCAGCGCCGGATCAAGCATGTCCGAGCGCTTCAGGATTTCTTTTTTCAGCGCCGAAGAAACAAAGAAATACATCTTTGTCAGGAGTTTCGGCGGCAGATCATAGCGCTCGGCCATCGGCTTTTGCAGCGATTTGATGGAGCGGGAATGGCCAACCATTTTCTCCATTGACGCGTCGTTGAATTTCGCGCCCTGATTTTCGGCAAGCGCCACAAGCACGTTTTCATCGCCGCGATCGACGAGTTCTGCAGTCAGTTTCTCCGGCACGACGCGGCGCTTGGTGATCGCGCGCATATGCTCCTGACCGCGCTGGCGGACAATGCCGAGAAGGTCCTCCTCGGTCAGCGCATCGGAACGCGCCAGCACCGGTTCTGCGACCGATATCTCGTCGCGGGCAAGCTGACGAATCAATCCTTGCGGCGCGTTCGGCACATCGGCGAGTTTCTCCGCCAGTTCGCGCCGCAGAGCCGTTTCCACCTGCTCGGTGACGCGCGACATGATGACGTCGAAATGCTGCATCTCCGAAGAAGTGTAACGGTCCGGCGTCGTCATGAAGACGTCGGTGATTTCGCGAAGGAGGTCACGGCGTTTCTCGCTGGACCCTTCCTTGGCGACGGCGATAAGCTGTTTAAGACGCGAGGCCCCCGCAGTCATTCAAATACCCTCCACATGCGCGGGCGATTGTGCGAAGGAATTGTAAAGAAATCGTCGATGAGACCTTAACGGTGAACAGTCGACAGTGCGTAAAGGAGAGTTGTGATGAAGGTTATCTCGCGGTTAACCATAATTGCGTTGGCGGCGGCCGGCGCATCGGCCTGTTCCAGCCTTCCCTATCTGGGTGAGCCTGTCTCGAATGGAAACGGTGAAAATTATGCGGCCGGGTCAAGTCTCGGCCCTGCTTTGTCCGGCGAAGACGAAAGGGCGCTGGAAACGGCTTTCGTTGCGGCGATGGAAACCGGCGAGGTTCAGATCTGGCGCGGCAACCGGGCGAGCGGGGAGGTGCGTCCCGGCGATTTTTCGCTGGGCAATCTGAAAGCGGACCCGACAACGCGCGTTCCTGCGGCGCGCGGCGACTTTCATGTCGATTCTACGCTTGAAACCGATCTGGGACTCTATGTTCTCACGCGCAACGCTAATGTGCGCACCGGTCCGGGTACGGAGTACGCCATTGCTGATACGCTCTCGTCTGGCGACGGCGTCAGGGTTGTCGGGCGTACGGTGAATGATTCGTGGATGCTGGCGTCGATGGACGGCGTTGTGCGCGGATATATTTTCGAAAACCTGATGATCAAGGCGCCGGGCACGGAGCTTGAACTCGCCGGCGGCCCTCGCCGCGAGCCGCTGGCCTGCCGTGAGTTTGAACAGCGGTTGAACCGTTTCTCAGAGCGAGACGAATGGTCGGGCGCGGCGTGTTACCAGGGCGGGGCTTGGCGTCTTGCTGCGCCGGCGCCGGGCGAACGCGGCGGTCCGGCTATATTGACAGACTAATGTCGCGCTGAAACCTGCGCTGATGCAGGATATTGATGATCAAACGCGCGATGCGTTTCAGAATTGACCGATGACGCTTAGGGCCGGCGCGGGTTAGCCCGCTAGCGCGATCCGCCCTTCCGCCACATGCTGGGCGAACGCGTCATGGGAAAGCGTAAAGTCGCAGGTCCCGTCGCATTCGCAAAAAGCGACGCCGTTCTCGCATTCTGAGATTTCGTACTGGCCCTTCGGCGCGAATTTTTTGTCTCCGGCGCGGCCGAACGGCACGGCGACTTTGACAATGGCGAGTTCGCTAAGATCCATAATGTCCCCCTCACGCTAGTTACCATATGACTCTAACTATAATGGGCATGAATTTCGTTCCGTACATGCGTAAAATCCGGCGAAAAAGCGCAATATTTTCACAACTGTGTGAAATTCGCCGCGCTTATCGCCGACGCCGCGACCGGCGCGGATCGCCGTCTCGCCGAACCCGTTCAAGGCCGCGCGAAACATCGGCGTAAAAATTCAGAAGCGTCGATTCTTCCGCATAGGAAGCAGCCGGGTAAGCGCCGTCGAGTTTACGCACCGGCAGGCCCTGATGAGCGGCGAGCATAAAGGTCTTCCAGATTTCCGCTGGTATGGCGCCGCCTGTGACTTTCTCCATCGGCCGGTAATCGTCATTGCCGACCCAGACGCCCGCGGTCAGTTGCGCCGTGTAGCCAACGAACCAGGCGTCGCGCCAGTCATTGGTGGTGCCGGTTTTTCCCGCAGCCGGACGACGGCCCAAATTCGCGCGCCGGCCGGTGCCTGAATGCAGGACCTGATAGAGCATATGGGTCATGTGGCGCGCGACGGCTTGGCTCATGACCCGTTCGGGCGTTTTGGTCTCGCATTCAAAAAGCGTTTCCCCGTCGCGGGTCTCGATGGAGACAATGGCGTAGGGATCGGGTTTTAGTCCCTGTTGTGCGAACGGCAGATAGGCGGCGGCGAAATCGTAAAGGGTTGTATCCACCGCGCCGAGCGCAATCGCGCGAAAAGCCGGCACGTCTTTGACGCCGAACCGCATCGCCGCTTCCGCGACCTTGCTTGGCCCGACCCGTTCTGAAACCTGCGCTGCGACGGTGTTGATCGATTGCGCCATGGCTTCGGACAGGCGCACAGGGCCGCGGTAACGATCCGTATAGTTGGTCGGCGACCAGTCGCCGAAAGTCACGGGCTGATCGACGAAACGCGAAGACGGAGACAGTCCGGCCTCCATCGCCGCGACATAAACAAACGGTTTGAACGCCGAGCCCGGCTGTCGCTTGGACTGCACCGCCCGGTTGAATTGGCTCGTTTTGTAGGATCGCCCGCCGACCATGGCGCGGAGCGCGCCGTCGGCGTCGAACGCAATCAGCGCCGCCTCGTCGGCGCCTTTCAGACGCGCTTCAACGGTCAGGCCGGCGGTGACAGCGGCTTCGGCGTCGCGCTGGAGTTTTTGATCGATGGTGGTGCGCACAATGAGATCGCCCTGTGCGCCGGCGGGAGCAAGCGCGCTGGCGCGCGCAGCGACATAATCGAAGAAGTAGCCAAGTTCGTTATCGGTGTTCTGCGCAACGATTTGGGCCGGGCTCTGACGCGCCTCACGCGCTTCAAAAGGCGAGATCGTTTTAGTCTCCAGCAGATTGTCGATAACGTCCCCTGCGCGCCGTTCGGCGCCTTTCGGGTTCTGCGTCGGCGCATAGGTCGACGGCGCTTTCGGCAAACCGGCGAGCATCGCCGCCTCCGCCAGCGTGACGTCGCGCGCCGACTTGCCGAAATAGGTCTGCGCGGCGCTTTCAACGCCGTAAGCGCCGGCGCCGAGATAGATGCGGTTCAGATAGAGCGAAAGAATCTCATCTTTGGAGTAATGCCCCTCCAGCCACAGAGCGAGCAGCGCTTCGCGAATTTTTCTTGTGTAGGTTTGCTCCGGGGACAGAAAAAGATTGCGCGCCAATTGCTGGGTGATGGTTGAGCCGCCCTCGACAACCCCGCCGGAGGCTGCGTTCGCGCGCGCCGCGCGCAACGTTCCCCGGATATCGACGCCGGCATGGTCGAAAAAGCGCCGATCTTCCGTAGAAAGAAAAGCGTCTAGCATGTAACGCGGCAGTTCATCCGGATGCACCTGCGCGCCGTAACGGGCGCCGCGTGCGGCGATTTCCTCGCCATTGCGGTCCAAAACGATAATCGCCGACTGACGATTGACGTTCCAAAGGTCGATGCCTTCCGGCGCGCGCGGCGCCATATAAATGAATGCAAAGGCGAGTGCGCCGGAGGCGGCGACAAAAGACAAAGAGAACAAAGCCGCCGCAATGCTGCCGCCAAGGTCGCGCCAGGCGCGCCCTTCGCCCGGTTCTTTTTTGTATTTGGTTGCTTCTTCGTAGGGAGAGCGCTTTTTCGACTTTTGTTTCAGGCCAAAAAGGTTACGTAGGTCCTGAATAATCGCGCCGGCGCCGCGACGGGCGTCGCGGGCCAGTTCAATTGCAATCGCTTTCAATCCGGAAGGATCATATTGTGCAGGCGGACCGGGCGTCTCGCTTGGAACGAGCGCTTTGGACGTCTTCTTATCGTCTTTCTCGGTCATGCCGCCTCAAGTCCGATGGCGAGAGCGCGCGTTGCAAACCCTGCGCCTTCCTGATGGCATCGTCGATAATCGCGGCCTTTCCGTGACGCAAGCGGCGCCTTTCCGGGGCGCGCACAGATGTAGATGACAATTGATTAAGGACCGCTCTCGCACTTCGCCCCTTACCCGAAATTCTGCAAGAATTTGGGCCTCTCCCTGGGTGAGGGGCGATGATTGGAAAACGCGGGCGGGTTCAGCCGATCCCCTGCGCCAGCATGGCGTCGGCGACTTTCTTGAAAGAAGCGACATTAGCCCCGCGCCGATAGTCAACGATGTCGCCTTCGCCGCCTTCTGCGGCGCAACGGTCATGAATGTCTTTCATGATGGCTCGCAAGTCCTCCTGAACGTCTTCGCGCGAGGCGACCCGGCGCTGTTTGTTCTGGCTGATTTCGAGCCCGGAAACGGCGACGCCGCCGGCGTTTGCGGCCTTGGCGGGGGCGAACAGCACCTTTTGGTCAGCGAAAACCGCGACCGCTTCGGGCGTTGAGGGCATGTTCGCGCCTTCAGCAACGGCGGCGCAGCCATTATTGATTAACGCCTTGGCGTCGTCTTCGCCGAGTTCATTCTGCGTGGCGCAGGGCAGGGCGATATCGCATTTGACCCCCCACGGCGCTTTGCCCTCATGCCAGTTGGCGTCGAACTTGTCCGCATAGGCTTCAAGGCTTGCGCCGCTCTTTGCCTTATGCTCGCGCACCCAGGCGATCTTTTCTTCATCAAGACCGTCCTTGTCATAAATAAAGCCGGCGCTGTCGGACAGGGTGACGACCTTGCCGCCCAGTTCCAGCGCTTTTTCCGCCGCGTAGGTTGCGACATTGCCTGCCCCGGAGATAACGATTGTTTTTCCGTCTACGGATGAGCCATGGGCGTTCATCATATGGCACAGGAAGTGAACAAGGCCGTGCCCTGTGGCTTCGGTGCGCATCTCGCTGCCGCCATAAGAGAGGCCCTTGCCGGTCATGGCCCCTTCAAACTGATTGGTGATGCGCCGGAAAGCGCCGAAGAGATAGCCGATTTCGCGCGCGCCGACATTGATATCGCCGGCGGGGATATCGAGATCGCCGCCGATATGGCGATGCAGTTCCGTCATAAAGGCGGTGCAGAAGCGCCGGATTTCAGCGTCGGAACACCTCTTAGGATTAAAGTCCGAGCCGCCTTTGCCGCCGCCCATCGGAAGGCCGGTTAATGCATTTTTGAATGTCTGTTCAAACCCCAGAAATTTCAGCACCGATTGATTAACGCTCGGATGAAACCGCAAGCCCCCCTTATAGGGTCCGATTGCGCTGTTGAACTGGACGCGATAGCCGCGGTTGACTGCGACGCTGTGATCGTCGCGTTCCCAGGCGACGCGAAACGAGATTACCCGGTCCGGCTCAGTCAGCCGCTCCATAAGCGCGGCTTCCCGATAATCCGCATTCTCCTCCACGAGCGGCAGGATGTGTTCTGCAACTTCCCTGACTGATTGCAGGAATTCATCCTGATGCGGATTTCTATCCGACAGCTTGGTCATAAAGTCATCAAGGCTCGAATGGCGTTTCGACATGGAAGGCGCTTTCTTCTTAAACAGTGACAGTAAATTCATTAAAGGAACCGGATTGAAGCGTTTCGGCGACAGGGTGCGGGCGCAGGCGATAATGGCGCGCTGGCTCGGCGAAGGCAGTCAGCACCGTAATGACTGACATTCCGGATTTTCAACCTGGCGCTTCTACACGCATAAAGACATCTCCTGCGCGCGCGAACACGCAATGCGGCGGCTGCGTTCCGCTGGCCGTTCTTTTTTGCTACGCATGGCCCTTGTGGACGGATGAGCGCGGTTAAGCGTTCTGGGGCATGGTTTCGGGAGTTTATTAAAGTGCGTATTCGCCGTGAGTTTCTTGCATATCCGCCAAACGCCTTTTTGGCGGCGATTGCGGCGGCGACAGCGCTGACGGCCGGCGGCGGGTATTTGCTCGGCTTGCGCGAGGCGCCGTCCGAAGCCGACATTCCCGCTCCGCAAATCGCGCAGCAGACCCTTCAGCGTAATCGCGAGGTTGAAAAAACGCCGGCTGCTGCGCTGCAGCCCACAGAGCGCCTTGCCGCGCCGTCAAAGGAAATCTTCGACGCCGACTTTATGGAATCGCTGGGCTGGAGCCTGGCGCGACGTGAGGCAGTGACGAAAGTCTATGCGCAAACCCAGCTCAAGATCGGGGTTATCGAGACAAAATCCGCCGAAGAGGGTCCGAAATGGCGCGAACGCCAGATTGCCGCGGCGCGGCGCGATTTGCGCAATAGTCTCACCGATGAGGAATATATGGCGGTCTTGTACGCTGACGGCGCGCCAAACCAATTGCGCATCGCGCATGCGGACAAGGGGGTGTTTCGCAATGGCGACATTGTCCACACCGTCAGCGGCAAGCGCGTCTATGATCTTGCCGGTTACAATCGCGCCATCGACGCTGTGTTTGCGGCCCGACGCGGCGATATGGAGGTCTTCCGAGGCGGCGAGCGCCTGCGGTTTGATCTCGATATTCGCATCCGCGACGTGGAGATCGTCGAAGAAAGCGTCCTGCCGACCAGGATCGCAGTCGGCCAATAGACGGCCCGCGCCCGAGGGCGCGCTTTCAGCAGCGCAACGGTTCGCGCCCGCCGCAAAGTCAGGCTATAACGCCTGTTCAGGCAGGGGAGGCCAATGGCCGACATCTTCATCTCATATGCGCGCGCTGACCGCGAGACAGTCGAAAAGCTGGCCGCTGCGCTGGAGGGGGAAGGCTATTCGCTCTGGTGGGATCGGCGCATTCAGTCCGGCTCGGAGTTTTCCAAGGATATTGAAGCCGAACTCGACGCGGCGAAGGCGGTGGTTGTGTGCTGGTCGGCG
>JBCDDE010000003.1:0-597961 GCA_039180625.1 Pseudomonadota bacterium | reverse complement strand
GCTCAACTGCCGCGATCGGCCGAGTGAAGACGGCGTCCGTTACGCCGACGTCCTCCTCGCGCGCCGCGATCCGGATCGCAAGATAACGGGTGCACTCACGCCTCTCCGTATCCGGACTGTTTGGCAGTATAGGGCCAAACGGCAGGGCGTTGATAAGTCTGCACCAATGGCGGGTTTCGTGGAAGATTTTACGGTTATGCGGGTGAAGCGGGCCTGTGACTCGCGCGGGTTTCCGTGACCTCATCCGTGATGCGAACGCATGGCGCGTCAACCCGGCCCCTCATCCTGAGGAGCTTTCGCAAAGCGAAAGCGTCTCGAAGGATGGCTTTATGCATCGAACCCGCCGCCCTACTCCCTGTATTTTACCAGCCGAAAGAGACCGCTCGAAGGCTTGTAGACCTTGTCCGGAAACTTCTCAGCTAACTGCCACACGCAGCCATTGACGGTTTTCGGATGGAAGCCCTCATCCGCCGCCTCGATCATTTTGTTGAGATCCGTCCAGCGGACGCCTGCGGGGTGTTTGTCGAGCAGCGCGAGCGCGGTTTCGTTGATGCGGTGGGTGACGGGTTTGGGCGGCATATGTTGTTCATATCTCCGAGCCGTAGTTTGCATCAAGCCAAAGGCGTGATGCACCTTACACTTGCTTAACCGAAGGCAAGTCCAACTCTTTTGCCAAGTCGTCAAAGATTTTGTCAGCACCCCATGCCTGTGCTGACGTAAAAGCAAATTTCCTTTTTTGCTCTTTTGATAAAGAAGATGCCTGTGGTTTATATGCTAAGTCATGCTGTGCTTCCGACCACGCATGTTGCATGAGTGTTTTTATTTGCAACTCAAAGAACTTTGGGCAAAATTTTTCATTAATGTTATCTGGAATAACTTCGTCAGGCAAAAACAGAATATAGTGATAGCCGAAGTATCCGAATTGCATATCGGATTCAGGTTCCCTTTCTGATGACTCTATAAATTTAAAGTACTTATCGATAAGCTTCCGAATTCCCTCAACATCTGATAGATAATACGTTACTATTCGCGCACCCACTTGATCAAAAATTTCATTAAGCGGGTCGGTATATTTTTTTATTCCTTCAACGTTGTTTTTTTCGGCTTTTTGAATAAACCTTCTTGGTTCCTTGGCACGAGCAGTTACCCTATCTATGCGCGGGTATTCGCTAATTTGTTCAAGAATATGGTCCTGCAAATTCAGTGCTATTGTTTTCAGATGATTTTCATACGCATCATGATACCGCCGGAAAAGTTCTGTATTCATTTAGACTTGCTCAATTTTTGATTTTGAACGACCCCTTCGGCAGTAACACGAACTTTGCCCAGATCATTCAATTCTTCCACCTCAAAGACCTTATCAAAAACCTCTGTGTCGGCAGATACACTAGCCCCATTGTTAAACCTCATTGTACGCCTTGGTGCGTGCCTTTGAAACTCTGAAATATCTAGCTGAAAAGATACGTCTAACTGGGATGGCTTTGGAAACTGCTTGCGAATAAGCGCAAGAGCCGTGTCAGATAATCCAAATTCTTTTGCAAACTGATTTACGCTAGTCATCTTACCAGCTAGCTTTTTTGCGAGCGTAGCTGCTGACGCTATTTCATTTTGTACTTCGATATTTTCTGCAATTTTTGAAGCCTCACGTAGCGCTGTTGCTAACATCTTACTTCCGGCTGCCGCTGTGTTTTTAAAATCGCCTGCCAAAAAGTCTGTGATCCAGTAGTTCGACATTTCGGTGTCTTGACTATTCAACTGTTTGTCGACAGCCCAACCAGACCAGAAGCCACCTGTAAGTGATGAATCCACAAACAATGCAGATTTATAAGTTCTATGGCTCTTTAGAAAAACTTCTTCCAGAAATTCTAGTGTTAGCTTGCCTTTACCTTGATTAGCACGAATTCCTTCCTCTGCAGGAAACCGCGCAACAACAACTTTATGCGAACTTGCTTTTTTACCGCTCGCTAGAAAAAGCAGGCCTTGAGAAGACCGATTAGTCGTAACCGATTCTAGTCGCGTCGCAATTTTGCGTGCAGCTGCAAGCGTAGGCTTCTTAATGTAATTAATTAATAGATCGCGAAAATCATTTTTCGCAGCACCAGCACTATTCGCATTGAGAGCGATTTCGATTCTGCATTCTTTTTCTGCATTATCAAAAAGCTTTGAAAATAGCTCATTCAAATTACTCTTTGCAGAAAGTTGGTTTTTTGTGAATCGCGTACCGCCTAGATGCTTGTGACCGTCAGTGCCCTTCATGGGTTTCACAAGAAAAGAATGAACTACATTCAAATCCGATGACATAACTTTTTTGTTTTTCCTTATTATGAATTTCCAAAACTATACATAGATTCATTATTACTTCAAATATGCACCACCCGCCCATCCGCATCCAACGCACTCTCGTGCATCATCTCGCTGAGCGTCGGGTGCGGAAACACCGTATGCATCAAATCCTGCTCCACCAGTTCGGCTGACTTCGCAATCCCGAAGCCCTGGATGAGTTCGGTGACTTCCGCGCCGATCATGTGGGCGCCGAGCAATTCGCCGGTTTTCTTGTCGAAGACGGTTTTGACCATGCCTTCCGGCTCGCCGAGCGCGATGGCCTTGCCGTTGCCGTTGAAGGGGAACTTGCCGACCTTGACGTCGTAGCCGGCTTCCTTCGCCTTGTCTTCGGTGAGGCCGACGCTCGCGATCTGGGGCTGGCAATAGGTGCAGCCCGGAATGTTTTTAACATCCAGCGGGTGAACGCCTTTTTCGCCGGCGATCTTTTCAACGCAGATCACCCCTTCGTGGGACGCCTTGTGGGCGAGCCAGGGCGCGCCGACGACGTCGCCGATGGCATAAAGGCCCTTGACGCCCGTCTCCAGCCATTCATTGACGACGATGTGCCCGCGCTCGACCTTCGCGCCGACCGCCTCCAGCCCCAGATTCTCCGTGTTCCCCACAATCCCGACGGCGAGGACGACGCGTTCGGCCTCCACAGTCTGTGACTTGCCGTCTTTCGTCTTGATGGTCGCTTTCGCGAGCTTGCCGGACGTATCGAGCTTTTCGACCTGCGCCCCGGTCAGGATCTTCATGCCCTGTTTCTGGAACTGCTTGTCGGCGAAGGCGGAAATTTCCTTGTCTTCCACGGGCAGGATGCGGTCGAGCATCTCGACAATCGTCACCTCCGCGCCGAGCGCGTTATAGAAGCTCGCAAACTCAATCCCGATGGCGCCGGACCCGATGACGAGCAGCGACTTCGGCATAATGTCGGGCGTCATCGCCTCCTTCGCGGTCCAGACGAACTTGCCGTCGGGCTCGAGCCCGGCTTGCGGGATCGTGCGCGCCCGCGCGCCGGTGGCGATGATGACGTGTTTCGCCGTCACCGTATCCTCACCGTCTTTCGTTTTGACTTTGACGAGCGGCGCGTCCTTTCCCTTCTCCAAACGCGCCTCGCCCTCGATCACCTGAATCTTGTTCTTCTTCATGAGGTAGCCGATGCCGCCAGAGAGCTTGCCCGCCACCTTTCGCGAACGCTTGACGACCTTTTCGATGTCGAAAGAGATATTCTCCGCTTTCAGGCCGAACTCCTCCGCATGCTTCATGTTGGTGTAGATCTCCGAGGTGCGTAAGAGCGCTTTCGTTGGGATGCAGCCCCAGTTGAGGCAGATCCCGCCCAGCGCGTCGCGTTCCACAATCGCGGTTTTCATCCCCAGCTGCGCTGCGCGGATGGCGGCGACATAGCCGCCGGGGCCGGAACCGATAACGACGAGGTCAACTTTGTGGTCGGTCATGGAGTTTCTCTTTCTTCTCTTAAGTCCTCATCCTGAGGAGCGATCCGAAAGGATCGCGTCTCGAAGGATGGACGCAACGCGCCAAGCTCGCGGCCATCCTCCGAGGCCGGCTACGCCGGCGCCTCAGAATGAGGTTGGAACTGCGTAGCGACCTTGGCGAAATAGCCGTTTGACGCGACTATAGCGGGGCCGCCCCAGAAAGGAACCGTTGCCATGGACGCGCTCAGGACACCCGACGACCGCTTTGAAAATCTCCCCGATTGGAATTACGCCCCGCGTTATATTGAGGACCTGCCCGGCTATGAAGGCCTGAGGATGCATTATGTCGACGAAGGCCAAGGGGAAGGCGAAGGGGACATCACGTTCCTGTGCATCCATGGCGAGCCGAGCTGGGCCTATCTCTTCCGCAAGATGATCCCGGTGTTCACCCAAGCCGGACACCGCGCGATCGCAGTCGATATGTTCGGCTTCGGCCGGTCCGACAAGCCGGTTGACGATGAGACGTATACATATCATTTTCACCGGAACGCCTTGCTCGCTTTTGTGGAGAAGCTGGACTTAAAAAATATCTGCCTCGTCGTGCAGGACTGGGGCGGCATTCTGGGGCTGACCCTGCCGATGGCGGCGCCGGAACGCTATACGCGGCTCATTGTCATGAACACCGGCCTGCCGGGCGGGGAGGAAGCGGGCGAAGGCTTCGCGGCCTGGCGCGCCTTCAACCGGTCGCAGCCCGACCTTGATGTGGGCGGACTGATGAAACGGGCGACGCCGATTTTGTCCGATGCGGAAAAAGCCGCCTATGACGCGCCGTTCCCGGATCAATCCTACAAGGGCGGCGTTCGTCGCTTTCCGGAACTGGTCATGCTGAAAGAACCGGGAAAAGATTTAACGCCGGCTTCATCTGAAGGATTGGAAACCTCCCTCGCCGCACGCAAATTCTGGCGCGACGACTGGACCGGAGAAAGCTTCATGGCGATCGGCATGCAGGACCCGGTGCTGGGTCCGCCGGCAATGCATGTTCTGAAAAAGAATATCAAAAATTGTCCCGAACCGATGGAAATTGAGGAGGCTGGACACTTCGTTCAGGAATGGGGCGAACCCATCGCCAAAGCCGCTTTGGAAAAGTTCGAAGGAAAGTAAGCTTTCGCCCGCAGCAGCGACGTTGAACACGCGGCTATTGGCGCAGCCGCGACCCGCGAATATGCGCGATCCGCCAATACTGCTTGCTGCACGCTTTTACGACGCAGTTTTGTTTTCTATTGTCGCTTGATTAGCATGCGTATCGCTTGCTGCTGCGCTTCGTTGCCGCGACAGAATAAGATATCCGAGCAGTCCTGAAGCGACAGAGCCGATTAGCACACCGAGACGCACCTCGTTTAACGCGTCCTCACCTGTAAAGGCGAGACTGCCGATGAAAAGGCTCATCGTGAAACCAATGCCTGTCAGGCACGCAGCGCCGTAAAGATGGGCGTAGCTGAGCTCTTCGGGCCTTTTCGCCAAGCCCAGTTTCAACGCCATCGCGGACATTCCAAAGACGCCGATTTGTTTACCGACAAACAGACCCGCCGCAATACCCAGCGGCACCGGCGCTGCCGCCGCCTCCAGCGACAGACCACGCAAATCGACGCCGGCATTTGCGAAGGCAAAGACCGGCAGGATCGCGAAAGCGACCCACGGGTGAAGCCCATGCTCCAGCTTTTTCAAAGGAGACGGCTCTCCTTCACCCGCTGCGAGCGGGACTGCAAAAGCGGTAATGACGCCTGCGAGCGTTGCATGAACGCCAGACTTCAAGACGCAAACCCATATGAAAACGCCGACCAGAACGTAAGGCGCAATACTCCTGACACGGCGCATATTCAGGCCGACAAGCGCCGCGCCGCCAAGCGCCGCAAGAAACAATGCTGTTAGCGAAAGGTCCGACGTATAAAACAGGGCAATGATCAGGATCGCGCCAAGATCGTCAATGATCGCAACGGCCAGCAGAAAAACTTTCAGCGCCGGCGGCGCTCTTGATCCGACAACGGCGAGGACGCCCAATGCAAATGCAATATCGGTCGCAGCAGGGATCGCCCAACCGCGCACGGCCTGCGCATCAAGACCGACAATCCAGACGAAACATAACGCCGGAACCGCCATGCCGCCGATTGCAGCAAAGACCGGCAGTGACGCTCTGTCTCAGGATGACAACTCGCCTTCAATAACTTCCCGCTTGATCTCAAGACCGACGAGAAAAAAGAAAATCGCCATCAGTCCGTCATTGATCCACAGCAAAAGCGGCTTATCAATAACGATAGCGCCGACGCCGACAGTCGCCGGCGTCGTCAAAAAACCCGAATAAAGACCGGATAAAGCGGTATTGCTGAAAATAAGCGCCGCAACCGTCGCCGCAGCAAGCAAAAACCCTGCTGAAGTCTCCTTGCCGATAAAATCTTCAATGGCGGCGCTGAGCCCTTCCGACTTTGATGTCTGCGGCGCGTTTTTCATTAGGCGGATTTTCTTCCGGTCTCTGCAGCATTAAATCGCAAACGCGAAGCCGCATCCTTAACGTAAAGCCGCTCTTTCTTAAGCGAACGCAGAAGACCGTCATCCGGTCTCAGACGATGCTGCTCCCGCGCGATCCGTAAATCTAGGCGTTGATGTCTCTTCAAGAGACGCCCGAATTTGGTTTGACGAACAAGCTTCATACGATCCTCCTGCTTTTATTTCGGGACTCATATGGCGCCGCAGCCCAGAATATGAATTGTTATTATCCATATTCTTGCGATAGTTTTTTCCTATATGGCAACGGGCTCAGCGATTGCTTGTCGTTAACCCTCTTTGCTGAGTGATCGTAAACATTATGAAGTCTTCGCCGGCTTTTACGGGCCAGCTTCACGGGGAATTTTGGGGCGGGCTCATCCTGAGCGCCGGCTTTATTCTTCCCACAAAGCCACAACGGCCCCGGCGGGGTCTTTCACCACGGCCATCTTGCCGCCCATGAGGCCGCGGGGCTTGGCGACGACCGCCCCGCCGCGTTTCAGCGCTTCATCGAGACTCTTTTCAAGGTTTTCAACAACCACATACATCAGCCATTGCGGCGGCAGGTCCTCATTCGGTCCGCGCGCATGGCATACCCCGCCGGCCGGCTCTCCGTTTGCGGCCATCATGGTGTAGTCGTCATAGTCGCCCATCGAGGTCGCTTGGACCGTCCAGCCGGTGACGGCGGCGTAAAAATCGCGCACCCCCGCCGCATCTTCAACAGTCAGGTCTCGCCATCCGATAGAACCGATTGGCTGTTTCTTTTTTTCCGTCATGACGCTCTCCCTTTTTATGCGTCGGAATATTAGCATGAGGGCGAGCGGCAAAAGAGACAAACGCATAAAAAAAACGGGCCCTTTGTCGGGGCCCGTTTTTGAATTGACCGTATGCTTCTTAAGTCATCTATTTTTCGAGTTTTTCAACCAACTCCATAACCGATTCTTCCGACTCGCCCTCAATCTCGATGAGCGCATGATCAGCTTCTGACATCATTAACACGGAGAGCTCGCCATTGTCGCCTCTTCGTTTGATGGCCGTGGCGCCTGCCATGGTCGCTGTTTCAACACCGGCTTTTTGCAACATTGCTGTGTCGGCGGATGCTGATTCGAAAGCCTTGATCGCATCTTCGTCAGAGAAAATCCGAACTTTAACCGTTCGGCCCTTGTCATCTGTATACGTTGTTTCAGCGGCATTATTGATGGCCTGAAACGCATCGAACGACAGCGTCGATGAGCCCGCAAGCGCGAACTTGATATCGCTTGCATCAATACGCGGCGCTTTCGAAGACAGTCTGGATGAAATATTCCGGATTTTAAGCTGGTTGGCGTTTTGCGCAGCGAATTCAAGCCGTGTCGCGGCCTGGGTGTAATTGCCGTCCTTCAGCGCTTTCAGCGCGGCTTCAGCGTCGCGAACAGCGCTGGCCTGAAGGCTTTCGTCAATGGTGGACTGCGCGTAGGCCTGTCCACCTGCTGACATGACAGCGAAGACTGCGATTGCTGCATAAGTTTTAAGTTTCATAGTTCTTTCCCTTTTCCGAAAACGCCGGAGGCGCCCGCATTCTGTTCACTCAACGTGCTCTTAGGTATGGCGGTCCGAGAGCCGCCAAACAAGCGCCTCACGCGTCCTCTGGCGGGGTTGTGAACGTCCGCGATCAACACCCGCCGCTTGCCAGCGATGCTTTGATGCCGGAAAACAAAAGGCGTCTTGCCGATTATTTGCAAAAATCCGCCGGGGGAGAAAATGACCCACTCAACACACGCTTATGCGCCTGATGCGCGTAATGAAACCATACTGATCGACGTCGACGGAACGCTGTTTCCCCGTCATGAAGCGAAAGTTTCTGTTTTTGATTCCGGCTTCGTTCTGGGCGACGGCGTGTGGGAGGGGCTTCGGGTTTATCCCAATGCGGACGGTAAGGGCGTTATCGCGTTTCTCGATCAGCATCTCGATCGACTTTTCAGCGGCGCCAAAACGCTCGATTTTGAATTGCCCCTGACCCGCAGCGCCCTGAAAACACGCCTCTATGATTGTCTTGACGCCAATAAGGCCCATGACGGCGCACATATTCGGCTGATGGTGACGCGCGGCGTTAAAGCAACGCCCTATCAGGACCCGCGGGCCACGATCACGCCGCCGACCATTGTCATCATTCCCGAATTTAAAACGCCGCTCGCCAAAGCCGCAGCTTCAGGCGCTGATCTTTTTACCGCGCATGTGCGGCGAGGCTATCCGGATGTTCAGGACCAGAAGCTTAACTCACACTCCAAGCTGAACTGCATCCTTGCCTGCATCCAGGCGGCGAAGGCCGGCGCAGATGAAGCGCTGATGCTCGACCCGCACGGCTTTGTGGCGACGTGCAACTCAACCCACTTTTTCATTGTTCGCGGCGAGGAAGTCTGGACGTCGTCGGGCGACTTCTGTTTAGGCGGCATTACGCGCGGGATTATTCTCCAAACAGCCCGCGACAATGGACTTGTTGCGCGTGAGCGCAATTTTTCTCTCCATGACGTCTATAACGCCGACGAAGCTTTCATCACCGGCACATTCGCCGGCCTGACGCCGGTAAAAAGCGTTGACGGCAGGGTAATCTCCGAGAAGCGAGGCCCGATGACTGAGAAGCTCCAGACGCTTTATCAAGAACGCATAGGCGCATCTGTTGCCAAGGGCCGTTAATTCCTCAAAATAAGCATCCGGAGCGGAAAGAGAGCGGCGATGACGCCTTTCATATTTGCCGGCGCGGGCGCCGGCGCAGGACTGATGATCGGGATCGCCATAGGCGCCATAATCTGGGGGCGACGCATGCGTCGCCGGATCGAAGAGATTGGCGGCGAAGCGGCTCGGTTGAAATCTATCGCAGAACAGGACTTCAGCGACGAAGATCCGGATCTGAAAACGCTTCTGAAAGATCTGAACGCCGCCGTTGAACAGACCTATCGCGCCGTCGACGCGCTGGAAAACCAGTCGGCGATCAACCGCAGAAAAAGCGAAGCCGCAAAAGAAGTCATCGCCTCATCGCGGACTATCGCATACATGATGGAAGATATGGGCGCGGATATTCCCGATGCGGCGCCAACGCAGATTGCGCGCGATGACGACATTATTGTCGCCGCCGTGGAAAAACTGTCTCCGACGCTGCGGTAGAATTTGCGATCTACAAGGACGATCTTTCTTGCATGTCCGTATTCGTCTCCATGTTTTCCGGTCCGCGCAACATTTCCACGACGATGATGCGCGCGTTCGAAAACCGGCCTGACGCCAGGGTTGTCGATGAACCCTTTTACGCTTCATACCTTGCAGAGAGCGGCGCCGATCATCCTTACCGGGAAGAAACGCTCCGGTCGCAACCGCAAACGCGTCAAGCCGCATTGGAACAGATCAAGACGGGCGCAGGCGACACCCCCATCATTTTTGAAAAACATATCGCGCACCATCTGCCCCTGGACATGACGCTTGACTGGCTTGCCGACCGGCGCGTCTTCATCCTGATCCGCGATCCGCGGGCGATGGTCGCGTCCTACAGCAAGAAATACGATGATGTCGCCCCCATCATCGACAGCAGCAGCGTGCAGCGCCGAATATATGAAGATTGCATGCGGCGGGACGTCCCCTGCCCTGTGGTCGACGCTGCTGACGCGCTGCGCGCGCCACGCGCAATGCTGGCGTCTTTGTGCGACGCACTCAACATTGAATTTAAAGAACAAATGTTGTCATGGCCGTCAGGGCCAAGAGACAGCGACGGGCCCTGGGCGCCGCATTGGTATGATGCTGTCCGCGCATCGACGGGATTTCGCCCCTTGAAAGACCAAGCTATCGCTCTGACGCCGGCGCTGGAATCCCTGGCGGCGCAAATGGCGGACAACTATTCGTTTTTCCACAAAAACCGCATCATGGTCTGAGGCCGGACGGAACAACCGATGCATTTGCGCAACGCGGTCCCGTTTAGTGTCGCAAAAGCTGAATATTGCTGACACAAAGCTGTCAAATCTCGGTACTCAAAAACCTGGGAAATAGCGGTTTATGGAGAGGCCGTTATGGGTGGATTTAACCGGGAAATGACCATGACATCACACCGTTTCGCCGGGCGCACAATATTGTTTGCAGGCGCCTCTGTTATTGCCATAACCGCCGCGCCGCATGTGTCCGCGCAGGATGAAGGTCTCGACACAATTATCGTCACGACTCAGAAAAGAGAAGAAAATCAACAGGAAATACCTATTTCTGTTGAGACCGTCTCAAGCGAAAGATTGGCGGCGATCCTCGCAGGCGGCGAAGATATTCTCGCCCTAGCCGCGCGCGTGCCGAGCCTTTACGCCGAATCTTCCAACGGCCGTTTGGCGCCGCGCTTTTATATTCGCGGCCTTGGCAATGTGGATTTCGATGTCGCCGCCTCGCAGCCGGTTTCCATCGTCGTCGATGATATCGTTCAGGAAAACGTGGTCCTGAAAAGCGCGCCGCTCTTCGATCTTCAACAGGTCGAAGTCAGCCGCGGGCCGCAAGGCACCCTCTTCGGCCGCAACACCCCCGCCGGCGTGATCAAATTCGTCACCGCCAAACCGACACAAGAAGTCGACTTTCAGGCCAGCGTTTCGGCCGGCACCTTCGGGACAGTGTCAGCACAGCTCGGCTATGGCGGACCGCTGATCGAAGACGTTCTCGCCTTCCGCGTCTCAGGTTTTTATCAGCGCCGCGGCGACTGGGTCGACAACGGTTTCACCGGCGAAGACAACGTGCTTGGCGGTTTCCGTGAAGCGGCGGGCCGCTTCCAGCTGCTTTATACGCCTACGGACGATTTCAGCATTCTTGGCAATTTCCACGGCCGCAGCTATCGCGGCACGTCTGCGCTGTTCCGGGCCAACGTATTCACCGCTGGCAGCAACGAACTGAATGACAATTTTGATCGCGATACGGTGTTTTTCGACGGCGGCGCCAACAACCCGCAGGACGCCACCGGCCTCGGCGGCTCCATTAAGGTCGAATGGGATCTCGGACCGGTCGTGCTGACATCGATCACCGGTTTTGAAGACGCATCGAGCTTCAGCCTGGGCGATATTGACGGCGGGGTGATCACGCCCGGCCTGAATGCGTCCGTTCCGCCGGGTTTGACGTCGGGCCTCACCGATACAAGCTTTCCGCCGGACGGCGTCGTCGATTCAACGACGTTTCCGGGCTTTATTCCATTTTCCGCTGAAACTCAGGACTCTGTTGACGATCTGGAACAGTTTACCCAGGAAGTGCGGATTGCGTCGAACAATTCCGGGCCGTTCAATTGGGTTGCCGGTTTCTATTATTTCGACACAAGCTTTGACGTCGAAACTGTTGGACCAGCCTTTCCGCCGCTGACGCTCGTCAGCCACGGTAACGAGAGCTGGGCGCTGTTCGGTCAGCTTACCTATGATGTAACAGATCGGCTGAACCTTACCGGCGGCGTTCGCTACACTGAAGATGAGCGCACGCTCGACGCTGTGCCGCCGCCTTTCGTCACCGTCAATCCCACAAGCGTTGACGATGAAGACTTCTCCTGGGACGTCAGCGCGCTTTATCGCCTGACGGATGACCTTAACGTCTATGCGCGCGTCGCACGCGGATATCGCGGGCCGACAATTCAGGGACGCGACATCGCATTTGCCGCCTTCTCCGGCGCGGTCGATCCGCAGACTGTCGCAACATCGGAAACCATTCTTTCCTATGAGGCGGGCGTCAAAACGCAATTCCTGAACAATCGCGCCCGACTTAACGCAACAGGCTATTACTACACGGTCGATGACCAGCAGTTCTCGATTATCGGCGGCCTGACGAACTCAAACCAGGTCATCAATGCTGACGAAGGCATAGGCTGGGGCTTTGAGGTCGACGCCGAAGCTCTTGTGACGGACAATTTCTTCATCTCCGCCGGCTTCAGCTATAACAATACCGAGATTAATGACGAGGATCTGGCGACAGCGCCCTGCGGCTCCGGCCAATGCACCGTGCTCGATCCTCTGAACGATCTCGGCCAGGCGTTGATTGACGGCAATCCATTTCCAAACGCGCCGGAACTCACCTTCAATGTCTTCGCTGAATACACCTATCCCTGGCAGGATCAGGGCGAATTTTTCGTCAATACTGACTGGGCGATACAGGGCGAGACAAATTTCTTCCTCTATGAATCGGTTGAATTCCAGTCAAACGGCAACACGGAAGGCGGCCTGCGCATTGGATACCGCACGCAAGACAGCCGTTTTGAAGGCGCTTTCTTCGCACGCAACCTTCTTGATGCGGAAAATGTCCGCGGCGGCATCGACTTCAACAACCTGACCGGCTTCGTCAATGAGCCGCGCGTGGTCGGCATTCAACTCAGCGTCCGCAATTAACCGGGCCTGACAAAACGCAAACGGAAACGCCCTGCCTCGGCAGGGCGTTTTTTTGCAGCATCTGCTACCGCTATTCGGTTGTATAAAGTGTTCGTTTCGGCGCAGCGAACACGCGCTGCATCATCGGCTCAAATTCGCTGAGCGGCATTGAATCATAATCAGGGTCGAAAGCGGCCTGATCGTATTTTTCACAAAACTCCGCTGTTCTCTCAAAATGCGGATGTCCCCGGAATTGATCGCGCATATTGCGATCCTGCCCGAGAAAATGGAAAAAGTAATAGCCCTGGAAAATGCCGTGATTGGCGACCATCCAATGGTTCTCTTCGGAAACAAAGGGCTTCAGAATAGCGGCGGCGATATCTGGATGGTTATGAGTCGCCAGCGTGTCGCCGATATCATGCAACAAAGCGCAGACGACATATTCCTCATCGCGCCCGTCACGATGCGCCCGGGTCGCTGTCTGCAAAGAATGTGTCATCCTGTCGACAGGGAAGCCGCCGTAATCGCCCTCAAGAAGGCGAAGATGGTTGAGGATGCGCCGCCAGCCGTCCTGCGCGAAAGACGTAAAATTTGCGGCGATTTTCATCCAGTCTTCCTGGGTGCCTTCCGTCATCGCCCGGAAAGAAGCGCGATCGGCTTTGGGCAAACCGTCTTCAGCCATGGAGCATGTCTCCTCTATTGCAACTGCGATATTGGCGCGTCGCTAAGATTATTCAAAGAGTATCTGGCCAGAGCCTTCGATTTCAAGACCGAACAGCGATTTCTCTTTCGCAAGCGCAATTGAACAACCGCCCTCAAACGCGCAAAATACGCATACCGATCCTGATTTTCGGAGACTTTGCGGGCCATGCTTTTCTTACGGGTTATCATTGCTGTTGCAGGGCTCGTCCTGATCCTTGTCGGCGCCGCGACAGCCGTCACGCCGATCCCGTTTGGACTTCCGCTTGCCGCGGTTGGCTTTCTCCTCTTCGCCAGCGCAATGCCCGGCATATTGCGACGGCTGCGCCGCCGCTGGCGCTGGCTCGACAAACGGCTCGTCTGGCTGCAGTCGCGCTTGCCCGATTGGTTGAGCAGGACGCTTCGCCGCTCCGATCCGCACCAGGAAGAACTGGAAGAGGAGCGCCGTGAGGAAGAAAATGAAGACGCCAAAAACAGTGGCGACAATCCGCGATCATTGCATCGCATGACGCCCGCGGCCGCCCGCGCCCTGTTGGCGCGAAAGGGTCGTTAGTCTGTCTTTTCGACCTGCGTAAATTCAAGCTCGACCGGCGTGGCGCGCCCGAAAATCGACACCGCGACTTTGAGGCGAAGATTTTCTTCATCGACATTCTCAACAACGCCGGAGAAGGAAGCGAACGGACCATCTGTAACGCGGACCGTCTCACCAACGTCAAACGTAATGGTCGGGCCGACCCGGGTCTCGCCCTCTTCCATGACGCCGCGAATTCGATCGATCTCTTTCTGCGGAACCGGCATCGGTTTATTGCCTGAGCCGAGGAAGCCGGTGACTTTCGGCGTATCCTTGATCAGGTGGTAGATCTGGTCGTTCAGCGACATTTTAACGAGAACGTATCCGGGAAAGAAGCGGCGTTCCGTATTGATCTTCCGTCCGCGTCGCACTTCCGTTACGTCTTCTGTCGGTACAAAGACTTCTTCAATAAACTGGTCCAACCCCTTATCGCGGGCGGACAGCATAATGGCGTCGGCCACTTTTTTTTCAAAGTTGGAATAGGCGTGAACAATGTACCAGTTGGATGTCATTATCGGCGTCCGTTCGACTGTCGTGTTTTAGTTATCCGCCGCATTGAATGGGCAGAATGGTGCATACGCTGTAGCGCAATAGTTGATCGACGCCGAAAAAGAACAGCGACATGATCGCCACCATGATCAACACCATGATGGTTGAGACAACCGTCTCATTGCGCGATGTCCATGTGACCTTGGCGCCTTCATTGCGAACCTGCTGAACAAATTCGACCGGATTGGTCTTCTTCTTTTTGCGTTCAGGCTCGCTTGCCTTGCCCTCAATGGAAGGCGCGGCGCCGGTTGAGGCCGCTTTTGCTGGTTTCGCCGGTTTTTTCTTCTTCGCCATAATTGCGTCGTCTTCTGCTTTGTCCTGGGCCCCCGTGGACCATTAGTTAAAGATAGGGGCTCGCGAACCGATTCAAGCGGCTTATTGAAATCTTCTCGAAATGAAAGGGAAGATGCGCACTTAGGTAAACGGTTTTTCAGCACCGTCAAGCGCTAGCGCGGCAGAATAATCATGGAATAAGCAACGGCGCAGCCTGCTTATTTGATTATAACCTGTTGAAATAGCTTCATATTAGCTTTCCGGGAGAAACGGGCTGGCAGCGGCGGAGGGAAAGAACCGCGGCGCAGCGCCATCGCGCTGCTTGCCAGATAAAATTGAGGGGGTTCGCGTCCCTGCATTAGAATAGGAGAAAACAAGAAATGGCAGGGGCGGAGGGACTCGAACCCCCGGCCCTCGGTTTTGGAGACCGATGCTCTACCAACTGAGCTACACCCCTAGGACCTTCAAAAGGCTGAGCTTTTAGCCAACCTGTTTTCAATGCTGCGCCATCTATAAAGCGCAGCGAGCAATGAGTAATGGGGTTTCCTGAGAAATCCGTCAAGGCTCGTTTCAGACCGCTATGGAGAGAGACAAAAAGCAGATGCGCAAGGGCAAGGATTTTTTCCGCCTTATCCTCGCCCAGCAATGACTTGCTTCACCGCCTTCGACACCGACGCGCTGTCAGCAAAAGGCAGCGGCAGATATTGCGCGCCCATCTCTTCAGCAAGGCCGCGGGCGCGGGGCGAAGGCCTGTTGGCGGTGTCGAAAAAAAGCGTGGTGCAACCTGTCTCGCGAAGGCGGTGCGCCGCCGTAACCGCATCCGCTTGCGCAGCGGCGCGATCAGCCTCCCCGTTGAGAGCGATGTTGCCGCGGCCATCCGAGAGCAACACTGCAAAGGGCGTCTTGCCCTTTCTGCGCTCGGTCTCACAAAGCGCCGCGGCGGCCGCGATGCCGGCGGCGAGCGGCGTTCCGCCTCCGCCCGGCAAAGCGCTGAGGGTTCGGCGTACGCGCACCAGTGAGCGCGTCGGCGGCAAAACCAGATCCGCCTTTTCCCCGCGAAACGCAATCAACGCCACATGATCGCGGCGCGAATAACAGTCCGCGAGCATCAGCTCGACTGCGCCTTTCGCTTCGGCCATGCGATGCATGGCGGAAGACCCAGACGCATCTACAGCAAAAATTACGATCGTCTCCGATCTCGCTTTAAAGCGCTTGATGCGGATATCGTCTTTATAGACAGGGACAAGAACGCTGCGATCATCCGTATCCCGCATTTTTCGCCAGGGCGCCGCTGCGCGCAAAGTCGACGACAGGTCGAGACGCGCTCCGTCGCGCGGAAGTCCCGGACGCGCGCCAACAGGGCGGCCTTTCCAATGAGACTCAACAAGAGCGCCCGATTTACTTCCTGCGCCAGCCGCGGCCCGGCGCCGGGTTCCGCGCTCAGGCTTTTCAGAAAGCCAGGCGAACGCTGCTGCGCGAACAGCCTCGACCAACATATCTTCCAGATCATTGTCGTCTTGCGGATTATGGTCCGCATCTGAATCTTCCTCGGTTTTAGGTTCATGGGCAGACGTCTCCGGGACTTCCGGCGGCGCTGTCTCCGGCGCCGCTCTCGGCCCAAAAACAAGACGGCAAGCTGTCTCCGCATCAACGTCTTCAACAGCGCGCCGCCCCGCAAGCGCAGCGGAGGCGCGAGCCGCCCGAACGGCAAAAATCAACGGACGCATCGAATAGACGCCCGACATCGCCGCAACGGCGGCGATTGTTTCCGCCATCTCATCGGAACAAGTAGTTTCGGGAAAATTCTTACGCGCCGCCGCCAGGGTTTCTTTGGAAACATCCGTACAGATAGCGTCACGAAGCAAAATGCCGTTCAAGTCGATATGAAACGCGAGCCGCTCAAGCAAAATTTGAGGCGGCGCCTCATCGAGATCCAGACCTTCATCATAAAGCACACAGCAAAACTGGGCGCGCTCGCGTCGCGATATGCCGCTTCTTTCAATCGTAACCTCGCCGCTGTCCATCGCGCCGGCAATAAGCGCCGCATTCGCCGGCGTTAACCGTTCGGCCATGGGCGCGATGAGAACGCCGTTATCGGCTGCGGCAAGAACGCCTTGCTCACAAACCGGCCGGCCCGCACGCAAGGTGGCGGCAAAATCAAGTCCGCCAAGCATACGGTCCGTATCCGCCCCGACAGGCAGTTTTCGGACAGGCGCATCAATCGGAAGAAGAGTGCGCAATTGTTCTGCCCACAGATCGCGCACTGGACCCGGCGCTGAGCGAACGCGCACGCCGCCGAGACCAAGCGGATCGATTGCGATAAAGATCGCCGCCAGCTGCGCATCACTCCAGAGTTTGCGGCTGATTTCGCAAACGCGCTCGCTGCGAGACGCCTGTCTTTGAGGCATCCCCGCCGCACTCACGCGGCCATGACCTCTTCAACCGCTCGCAAGACGCGAACGCCCGCATCCGTCTCGTCGAGCGGATCCTTGCGAAGACGATGGCGCAAGGCCAGCGGCGCAACAGCACGCATGTCCTTCAGCGTCACGGTCGTCCGCCCGGCGAGGGCTGCGAGCGCCCGCGCAGCGCGCATCATTGTCAACTCGCCGCGCAGCCCATCGGCGCCAAGCGCAATACAAAGCAACGCAGCTTTCTCAAGAACATCGTCAGGCGTTTCGACCGCGTCTATCGTTTCGCGAGCCTTCTCTATTTTTTTTCGCAACGCGCTGTCTTTGCGTTTCCAGGCTTTTCCGAAAGCTTCAGCGTCGCGCTCATATACGTCGCGGCGCCGGATAATCTCAAGACGTTCTTTTATATCGTCAGGCGTGCGGACTTCGACGGAAAGGCCGAACCTGTCAAGAAGTTGCGGGCGCAATTCGCCCTCCTCAGGATTCCCGCTGCCAACCAGAACAAAACGCGCCGGATGGCGCACGCTCAATCCCTCGCGCTCGACGACATTCTCCCCCGACGCCGCTGCATCAAGCAGGAGATCCACCAAATGATCGTCGAGCAAATTGACTTCGTCGATATAAAGATAGCCCCGATGGGCGCGCGCCAGCAATCCTGGCTCAAAGCGTTTCTCGCCCTTGACGAGCGCGGTTTCCAGATCGAGAGCGCCGACGACCCGATCCTCAGTGGCGCCGAGCGGCAGATCGACAACCGGCGCAGCCTCTGTTTTGACGTTCAACTCGCCCTTTTTATTCAATGAGGCACAATCAGCACACAAAGCGTCCGCACTTGCCGGATCACAGCGGAAGGCGCAGCCGGCGACGACTTCTATTTTCGGCAACAGCGCCGCTAGTCCGCGAATCGCCGTGGTTTTTCCTGCGCCGCGATCGCCAAACGCCAGAACGCCGCCAATATGCGGATCAACCGCAGTTAATAAAAGCGCCTGCTTTAACTCGTCCTGACCGACGATGGCGGAGAAAGGAAATGTCGACAAGGTTGGCCTTTTTGCGTCCTGTGTTCGAAGCGGTTCGCTTACGTACTTCTATGACGACGCGGGGCAAAATAAAAGAGCGAGACGCTGACGGCCTCGCTCCTTCGATTTTATCTTAGCAGCATTGACGCCGCTGTACGGGATTTAAAACCTTATTCCTACAGGTAGCCAGCATCTTCTGCTTCTTTCCAAATCTCAGGCCATGCGCGGCGGGCAAGACCCGGTTGTTTCGCGGACTCTGCTTTCGCCGCTTCAAGGTTCGCTAGCTTGCCCTCGCCTTCGACGATAATTACGCCGACCATGCCCGCGGCGATATGCGGCACGCAATTATAACCGTAAATACCCGGCTTACCGACCGTGTATGAAACCGGTTTGTTGATCTCGCCTTCCCAGCCAGCCTCGCCTTCGGGAAGCATCCCGTCAGTGGACGAAGACTGGTGGGTCGGATCAGTCGGCACAAAGGTGACTGTGTCGCCAGGCTGGGCCAGCAGGACGCGCGGCTCAAACCACATGCGCTTGCGTGGATCGTCCGGATTGACCGTATACATCTTAATTTCGTGAGTCGTTCCGCCGGCTGCCGCGTCGCCGCCGCTTTGTAAGGATGCAGCTGTCGCTTTTACTTTATCTGAAGCATCTGCGACTGCATTTTCGACAGCGGCCTTGCCGTCAGCAACAGCCGTCTCAACGGCGGCTTTCCCATCTGCAGCAGCAGAATTTACAGCCGCTTTTGCATTGCCCATGGCGTCTGAGGCTTTGTCCGCAGCTTCGTCTGTCACGTTGGCGACTTTGTTCGATGTTTCGTCGATCGCTTCTTCCACCTCGTCTTCTGCGTCATTCGCAGCAGCGCTGGCGGTTTGCGCGTTAGACGAAGCGTTCGACGCTGAGGCGTTGCTGTCCCGCTGCGATGTTGCGCTGGATGTATCTGACGCATCATCCGATGCGCTCTCCGAACCGCCGCATGCGCTGAGAAGAAGCGCCGCGGAGACAACGAATACTGCCGAAGTTTTAGAGACTACGCGTTTGGTCAAAAGACCCTCCCTGTCTGTTTATCCGCAAAAGCGGCGAACTGAGTTCGTCATAAATATAAACGACCTTACCCGAACGTGCAATTACAGTCATGAAAGGTCTTCCTTGGGTTTGACGTGCGGTTTGACGCAGCGCCGCAAGGCCATAGCGGTTAACGCTATCCAATTGCGGAACGGGACCGGATCAGCCCTGCACCCAGGCCAGAAGCGTCTGCGCGGCTTTTTCACTGGCTGGCGGACCGGCGGCGCCCAGTTTCTGAAGCGCTGCGGGAAATGCGTTTAACTGGCGCGAGGCTGTTTGCGGATTGGTCAATATCTTTAAGAGCGCATCGGCGATTGCTCCAGGCTCACACGCATCCTGAATAAATTCCGGAATGATTTCCTCATCCATCGCAATATTGACAAGCGAGGCGTATTTCGTGGTTGCGACGCTTCGAACCCATAAAGCTGAAAGCCAGTCGAAACGATATGCGATCGCCATCGGCGTGGCGCTGATCGATAACTCCGTGCTCACGGTTCCCGATGCTGCCAAACCGGCATCTGCCGCTGCAAAGGCCTCGAAACGTTCTTCGGCCGGAATGAAAGCCGGTTTGCTCGGCCAGCCTGAGAAAACGGCGCGCACTTCACGCTCGCGCCCCGGCGCCAAAGACACAGCGATATTAATGGGCGGCGCATGCTCACTGAGGCGATCAAGAGCCTCCCTGAAGACAGGACCAAGCTGAGCGATTTCGCTGCGTCGGCTTCCAGGCGCCACGATCAAGAGGGGCGAGGCGCCAAGCCCGTGACGCGCTCGGAATGCATCACCATCATGTTTTTCATTTAGGCGCCGTTGAAAACCGGGATGGCCCACGGCCTTCGCTTGCAGGCCCTCCCTTTCAAACCAGGCAACCTCAAAGTCGAACAGCGTCATAACGCCGTCAAACAAACGCGCCGCCGTTTTTGCCCGTTGAGGACGCGAGGCCCAAACCTGCGGCGCCACATATTTAATCAGTCGCGTTTTCGGCGACATCTGACGCATTGTTTTTGCAGCCATCGCTGAGAACGCCCAACTGTCGATAAAAACTGCAGCCGAAGGGCTCGTTAACATTGCATGATGCGCGAGCAGATTTGCCCGGTGTCGCGCAGCCGGCAGCGCCTTAAGGGCGTCAACCAACCCCATGACGCTTAACGGTTCGATATCGAACAGGCTGTCCAGCCCTTGCGCCGCCATCTGATCGCCGCCGCAACCGGAAAAGCCAATCGACGGGTCACTCTCACGCAATGCACGCATAAGATCAGCGCCCAACGCATCTCCCGAAGTTTCAGCCGCGCATAGCATGAATTTTTGCGACGCGTCCTTAAGAGCCGTCATGGCTACTCAACTTCTTTAGATGAAAAACCGTATACGAATAAGTTGAGCGCATCAGCTTTTTCGACTACCTCAGGACCATTGAGGATGAGCGCGGCGCCCGCCTCAACCGCGACGCCGCTGAGCCCGGCGGCGGCGGCGTTTTCGATCGTTTGCGGCCCAATCGCGGGCAGATCCACACGCAACTCCTGCCCCGGCTTAGGGCGTTTCGCCAGAACGCCGCCATGTCGTTTGTTTGCATCAGGGCTGTCTTTACGCAGGTCCGCGCATCGCAGGAGCATGGCGTCGGTCCCCTCCGCCGCCTCAATCGCGAGCACATGACCGCCAGCCACCACCGCGCCCTGACCGACATCGAAAGGCCCGAGCGCTTTGATAATCGCTGCAGCCTTTCTGATATCCGCCCTGTCGCCTTCGTCTGGCGCGTGAGCGCCAAGAACGCCAGCTGGCGCAGTCAGTTCGCGCACAACTTCATCAGCGCCGATAACAAGAAAATTCTCCGCTTCCAGCATGTCGACCAGCACATTCAAAATAGCTCCATCCCCTTGTGCGGCGGCGGCCAGGATTTTCGGCATTAAGGCAGCGCCGCGCCAGTCCACCCGCAAGGTGGAAAAGTCAGGGCGCCGAACAATGCCGGCAAAGCAAACCGCATCGCATTGGTTATCTTTGAGGCTCTTCAGGATTTTGCCGGCTTCACCAAGGGCGAAATCATCTCCGGCGAAGCCTTCTGTGCCCTTATCGGCTGAACCGCTGATCCGAACCACATGAAACGGCTGTCCTTGCGTCTTGCGCTCATTGGCGATCCGGGCCGGCAGGGCGCCGCCGCCGGCGATAATTCCCAGTTTTCGCCAGCCTCCCATAGACGATCAACGTTTGAGCGGCATCAGCGAACGCGCAGAACCGGCGTCAACGAAGTCAATGATTTTTGAAACTTCGACGCATTCGCCATATTCGCTGCGCGTCTGCTCAAGGCGATCCTTGAACGTTCCGGCCTCGCCGAACAATGTGCGAAACGCGGCGCGAATTTTATGAATTGTCGCGCGCGGCGTGTTGCGTCTTTTCATGCCGATAATATTCAGCCCGGCAATGCGCGCATGATTTCCGTATGCGGACGCATATGGAATAATATCTTGCACGACAGCCGCACAGCCGCCGATAAAGGCATAATCCCCGACCCTGCAATTTTGATGGATTGCGCAAAGCCCGCCGAGAAAAGAATGATCGCCAATCTTCGCGTGACCGCCAAGCGTGGCGTTATTGGCAAAGATAACATCATTGCCGACCTGACAATCATGGCCGACATGGGCGCCCGCCATAAAAAACCCGCGATCGCCGATATGTGTTTCGCCGCCGCCGGCCGGCGTGCCGGGGTTCATCGTCGCGTGTTCGCGGATAATGACATCCTCGCCAATGCGCAACGACGTCGGTTCATTTTTGTAATGAAGATGCTGCGGCGGCCCGCCGAGTACAGCAAAGGGATGCACGATGGTGCGCGCGCCGATATGGGTGCGTCCTGAGACAACAACGTGGGAAACAAGCACTGCGCCGTCACCGATCTGCGCATCCGGGCCAATCCTGCAAAACGGACCAACGCTCGCGCTATCTGCGACTTGCGCGCCATCCTCCACAATCGCGGTGTTATGGATCGACATAGGTCTTCGCGCCTTTAAATGCCTTGCGCAAGCATGGCTGAAAACTGCGCGTCCGCAACGCGCTTGCCGTCGACTTCAGCCTCGCCGGAAAACCGCCATACCGGCGGGCGCCGCTGGATTGTGCTCACATGAATGCGAAGCTGATCGCCCGGCACAACCGGCTTGCGGAAACGGGCCTTGTCAACGCCCATAAAGAGAACGATTTTCCCCTCAACATCCAACCCTTCCGTATAGGAAGTATACGCAGCGGCCGCCTGCGCCATCGCTTCGATAATGAGAACCCCCGGCATGACTGCTTTTTGCGGAAAATGGCCCTGAAAAATCTGATCGCTGAACGATACGTTTTTCACGCCGACAGCGCCCTCGCCGGGACGAATATCAACAAGCCGATCGATCATTAAAATCGGATAACGATGCGGCAGAAGCTGCTGCAATTCCTCAACATTCAGCGTTTCTTTGCCCGGCTCAAGCGGCGTTGGTGCAGTTGCGTTCATGTCTTCTCCGATTTGCGTCCCTTGCCGGGGTTCGCCAGTTTGGATAGCGCAGCCGTCTCACGCAGCCAATCCCGGGCGCGCCGGGCCGGCGTTCCGCCCCATCGTTCTCCCGCCGGCACATCTCGCATAAGCCCGGCTTGAGCAGCCAACGCCGCGCCGTCGCCCACCGAAACCTGATCGGCAATGCCGACCTGACCGCCGATTAAAACATTGTCGCCTATGGAAACGCTGCCGGAAAGTCCGGCTTGAGCCGCTATGATTGAATTTCGTCCGATTGTCACGTTGTGACCGATTTGCACGAGATTGTCGATCTTGGCGCCCGCTTTGATGACCGTGTCGCCGAGCGCGCCGCGATCCACACAGCTATTGGCGCCGATCTCCACATGATCGCCAATGATCACACGGCCGAGCTGAGGCACGCGAACAAGGCCCGCAGCATCAGAAGCAAAACCGAAGCCCGCTTCGCCAATCCGGGCGCCGGCAAGAATGCTGACATTTTCGCCGATGAGGGCAAATCCGACCGAGGCGTGTGCGCCGATCCGGACGCCCGATCCAATCACGACATTCGGTCCGATGACGGCATAGGCGCCAATCTCCGCGCCGGCGCCAATTTCAACGCCAGCGCTTATGATCGCCGTCTCATGGATATCGGAGCCGCCGCCTATAACGGGCGCCTTTGTCGTATCTTCCTGACGAATGGGACAATGCAGCGCCGAGGCGAGCCTGGCGAACGCCGCCCTGGGCGAAGCCGAGATAATGATCGCCCCTTTGCCTTGCAGCAGGGAAGCAAATTTTTCCGTTGTTATGCAGAGGCCGAAGGACTTGCTGGAAAGCGCTGCTGCGGTTTCGTCATTGATGCAAAACACAGCCGCTGTCTGCAGATCGGCAGTTTCCGGCGCGGCTGCTTGAGCGATCCTGACGTCGCCTTCATCAAAAAGCGTCGCTTGATCATCATGCGCATTAATCAGTTTCAGCGCATCTTTCACGGAAACATCGGGGCCGGAAACAAAGAAGCGGGGATCAGGCATTCATCGGGGCTTTCCGCATTATTCTCCGTGAGCAAACAAAAACAGCCGGCGAATAATCTCGCCGGCTGTCAATAAGATCATTATCAAGAGCGCAGCTTATTTTTTCTTGCCGGCTTCTTGTTGTTGAGCAATCGCTTTGGCTTGCGCTTCTCTCAATTGCTTTTCGATCTCAGCAAGCGAAACTTTCTGAACTTCGACTTTGTCAATTTTCTTGTCTAGCGCCTTGATGACGTCTTGCGTGACATCTGTCTCTTTGGCTGCATAAAGTACCTGTGACGTATCCAGAATAACTGTGGCGCCGCGCTTCTCGATGATATCATTCAAGACCGGCTCACTTTCAGCCAGAATTTTCGACTGCGCATTTTGAACTGCAATGCGGAACGCCTGCTCAGCAATTTGCGCGCGCTGCGGCAGACCGCGCTGGTAACGGACCTGAAGCTCTTGGGCTGTTTTCTGACGCACCTCTTCAGACATCAGCTCCGAGTTCTTTTCAAAACTCTCGATATCTTTTTGAAGCTTTTGCGCTTCCGCTTCGAGTTCTGCACTCACGCTTTTCTGGACATCCTGCGCCTGGGCGGGAATTGTTTTGCCAGCTTTTGACTGGGCGACTACCGTATCCATGCTGACTGTCAAAATCACGGGCGACTTGCCGCCTTTTTGCGCTTCCGCACTCGTGATTAAAGAGCCTGCAAATAGCCCCGCAACCGCGAGCGCTGCGGCGCCGATAATCGCTAAGTTGCTGTTTTTCATGATATACCTCTTACTTCTGTAGCCTTTTCACGCCGCCAATCGGCGTCTTTAGAAACTTGTGCCGGCGCTGAACCGGAACCCTTCCGTCTGGTCATAGAACTCTTTACGGAGAACTTCAGCAAAATCAAATCGCACTGGCCCGAAGGGCGAGTCCCAGCTCACCGATACGCCTGCTGAAACCCGGAATGAAAAATCATCTTGAACGGGCGCGATTTCACCGATTCCATCGCCATCCAGGTCGATGAAGAATGTCGTGCTTGAATTCAGAATTTTCGTGGCGTCATCGACAAGCCCAACCGCTCCGAAATCAGTGAACAGCGCAGCCCGGATGCCATATTCCTTCGGCAGCGGCAAAGGCAGCAAAATTTCCGCCGATCCAATGGCGTATGCTTTGGCGCCAATAGCTTGGCCAAGGATATCGCCGTCCCGGTCAAAAATTGGCTGCACGCCCAATTCGGGATTAGAGGCGTCAATGGATGTTCCGCCGGAAAGGAAACGCGGGCCCACGCCAGCCACCTCAAATCCGCGGAAAGACGAAGCGCCTTCGAAGAAACGGTCAGACAGACGCACTTCGTCGCCGCCATAGCCTTCAATATACCCTGCGCGCCCCTTTAAAGCGCCGATGAAGTTGCGGAATAACGGGTGGTAATATGCGCCGGTAAACTCGCCCTGATAATAATTTACATCGCCGCCAAGCCCAGCAAAACGCGCTGAGACGCCGGCGCGCCAACCGCGCCTTGGCGTAATTGGATCATCACGACGATCAAAGCTGAAGGACGCCCCCAACAGAGAGGTGATAAACTGACCTTCCGACTGACAGGTCGGCGATAATGATTGGACCAGAAAGTCGCAGATAGTAGCCTGAACAAGCTGAATTTCGTTGCCTGCGTCATCCAGAATTGGTGCATCGCCGTTCGAAGTTATGACGTTGAGAGGCGTTGCGCCGGGAACAAGAATGGATGCTGGATCAGAGCCCGCCGGCTGCGATTGCTGGCTGAGCTGATCAATCTCAACATCGTCACTTGCAAACAGATACGATAGACCGCCGCGGCCGTATTCAGAAACCTGAAACCCGGTATTTAATCCAAAACCAATCCGATTGCGGACAAATCCTGATTCTCTAAAATCTGTACGCTGATTAAACGCTGAGGCGCCGGCAACTAGATTACGACCAAGGAAATAAGGCTGCGTGAATTGCAGGTCGACAAGACGAGTCCTCGACGACGCCTGAACACGGAACGTAAGCGACTGCCCCCTGCCCATAAGGTTGCGTTCCTGAATAGAAAAATCGACGATAAAATTATCCGTTGACGAAACGCCGACCCCAACGCTGAACGAACCGGTCGATTGTTCCTGCACATTGACATCGAGCTCTGTCCGGTCTGGCGCAGAACCGGGCTTTTCCTCGATCGCAACTTCGCTGAAATATCCCAACGAGCGCACGCGCGCGCGGCTGCGGTCCACCAGAATGCGATTGAAAGGATCGCCTTCAGAAAGGCGAACTTCGCGCCGTATCACCTTATCAAGCGTGCGCGTGTTGCCCTTAATATTGATGCGCTCAACATAGACGCGCGGGCCCTCATTAACCTGGAACGTAACGTCAATGGTTTTTGTATCTTCAAACCGCGTCAGTTGCGGTTGTACGTCAACAAAAGCATAGCCGGTCGCGCCAGTAGCGAACGTCAATGATTCCGTAGCGCTTTCGAGCCGTTCAGAATTGAAAGTCTGACCTGATCTTATTGGAACGAAAGCTTCAAGCGTGTTTTCGTCGAGTTTTGCGAGAGTGGTCTTCACCCGCACTTCGCCGACCGTATATTGCGGCCCCTCATCGACCGTGAAGGTGATGAAGAAATTTTTCCGATCCGGCGTCAGTTCCGCGACGGCAGAAACAACCTGAAAATCAGCATATCCGTTAGCGCCGTAATGCTGGCGCAGCAATTCACGCTCGAACTCAAGCCGATCCGGATCGTAATTGTCGTTAGACGTGAAAAAACGCCACCAGCGGCTTTCTTTCGTCAGCACAACCCCGCGCAGCTCATTGTCAGTGAACACTTCATTGCCGACGAAGTTGACTTTCGCGACACCTGTTTTTGGGCCTTCGTCGATTTCAAAAACGACATCAATCCGGTTCTGATCGAGCGGCGTGACTTTGGGCGTGACGGTTGCGGCGAAACGGCCCTTGGCGCGATAAAGCTCGATAATTCGCTGTACGTCCGCCTGCACTTTCGCCCGCGTATAAATGGCGCGGGCCGTAAGCTGAACTTCTTCTGTAATCTTGTCTTCTTTGACCCTTTTGTTGCCTTCGTAAATCACACGATTGACGATCGGATTTTCCTTCACCGTGACCAGGAGCGTGCCGTTCGGCTGCATCTCAAGTTTGACGTCAGAAAAAAGGCCGGTGTTGAACAAGGTCTTCAAAGACAAATCGAGCAGATCCGGTTCAGCAGGCATGCCAGCCTGCAGCGGCAAATAAGAGCCGACGGTTTCCGCCTCAATGCGTTGATTGCCGGTAACGGCGATGCCCTGAATAACAGGCGCATTGGTGTGAACGCCCACAGGCGATGGACCAACCGGAGGCGACTGTGCAAAAGCGCTGGTCGCTGCGAACGCGATCATGCACCCGACAACGATAACAATAGCCTCTGCGCGGCGAAAAACGCCCCCGGTAAAATTCGAACTCATTCGGACGCCCTAACTCAAAGAAGAAATAAGATTATTGATGTCGTTCCACGTGACGAAAATCATGAGCGACGCCAGCATGACGATGCCCACACGAAACCCGATAGCCTGCGCTTTAGCCCCCAACGGTTGACCCGCAATCGCCTCGTAGGCGTAGTACATCAGGTGCCCTCCGTCGAGAACCGGCACCGGCAAAAGATTAAGAAAGCCGATCGAAACAGAGACGACCGCCGCGAGGGAAATGAAGTCAATCAGGCTCACTTTCAGCATTGTCCAGAAACTCGGTTCTGAAGCGTAGACTGACTCGTCAAAGCCCGACATCACTGATTGTCCGGCATATTGGGCCATTTTCAGCGGACCGCCGAGCTGGCGAGGATCTTCCTGCCCTGTAATAATTTTGCCCATAAAACGCACGGTGATCGAAAGAACGCGCCATAATTCGTGAACGCCTTCGCCCAGCGCCTCGAAAAAGCCGAACTTCTGAAATGTCACCGCATTCTGGTCCGGCCCCAGCCCAAGCAACCAACGCTCAATCGGATTGCCGTATCGATCAGCGCCCTCCACCCGGCGCGGCGTCACTGTGAGGGATTGGGTATCGCCGCCGCGTTCAATTTCAAAGCGCATTTCCGCGCCGCCGCTCAACAGCACCAGATCATAAAGCTGATTGAATTTTTCGATCCTGCGGCCATCGACCGTGAGGATCGTGTCGCCAGGCTTGAACCCCGCCTCCAGCGCCGCGCTCTCCGGCGACACAACGCCGACGATAGGCGCAAGATTGTCACGGCCCAGCGTCATAAAGAGGCTTGTGAAAATTACGACCGCCAGAATGAAATTGAAAACCGGGCCTGCCGCAACAATGAGCGCCCGCGCCCAGACAGGTTTGAAATGAAAACACACCGCGCGTTCTTCAGGCGTCATCCGCGCCGCTGTCTCCTCTTCGTCACCGGGTTTTGGAAATTGCGTTGTGACAGGGGCCGCCTGCGGCTCGGAGACTTCAGACGACGCCTGAGAAGCCGGGTTCATATCTCCGAAAAATTTCACATATCCGCCAAGCGGCAAAAGCGCGATGCGCCATTCCGTGCCTTTTTTATCAACCCATCTTGCGAGCGTTTTACCGAAACCGATTGAAAAGACCTCGACGCGAACCCCAAGCATGCGCGCAACCGAAAAGTGCCCGTATTCATGGATGAACACGATGACCGTCAACAGAATCAGAAAAGCAATGAGCGTGAGCGGGAGAATCAGTAACGATTCAAACGACAACCCGGCTGGAAGCATGCTGTTAGTCCGCCCTGTTACGCAGCCGCCCGCGCCGCAACATGAATTTGTGCGCGCCGACGCGCTTCTCCGTCAGCCGCAACAACGTCCTCTAGCGCTGTCAGCGACCGCGGCGCGTTGACCCGGCTCACTTCTTCGAGAACCTGCTCGGCAATTGCGGCAATTTCAAGAAATTTGATCTCGTTGTTTAAGAAAGCGGCAACTGCAATTTCGTTCGCAGCGTTCAAGGTCGCCGGCATGACGCCGCCGGCTGCTATTGATTCCTTTGCCAGGCGAAGAGCGGGAAAGCGTTCCAGATCAGGCGCTTCGAAGGTGAGATTAGTGACTTCAGCGAAGTTCAGTTTGGCGCTCGGGCTGGGCGTGCGATCGGGCCAGGCAAGCGTCGTGGCGATCGGAGTGCGCATGTCAGGCGTGCCCATTTGAGCAAGCACCGACCCGTCCACATATTCAACCATGGAATGAATCACCGACTGCGGATGAACGACAACCTCGATGTTCTCATGGGGGGTCGGGAAAATATGCGCCGCTTCAATAAGCTCCAGCCCCTTGTTCATGAGCGTCGCCGAATCGACAGAAATTTTGGCCCCCATCGACCAGTTGGGATGCGCCACCGCCTGCGCCGGCGTCGCTGCGGCCATCTCATCGCGCGTCCAGGTGCGGAAGGGGCCACCCGACGCCGTCAGGATCAATCGGGTCACCCGATGCGGCCGATCAAAGTCATATACCTGGAAAATAGCATTGTGCTCGGAATCGACCGGCAGCAGAGTGCCGCCCGCTTTGTCGATCGCCGCTTTGACGACATCGCCGGCGCACACAAGACATTCCTTGTTGGCCAGCGCAATGTCAGCGCCGCGCGTCGCTGCTTTCAATGTCGGGCGCAACCCCGCCGCGCCGACAATCGCCGCCATCACATAATTCGCATCGCGCGCAGCCGCTTCTTCAATCGCTTCCGGGCCGGCGCCGGTTTCGATGCCCTCGCCCACAAGTGCGGACTTCAGCTCTTCGCCGAACGACGCATCCGCAAGGGCGACAAACTCAGGGCGAAACTTTTTCGCTTGCGATACAAGGTCCTTGAGGTTTTTGTTGGCGGTCAGCGCAACAATTTCAAAGTCGGCCGCCTCTTCACTGCCGGCGAAATCAAGCAGATCGAGCGTTGAAACGCCTATCGACCCGGTCGAGCCCAGAATGGTGATCCGCCTTGATTTCGATGCCGCGCCCGCGCGCATAACGCTGTCTTGTGATGCCGCCGCCATGCCCCACTACCCTTCTCTGGCTTATATTTTTTCAAACATATTATAGAGTAAATAGACGCCCGTCATCGCAATTGTCGCGAAGATCATTCCGTCAAGCCGGTCAAGAACACCGCCATGGCCCGGAATGAAACCGGAAATATCTTTAACCCCGAAGCGGCGCTTAAACGCCGATTCGGTGAGATCGCCGGCGACTGAGGCTGCGCCCAATATTCCTCCGGGAATGAGAAAATGCGCCGCCGCACTGGGCCCGAATATAAAATACGCCGCAGCCGCGCCAATCATCGCCCCGCCCGCGACCCCGCCGCCAATCCCGGACCATGTTTTCGACGGTGAGAGCGCATGCGATATTTTCGGCCCGCCCACAAGCTTGCCCGTCAGAAACGCGCCGGTGTCCGCGGCCCAGACGGTTGCAAAAATGAGGACTGTCAGCGCCCTTCCATAGACCGGATCGAAGCGAAGCCAAATCAACGCAATGGACGGGGCGATGACATAAAAAACCGCAACACAAGGCCACGGCGAAAACTTACCCAGGGGCGCAAGCGTTATCAGACCGCCGAGTGCGGCGATTGCAAGACCGACCGCGTAGTGTCCTGCGCCAGCTGCGACCAGCCCCGCCGCCGCGGCGAGCGCTAGCACATAAAACCGCCAGGTGTAAGCGCGCCCCTCCACCATCCGGGTCCATTCAAAGACCATCAGCATTGACGCAAATGCGATCAACGCGGTGAAAATGCGCCCGCCGGCAAAAACAGCATAGAGGGTCGGCGGGATCATCAGGGCGGCGGAAACGATCCGTAACAGCAGCGCGCGGCGGACCTCCCGCCGGCCTTCCGCCGTAGAGGCTTCGATCGGCTGCGGGCTCATTAGCGCGTCGCCGCGCTCAGTCCGCCATATCGCCGATCGCGCGCGCGGTAGTCTTCTATTGCAGCAGCAAACGTCTCGGCGGTAAAGTCAGGCCACAGAACATCGGTAAAGACATATTCCGCATAGGCGGCTTGCCATATGAGAAAGTTTGACGTGCGCTGCTCCCCGCTGGTGCGTATCACAAGGTCCGGATCCGGGGCGCCGCTTGTATCAAGAAACCCGCCGAAAATCGCATCGTCGATCTGACTGACTTTCAAATCGCCCCTTTTGACTGCCTGCGCGGCGGCCTTAGCCGCTCGGATAATTTCATCGCGGCCGCCATAATTGAATGCGATCTGCAGCATGTGACCAGTGTTGTCCTGCGTATCTTTTTCGGCGCGCCGGACCAGCGACTTCACATCAGGCGACAAGTTCGTTTTGTCGCCGATAATCCTTATACGCACATTTTCCTCTTTCAAGCGCGGCAGGTCATCGCCGATAAACTGTTTCAAAAGCGCCATGAGATCGCGCACTTCGCCTGCCGGCCGGCGCCAATTTTCAGTAGAGAAAGAATAAAGCGTCAGATAGTCCAGGCCGAAATCGCGCGCCGCTTCGACAGCGCGCCGCGCCGCTTCAACGCCTTCACGGTGCCCTTCCGTTCGCGTCAGCCCGCGCGCCTTTGCCCAACGGCCGTTGCCGTCCATAATAATCGCGACATGGCGAAGACCGCCCTCCGCTCCGTCGGCCGGCGCCGGCTCTTGAGGCGCTTCAATCGCGCTCAACGTTCCGTCCTTTTCGCAACGCACCACATCATCGCTCGAAACATGCAGACTTCAAACCTGCATGATCTCCTGCTCTTTGCCGGCCAGCGCATCATCGACCGCTTTGATCATTTCGTCGGTAAGTTTTTGAACCTCTTCCTGAAGGCGCTTTTGCTCGTCTTCACCGCCCTCGACATTTTTGATGTCATCCATGCCGTCGCGGCGGACATTGCGGATCGCAACACGCGCCGATTCTGCATATTTGGCCGCGACTTTCGCGAGCTCGGCCCGACGCTCTTCCGTCAGCGGCGGGATCGGCACGCGTATGGTTTGGCCATCGACCACCGGATTGATGCCAAGACCGGATTCCCGAATCGCCTTTTCCGTGGCGCCGATCAGTCCTTTATCCCAGACCTGGATCGAGATCGTGCGCGGCTCAGGCACTGAAATCGTGCCGACCTGGTTCATCGGCATCTTTGACCCATATGCGTCCACATCGATAGGCTCGACGAGGCTCGCCGTTGCCCGTCCGGTGCGAAGGCCGCCAAATTCACTTTTCAGCGAAGCGATCGCCCCATCCATGCGTTTTCTCAGATCCTTGAGGTCAACGCCATTGCTCATCTTGTTATGTCTCCTGAACGAATTGGCCTTATTACCGGAAATTACGCCGGAATTCAGGCTAAAAATAGTTACCGGTCAGCGATTATCGTTGACGGGCCGGAGCCTGTCAGCGCGCCGACGACGCCGCCCTTTGAACCTATGGGGAAAATCACAATCGGAATTCCGCTTTCGCGCGTCAGGGAAATGGCCGCCTGGTCCATCACCTTCAGGTCGCGCATGAGCACTTCGTGGTATGTCAGCGTTTCAAAGCGTTCTGCGTCGGGATGGGTTTTCGGGTCCGCAGCGTAGACGCCGTCGACCTGGGTGCCTTTCAAAAGCGCATCGCAGCCCATTTCCGCCGCGCGCAAAGCCGCGCCCGTGTCGGTTGTAAAAAACGGATTGCCCGTGCCGGCGGCGAAAATCACCACACGGCCTTTTTCCATATGCCGCAGCGCGCGGCGGCGAATATAAGGCTCGCAGATCGCCGTCATCTCTATGGCCGACAGAACGCGCGTATAAAGGCCGATTTTCTCAAGCGCATTCTGCATGGCGAGCGCGTTCATGACGGTTGCCAGCATGCCCATGTAATCGGCGCTGGCGCGCTCCATGCCCTGGGCCCCGCGCGAGACGCCGCGGAAAATATTGCCGCCGCCAATGACGAGGCAGAGCTCAACCCCCAGCTCCTTGGCGTCTTTCACTTCACCGGCGATGCGATCGACAGTCTCAGGATCGATGCCGTATTGGCTTGATCCCATCAGGGCTTCGCCGGAAATTTTCAGCAGAACCCGCTTGTAGCGGGAGGCGGCGGCGGGCGAAGCTGTTGAAGGTTCGGTCATGGATCAGCGCTTTCATCGCGACGGCACGAAACAGTTTGCGATTTTTCCGACTGTCGCGCCATTCGGTCCTTATGTGAACACTAAAGAGCGGATCGCAGACACAAAAAAGCCGCGCGGGCCATGCTTGCAAAATTGAAGCTCCAGCCCGTGCGGCGCTTTTAAGCCTTTGCGGCGGCGGGTCAAATCCCGATCCGCCGCCTCGCTACGGCTTTACGCCGTCTAGTCGTCCTCTTCGGAAGCCTGAACGCCTTCGCCAAGTTCAAGCCGGGCGAAACCGACGAACTCAACAGGGGCGCCGGCGTCTTTGGCCGCATTCTCGATAACAGTCCCGACGCGGGTCTCACCGTCGATGACAAAAATCTGCTCGAGCAAGACAGACTCTTCGTAGAATTTTCGAAGTCGTCCCTCGACCATTTTTTCGATGATATTTTCCGGCTTGCCGGAAGCGCGGGCCTGCTCTGCGAGCACCGACCGCTCGCGGTCGACAACAGTCGGATCAAGATCCTCAATCTTGCCGGAGAGCGGACGCGCCGCCGCCACGTGCATGGCGATCTGCTTTCCGAGCGCCTGAAGAACGCCTTTGTCGCCGGACGATTTCAGGCCGACAATAACGCCAATCTTGCCGGCGCCTTCCGTAACCTGACCGTGAACGTATGACGCCACTACGCCCTCGTCCACTTTGATCCCGGCTGAACGGCGCAGGGCCATGTTCTCGCCAATCTGGCCAACCATTTCGGCGACATGCTCATCGACCGTTTTATCCGTACCAGGATATTTCGCATGGCGAAGCGTTTCCAACTCGCCGCCGGCGCCGACCGCCGCGCCCGCAATATCGGCCACCATCTTTTGAAAGAGCTCGTTTCGCGCGACAAAGTCTGTTTCAGAATTCACCTCAACAAGCACGCCGCTCGCGCCGGCGCCAGTCGGCTCAACGGCGACAGCCACGAGCCCCTGCGCCGCCGTGCGGCCGGCTTTTTTCGCCGCTTTCGCAAGACCTTTCTTGCGCAGCCAGTCAATCGCCGCTTCCATGTCGCCGTCTGTCTCGTTCAGCGCTGTTTTGCAGTCCATCATGCCTGCGCCGGTTTTTTCGCGCAGATCCTTCACCATCGCTGCTGTGATGCCAGCCATTATCGTTACTCCTGTTCCTCTTTGTCGTGCGGCGCTGGCGGCGCCGACACATCGTACGATCCGGGTCCACAGCGCGCGCTAGTAGCGTTAGCGTGTGCCGTTGACAGTTTTAAGAAAGCGCTTCGTTTCAAAACAAGCGCAAATGATCAGGCGCTTGCCTGCTGTTCGGCGCCGGCGCCCGGCTCCTGACCGCCCTCGCCCGCAGCCGAAGACGCAGCCTCTTCAACCGGCTCACTCAACGCCGGCTCAGCGGGAACATCTTCCATTTCGCCAAGATCAACGCCGAGCGCCGCCTGACTTTCGCCGAGACCGTCGATCACCGCATCAGCCACCAATTGGCAATAGAGCCCAATGGCGCGCGAAGCGTCGTCATTACCCGGAATAACATAATCGATGTCGTCCGGCGAACAGTTGGTGTCGACCACAGCAATCACAGGGATGCCGAGCTTTTTGGCCTCCTTAACGGCGATTGCTTCTTTTTTAACGTCAATCACGAACATAAGGTCCGGCAGGCCGCCCATATCGCGGATACCGCCCAGCGAGGCGTCAAGTTTTTCACGTTGCCGCGTCAAATCCAGCAATTCTTTTTTCGTGAAGCCGGCGCCGCCGCCGTCAATCGCTTCTTCAAGCATTTTAAGCCGTTTGATCGAATCGGAAATCGTTTCCCAATTCGTCAGTGTGCCGCCCAGCCAGCGAACATTCATATAATATTGCGCGCAGCGTTGCGCCGCTTCCGCAATCGGCTGTTGCGCCTGACGTTTGGTGCCGACAAACAGGACACGACCGCCGCCGGCGACAACGTCGCGGATTTTCACGAGCGCCTGGTGCAGCATCGGCACAGTTTGCGACAGATCGACAATATGAATGCCGTTGCGGTCGCCGAAGATATAATGCTTCATCTTCGGGTCCCAACGGTGGGTCTGGTGACCAAAATGCACGCCAGCTTCCAGCAGCTGGCGCATGGAAAATTCCGGCAGCGCCATCTTTAGCTCCTTTAAGTTTTACCGCCGCGGCGATGACAGCCAGAGAGGAAAAGCTTCCTCAACAGCCACTTGAAGGATAACGCCGCGTGAGAGATGGCGCGCCTATACGCCCTCCGGAGAGAATGTGCAACTGCAACAAGCCAGAACGGCCCGGATCGGCGCCCGCGAGAGCTGGAGGCCCCGCGGCGCCGTTTAGACAAGCTCCACATCCGCCACGCCCTCAATGCTCTTCAAAGCCCCGCGCATCACCGGGGTGCACGCCGCTGACCCCGGCAGCGTCACTTCCACATCGCGCCCTTGCGCGCCGACGCGCATGGATATGACAACTCGTCCGCTTTCCTTGGCGCTAGCGGGACGGACCGAGGCGAGACGGCGCTGGATCCCCTCAAGAGCGCGCTCGGAGGTGATCGAAATGCGCAATTGCGAGACCGACGACGCCGCTGCGATATCAAGACTACGCACGCCCTCGCAAGTAAACCGGATATCGCCGTCTCCGTCGCGATCCTCCGCTGTCGCCGAAACGAGCGCCATGACGCCCGGCTCCAGCAGATCGCGGGACGCGTTCAGCACTTCGGAAAATGCGGTTACTTCATATTCGCCGCTGGGATCAGAGAGTTCGATCCAGGCGAAGGGTTTGCCGGATTTCGAGCGCCGCTGGCGAACCGTTCGGATCACGCCGGCCATTTGAAAGGCTGCGCGCCCGTTTTTAGCGCGCTCGACCGCATCGCTGTACGAGACGACATTGAGGCGAGCCAGTTCCCGCTCGTATTCATCGAGCGGATGGCCGGAAAAGTAAAATCCGATTGCCGCACGCTCTTCATCGAGTTGCGCCTGGGAAATCTGCTCTTCGACAACCGGCAGACGCGGCTTTTCGAGCGCCGGCGCCGCATCAAGCGCGAAAAGCCCGCCCTGATCGCTATCGCGCTCTTCAGCGGCTTTTGCAGAATATTTGATCAACAGATCGGCGGCGGCGAGCCCTTGCGTCCGGCTCGCGCAAAGTCCGTCGAAAGCGCCGGCGCGGGCAAGATTTTCGAGCGCACGCTTGCCGACGGCTTTTAAATCAACCCGCTCGGCAAAATCGTGAAGATCCGCATAAGGTCCGTTCTTCTGCCGCTCCGAGGCGATTGCCGCCATCGCGCCTTCGCCGACATTCTTCACCGCCGATAATGCATAAACCACTTTCCCGCCGGCAACGGAAAAGTCAGCCTCCGAATGATTAATGTGGGGAGGGCGAACGTCGACGCCGCTGCGGCGCGCTTCTTTTAAGAAGATGCCGAGCTTGTCGGTATTGGCGCGGTCCAGAGACATTGAAGCGGCAAGAAATTCCGGCGCATAATTCGCTTTTAACCAGGCCGTCTGATATGCAATGTAGGCATAGGCCGCCGCATGGGACTTGTTAAAACCGTAGCCGGCGAATTTCTGGACAAGATCAAAGATTGAAGACGCTTTGGCTTTATCAACGCCTTTTTCCGCTGCGCCGTCCACGAAACGCACGCGTTGCTTGTCCATCTCCTCTTTTTTCTTTTTACCCATCGCCCGGCGCAGCAGGTCGGCTTCGCCAAGCGAGTACCCGGATAGGATCTGCGCAATCTGCATCACCTGTTCCTGATAAATAATGACGCCGTATGTCTCCTTCAGCACGCCCTCAAGCATCGGATGCAGGTAGTCCGGATCCTGATCGCCCTGCTTGCGCTCGATATAAGAAGGGATGTTCTCCATCGGCCCCGGTCGATAGAGAGACACAAGCGCGATAATATCTTCAAGCGTATCGGGTTTCATGGAGCGCAGGACCGCCCGCATGCCCGCGCTTTCCAGTTGGAAAACGCCGGTGGCGGCGCCCTCACCCAACATCTCGAAAGATGCGCGATCATCAAGCGGGATCGCGCTCATATCGACGCTTTCCCCGCGGGCAGTTTTGATTAGAGACACGGCCCGGTCGATGACGGTCAGCGTTTTCAGTCCCAGAAAATCAAATTTCACAAGCCCCGCCGGCTCAACCCATTTCATATTGAACTGGGTCGCGGGCATATCCGATCGCGGATCGAGATAAAGCGGCACGAGTTCGTCAAGCGCACGGTCGCCGATGACCACGCCGGCGGCATGGGTCGAGGCGTGACGATAAAGGCCTTCAAGACGCAGCGCTTTTTCAATCAGCGCTGCAACCGCCTCATCTTCCTCCTGCTGTTCTTTCAGGCGCGGCTCTGTTTCAAGCGCCTCAGCAAGCGTCACAGGATTTGCAGGATTGTTCGGCACAAGCTTGCAGATTCTGTCAACCTGCATGAACGGCATGTTCAGCACACGGCCGACATCGCGCAGAACGGCGCGCGCCTGGAGTTTTCCAAAAGTGATGATTTGCGCAACGCGGTCGCGCCCGTACTTCTCCTGAACGTAGCGGATCACCTCGTCACGGCGATCCTGACAAAAATCAATATCGAAGTCGGGCATTGAGACCCGCTCAGGATTGAGAAAGCGCTCAAACAAAAGACCGAACCGCAAAGGATCAAGATCCGTGATCGTCAGCGCCCAGGCGACCAGCGAACCGGCGCCCGAACCGCGTCCCGGCCCGACCGGAATGCCCTCGGCTTTCGTCCATTTGATGAAGTCGGAAACAATCAGGAAATAGCCGGGGAAGCCCATTCCATTGATAATGTCGAGCTCACGCTTAAGGCGCGCCCAATAGTCTTCTTCCGGCGCTGCGCATTCTACAACGGCCAATCTCGCCTTCAGCCCCTCGCGCGCCTGGCGCTCAAGCTCTGCGGCCTCGGCTGAGGCCGCAGCGTCGCCCTCTTCCCCGGTAAAACTGGGTAAAATCGGATCGTGAAAGCGCGGTCGAAATGCGCACCGCTTTGCGATCTCGACACTATTTTCAAGTGCCTCAGGCAAGTCAGCAAAAACGACGGCCATCTCATCGGCGGTCTTGAAATAGTGGTCAGGCGTGACCTTGCGCCGATCGTCCTGGTGCACATAGGCGCCGTCAGCGATGCATAATAAAGCATCGTGCGCTTCATAATCGTCCGCTTCAGGAAAAAACGGCTCGTTCGTCGCGACAAGCGGAAGCTCAAGTCGATATGCGATGTCGATCAGTTGGGCTTCAACGCTTTGCCTGGCGCGCGCGTCATGGCGCTGAAGTTCCATATAGAGCCGGCCCGGAAACAGTGCGGCAAGTCTCTCCGCAGCGCTTACGGCCTCGGCCTCTCTTCCTTCGCGCAGGAGGCGGTCAAGCGGTCCGTCATACCCGCCCGTCAGACAGATCAGTCCATCTGTCTTTCCTTCGAGCCAGGCAAGCGCGGCGCAAGGGCCGTCTTCTGACGCAGACGCCAGGAAAGCAGCGCTCGTAATCTTTAAAAGGTTGCGATAGCCCGTTTCATTCTGCACGAGCAGCACAAGGGCCGGCTGGCGCGCGCCCCGCGCAAGCGGAAGCGCAAAATCTTCCGCTGCAAAAAACTGATGAACCCCGATGATCGGCTGTATGCCGACGCCGGCCAACGTGGTGGAAACCTCAAGCGCGCCAAAAAGATTGTTGGTGTCGGTGACAGCAACGGCCGGCATGCCCCCGTCCTTACAGAGCTTCGGCAATGCGCTGATGCGCACCGCCCCTTCAGACAGCGAATAAGCCGAATGGAGATGAAGATGTATGAACTTGGCGCTCAAGGCCGCCTTCTCCTGTTCTTAAGATCAATCGCCGACGAAGGAGCAGGAAGCGTTTCACGCCCCCAGGAGCACACTCCAAGCCTGAACGGCGCTGATGACAGTTAGAAGTACGCCGAGTCCAACCACGTCCCGCAAGTTTTCGTTTTCCATAGGGTCTTTCCTCACGCTAATAGTAATTTTGTTCATATTTTGTTCTTTATTCCCTTTTTGTTCTCATGTCGAGTAAAAAAGCGAGGCCAACCTCGAGCCCCTCGCCCTTGCGGTCCGGCGCGCAGCCGCCAGAACCGCCAAAGCGTATAAGGCGCACAAGCAAAGTCTCAATTCGGCTCACAGGCGAGCGTGCGCGATCCAGCGTTCAGCGTCGGCGAAGAGATCGCCGGAGCCCTTCGCCCGGCGCGCGGGCGCATCCGCCGCAATAGACGCATTTAATCTTTATACAAATAAAAATAAAATTACGCGGCGCGTGAACGAAGAACCAAATTGTATCGACTTGCAATTAGGGCCTTTGCAAACATTACAACTTTGAGATTTGCGAAAATTTCATCCGCTGACGCTGCGTTTTCGCGCAGTGTCGCGGCGATTACATAAACTGCCACGGATCAAATTGATGTCTCGCAAATTTCTATAGTCCTATTGTTCCGCGTGAATGCGGAAATGAAACGTCCTGCTTCTGGCACAAGCTTTGCGTGTAAAGCCGGCGAACAACTATCGCATTGGCAGTATACGACGTTAACCATCGGAAAGTTGCAGCGAACAAGCATGAGAGTCTACGCATGATACGGAAAATTTTTACCATTCTGGCGACGCTTACTCTGCTCTCAGGTTGTCTTCCTTCAGATGAAGAGGCGCCGCCGACGCCCAGCGGCGATAGTCCTCCCCCGGCGCCTCCCCCACCACCACCACCTCCTCCTCCCCCGCCGCCGCCGCCTCCTCCTCCTCCGCCAACAAGCCTGGCGCTGGATACGAATGAGAAAGCTGCGATGTTTTTGACGCGCGCCGGCTTCGGCGCGCCGATGGAAAGCATCATGTCGCAGACAGGTCGCGAAGCCACGGACTGGTTAAGAGAAGAGTTTGAAAAACCGGCGACTGTTTACCTGCCCGAAACGCTGGCGACATACGACCCGGACACAACCAGTTTTCAAAACCATCAGATGCTGTTCTGGAATGCGGCCCTCGACGGCGATGATGAGCTCCGTCAAAGAATGGTGTTCGCACTGTCGCAACTTTTTGTCGTCTCAAACACCGGCGGCACTGACCAGGTTCTGCCTCTCGCCTATTTCATGGATGTCTTGTCCGAAAACGCGTTCGGCAATTATCGCGATCTTATGGAAGAAGTGACCTACAGCTTCTCCATGGCGCGGTATCTCACCTATTTCAGGAACCGAAAAGGCAATCCGAACACCGGCCGCACGCCGGACGAAAATTACGCTCGGGAGCTGTTGCAGCTTTTCACCATTGGCCTTGTAGAGTTGAACCCGGACGGCACGCCGCGCCTGGACGCTGGCGGCAATACGATTGAAACGTATACGAATGAAGATATTGTCGGCCTCGCCCGCGTTTTCACCGGTTTCACGCTGAAGGGGCCAAGTTTTTGGGACGGTGATCCGGACGGTCAGTATTCAAGGCTGGTGACCTATCCGGAACAGCATTCGACGCTGGAAAAATCATTTCTCGGCCTCACCATACCCGAAAACACAGGGCCGGAAGCCAGTGTGGAGATGGCGCTGGACCATATCTTCAACCATCCGAACCTGGCGCCCTTTATCAGTCGCCAACTGATCCAACGCTTCACCGCCAGCAGCCCGTCGCCGGCCTATGTCGAACGCGTGGCGAACGCTTTCGAGACCGGCGCCTTCGCGGCCGCAAACGGAGAGGTTTTCGGCTCCGGCCAGCGCGGCGATTTAACGGCGACCCTTGCTGCGATCTTGCTGGACGAAAGCCTTTTTGACGGAAGCGCCATAGGCTCGCCTATGTCGGGCAAAGTGCGCGAACCGGTCTTGCGTTTTGCACATTGGGCGAGAGCTTTCGATCTCGATAATGTCATTGCACAGAATGAGCGCTGGTTCCGCAATGTCGCCGGCAACAATAACCGGTTGGGCCAATATCCGTTCAACTCACCGTCCGTCTTTAACTTCTATCGTCCCGGCTATATCGCGCCGGGCACGCAGACCGGCGAGCTTGGCCTGACGGCGCCGGAATTTCAAATCATCACGCAAAGCTCACTCATTCGAACAACGAATTTTCTGATGCGCCATGTCATGGACGACACACCAAGGTGGGATGACGCTATCGTCAGTTTCACGCCTGATTATACCGACGAGATTGCCCTCGCTGAAGATCCAGCGGCGCTGGCGGAACACCTCAGTCTGCTGCTCACCAGCGGCTTTATGAGCGATGCGTCAAAAGACAGGATCGTCGCCGTTCTGAATGAAATACCGATCCGTACCGACAATGTCGAAGAGGATCGTTTGACGCGCGTTCATGTTGCAGTGCTGATGGCGCTCTCAACGCCCGCTGCAAACATTCAGTATTAAGAGGTTTACCAATGGCCAATATCAATCGTCGCCGATTTCTGCATAATGCGGGCGCGCTCGGCCTGATGTCGAGCGCCGGCGCCCTTGCGGGCCTCAGCAACTCCGGCGCATTCGCCGCTGACACCAGCGGTTACAAGGCGCTTGTCTGTGTCTTTTTATTCGGCGGAATGGACCACGCCGACACGGTGCTGCCTTTTGACCGCATGTCCTACGACAATCTCGTCAACATCCGTCCTGAACTTTTTAATGCTTATGAAAACGGGGCGGCGGCCGGCTCGCGTCAGTTTGAAAATCTGCTAGCGTTATCGCCGCAAAATGCGAGCAATTTTGGCGGTCGTCAGTTTGCCCTGCCGCCTCAGCTGGGTCCCTTGCACACATTGTTCGAAACCGGCGATGCGGCGATTGTCGGCGGCGTCGGACCTTTGGTGGAGCCGGTTACGCGCGCCGAAATCGCGGACAACACCGCTTTGTTGCCGGCTCGCCTCTTCTCTCACAACGACCAGCAATCGACCTGGCTCTCGCTTGCGCCGGAAGGAGCGCGTTTCGGCTGGGGCGGCCAGTTTCTGGACCGCGCCAATCTTGGCGCAAACGCCGCGCGCTTTTCCGCCGTCTCCACCGGAGGCAACACTTCATTTCTGGCGGGCGAAGAAACACGCCAATTCCAGATTTCAACGAACGGCGCGCTTGAATTCGATATTATCCGACAACGCTTCAGACTGGGATCGGCGCGCAATTCCGATGAGGCGCGGCGCCTGTTGCGCGAACATTTCGCCAGCCAGGGCGTTAATGCCGACAATCTCTACGCGTCCGATATCGTCGACATGAATGCGCGCACTGTCGGCAATAATCAGGACTTCCAGGAAGCAAGCGAAAGCGCTCTCGAATTCACCACCGCATTTCCGCAATCGCGCCTGGGCAGCCAGCTTCGCGCCGCCGCCGAAGCAATAAGCATACAGAACGTGCTTGGCGTAAACAGGCAAATCTTTTTCGTCAGCGCCGGCGGATTTGATACCCATAGCGGACAGGTCAACGCTCTGCCGAACCTCCACACCGAGATCGCCGAGGCGATCTCCGCCTTTCATACAGCCATGGGCGAAATCAACATGAACCAGAACGTCACCCTGTTCACAGCCTCTGATTTCGGTCGCACCATGAACGATAATGGCGACGGCACCGATCATGGTTGGGGCGGTCACCATTTCGTCGTCGGCGGCGCCGTCAACGGCCGGCGCATCTACGGGGATATGGCGGAAATCGACCTTGAAGCAGACACCTATACGCCGAGCCGCGGCCGCCTGATCCCGGCGGTATCTGTCGAACAGTACGCGGCGACGCTTGGCGCATGGTTCGGTCTTGATACAGACGAACTGGCGAGTGCGTTTCCGAATTTAGCGAACTTTGAGACCGCTAATCTTGGGTTTGTTTAAAAGCAGCCGCAATCAATCGGCTGTCTCAAGTTTCGCGATGTCGCCGCCGCGGATCGCGGCTAGATTGCGCGTAATTTTCGCCGCTGGCCAATTCCACCAGGCGACAGCAAGCAGTCGCTTAACGATATCCGGCGGAAAACGATATTTCACAATGCGCGCCGGATTGCCTGCCGCAATGGCGTAAGACGGCACATCTTTCGCGACCACCGCTTCTGCGCCGACGATGACGCCGTCGCCGATCGTGACGCCGGGCATGATTGTCGCCCGCGCGCCGATCCAGACATCATTGCCGATCCGCGTGTCCCCGCGAGAGCCTTTTCGCCAGTCCGCATCCGGATCTTCCCAGCCATTGCCAAAGATCGAAAATGGATAAGTCGATATCCCATCCAGCGCATGGTTGGCGCCGTTCATAATGAAACGGACTTTGGCCGCAATGGCGCAGAACTTTCCGATGATCAACCGGTCGCCCATATGATCGAAATGATAATGGACGCATGTGTCGAGAAACGCTTCCGGCCCATCGGGGTCGTCGTAATAGGTGTAATCGCCTATCTCGACCATTGGGTGGTCGATCAGCGGTTTCAAAAATGCAACCTGTTTTGTTGCGGCAAGAGGATAGTCTGTTTTTGGATCAGGACCGGCGAGCGGTCGGTTTGGCGCTTCAGCCATAAAGAAAATCTCCATGCGAAATCAAGTAGGGCCGCCCGCCGCGAAAGCGGATCGGTTGGTCGCGGGAATTTTCGTTAGCTGTTCACTGGGCGTTCATTCCTTTATAGGAACGGCTTTACTCTGGGTCTGAGGTCACGACAAGTGCAAGGAGTGCAAAATGTCCGGACGGATTGTTAAAGCCATTCCGCTTTTCGCCTCGCTGGATATGGACGAGACCGCGGCATTTTATGCGGAAAAACTTGGATTTAAGGTCCGCGAACAATATGGCAAAGACTATCTCATTGTCAGCCGCGACGATGTCATCCTGAATTTCTGGCCGTGCAGCGAAAAACATATTGCCGAGAACACCTCCGCCTATTTCAATGTCAGCAATGTTGACGATCTTTATGCGGAGCTAAAGCCGCTGGGCGCGCGCATGAGCGAGCCGAAATCCTTCGACTATGGCATGCGTGAATTTCACGTCTGGGATTGTCACGGCAATCTGTTGCGGTTCGGCGAGCCTGTCTAACACCCGCCGCGGCGGTCATTATGCTTGCCGGTGACGCCGGAGTAGAACGCCTTGATTTCCGCCAGATCGGTTTCGTAATCGGCGCCCGCTTCCATCACGCCGCCGACGCCGCCGACTTTTCGCGCGTAATCGACAAAGCCGAAAGCGATGGGAACATCCGCGCCGCGGGCAATATGATAGAAGCCGGACTTCCATTCATCGACTTTCGAGCGGGTGCCTTCCGGCAAAATGCCAATGACGAAGCGCCGGCGCGAGCGGAACTGATCAACGACCTGTTCGACGAATTTATCGCCGCTGCCGCGCACAACCGGCACGCCGCCCAGCAGTTTCATCATCCAGCCGAAAGGCGGTTTGAACAACGTATCTTTGCCGACCCAATGCAGGCGCCGACGGAACCGTAGGGCAATCATCAGCATCATCGGCAGGTCCCAATTCGACGTATGCGGCGCGGCGATGACCAGAAACTTGTCCGTCTGCGGGGGGGCGCCCTCAAACCGCCAGCCGGACAGATGATAAACGCCGAGCGCTGCTCCGCGAAAAACTTCAAAAAACGGACGCAGGAGGATGTTCACGCAAATGCCGATCTGGGACGAACAAACAGCATGAAGATAAAAGCAATCAGCGCCGGCGCCGCCTGGGTGAAGAGTATGCTGGGTTTTGCCGTAACGGCGCCAAAGACGCCAGCGGTCATGACACAAAGCAAAAAGAAAAAAATCACATCGCGTTTTGAGGCGATCAGCCCCCAGAGCAATCCGGCGGCGAGGAAGCCGTTATAAAGCCCCTGATTGGCCGCAAGCGTTTTTGTCAAAGCCGTTTCCTCCGGCGTCATGGAAAATATGTTTCGACCGACTTCGTGGTCCCAGAAAAACATTTCCAGCGCCAGAAATCCCAAATGCAAAACAGCCACAATGACGACAGCAACCGCAGCCAGGATTCTCATTATTCGCTCTCCCCTTCCCCGTCACGGGATTTGTCTAACGCCAGGGTCACAATCAGGTGTTCGTCTTTGACGGTCACGTCTTTCAATAAAAGCCGCGCCGCCTGATGAGACGTTGTTGCCTCGTCCAGCCTATAGATTGGCCGTGATTTGTAAAAGGCGGCAATCGCTTTTGAGATCGCATCATTGGCGGTGTTGGCGAAGCGGTCCGGAATACCGGCGATGCGGACTTTTTCAACTTTCAGGTCAGTGAGATAGAACGCGCCCTCATCACGGGCGTAGCGCACCGCGCCCGAGAGGTCGACCGCGCCTTGCAGGGGAAACGGCTCGTCATAGAGCGCGATGTCGAGCCTGGCGTCGACGCCGCCGGAGAAGCGGTCTGCGCCTTCGATCAGATCAATGCGCGGATTATCGATCGTCACATCGAAGATAGTGAAGTAACGCTCCGACCAAGGAAGTTGCGCGTCCAGCCGCTCGCGCAGATCAGCTTCCGAAAAACGAAAGGTGAAGTCCCGATCGCGGAGGAAGAAGAATGCAGCGGCGAGGACGGCGATCAGAAACAGCACGGCGGTTGCTATGAATCTCATGTATATCCCTTCTCCGCTCATTCCCGCGAAAGCGGGAATCCATCGAGCATATCATTATGGATTCCCGCCTTCGCGGGAATGAGCGGGATCTGGTTTCTTTGTTTCATATTGCCCTGCATTGCGCAGCCAGTTGAAAATGCGGGCGAGGTAGGAAGGGCGGAACATCATCCACACAGCAACAACGACAATAAGAAGATTGGAAATTGTATTTTGCCAATTCATAACAAAACGCCTTCCGGAACCTGCAAGTTGATTTGCGTCCGGTGTTTCTTCTTTTGCAAGATGCGCAAACCACCAAGCAAGATCAACGAGCAGTTGTGGGCCATGTTTCGCTAAATAAAATCCGCCTATAAGAAATCCTCCGATGGCGATAAGCGTTTCCGCCTTGATATCGATGCGAACATTATTGCTCTCAACTGTCGGATAAATACGACGGGAAAGCCATGGCGCTGCAAACCAAGCGATAAAACCTGCGATGAACCAAACTATTGGAGTTACAAGGTGTACAACGTAATAGGTATCGGGCTGAATCTGGATGTCAGGTCCAGAGATCCTCTGAAATATTCCGCCCAATATGTAAGATACCGACGATATCCCGCCCAGAATCGATGCAGCCGCCCAAAGGCGAATGATTACAATGATGATTGCGTGAACTGGCGTCACCGGCGCTTTCCTTTTCTCTCCGCTCATCCCGGCGAAAGCTGGGATGAGCGGAATTAGTACAAAACTCAAAACTGCCCGTAATCAATCGGCTTCGTCCTATCCAAACTCTTTTCAACCGCCGGCATGGGATATTTCAGACCCGTCGCGCAATTAAACAATACCACGCTCTCATCCTTGCCGATGCGTCCGTCCGCGAGGGATTGTTCGTAGGCGGCGTAAGTCGCGGCGCCTTCCGGACACAGGAGAAGCCCCTCCTCCCGCGCGATGCGATCGCGCGCTTCGAAGATCGTTTCCTCCTCCACCGCTATCGCAAAGCCGCCGGAGGCGCGCACGGCGCGCAGGATCAGGAAATCGCCCACCGCGACCGGCACGCGGATGCCGGCGGCGGCCGTCCAGGCGTTTTCCCAGACGGGCGCGTGTTCCTCGCCGTCTTCAAAAGCTTTGACGATCGGCGCGCAGCCCGCCGCCTGCACGGCGATCATTTTCGGGCGTTCGGGGCCGATCCAGCCGATGGCTTCAAGCTCGTCGAACGCCTTCCACATGCCGATGAGGCCCGTCCCGCCGCCGGTCGGATAGAAAATCGCGTCCGGCAGTTCCCAACCGAGCTGTTCGGCGAGTTCGAGCCCCATCGTTTTCTTGCCCTCGATGCGATAGGGCTCTTTCAGGGTCGAGACATCGAACCAGTTGGCTTTTTCCTTGCCCTCGCCGACGATCTTGCCGCAATCATTGATGAGACCGTTGACGCGATAAACGTCGCCGCCCTGCAGCGCGATCTCTTCGACATTCACCGCCGGCGTGTCGTCAGGACAGAAGACTGTTGTTTTGATGCCGGCCTTGCTCGCATAGGCGGCGAGCGCCGCGCCGGCGTTGCCGTTGGTCGGCATCGCCATGTGGCCGATCCCGAATTCTTTCGCCATGGATACCGCGAGCGCCAGGCCGCGCGCCTTGAACGAGCCGGTCGGCAGGCGCCCCTCGTCCTTGACGATGATTGCGGCGGCGCCGAGCTTTTTCTCCGCCTGCGGAAGGTTGATCAGGGGCGTCACGACCTCGCCGAGGGAGATCCGGTTTTCATCCTTCTCCACCGGCAGAAATTCACGATAGCGCCAGAAGCCCTCGGTGCGGACCGAAAGCGCTTCTTTAGAGACCGCGCCTTTCAGGGCCCCAAGGTCGTAACGAACGAGCAGCGGACGACCGGCTTCGGAAAGGCCGTGAGGAACGCCCGCTTCAAAGCGCTCACCGGTCATGGAACATTCAAGATGAGTGACGAAGGACATTCAGGACTTACTCTTCAGTTGCGCCTGCGTTGAAAACTGTTTCGCCAGTCTCGTCCAGCATCGTTATCGCCGGTTCGCCTGACGCATCAACGCCGATGCGGATGCGGGGCCGCCCCTCCGGGTCGGAAATGACGAGCGATGCGTCCTTGTCCTCGTTTTTCAGCCATATCCGCTCAACACCCTGGCTGCTGGTGATGTCGCCCTCTTGGTAAGGGCGCCGATCGCTGATGAAGAAACCGGCCTCCCAGCGTTCGCCGTCTTCGCTTTCTCGATTGATCATGCCGACGCCGTCCGTAAGCTGATGGGTGTAATCAAAGATAAACGCGCGCTGCGTATTGTCGCGCAGTTTCGCAACGCCCATGCCGCCCGTTTCCTCGCCGTCGGCTTCGTAGAAAACCATGCCGACGAAATCGTCGATGCTGCGCTCATAGACCTTGCCGCGATAGCGCGCCGCCGGCGGATGGGCGCGGTTGCCGACGGCGAGACGCAGCGTTCCGTCAGTATCGACAAGGTCAATGCGTTCCACAGTCAGTTTCTTGAAATGCGCATCGCCCGGCGCGTCCGGTTTGCGCGCATCGGCCTCAGGCAGATAGAGCGTGATGAGGACGCCCCATACGCCAAGCGTTAGCGCCATGAGCAATGCTTGAGTCAACCGAGACGTGTGCTGACGGTTTACGGACATAATTTTTCTCCTGCTATTTTTAGCAAAATCGCTAGTTCATAGCGTGGGCTGGCGGGCATGGCCACCAGCGCCCTCCACGAACGCCGTCGGCAGGCCGCTCCGCCGCCGCAAGCCGTCAGTTTTCGTCGCTAAGTTTCGCCAGCGCCAGTTGAAAATCCGGTTTTAGCGCCAGAGCTTTCCGATAAGCCTCCTGCGCATTCCGGGTTTCGTTGCGCGCATCGTGGACAAGACCGATATTGTACCATGCGGCCCAGGGCTCTGAGACATTAAGAGACAATGCGCGCTCATAATCAGCAAACGCTTCATCATATCGTTTGAGAAGAAAGTAACTGTTGCCGCGATTAAGATAGGCTTCCGCAAAAGAAAGATCGATTTCAAGAGCAGAGGCGATATCCGCCAGCGCCTCGCCAACGTCCCCGCGACGATTGAGTATAATGGCGCGATTGACCAATGTCTTTTTTCGATCGACGCGCGTTGTCGACTTTTTGCGTAAGGCGTCATCGCAAGGCGCCGTGTCTTCCGATAATGCGTTCTGAGCGTTTTCGTAACACGCGCCCGCTTCCGTTGCGCCGAAGGTGGTGATCGCCGTTTGCGCCGCTGCGGGCGAAGACAGGACTGTCAAGGCAAGGATGAAACGCTTAATCATCGCCACATTGTAGCGCTAAGACGCGGGGATGAAAGGCAGGATGACGCCTCCCCCGTCGCGGCCTCGTGAGTTGCGCTTGTGCAACGCAACAAATATGCTCATCCCCAGCGACTATCCGAAATCCGCAGTAGAAAGGACCCTCTATGAGCGCGCCTCTTAACGCCGTCGTCACCGGCTCCACGTCCGGCATTGGCCTTGGTATCGCGACAGCGTTCGCCGAGAACGGAATGAATGTGATGCTGAACGGTTTCGGCGACGCCGGCGAGATCGAAGGGATCCGCACGGGGTTGGAGGAAAGCCACGGCGTCAAGGTTCTTTATAACGGCGCCGACATGACTAAGCCGGAACAAATCCGCGAGATGATGGCGGAAGCGGAAACGGCGTTCGGTCAGGTCGACGTTCTCGTCAATAACGCCGGCATTCAGCATGTCGTCAAGATCGAAGAGTTTCCGGAAGAAAAGTTCGACGCGATTATCGCGATCAATCTCGTTTCGGCGTTCCATACGACGAAAGCCGTCATGGCTGGCATGAAAAATCGCGGCTTCGGGCGCATCATCAATGTCGCTTCCGCCCATGGACTCGTCGCTTCGCCTTACAAGTCAGCTTATGTCGCGGCCAAACATGGCATCATCGGCATGACGAAAGTCGTCGCGCTGGAAGGCGCCGAATGCGGCGTTACCGCGAACGCGATATGCCCCGGCTATGTGAAAACGCCGCTTGTTGAGAAACAGATTCCCGACACCGCCAAAGAGCGCGGCATCACCGAAGAAGAAGTCGTCAAGGACGTTATGCTCGGCCCGCAGCCGACGAAGAAATTTGTCGAGGTTGAGGAACTGGGCGCGCTCGCCGTCTTCCTCTGCTCTGACGGCGCCGCTTCCATCACCGGAACCGCCTTGCCGATCGACGGCGGTTGGGTGGCGCATTGATGGGCGAGTCAGGCAAAAAGAAAGTCAATCTTGCTTTCCAGGGCGGCGGCTCCCACGGTGCCGTTTCCTGGGGCGTCGCCGATCGCCTGCTTGAGTGCGGGCTCATTGAAGTCGACGCGATTTCAGGCACGAGCGCAGGCGCAGTGAATGCCGCGGCTCTCGCCTATGGTTTGCACAAGGGCGGCAATGAAGGCGCCCGCGAGTCGCTTGAAACCTTATGGCGCCGGATTTCTGACGCCGGAAAACTCTACAGCCCGGTGCGCGGCAACCCTTTTCCTTTCGCATTCGGCGGCGGCGATATGCTCAATAAAATGTCGTATCACATGTTCGATGCTGTGACGCGAACATTTTCGCCATATCAACTTAATCCCTTTGATGTTAATCCGCTTAAGGATATTCTTGACAGCTGTATCGATTTTGAAAGCCTTCAAAACTGCAAAGAAACCAAGTTGTTCGTATCCGCAACAAATGTGCGCAGCGGCAAGGTCCACGTTTTTGAATGCCATGAAATGTCGGCGGATGTCGTCTGCGCATCCACATGTCTGCCGTTTCTCTTCAAAGCCGTTGAAATAGAGGGACAACATTATTGGGACGGCGGATATATGGGCAACCCGGTCTTGTTTCCGTTTTTCTATGAGGCCGATTCATCGGATATCATCATTGTTCATGTTAATCCGATAGAGCGCGACGAAGTGCCGACCAATGCGTCAGACATCATGAACCGTATCAACGAAATCAGCTTCAATTCTTCTCTTCTGAGGGAACTTCGCGCCATCTCATTCGTTCACAAACTTCTTGACGATGGCTGGCTGAAAGAAGAATTTCGGGACAAACTCCGGGACGTGCGCATTCACTCGGTGCGCTCGGATATTCCGATGAAGGAGTACGATATTGCATCGAAGTTCAGAACGGACTGGAACTTTTTGACAACATTGCGCGATAAAGGAAGAGATATCGCCAGCGAATGGCTAAGTGAGAATTATGACCATATCGGCAAGCAATCTTCAGTGAATCTAAAGCAAATGTTCGCCACTGACGAAGAGAAAGCAGCCGCCGCGCGCAAAAAAATGGCAACCGCCGCGGAGTAACCCCGGCTGGGGCTGCTGAAAAGGATTGCCGTCTCTTGGAAGTAGCGATAACAGCGCTACACTCTGTCCGCCGTCCTTGGTCGACAGTATAGAAATATCTGAATGGAAAAAAACGTCTATGTCCAAGAACGTACTCTATGGCGGCGAACTCTCCTACTTCACCGGAAAAGCGCGCGCTTATTTAAACTGGAAAGGCGTCGATTACGAAGAGCGACTGGCGACGCGGGACGTCTACAAAAATATAATTGTTGCGCGGATCGGCTATCCGATGATCCCGGTGCTCGTCACGCCTGAGGACGAGATCATTCAGGATACGACGGAAATTATCGATCATTTTGAGGCGCGCGATCCGGAGTCGTCAGTCTTCCCCGCCGGCCCGCGCCAGCGCCTTGCCGCGCATTTGCTTGAGCTTTACGGCGATGAATGGCTGGTCATCCCGGCGATGCATTATCGCTGGGCGCATAATCGGGATTTCGCCTATGGCGAGTTCGGCAAGCTGGCCGCTCCGGACGCAGACGAGGCAACGCAAGTCGAAGCCGGCAAAAAAGCGGCGACACGGTTTGAGGGCGCTGTAGCTTTGTTGGGCGCGACGGCGGAAATGGCGGACGCGGTCGAGGCGTCCTACCTTGCGCTGCTTGATGAGATGAATGCGCATTTCAGCGAACATGATTACCTCTTCGGAAGCCGGCCGTCAGTTGGCGATTTCGGCCTGATTGGCCCGCTCTATGCGCACCTCTATCGCGATCCTGCCTCCGGCGAGATCATGAAAGAACGTGCGCCGGCCGTCGCGCGCTGGGTCGAACGCATGCAGGAACCAGCAGCGCCGAAGTCAGGCGCCTTTCTGGACGACGACGAAATTCCGGCGACGCTTCTGCCAATTTTGAAGCGCATGAGCGCAGAACAGGGCCCGTGTCTGATTGATCTTGTCGTGCGCGTCGCCGCCTTCAAATCGGAAAATCCTGATGCGGATATTCCCCGCGCCGTTGGCATGCACCCCTTCACGGTGGAAGGGAAAACCGGCCAGCGGCTGGTCTTCCCCTACACGCAATGGATGTTGCAGCGCGCGACGGACCATCTTGCTCGCCTTAAAGACCATGATCGCAGCGCGTGCGAAGCGCTTTTACGCGACACCGGTTTTGACGCGCTGATCGATATTCAGATCAACGCGCCTGTCCGCCGGGAAAATCACAAACTGGTCTGGGCGTAATTATTCCCACCAATAAGGGGCGCGTTCAAAGTCGCCGGTTTCAACTTCGTTCAGGGTCATGGCGTCATAAAGCCGGCCATTGAGCATCACGTGGCTGATATCGTCCGACTGCCGAATATCTTCCAGCGGATTGGCGTTTAACACGACGAGATCGGCGAGCTTGCCTTCTTCGATAGAACCAAGGTCATTATTGAAGCCGAGCGCTTCGGCGGGAACGATGGTGGCGGTTTTCAGCGCATCGAGAGGGCTGAAGCCGCCGCGGGCGAACGACCAGATCTCCCAGTGAGCGGCGAGACCCTGTTGCTGGCCATGGGCGCCAATGGAAACCGGCACGCCGCGATCAGCCAGCAGCTTCGACGTCGCCGCGCTGACGTCATCGAAATAGTCCTCTTCCGGCGCCTTTTCGCGGCGAACGGAACTGGCCTGCAACACCCGCGGCGGCGCATGTTGAGAGAGGATCGGATGCGTCCACACATCTGTCGCCTGGCGCCAGTAGCTGTCGCCCGACGGCCCGCCATAGGTCACAACCAGCGTTGGCGTGTAGCCGACATCTGTTGCGCTGTAGAAACTGAGCACATCCTCATAAAGCATTGATTGCGGAAGGTTATGCTCAATCGTCGTATTGCCGTCCGCGACCATGCCGAGATCCATGTGGAAGAGCGAGCCGCCCTCGGCCACAACGGCGATATCTTCTTCAAGCGCGGCTTTGACCACCTGCTGGCGCTGATCGCGGCGCGGTTGATTGTAGTTCTTGATCGCGTGGGCGCCCTGAATTTTAAGCCGCTTCACGTGATCGCTGGCGTCTTCGGCGCTGTCGATCACGGCATAAACGCTCGGCGCTTTGGCGCCATAGACAATCTCGCCGGTGGAATAGAGCCTTGGCGCGAGGATGCGACCCGCCCGCTGATATTCCGCCGCCGCGAAAATGTGGCTCGCCCGGTTGGACGGATCATGAATGGTCGTCACGCCAAGCGCCAGATGCGCCATCGCCGACCAGTTCTGTTGCGGGATAATGTCACCCGTCCCTTGCGGTCCGTGCGCATGGGCGTCGATCAATCCGGGGATAATCGTCTTGCCCGCCATGTCGATGCGTTTCGCATCGCCAGGGATCGAGACATCGCCAGCATTCCCGACACTGACGATCCGGTTATTGCGGACAATGACGGTTCCGTTCTCAATCACGCCGCCGTCGTCCGACGCCATAGTGACAATCCGCGCGCCGGTCAGAGCAACTGTTCCGGTCGGCGCCGCGCTGTCAACAGAGACAGCAAGGCTGGCGCCTGTCTCGGGCGGTTCATAGGCGGAGGCGTCATCGTCTTCCCCCTTCGGCGCAGACGGGATGATATCGTCGATATCAGCGGAATAGAGCGTCGGCCCAAGCGACCAATGCAGGCTGTCATTCGACCAGTTCATATAGGTCGCACCGACTTTATTGGCTTTCACCACAGGCACGGCGGACGCCTTGCGCCCAGCGCTGATTTTCTGCGGGCCCGGCGTCATCGGCATGACATAGGCGCCGTAATTCTCCGAAAACGCCAGATGCTTACCGTCCGGCGCGACCTGATATCCGGTGATCAAATCGCCCGACGCATGAGTGCGTTCATCCTCTCCATTGAGATTAACGCTGACCAGCATGGCGGTGTCGCCGTCAAAGCGCGTGACAAAAATACGATCATTTGTTGCGCCGTAATGCGGAGCGGAACCCGATTTCGTTACGCGCGTCGCAACGCCGCCGCCAGAAGGGATGCGATAAACGCCAGGCATTTCTGACCAGTTTTTGGCAGTAATGAAGCCCCCTGATCCCTTCTGATAGACAATCGTGCGGCCGTCCGGCGAGAAGCGCGGATTTCGGTAGTGGCCGGGCTCGCTCGTCACCGTTCGGCCGGAGCCGCCGCTTGCAGAAACGACCTTGACCTCGCCCAGCTCTTCATCTGTCCACGACACGTAAGCGATGCGCCGTCCGTCGCGGGACCAGGATGGGAAAAACTCGAACCCTTCGCCGCCGCGGGTCAGCCGCCGCGGGGAGCCATTGGGCAACGACTTAATGTAGAGCTTGCCGAGAGCTTCAAACACGGCCCGCCGGCCGTCCGGCGAAACGGTGGCGAAACGCGGCATTTTTGTCGTAAAGGTTTCAGGCGACACCTCAACCGTCGGGCGCGGCGGATCGATAACGTCGCGGGTATCTTGCACCCGAAAAGGAATAACGCTCGAGGCGCCGGTCGCGACATTCAGTCTTCGGATTTTCCCGCCTGACCAGAAGACAAGCGAACGACCGTCCGGCGTCCAGTCCATATTCGGATAAAGCCCCTGCACGCCCCAGACTTCCTGTAAGTCCTGGTCGAGATCGTCATAGATCTTCCGTTCAGCGCCGGACTCCAGATCCTTGATATAAAGCTTCGACTTCGTCCGTTCACGGCGCACGAACGCAATTGACTTACCGTCAGGCGACGGCGCCGGGCGCACCGCGCCGCCTGCGCCGGAAACCGCGGTTTCAATTTCTCCGGTCGCCATCTCATAGCGCTTGATATGAAAGAGGTCTCCGTTTGAGTCCTGCGCATAAATGAAGGTCGAACCCGGCGTGATGTTCTGTGCGTAATATATATATTGTCCGTCAGCGGAGAAAATAGGCTCGCCAAGCTCTTTCTGGTGGCGTTCGCTTGGACGCTTGACAAGCTTGACCCCGCCGCCGCCGGAAATGTGATAAAGCCAGATTTCGCCAGCGCCGAGAGAGCGCTGGGTCGTGAAATGCTTGCGTGCAGCAATATAGTCACCGTCTGCGCTCCATGTCGGATTGTTCAGCAAACGGAAGCTCTCTTTCGTTACCTGACGTTTGTCAGTGCCGTCGACATTCATGATCCAGATATTGTCACCGCCGGCGCGGTCTGAGGTAAAAGCGATCTTGGAGCCGTCAGGCGAAAAGCGCGGCTGGAAATCCCACGCCATGCCGCTCGCGATATTGGTCGCCGTTCCGCCGCCTATGGGCATCGTATAAATGTCGCCGAGAAGATCGAAGGCGATCGTGCGCGCGTCCGGCGAGACATCAAGGCTCATCCAGGTGCCCTCGTCGACATCAATGGCGACCTGCCGCGTCTCCATGGGCGGGTTCGAGACGTCCCACTTCTCGTCTTTTTTCATTTCCGCATCGTCGCCTGCAGGGGGCGCAGCCTCCTGCGCATGGGCGTGAACAGCAACGATAGATGCGGCGGCGAAAAGAATACTTCGGAACATAAGGAGGACCTCCCGGAATAGTTTTGCCGCGAGACTAGGGCGCCCGCATGCGAAGGCAAGGGCGGCTTGCTTCCCTTATGGATTTCAGGAATGAACCGATATAAGGGCATTGTCATTGCCGGGCTTTTCCCGGCAACCCAGAATAATTTTCCTTTGCCCTAGATCACCGGAACAAGTCCGGTGATGGCCCCGAAGACGTTTGATTTTCTAAAGTCGCCACTCAGACCAGGAACTCAAAACAAACGCTAACCCCGACCCGCTCACACAACTGCAACCGTAATGTCTTCAAGGAATCCCGCATTCGGTGCATACTTATGCAACCCCCTTCAGAATGGCCGTATGATGCATGGCCATGATGAAATTAGAACTGATCCATGATCTCACGCGACCATACCGGCACGACTTCGGTCGCGGCGCCGTAGCGGCTGTCGGTGAAAAGATACGCGTTTTCCGACGGCTCAAGATTGAGCTCCGTTGCAGAAACGCCCGCGGCGCGCGCTTCGCCGACGAAACCGGCGGCCGGATAGACCGATCCCGACGTCCCAATGGAAACAAAAAGATCCGCCGAAATGATGGCGTCCATGGCTTCGTCCATAAATCGCGGAATTTCACCGAACCAGACCACGTAAGGGCGCATGCCGCCGGCGCGGTTGCAAGAGGCGCAGACAAGGCCGACAGAAAGATCGTCATCGCAGTCGCTGACGGCGCCGCAGGAGGCGCAGGTCGCCTTTTTCAACTCGCCATGCATATGCAGAATGTTTTTCGATCCGGCGCGCTCATGGAGATCATCCACATTCTGCGTCACCAGTGTCAGCCTGCCGCCTTTTGCCTCAAGCGCGGCTTCCAGTTCGGCAAGCGCCAGATGCGCCGCATTCGGAGCAACGGTCGGCAATCCGCGACGGCGGTCATTATAGAATTCATGCACAAGCTCAGGATTGGCGGCGAAGCCTTCCGGCGTCGCCACCTCCCGATAATCATATTTTGCCCATACCCCGCCGGCGTCGCGAAAAGTCGCAACACCGGACTCGGCAGAAACGCCGGCGCCGGTAAGGACAACAATGTTCTTGGGGGCGCTCACCGTCTTTATTCGAAGTATTCTTTCAGTCCGATGAGAAAATCCCTCTTGCCAATATCGACCCCCAGATGTCTCAGGATCAAATAGGCGCCGGTCACATGAAAATAGAGGTTCGGCAAAATCCAATGATGGGCGAACGCCTGGCGCGGCAATGTTACGGACTGCGGCCCCATGGGCACTGCGATATCGGCTTCAGGCTTAGCATCGAGGGCCGCTTGGTCCAATCCTTCGATAATTTCGCGCGATTTTTTGATGCGCGCACGCAGTTCGGCAAAAGAGGTTTCATTGTCTTCAAAACTCGGAATATCCGCCCCGGCGAGACGCGAGAGCCCGCGCGCGGGAATTTCGCTTGCAAAACGGACCTGCGCCGCCAGCGGAAACATGTCCGGCGCCAACTGCCAGTTCAGGTAAACGCTCTCCGCCACGTCGGTCATCTTGCAGCGCTCTGCGCCTTTTTCAAGAACGCCGTCAAGGGCCTGAAACGTATGATCAACAGTCGCAAGCACTGTCGAAGAAATGGAAAGGGCCATGGAATTTTCCTGTTAGACATTGTCATCGTCGGACTTGTCCCGATGCTCCGGAACCTTTTAACATTCTCGAAGATAAGCCGCCGGGTTGCCCGAACAAGTCCGGCAGCGACCTTTTAGAGAACATCTGCTTCGCTCATGAAACGACTTCTTTTTGTCTGTCTCGGAAATATCTGCCGCTCGCCGGCGGCGGAAGGCGTCATGCGCAAGAAGGCGCGCGAGCGCGGGCTTGAAGTTTATATCGACTCCGCCGGCACCGGCGCCTGGCACGCGGGCGACCCGCCCGATGCTCGCATGCAGAAGGCGGCGTCAAAACGAAATTATAACCTCTCTCACCAACGCGCCCGCAAGGTCGAACTCTCCGACTTCTATGAATTCGACTACATGCTCGCGATGGATCTCTCCAACCATACTGACCTCCTTGATATGGCGCCGCCCAATCGGGAGTGCGATATCCGGCTTTTTCTCGACTTTGCGGATTGCGAAACGCGAGAAACGCCGGACCCTTATTATGGCGGAGAAGACGGATTTGAACGCGTGCTCGACCTGATCGAAGCCGGCGCGGATGGGCTGCTCAATCACCTTGAAGACGAAAGCGAGTAGCTTGCTTCAATCTCATAATGACTGGCCTCTCCGCCAAGCTGCGAGGAGTACAAGTGAAACGCCTCAACCGGAAACGGCCCGCAGGAAAACAATCCGTGTTCAGCGCAATATTGCGCAGCGACCGGTTGCGGAATGTTTTTCAAATAGGCGAGCGTCACATGAGGCGTGAATTTGCGGCGTTCGAGATCGAAGCCGGCGCGGCGCAGCACCTGTTCTACTTTCGCCTGAAGATGGTTGAGCGCATCAGATGGTTCGACCCCCGCCCACAGCGCACGCGGTTTTTTGTCGCCAAAAAATCCGGCGCCGGCAAGGCTGATCTCGAACGTCGGCGCATCCACGGCTGAAAGGGCGTCAATGGCGTTTTCAAATCCATGTCGATCGGTTTCACCGATAAAGGCGAGCGTTAAATGAAAATTTTCTTCCGGCCGCCATCTCGCGCCCTCGACACCCGATTGAAGGAATGTCAAAGCGTCAGCGACTATCTCCGGCAGGGACAGGGAAACGAAAAGGCGCGGCATCAGAATTTGTCAGATATCTCCGGCGTCCGACGTTTCGGGCGCCTTCGCCTTGGGCGCCGGCGTCCAGGTCATCACGCGCGGACACCACGCGCCGAGACATCCGCGCGCCGTGATCGTGCCGTCTTCATTCTGCTTAAGGCGAAATCCGTATTCGCGCATCTCGCCTTCGGCAATGCTCTCATCCACAGCAACGATGCGCCCGCGGCGATATTCGCCATTGCCGACAGGCTTCAGCCCACGGATGAACTGAAAACCAATAATCTGCTCGCCATTGGGCAGCATGGTTTGGCCGGACGAGCCATTCGGCTCATGAATTTTCAGGATGGAGGCGCAGTACCGTTTTTCATTATCCTGACAGGGGTGAAAATGAATATCGAGACTGGCGTCCTGCGCTTCTTCGACAAGCGAGGCGCCGGTGTTGTAGACGCCCTGCGTCAGTGGGACCGTTTTATTCTGTGCGCCTGCCTGAGATAGAGAAAAGCCGATAAAGACAATGCCAAGAAAAACGGTGAGATGCATATGAAGAGAGTTCCCTGCTAAAAAGTTACAACCTAAGCGTACAATAAAAAAATGCAAATCAACCGCCATGCATCAAAGGCGCGGAGGTGAGTTTTTTGAAAAGACTTCTTTGTTTTGGCTACGGCTACACTGCAAGAACGCTAGTTAATCGTCTGAAACCAGACGCTGCGTGGCGCTTCGTCGGCACAACGCGATCACACGACAAAGCGGCTGAAATCGCGGCGGACGGCGTCTCCCCTATCATTTGGGACGGCGGCGCATTCCCCGCAGATGAATTTGACGGCGTGACGCATATTCTTGTCTCGGCGCCGCCCGGACCGGACGGGTGTCCTGCGCTGGCGGCGACTGGATCGTTGATTGCTGAACGCGCAAGCCATATCGCCTGGATCGGTTATCTGTCGACAAACGGCGTTTACGGCGACCATGGCGGCGCATGGGTTGATGAAGAAACACCTGCAGGCCCGACGACGGAGCGCTCCAGACGAAGGGTTGCAGCCGAAAACGCCTGGCGCGCCCTCGCCGATCAGGCAGGTCTGTCGCTGATCATCTTTCGGCTGCCGGGGATCTACGGCCCTGGCCGCTCGGCGCTCGATACGGTGCGCGACGGTCGGGCAAAACGGATTTTCAAGGAAGGTCAGGTATTTTCACGCATGCATGTGGATGATATCGCCGCCGCGCTTGAAAGCTCCATCGGGAACCCTCAGCATGCTTATGATCTTTTCAATCTAGCTGACGATGAACCCGCGCCGCCGCAGGATGTTATTGAATACGCCTGCAACCTGCTCGGCGTAAAACCGCCGCCGCTCATCACGCTCGATCAAGCGGGTCTTTCCGATATGGGGCGAAGTTTCTATGCGGATAATAAGCGCATTTCAAATAAACGAATGAAAGATACGCTCCTGCCCAACCTGACTTATCCAACCTTTCGGGAAGGGCTAAAGGCTATTTTATCAGCAAGCGGTTGATTATCCATCGGCGGCGTCTTCGCGCCATTCGTTCAATCTGGTGACGAAACAGGCAGAACGTCGCTGTTGCGGCCGGGCATTTCGGCTCAACTCCCGGCCGTCATCGTCGACGATGATCGCAGCGCCGCGCGTAAGGCAACTCGCGGCAGGGCGAAATTCAAATCCTATTTTATCGGCTTTCAGAAATTTGCCCGTTCTGCAATCTGCTGAAACTTCCGCGCGGTACTCCATGCTTTCGCCATTTGAAAGAACGACGGCTCTCTCATCGCCTTCTATGACGCGCCAGCTTTCAACGCCGCCGGCAAAACAGGCGCGGCTAACCTCGTCGCCAACTCTGGGATCGCTGATCTTGCCGCTCGCCATGGCGTCGTGAACAGCAGGATTGTTGGACGGTGTCGCGCAGGAGGCGGCGAGCCCGACCATGCAAATGGGAACAACGATATTGATCGCTTTCATGACGCCGCCCTTCACGCAACTGCTGACTTGCCAGCTTTTACCATCTGTTTTTCGAGGAATAAATGAGCCCGCAGCGCCGGGCCGAAAAGATGAGCGCAATCAAACCGTTTCGTATGGAAAGGCGCCGCGATAAAACTGTTTGAGAAGAACCCTGACCGCCGTCTCCGTGTCCTGCAGCGCGACAAGCGTCTCGGCGCGAAGATCCTTCAAGCCATCAGGCAAGGCGGACCCGGAAAGCTTGCGCATGCCCATATGCCAGCCTTCAAATTGCCTGGCTTGTGTTTGTCCCCGATAGAGCACCTGCAGGCCGCGATGGCGCGGATCGCTATCGATCCGCGCAAAGGTTTCGCTCAGCGCCGGCTGGTCGCCCTCGATCGCTTGAATAAATGCCCCGTCGGCGTAAAGCAGCAATCCGGTCAGACCGTTAGCCGCATTGTTTCGGCGTGACGACAACAAAATCTCGTCGAGATCGGCGCTTGTGAACGCCGGCGCAGCCGAGCTGGCGTAAACGATAAAATCAACAGGCATGAGGCCTCAATGCGATGCTGAGCGCAATTTGATCGGGTTTGGTTGAAGAATTACAAAAATTCCAAGACATAAAGAAATCTTTATATGTCCCTTGGCAGCGCGCCCGGCCATTGTTATATCGCGGCCGAATTTAAAGATATTTCGCCCCAGACAGAGGAAAACGCCATGACTGCGCCTGCGCACCACGACTATCACGTCAAAGACATCGGCCTTGCCGATTACGGCCGCCGCGAGATCGAGATCGCAGAAACCGAAATGCCAGGCCTGATGGCGACTCGTGAAGAATATGGCGCAAGCCAACCGCTCAAAGGGGCGCGGATCGCCGGCTCTCTTCACATGACAATCCAGACCGCCGTTCTTATCGAAACACTGAAAGACCTCGGCGCGGATGTCCGTTGGGCGTCCTGCAACATTTACTCAACGCAAGATCACGCCGCCGCCGCCATCGCCGCGGCTGGCACGCCAGTCTTCGCGTTCAAAGGCGAAACCCTTGAAGAATATTGGGACCTTGCAGACAAGATTTTCGAATGGCCGAACGGCGAGACCGCCAACATGATCCTCGACGACGGCGGCGATGCGACGTTGCTGATCCTTCTTGGCGCTGATGCGGAGAAAGATCCGTCCATCCTCGACAATCCGTCCAATGAAGAAGAAACAGCGCTTTTTGACACAATCAAACGCCGTCTCGCCAAACAACCGAACTGGTATTCAACGGTCAAAGCCAATATCAAAGGCGTGACTGAAGAAACCACCACCGGGGTCTTGCGTCTTTATCAGCGCCAGAAGGCCGGCACCCTCCCCTTCCCTGCGATTAACGTCAACGACTCCGTTACCAAGTCGAAATTCGACAACAAATACGGATGTAAAGAATCGCTTGTTGACGGCATCCGCCGCGGCACCGACGTTATGATGGCGGGTAAGGTTGCGCTCGTTGCAGGCTATGGCGATGTCGGCAAAGGTTCAGCCGCATCGCTTCAAGGCGCAGGCGCACGGGTGATGGTGACGGAAGTCGACCCGATTTGCGCATTGCAGGCTGCAATGGACGGGTACGAAGTGGTGACGATGGAGGAAGGCGCCCCCCGCGCTGACATCATCATTACCGCTACAGGCAATAAGGATGTTCTCACCGTTGACCACATGCGCGCCACCAAAGATATGGCGATTGTAGGCAATATCGGCCACTTCGATAATGAAATTCAGGTAGAAGGGCTGAAGAACTTCAAATGGGCCAACGTGAAAGACCAGGTCGACATGGTCACCTTCCCGGACGGCAAGCGCATGCTGCTTCTTTCACAAGGTCGACTTTTGAACCTTGGCAACGCTACCGGCCATCCGAGTTTCGTGATGTCTGCTTCATTTACAAATCAGACGCTCGCCCAGATCGAACTCTGGACGAAAGGCGATCAGTACAAAAATGAAGTTTATGTGCTGCCGAAACATCTCGACGAGAAAGTCGCCAAACTTCACCTTAACAAGATCGGCGCGCAACTTTCCAAATTGTCGGAAGAACAAGCTGATTACATTGGCGTCGACGTTGACGGCCCATTCAAAACTGATCAGTACCGCTACTAAAGCGTAAACTCAAAATTCAGAGCGCGGCGCATTTTTTCCTTGCGCCGCGTTTCTTTTTGCGCCATGATGTTACATATGTAGCATATTCGGCGTGTATGCTGAAATACGCATCCCTGCGCCGGACAGGAGCGAACCATGGCACTCGTAAGATGGCTGATCGGCGCGCCGTTGGCGCTGGCCGTAACGGGATTTCTGTTTCTTTTCATGGCGGCGATGGTCAGCCAGTCTGAAGCACAGCTCGCTGAACCAAGACCAGCGCCTGAAATTATCATTACACGGCAAATTCAGCAAGAACCGATCGTAAAAGACCCGCCGACCCGCCCGAATACCCCGCGCCCGCCGGACATTGAAATTCCGCCGCAGCAATCGGGCAGTCGGCCAACCGTCGTCGAAACTACCCCGCCTGAGACAAGCGATCCGACCGGCATAATTGATCCCGGCGGTCCGGGCGCTGCTCCAATCATCCGCATCGCCCCGCCCTATCCGGAACGTTGCCGCAATCGCAATGCGCAAGGAACCGTCGTCGTTCAATTTGACGTCGGCGCAGATGGAACCGTCCAGAATGTCACAATCCTCGAATCAGCCGATGCATGCCTCAACCGGGCTGTGATCAAAGCCGTCAGCGGCTGGAAATATCCGCCGGCGATGGCGGCGGGAAAAGCCGCGCCGCGTCGAGGCGTGACCGAACGGTTCAGTTTTACGCTGACGGACGGCTAATCTGTTGAAAACTTCATGTCGGAAAGCGCCGATTCCATCGAATGAGCGCTAGTCGCTTGCCGCCAAACCAGTACATATTGCGCTTTATAGTAGGGATTGCACAAAATCTGGGCGAATCTCCTTAGATTTGCATCAAACAGGAAACGGTTAAAGGCGGCGCGATGATGCAATATGGCTTCCGGAGGGTTGCGGCCGGCGCAGCGGCGTGCGCTTCGCTCTATGCCGGCGCGCATGCGTCCAGCGGCGTCAACGCGGTTTTTATCGATAAAATCGACCCGATGATCGCCGCTGCCGGCGCCGCCGTCGCCCTAGCTGTGGCCGCGATGATATGGGCGTATCGGGTGTCTGCTTCTACGCGGAACCAGTCCCTGCATTGGTCAGATAAACTGGCGGAAATGGAAGCGCGCCTGGAAAAAGCGGACGCTGTTCTGTCGGCGCATCCGGGTCTTGTGCTCGTCTGGGAAGACGACAATGACGCGATTGAAACCGGCTGGGGCGATCCGAAAATCCTGGGCGGCCCGGCGGCGCTTGCATCGCTGTTATCCTTTTCAAAAGATACTGCGGATGCAATTGCAAAGCCGGTCGACGCTCTCCTGAACGCGCTTGGCGATCTGCCGGTGGAAGACGACGACATCAGTCAGGCGAGACCTTTGCGGGAGCGCGTGCTGGAGTTGCGCGCCCACGGCGTTGCATTTTCCGGCGCTGTGATCACGCCCGACGGACGTTCGATTGAAATCGACGGACGCGTGGCCGGCGGGCAGGTCGCATTGTGGATGACCGACCCTGCCGTCCGGATGGCCGAAGACGGCGCAATTGTCGGCACCATCCGTGAGCGCGCGACCGACCTTCACGGCTCCCATGCGCTTCTGGAAAACGCTCCCTTTCCTGCCTGGAGACGCAACGCCGACCGGAGCCTCGTCTGGGTCAACCGCGCCTATGTGAGGATGGTCGAGGCGACATCCGCAGCTGACGTCATTCGCCAGCAGCTCGAGCTGGACCCGTCAGTTAGAAACATTGCCCGCGAGGCGTCCGACAACAGGAAGATGTCCGAAGCCCCGGTCGTGATCAACGCCAATGGAGAGCGACGGGTTCTGCGCATCGTAGAAACGCCGTTGCACGGCTCAGGCGACGCAGCTCTCGGCGGGGTCGCCATCGACACGACCGATCTCGACAAGGCCAAGACGGATCTGCGTCATCATATTGAAGCCAACCAGCGCACGCTTGATCAAATACCGACTGCGGTTGCGATTTTCGGCGCGGGACAGAACCTGATCTACCACAATAAAGCCTTTCAGGACATCTGGGAGCTTGATGACGCTGCGTTGGCGGGACGGATTTATCACGGCGAGATTCTCGATGAGTTGCGCCTTGCCGGGAAGTTGCCGGAACCGGCTGATTTTGACGCGTGGAAAGAAACGCAACTTGCGCTTTATACAGAAGAAATTGCGCCTGGCGGCTCTGCGCGCGACGGCGGCGCCCCCGATGAGATATGGCACCTCCCGGACGGACGGGCGCTTCGCATCGGCAAAGAACGCCATCCTTTGGGCGGCGTCGTCATCGCAATAGACGACATCACAGAGACCATCGCACTTGAAGCCAAATTCAATACACAGATTAATGTTCAGAAAGCGACACTGAACAGCCTAGGCGAAGGCGTTGCCGTCTTCGGGGCCGATGGAGCTTTGCGGCTTTACAATGAAGCGTTTGAGTCGCTTTGGCGTTTCGATCCGAAACGTCTTGAAAATCGCCCGCATGTGGATGAGATCACAGGACAGATCCTGAAAAAGACACTACAGGCGGATGAAAAAGTCGCTCTCATCCGGAAAGTCTCAACGTCAAAATCGCCTGAAGATCGCCAACCTCACGCGGCTATCGAGCTCAACCTCAGAAACGGCCATACGGTTTCCGCAGGCGCTGAGCCGCTGCCGGACGGCGCCACGCTTCTTTACTTCCTTGACATCACAGACAGCCGTGAACGTGAGAAAGAGCTCAAAGAACGCAATGCTATTCTGGAAGACGCCGACCGGTTGAAATCAAAATTCGTCGACCATGTTTCGTATCAACTGCGCACGCCCCTGTCGGCAATTATCGGTTTTTCCGAGATGTTGGACGGTCAGATGTTCGGCGTACTCAACGATCGCCAAAAAGATTATGTGGCGAGCGTTTTGTCCGCATCCTATCATTTGCGGGACCTCATTAACGACATCATTGACCTTGCCGCCATAGATGCAGGCAAATTGGAGATTGCTCGCAAACCAACGGACATTCGCGCGCTGCTTGAGAATGCGGCGACATTCTCAGCACTGAAAGCAGAAGACTCTCAGGTCGCGTTAAAGGTCGATTGCCCAAAAGACATTGGCGAGGCCATGCTAGATGAGCGGCGCGTCAAACAGACCTTGTTCAACCTTTTGTCGAACGCGTTCTCCTACACCGGCGCAGGCGGCGAAGTGACGCTCGGCGCAAGGCGAGAGAACGGGGTTATCAAACTCTGGGTGCACGACACCGGGCGCGGCGTATCGCCGGAAGATCAGGCGAAAGTATTCGACGCTTTTGAAAGCCGGGGGCCAAGCGCCGGCGCAGGCCTGGGGTTATCGCTTGTTGATCGCTTTGTACGCCTTCATGGCGGCTGGACCCGTCTTGAATCAAACGAAGGCGACGGCGCAGTCGTGACGTGCTTCCTTCCCGAAGCGGAAATGTTGCGCGAGACCGAACCGTCTTCGCTGGCGCCGCAGTCTAAAAATCCGGGCCGGATCGAAAAGGCGCCCCCAAAGCCTGCCGCCAAACGGCCGCGACGACGAAAAAAGACCAAGAAAACCGCCCGACTTGACCATGCTGGCGCCCAAGCGGCGGAATAGGCTTAAGATAATAATATTGACGTGAGCGCCATGATTGCGCCTGCTTTTTAAGCTATTCTGCCGATCATGAATTTGCTGGCAATTTTGTTGACCCCCTTCGCGTTGGCGCCTGAAGGCGCTTCAGAACGATATCTGGACTGTCTTTCGCTTGTTGAAGCTGACGTAGAACTTGGTCGGCGCGCAGCCCAGCTGTGGGTCGGCGAAGGCGCAACGCCCAGCGCTCAACATTGCCTGGCGGTTGCCGATCTTGCCGCCGGTTTCTCCAAGCTCGGCGCTGCGAGGCTGGAAGCGCTCGCAGAACGCAAAGACGCCGGCGATGAGTTTATTCGCGCACGCCTCTTGGCGCAGGCGGCGGAGGCCTGGCTTGCAGCAGACGAAGCGGACTCTGCAGACCGGGCGATCAAGGCGGCATTTGAACACGCGCCCGGCGCAGGCGAGCTGCATCTGACCGCCGCGTCCGTTCACGCCGCCAAAGGTCGCCAGCAACAGGTCGTGGCCGCAATTTCCGCCGCCGAACAGGCCGGCTTCGCCACGCCCCGCGGTTACGTAGAACGCGGACGCGCATATCTAGCGCTCGGCGCGTATGTTGCTGCCGCCGAAGATGTTGTGAACGCGTTGACGTTGGAGCCTACCAACATCGACGCACTGACGCTGCGCGGCGATGTGCAACGCACTGGAATCGATATTGACGTTTCCTTGCGCCCTGCCCCTGCGCAGCAATAGCTGATCAATAATCACGATTGCCGCCCATAACGACAGTGTGAATGTCTGTCAGCGGACAGCTCCGTGAAAACCACGTAACGTTTGATAACCGACTTGCCGGCGACCCGGCTTATCAAACCCAGACGAAACGGCTTGTCTTCCTTGCCGGATTGTCTGGCGCGCTCAGAGTGAAGCGCGCGGGACCGCCGATTTCGCCCGCAACTTATCGGCGGTCCCACACTTTTCCTTCTGAATTTCAAACCGATGATTTCCTTGGCAAAGGTATTCTTTGCGCAAACCCCATTCGCCGATGCGAATCAATTAAGGTCCTATTAACAATTCGATCTTTTGATCACGCAGCACATGCAAAGGACAGGAAAATGCCAGGCGCAGGGGCGGAACAAAAAGACATTCGCGAACTGCAATCTATTGCGCAGTCGGCGCCGGCCTATATTCGGCAGGTCCGCAAACACGCGCTCTCTCGCGCAGCCCAGCTTGAAGCGGTCGACATGCTTTCGCGCTGGAGCGCAGGCGGGCTGGCGTTGATTGCAGGCATTGGCGTTTATCTCTCCGTCACCGTTGGCCGAGCCTTGCCCGGACGCGCTGCCGCCTGGGCGCTGATGCTTTTAGGCGCGCTTTGGGTCTGTCGGCGCATGCAATCGCGATTTCGCGCAGGCGATGAAACGACCGGAAGACCGTTCCGATGGCGCGCTTCTTTCGCCGCCTGTCTAAGCGTCCTCGGCGTCGCCTTCGCAAGCGCACCAATTCTGTTGACCCCTGAAGGCGCAGAAACCAGCCTTGTCTTGCAGACTTTTGCCTTGTCATTTATCGGCGCATTCGGCGCAGCCTGTTTTTTGATTGCACATGCGAACAGTGCGGCTGCAATCATTCTCCCAGCAATCGTTTTGCCGCTTATGGCTGCGCTTCGGAACGGCTCTGTCGCACAGTCCATGGCCTATTTGACCGGCGCTCTCATCGCGACCGCGGCCATCTATACGGCGCATCGTATGATCCGCTCGGGGCTTGATCAGCGGCACCCGCGCACAGGGCTTTTGAGATCGGAAATCGAAACGCCCGACACGGCGAAAGCCCCCGGCGCCGATCACATTTCAGCTTCAGCCTGACACACTCCGCCATGCGCGCGGTTCCGAGGGAACGCTTTTTCTAAATCGTTAGACATTGGCAAAGTCTTCACGCTAAGAGGACGCTCAAAACAAGAGCCGTTCAACCATGAGGCGGGCCATGCCGGAAGGCTTTCTGACAGATGTCGATGACGAAATCCTGCTGAAGGTCATCGAAAAAGCGAAGCAGGAAAAAATCGGAGATTTTACTGAAAAAGGCGAGCCCTGCCCCGCCTTTCTCAGATACCTGGAACAGCTTGTGCGATACGCTACCGGTGAAGACGTCATCTGGAGCGATCCCACATCGCTGCTGGCGCGCGCCGATAGCGCCTGGGACCATGGCAAAATACGCAAGGAAGGCGATAATAAAGTTTCTTTGCGAATCGAGGAAAACGGCGAGCCGGCCGAGCGCCGACTGGTTCTCGACATCATCACGGATGATAAACCGTTTCTTGTGGATTCTGTTTCTGCGGCGCTTGCGGACGCCGGCAAGCCGCTCTCGTTTTTCTCCAATGCAGTCATCGATATTCATCGTAACGCCAAAGGGGAACGGCAAATCGGCGACAAAGGCCCGGCGCTGCGCGAGTCCATGATCCATGCGGAAATGGATCCTCCTGTGACAGAAGGCGAACTCGATCATCTGCACAATGAGATTACGGCCGTTTTAGAAGATGTTTCGAATGCTGTTTCAGACTGGGAACCGATGCGCTCGCGCCTCGCAGCGGCGGTTGCGCAACTTGAGCGTTCCCGTCTGCGCGGCGTAAAAGCGGACGATCAGCGCGAGGCGATTGAATTCCTGAAATGGCTTTGGGACAATCGCTTTGCATTTCTCGGCTATCGCCGATTTGACCGTTCCGACGACGGTTTCGTACATGACGACAGCAAAGACCTTGGCGTCATGAAAGACAGCACGCTGCGCATCTTGCGTAATCCGGATGACGCGCCCGGCACGCTGTCGCCCGCCGTGGAAGCCTTTCTTAAGTCAGACGAGCCTGTGATTGTCGCGAAAGCCAACACAAAGTCCTTGGTTCATCGGCGCGCATATCTCGATTATATTGGCGTAAAAACCTATTCCGTAGACGGCACTGTCACCGGCGAGGATCGTTTTGTCGGGCTGTTCACCTCTGATGCGTATTTTCGACCGGCGAGTGAAATACCGTTGATCCGATCAAAGCTGCGGACGGTGATTGATTCCACCGATTTTAATCCCGGCGGCCATAATGAAAAAGCGCTGATCAACATCCTCGAAACATTTCCGCGTGATGAGCTGTTTCAGTCCGATACCGACACATTGCGGGAAATCAGTCTTGGCATTCTTCGGCTTTATAAACGCCCTCGCGTGAAACTATTTTTAAGGCGCGATCGTTTTGATCGCTTTATTTCAGCGCTGGTTTATATTCCCCGCGATCGCTTCAATTCCGACATTCGGGAACAGATCGGCGACCTTCTCTCATCAACATTCCACGGCGCCGTTTCAACCTTCTCGCCTTTCTTCGGCGACGCCGCATTGGTCCGTGTACACTTTATTATTAATATTGCGCCCGGCGCGCCAGAAGGGCCCGGCCTGCCCGCGCTGACCGAACAAATTCGTCAGATTTGCCGAAACTGGAACGATGACTTGCTCGAGAGCATGCGCGCCGCTCATGATGGCGCACTGCCTGTCGGATTGTATAACAAATACGAACGTGCTTTTGGCGCAGGTTATCGGGAACGCGCACGCATGGACGACACGCTTCGCGATATCAGCTGTCTTGAAGCCCTTGAAAAAGGCGCAGCGCTTGTTCGCGCTTACCGTGATAAGGGAGATGCTGATCATGTCGTCCGCTTGAAGATATACCGTTGCGGCGGCCCCTTTCCATTATCGCGATTGATCCCGACCATTGAAAATCTGGGCCTCAGCGTCATCCAGGAAGCTGGATACAATATTCGTCCCCCAAGCCCTGAGGAGCCCGTTTCCTGGATCCATGATTTTCATACTGAGCAACGCCAGCAATATTCCATCGACCTTGATGACGTAAAAGAAGAATTCGAAAAAGCGATACTGGCGGTACTTGACGGCAAAACCGAAGATGACGGCTTTAATGCGCTTGTCTTAACCGCAGGCGTCAGCTGGCGTGAAGCATGGCTGCTGCGTGCGGCGGCAAAATACAATGTTCAGACGAATTTCGCGTATTCTCAAGCCTATATGGAAGAAGCGCTTGCGAACCACCCGCATATTGTGCGTGCGCTCGTCTCCAGCTTTCATGCGCGCTTTAATCCCGCAGGCCCTTCGTCCAGAGAGCAACGCGCCAAAGATGTTGAAATCGCCGATAATGATGTGCTGAGTAGACTGAACGATGTTCAAAGCCTTGCCGATGACCGTATTTTCCGGCGCTTTCTGAGTATTTTTTCGGCAATTCTGCGTACAAATTACTATCAGCAAGGCAATGACGGCGCCGCCAAACCTTATATTTCTTTCAAAGTGAATAGCAGCGCGCTGACTGATTTGCCCGAACCCAAGCCATATCGAGAGATTTTTGTATCCGGTCCACGGGTGGACGGGGTTCACTTGCGTTTCGGCCCTGTAGCGCGTGGGGGGCTGCGGTGGTCCGACCGTCGTGAAGATTTCAGAACGGAGGTCCTGGGGCTCGTCAAAGCGCAACGGGTCAAGAACGCGGTTATCGTTCCTACGGGCGCGAAGGGCGGCTTTTTCCCGAAACAATTGCCGCAAACTGATGACCGCGCCGCAATCTATGAAGAAGGTCGCGAGGCTTATAAACTCTTCATCGCAGGCTTGCTCGATCTCACTGATAATATCGTTAAAAATAAAATAATCTCTCCACTGAATACTTTCATCTGGGATGACCCGGACCCTTACCTCGTTGTCGCCGCCGATAAAGGCACGGCGCAGTTTTCCGACACGGCGAACGCAATTTCCGAAGCCTACGGCTTCTGGCTAGGTGACGCTTTTGCTTCCGGCGGGTCGGCTGGCTACGACCACAAAGTCATGGGAATTACGGCGAGAGGCGCATGGGAAGCGGTCAAACGCCATTTTCGCGAAATGGGCAAGGACATTCAAACTGAGCCCTTCACCGCCGCAGGCGTCGGCGACATGTCAGGCGATGTTTTTGGCAACGGCATGCTCTTGTCTGACAAAACCAGGCTCATTGCAGCATTCGATCACCGCGATATTTTTATAGACCCGGACCCTGATCCGGCAAAATCATTCAAAGAGCGAAAGCGCCTTTTTGAACTCCCGCGAAGCTCCTGGAATAATTACGATAAAAAATTGATATCCAAGGGCGGCGGCGTTTTTCCAAGATCGGCAAAATCTGTCACGCTGACGCCGCAGATCAAAAAACTGCTCAATACAACGGAAGACAAACTGGCGCCGAATGAACTTATTCAGGCGATCCTGCGCGCGCCCGTTGAGCTTTTCTGGTTAGGCGGCATCGGCACCTATTTCAAAGCTGAGTCAGAAGACAATTTACGCGTCGGCGATCGCGCTAACGATCCGGTGCGCATCAACGCCCGTGAAAGCGGCGCCAAAGTCATCGGCGAAGGGGCCAATCTTGGCCTCACGCAAAAAGCAAGGATTGAATTTGCACGTTCAGGCGGCCGAATTAATACAGATGCAATCGATAATTCAGCCGGCGTCGACTCGTCAGATCACGAAGTGAATATAAAAATTCTTCTTTCATCGGCGATCGAACAGGCTGAGCTCAAGACAGAGGATCGAAACGATCTTTTGGCGTCCATGACTGATGATGTCGCCGACCACGTGCTCCTGCACAATTATGAGCAGACCCGAGCCGTCACATTAATGCATGAAACAGCGCCGTCTGAGCTGGATACGCACACGCGGCTTATGAACTCGCTGGAGCGCACCGGTCGTCTTAACCGCATTGTGGAAGATCTGCCTTCAGCGGAGGATATCGCAACTCTTCGTCAGCAAAACCTGGGCCTTACAAGGCCTGAACTATCAGTCCTGCTCGCTTATGCAAAACTGTGGGTTTTCGATGAACTGGTTGCCTCGACCGCACCGGACGATCCGATCTTTGAACACGAACTGTTCGCTTACTTTCCGAAGGCCTTGCACGGATTTACGAAACCGCTCGTCTCTCATCGCCTGCGTCGTGAAATTATTGCGACCAGAGTAGCAAACGATATCATCGACACTTGCGGCGCCGCCTTCCTGCAACGGGTTCTGGAAACCGAAGAGCCAAGCTTCGAGTTGATGGCGCTTGCTTATGAAGCGGCGCGCAGCATTTTTAATCTTAGCGAATTTGCGTCGTCAGTGAACACGCTTGACAACAAGGTTAGCGCAGATTTGCAGACCGCTCTTTATTTGGAAGCTTCGGATTTGCTGCGCGAACAGGTTTTTCACCTGCTTAGCGATAAGAATTTTGCAAACACTGTCCGTCAACACGGCGTTAAAGCTGTAATCAGCCGATATCGTGCGCCAGTGACAGAATTTAAAAAAGCATTGCCGGATGTTCTTGGCGCTGATGACAGCAGCGCTTTGCACTCGCGATACAAAAGCTGGCTGAAAGCGGGCGCGCCGGATGAAATCGCCGGTGAAGCCGCAGCGCTGCCCGCGCTGGAGCACGCGCTCGATATTGTCGATCTGGCGGCGAACGCAGGTTGGTCGAATCCCGGTGTCGGGGCACTCTATTTTAAAGTCGGACAGGCGTTTTTCTTTGACGCGCTGCGCGAAAAGGCCCGCAATGAAATGCCGTCGGATCATTATAACCGGATTGCATTACGACAGCTGGCGGACGACCTCACATCTCGTCAACGCGCGCTGACCGAAACAATTGTCAACTTTACCGAGCGCGAGCCCAAGGGGCCCCCAACGGAATGGGCGACAGCCTTAATTGCACGCTGGCGCGAATGCGGCGGCGATACGGTCAAGGCCTTTGATAATGCAAGCAGCGAGCTTGATATCACCGGTCCGGCGAATGTCGGCAAATATACGCTGTTTATACGGCGTCTTGATATTCTGATCGAACAAAATGAATGCTGATCTAGTGGCGAAAGTGACGAACGCCTGTGAACACCATTGAAAGGCCGGCATCATCGGCGGCGGCGATCACCTCATCATCTTTGATGGAACCGCCAGGCTGTATCACTGCGGTTGCACCCGCTTCCGCCGCGGCAAGCAATCCATCCGGAAACGGAAAGAATGCGTCCGAAGCGACAACGCTGCTGATTGCAAGAGATTGATCAGCCCCAATAGCATCAGCCGCGTCCTGCGCTTTGCGTGCGGCGATCCGGCTTGAATCAAGACGGCTCATCTGGCCTGCGCCAATTCCAACCGTGGCGCCGTCCTTTGCATAGACGATTGCATTCGACTTGACATGTTTGGCGACGCGAAATGCAAAAAGCATATCATCAAGTTCGCGCGCATTAGGCTTACGTTTCGTCACGACCGTGAGGTTGGCTCTGTCCACAAGTTGAGCGTCACGAGATTGAACCAAAAAGCCGCCGGCAAGAGGTTTGAGCGATTGCCCGGGCGTTGAAGGGTCCGGCAATCCGCCGGTAATAAGAAGGCGCAAATTCTTTTTCTTCGCAAAGATTTCTTTCGCTTCTTCATCCGCCCCCGGCGCAATCACTACTTCTGTAAAGATCTCAGTGACCTTTGCAGCAACGGCGCCTGTGATAACACCATTAAGGGCGACAATGCCGCCAAATGCGGAAACCGGATCGCATCTTAATGCGGCCTCATACGCTTCCAGCAAGCCTTCTCCTTGCGCAACGCCGCAAGGGTTGGCGTGTTTGATTATGGCGACTGCAGCTTTGCTATTTCCAAGATCACCGATCAGCTCAAATGCGGCATCGGTGTCATTGAGATTGTTATAGGAAAGCGCTTTACCCTGAAGCTGCTCCGCCGTGACAGCGCCAGGTCGGGCTGGGCCTGAACGATAGACCGCAGCAGTCTGATGCGGATTTTCACCATAGCGCAAAGAACTTTGAAGACGCCCGCCAACAGAATAATGGGTTGGCGTTTGCGTTCCGGTTTCATCAGCGAGCCAGTTGGAAACAGCAGCGTCAAAGGCTGCAGTCATGGCGAATGCTTTTTGCGCAAGCCGCATCCGCGTCCCGTCGGAAACAGCGCCGTCCTGTTCAACTTCGCTGGCGACGACATCATAATCATCCGGGTCTGTCACAATCGCCACATGGCGGTGGTTTTTCGCTGAAGCGCGCACCATCGCGGGCCCGCCAATATCAATATTCTCAATACAGGTCGCAAAGTCTGCGCCCTTCGCCAATGTCTCCTGAAACGGATAGAGATTAATAACGGCAATATCGATAAGTGGGATATCATGTTCTTCCATTGCGCGAACATGCGCGTTCTCGCCGCGCAGCCCCAGGAGCCCGCCATGAATTCGCGGATGAAGCGTTTTTACGCGCCCGTCCATCATTTCGGGGAACCCGGTAATATCCGCAACATCGCGCACTTCAAGTCCGACTTTGCGCAAAGCAGCTGCAGTCCCCCCAGTAGAAATAAGACCGAAACCGGCTTCCGAGAGACGTTGCGCAAACCCTGCGACGCCTTCTTTATCAGAAACGGAGATAAGCGCCCATCTGGCCGCGGCGTTTATCGTCATTCAATTCTCTCTTTCAAAGCAATATGATTATCAATGTGCGAAACATTTAAAGTCCGGAACGGTTTTTTTCCTGATCGGCAGGCGACGGCGTTGCGCGAAACTCCGGAACCAGATGATGAACGGCTTCATCCAACGCATCTTGATCCGCCTGGCGCGCTGACTGGATGATGTCTTCAAGTCGTGGCGTCAGCAGCGGCAAGTCAATCATGGCCGGCGACGCCAAAAGAACACCGTCGGCGCCGGTCTTGACCAATTTGTCAGTGTCAAGAAAGATTTCCTCAAATAATTTCTCGCCAGGGCGCAAGCCGGTGAATTTAATTTCAATGTCTTCGCCCGGTTTCAATCCGTATGCTTCAATCATACGCTTTGCCAGATCGAGAATTTTCACTGGATCGCCCATATCAAGCACGAAAACACGCCCGTCATGGGTAACGATTGTATTCTCAGCGTTATTGAGGCTCGCGGCCTGAAGTACGAGCTGTACGGCTTCACGCGTGGTCATGAAATATCGAATAATCTCAGGGTCGGTGACTGTAACCGGACCGCCGCGTTCAATTTGACGCTTAAACAGCGGCGCTACCGAACCTGTCGACCCAAGAACGTTACCGAACCTGACCGTTACAAATCGCGTATCCGTTTGCGCAACATCAAGAGCTTGCGCATAGAGCTCGGCGATGCGCTTTGTGGCGCCCATAAAACTTGTCGGGTTGACCGCCTTATCGGTTGAAATGAAAACCACGCTCTCAACACTGTGCGCCATGGATGCGTCGAAGACATTCTTCGCACCCAGACAATTCGTAAGGGCGCCCGCACAACGATTGCCTTCGACAATCGGCACATGCTTGAACGCGGCGGCGTGAACGACAATGTCCGGATTGTCACGTTCAAAAACGCGCTTCAGATGAGCTTTATTGCAAATATCGGTCAGCGAAGACGCTGTAAAATCACCACAGCCGCGTTCTCCGAGTTCCAGAAGGATCCGATAAAGGGCGAACTCTGAATTATCGAGCAACGTCAAACGCGCCGGGCCGAAAGCAGCAATCTGGCGCGAAAGCTCCGAACCGATGGTGCCGCCGGCGCCGGTGACCAAAACGCGTCGTTCTGAAAACAGGCGCCGCGCCGCGCGTTGATCAATCTTCCGCGCCTCGCGCGACAAGAGAAAGGAAAGGTCATCGCTTTCCAGCTTCGGCGCTCCGGATTGAGCGGACGAACGGAAAAGACGGGCAAAAAACTCAACAGGACCAGGCAAGGCACGGGGCTCCGATGAAAACAGGCGATGTAATGAGATACCGGACAACATCCAGAATCGCAAAAAGATTTGACTTATCCCGCATCCAGACGGCGAAGCGCCCATTTTGCGCAAATCTTATCGTCATCGACCGCCAGCACATTGCCGGCGCGCAAGGTGATCTGTTCAGCGGCGACCGGCGCGCCGCCCTCGCCGCAGTAAACAGACTTTTCTAAAAACAGAGTTTTCGCATTCGACTTGAAACGCCACCCTTCCTTGTTCGGCAGCAACAGCAGCACCGACTTTCGATCACGCGCGAGCGATGCTTTAACGCTGGGATGAAGATGAAAGCGCCAAACTGCGGCGGCGCGCAAGTCCTCTGTAAGCCCTGACAGCGTCTCCTCCCCCCGAAGATCAGCGCCCCCCGCGGCCAGGAAAAGCCGGCGCACAGTCAAACCGTCCATCGCATCGGCGCCAAGCAGTCGTCTTTCAACTTCAATCAAGCTGCCCTGCCCGTCTTCCGCGCGACGACACGCAATATCTGCAAAAGAAGGCTGCGCTTGAGCAGATGTCTCGGCAAACTCGAATGAGAGTGACGAATGCGCCGCTCGTAATGTCATCGCTGCGCGCCAGTCCGACGCACGCCCTGTTCCAGCGCCGCAATTGCCAATGATGCGACTGCGCCCGGATGAGAAATGAAACGCTGAAGCGCTTTTAAAACGATGCGCGCCTTCATCGGCGGCCGTGTCGACGACCAATTGTGCGCGGCCGCCTGAAAGTTTGTGATAGCCTGAGTGACGCGCAAAACCTGTCGGCGCGACATCAGGCTCCAGCATCTGCTGAACCGCGAGCAGCGCGCGCGCATCGTCTTCATGTCCGCCGTTGAAAACGACAAGTCTGCCGTCGCCGCAACGAAAGAAAACCGCCATTGCGCAGGCGCGCATAACCGTGTGACGCAGGAAACCAGGCGACTGAAATCCGCGCGCCTCAACAGCCCTCAGAACAGCGATCAATCGAACTGCGAGTTTCAATTGCCGTGACGGATTGCGGCTGACATGCCCGCCGTCAGCGCGCAGTTGCAACCGCAACTCACGCCTCGCCATCTCCATGCCACGCTCCGCAGCGGCTTCGCATCCAGGCAGACAATGACCGACGACACATAAACCGAGCGCCGTCATCAGACGATCGAGGCCTGTGTCCGCACGGTGTGCGTTCAAAGCCAAATGACGGGTCTGACGCGCCATCGAGGTTAGCACGCGGCTGCGCCAAAGGCTGTCGCTCCCGGTCAGGATAAGCGGGTGGTGCGCACAAATCGCGACGAGCCGTTCAGAGACGATATAGGGATCCCAAGCCTCACTTGCCCATTTTTCAAACCCGTCAAGCCATGACCGAACCATAATCCGGCTCGCCGGCTGCGCCCGCGACCCTAACGATGCGAGATGCCGCAACCAGCCGAATTCATGCAAAAACGCATAGGCCGAGCTTTTTGGTTTTGGCAAGTTCCAGATTGCGTCAAGCTCGCCTTCGCAATCCAAAACTTCGTCGCCGACGGCGATACGGCCTTCAAGAATGGCTTCAGCGGCTTCCTGATCCGGCGTGTATGGATCATCCGGCTGAAACAATAACCGATCCGGCGCCGGGCCTCTTAATTTTGCCTGATAAAATGGGCTTTCGCCCCAAACACGCTGCATTCTGCCAAAGACATCACGCTTTTGAGCGCCCGCCCGCTTTGATACGCGCGACACCCGATTAGCCTCCCTGCCGAAGCGCAGCGATATTGTCGGCGTAGCTTTGCGCACCGCCACTGAACACTGCCGACCCGGCAACAAGGACGCGAGCGCCCGCCGCGATAGCCTTCGGCGCCGTGACGGGATCAACCCCGCCGTCGACCTGAAGCATGATATCGCGTCCTGACCGATCGATTAGTGAACGCGCCTTTTCAATCTTCCGCAACTGAGCGTCGATAAATTTTTGACCGCCAAACCCCGGATTGACGGACATGATCAGGATGAGATCAAGGTCGTCTATGAGCGGTTCGATGACCTCCGCCGGCGTCGCAGGATTAAGCGCTGCGCCGGCTTTCATGCCGGCAGCATGGATGCGTTGCACCGTGCGGTGAAGATGCGGGCCGGCTTCCGGATGCACAGTCAGAATATCAGCGCCGGCGGCTGCGAACTCATCAATATACGGATCCACGGGCGAGATCATGAGATGCGTATCGAAGGGCAGATCGGTATGGGGCCGGATCGCTTTCACCACCGCCGGGCCGATTGTCAGGTTCGGCACGAAATGACCGTCCATCACATCAATATGAATAAAGTCAGCGCCGGCTTTGGCGACAGCGGAAACCTCCTCGCCAAGACGAGCAAAATCGGCCGCCAGAATCGAAGGAGCAATAAGAACTTGAACCATATCATCAGGTATCGTGATGCGGACTTGCCGCGCAACGATTCGCATCGTTAATTTTTCCGAAACTGGACAAAAAAAGCCCCGCCGTTTGGCGGGGCGATAATGAGTTTGATGCAAGAAATTGCCGGAGTGACAATATCGAGGACAGGTTATGCGCAAGCACCGCCGATCCGTTCATCTGAGAGGATATAGATCGAATAGGGCGGAATTTAGACGCAAACCCAAACTATCTTGGTAAACATCAGAAATTCCTTGGTTAATTTTGATTATCTTTTTTATCCTTGCGAATTGGAATTGGGCGCAAACGAAAGGCGTTCCGCGCTTTTATGGAGGTAAAGGCGGCAACGCCTGCGAGCGCCGCCCCGGCGACAAGACCGCCGATCCATTCAATATCGTAGAGACCAACGCCTGTCAGCGCGAATAGCGCCAGACCCGCTATCCAAGCCATATAACGCAGTGGCGAACGTGCGGCCCTGGCGACTGTTTTCACCGCCGCCCCAGAGGCTTTTACAGAAGCGTTCACTGTAGCTTCCGCGGTTTTCTCAACTGCGCGAATCACCTTTTTAGGACCAAGTAATTTTACCAACCACCCAAGCGCTCCAAGGCCGATCGCTATCAACGCCGCGCGTTTGGCCGTATTCCCGCCTTCATCAGCGTGAACGCTCGCATCGATTGCGGCGGCGGCCACCGGCGTTTCAATTGTCGCTGGAAAAGCAGCCGGATCCATATCTCCCGCCTGCGCCGGAGCTAGAACCGCCGCGGCTGATAGAAGGGACGACGCCGCCAAAAGAGCAATTTTCGTTTTTCTAGCCTGTTCCAAGCCAATCATCCTTATTACCCATACTAGATATGGTGAGCCGATTAATGCAGATCAATGGCGTATCAAACCGGCCGTCCACGCCGCAAATAAGGACCTAAGCCTTTTATTTTGCGAGTTTTTTAGCTTTCAGAGGATAAACCCATGGAAAAACGCCGTCTCGGTCAGACAGATCTGGATGTTTCGATCCTTTGTCTCGGCACAATGATGTTCGGAGACCAGATAACGGAATCGGACGCCCGTGCGCAGATGGATGCGTGTGTCGATCGCGGCGTAACTTTTTTTGATACGGCGGAACTTTACACCATCCCCCCTCGCCCGGAGACCCAAGGTGAATCCGAGCGGATCGTTGGGCGATGGATCGCCGAGCGCGGCAACCGCAAAGATATAATCCTTGCAACCAAAGTCGCCGGCCGCGCGCAGATGGACTGGCTCCGCAATGGCGCCGAATGCCGCCTTACAAAATCACAGATTATTGCGGCGGTCGAACGCAGCCTGAAAAATCTTCAGACTGATTATATCGATCTTTATCAGACGCACTGGCCTGACCGGCCTGTTCAACTGTTTGGCGCAACCCTGAAAGGATATGTTCATTATGACGATCCTGGCGCGCCGATTGAAGAAACCCTCGAAGCCATTGACGCGCTTGTTCGGTCAGGCAAGGTTCGCCATGTCGGCGTATCCAATGAGACCCCATACGGAATAATGCGCCATCTGGAGGCAAGCAGAACCCGAAACCTTCCCCGGATTGTTTCCATCCAAAACGCTTACAACCTCTTGAACCGAACCTTCGAGTTCGGACTGGCGGAAATTGCTCTTGAAGAGCAAGTCGGATTGTTGGCGTACTCGCCAATCGCCCAGGGTTCTTTGACTGGAAAATATCTCGACAACGCCAAGCCCGCTGGGTCGAGACGCGCTTTCATGGATCGCATGCAGCGCTATCAAAAACCAAATGCCGAAAAAGCCATTCGCCATTATGTCAGTCTGGCGAAAACTTTTGATCTCCATCCTGCCGCATTTGCGATGGCGTTTGTAACCTCTCGCCCTTTCCTGACATCCAATATTTTCGGAGCCAACGGACTTGATCAGCTGGATATTATTTTCAACTCGGCTGAGATCACTTGGACAGATGAAATGGAAAAAGCCGTTAATGAAGCTTACGCGGATCTTCAAAATCCCTGCCCGTGACAGTGAGCGCGGGAGCGCTCGGATCGCAACAACAGGCGCGTTTAATCATGAGTGAAATATCTGAACATCTGCGCGATGCATTTGAGCGTGTCGCCATTGACGATGACGGCCGCGCATGCAGGGACATCCCGGATAGCGCATGCAAAGAGGAGCCTCGCAACTTTTTCACGCATGTCGCTTCGCTTGCAGCATCAAAAACTGCTGATGGGCTTATTGATCCCAAGCTCGTACTCAGCTGGCTGATCACCGCTCTCGGCGCGCCTTCTTCGATGGTCGGTTTTCTGGTTCCTGTTCGCGAGGCGGGCGCATTATTGCCTCAACTTTTTACCGCAGCCTATCTGCGGCAGCTCCCGCGGCGCAAATGGGCGTGGAGCGCAGGCGCCGCCATACAAGGTGTGTCCGCACTCAGTATCGCAGTCTCCGCCCTGACGCTTGAAGGCGCCGGCGCCGGTTGGGCAATAATTGGCAGTCTGACGGTATTAGCGATAGCGCGCAGCGTATGTTCCGTATGTTATAAAGACGTTTTGGGCAAAACTGTCGCCAAATCGAGACGCGGCTCAGCAACAGGGCTCGCCGGTTCGCTGGCCGCCGTCGGCGTAATTATCTTTGCAGTTGTCCTGTCACTTGATCTCTTCGAACGCATGCCCGTGATTATCGCAGGGCTCACAATCGCGGGCGCATTATGGATCGGCGCGGCCTCGCTTTTCGCCACCCTCAAAGAAGCGGGCGGCGCTTCTGACGGCGGCGTTTCAGGTTTTGACGCCGCCATGGAAAATTTCGGCTTGCTAAAATCTGATAAGCAACTTCGTCGTTTCATCGCAACACGCGGCGCACTCACAGCAACGGCTTTGGCGCCGCCTTTCATGATTGCCGCAGCGTCGGAAAAAGCCAGCGCCTCTTACGGCGCACTCGGATTTTTACTGCTCGCTTCAGCCGGCGCCAGTCTCGTCAGCTCTTATGTCTGGGGACGGCTTGCAGATCGATCAAGTAGAAAAGTGCTTATGCTCTCTGGGGCAGCAGCAGCGCTCGCTCTCGTGGGCGCCGTCATTTGCTCCGTATTTGACGTTTTGAACGAGACTGCGATTTTGCCGGCGTTGCTTTTCTTTTTGATGGTGTCGTACCAAGGAGTTCGTCTTGGCCGGTCCACTCATCTTGTAGATATGGCGACTGCCGAAACAAGAGCGGCCTATACCGCCTTATCAAATACAATTATCGGCTTCATTCTGCTTGCCGGCGGCGCATTGTCTTTGGTCGCCAGCCTGTTTGGCGCAACAACAGTCATCGGTTTGCTCGCTGTATTCTCCATGATCGGCGGTCTAATCGCAATGACGCTTGATGAAGTCCAAGAAACCTAAGATCGCAGGAGGCGGCTTAACGCTGCGTTCAGAAGGCCTGCGTTAATCTGAAGGCTTGAGACTGTTGGGCTGACCGGTAGTAGGGATATTCATGACTGCGCCAGTATCAGGACGCGCCCTTAAGGACGCCTGGTTGCATAAAGCGTTGATCCGCGGCGCGCCGTTCGTGTTCCTGGTTGGTTTCTCTCACCTCGCATATCAGATCTGGAAACACTGGGACATCATAACGATCGACTTCCGGTATTTCTGGCTCGCCGGTGAAATGTGGACGCGCGGCGACAATCCCTATGACGCCGCCTACATTGAAGAAGCGAGAAACCGGTTTGACATGCAGGTCGGCGCAATCTGGGTCTATGCGCCCAACTGGTTTCCGATCGCCGCCATTCAATCACTGCTTTCCCCGCTCGGCGGTTCGCGATTGTGGTTGATCGCAAACGGCGCCTTGCTCCTTGGCGCGAGCTGGCTAAATGTCAGAACGCTGCAATTTGCCAAACCTGCGCGCACCGACGATCGTCAACTGATCTCCGACGCACTGATGTCAGCGCCGACATTCACCTTATTTCTTTTGCATGCCGGCGCCGTCAGTCTGATGCAGGCGGCAGGCAATACGCTGCATCTCGGACAATCTTCAATCCTGATTTATTTTGGATTGTCTCTTTTATTGTACGGTATGAGCGGCAAGCGTCCCTGGTTCGGCGCGATCGGCCTCGCACTTGTGATGCTGAAACCGCAGATCGGGATTGTGCTTCTTCCGGCGCTTGGCGCATTTGCCTATGGCCGGCGGGTCATGGTGCTTGCGGGTTCGGTTTCGCTGTTGATGGCGGCGCCAGCGCTGATCATAACCCCTGCGCCGGATATTCTTCTTAGTATGGCCGGGCGCATGCTTCAGTACAATGACCTTTTCTACAACATGCCGGGCGCGATGACCGGTTTGCGGCACATCGTTTGGGCGTTGGGCGGTCCGGATTTTGGTTCAGGCTATTATATATTGCTGGCGCTTAGCGCATCTTGCGGCCTGGCGCTTGCCGCGCGCGGAAAACTTATTTCCGGCGGCCCAACAGCGCTTCTCTATTTGACAGTTGTCTGTTTTTTCTTTCTTGCGCCGTTGCATGTTTACGATCTTGTCGCGCTTGGCGCTGTTGCGCTCCCGGCGGCAGTGATGCGGGCGCCGTTTGGGACTGCTTCGCTGGCCGCTTTTGCAGTTTTATGGCGTGCGGGAAATTTACCGCAGATCGGCGCTCTCGAAGCAGCAGCGCCAGTTTATTATCCGGGCAGCCTATACGCGACTTTGGCTTGCGCAGCCCTATTCGCCGCTATGCTTGGGGCATACGGCCCTAAGCGCGCAGCTTCAAAGCGGCCTACTCTCGCTGCCGTAAAAGCTTAGTCGCGCAGCATTTACCGCAATATTTCTGTATTTATGCAAATATTGACAAACACGCGGTATCCGCCTACTCCCCGTTCAGCAATGTTGCGTTGCAGCGCGCGCCATCGGCTTCCAGCCCCACTATAAGTCGCAAGCGCTTTAAAACGTCGTCAATCATTGCTGCTGATAGCGCATCTTTCTTTCATTGGCGGAAGATTGGGGCGTTGAAAAGAAATCGCCATGCGCATTGCCAAACATATTTCCGTTTGGCGTTGAATAAACGGAGACCATCCTTTGTCTTTTGCTGATCTCGGCCTTGAGCCGAAGCTGCTCGACGCTATTGCGGCGTCCGGATATGAAAATCCAACTCCAATACAAAAAGAAGCCATCCCGCCGGCGTTGACAGGCAAGGACGTGCTCGGCATCGCCCAGACCGGCACCGGCAAAACGGCGTCCTTCACCCTGCCGATGATACAACGCCTCGCTCAGGGGCGCGCCAAGGCCAGAATGCCCCGCAGTCTCGTCTTGGCGCCGACGCGCGAACTGGCCGCGCAGGTTTCAGACAATTTTGAAAAATACGGCGCCAATCACAAACTATCGATGGCGCTGTTGATCGGCGGCGTTTCGTTTGGCGATCAGGATGCGAAATTAACGCGCGGCGTCGATGTTTTAATCGCCACGCCCGGACGATTGCTCGACCATTTCGAACGCGGCCGCCTGTTGCTGACTGGGATTGAAGTCATGGTGGTGGATGAGGCTGACCGTATGCTTGATATGGGCTTCATTCCCGACATTGAAAAAATCTTCAAGCTGACCCCGATGACGCGTCAGACACTATTTTTCTCAGCAACAATGCCGCCTGAAATTCAGCGCATTACCGACCAGTTCCTCCATGCGCCAACGCGTGTTGAGGTCTCCAAGCCGGCAACTACAGCCGAAACAATCAGCCAGCGGATCATTAAACTTCCTGGCAAAGATGACAAGTTGAAACGCGCTGTCTTGCGCGAAATCATGGGCCATGCAGACGTTAAAAACGGCATTATCTTCTGTAACCGGAAGTCTACCGTTGATATTGTTGCGAAGTCGCTACAGAAACATGGGTTTAATGCGCGTCCGCTCCACGGCGATCTTGCCCAAGCGTTCCGCATGGAAACGCTTGAAAAATTTCGGACGGACGAAATTCAATTTCTGATCGCATCCGATGTCGCTGCGCGCGGGCTTGATATTCCCGATGTAAGCCATGTCTTCAATTATGATGCGCCGATCCACGCCGATGATTATGTTCATCGCATCGGCCGCACGGGACGCGCCGGCAAAGACGGCGCAGCGCTTATGTTAGTAACGCCGGCTGACGATAAATCTTACGCCGCCATTCTCTCGACAATTGGCAAAGAGTCGATCGAAGCTTTGGATTTCAGCGAATTTTTCGAAAATTTTAGCAACTCTCGTCCCGGACGGAATAAAAAATCCGAACCGAAAACTGACAAGCCGAAACGCCGTCGTAAAAAAGACGATGCCGCAGAGTCAAAAGAAGCTGACGGCGCCGAACGAAGGGCTGAAAACGGCCGACGCCGCTCTTCTGGCGAACGCTCCGGCTCAAGGCGCGAGAGCGCCGACCCGGTAATCGGTCTTGGCGATCACGTTCCTGAATTTTTGACGCGCGCAGTTGTTGGTTAACAACGCCCTAAGCTCTCTTAAAAAGTCTTTTCCAAAGGCCGGATTTAGCCATTCCTTTACTCGCTGCGACTTAAGGTGCGGCTAAAGCAGGGGCGCAGCCATATGGGCCGAGCCCCTCGCACACGGCGGGAAGCGGGATTGATTGATGAGCGGCGTGGAACCTTCGCATCGACTGGCGGAAATAGCCCTTGGCGCATTAAAGAAGATTGGTCTTTCCGCGACGCCTCGAAATTTCGAGGTTTGGTTTGCCCACGCGGAAGGCAAAAACCCGTCCTTATCGCGCGCGATACAGGCCGCCTCCGATGCTTTTGGAAAAGTTGAACAGCGACAGGCGGACGAACTGTATCGTCGGCACATACAGCAGGCTGATCTGTCTCGGAATGTCGTTGATCTCGTCGCTCGCTTTCATGAGGAAGTTGAAAATCTCCACGAGATGATCGAGGAAAGTGGAGAAACCGCCAGCGGCAACTCAGAGACGTTGGGCGAACTTTCCGATCAGCTTCGTCAGTCATCAGAAGAATACCCGGCGGTCGGCGCACTGCTTGAAGGCGTATTTTCAGTCGCCAGAGATATGCGCACCCAGAACGAAATTCTGGAAAGCCGGCTTGCCGAATCCGCCACCGAGATTTCAAGTCTTCAGCGCAATGTGGAGCATATCCAGGCGGAAGCGATGAAGGATCCGCTGACCGGTGTTGCGAATCGTGCGCTCTTTGATCGCTCCCTTGAACAACAAATGGCGGCGGCGCGCGTCACAAACGAGCCATTAACATTGGTGCTCGCCGATATCGATCATTTCAAGAAATTCAATGATACGTGGGGTCACCAGACAGGCGATCAGGTGCTGCGCCTTGTCGCTGAAGTGATGGATGCGAACATCAAAGGTCAGGACATTCTTGCACGCTACGGCGGAGAAGAGTTTGCGATCATTCTGCCAGATACGACCGTTGAAAACGCGCGTTCTCTGGCGGACAAAATCAGAAGCGCTGTAGAGAGTCGGCATCTGAAAAAACGCCGCACCGGAGAAGACCTTGGCGTTGTGACTATGTCCATGGGCGTCGCCAGCTTCCGTCAGGCCGATGATGATGAAAGCTTTATCGAGCGTGTCGATGAATGCCTTTACGCTGCAAAAGAAAATGGACGTAATCAGGTTGTTGACGAACAAGAGCTTGATAAAGGCTCAAAGAAAACCGGCGCAGCATAACGACCAGGCGCAGCTAGATTTTACGACGCAGCCTCCTCTACGAGCAATGCAAACCGTTCATGACCCCAATATTTTTGATCGCCCATGACGGCAAACGGCACGCCGAACACTTGATCCTCTTCGATCAGTTCACGGTGTTTCTTCATCGCCTTACCAACAGAAACTGCGCTCTGCGCTTTCTCAACGCCTTCAGGTGACCAATCCGCCTGCTTGGCGCAGTGTTTCAAAACATCAAGGTCAGCGATATTCTTCCCTTCGCCCCAGCGCGCATCCGAAACCGCAAGCGCAAAGGCCATGCCTTTTTCGTCGGCGTGAGCTGCAACCGCCGCTTTATAAGACGGGATGAGATCAACCTCAAAAGGATTAGGCGGCATGATGGGCAAGCGCATGCGCATCGTCATGCGCGGCACATCCTGCATGTAATACGCGGTTTTTCCCTTATTTTGGAGCGGATCGTCAAAACGATTCCCTTCCGGCGGCCCCGTAAACGGAATAAGGTCAACATCAAGCCCGGCGCGCGAAAGAACATGCAGTCCAAGTCGGGAATAAGGGCTTCTGAAAGAATGGTAGACGCGAATGCGAGGCATCAAATCTTTCCCTTCATGCTTCGTGAGAGCAACTATTTTGATTATCTAATGTTCAGAAGACTGTTTTGCGACCGGCTTTTTTGTTGATCGCTGTTTCTTTGCTGTCTTCGCCGGCTTTTTCGCCCGCGACGCAGCGCCGAGGGCCAGCGTCGTCCAGCAGCGCAGCGCGTCTTCATCGTCGTAGATCTCGGCGGGCGGCTTGTAATAGGACATGGTCCCGGTCTTGCCCTTCATCTCGACTTCGAAAGGATTGAGCCCCGCCTCTTCGAATTCGGCGCGGGTCACGTCGTCGACCTTCAGCCAGACATCCTCGTCATCGGCGATCGCGAAAATCACGCCATCGCAATAGACCCCGGCGCCGCCGAACATCTTGCGGATCGTGATGTCGCCGAAGGTGGCGAAGAGGTCTTTGAGGTGGTCGAGATGGGAGGACATTGCATATTATTCCCAGTTCTCTTCATCATCTGACGGTATCATCCATCTGGGCGGCGCCATCATTCCAGTTTCGATATGGCGAGCAAAATGAAACCCGAACACAGCAAGAAAAATGCAAAGCACTATCAAGCCACTTGTTAGATGTAACGACAGGTCAGAAGTGAGAAAATCACTTTCTGATTCTGGTAGGGCGAAAATTAATGAAACGAAAAATATACCTAATAAAGAAAATGCCCAGCCAATTTTCCGAAGTCGCCGTATCAGTTTTTTTACACCCGGAGATTCAGGGTCGTACTTATTTTTATTATTCTCTTGGTGAGCCTTTAAGCTAACAAGCACAGACGGAAATAAGACGCCCAACACAACGAGAAATAAAATTAAGTAGAAATCACGCGGGACTTCACTGATGTAAGGCCAGTCTGGAATTCCCAAAAATAATATTAGGAATAATCCGATCCAAACCGGCAATATCAATATCAAAATTGCTCTGTACCAACGGCTTTCAACTAGTCTTATTGGCCATGTATTCTCCTCCTCATCCTTCATACAAGTTTCAACTCACGCATCCAGCTTCTGCGGGACGATCGTCACGCTTTCCCCGCAGCCGCAGGCGTCGGTCTGGTTCGGGTTGTTGAAAACAAACCGCTGGGAGAGTTTCTCCGTCACGTAGTCGATTTCCGTACCGATTAAAAACAGAATCGCCTTCGGATCGATGATCACCTTGATGCCGTTCTCTTCCGCCACCTCGTCAAGCGGGCCGACTTCCGTCGCATAATCCATGGTGTATTCCATGCCCGCGCAGCCGCCGTTTTTAACGCCAATCTTGACGCCGATGAAGTTTTCATCAGCGGCGGACATGATGTTCGTCATGCGCGCGGCGGCGGCATCGGTCAGGGTGACGACTTTTGGTCTTGGTCGGGTCATATCGCACCTGTGGTCAGTGGCCAATGATCAGTGGTTGGCGTGCGCGGCCAATACTGACCACCGATCACTAAATACTGATCACTCATTACAGCCACCCCAGTTCCAGTTTCGCCTCGTCCGACATGCGTTCAGGCGTCCAGGGCGGCTCGAAGGTCATGTTCACTTTGACGTCCTCAACTCCGTCGATCCCGCGCACCGCGCCCTCGACCCAGCCGGGCATTTCGCCCGCGACAGGACAGCCCGGCGCGGTCAGCGTCATGTCGACAGTGAGCAGACGATCGTCGGACAGATCGACCTTGTAAATGAGCCCCAGCTCATAAATGTCGACAGGAATTTCCGGGTCATAGACGGTCTTCAGGGAGCGAATGACGTCCGCGGTGATGCGCGACAACTCCTTTTCCAGAATGCCCGAACCGCCGCCGGTTTCGGCCTGAGGCGTTTCGGCCTGCGGCGCATCAGCCTGCGGCGCCGGCTCGCCAGACGGTTCGCTGGCCGGTTTGACGTCAATAATATCGCGTTGCTCGTCCATCATACGGCCCTAGCTAAGCATTGAATGGGTTTTGTGAAGCCCTGCAATCAGCGCTTCCACGTCTTCATGGGTGTTATAGGCGGCGAAACTCGCCCGACTCGTCGCGGTGACACCGAGATGGGTCATGAGCGGCTGGGCGCAATGGTGGCCCGCACGCACGGCGACACCGGTGCGGTCGAGGATCGCGGAAACGTCATGGGGGTGCGCGCCCTCCATGGCGAAGGCGATGATCGGCGCCTTGCCTGCAGCGCGGCCATAGACGCGCACGAAGTTGAGCGCCGCGAGTTCTTCCAGCACATGATCGCGCAAGGCGGCCTCATGGGCCGCGATCGCCGCGACGCCTTTGTCTTGCATCCACTGGAGCGCCGCGCCCAGGCCGATCGCCTCAAGGATAGGCGGGGTGCCCGCTTCGAACCGGTGCGGCGGATCATTATAGGTGACCGCATCTTTCGTCACCGTGTCGATCATCTCGCCCCCGCCTTTAAACGGCGGCATCTGTTTAAGAACGGATGTTTTTCCATAAAGGACGCCGACGCCGGACGGACCGTAAAGCTTGTGGCCCGTCATCACGTAAAAATCGCAATCAATCGCCTGGACATCAACGGCTCCGTGGACGCCGGCCTGACAGCCGTCGAACAGGATCTTTGCGCCGTGGTCATGGGCGATGCGCGCAAGCTCGGCCGCCGGCGCCAGCGCGCCCAGAACGTTTGACATGTGCGAGATCGCAACCAGCTTCGTCTTCGCCGTGAACAGCGCCTTATACGCATCAAGATCGATCTCGCCGTCTTCGGTGACGTCGAGCCATTTCAGCACCGCCCCCTTGCGTTCGCGCAACAGGTGCCACGGCACGATATTGGAATGGTGCTCTGCGACGGAGAGGATGATCTCGTCGCCCTCGCCGATCTCGCTCACCCCAAGCGCGTAGGAAACGAGGTTGAACGCATCAGTGCCGCCGGACGTGAAAATAATATTATCTGCAGACGGCGCATTAAGGAAAGACGCAACCGTGTTGCGCGCGGCTTCAAACGCCGCCGTCGTCTCGTTGGACAAAAGGTGCAAGCCGCGGTGAACATTCGCGTAGGAATGCTCCATGGCGCCCGCCATCGAGTCGATCACCGCGCGCGGCTTCTGCGCCGAGGCGGCGCTGTCGAGATAGACAAGCCGCTTGCCATAGGCTTCACGCGCGAGGATCGGGAACTCCGCGCGCAACGCGTCAACGTCGAATGTCGGTCCATGCATGCCGTCAGCGCTCATGATTGATCCTCCAGCCAGGCGGCGACGCGGGCGGCGAACACGGCCCGCAGTTTTTCTTCTTCAATACCGTCGACGACTTCGCCGGCAAACGCCTCGATCAACAGCGCGCGCGCCTGACGTTCAGACAGCCCGCGCTGGCGCAAATAAAAGAGTGCGGCGTCATCCAGCGCGCCGCAGGTCGATCCATGGGCGCATTCCACATCGTCCGCATAGATCTCAAGTTCCGGCTTGTGATTAGCCTCCGCGCGATCGGACAGCAAAAGCGCGTTCGCCGTCATCTGCGCATCGGTTTTCTGCGCCGCGCGTTCAACCTCAAACTTGCCCTGAAAAACGGCGCGGCCCCGGTCCGCCGCGACGCCCTTGTGCAACTGGCGCACGGCGCATCCGGGCTTTTTGTGCAGCACATGGGTCGTGAAATCGGCGTGCGCCTCGCCGGTAAGCAGCGCCGCTGAGTCAACCCGCGCCTCCCCGTCCTCGCCCCAGAAGTGTAGCAGAGTTTCATGGCGAGACAGTTTCGCGCCGGTCGAAAGACTCGTCTGTTCGTATACGGAACCGGCTTCAAGCTTTGCGGCGACAATCGCATGATTGACCGCCCCGGCGCCCGTGTCGGACAGGACCAGCCGGTTGAACCGACCCCTGTCGCGTACGACCATGTGACAGACATGGGAGGCAAGCGCCGCGCCCGCGCCCTCATACGTTTCGATAACGGTCGCCGCGGCGCCGACGCCAATGCGCAGCATCGTCTGCCCGAAAGAAAGACCGCCGCCCTCGTCAATATGACGGATCAGGATCGGGCGATCCAAAGCAACGCCTTCCTTCACTTCAAGGCCGAACGACTTCGCCGTCATCGCCACATTCAGAGAAACGATGGGATGGATTTCCAGCTCCGGGATCGTGCCCATCGCTTCCATGACGCCAAAGCGCAAACCCTTGGGCTGGTCATCCATAGGCGCGTTAATCCGCCCATTAACGATCTGTATCTCAATCGGATTGAGCGCCGCAAAAGGCGACGGCGCGATTGCCTTTGCCGTGCCTGCGCCATCGGGCGCCGAAGCTCGCAAGGCGGCGTTGAAGTCCGACCACTTCCAGCCCTCGATGCGCCGGTTCGGCAGGCGCTGGGCCGCAAACCGGTCGAATGCCGCTTCCGCGGTTTCATTGGCGTTGGAACGGGCGGTGAACGCATTTTCCAGCGCCGCCTCGAAGGCGGAGGGATTTTTAAGCAATTCCGTCACGCCGCCTCGATAAATTGTTCGTAGCCAGACTCTTCCAGCGTTTTGGCAAGCTCTGGCCCGCCGGATTTGACAATGCGCCCGCCCGCAAGCACATGCACCGCATCCGGCTTGATGTAATCAAGGAGCCGCTGATAGTGGGTGATCACCAGAAACCCGCGGGTTTCATCGCGCAGGGAATTCACAACTTCGCCGACCATCTTCAGCGCGTCGATATCAAGTCCGGAATCCGTCTCGTCCATAATGGCAAAGCGCGGCTTGAACATGGCAAGCTGCAGCATTTCCATTCGCTTTTTTTCGCCGCCGGAGAAGCCGACATTGAAAGGACGCTTCAGCTTTGCGTCATCAAGCCCGACAAGCTTGCCTTTCTCACGCACCTCGCGAATGAAATCAGCGGCGGAAATTTCATCTTCGCCGCGAGCCTTGCGCTGGGCGTTTATGGCTGTGCGAATAAAATTCATGGTCTGAACGCCGGGAATTTCCATCGGGTGCTGGAACGACAGGAAAAGACCGAGCGCGGCCCGCTCATCCGGGTCCAAATCAAGCAAGCTCTCGCCGCCAAGCGTAACCTCGCCTGTCGTCGCCTCATAATCGTCGCGGCCAGCGATCGCATAAGACAGCGTAGACTTGCCCGAACCATTGGGGCCCATCACCGCGTGCACTTCGCCCGCCGGAACCTCAAGCGAGAGGCCTTTTAAAATTTCAGCGCCGCCAACGGCGACATGTAAATTGTCAATCGCTAACATTCGTCAGTGTGCTTTCTTTAAAAGATTGTCAGGGCGCGCCGCAATACATTCAATTTCGACTTTGGCGCCCAGCGCCAGCCCGTCAGCGCCTATGGTGGAGCGCGCCGGCCTTGGCCCTCGAAAAAACTCGACATAAGCCTCGTTCATGGCCTCATAGTCATCCATATCGTCGAGAAACACTGTGCATTTGACCACATCACGGAAGCTCGCGCCGACGGCGTTCAGCGTCTTTTTCATATTACGCATGGTCTGACGCGTTTCAGGGCCAGCGCCGCCCTCGACCAGTTCGTTCGTCTCCGGATCGCGTCCAAGATGGCCGGAAACATAGATCGTATCACCGACAACCACGGCGGAGGAAAACGGCGCCCAGTCAGGCAGCTTCGCATCGCGGTAGAATTCCAGCTCATTCGCAGCGGCGCGCTCCGCGAACAGAAAAATGAGCACACTGACCGCGCCGATCACCGCGGCCATCATCATAAGCCGCTGTATCTTTTTCGCCGGTTCTGGAATCTCACTCATGGCAAAGCCTCTTTTGGTTCGACGATGACATAGACCGTTGGCGTCGCGCCGATATTCACCGCCTCGTGCCAGCCAACGCCGTCCGACCACCAGGACCCGCCCGCTGGCGTTTCCTGTTCGCGGGTTCCATCTTTATCGGTGATCTGCATGACGCCGCCTTCAAGGATGTAGCCCCAGTGCGGCGGGTGGTAATGTTTTTCGTGCCCGACGCCCGGCGCGAACGTGCATTTGAATGCGCGCACCTGTTCGTTGTCTTCGAGCAGTTCGCAGGTCTTCTCGCCTTCCCAACCGGCGACAAGCGCGTGAGGGATGGCGGCCTCTATCAACAGTGCAATCAGAAAGATCACCCCACGCTCCCCTCAAGGCTGACGCTCACAAGCTTCTGCGCTTCGACCGCAAACTCCATCGGCAGCTCCTGCAGAACCTCCTTGCAGAAACCATTGACGAGCAGCGCAACCGCTTCCTCTTCCGAGAGCCCGCGCTGCTGGCAATAGAAAAGCTGGTCCTCGGAGAGGCGCGATGTTGTCGCTTCGTGTTCGAGCACCGCTTTCGGGTTCTTCGATTCCACATACGGCACCGTATGGGCGCCGCAATCATTACCGATCAAAAGCGAGTCGCATTGGGTAAAGTTACGCGCGCCTTTCGCCTTGCGGTGAATGCTGACAAGCCCGCGATAGGTGGAATTCGACTTACCCGCCGAGATGCCCTTCGAAATGATCCGGCTTTTCGTATTTTTACCCAGATGGATCATCTTGGTGCCGGTGTCGGCCTGCTGGTGATTATTGGTGATGGCGATCGAATAGAACTCGCCCTGACTGTTGTCGCCCTTCAAAACGCAGGAGGGGTATTTCCAGGTTACGGCGGAACCGGTTTCAACTTGCGTCCATGAAACTTTTGAATTGACCCCGCGGCAGTCGGCGCGCTTGGTGACGAAATTATAGATGCCGCCCTTGCCGTCCTTGTCGCCGGGATACCAGTTCTGGACGGTGGAATATTTGATCTCCGCGTTGTCTTCCGCGACCAGTTCGACGACGGCTGCGTGCAACTGATTTTCATCACGCATTGGCGCGGTGCAGCCCTCGAGATAAGACACATAGGAGCCCGGCGCGGCCACGATCAGCGTGCGCTCGAACTGGCCGGTGTTCGCTTCGTTGATGCGGAAATAGGTCGACAGCTCCATCGGGCATCTGACGCCTTTGGGCACGTAGACGAACGTCCCGTCGGAGAACACTGCCGAGTTCAAGGTCGCAAAGAAATTGTCCGAGGTCGGCACGACCGTGCCGAGATATTTTTTGACGAGCTCGGGGTGTTCACGAACCGCCTCCGAAATCGACATGAAAATAACGCCGGCTTTTTCGAGCTCCTTCTTGAAGGTGGTCGCGACAGACACAGAGTCAAACACCGCGTCTACGGCGACCTTCGGCGCGCCGCCATTCGATACGCCGTCCACGACCCGCGCCTCGCCAGGGCTTTGGCCTGCGCCCTCGACGCCGAGCAACACTTCGGCTTCGCGCAACGGAATGCCGAGCTTTTCAAAGTCCGCCAGAATTTCCGGCGGAACATCATCAATAGATTCGTATTTCGCGCCGGTCGTCGGCTCGGCGTAATAATAGGCGTTCTGATAATCGATCTCAGGGTAGTCGACCATCGCCCAGGTCGGCTCCTCCATGGTCAGCCAGCGCCTGAACGCTTCCAACCGCCATTCGAGCAGCCATTCAGGCTCTTCTTTCTTGGCGGAAATAAAGCGCACCGTGTCCTCGTTGAGACCCTTCGGCGCCTTGACCGACTCGATGTTCGTCGTGAAGCCGTATTTATACGTCTCCAGCGACTTCGCCGTCTCAACGGTTTCTTTACTGATCGATTCTTTAACTTCGGACATAATTTAAGATTCAATTCCTTCCGCCAGCACTGTCGTCACTTCGGCGCCCGCATCGCGATGCTTGGCGATGGCAAGATATTCCGGCGATGTCGCCCATTCGACGAACGCCGCCTTGTCGGGAAACGACATGAGCACGAGCCTGTCGGCGTCCCATTCGCCCATGACAGCCTTGGCGTTAAAATCGGTAGCGAGCAGCTTGCCTTTAAACTTCGCAAAGACATCCATGAACTGGTCTGAATACTTTTGATATTCGTCACGGTCTTTAATCTTGATATTGCCAACGGCGTATACGGTCATGACAGCCTTTCCTACGCAGCCCGCGCTTTGATCCGATCATAAGCTTTTGGCCATTCCCGGATAAATGCTTCCGCATCGTCTTCTGTTGAATTCCACCCGAGCGAAACTCGGATCGCGTTTGAGGCTTGGTCTTCGCTCGCGCCCATGGCGAGGAGCGTTGCGCTCGGCTTTGACTTGCCCGACGAACACGCCGTGCCGCCGGAGATCGCAACGCCGGCGAGATCCATCGCCATCATCTGGGTCTCGCGGGAAAATCCGGGGGCGGATAAACAGAGCGTCCCCGGCAGACGCGCTTCAACCGCGCCCCACGCGGTTGCGCCAGCCGCCACTGCCGCCGCCTGCATCTTATCGCGCAAGGCGGCGATCTCGTCGGCGCGGGCAAGGCTCTCCCCCGCCATCTTGCAAGCGACGCCAAGCCCGGCAATGGCGGGAACATTATGGGTGCCGGCGCGGCGGTTTTCTTCATGGCCGCCGCCGCGGAAAATCGGTTCCAGCGGCAGGTTGGGCCCGGCGATGAGCGCGCCGACTCCGATCGGTCCGCCGAATTTGTGGCCCGTCACCGCCATCATGTCGGCGCCGGACATGACGAAATTGACGGGGATCTTGCCAGCCGCCTGCGCCGCATCGCAGAATAAAAGTCCGCCGGCGTTATGAACAATATCCGCCGCTTCGCGCACTGGCTGAATAACGCCGGTCTCGTTATTGGCGAACATTAGACAGACCAGAAAACTGCCGTCCCGCTCAAGCGAATAGTCCGCAAGGCGATCTCTCAGCCAGGCAAGATCGACAAGACCCGATGCCAGCGCCGGTATCATCTCGATCACCGCGCCGGTTATCGCCGCATTGGCGGGCACCGCGGCATGCTCCAACGCGCTGACGAAAATTCGCTTTATGTTGTGCGGGTCCATCGCGCCATGCAGCGCGTAATGGATCGATTCCGTACCGCCGCTGGTAAAGATAACGCCGTTCACTGGCGCATTGACGAGCGCGCGCAGCGCCTCGCGAGCGTCCTCGACAATCTTGCGCGCTCGCCGTCCTTCTTCGTGTACAGACAATGAATTACCGTCGTAACGCATCTCGTCGGCGACGGCATCAATCACTTCCGGGCGCAGCGGCGCGGTTGCGTTATGGTCGAGGTAATGGCGGGTCACTCCACAGCCTCCATTCTGGGCGGCGCATTCACCGCAGCCATGCCGGCAATGCGTTTTTCCAAAATGTCTTCAAGCGTTACTGCGTTGAGAAAAATCTCTATCTGACGACTGAGCTCATCCCATAAATCGTGCGTCAGACAGCGTGCGCTCGTGCCAGTGCAGCCGACTGCAGAACCTGGCTTACAAGCCGTTGTGCGAATTTGTTCGTCAACCGCGGCGACAATGTCAGCAATACGGGTTTCGGCTGGACCATGCGCCAGTCGGTAGCCGCCGGAGGCGCCTCTCGCACTTGCAACGAGGCCTGATCGGCGCAGCTTGCTGAATAGTTGTTCCAGATAAGAAAGCGATATGCCTTGACGGACCGCAATGTCAGACAAGGCGATAGGATCATCGCCTGAGCCGCCGCGCGAATGCGCCGCAAGGTCAGTCATGGCCGCAACGGCGTATCGTCCTTTCGTCGTCAATTTCATGCGTTCAGTCCGTCTCGTCAGGTCTCTTCGCTGCAGATGTTTCGCTGGCGTTGCTGCAAAAACATGCTATAGCCGCCCGCCGAAGTCTTAAGGCGCAACGGATTTAAGAAACCTGAGCAAATCAGTCAAGTTAGAGAAGCGCCTCAGCTCGCAAAAAACGCCCTAAATATAGGGAAAAGTTCCTTGCGGAACTGAGAAAACCAACGAAGCTGCATGACTTTCAAGGTTCATGCGGTCGACCGATGAGGACAAGGCATGCCCGAAGTTATTTTCACCGGCCCGGAAGGGCGCCTGGAAGGCCGCTATCAAAAAGGCAAAGGAGACAATCCGCCCGTCGCTCTTGTCCTTCATCCCCACCCTCTTTTTGGGGGCACGATGAACAATCGCGCGACATATGAGCTTTATCAGATGTTTGTGCGCAAAGGTTTTTCCACAATGCGCTTCAATTTTCGCGGTGTCGGCCGCAGTCAGGGGGAATATGATCAAGGCCAAGGCGAGCTTGCCGACGCCGCCACAGCGCTTGATTATATGCAGCAGATCAATCCCAACTCACCTTTCGCCTGGGTCGCGGGTTTTTCTTTCGGCTCATGGATTGCCATGCAGCTCCTTATGAGACGTCCTGAAATCGTTGGTTTCATTGCCGGATCGACGCCGGCTAATCTTTACGATTTTTCTTTTCTTGCGCCCTGCCCGTCATCGGGCGTGGTGATCCATGCTGAAAACGACAAAATTTGCGCACCTGCTGAAACAAAAGGAATGGTTGAGCGCACGCGCACGCAAAAGGGCCGTAAAATCGAGTTTCAGACGGTCCCGGAGGCCGATCATTTCTTTGAAAGCAATATGGAAGAATTTATCGCCGCAGCTGAGGCTTATCTTGACCGCCGGCTCGATTACGATCGCCCTGAAGGCGAATATCACGGCGAGACTCCGGCCTAATCGATTGATTTTGCGGCTTTTGCTCCCATTTTCAGCAAACATTAACTTTTAGCAAAAATTGTGAGATACCTTTCCGCGACAAAGGGGGAGTATTTTGCTCAATTTTTTATTTGGATCTGCGTTGAAGGTTCGACCCTTCCAAAAGACTGTTGACCTCGAAGCAAAACTCCGCGGGGTCAACGGATATACCGGTTATGGGGAGGTGGAATTCAGCGCATGGCAAAACGGCTCAAAATCTCTCGAAGTTGAACTGCGTGGTGTCGCAGGCACAAGAGCGGACATTTACCTACACGGCGCCAAAGTGAAAACAGTCGCGCTTAACAACGGCCGCGCCGACCAGGTTTTCGAAACTACGCAAGGCGACGGCATTCCCGACTTTACGCCAGGCGCAACGGTTGAAATCTGGCAGAACGGTCAGCTGATCCTAAGCGGCGTCATGGATTATGATTGACGCTGCGACAATCACGCTTGTTTTTATTCTAAGGAAAATACTGTTTTCCTGTCTCGTAAGAAGGGAAATAGAAAAATGATTGAAGATCCGGAACCGACGAGCGAAGAAGACGAGGTCCGCCAGGGTGAAACGCGCGGCATGAATAAATTGCTCACGCTGTCGCTCATCGGCGGCGGCGTCACACTGTTGATCGCGCTGCTGTTTTTTGCGTCTTAGGCTGTGTGCGGTCAGATGGCTAGTAAGTAGGCGATTTTTCTTAGCGACGCGAAACGAGCAGCGGGACGCCTATCGCGAAAATCCCCAAACTCTTGCCACTGAATAGGCTGTCCAATCGGGTTGGCGCATGCAGCCATTCGCATATGCCAAGCTGCGAAACTTAGCTGCTCATCAGAGAAATATTAGAAGTAGAGCATAAGCAGCAAGCGCTCTTGTAGCAAGTGTGGAACTGATGCAAAGCGTCTCACAGGATGACAGGGGGCCATGTAATCGCGAGAGCTTTTTGGACGCCGATCACAAAGCCGCATCGGGCAAATGCGCAATAAGCAGTGGCATCCGATCAGTTTATTTAATACGATGATGCGGTTTTTGTAGGGAAGTGAAGTTGCGCGCGCGGGCGGGAAAATTTGATTTCTTTGCAACCCTCAAGGCTTCGCTTGCGGCTATCATCCTATGTGCGCAGCTTCTGTCAGCAGCCGCACATAACCAACAATCGCATGACGATGATGACCCGACAGGCGCGGACCCATGCGCTATCTGCCTGATTGCATCCTCAAATAACAAAGACGACCTCGACGACACATCGATATCTCTCGTCGCTAGAGCTTTTCCGAAAGTCAGTGAGACATCGACAGCGTTAAAGCCGGCCCTTGCTTATCACCCCCGCATATATTTAGGCGGCGATCCGCCGCCAGTGCGTGCGCCACCTGTTAGCTAGGAAACTGACTGTCGCCCTTCTCAACAGGCAGGTGAATTAACGCACCTTCCGACGTGTTGTCGTTCTTCCGTGCGAACCATTTCTCATGAACAAATTAAAATTCGTCTTCATATGCGGATGCTTCGGCCTCACTGAACCTACCCTGGCTCATGCGCAAGACGATCTGTCTACGCAATCGGCCAGCGCAGAAACCGACGACACTATACAAACCTATCCACGGAATTTTTTCGACCGGTTCAATCCGCAAACGGCGCGGGACATTGTCGATAGGATCCCGGGGTTTACATTCGATCCTGGCGATAATCTTCGCGGGTTCGGCGGGGCGGCCGGCAACGTTCTCGTAGATGGTGTCCGCCCCACATCGAAGACGGGCGGCATCGAGGACGCGCTTACGCGAATTCCGGCTAATGATGTCGCCAGCGTCGAGGTTATCCGCGGCGCCGCTGGAACAAGCGAGGCGACCGGCCAAACCGTCGTCGCCAACATCATTCGTTCTGGCTCAAAGCGATCCGCCAGTTGGCGTGCCGCTGTGCAGCGCAATTCGGAAGGCGTTGTCTACCCTTCTTTTGTTGGTTCGTTGACGGCAAAAGTCGGTAAGTGGTCGACATCCACAAAGATCAACGGTTTTTGGGAGCAATTCGACCTTGTCGGCAGCAGGGATCAATTTGACGCAAACGGGGAGTTGGCCGTTGCGCAAACCGAAGATCGTCCAAGTGTTCTGACCCAAGGGTTTGTCTCATCAGAGGCGATCAGGCCGTTTCGCGGGGGAACGCTGACCCTAAACGGCCGCGCCGGATATTCTGGGTTTTTTCCGGTTACTGATCGTTTCTTGTTTGTTGGCCGAGAAGCAGACGGATCGCCGGACGGTCGCACATACATCGACTTCGACAGCATAGAGTGGACCGGCGAGGCAAGCGTTGACTGGGCGCGGACTTTTCAAAACGATTGGACGTTCAAGACAATCCTGCTTGCCTCATCGAAACCGCTAGACGAGCAAACGGTGGTCCGCGATGAACGTCCTATTGGAGTGATCAGCGGCGGCTCCCGTTTTACGAATAGACAAATACCGATTGAGACCATTCTTCGTACGACCTATGCGCGCGGCGGCGAGCGGGCCGTGAAGCCGGAATTCGGCGTTGAGGCTGCCTACAACAGGCTTGACAGCGAATTCGCCCTGTTTTCACGGGACGCTGACGGCTTAGAAACACCGATTTTTCTCCCGGCGGCTAAAGTTGTTGTGGAGGAGTTTCGGGGCGAGGCTTTCGCCAATCTCATATGGGCGGCGGCGCCGAAATGGACGGTGGAAACAGGTATCGCAGTTGAAGCCTCGGAAATTTCCGTGTCTGGAGATGCTGAGAACAATCAAATGTTTTTCTTCGCCAAGCCCTTTGCAAATTTTCTTTATCAACCGACATCGTCTCTGCAATTGAGGCTTGGCGCGCGCCGCAGCGTCGGCCAGCTCGACTTCGGAGATTTCGCTGCGTCGGCAGACGGCGAGCAGGATCGGCAGTTCGGCGGAAATCCGGATCTGGGGCCCGATCAGACCTGGCGCGCTGCTTTTGCAGTCGATTGGCGACGCGAGACGTTAGGCGCACTCAATATCGAGATCTTCCATGAATGGCGAAGCGATGTGTTGGAACAACTGGTGTTGCCGTCAGGCGCGTTTGGTCTGGCGAATGCGGGCGAAGGGCGCGTCTGGGGCGTTGAGGCGTCGGGCTCGCTCAAACTTAATCGCGTCATCCCTGGCGGACTGCTAGAAGTCCGAGCAACGATACAGGACTCTACATTCGACGACCCGCTAACAGGTGAAACCCGGGTGCTAAACAATATCCCGTCGCCGAGCATCACCGTGGATTTTCGCCAGGACATAACGTCAATCAACTCGTCCTGGGGCGTCAGCTATATTGCTGTTGAAAACAACAAGTTCTTTTTCGGCAATGAAATTTCGGACTCGAGGCAGGGCGATCAAGTCGAGGTCTTTGTGGAGACGACACGCTTTTTGGACGTGAAATCTCGATTATCACTTCGTGGCGTCGGCGGCAGAAATTTCCGATCAGATCGACTGTTTTTCTCGCCTGACCGATCCGGTGCGTTTTCAGGATCGGAGGTCGTCGACCGAAATCGCGGCCTGTTCATTACATTGAGCGTCGAAGGACAAAGCTGACGACCCCGATCCGCCTGCTCACGACGCTAAGTCTCATCACAGCTGTTCTTTGCGTGCCAAGCCAGCTCATAGATTCTTCCACGCCAGCAGTCCATCGCCGTTTTCTGTCTATTCAATGCACTTACAAAAAGGGAAAAAGTAACGTGCAAATCGAGACAATAGCACGAAATGATACAGCCCACTGCGGGCCGTGCTGGCGACATTGGTGAGTGTTGCGCCGATTTTAGCCACCGGATCGGGAGGACTCAGCGTCGACGCAACAAAAATTTCTAATGTCTGCATCTGCGCACAAAGCGGACGCAAATGCGCAGAATCTGATCGTCTATAAATGAGCGCGAGCGCAAACCGTCGTTACCCAGAGTCAACCCGCTTGATATTTGCCATGATCACGCAACGCCAGCACGACCAATAGCAAGAAATTTCTCACGACGCTGCTGTTTTACCGATTCCGGGCTCATCCCGTCGAATTCCTGAACAGCGCTTTCAACAGCATCGCCAAGCCGCTCAATCGTCAGCGCCGGATCGCGATGTGCGCCGCCCACAGGCTCGTTAATGATGGCGTCGATAACGCCAAGCTCCAGCAAGTCCTGAGCTGAAATTTTCATCGCCTCCGCAGCATCTGGCGCTTTTGTTTCACCTGCTCCAGCGGCTTCCTTCCAAAGAATGGACGCGCATCCTTCAGGGGAAATAACTGAGTAAACCGAATGCTCAAGCATGAAGAGCTTGTTTGCCGTCGCAAGCGCGACCGCGCCGCCTGATCCGCCTTCACCCACGATAACCGAAACAATGGGCGTTCCAAGCGACAGACATTTCTCCGTACAGGTTGCAATTGCCTCTGCCTGCCCGCGTTCTTCCGCGCCGCGCCCAGGATAAGCGCCCGGCGTATCCACCAGCGTGACAACAGGCAAACGAAAGCGCTCAGCAATATCCATGAGCCGAATGGACTTGCGGTAGCCCTCAGGCCGCGCCATGCCGAAATTGTGTTTCACCCGGCCGGCCGTATCAGACCCTTTCTCATGCCCGATCAACATAACCGAACGCCCGCGAAAACGCGCAGGTCCGCCCATGATCGCAAGATCCTCGCCAAATGCGCGATCGCCGGCAAGCGGCGTGAAATCATCAAATAAACGGTCAATGTAATCAGAAAGATGCGGGCGTGAACCGTGGCGGGCAACCTGCGTTTTCTGCCAACGCGTCAGTTTCGAATACGCATCCGAAAGCAATGCGTCCGCTTTTGCCTGTAATTTCTCAACTTCCTCATCAACATTGACGCCGTTTTCTCGATCAACCTGACGCAGATCGTCAATTCGGCCTTCAAGTTCGGCAACCGGTTTTTCGAAATCCAGATAAGTTCGCATCTATTTTTTCACCACTACGTCAGAGGTCTTCGGCAATTCTCAAGACCGCCGTCTTTTGCGCAGAAAACTCATTCTTACTCTAAATAGGCAAGTGTTTTTAAACATTAAAGACGCGCAGACCTTGATCGTCAGCGCTCGCCAGTTGGTTTAAGGCGCGGCGTTAAGCCATTGTTCTGGTCGGCGCCTGCCGATCCTGTTTCGTCCGCAGCAGACGCAAGATCGACACGGGCGAACCGGCGTGAAAAAGCGCGCTCAAATCGGTAACGCCGCTCAATATCTTCTAAACCGGCCGCTTTGAGGGACTGGCTGACAATCACGCGCTGAGCAGGATCAACTGCTTCTTGTCGCGATGCGGCAAGCGCGGCAAGCGCGGCCTGTCCGATTTTATTCTCAAGCGCTGCGTCAAATGCTGCTTCAAGAATATGCGCGCGCAGGTCCGCGTCGATCTCAAGATCGTCGGCGCCTGCGGGCATGGGCGCGTCCTCACCCAAAACAGCCACATCTGCACGGCGCGCCACCTGTGAGGCGGCCTGCGGGTCGAGAATGGCAAGAAGATTAACAAGCTCGATAAACATCATCGCTTGGGTTTCCGGCAAGGCGCTGACGCTTTCGCCTTCGCCTAGCATGGCGGAAAGCCAACGCGCGCCGCCCACACTATCGCCGATAGCAAGTCGGGCTGAAGCAAAAACGCCCGCCTCTTCCGGCGACACAATAATGCCCTCCAGCGCTTCGAGTTCATCTGCGTACAGAACAGAAAGCGCATAAGCGCGATGAAAGCTGTCCGCAAGCCCAAGCGCCAGCGCAATACGTTGAGCCTTGTCGCGAACGAACTCTGGCGCACTGAGCGTTTCTATCGATTTATATAACAACGCATCGGTTAATGGATCGGCAGATCTTGCGCGAGCCGTCTCAACAGCAGCGCCAATCTCTGCAACATCGAACTCAGCGCCGCCGAGCACCGCCGCCAGTTCAGCGCCGGAAATAACGCCCATCGCTGCCGCGGTTTCCGAGGCTGCTATTCGGGCGCTCAGATCCGCGCTCTGATCGCTTATGATTGCCGCCAATACGCCGCCGTCAGCCTCGCCAAGAAGCCCTGGAGCGAGCGGCGTTTCGAGCAAGCGCGAAGCCGCATAAAGAAGCGCAGACCGAATTGGCGCTGGCGCTTTGGGCGCAGCGCCTGTCGCCGCAGCTGTAAGATAAGCATCTTCTTCAGCATCAAGACCATATTGATCCCGCAATATGCCGAGCGTCAGGTCTGCGGCATCTCGCTCGCCAGCCTGCGCGTAGCAAAGAACCCGCAGTTTGACCCAGAAAGGGTTGTCACGCCCGGACGACAGTCTTTCACTCCGTCGGCAAGCGGCGTTTATGTCGCCGCTGAGAAGCGCGCGAACCGCCTCGGATTGCCCTGTCCATGGATCATTGCCGTTTGCGGTTGAAAGGCTCGCCACGGTTGCGGCTTCTTTCAGAAAACCAGCCCGCGCGAGAGCCAGCAGTTTTTTGCCGCCCAGCGCGCCGCCGGCGCCGTCAGGTCCAGTCCCCGGAGACAAGAGCGTGCGGCGCATTGCTTCGCCGAGACTGGGCGCAGCAGGACGAGCCGGCAAATTCTCGAGGAGGAACTCAAGCGTCTGCACTTCAGCGTTTCGCCACAGGGTTTCCGGCAAGGCGCCGTCTGCGGGGCCGAGAGTGCCAGTGGAGAACGCATCTCTTGAGAGCGCTGTCGATTCGACTGCAGGCGGTAGTTGAACCTGCGCAAAGGCGCCAGGCGCAGCCACTAAGGCGATCAGCGTCGCCGCCGCACATGAGCGTTGCGATAAACGCCGCAGGCGTTCGCTGTTAAAGCGCTTCGCCATTATTCGCCTCCTGGGTAATCGTTTTTGTATCCGGCTCAAGCATGTGCCCGTAGACATAAAGCCCTGCCATTGCGGCTAAAACGAGGACAATGAGAATAACAACAAAACGCAAATTAAAAGCTCCTGGAAGCGGTAGAGCACGTCAGCTTGTCCTGCCTTTAGATCTTGCCGCCCTGCCTCTAAGTCAACATGCAAGCAACCGCCCCTAAGCGCCTTGCCGCATAACAGCGAACCTACCTAGCGCATAACGGCGCACTCGCCTACATCTATTCCAAATGCCCGATTCTGCTGATCTTTCCAAATCATCTCACCGGCGCACAATCGTGCTTGTCGGCATGATGGGCGCTGGCAAAACCACCTTGGGGCGGCGCTTGGCGCCGCGGCTTGACCTGCCTTTTTTTGACGCGGATGAAGAAATTGAGCGCGCGGCGGGGATGCCCGTTTCCGAACTCTTTGAGCGCCATGGCGAGCGCAGCTTTCGGGAAGGCGAAGCACGCGTGCTGAAGCGGCTGCTGGAGGGCCCGCCGCACGTGCTTGCAACAGGCGGCGGCGCGGTGGTTTATGAAGAAACCCGACGCTTGATCAAACAACACGCTGTCTCTGTCTGGATACGCGCAAATGTTGAAACACTGGCAAGGCGAGCGACGCGCCGGGACACGCGCCCGCTCCTTAGAAATGGCAATCCAGAAGAAATTTTGCGCAACCTGGCGAAGGAGCGTGAAGCATTCTACGCGCAGGCCGATATTCACATTGACTCACAACCGGGCCCGCATGAAGCGACTATAGACACAATCCTGGATGCGCTATCCACATGGCAAAAGTCCTCACCCAATTCTGAAAAGGCGCCCTCACCTTGAAGCAACCCAACGCAGCCGTTGTCACGTCCGTTGAATTGGGCGAGCGACATTATGACATTCACATCGGCGCTGACCTTTTGTCCCGCGCAGGCGAAGCATTATTGCCTATTCTTTCCCGTCCGCGCGCTGTGGTCGTCACCGATGAAAATGTCGCTAAAGCGCAGGGCGCGCAGTTAAAAGCCGGTCTTCAAAAAGCAGGCGTCGCCTTTGAGTTTATTACGCTGCCGCCAGGCGAAGCGACAAAATCGTTCGCACAGCTCGAAGCTCTTCTCAGCCGTCTGCTTGAGCTTGGCGTCGAAAGAAACGATCTGATTGTTGCATTTGGCGGCGGCGTCATTGGCGACCTTGTCGGCTTTGCCGCTGCAATCTTGCGGCGCGGCTGCCGGTTTGCACAAATCCCGACAACTTTGCTGGCGCAAGTCGACAGCGCGGTTGGAGGCAAAACAGCTATCAATACTGTGCAGGGCAAAAATCTGGTCGGCGCTTTTCATCAACCCTCGCTTGTGCTCGCAGACATTAGCGCACTGGACACCTTGCCGTTGCGCGAGCTGCGCGCGGGCTATGCGGAGGTGGTAAAATATGGAGCGATCGCCGATGCAGACTTCTTTGACTGGCTTGAGGAAAACGGGGCGAGCGTGCTTTCAGGCGACTGCGACGCGCGCATCAAGGCAGTAAAGACATCCTGCGAGATGAAAGCGGCGATCGTGCGCAAGGATGAACGCGAAGCCGGTGAGCGCGCGCTCCTAAATCTAGGCCACACATTCGGTCATGCTTTTGAAGCGTTCTATGAATACTCAGATGCGCTTTTGCATGGTGAGGCGGTCGCGCTCGGGATAGCGCTCGCCTTTGAATATTCCACACGAACAGGGTTTGCGGAAGAAACCGCCGCCGAACGAATGAAACGGCACCTGACATCGCATGGCCTGCCGACTTCGATTGCCGATTTGCCTAAAAAACAGGGCCTCACTGCAGACCTTTTGATCACGCTGATGATGCAGGATAAAAAAGTCGAAGCCGGAGCGCTGACACTCATCCTAATTAACGCTATCGGATCGGCGCGCATCGTTAAGGATGCTGATGTCGATGATGTCAAAACCTTTCTTCAAGACCGCCTTACCGAAGCTTCACGATCATAACGCCCAGACAGGAACATCATGGCCGCCATTGACTCTGCCTTATTAATTCCCATCGGAATTATCTTTGGTTTGCTTTTTATATCCGCCTTCTTCTCCGGTTCCGAAACTGCGCTGACGGCCACATCAGAAGCGCGAATGCACAGATTCGAGAGCGAAGGCGATGCGAACGCACGCCGAGTAAACATTCTAATTAAAGATCGCGAACGCCTGATTGGCGCTATTCTGCTTGGCAACAATCTTGTGAATATTCTCGCGACTTCTCTGGCCACCAGCGTCTTTATCCAGCTCTTTGGCGCTGGCGGAACGGCAAATGCTATTGCGACGGCGACAATGACAATTCTTGTTCTTGTTTTTGCAGAAGTCTTGCCGAAGACAGCTGCGATTGCCCGTCCTGACAATTTCGCCATGGCTGTCGCGCCCTTAATGCGCTGGGTTGTCGTTATTTTCGCGCCGGTAACACGCGTTGTTCAGCTGATTGTCCGCAACGTTCTTAAAATTTTCGGTATCGACGTCTCTAAAGACAGCGCAGTTTTATCAGCACACGAAGAACTTCTCGGCGCTATTGACCTCCACCATTCTGAAGGGCGCGTCGACAAAGAGTCGCGCGATCTAATAAGAGGCGCGCTGGAACTGGACGATATTCGTGTGGAAGAGATTATGATCCACCGCAAGTCTATCGAGATGCTCGATCTAGGCGAATCCACGCAAGATATCATCAATCAGGCGTTGCAAAGTCCGCATACGCGATTGCCGCTGTTCAAGGAAAATCCTGACAATATTGTCGGCATTCTCCACGCCAAGGATCTGCTGCGCGCACTCTGGGAGGCAGACGGAGATGTCGCTCAGGTTAAAATAGAAGATATTGCCCGCACGCCCTATTTCGCACCGGAAACGACAACCCTTCAGGAACAGCTGGACGCCTTCAAGATCAAGCAGGAACATTTTGCGCTGGTCGTTGATGAGTATGGCGCAATCATGGGGCTCGTCACCATGGAAGACATTCTGGAGGAGATCGTAGGAGAGATCGAAGACGAATATGACAGCCCGGTTCAGGGTGTGCGTCCACAGCCGGACGGCTCTCTAAACGTAGACGGCGACGTCACGATCAGGGATCTTAACCGCGCTGTAGACTGGAATCTTCCCGACGATGAAGCCGTGACCGTCGCAGGCCTTGTCATCCATGAAGCTCGCACTATCCCTGATGTAGGCCAGACTTTTTCATTTCACGGGTTCCGGTTCCGTATTCTGAGAAGAAGGCGTAACCAGGTGACTGCGGTTAAAATTACGCCAATCCGTCCGACCGTCGAGTAACGTAAACGGCATGCCTACAGGAGTTTTTGCATCATGACCGCGTCAGCGCCCAAGCGGGCGATGTTGTTCATTTTCATCACCGTCCTTTTGAATATGGTCGGGCTTGGCGTGATCATGCCGGTCATGCCGCAGCTGATCATGGATGTGACCGGTCAAGATCTTTCCTATGCCGCGAAATGGGGCGGGTATCTGACATTTTCCTATGCGCTCATGCAGTTTGTCATGATGCCAATCATCGGTGGTCTTTCCGACCGCTATGGGCGGCGTCCGGTCTTGCTGGCTTCGCTCGCCGCTTACTCATTTGACTTTTTGATCATGGCGATCGCTCCTACGATTGCGATCATTGCTGCGGCGCGCCTTGTGGCGGGCGCATTTGCAGCCACATTCTCTACAGCGAACGCATATATTGCCGACATTACGCCGCCAGAAAAGCGCGCAGCAAACTTTGGACTGATCGGCGCAGCTTTTGGCCTGGGCTTTATCATCGGGCCAGCGATAGGCGGCCTCCTGGGCAGTGAATTCGGTCCGCGCGCGCCATTTTTCTTTGTCGCCGGTGTTGGCGCCCTCAATCTAATATTCGGATATTTTTCACTGCCGGAAACTCTTTCTGCAGAAAACCGACGGCCTTTCAACTGGCGGCGCGCTAATGCATTCGGCAGTCTTCGTCAGTTTGCAAAATATCCAGTCATGTTGCCGATCGCCGGCGTGGTTTTCATCGCTCAGCTTGCACATTGGGCGTATCCGTCAGTATGGGCATATTTCTCAACGGAAAAATATGGATGGACCGAACTGGAGGTCGCCGCGTCGTTGAGTTTTGTTGGATTGACGTCGGCAATTGTTCAAGGCGGGCTGACCCGTGTCGTCGTTCCGGCATTAGGCGAACGCGCCACAGCGTTGTCGGCGATGTTGGTGACGATGGCCTGTTACATAGCTTTCGCTCTTATCGATAAGGGCGCAATCGCATACGTCTTTATCGCAATTTCCGCCCTAGGCGGGCTGAGCCAACCCGCGCTCCAGGGCATAATGTCCCGCACAATGCCGCCCAACGCGCAAGGCGAATTGCAAGGCGCAATTGCGGCCATCATGAGCATTTCGATGGTCATAAGCCCCTGGCTCATGACACAGATCTTTGCTGCGTTCTCTTCACCAGGGGCGCCGGTGACGTTTTTCGGAATCACCGTGCTTGAGAACGGCGCGCTGTTTTATTTTCCGGGCGCGCCTTTTGTGTTTTCAGCCGGGCTGGAACTCGTTGCAATCGCGATGTTGTTTATAGCATTTGGCGCGATCGCCCGCCCCCGCGAAGACGCTGCCGCCGCCTAACGCATTTTTTCGCCGGCAAGGCGAAGTCGGACCACCGCATCGAACAGAAACGCCGCCGACATGCCGAACAGCAAAAGCCCGTTCGCTGCGGCGGCTCCGGACAGTAGGCGCCATGGTTCTGGCAAAAGCACATCTCCAAAGCCAAGGGTCGTATAACTCGCCGCTGAAAAATATAGCGCCGGCTCCCATGTCTCAAAAAGATCGTAGTGGATAAATGTGCCCGCCCACATGGCGATCTCAACGACATGCGCCGCCATTAGCCAGAGCGACAAGAGGACAAGCGCTATGCTGTCGCGAATGAACCTGAACAGCCCGCGAGCCCGTCGCGCCGCGGTTCGAAACACCGCGGCGGCAGCGGCCACAAACAGTGCGTGCACGAACGTAGTCGCCGCGACCAGCGCTGCGGAAACTGACAATTGATGGAGAAGTTGATCTGTGAACATGCCGCCGTCCCCGTTAGCGCGCTCAAGTCTGCGTCAGCGCACACGGGTTGCGCAAGGACAATCAGTCAGCATCCTTCGCCCGTTCAACCGATTTCAAAATCAGCTTTAGTCGGCCATTTGCCCGTTTAACGGCTTCATCAACACGGTTAAGTTCTTCTTCAAGCGCCTCATCCTGCGCCGCCGCCTTTTCGATCAGGGCTTTGGTGTCGCTTAGCGCTTTTTCGATTTCGTCTATTTTTGCAGGCGGAAGCGCCGGACTTTGGCGCTCGTCATCACGGTCGTCTTCAACATCATCCTCATCGGAACTCCAAGGCGCCCCCCACACGACCCACCCGACGAGAAGGCCGAGCGCAAAAGCAATTCCTGAGAGCGCCCACTTGTTCTCAGCAAATTGTGTGATCATGTTCTCGGCCATAAGGGCCCCCGAAAAGAAACTGTCCTATACTGACACAAAAGCCTGTCAGCGCGTAAAGGCCGGCATATCCAAACAATAACTGAAGCAATCGACAAGCCACCCGCACAAAAGACCTTGAAATACAAAACGCCGCCGCCCGGAAAGGGACGACGGCGCAGCAATTCCAACTCTGACAAGCGTCCCTATCGGGGCACCATCACCATCATAATCTGTCGACCTTCCATCTTCGGAAACTGTTCGACTTTCGCAATTTCCTCAAAGTCGTCCTGCACGCGCTTCAACAAGTCCGCGCCGCGATCCTGGTGCGCCATTTCCCGCCCCCGGAACCGAAGCGTCACCTTCACCTTGTCGCCGTCTTCGAAAAAGCGCTTCATCGCTTTGACCTTCACGTCGTAATCATGGTCATCGATGTTCGGTCGCATTTTGATCTCTTTGATCTCTACGACCTTTTGCTTTTTCTTAGCTTCCGCTTTCTTTTTCTGCTGTTGGTATTTGTATTTGCCGTAGTCCATAATCTTACAGACAGGCGGCTGTGTGTTCGGCGACACCTCGACAACGTCAAGGCCGGCCTCTGCAGCAAGGCCAAGCGCGTCTTCAAGCTTTACGACGCCCTTTTTCTCACCGTGATGATCGATAAGCAGAATCTGCGGAACGCTGATCTCCTCGTTAATGCGCGGACCTTCATTTTTAGGCGCCGCGGCGGCGAATGGTTTGCGTGCTATGAACTTCTCTCCTATTGCAGCGAAAGGACAAAACCCGGCGAAAATCGCCCGATAAGTCTAAATATCGACTGAAAATCCCCGGGAGAAAACGATATATAGTTAATTATTCGCACCGATCAATGACTTTGCGCCGCAACGGGGATCTCTTGCCCGTGTTCGGCAAGCCCCATGTTTAAGAGCGTGCGCCAGACGAAAGCGGCGTCAACAGAACCCGGACCGGTGTCGGAGGTTAACGTAACCACATGGCGACCATGGGGCGCGGCGGCGTCGGCGGCGGCTCCGGAAGCAATCAGAACACCCTCACACCCGACACTCACGGCAAGATGCATTTCCTCGGCGTGATCGGAAACAAAAAACGCCGCTTCATCGGCGAGCGCGGCAAGTTGAAGGTGATCGGTTTTACCGGCGAGATCCACAAGCTGAGGCGCGGTGTCAGCAATCTCATCAGCAAAATCATGCAGGACCTTGGGTCCGGCCAGAACCGGCATGAAACCTGATTGCGACATGGTTTGCGCCAGCGCCGCATAACCTTGCGCCGTCCAGCGCCCTTCCGGGTTCGGACCGGGCAACAAAAGGCCGTATGCGCCCGAAATGCCGTACCATGACGGTTTCATATTAGCTGAATCTTTGCGCGCATCGAGGGCCCAATGAAAATCCGGCAAACGCCCGTGCGGCTCAAGTCCGGCGTCACTGAACAACTTATCAAAGCTTGGCAGCGCCCCGGCGAGATCAGCGCCGCCGCGCCGACGCCTTGGCGCTGGCGACGCGGTAAACCATTTAGGGCCGAATATGCCCATCGCGCCCTGAAGCTTTTTGCTCGCCTCATCGACGGCCAGATCGTAAACGCGCTCAAACTTTGCGCTCTTTAACTGCTTCAGAAATTCGCGGCGCGCCTCATTATCCCGAAAGTTGGGCATAGCGGCGACCTGGTCGAAATACGGGGATGCTCGCGCTACTCGTTGCAGCGCCGGAGTTGTCAGAAGGCTGATCATCGCCTCAGGATGCGCACGACGAATGGAATCGAACGCCGGCTCCGCAGAGACAAACCCGACGAGATGGTCAGTCTTGATGACAAGAATATTTGCTTTCTTACGCCCGAACATGCCCCGCCTGGTTCCCTTTTTTTAACAGCCCTTCATAGACGCGAAGCGTTGCGTCACACATGATGTCGGTTGAATAAAGCGTGCGCACGCGCGCCGCAGCATTCTCACCCATGGCGTTGCGTTCCGCAGCGGGCATTTTCGAAAATCTTTCGAGCGCGCGCGACAGGCCTAAAACATCGCCAGGCTTGAACAGAATTCCAGTCTGGCCGTCGATAACAGTTTCAAGCGCGCCGCCATGGCCGGCGGCAATGACAGGTTTACCCATGGCGCCCGCCTCAACAATCGTGCGACCGAACGGCTCCGGCCTCACAGACGGCGACAAAACCACATCAGCCCAGCCGTAAGCGGCGGGCATGTCGGCGCAGTTGCCGACCAGATGAACCATTTCGCGCACCCCACGCTGATCAATTTTTGCGCGCAACGTCTCCTCGTAATCTGAGTTTGGTTGTGCGCCCCCACAGAAAACTAGCGTTAAAGCGCGCGCTTTGCCAGAGGGTCCAAGCGAATTCAATTCAGCCGCCGCATCAATCGCAAGCTCATGCCCTTTCCAGGCGGTAAGCCGCGCCGGCAGCAATAGCCGCAGTCCGTGCGACGCTGAACCCAGCGCCCAGCTTTCTGAAATATGGTTAATCCGCGCCTCGGTTATCGCCATAGGATCAAAATATCGAACATCCGCACCTCGCGGAATCACATGCAGATGATCTGCCGAAAAGTTGTACTCATTTGAGACTTTTTCAGCAGTGAAATGCGAATTCGCGATAATGGCGTCGCCTTTGACGAGCGAGGAATTATACCATCGCTTGAGCGCATTTGATGCGTCATGGGCGCCGTGAAATGTAGTTACATAAGGGATCTTGGCGCGCTGCGCCGCCATGGCCGCGCTCCAGGCGGGCGCGCGCGAGCGCGCATGGATAAGGTCGACATTTTCAGATCGAATGAGCGTTGTGAGTCGCCGCGCGTTTGCGACTATCGAAAGCGGGTCCTTGGCGTCGACCGGCATGTCGATCAGTTCGCCACCGGCTTTGACGATGTCGGCCTCAAAAGCGCCGCCGGCCGAGGCCACCAGCGCCCGCCCCCCCGCCCGGACAATCGCGCCCGCAATTTCAACAGTCGTGCGTTCAGCGCCGCCTGCGTTCAGGCGCGGCACCACTTGCAAAATTGTACTGTGAAATTCACGCACTCGGTTTGCGCGTCACGTGAAAACTTGCCATTTGCTTATCCAACATCATTCAAACGCCTGACACAGTTAGTGGATCGAACAGACCGTGACAAATACGCAAACGCCAAATTTTCCCCCAGAATTTTTGCAGGGACCGCATGGACGCATCGCCTTTCGCCGACGCCGCGGCGCTGAGCCGGGCCTTGTCTGGCTTGGCGGTTTTCGATCAGACATGCTCGGGACAAAAGCGGAATGCCTTGACGCATGGGCCATTGACCGCGGGCGTGCTTTTTTACGTTTTGATTATAGCGGTCACGGCGAATCCGATGGGCTCTTTGAAGACGGCGCTATCAGCGAATGGGCCGAAGACGCAGCACACGTTCTCAACACGCTGACACAAGGACGGCAAATTCTGATCGGTTCATCTATGGGGGCCTGGATTGCCGCGCTCTTGGCGAAAGCGCATCCGGATCGGATCGCCGGCATCGTTTTCATCGCGCCCGCTCCGGATTTTACTGAAAAACTGATGTGGCCGGCTTTCTCGGACGAAGAGCGCCGGACAATCATGGAAAGCGGAAAACTTCTACAACCCTCAGAGTATTCGCCCGAGCCGGAGGTCATCACCCGCAAGCTGATCGAAGACGGAAGGCGCCAGCTGATCATGAATGCGCCGCTGAAATTCGATTTCCCCGTAAGAATTCTGCAAGGCATGCAGGATGACGCGGTCCCCTGGCGTCACGCCGTAGAATTTTCCGATATGATTGAGTGTGACGACCTAACCATTCAGCTTGCAAAAAGCGGTGATCATCGGCTGTCGAGCCCCGATGACCTTGAGCGTCTCAAACAGACGCTTGATGAGATCGTTTCGGCGTAAAGCCGCTAAGCCCATTCCTTAATCAAGCGTTAATGCGCAGGCGCCGTTTTGCGATTGGGTAACCCTTTTTGCCTACATAAATTCTGTCGAATTTTAATCACGTCGGAAAGGCGGCTGAAGGTTTTGGCGGGATCTTTTAAAACGTTGCTGATCGGCGCGGCGGCGAGCGCGAGCGCGTTCATCGCCGCAGGCAATGCGTTCGCTCAGACCACGAACTGTCAGGGCCGGCCCATATTACTGCTCGACTTTCGAAGTCCAGCACTGGAATCAGGTTCGGCTTTGTCGCCAGGCGCCACATACAGGTTTTCTAACGTCGCAACAGGCGTTGATGCGCTTGTTTCTATTGACGCCCTTACCAACAGCTCGCTCGCCACGATCGACAACGATGCTGTGCTCGCTGCGAACTTCCAGCCGCAACTGGCGCCGATCGGAAACAATAATCCTCGAAGCGCAGACTTCACGATCACACTTGTATTGGCGGGCACAAGCATTCCCGTGGCGGCGGATTTTGCATCCTCAGCTATCGATGTCGACGGAGACAGCGGCAACTTGCGTGAGTATGCGGAGTTTTCTCAACCAATCGCCGAGTTCGCCCTGGAAACACCAACGCGTCTTGTGCAAAACGCCTCGGGTCCCTCCGTTCCGAACAATGAACGTTTTGAGGCAAGCACAACATTCACCGCGCCCGGCATCGACGAGACGGCGACCCAGAACATCGTTTCGGTGTTTTACACATCAACATCGTCCTTCAATTATCGTATCGGAACATTAGGCACTGGCGGCACCACGCGCTTAACATCGCTTGACTTTACTTGTCCGAATATCAACTTCCCGACCGGCAATCCGCAAGTTGATCAGGATTTCGGGGATGCGCCAGTTAATCCGTATGGAAATCCTCGTCATGATATCGTCGCAGGCATTCAACTCGGCGCGACCAATACGGTCGATACGGGTCCCTTTGACAGCCCCACCGCCAGCGGCGATGCAGGCGACGACGGCGTAACGCTTCCTGCAAGTTTCACACGCGGGCAAACTGAGACAATCGACGTTTCCGTCACCGGCGCAGGCGGAAGACTGCAAGCCTGGATTGACTTTAATGCTGACGGCGATTTCACAACCGCCGGCGATCAGATTGCTGTCGACGTTACAGATGGCGGCTTCGGCGATGCGGACAATCAGGTGAACGGCAATATCCGACTGTCCTTCAGAACCCCGGTCAGCGCCGTTCCCGGTCAGACATTCGCCCGCTTCCGCTGGGGCACTCAGTCCGGCATTGATTCGACGTTAACCGCTTCAAACGGCGAAGTCGAAGACTATCAAGCAACCATCAGCGCGGCCCAGCCGCCGGCGACCTGTCCAGCCGGCGAAGCCGTTGTCAGTCAGGCGGGCAATGCAACGGCGATTGAAGACGACATCAGTGTTGCTCGCCAAAATCTGGCGCTTGGCCCGCTCGCCGCCGCCGGTACAACGCCGCCCGACGGCGTCTCTGCGGAAATGAACGCTGTGGGAGATCTCTTGACGCTCGATCTCGGCGCCAGCATTCCGCAGAATGCAATTATGACGTTATCGCTTGGACGCGACGGCGGCGCCGCCGGAAATAATACGCAGGCGAATATTTTGTTTTCATCGGACGATCTAAGCTACACCTCCGTCGGCATTTATGGTCCGGCCGGATTTGATTTCCCATCAGCAGCGCAGGATGTGGTAGAACATATCGATGTGTTCGTTCCTATTCCCGGCGCGCGTTTTGTCAGATTTGACACGCTGAACGGAGATGATCTGTTCATCGACGGCGTTGAATATACGCAAGTCTGCAGGACCTCCACCGAGGTAAACGCCGTCAAGTCCGTAGACATTTATGACCCGACAAACGCCGGGCTTTTCGCTGTGCCAGGCAATGACGTCGTCTATACGATTACAGCGACGAACACCGGCGCCAGTGCTGTCGATACGGATACAGTGTTTATTATTGACCGCCTCCCGGCGGAAGTTGAGTTCTTCAATGATGATTTCGACGGAACAGGCCCCGTTTCGGGACCTGTCGAATTCACGCAAAGTAACGCAGGCCTGACTTTTAACGCTGCAACCGATCTTGCATTTTCCAATAGTGTGGCGCCGCCGGCGACCTTTGCTGAATGCTCGTATTCGGCGGCGAGCGGGTATGACTCCGATATCCGATTTGTGTGTCTTAATCCCAAAGGATCCATGGCGGCCGGGGATCCTGATCCATCGTTCACGGTCAGGTTCCGCAGCCGCATCAAGTGACAACGCCAGCATTCATCGTTGTTGCAGAACGTTTTATCGAAAAAACGCGCTGAGAAGGCCAAATTCTATTGCTACAGATGTCGCATAGGGCTATCTTCGCTACAAATGTCACATGACGACAGGAGTCTGAGATGGCCGAAAAGATATTCGACAATCCGACAAAGCCGGAACTGGCGATTTTAAAACTGCTCTGGGGCAGCGAAGACCTTAGCGCTCGAGACATCCATGACGCGATTGTTGGTGATTTCGGATGGTCGTATTCAACTGTGCGCACTGTCCTTGATCGAATGTCGGAAAAAGGCCTGATCTCAAAAACCGCTGTCGGCGGCGTCAACGTCTACTCTGCGCAAATCGGCAAAGTGTCTTTGCTCGGGCGAATGATCTCTGATTTTTCCAAACGGGTTTTAGAACTCGACGGCGCTCCGGCAGCCGCCTTCTTCTCTGACTCAAAACTTCTTTCCGATGATGAACTTGCGGAACTTGAAACGGTTCTGCGCGATGCGGAGGACGAATAATGAACGCGATGATGGAAGCATTTTATTTCTGCCTCTTTGCGTCGATTATCTGGGCGCCAATCGTATTTATCGGATCAATCCTCCTAAGCAGAAAGACAGGCGCAGGCGTCGATCCCATATTGTGGCCTTCTGCGCTGACCTTTGCAGCAGCCCCGGCTTTATTGGCGCCTCTCGCCGCCGCCATGGGTTGGTCGCTGCGCACGCCGCAACCGCTGCCAATCATGACGGCGCCGACCTTGGGCGCTCCTGCGCCATCTGCAATTGCGCCTGCATTAGTTGAAGCGTCTCCGACGCTCGACCCGGCAATGATTATCAGCGCCGCCGCGGGTCTCTACTTCTACGGTTTTTTATTATTTACTGCGCTTGGCGCGATACGCCTTGCCGCTTTTTCATACCGTGTTCGATACAGTGTCTCTGTGACAGATGCTAAACTTCTCGCAGAGCTTGATCACTGGCGATTGAGAATCGGCGTCCGCCAACCGCTTCGCGTCGCCTATTCGGATGCTGTCGCGTCCGTCTGCGTCCACGGTTTTTTCCGGCCCCGGATTTTAATGCCTTTTGAGCTGCTTGATCGTGTCTCGAGAGAAGATGCAATTCTCATGGGCGCCCATGAACTGGCGCATATTAAACGCGGCGACACCTGGCTGTTTACATTCTGTACGCTCGCGAAGTCGCTGTTTTGGTTTAACCCGTTCATGCGCCGCATCGTCGCCCACGCAAATCTCGCCGCTGAACAGGCTGCCGATGCGCTCGTCATCGCCAGCGGGGTCAATCGACGCTCATACGCACGCTGTTTTGTAGAAAGCCTGAAGGCTTTTTCTCTCAACGCCCCGGGTGCACGCGAGGCTCTCGTTCCCTCCTTTACACCCTTTGATCGCAAATCGCGGAGGCAGCGCCTTGACGCTATTCTGTCGGGACGCCCTTCCAATCTGCAGAGCGGGTTCGCCGCCAAAGCGACCCTTGCGGTAAGCGCCGCAGCAGCGCTGGCGTTAACATTCACCCAGGCCGCTTTTGCGGTTGCGCCGCCTGCAAAGGATGCGCTGACCCATCGGCCTGTGGACGGAAAAGTTACGGCGCGTTTTGGCGATCAAATCGATCCGATCAGCAAAAGGCCGCGCCATCATGACGGCATCGATTACCGAGCGAAGACCGGCACGCCCGTTCGTGCAGCCGGCGACGGCAAGGTTATTGACGCTACCGCACGGTACAACAACTCAGAAGCCTGGGGCAAAGTCGTCGTCATAGATCACGGTCACGGCCTCGTCACACGCTATGCGCATCTTGACAGCTATGCAGTTGAAAAAGGCGATCGCGTGCGCGGCGGCGAGGTCATCGCCGCAGTGGGATCAACAGGCAGGTCTACCGGACCGCACCTGCACTTTGAGGTGATATACGACGGAGTTCATCTGGATCCGGAGCAACTCGACATCATCAAAACAGGCGCCAAGGGCATGACGACAAAAAGAGCCGCAACACTCGCACCCCCGGCGCCGCTTGCGCCCAGCGCTCTAAAGGCGGCGATTGCCCCTTTGCCGGCGCCAAAAGCAAAAGCCGCTCCTGGGCCTGCGCCAATTCCTGCGCCCGCCGCTTTGCCGGCGCCGCCAGCCCCCAAGCCGCCTGAAACATGGGCGGGCAAGTTAGAAAATCAACTTGCAGGAGGTTTTTCGCGAGACCAGAAGTTTTTTTCGGGAGATGTCCTGCGGCTCGCCAGTGCTTTCGAGTTTGATATCAGCGACCTCGATATCGACCTCAGTGATGCAGACTTTCCTACTTTTGAAAATCAAATCGAGGCCGAGAAATATTTTGAGGACCTTGGAATTCAATTAGGCGATCTCAAGCTGTTCACAGATCAAAAAACAGCCTTTCTTATTGATGGTTTTGAGCTCTCCGAAGAAGACCGAAAAGAGATTGAAAAAGCCCGCAAAAGGGCTTCCAGAGAAGCAAGGCGCGCTCAGAAGCAGGCAATGCGCGCAGCAGAGCGCGGACGCAAAGAAGCTGTCCGGGCGATTGAACGCGCGCAACAGGAGGCAGTCCGCGCGGCGGCGCAAGCGCAACGCGAAGCGGTCAGAGAGATGGAAGCAGAGCGCAGAGAGCACATCATCGAGCAACAAGAGCATGCGCGGGAAATGCGCGAGCACGCTTTGGAGCATCGTATGGAGATGCTGGAACACCGCGCTGAAGCATTGCGGGAAGCAGAAGAAGAATTAGCGCAAGCCCAAGCGGAGCTGGAACGCGAACGTCTTGAGCTTTTGTCAGAAGAGAAGGATTGATCTGCACGGCGGCGTTTAGTTTTTTAGTTCACCAAAACCTTCAGCAATTAAATCCGCTAACGCCTCTACCGCTTCATCCGCCTGCGGACCTTCAGCGCAAATTTCAAGATCGGCGCCCTCGCTGGCCAGCAACATTAATAGATCAAGTTGAGAGTCAGCGCCGGCGGACCGATCATGATTGCGGATTGTAATTTCTGCATCGAAAGTTTGCGCAAGCGCCGCAACCTGACGAGACGGGCGTATATGCAAACCTAACTTGTTAACAATCCGGACGGTTTTTTTGCTTTCAGTCATTCCGTCCCCCTTGGCGATCTCTTTCGCGGCGCGGCTATTCCGATGCTTCTCCCGACAGCACCCACGACGCCACATTGATATATTTTCTGCCGGCTTCATGCGCCGCTTTCACCGCAGCTTCCAGATCGCCGTCCGCGCGGACTGAGGCAAGCTTAATCAGCATTGGCAAGTTAACCCCGGCCACTACTTCGGCGTTTGCTTTCTCCATAACGGCGATTGCTAAATTAGAAGGGGTCCCGCCGAACATGTCGGTGAGAATGATGACACCGTCGCCTGTATCAACCAATTTCGCAGCGTCAAGAATATCTTGCCGACGCTTTTCCATATCGTCGTCAGGGCCAATCGAAACCGCGCGAATCTGCTCTTGAGGGCCCACCACGTGCTCGGCAGCGGAGAGAAACTCTTCCGCGAGGCGTCCATGGGTGACGACAACAAGTCCAATCATGCAAAAGCTCCAAACCAATTGAGCTCACTATGGTGCGCAGCAAAATCGCTATGTCCACTGAATTCGTCACCTATTCGGCAGACAATTCAACAATGAATTTCGCGCCCCGGCGGTCGCCATTGGGATCAGCCGGATTAACTAGTCGATTTTCCGCATGAATAGTGCCGCCGTGAGATTCCACGATCTGGCGAGAAATCGCCAGCCCAAGCCCCGAATTATTGCCAAAAGCCGAACCGGCAGGGCGTTTTGTGTAAAAGCGCTGAAAGATCGATTCCAGCGTGTCAGGCGGGACGCCCGGCCCATCATCCTCGACAATTAACCTTGCCACATTTGAGCGATGGGTCGGCGCTTCCAATCGGACGCGAACTTTTCCGCCGGGAGGGCTGAAAGATCGCGCATTGTCGATAAGATTGCGAACCACCTGTCCAAGCGCTGACGCGTTGCCGAGGATGAAAACACCCTGGATAGGATCTTCCACGATAATTTCGGGATCGCCTTCTTTTGCGGTCGAGGCGTACATGGCGGCGATCTCACGGATCAGTTGGGTCAAATCCACCGCCTCGCGCGACTCCCTCGCCAACTCCGCATCAAGGCGTGAAGCATTTGATATATCCGTAATCAAACGATCCATTCGGGCAACGTCTTTTTCAATGAGTGAAAGAAGTTTCGCCTGCTGTTCCGGCGTTTTGGCGATGCGCATTGTTTCAGAAGCGCTCCGGATTGAAGTTAGCGGATTTTTAAGCTCGTGGGAAACATCCGCGGCAAAACTTTCGATCGCATCGATCCGCGCATAGATGGCCTGGGTCATCGATTTGAGAGAGCCAGACAATTCGCCGATTTCATCACGGCGATTTGTAAAATCGGGAATGCGCGCTCGTCCGGCGGCGGCGATGCCTTCACGAACCCTGTCCGCGGCTATCGCCAATTGCCGAATGGGTTGAGCGATCATTGCTGTCAACAATAGCGAAGACAAAATCGCCGCCGCCATGGCAAGACCAAAAAACGGCAGGATAGAAAGCCTCGCTCTTTCGACAAGCTCATCAATGCCGCCAGACTCCGCAGTCACTAGTCCATAGACCGCTTGCACGCGCCGGATGGGAACAGTGACCGAAACTACAAGCTCGCCCTCCTCGTCAAGGCGCACCGAAGCGGCGCCGCGATCTTCGGCAAATGGTGAGGAATCGAGCGCCTGATTGAGTTCGGCCTCGAGGGAGCGGCGCGCCGCAACAGTATGGTAATCGCTGGAAAAGAAATCGAAGATTTTCTTCCATATCTCATCAAACGAAACGTTGAAGCGTTTCTTTTGATCAATCTCGGGCAGTGTTTCCGCAACGATCCTGTCCTGTCGCAAAACGATATCTTCAATCAGCAGGAGATTGGCATCCGTAACAGGCGGATCTTCGAACGTCTGAGGCGCATTGAAAATACGCACGCGCCCTTCAAAGCTGTCCCATACGCGATTGAATACTTCACGCACGTCGGTTTCGCTCAGCGCAAGAGAACAGAGCGCCGCCTCATCGCCGAGACGTTCCACATCGGCCTCTTCGACCGGTTGGCAGGACTCCTCGTCTATCGCAACCTGCGCAAGGACATCCGCGATAATCTGCGCCTGCGCCCGCACGCCCTCAAGCTTTGCCGTAATCAGACCATCGCGGTAATTCGTGAGTGCAAATGAGCCGAGGAGAAGAATGACAAGGCCAATCAGATTCGCGAGAACGATCGTCACCGTCAAACGCGACATCGCCACACGGGCGCGACGTTTGCGTCCGAGCCCCGCGCCCTCGGCGGTCATGGGCGCCTACTCTTCCTTGTATTTATAGCCAACGCCGTAAAGGGTTTCGATAGAGTCAAAGTCAGGGTCAATCTGCCGGAATTTCTTTCGCACCCGCTTGATATGGCTGTCGATCGTCCGGTCATCCACATAAACCTGATCATCATAGGCCGCATCCATGAGCTGGTCACGGCTTTTGACGAAGCCCGGCCGTTGAGCCAACGCCTGTAGAATGAGAAATTCCGTCACCGTCAGGACAACCGGTTTCTCCTTCCACAAGCAAGCGTGGCGAAGCGGATCGAGCGTGAGCGAACCACGACGAAGGATCTTTTTCTCGTCCTCAGGACTTGGCGCTTCATCCGCTTGGCGACGACGCAGGACTGCTTTTACTCGCTCCATCAGCAATCGCTGAGAGAACGGCTTTTTGACATAATCATCCGCTCCCATCGTAAGACCGAGAACCTCATCGATCTCTTCGTCTTTCGAGGTCAGGAAAATGAGCGGCAAATTGGACTTCTGACGCACGCGGCGCAGAAGCTCCATCCCGTCCATGGTTGGCATTTTAATATCGGAAACAATCAAATCCGGCGGCGTTGCGGATATAAATTCAAGCGCGGCCGAACCGTCTTCAAATGTCTTTACGGTGTGGCCTTCTGTTTCCAGCGCCATGGATACAGACGTCAGGATATTTTGATCGTCGTCAACAAGTGCAATCGTCGCCATAGGTCGAGTTCCCCGTTTCAGTCCTTCATCATTATCCGTCGCAACGGGCGGCCTGAAGGCCGTGACAAGGCGCTTTTGTGACAAATGAAAGCCACCAGCGCGTTAAGATTTTGCCGCCTTGTCAATAAAAGCGGCCAATTCGACATCGCGTTCGGACAAGCCGTCCGCATCATGGGTCGTTAACGTGATTTCGACCCGATTATAAACATTGAACCATTCCGGGTGGTGATCCGCTTTATCGGCGGCGATCGCCACCCTGGTCATAAATCCGAACGCCTCATTAAAATCGCTGAATTTGAATTCGCATATAGCAGCGTCTCGGCCTTCTACGGGCCGCCAGTTTGGATGATCTGCGAAAAACTGCTCACGCTCTTCAGGGTTCAATTTAGCGACCATCAGTTTCCTCACACTTTAAACTCGCGCCAGATGTAATGCGCTCCGCCAGTATTGTCATCACAGACGTCGTCGTTCCTGACGTGGGCGCATCTGTGCTGATCTCTGCCGACAGATGCAACCAAGAGCGATCAAAGAAACGTATAGAGCATTGATTTAGATATTATTTTTGTCGCCTTGCAGTTCAAACAGCGTATGGAGCGACAATTGCCGCGTTCTTGCGCCTGCCCGGTCGGTTTTCTTAAAAACGCACGGTTGCGGTAAACCGCGCATTGATCGGCGCGCCAACGGTGATGTTATTGGCCGTATGCGAATTCGGGAAATATTCCGTATCTGTCAGGTTCTCAATGTTGACCTGTAGGCGAAGTTTATCGCTCACATCGTAATAGGCCGCCGCATCGACGCGGACAAAGCTCGGCAGGGTTGTATTATTGCCGTTGTCAACGAAGCTTTCATCCTGAAACGTAAGTCCGGCGCCAACGCCGAAAAAAATCATCTTCTTTTGCGGATTACCGGAATCGCGCGTATTTCAATAGAAAACCGGCCCTGAAAGCCTTTCAGGCTTTGCAGGGCCGGCGGCGGCGTCCCGATAACGCGCTCTCCCCGATTGATCGGAAGCGCCGGAAAGACACCCTTTCAAGAAAACTTGCTCATCTGGAGAGAAAAGCGACAGATACGCAAAGTCGCCAACGCAAGCTTTATGTCAGGGCATCTAACCTTGAAGCCCTAAACACGCAGCACCGCCGTTGAAGGATGCACCAAAAGCAAAAAGTTCGACTAATTTGAATTGAGCTCGCCAAGGCCGATAATCGGCCCTGTGGGCGCCCCTGTAGGCGAACCGCCGAGTGGCTCCAGACTGACTGCGAGCACCGCGCCGGCATTAAAAAGTGAACGCAGCCTGGCTGGAACGCCGACCCGGTCGCGCCCTTCGCTATTGATAAGCCCGAGAGAGCGCGGCGTGCCGTCGGCGGGGATCAGCCAAAGCTCCGCCGCTTGATTATCTGCCAGCTCAATCGCCGCCCTGTCAATCTCAATCATGCGCAATTGATTATCGATGCGAGCGCTGAGGACCGGTTCCGCGTCCGCAGGCAAGATCGTCGCGTATAGCTGTGTTTCAACAATCTCCAACGGCCGGGTCGACTGATAGACGAGCGCTGCGATCGCCGTCATCGCCAAGGCCGTCATGCCCGCTGTCGCCAAACGCCAGAAAGCAAGCGCGCCTGCAAATGACCGTTCTCGCCTCGCCGGTTCGGCAAACAGGGTTTTCATAATGCGTTGTTTTAGAGCCGCGGGCGGTGCAACGGGATTAAGCGATAGCGCCAACGGGCTGAACTTGCGTTCCCAAAACTGAACCAGCGCGGCAAACTCTGCATCGTCCTTTAGCCGGCGACCGACGGCGTGTCGCGCTTCAGCGTCCAGAACGCCAATCACATATTCGCCGGCGAGCACAGCGTCGTCAAAAACATCTTCAGCATCACTCATACTGGTTCACTACTCGTTCGTTCCAGACACGCACGCAATTTCATCAGACTGCGTCGCACCCAGCTTTTTACCGTGCCGAGCGGCTTTTTGCGCCAATCAGCAATTTCGGCATATGTTCGACCGGTGAAAAACGCCGTCTTGACCACGGCCCGCTGCTCATCATCCAGTTCGTCAAGACATTGCCGCAGGCGCGCATGATCGTCAGCGAGCACAGCCATGTCTTCAGGCGACGGATCAATATCAACCTGCTCCTCCAGGTCTGTTGCATCGATCGGCGTTTCTTTGCGTTTGCGAGCCCGATCAATAGCGGTATTCCTGGCAATCGTAATCAACCATGTCATTGGCGAGGCGCGGCCTATTTCAAATGACGCCGCATTACGCCAGACTTTCACATATGCTTCCTGTAAGGCGTCCTCCGCTTCCGCCTGGTCCGATAAAATACGAAGCGCGACGGAAAAAAGTTTCGCCGAAGTGCGATCATAAACCTCGCTGAAAGCCCGCCGGTCGCCAAGCGCTATGCGCGCCAGCAAATCTTCTATTGTCATCGCATCCATGAACGTCGCACCTCTCCCGTTATTAACCATATCGTACAGAACGCATTTACGTGAGCAAGTCGAACAAGAGGGCGTCGCCTATTCTCTATAGCGGCGCCCTATGGAAAACGCCGCCGCATATGGGGTGCGGCACGCGTGTAGTTTTCGGATAACTCAAAGGCAGTTTGCGAAGCGAGCGCACAGCCAGGTAGCCAAAACATTCCGCTTCCAGATCATCGCCGCGCCATCCGACATCCTCGGCCGCACGAACTGGCGCTGAAAGGCGCTCTTGCAAAGCCGCCATCATCGCCGGATTGCGCCGACCGCCGCCACAGATAATCCATTCGCCAACCGGATCGGGAAAGAAACGTTCCGACTGCGCAATACAGGCCGCCGTGTACGCCGTCAGGGTCGCCGCCCCGTCCTCAGGCGTAAGGGGAAGCACATGATCAAGTTTGAAATCATACCGATCGAGGGATTTAGGCGGGCGACGACGCAAATACGGATGCAACAGCATCATGCGCAAGGCTTCCCCGTTGACCGAGCCGGCGGACGCCAAGGCGCCGTCCTTGTCAAACGCCTCGCCTGTTTTGAATTCTGTCCACTCGTCAATCAGACCGTTGCCGGGCCCGCAATCGAACGCCGCGAGATCAATTCCTTTGGCATCAGCAGGGACATAGGTCATGTTCGCGACGCCGCCGATATTCACAACGCCAATTGCCGAAGATTGCGGAGACTCCATCGAAGCGGCCAGCGCCCGATGATAGACAGGCGCAAAGGGCGCTCCCTCGCCCCCCGCGGCGACATCGGCGGTTCGAAAGTCGCTGACGACGTCAATGCGCGTCTCCTCGGCCAGCGTCTGACCGTCGCCGATTTGCCAGGTCCGCCCGATGCTATCAGCGTCGGCCGGCGATTTATGCAAAATCGTCTGACCATGAAACCCGATCACATCAATGGCGTCGCGTTTCCGTCCCACTTTTTCGAGAAGGCGCTCAACTGCGACGACATGGGCGCTCGTTACCTCGCCTGCAGCCTTGCCAATATCGGCGGCCCCGTCGCGCCCCTCCAGCGCCGCCTTGATAGCGCGCCGGATCCAAATCTTCAGGTCACGATCGTATGGCGTCGTCAGCGCCGGCCCCGCTTCCACGATAAGTTCGCCATCCGTTTTAATGATTGCAGCGTCAATCCCGTCCAACGACGTGCCGCTCATCAGTCCGATTGCGGTCATCAGCTCCGACATAGCGCCCTTTCCGATATATCAGTCCGGCGCAGATCTGAGCTATCGCCAGCCGGATTTGATTGATTTCTAAGCAATATCGATTGATTTGCGATGAATAGGCGACAACAATTCGATATAAAAAGGGTTGTGGGGCTATGTTGAGACAATTTCTGTTTGCTTTCGTTCCGGGCTGGGCGCTGTTGATGGCGCTTTCCGCGTTGGCGCGCGTACTGGTTGGAGCCTCTTTTTTGGAAATGGGACCAGGCGATATCACGGTCGCTGTCTGGCAAACGCTCAACGCCGTACCCCCGCTCGCCAAGCTGGCGCTCGGCGTCATACTGCTGATTTTCCTGGCTGGCGCGTCAATGATGCGTGATCGCCCGCTGCTTCCCGCATTGGCCGCGATTGCAGCGCTGCTGGTGACCCTCAATCTGCCTTTCATCGCCTATTATCCGGAAGTGCCGTCGGGGATAAGCATCACAGCGCAGATTATCGCCGCCCTGCTCGCGGGACTGTATATGGCGTTTCCGATGCGCCGATAAAATTCAGCACTATTGTCTGGCGCTCTCCCAAAAAGAACGCTACGCGATGATCGTTTCCATTGACATTCTTATCGTTGCGAAGAGCTTCGTAATTTATGACGTATCAATCTGATTTCCTGTCAACGCTCGATGAACGCGGGTTCATCGCACAAGGCGCCAATATCGAGGGGCTCGATGCAGCCTGCGCAAAGGGCGCGATCACCGGCTATATCGGTTTCGATGCAACGGCGCAGAGCCTTCATGCCGGCAGTCTTGTCCAGATCATGTTACTCTATTGGCTGCAACAAACGGGACATCGTCCGATCGTTCTGATGGGCGGCGGCACAACCAAAGTCGGCGACCCAACCGGTAAAGACGAGCAGCGCAAACTCCTCACCGATGATGATATCAATGCGAATATCGCCTCCATCAAAGGCGTATTTGAGAAATTTCTGCGTTTCGACGATTCGCAGACCGGCGCCGTGATGGCCAATAACGACGATTGGCTTTCCGAGCTGAGTTATATCGAATTTCTGCGTGACTACGGCGTTCATTTCACAATTAACCGCATGCTGACATTTGACAGTGTCAAACTCAGGCTCGATCGCGAAAGCCCAATGACCTTTCTTGAGTTCAACTACATGCTCATGCAGGCCTATGATTTTCACGAGCTTTATCGTCGTTTCGACTGCACACTCCAACTTGGCGGCAGCGACCAGTGGGGCAATATCGTCAATGGCGTTGAACTTTGCCGGCGCAAGGACGGCGCTGAGGTATTCGGATTAACGACGCCTTTGCTCACAACAGCCTCAGGCAAAAAAATGGGCAAGACCGAGTCCGGCGCCGTTTGGCTGAATGCAGAATTATTGAGCGCGTACGATTATTGGCAGTATTGGCGCAACGCAGAGGACGCAGATGTTGAAATGCTGCTGGCGCGCTTCACCACTTTGCCCATGGATGAAGTTCGCCGGCTGGGCGCGCTTCAAGGCGCAGAAATCAATGATGCGAAAAAAGTCCTCGCCAATGAAGCCACCGCTTTGCTTCATGGGCGAGACGCCGCTGAACGCGCAGCGGCAACTGCGCAGGAAACGTTTGAAAAAGGCGGACTTGGCGGCGAATTGCCAAGCATTGACTTGGCTGAAAGCGCAATTTCCTCAGGCGTGCCCGCAATAGACCAGTTTCTTGAAACAGGACTTTGCGCATCAAAGGGCGAAGCGCGGCGGCATATCAAGGCCGGCGCCCTCAAAATCAATGATATGCCGCTTAAGGAAGAACGCCAGTTGACGAGTGCTGATGTTGAAAATGGCGCGATAAAATTATCCGTTGGCAAAAAGCGCCATGCGATTATTCAGGTTCGATGACTGGCTCATTTGACCCGTCCGCAGGATCAATATCTTCCGCCTCCGGCTGGCTGGCCGATCCCACCTGAAACAATTGCCGGAAAATGCCCGGGGTCAGGGCTGAAAGCGGATTGACAAAAACATTAGGCGCATTGCGCGGCCCATTAACCGAGTAGGATAATGCAAGAACGCCCTCTCCTTGCTTGCCGACCAATATGTCGCCGATGATGGGCGCAGCGCCCAGTGCGGAATTGAGCTGGTATACAGGCGCGACGGCGCCGGAGAGCGAGACCGGTCCGTCATTTGCGAAAGCAATATCTCCCTCCGCCGTCATACCCACAGAGGGCCCGGTAGCGCGAAACCCGTCAAGCGACAGACTATTATTATCAACGGCAAATTCTCCGTATGCATATGAAAGATCTATGCCTTCTCCGCCGACGAGATTAGCGAGGCCGTCTAGCGACCCGGCGGAAAAAATGCGGGCAAGCAGAGGCGCGTTGATAATATGAAGATCTCGCGCCTCGAGTTCCCCTGATAATCCTTGCATGTTGTCGCCGCCAAACCGGATCGCCATTGACCCTTGTCCGCCCTGCAATGACGAAAACCCGAAAGCGCCCTTCAAAAAATCTCCGAGGCTTCCAGCACTCGCTTCAATCAGACGCTCAGGCCCCTCATCCGCGCCCATATGACTAAGCGTGACGCGAAGCGGCGTCATCGAGCTATGGAGCGCCGACAATTCCAGCGCCTGCAACCTTTCCGCGTTTCGCCAGAGATCAAGACTGACATCGCGATACTCGACGCCGTCGCGCATGCCGAGACCATTCAGACGCGCCGTTATCGCAAGGCCAGCGCCCCAGAAACTTTCATTAGCGCCGTCGTCACTGTCATTGGAACCAAAATTTGCGATCGTCCGCAAAGCCGGCGCGATGCTCAAATAGTCTCCCGTAGCGACCAGATCGAGCGCTCCATCGGGTTTTCTCGACGCCGACAACGCCAGATCAGCCGCCCCGTCAAACAACACTTTCGGAAATGAAGCGTCCGCAAGAACGCCGTCTTTAAGGCTGAGCGAGCCGTTAAGCTCGATCCCTTCCCCTTTAATTTGAAGCGTGTCGACGGTGACGTCAGCGCCGCTAAATTCCATGGAGAGCGAACTGGACGCAGGCGCCCCTGCTGGTTTGCTCCAGTCCAGAACATCGATTGATAATGAGGACTGGCTGAGATCCGCTGTCATCTGCGCGGACTTGAAATCGCCGATGTCACCGAGCGCCTTAAGGTCAAGATCGACCGGACCGCGCACATATTGCCTTACGGACAAGCCAAAAAGATCACCGACCGAAGCGTCGACAAGGCCTTTGACAGCTAATTCAGACGGTCCGTCCTCATCGAAAAAGCGTTGTGTCCAAATAATGTTAACCGGCGCATCAGCGAGTTTGGCGTCGCCGGTTACGGTCAGCGAGCGCGGATTGAGGTCAATGGCGCCATTGCCTTGTGTGATCGTCGCGTCACCAGCGAGCGCCGAAACGGTCGTATCTGAAAACGTAGCCGTTCCGTTATACTTGTATTCGTCAGGCGCGACGTCCCGTCGGTTCGGCCGCATGATTTCGACGTCAGCGACAGCGTCGCCTGCAAACTGGTCCGGCGACAGATTGATTTTCGACAGAAGAATAAGCGGCTCCTGATCGAGAAGCCCCAGCATTTTTTCCGCACGGCCAGTCGCTTTAAAGCGGAAAAAGGTTTCTTGCCATTTCGGAATGAAGACCGGAAATTCAACTTCGCCGTCGGAAATTCTGATATCGCCAATCCGCCCGCTTTTCGCCCTCAGGAGGAAGCTATTGCCTCTTAGAACGCCATGTCCGTTTGTCTGCGTCAGAGGCGTCATCTGCTTTACGTAGTAAGCTTTGGCGTTCTTGACATCAAACTCAACATTGATCGCATCATCCGGGATCAGACCATCAGCCCTTACCGCTCCTGGAGGCAGATTTATGTCGGCAACGATGTTTTCAATCGTCGCACGCTCCATCCTGTCTTCCACCCAGTCACGCGCGCCCATCGCAACGCCGAGGGGCCAGATTTTCAGCAATCGTTGCGGATCGAGTTTCCCGTCAACGATAATGCTCGCTTTTACGCCGGGCGAGCGGCTTTCATTTTGGTCTGAAGCCTTGCTCCATTGATAAGAGAAATCACCGCGAAAGACGGTCTCAACCAGTTCCACCGCAAGCGCTTCAAAATCGAGACGGCGTTCAGAAATATCATAAGCGCCGGAAAAGGATCCTGCTTCAATGGATAGCGGAGACGAAAGCCGGCCTGGAACCGCAACAATGAAATCTTTCGCTTGCAGATCAAAATTGACCCGCCGCGGATCACGAAGATCATCGGCGAAGACGAGACCTACAGAACCGGACAAAGACCCGCGATTATCAGCAACATCATAGTTGAAATGCTCAATTGAAAACCGGTTCTCTGCCGGGTCAAAATCCGAACGCCACTCGATAAAATTGATTGGCGCTTCAAGTCCGGCAATTCGCAAAACGCCAGGATCAATGCGCGCCGCGAAAGCGGAGGACTTAAGATCGCCTTGTCCCGACATGACCAGGTTGGCGTTGCCGGACACAGGCGCGTCCACAACGCCGGCGCGATCTCCGTAGAAAGTTGTCAAAATATCGCCAATTGGAAAATTCTCACCGGCCAGCGCGATCGTAATCTTATCTTCCGTCTCAGCATAAGAAGCCGCGGCGTTTATGGATGCAGCGACCCCTTCCAGATCAATGTCTCCGGAAAGCGTGCCCAGAAGTCCTTGATCAGTGCGATCGAGAACGACTGTCGCGTTTTTTGACATCCATGAGCGCCCTGAAGCTTCATCAAGAAACGTCACTTGCGCATCCAGCATTTCAGCGCGCGCAAACGCGCTTTTTAAAAAACCGCTTTGAATAAGCCCGCTTGAAGACGGGAAAACGGATCTTCCGCCTCGTCCCTGCGCAGCAGGAATTTCAACCACCTGCTCGACATTCCGAACGACGCGGAACATCGCTTCAGTTGCTTTTGCCGTTCTCGGGCCGATGCGTCCGGCCAAAAAATCCCTGGTGTCAAAAGTAAGATCGACCGACGCCGCCTCAACAGCGACAACATCATCCGCATCAAGAATTTTTAAATCGCTAACGACAAGATCCAGTGTGCCTCCGCGGCGTCTCAGGAGAATTGAGCCGATCTGGCAATCATAGTTTTCTGGCAGCCGCCTCTCTACAGCGAACTCAACGCTTGCGCGAAACACGCCGAGTGAAAGCGGTCCCTGCTGAAGCCGCCAGGAGACGTACGCAGCGCCAGCGGCAAAAACGGCGAGGAAGACTGCCGCTGTCTCCAAAAAGATAATCGCAGCTTTTCCGGCGCGCTTATTCATGCCCCATACGGCCATTCCTGACCGCCCTAACAAACACTGCTACACATCGCCCCGCCGCCCCGGAGCGCTTTTTGTTTTACAGGCGTATCCGTCTCTATCAAAACCGACAACAACAAACCTTCGTAAGCGCTAGCATCGGTCAAAAAACGACAAGCGTCGCGATAAGTCGCCGATGAATATAGATAAGCAAAGGACAATCATATGACCCAAGAATTGAAACCAGGCGATAAAGCGCCCGCTTTCTCCATGGAGAGCGACGCAGGCGAGACGATTGCGCTAAAAGACCTCAAAGGCAAAAAAGTTGTCCTTTATTTTTATCCTAAAGACGATACGCCGGGTTGCACAAAAGAGGCGATTGCATTCAGCGAAGACTTGACCAAATTCCGCCGGGCGAGCGCCGAAATCATTGGCGTTTCGCGCGATACTGTGGCGAAGCACAAGAAATTTAAAGACAAACATGGCCTCAAAGTGACGCTCGGCTCCGATGAGGCGGGCGATGTCACGGAAAAATACGGCGTCTGGGTAGAGAAAAACATGTATGGTAAAAAATACATGGGTATTGAACGCGCCACTTTTCTGATCGATGAAAAAGGAGTTATTCGCGAGGTTTGGCGCAAGGTGAAGGTCAAAGATCATGCTGAGGCCGTTCTGGCCGCTGTGAAAGCGCTTTCATGACGCCTCCCCGGACTTTGATGGACGCATGCGTCGCAGTCCTCGAGACCGGCGATCCCAAGGAGAAAACAAAAGCGGCCGGAGCAGCCCTTGAGCTTCTGAAAAATTTGAACAGCACGGCGTCGGAACGAGGTATTTTCCCTCCGGACAGGCCGGCCCGGCCGCAAAAACCGCTTTTGAAGCCGCCTGCCGGAGTTCCAAGACGCCGTCTCGGCAATGCTGAGGGGCGAGCCGCTCTTCTTCACGCGGTGGCGCATATTGAATTCAACGCCGTTGATCTCGCTTTCGACATGGCGGCGCGCTTCCATGGGAATATTCAAGAGGCAGGCCTCGCTTCTTCAGCATTTGTCGCTGACTGGATCAGGGTTGGCGCTGACGAGGCGCGCCATTTCAATATGGTCACTAAGCGGCTGCAGCATTATGGCGTTGCTTATGGCGACCTGCCCGCCCATGACGGACTTTGGGAAGCGGCTGAAAAAACGTCCCGGTCAGTTCTGGCCCGCCTGGTTGTGGCGCCGATGATCCTTGAAGCGCGAGGGCTCGACGTTACGCCCGGCATGATTGAAAAACTGAAAAGCGTCGGCGACCACGAAAGCGCTGCTGTTCTCTCTGTCATATATGAGGACGAAATCGGGCATGTCGCTCTTGGTCGGACATGGTTTGGGGCCATCTGTGAGGCCGCGAACCTCGATCCCGCGGCGACATTTCACACGACGCGGGAGAAATATTTTGCAGGCCCGCTAAAGCCGCCATTTAACCACGAAGCCAGGGGCGCTGCGGGATTGCCTCGGGAATTTTATGATGCGACTTGAGACAGAATCGTCTTGAAACGCGTGTATTGGTTAAGCAAATGAAAAAAAATGCGTTACACCATCACATAACTGTTGCGTAATTTTCGGATATGCGCTGCAATATATTAATGGGTGGCAGCGCATACTAGTACTGTTATGTGGCCAAAGGGCGTGAGTTGAATGAGCCGACGTTCCGGCAAAATGAAGCGCGTATTCATTCGTCTCTTCAAAGAGAGACAGATCTATCATCGCAGCGATGGCGTCGTCCATTTTATATCGATGTCGCCGCAAACGCAGATCGCTTTCTCAGTGGTTGCGTTAGGCGCGTTGCTGTGGATTGCATACGCCTCCGTTAATGTCGTTTTTAAAGAGCAGATCATCGTCGCCAAGGAGCGCGAGCGTCTGGTGATGCAGACAAACATGTCGAAGCGCCTTAACGACGCCAAGCAAGCCTATGACGACATTAGCTTTTACAGCCAAACAGTTGAGCGCCAGTTCGATGAAACGATGGAAGACATCTGGTCGCGCCACCGAGTTCTGACCAATATGGTGGAGCGGAAAAGCTCCATTGATTCAAACCTTGAAGCGCAGGCTATCGGCCTGTCAGCAGCAGGCGGCCCTAACGGGCAAAAACCAGTCAACGGCAACCGCGTTATGATTGATGTGGCCCCGGGTGAATCAACTCCGCGCCAGTCACGGGCTTCAATCCTGCGCAAAGAAGCCGCGCAGGAAGCGAGGCAACGTCAGGAAAAAGCGGCGAATAGCACCGGACAAGCGGCGCAATCTGTTGAATCAATGGAAAAAGCAGCCGCCGATCTCTTTACGGAGCAGGTCATGTTGCTTGCCGCTGTTGAAGAAAAAGCAACGCGGGAAATTCAGGAACTGCGTCAAGTTATAGAGAGCACCGGCATTAACCCGGATGCGCTGATAACGCCGGCAAAAATTTCGAACATTTCTCTCGCCCAAGGCGGACCTTTCATCGACCCCGGAAATGAGTCAGCGGCTGCTGCCCGTTTTTTCGAACATGCAAACAGAACTGCGGAAATCATTGACGAGCTGGAGGCCATCCAATCGGCAATGACCCATCTGCCGCTCTCATCGCCGCTCACCGTAACGCGCCGCTTCACCAGCGGTTTCGGCATCCGCCGAGATCCGATTAACGGCAGGCATTCAAGCCACCATGGGGTCGATTTCGCCGCCCCCTGGGCTTCCCCAGTAACAGCGACGGCGGCGGGCGTTATTAAATTTGCAGGCACACGTTCAGGCTTTGGACGGATCGTTGAAATTGACCACGGCAACGGATTTGTAACTCGATACGCCCATATGAGTCGCATCAGCGTGAAGCGCGGCCAAAAAGTCTCGCTGCACGATAAAGTGGGCGAACTGGGTTCCAGCGGACGTTCGACCGGGCCGCATGTCCATTACGAAGTTTTGTACAAGAAGCGTCCGCTAAATCCGCGCCGCTTCATCGAGGCAGGAAGATATGTTTTCGAAAGCTAAGACAACCAACAATAAAACAGACGGCAGCGAGGCCATGTCAGCCCGCGCCGAAATTTCAGCTGCCGCACCCGCGCAGCAGCCTTCCAAGCGAGCCTCGGTGAAACCGTCAGGCGTGCCTTCGATTATTTCGGCCGATGTTGTGATGCGCGGCAATATTAATTCATCTGGTGAAATTCAGTTCGATGGGTCGCTCGAGGGCGACGTCAAAGCCGGCTCACTCATCATCGGTGAAAAAGCCAGTGTAAAGGGCGAAGTGATCTGCGAAACAGTCATTGTCCGCGGGCGCGTTGAAGGAGCCATTCGGGCCAAATCTGTGGCGCTCGCAGCTTCCGCGCACATTCAAGGCGATATCTTACATAGCTCTTTGTCCGTCGAGACCGGCGCGCATTTCGAAGGAAACTGCCGTCACTCAGACGACCCGCTTTCTGACTCATCCGCCAAAGATTTCCGCCGATCGCGAGCATCAGCGCCGCAAGCGCCGCAACCGGTCGTGTCGGCGAATGAAGAGACCGAAGCTGCGCCAAAACCAGCCGTGGCCGCTGGCGGCGCTGCGCCGTCATTCTTGAGCCAGGGCGGTCGCTCGCCGCTGCGTTAAACACCAAGACGTAAAAAGTTTCCGGGGGGCTGGGAAAGGGCGCATCGCGCCCGCTTTTGAAAAGGCCGCTCTTTTCTAAGAGCGGCCTTTTTTATTTTTAACTGATAGGTTTTCGATATCAGCGAGAGCCGCGCATGCCGGAAAGACCGGAAATCAGCGTGATTAATCCGAGACCGGCTGTTGAATAGACACCCCAGCGCACAGCGCCGAGCCCCTCTTCCGTTCCCATCATGGTAAGACTTAAAACGCCCATCGAACCCACTGCGGCGATGCCCGCCAAGATCGTGAAGATGCTGGTGACGCGCCCAATGACTGGCAATAACCCAAGAATGCCAAGCGCGCCGGCTGCGATGCTCAAAACCGCTGTCCAAGACATCAGGTGGCCGACCAGAGGCGAGTCATAAAAGGTCCCGGAAAAAGCGCACTCTTCGCCAAGCGGCGCCTTGAGTTTAGTCAGACAATCAATGGTGTTCCCGATAAAAAACTGCCCCGTTCGTTCGGTTTCATAGGCGCCGGTCGCCGAACCTGAGGTAATCTCGGCAAACATCGGTCCGAAATACATTGACGCAACGATCGCCAAAGGAAGAAAAATTCTAAGCATGCGTTTCCCCATCCCTGCACAACAGGCTAAAGAGTTTATCGGCAGTTAAAGCGGAAGCCAAGCGCAGGAAAATATTAAATAAGTCAAGCAGTTGATAACGCTCTACCTGTTATGACAGAGCGTCGTCGAAATCAGAAAAGGATGAAAATGAGCGGGCAAACCTTCAAACTTGCTGCAATTCAGGCGGCCCCGGTTCTTTTCGACAAGAAAGCGTCGACAGACAGAGCATGCCGGCTTATCAGCGAAGCCGGAAAAAAAGGCGTCCAGTTCGCTGTTTTCGGCGAATGCTGGCTTCCCGGATACCCATTCTGGATAGAAGGCGGCGTCAGCGACCTCACTTGGGAAGCAAGCGCGGTTTATCTTGAGAACTCAATCCGACTGGACGGACCAGAAGTGTCAGCGCTTTGCGAGGCCGCCGCCGCCAGCAGCGTTGATGTTGTAATCGGCGTCGCCGAAAAAGATCCGCACTCGGAAGGCACCGCTTACTGCACAGCGCTGACAATCGGAAAAGAAGGCGTTGTCTTAAACCGTCACCGCAAACTCAAGCCAACGCACGCGGAACGCATTATCTGGGGCGATGGCGACGGTGCCGGATTAAATGTCTTTTCCCGCGATTACGGACGCATCAGCGCACTTAATTGTTGGGAGCATCAGATGATGCTTCCCGCCTATGCGCTTGCCGCACAAGGAACACAAGTACACGCCGCATTGTGGCCAGGCTGGGAAAAAACGCCGCGAGACGGTGAAATGTGCTGGGCGCGCCAGCATCTTTTGTCGCGCGCATTCGCCAGTCAATCCGCGTCATATGTTGTCTGCTCAGCTGGCCTGAGAATGGATAAAGACATACCGGACCGCTGGCGCCCGCTCGGCGCCTGGGAACACCCCGGCCGTTCGGCCATCATTGACCCACGCGGTGAAATTATTGCGGAAGCCGGCGCCGGAGAAGAGGAGATTCTGGTTGCCGAAGGCTCTCTTTCGGTGGTCCGGGCCGCCAAATCAGCCTGCGATATCGCCGGACACTATTCGCGGCCTGACATATTCACCTTTGGCGTTGACAGGACCCCGACAGATGCGCGCGCTCTTTTCTTCGACAGCCCTGAAACTCATCAGGACTTCGATGGAACAGACGAAGCGCAGGATGAGTAATCGCTGCGGCGCAGACATTCATCAAGCCGAACAGCAAAACGGGAGAGTTGAGCATCCCATTGATAGTCTGCAACCACGCGGGCGCGAGCCGCAGCGCCGAGCCGCAAACGCATTTCAGGATCCTTTAATAAGGCAACCAACGACTGGGCAAACTCTTTAGGCCCATCTTCCACCAGGATCTCTTCGCCATGATGGGCGGATATTCCAAGCGCCGCTGCTGAAGTTGCGACAACGGGTTTCGCCATCGCCATCGCTTCAAGCACTTTGTTCTGAACGCCGCGTGCAATGCGTAAGGGCGCTGCAGCTATTTTTGCCTGAAATATCCATGGCTGTATGGCGTCGACACGCCCAGTCACCTGCACGCCTTTCACATTGGCAAGAGCCTGAACCTTCTTTGTTGGACGTGCACCTACTATAGCGAAAGTCGCCGATGGCGCAGCCGCCAGAACCTGCGGCCAAATTTCATGAACGAAATAGTCCGCCGCCTCAGCGTTCGGGCGATAATCCATAGCGCCGGTAAAAACGATATCAGCCGGTTCGCTGATTTTTTCAAAAGAGGCATGCGGATCAAAATACGCCGTATCTACGCCATTCGCCCACCAATCAACAATTTTAACAATGGCGCTGCGCTTATTAAACTCCAGCGCCTCATCTGGAGAGACTGCAAAACTGACGTCAGCCCAATTGGCAACTGTTGTTTCATCAGCGCTTAGCAACCTTCCTTCTCGATTATAAATCCATTGCATCGGAACCTTTGAGCGAGCTGCGTATTCTGTAAATTTGGCGGAATCAGCATCGCAGAAATCTACTATCCGCGGCCTATCGCCAAATGGCGTCGCCACATACTGAGCCATTGTCGATGAAAACACGATCTCCGCCAGCAAAGGACGCGCACGGATTGTATCAATCGCTCGTGTTATGGCTTTATCGTTAAAATATCGCACCGAAAGCGGCGACCTCGTCAACAAACCCTGCGCGCTACGCACAAGGCCCCTCCGCTTTTTCAAGGGCGCGAAATATGCGCTCGCGCATAACCTTCGAACTGTTTCGACATGAGCAAAATCGTCTTCATTATCGATGAAACAGGCAAGGTGGACGTCAAAACGCGAAGCTAGATACTTGAGAAGACGCCATGATCGAATTTTATCGCCCTTATCCGGCGGGTAAGGAATTCGATGTGCGAGAAACAAAACTTCGCCTTGCGGAGCTTCATTCATGGAAAATTTGCCGACAGCAACGGGCCAAGACGGTTCGTTACGCCTAGCGGCAGACGCCGCCAAATCTTGACGAACTGAGCAAATTTCGGATTTTGCGGATTCACATTTGGCAGCGATTTAAGGGTAATTAGTCTATGCTGATAAATTAGCGGCGCAGGTTCCACGCCCCAAAGCTTTTTAAAATGATAAGGGCCTGTCCCGATGCGGCTGCGCCCAAAGTCAAAGCTTTTACAGCCCCTCTCAATGCTCTTAACCATGAGCGACCAATACAGAAACTCCGCCGCCCGCATATCGCGCGCTACTGGCAAAGCGCCGATATAGTAAGGATATGCAACATCCTTATAAAAAAAACTCAACAGGGCCGCGACGGGCCGTCCCCGATATTCTGCAACAGAGATATCGACATCATCGCCAAAATGATTCATGAGCGCTGTAAGGAATGCCCGCGGAAAAACAGGCGTTCCATGATTGCGCAAAGATATTGAATAAAGATCGTAGAACAAATCAAAATTCTGGCGATGGCAAATATGTAAGTCGCCTTTTTCAGCTGATGAAAGCGCTTTGCGAATTTCTGCCCGACGCTTGCGCGGGATGCTAGTGAGCGCTGTTTCCGGCGTTGACGGCAGTGTAATTTGAAATGATGCGTAAACGTCTTTTTTCTCGATCCAGCCTGCGCCTGGCGACGCCGCACTTCGAAACTCGACATACTTTGCCCCTGCATCAAGCGCCAGTTTTTCCGCCTCTTCAGCCACGGCATGAAGTGCTATTTCATCGAGCGCCAGAGGACCGCCGCCAACTGTGAATCCGGTGGAAATCAACGACCGCCCCAGAAGCGGCGTTTTTGCATCGATCAGTGGAGCGACGCCGATAATTTCATTTCCGTCGCAAGTCAACAATGGCAAAGGCCTATAACCATATGTCTCCTGCACCGCCTGCATCCAGCCAAATCGATGAAACATGGTTCCGTCAGGGTGATTAAAAACGAAACGATCCCATTCCCCCGCGTCATCGCTGGTTGCAATCCGGACAGAAATATCGGTTCCGATCTTGTACGCCGACATGTTCATGCGGTGTGCTCGCGTCGGAAAAGATCGAGTGTTTCATCGATGCGTCGCCAAGGATGGGCTTTCAGCAACCGCTTCAGCTTCGGCGTCATAGATTTTAAATTCAAATAATGACGAAACCTAGATCGCGCAGATACGCTTTTAATTCGAGGTTGATCAGGATCGATCTCCCAAGGGTGAAAATAAAATATCACAGGCCCGTTCAGACGGTTTGCCGCACGATTTAAAAGTTGACGATAGGCGGCATACGGAAAAGCTCGAAACCAACCGCCGCCAGCACAGCTTATTCGTTGCCCTAAAAAATTTACAGTGGCGACCGGCGCTTCAATAAACGGGCTGGAAGAAAGTGGGCGGTATGGCGTTTGCGGCGCGTGCTGATCGCCATAATGATCATGTTTAATGGGATGGACGCTTGATGAATATGTGTGACCAACCTCAGCCAGCGTATCATAGGCCCATGGCGTGGTTTCATCGATTGAAAAACCGGCGGCCCTATAACCGGCGACATTGGCGCCTGAAATGTCCTCCAATAGTTTCTTTGTGCGCTGCACGTCCTGGAAAAAAGCTGCCCTATCCTGCTCGTTGACTTTCGTATGGTCATAGCCGTGACTGGCTAACTCGTGCCCACGGTCGACGATCTGGCGTATTAAAGGGCGATCGCGTTCGGCGACCCAACCAAGCGTGAAGAACGTACCTTTCACATCGTGTTCATCGAACAAATCAAGACAGCGGCGCGCCGCGTCGCCAACGCGCAGCGAAAAGCCGTCCCAGCTTGATCGTGATACAGCGCTGGAAAACGCCCACACTTGAAAATAGTCCTCGACGTCGACAGACATCGCAAAAGACGCGTGCGTCTTTTGCTCATGCTGAGGTTCAGGCACAATAGGCATTTCGCCCATCCGCGTTTTCTAGGTCCAGTCTTTGCGCAATTCTGTTAAAAGACTCTCGGCTCGCGAAATGCAGGAAACGACTTTCTGATGATCTTCGCGTCCGCGCTTTTGCATCTCAACAAGCGACTTGCGCACACGCCGCATGCTTGCATGCGCATCTTTCAGCTCTTCACGCGCAGAGTTAATGGACGTTTTGGCTTTTTCACGCCATTCAGAAGATTGAACGGGAGCTAGCGGCGGTATCGCCGCGTTCGCCGGCATGAGCGGAAGAGCATCATCATCCGCCGATATCACGCCCCCTTCATTGCTACGCGCCTCTTCTATAGCGCTCGCCACATCTTCAAGCGTTGCCTCGGAGCGTGGTTCCCCATTGCCATTGGCTGTTTCGCTGCGTTTTGATTTCAATCGATCGAAGACGCTTCCGCCAATCGCGCTCGCAATTGCCGCCAGCTCCGGCGCCGCCGTCTCTTTCTCCATAGATCCCCCTTCATCACCCAACGACACGTCCTCATTGTCGACTGCCGTTGACGATCTGTCTTCTTCTGTTATCGGCGGTGAATCTTCTTTGCCGGATGGTTTCTCTGCTCCGTCAACGGCGTTTTCAGCATCATGGCTTACTAACTTGCTGTCAGTCTGACGATCAGAGTCTTCAGAAGCATGCAACGCCACATCATCAGAGGCATCGTCAGACGCATCTGTCTTTGTCGAAGCCTCGCTGACCTGCTCATGCGGTTCATCCGCCGAAGCCGAAACTTTCACACGAGCGCGAGCACTATCAAGCGACACAACCACATCATCTTTTGCATGCGGACGGGCCTGTTTTTCATCATCGCCGACAGCTTTCCGTTCAGGCGAAACGGCGCGCACAGGCGGCAACGCAACCTTCCTGGCGGGGTCAACGCTACTTTTTTCTGTAGACGAATTGTCCTGCGTCTGCAGGCTTTCTTCTTTAAATTCAGCAACCACTTTTTTAACAATCGCTTCTGTCACTTTAGCTTCATCTTCAAGCGAGCAATAGAGCATAAGTCTGTTGCAAAGCGTGTTGATCCGGCGCGGTCTTCCCTTGGTTTCATGAAAGATGATATTAAACGCAGAATTCGAGAAACACGGGTTGTCATTCCAGCCTGCAACCGTTAGGCGGTGCAGGATATATTCGCGCGTCTCGTCAGCAGACAGACTTTCCAGATGATAAGAGGCAATAACGCGCTGACGAAGCTGTTCAAGGCGATCGGACTGTAAAGTATCGCGAAACTCCGGCTGCCCGATCAAAAACACCTGAAAGAGTGGCGTTCCGTCATAGTCCACATTAGACAGCATCCGAAGTTCTTCGAGAGTTTCAAAGGGAAGATTTTGCGCCTCATCGATAATCAAAAGCACGCGCCGACCGCGGTTCAATTGATCGAATAAGTAGTCTTCAAACGCTTCGAGCTTGCCGGTGCGACCCTCCCCTTCCGGCTCAATCCGGAAAGCGGAGAGAATATGGTCCAGAAGTTCGTCAGGGGCGATATTGGATGTCAGCAATTGCGCCGCAACGACATTTGAAACATTCAACTGGTCAAGCAAATGACCAATCACCATCGTCTTTCCGGAACCGATAGGACCGGTAATGACAATAAATCCTTCCGCCTGTTTCAAACCATAATGCAGGTAGGCCATGGCCTTATTATGGCTGCGGCTGCCGAAGAAATACTTCGGGTCCGGATTGAGCTTAAAGGGCGCCCCGCTGAGGCCGAAATACTCTTCATACATAGCTAGAAATCCAGCGTAAGACCGATAAATACAGCATTCTCTTCAAACTCCAGCGCCTCAACCGGTGAAAACCGGTTTGTGTAGGTATATTCGCCAAACGCTGAAACGTTTTCATAGACGCGGTAACTGGCGCCGACAGTCCCGCCTAGTGTGTTTGTAACACCAGTGCCGTCTGCGAAGGCCATGCAGTCCGTATCCAGATCAAGATCAGGATCGCTGACATCAAATCCAAATAGCTGCGGGTTTGCAATGCATACTTCCGGATCAACAGTCGTATCGGCGCGGCGATAAAATGCGCGCGCATATCCGTTCAAACGCCGTGACAGGCGTCTGTTGAAGTTACCGGTTATGTCGAATGATTCGATTTCGCGAAATCCAAAATCACTATCGATATATGCCCCGCTCAGCGCCCAATTACTGCGATCATATCGTCCTGAAAGCGCAACAAAGGCCTGATTAATGACGCCGACGCCAATAGTCTGCGCATTGAAACCCGTCAGCGTAGAAGCAAATTGGTTCGCATTGTTGATCACGCTGCGGGGCGACGCTTCACCGCCTTCACGCAACTGGTCGGCAAACAGCAGCGTCTGGGTTTGCACTTCCTGAAACCGACCGCTGATATTGCGCGTTCGCGTCTGGAAAGTACGGTTGGCGCCGGCGCGAAAATTCAGCCGCTGAGTAATCTGGTAAGAAACATCCGCATCGATAAAGTCATCATCATAGCGTTGACCATATTCAATGCGAACTCGTGCGCGGCGATTGGGCCGTGCGGTAAAACCGGCGCGCCAGAATACGCCCGATAGTTCATCATCATCAAAAAATAACGAGGCAATTCCATCCGTATCGACCTCGTCATAGCCAACCGCGCCGCTCAGAGAAAACCTGGGCGTTAAGGCAAACTCGCCCTGACCTGTAAAAGAGCCTTGCTGATATTCGATTGGAAAGAAATTGTCCTCTCCCTGCTCGGTGCTGTTGCCATATGCTGAGAGAACAAATCTGGCGCGATTGAGCAGGCCGCCGCTACTGTACTGAGCGATAGCTTCGTGAGAAGTCGAATCATCAAGCCCAAGATCCAAAAAACCGCCATCACCGTCGCCATCAACAAAAACTTGCGAGAAACGGTAGCGCAATGATGCCGAGGACTGATCAGCAAACTGATGATACACATAGGGGCTCAACGAGAATGAGTGAACGTCTGTCCGCTCGCCGCGGCCCGCATTCAGATTGCCGGAAAATCTTGCGTTGTCGCCGACAAGCTGCCGCGACGTTTGCCCGGAGACATCAAAATACAGCCAATTCTCGGCAATCGTCGCGGTGCCGGTGCCGCCCACATTCTGATTGACGCGGAAATCCCCGTCGTCAGCAAGAAACGAAAAGTCCAGATCGCCTAACACCAGTCCTGTAAAACGGTTGGTGCTGGTTATAAGACCGCCGCTGAAGGACGTCGACAAGATGATGTCGTCATCTTCCTGCCCTTCTGATCCAAGATTGATATTATCAGAGTATCCGACGCGCGCTGTGACCGACGCTCCATAGCCAAAATAATCCGTTTGCAATTTTACAGGCGGATCGGATTGCGTCACCTGCGCCAGCGCCGCGCTCCCAAGTACGCCGGCGCTGACGCCCACATAGAGCGCTCTTTTCAATCCGCTGCGTGAATAACGCTGGAAATTTTTATTAGTCATGATTTTTGTCCCACCCGATCTTTTTCGCCGCCGCCCCGTCATCATCGCGGCCATAATATTCGTAAGAGCCATAGCTGGCCGCGCCTGCGCCGATCAAACACCGATTCAGAATAAGACTCACATTCGGATTTACATCGAGAAGCTCGTCGAGCGCAGCCGCAACAGCAGGCTCTTGAGTCTCATTGGCGCTGACGACAAAAGCAATTTCATCGACATATTTTGCAAGCACAACCGCTTCAGTGCGTGCAAGAACCGGCGGCGCGTCAATCAGCACAATGCCGTCCCGATATCGTGTCGACAAATCGCTGAAAAGCTGTTGGCAAGCTTGGCCTGAAAACAGATCGGCTGCGCGATCCACAGGCGCGCCTTCTGTCAGAATTCTAAGCGGCGCGCCATTCGCTTTCGACATAACAAAGGCGGTGTCCAGAGACGGTGTGGTCAGACAATCCGTCAATCCTGCTTTTCGCTCCAAGCCGAAACGCTCACGCACTTTTGGGCGCGGAACATCAGCATCCACAAGCACGGTTTCAATTTGATCTTCAAAACTTAAGGACAGGGCCAGATTAGCAGAGCAAAAAGTTTTCCCTTCACTCGCTTGGGCTGAGGTGACCAGCACCAGATTGCGTTGCCGGCCCGGCTTGCGGAACGCCTGTCGGTCTCCGCTAGCGCGAAGAAATCCCAACCTACGCAATAAGCGTCTTTTCACGGCGCGCAATTCCATAGCCAGAGGCGTGCCGAGACGTTCTGGATGATAATAGCCCAACCCTTCCATCCGCTCGAAATCGATCGTGAACTGATCAGGCGCGGGTTTTTTCTTTTTCTTCTTTTTCTTTTCCTTAGCCGCAATCGGATCAAAAGCGGCGCCGGCTTTTTCTACAACGCCCATACCGCCTCCTCTCCGGCAATATCAACGCCGCCTGCTTCTTCAAGCATTTCAAGATCATCGGAACGGTTGGAGGACAGATAAACATAAACTGAGGCGATCATGAGAAGCGCGGCGCCTGCGCCCCCCAATTTCAGAATATCAAAGCGGCGCTCCCTGCGGTTCTCAATTGAGTCCGCTTCCGAAAAGGCCCCAAGAACAGGCAGGCCAAAGGCTTTCTCCAACTCCGAAGTTTGAGTGAAGGTTTTATCAAGCAGATTAAAAAGAACTCCGACCCCGGCGCCGGCAATAAGAGCAAGCGCCACAACGGCAAAAATCAGTTGCGCACGAGGCGGCGACGTTGGCGAAAGGGCGCGCTGAGGTCGCTCAAAGACTTGATATTCAACACCGCGCCCTGAGGGACCCAGGTTCTCAGTCAGCTCCAACCTGTCACGCCGCGCCAGCAGATCTTCGTATGTATTTTTCGTGGTCTCATACTGGCGTTCAATTTGTTGCAATTCAGCTGTGGCCGCCGGGGCCTGACCCACCGCGATGTCCAAATCATAGATTTCCTGACGAAGGGTCGCCTCACGCGCTTGAAGACCAGCAATAGAGTCTTGTGCGACACGGAGTTCAGACTGCAATCGAACGAATTCAGGATTTGAGGACAAGAGTCCGTCATCTGCGCGCTCCAGCTCTGCAATCCGCGCCATTACGCCGCGAACGTCAGGGTGCGTCTCTTCATAGCGACTGCGCAAGTCAGCAAGTTCCACGCGCAATCGATCCAGTTCGCCGCCGGTCGCCCCGCGCGGGGTTGCTGATAACAGATTTCGCAATGTGATAATGCGCCCGCGCGTTCGCGCCATTTCACTCAGGGTGCGCTCTAGTTCGCTTTCTTTTAAATCACGGCGTCGTACAGCGCCTTCAGCAGAAGCCAGTTCGATGGCGTTATCACGACGAAAAGCGGCTACCGCTGTTTCATTCGCCGTAAGCTTTTCCTCGAATTCTTCAATTTGCAGATCAAGACGGCGCCGCGCAGCCTGGTTTTCGGTTAAACTCGCGCCGATATCCTGTTCTATCAAAAGGTTGAGCACAGCGTCTGTTACGCGCCGCGACACTTCCGGATCGCCGTGAGCGTAACGTATAATAAAATACATGTCCCGCGGGCTTTCGATCTCAATATTGCTTGCGACCCAGTTCACGAGGCTCTGCATCTTTGTGCGATGTTCCAGGTTTGTCGCCGCCTCGATGGTTTTATCGAGACCGGAGCGATAGATAATCTCCTCGACATTGGGGCGCGCCAGAAGCTGCAGACGCATGACCTGCACCCTGCTCGCGTAATCGGGCGTCGCCGTAACGCCGCGAAGAACAGGCTGCAAAATGGTTTCCGTCTGAACGAAGACCTGGGCGCGCGACTCATATTTGTCCGGCAACAGCCAAACGCCGAACCACCCCAATAACGCAGCGCCCCAGGCCGCAGCGACGACGAGCCAGCGCCGTCGCCACAAGCCGTTCAACTGGCGAACGATCGGTTCTGGAAGGTTCGATAACTGAAACAAAATAACACCGCCGCCCAGCTTGCGCCGGACTGATTAGAACGCACTTTCAGGAATGAGAATCACGTCGCCGGGAAGCACCGGCACATTCGCCGAGATGTTCCCTTTACGAAGCAAATCGTCGAGACGGACGCGATAGGACTGACGATCAGCGCCCTGGCCGCGAATAAGCACCGCCCGGTTGCCTGCTGCAAATTCTGTCAGGCCTCCCACAGCCACCATTACGTCGAGCACTGTCATGCCGGACTGATACGGCAATGCAACAGGCCGCTGCGCTTCACCAAGCACGCGCACCTGCTGGTCAAACGTGGACGAGAAGTTGCTTACGATCACGGTGACTTCAGGCGTCTTCACGTATTTACGCAAGGATTGCTCAAGATCGCGGGAGAGTTCGGACGGCGTCTTGCCGGACGCCAGCATGTCTTCGACAAGCGGCGTCGAAATCCGTCCGTCCGGACGGACCGTGACGTTCGTGGAGAGTTCCGGCGAACGCCAAACAAAAATTTCAAGCTGATCGAGAGGACCAATCAAATAGTCCGGCGACTCTGCCGCCGCTTCGCTTGATGTTGACGGCGCCGCCGCCAGCTGGCCGCCGCCGTTAAAAATGGAGCACGCTCCTAGCAGCAGAGCCCCCATAGCCGCCAGTCCAGCCCGAATAAGGTTAATGTGCGTCATCATCGATAGATCCCTCAATTTGTGCAGTTTTGCGCCACCATTGCGCCGTGTCTGCGTCAATCCCTCTCTGAGTGTAGAGATTCCGCAAATTCTTTGCCATGCTTGCAGTCGGCTTCCTTTTGCAAGCGGCTTTTGAAAAATAAACGCATTTGTTTCATAGGGTTAATAATGCGATCGTTGATTGAGCGATCATTGCTGAGGTCTATAGCAGCTCGGTGTGCCTGTAATTATGGCGAATCACGCCTTGTCGGCGGCGATATTTCAACGGCTGCCAAGACCAAAGAGAACAACCCGCACAGTCATTGCCACAATCGCCAAATCTAAGAGCGGTGAGACCGCCGTGACATAATAGAGATCATAACGAAGCTTTTCACGCGCGCCCTCAACGGAAGCCGCGTATTCATATTTGACCTGCGCCCACCCGGTAATGCCGGGCTTTACAAGATGGCGCGCATGGTAATGAGGGATTTCTTTTTCGAGCGTCGCGACAAATTCAGGCCTCTCTGGTCGCGGTCCGACAAAGCTCATTTTTCCGTTCAGAACATTGAGCGTTTGCGGAATTTCATCGATCCGCAACCGACGAATGATGCGCCCGACCCGCGTTATTCGTTCATCGCCTATGCGCGCGTATTGCGGTCCGTCCCGTTCCGCATCGACAAACATGGAACGAAATTTATACACCTCGAACACTTTGCCGCCGAGGCCGACGCGTTTTTGGCGGTATAGAACAGGGCCCGGGCTATCTAGCTTGATGGCGATCGCGGTTGCCGCAAGCAACGGCGTCAGGAAGACGATCATCACAACGCTCAAGACGATATCGAGCGTTCGCTTTGAAAAATCCGGAAACCGGCTTCGACTGGCCGCCGCCGCGCCCGATATCGCAGCGCTATCGAGTGTCTCAAGACAAACCCGGTCATGATCGATTGCGACTTCCATAGCCGATAGCACGCCTTCACGTCTTGCCGGGCGCATCCGAAAAGGAGTGCGACGCATATGCGCGTTGTCGCCCGCGGCAGCTGCGTAAACGGCGCCGGCTGCCAGAAAACAGGCAAATGCTATTGCTGGCAGATAAGCAGCCATGGTCCCCCACCATATTTCGTATCAGACTGAGACATCTTCGTCTCGGTCACCCCAGTGGTGCGATTTCACCCATATATCGCAGCACGAATTGTGCCTAACAAAATGTTAACGTAATAGATATGACGCGAGCTTGACCGCTCTGCAACAACTTAAACGTAAAGCATTCTATTTATGCAAATTAGGCGAAAATTCAGAATAAACGCAATTAAAGAGCGAAAAAGAAAATCAAGCACCATAATCCGGCGGATAGTCCTGCCCATACTAGCCAGCATAAGACATGCGGCAACCGTGACGAAACGGTTGGGTTTGCAGCTGTCGCCGTGCGCGTTTCAACAGTCGTTGCGGTCATGGCCTGTCCGACTAAGCGTGCGAATTGATAAACCGTTAATTGCACACGCATTTTTTTCAACAGCCTAACACCGATCTCATCAAAATGATCTTAAACTTTCCGTAGGCGTTCACACCAATAACGGGTAATCACAAATTGGCGCCCTGACATGCGGTTTCTTGTTTTTTCCACATTATACCCAAACGCAGCAGCGCCTACGCACGGCGTCTTTGTAGAAAACAGATTGCGCGCTTTTCTTCGGGACTACGACGGCGACGTCAAAGTTATTGCGCCCGTTCCGTGGTTTCCTTTCAAGCATGCGCGCTTTGGAAAATATGCGCGCTTCGCACAGGCCCCGCATCGAGAGATACGCCATGGCCTGGATGTGCGCCATCCCCGCTATCTGATCCCGCCGAAAGCAGCGATGCGCATAAGTCCTGACGCTCTTGCAAGCAGCTTGCGGCAGAGCATTCATCAGCTAACTGAAGAAAACTGGGATTTCGATTTTATCGACGCGCATTACGCCTACCCTGACGGCGTCGCCGCAACAAAAATTGCAGCAGAACTTGGGAAACCCGTTGTCGTTACCGCTCGCGGCAGCGACGTCACTCTTATTCCGGATTTTGCTGCGCCCCGTGCTCGCCTTCTGGAAACAATGAATAAGGCGGATGCGCTTATCGCCGTTGCTGGTGCGTTGAAAGGCAATATGGTTGCACTCGGCGCTAATGAGCAAAAGATCCGCGTCTTGCGCAACGGTGTCGACCTCGATCTTTTCAAGCCGTCCGATCAGGCGCGCGCCAAAGCGCAGTTCAACGTTACTGGTCCGACCATTGCCAGCGTTGGGCATCTCGTTGAGCGCAAAGGCCACGACCTTGTTATCCGCGCGGCAGCCACAATACCGAATGTCAATCTCCTGATCGCAGGCGACGGAGAAGAACGCAGGGAACTCACGCGCCTTGCAAATGCGCTCAACATCGCTGATCGCGTTCATTTTCTTGGCGCAATCGCCCATGAGCGCCTGCCTGACCTCTACAGCGCATCTGACTTGCTTGTTTTGGCGTCATCGCGCGAAGGTTGGCCGAATGTCCTGTTGGAAGCGATGGCGTGCGGCGCAAGATGCATTGCAACTAAAGCCGGCGGCTCAGCAGAAGTAATTTCTTCCGCCGACGCGGGAGAGATCGTCCCTGAACGAACTTCAGGCGCTCTTGCAGAAGCAATAACCAGAAATTTGCAGATATCAAAAGACCGCAGCGCGCCCAGAGCCCACGCCAAAGCGCACTCGTGGAGTAAAACTACGGCTGGGATGAAGCAAATTTTTGACGAGCTTACCGCGCGCTCAAAGCGCGCCGCATCTGTATATTTTAGAGAGCCTTTGCGATCAATTACGTCCGCACGACCCCGGCTGATCGTGACGGTTGATACTGAAGAGCTGTTCGACTGGCGCCATTTCGATTCGACAAGTTACTCACTGCCGGACACACAAGATATCAACGCCTTCCAGGCTCTGTGTGAACGAGAAAATGTCAAACCGCATTATTTCCTCTCTTATCCGCTGCTCACTGATAAAAAGACATCCGGTTATTTTTCAGAAAAGTCCGCCAACCGTAATCTGAGCGCAGGCCTTCACCTGCATAGCTGGGTGACGCCGCCGCAGAGCGATAGTTCAGGCGCTTATTATTCTTATCAGAAAAACCTTTCCGGCGACGCTCAACGCGAAAAACTCAATGCGCTTATCTTTGCCTTTGAAAAAGCGTTTGGCGCGCAACCGCTCAGCCACCGCGCCGGCCGCTATGGAATTTCATCGGCATGCTATCCTATTCTTGCAGAATGCGGCATCACGTATGATTTCAGTCCCAGCGCTGCATTTGATTTTTCATCCGACGGGGGCCCTGACTTTTCAGCGGTTTCCAACCATCCGTTTGTCGCCGAGACGCCCAACGGTTCTGTATACGCACTTCCTGTTTGCGGCGCGCGCGCAATTCGCCACACGTCGACTTTCCTCAATCAAGATCAAAACGCACCGGGTCTGCACACCGGACAGCCGCAACGCCGCCGAAACTGGACCCGGCCTATGCGTTTATCCCCTGAAGGCGCGCAAACGGTTGAACTTAAGGCTTTGACGAAAAGCCTTCTCGCCAGCCGGCTTCCTATCCTCACATTTACACTTCATTCAACAAGCTTAACAGTTGGCGGGAACGCCTACGCTCATGACAAATCAAGCGTCGATCGCATACTGAATGTCACAAGCGCTTATTTCGACTGGTTTCGCTCCGAGTTGGACGGCGAGATTATTCCTTTTTCTGAGTTCGCTAAGCTGACAGACACCTAACTCGCTTAACGCTGTTTTAAGCATGCGCCCGGTAAATTTTGCCGGGTCAGGCAAAGGCTTAAACGGGCGAGATGGACATATCAGATATCATTCGGGTTTTCTTTGGCCTCATCGCGGTTATTGGGATGATTGGCGTGGGCGCAGTCATCTTTCGAAAAGCCGGCCTCATGAAAACACTGTCCGCACGTCAGGCGTCGCGCCGTCTAGAGCTCATTGAAAGTCTTGCAATCGATAATCGCCGCCGGATTGTTCTCCTTCGCTGCGATAATCGGGAGCACCTTGTCATGCTCGGCGCACAAAGCGAGAGCGTCATTGCAAATAATATTATGAGCCCAAAAGCGCTCTCAAGCGGTTCCATCCATCCGCTTCAAGAGCTTCGCAACGCATGCAATGCAGCTAAAAGCGACGCAGACAGTCAAAACGCGGCATGAGACGTCTCATGAATATATTTATCGCCGCTTTTGCAGCGTCTATCGTTATGAACGCAGACGTGGCGGCTCAAGCCGTGACCATCGACATGGGCGGCGAAGGCGGCGGATTGTCCGCGCGGATTGTCCAACTCGTCGTCTTAACGACAGTTCTCTCTTTGGCGCCTTCGGTTTTGATCATGATGACGAGCTTCATTCGTATCGTGATTGTCTTGTCGCTCTTACGCACCGCCATCGGCATTCAACAGAGTCCACCCAACCCGGTGATCATTTCTCTGGCGCTGTTTCTGACCATGTTTGTGATGGCGCCAACCTTTTCCGAAGCCTATGAGGCGGGTGTCAAACCGTTCATGGCGGAAGAAATCACCATTGAAGAAGCGTTCCCAAAAACCGCGGCGCCGGTGAAAGACTTCATGCTGTCTCAGGTCCGCGAGAAAGACCTTGCGCTATTTTTTGATATGGCGGATGTCGAACCAGAAAGTCCTGAGGCGACGCCGCTGCATGTGCTCATCCCCGCTTTCATGATTTCGGAATTGAAACGCGCGTTTGAAATCGGGTTTCTGATCTTCATCCCGTTCCTGATCATCGACATGGTCATCTCGTCGATCCTGATGGCCATGGGCATGCTGATGCTGCCGCCCATTGTGATCTCGCTACCGTTCAAGCTGATCTTTTTCGTACTGATCGACGGCTGGCGGCTGCTGGCGGGGAGCCTTGTTGAAAGTTTTGCGACGGGGCCGCCAGGCTAGACGTCGCGATTTTTCACTTTGTTTATTTCCTCATAGAAGTGCGCCCGGCACAGGGCGGCGTAACGGTCATTGCCGCCGATTTCGATACTGTCGCCGCGAATGACCGCGTCACCGTTCTGATCGATCCGCAAATTCATGGTTGCTTTCCGGCCGCAATGACAGATCGTCTTCAATTCGCGAATGTCATCGGCCAGCGCCATCAGCGTCGCCGCACCGGGGAAAAGATCGCCCAGAAAGTCTGTGCGCAGTCCATAACACAAAACAGGCAAGCCAAGCTCATCGACAATGCGCGCAAGCTGGCGCACCTGATCTGGTGAGAGAAATTGCGCCTCATCGAGGAAAACCGCGTCAACCGGCTCTGAACTCTTTGCTTTTAGAACGATCTCGAAAATATCCGTATTGGCATGAAACGGGATCGCCGGCGCCTCAAGCCCGATGCGTGAAGTAATCCGACCCTCGGGCGAACGCGTATCGATCGCGGCAGTGAACAGGATCGTATTCATGCCGCGTTCGCGATAGTTGAAACTTGCCTGCAGCAAGTTTGTCGACTTACCGGCGTTCATCGCCGAATAGTTGAAATAGAGCTTGGCCATGCCGCCTGCCTAACGGGATTCGCTCCGCCTAGATGTGCAGCGCGTGCCCCAGCGTGCGGAGCGCGGCTTCCTGGAAGGCTTCCCCTTGCGTCGGATGGGCGTGGATCGTGCCGGCGATATCTTCAAGGCGCGCGCCCATTTCGATGGCGAGACCGAAGGCGGCAGAAAGCTCAGCAACGCCGCCGCCACAGGCCTGAATGCCGAGCACCACGTGATCGTCTTTCCGTGCAACGATCCGTATAAAGCCTTCTTCAGCCTCCATGGTCATGGCGCGGCCGTTGGCGGCGAAGGGGAACATCTGCGTGACGATCTCCTCGCCCGCTTCCTTCGCTTCATCCGGGGAGAGGCCCGCGGAAACCACTTCCGGATCGGTAAAGCAGATCGCGGGAATGACGCGTTTGTCCCATGACCGGTTATGCCCGGCGATGATCTCCGCAACCATCTCGCCTTGCGCCATGGCGCGGTGCGCCAACATCGGCTCGCCGGTGACATCGCCGATGGCGTAAACGCCCTTCATCGACGTGCGGCAATGATCGTCGATTTTGATAAACTTGCCGTCCATATCGAGCACGAGATTATCTCGGCCCCAACCCTCCGTCAGCGGACGGCGCCCTACTGTGACCAGAATTTTGTCCGCGGGTATGGTCTGCGCTTTGCCGTCAGCGTCCTCAATATCGAGGCCCTTGCCGGACTTGCCTTTGGCCTTGGCGCCAAGCAGCACGTCCATGCCGAGGCTTTTCATCTTTTTCGCCACAGGCTTGGTCAGATCGGCGTCGTATAGCGGCAGGATGCGGTCGAGCGCTTCGACGACCGTCACCTTGCTGCCAAGCTTGGCAAAGGCGATGCCCATCTCAAGGCCGATATAGCCGGCGCCGACCACGGCAAGGTTTTTCGGAACCTCGGCAAGATCCAGCGCTTCGGTTGACGAAACTACATCATCGCCGAAAGGCAGAAACGGCAGCTCCACCGCTTCGGACCCGGTGGCGATAATGATATTTTCAGCTTTGACCGTATGAGTCTCTTTATCGTCTCTCACTTCGACAGTCTTGCCGTCGACGAACGACGCCCAGCCATTCAGGCTGCGCACCTTGTTCTTTTTGAGAAGCCCGCCGACCCCGCCGGTCAGCCGCTTGACGATGCCGTCTTTCCATTTGACGGTCTTGCCCAGATCGATCTCCGGCTTCTTCGCCTTGATGCCGATTGGCGATCCATTGGAAAAATGAGACGCTTTCTCAAATTCATCGGCGACGTGAATCAACGCCTTTGACGGAATGCAGCCGACATTAAGGCAAGTCCCGCCATGGGCTTTGCCTTCGACAATCACAGTATCGAGCCCCAACTGTCCGGCGCGGATCGCCGCGACGTAACCGCCGGGCCCGGCGCCGATGACAAGAGTATTACATTCAATGATGGGCATAGTTTCTCAACTTTGTTTCTTGCGGCCATCCTTCGAGGCTCGCCTTCAGCTCGCACCTCAGGATGAGGGCTGCATTCTATTGAACGAACAAACCCTCATCCTGAGGCGCCCGGACACAAGTCCGGGCCTCGAAGGATGGCGGCGCGCACTAATCCTCAACAAAAATCATCGCCGGCTGTTCCATGAGCGCCTTGATCTTCTGCACAAAGACCGCCGCGTCCCAGCCGTCGATAACACGATGATCGAAGCTTGACGAGAGGTTCATGATCTTCCGTGGGCGGAACTCCGACCCGTCCCAGCGCGGCAAAACCTGCATCTTGTTGACGCCGACAATGGCGACTTCCGGATGGTTGATCACCGGCGTTGTCACAATACCGCCCATGGCGCCCAGCGAGGTGATCGTGATCGTTGAGCCAGACAGCTCCTCCCGGCTCGCCTTGCCGGATTTCGCCGCATCCGAAAGCCGGCCCACTTCTTCTGCACAATCCCAGACGTCCCGCGCCTCGGCGTGGCGGACTACCGGCACCATCAACCCGTTCGGCGTCTGCGCCGCAATGCCGATATGACAGGCGCCGTATTGGCGAATGACGCCTTCGTCGTCATCGAAGATGGCGCTCATCTGCGGCTGCTCGGCGATAGCCTTTACCATAGCGCGCATGAGAAACGGCAGGATCGTCAGCTTCGGCCGCCCCTCTTGCCGCGTCTCATTCATCTGCTTACGGAGGTCCTCCAATGCCGTGACGTCAATCTCGTCTACATAGGTGATCGGCACAATCCGCGCATTCGCCGCTTCCATCTTCTCCGCAATCTTGCGACGAAGCCCGCGCACCGGCACCTCTTCGACGGATGTCTTCTTAACGTAGCCGCTCCCGCGCGCGGCGACGTCGCCGCCAACCTCGAAATAGGCGTCGAGATCTTCATGGGTGATGCGACCCGCCGGGCCCGAGCCCGCCACGCGGCGCAGATCGACGCCCGCGTCCGCGGCGCGTTTTCTGACCGCCGGCGGGGCGAGCGGTTTCTCGCCTTCCTTGCGCGGCGCGCCTGCTTTCGCGACGACCATGCCGTGGCCGCCGGCGGCGCCGTTTTTCTTTGGTTTGGGCTCGGGTTTAGGTTCCGGTTTCGGCGCGGGCTTTTCTTCCGCCTGCGGTTCTTTTGATTCTTTCGGTTCCGGCTTCAGATCGTCGTCTTTCGCTGCCGCTGGATCGGCGCCGGGCTTCACATTGCCGGGCCCGTCGACTTCCAGCTTGATCAGCGGCGAGCCAACCGCGAGCACATCGCCAATGGCGCCGCCCTGCCACATGACTTTGCCCTCCACGGGCGAGGGAATTTCGACCGTCGCCTTGTCGGTCATGACCGAGGCGAGCACTTCGTCTTCGCGGACATTGGCGCCGATATCGACCAGCCACTCAACGAGTTCAGCTTCCGCGACGCCTTCTCCGACGTCAGGCATCTTGATCACATGCTCGCCCATTACGCCGCCTCCATTACGTTTTTCAGCGCTGCGCCGACCCGCGCCGGCCCGGGGAAGTATTCCCATTCATGCGCATGCGGATAAGGCGTGTCATAACCAGCCACGCGGATCACCGGCGCTTCAAGGTGGTAGAAACAATTTTCCATGACGACCGCCATCAACTCGGCGCCGAAACCGCAAGTTTGCGTCGCTTCATGGACGACAACGCAGCGGCCGGTTTTGCGCACCGAGGCTTCGATCGTTTCGAGATCGAGAGGCATGATCGTCCGTAAATCAATGATTTCCGCATCGACGCCGGTTTCCTCCGCCGCGGCCTCAGCCACATAAACCATGGTGCCGTAAGCAAGCACCGTCACCGCCTCCCCTTCCCGGCGGATGGCGGCCTTGCCCAGCGGTATTGAATAATGATCCTCCGGCACTTCGCCGGCATCGTGTTTCGACCACGGCGTCACAGGCCGGTCATGGTGGCCGTCAAAGGGCCCGTTATAAAGACGTTTCGGCTCCAGAAACATCACCGGATCGTCGTCTTCAATGGCAGAGATCAACAGACCCTTGGCGTCATAGGGCGTGGACGGAATAACCGTTTTCAGCCCCGCTACATGGGCGAACAAGGCTTCGGGACTCTGCGAGTGCGTCTGACCGCCGAAAATGCCGCCGCCGGTCGGCATGCGCACAACCATTGGGGTCGTAAAGTCATTGTTCGAGCGATAGCGGATGCGGGCTGCTTCCTGCGTGATCTGGTCGTAACCTGGATACATATAGTCAGCGAACTGGATTTCGACGCAGGGGCGCAAGCCATAGGCCGCCATGCCGATGGCGGCGCCGATAATTCCGCTTTCGGAAATGGGCGCGTCAAAACAGCGATGTTTGCCGTATTTTTTCTGCAGGCCCTCCGTACACCGAAAAACGCCGCCGAAATAGCCGGCGTCCTCGCCGAAGACGACAACATCGTCATCGCGCTCCATGGTCACGTCCATGGCCGAGCGGAGCGCCTGGATCATTGTCATTCTGGCCATGATCAGATCCCCGCTTGCTGGCGCTGACGTTTCAGATGCAAGGGCATTTCCGCATATACATCCTCGAACATTTCTTTTGCGCTCACATGCGGCCCGTCATGAAGCGTGCCGTTTTTCTCCGCCTGCTTCTGCGCCTCGGCGACCTGCGCCTCAAGCAACTCTGTTGTCTGCTTATGCTGATCGTCCGACCATTTGCCACGCTTGATGAGATAGGCTTTCAGCCGCCCCACCGGATCGCCGAGCGGCCATGCGTCATACTCTTCTTTCGGTCTGTAGGCGGACGGGTCATCTGAAGTGGAGTGAGCGCCGGCGCGATAAGTGACGTGCTCAATCAGCGTCGGCCCATGGCCGGCGCGGGCGCGGTCGGCGGCCCATTTTGAGACCGCATAGACCGCGAGATAGTCATTGCCGTCGACGCGCAGGGAAGGAATGCCGAAACCAATGCCGCGCGACGCAAAAGTCGGCGCCCCGCCGCGGGCGATGCCCTGAAAGGTCGAGATCGCCCATTGGTTATTCACAACATTCAAAATCACTGGCGCGCGATAGGTGGACGCGAAAACCAACGCGGAATGAAAATCTGATTCGGCCGTTGAGCCGTCGCCGATCCAGCTTGCCGCGATCTTGGTGTCGCCCTTGATGGCGGACGCCATAGCCCAGCCGACGCCCTGAATAAACTGCGTCGCCAGATTGCCGGAGATGGTGAAAAACCCGTAGTCCTTGGAGGAGTACATGATCGGCAATTGTCGGCCGTTCAGCGGATCGGCGCTATTGGAATAAATTTGGTTCATCATGTCGACCATGGGATAGTCCGTCGACAAAAGAAGACCCTGCTGGCGATAGGTCGGGAAGTTCATATCGCCCGGCTTCAGCGCTTTTGAGAAGGCGCAGGCGATCGCCTCTTCGCCTAAACACTGCATGTAAAAACTGGTCTTGCCCTGGCGCTGCGACTTCTGCATCCGCGCATCAAAGGCGCGCACGCGGAGCATGTCTTCCAGGCCTTCCTTGACTTGGTCGTCGTCAAGCGCGCCGGCCCAGTCGCCCACCGCATCGCCATCTTCGTTCATTACGCGGATGATGGTGTAAGCGAGATCGCGAATGTCTTCGGCGGCGACATCGATGGCGGGACGTTGAACCTCGCCCGCTTTGGGAATCGGAAAATCTGAAAAGTCCGGCGTATCGCCCGGCCGAAATTCGGGCTCCGGCACGTGCAGCGACAGCGGTTTGCCGGCGCCGTTCAACTTTTCGCTCATTCGTTTCTCCCAATATGGTTGCTTCGCAACGCTCGGGCGAAGCTGTTGTTTTCTGGGCGACTTCTACGGGCCGCCTTCAGAATTGGCGATGGTGTAATCCGCGAGGCCGCCGTCACGCAATGGGCGAAGGCGTTCCGGTGGAAAAACAGCGGGCCCGGTTTTCTGGGCCTATGGTTTGAGCATATTATGCTAATATTTTAGCCGATTTTAGCGTTGCGAAAACACCGACCAAACCTGTCTTTTCAACGCGAAGCGCTTTATTTGCCATAAAACCTATTGCTTTTGCGCCGTCATGCCCCAGAGCGTCGCGAGCATCGGATCGTCAGGGTCGATTTCAAATTCGTCGCCTGTCTCCAGAATAATCAGGCTTCGGGGGCCGACAGCAACAGCCTCGTAAACAGTCCCGCGCGGTGTCTCGATCCGAAAACGGTCGCCCGTTTGTGTCACTGAAATCGAAAATCCGGGTCCGTCAAAACGGTATTCGCCTGCGAGCGCACGGCGCTGTTCTTCGCTCAACAACGCAGCTTCTCGCGTTTTTACAGGAAAAATTTCAGGCCAGCCGAATTCAGCGCTCGCCATACGGATGACTTCGCTGACGAGGTGGTTGGCGGCCTGCGCGTTGGCCATGACGACAATGCCGTCGCCGGTTTCAGGATAGAATAAAAGATAAGAGCGATAGCCGATGGTCCAACCGGCGTGTGTCAGTCTTTTCTCCGCGCCCTCCCCGTCAACGCCGAAGCCGAGACCCGTATCCGACGCAATCGACACCGCCATCGCGCGCGCCGCCTCAGCGGAGAGCAATTGAGTGTCGTCGCCCCTATAGGCGGCGAAATAGGATTGCATCAGTCGCGCAAGGTCGCGCGGCGTCGTCCACAAACCGGCTGGCGCAAGTTGCGGATAGGGCTGCCAGCCGTCTTTCAACCGTGCGCCGCGCCAGTCATGACCGAAGACAACCGCCGCCTCATCCGGATACTGATCGAAAGACGATTGCGTCATGCCCGCTGGCGCAAATACCTTTTCCGCCATGAACGCGCTAAATGACGCCCCCGCGACATCCTCGATCATTTTCTGGGCGACCATATATCCGCCGCCGGAATAGGCGTATTCGCCCTGCGGACCGGCAACAACAACAGGCGCTGAATAGGCGTTCGGCGCGCCGGCGAGAATATCGTCAAGCGTGGGCAGATCCGCCCCTTTTTCAAAACCTGGATAAGAGGGCACCGATACGCCGCTGGTATGAGACAGGAGCTCGCGCAAAGTTACCGGGTCTCCTGTGTCGTTGGGCAGGCTCCAGCTTTGCAGATAGTCTTCAACATCCGCATCGAGATCCACACGGCCGTCATCGACCAGCGTCATGGCGCCGATAGCGGACACCGGCTTGCTGATAGACGCCGCCTGAAACAGAAGGTCGGGCGTCGCCGGTTTGTCGCTCTGCGCCGAGACTGTCCCAATCGCCTCCACATGAACGATCTCGCCGGCTTGCAGGACGGCGACGCTGACGGCGCTGGCGCCGTAATGGACCATCCGGTCTTCAAGACGCATGGACTGCGCCGGCGCCGCATCGTTGGCGAACCGGACCGCCGGAACCAGCTCAACATCAACTGATAACAATGACGTCTTCGCCGCCGTGTTCTGCGACGATTGCGGAGGCGACGATGAAACACATGCGCTGACCGTCATCGCTGCGGCAATCGCCGCCATTCGCCGTATCATACAATTCGCCCTCAATTCCCCGATGCAACCAGATCGGACCACTCGGCCTCCGTCAACACCTCAACGCCAAGCGCTTCCGCCTTTTTCAGTTTCGACCCGGCGCCCGGACCCGCCACCACATAGTCGGTCTTGCCGGAGACCGACCCAGAAACCTTAGCGCCGAGGCGCTGGGCGGAGGCTTTCGCCTCATCCCGGGTCATGGTCTCCAGCGTTCCAGTGAAGACAACCGTCTTGCCGGCGACCCGCGACGCTGAAGCGACGGCCTTTTCTTCTTGAGGGGCAATTTCGGCGAGCAGGCGCTCAACGGCGTCGCGATTGTGTTCCTCAGCAAAGAAATCAATGACGCCCCGCGCCACCAGCGCGCCGACGCCGTCAATCGTCAGCATGTCTTCGTAGGAAGGCGAGGCGTCGTCCTGCGCGGCGATCGCCGCCGCCATGAACGCGTCAAAGCTTCCATAGTGAACCGCAAACAGCCGCGCATTGGTCTCACCCACATGGCGCATGCCGAGCGCATTGATGAGCCGCGGCAGCGCTATATTGCGGCGCTCGTCAATGGCGTCGAACAGGTTCTGCACGGATTTCAGATTGGTCGGCGGTTTCTCCTTGCCGTTTTTATCTTTCTTCCGCGCGCCTGCGTCATCTGTATCGTAGCGGTAAAGCTCAATCCCGCCGGCGTCCTGGCGTTTGCGCAGGGTGAAGATGTCGGCGGGCTCTTGGATAATCTTATCTTCAAAGAAGGCGTCGACCTGTTTCGCGCCAAGCCCTTCAATATCGAAAGCCTGGCGGGAGACGAAATGTTTCAGCCGCTCCGTCGCCTGCGCCGCGCAGATGAGCCCGCCCGTGCAGCGTTTATCGACATCGGCTTTGCCCGTATTCGGATTTTCCTCATTGACCGCATGGGAACCGCAGACAGGACAGCGGTCTGGAAATTTATATTTCCGGGCGCCTTTCTTGCGCTTGTCTTTGAGGACTTCCACCACCTGCGGGATGACGTCGCCGGCGCGCTGGATGACCACCGTATCGCCTTCGCGGATATCCTTGCGCTCGATTTCATCGGCGTTGTGCAGTGTCGCATTGGTGACAACGACGCCGCCGACAGTAACGGGCTTCAGCCGTGCAACCGGCGTCAGCTTGCCGGTGCGCCCAACCTGAATGTCGATCTTTTCAAGAACCGTCGTCGCTTTCTCCGCCGGGAACTTGTGGGCAATGGCCCAGCGGGGATGGCGCGACACAAAACCAAGCCGTTCCTGATAATCCAGCCGATCAACCTTATAGACGACGCCGTCGATGTCGTAGCCGAGCGCGGATCGCGACTCCTCGATCTTGCGATAGTGTTTTATGAGATCGTCGACACTCTCAAAACGCTTCGTAAGCGGATTGGTTTTGAACCCAAGTTTTGTAAGCCGTTTGACAGCGCCCATCTGCGTGTCAGCCAGCGGTTCGGATAGTTCGCCCCACGCATAGGCGAAAAAATGCAAGGATCGCGACGCCGTCACCGCCGCATCAAGCTGGCGCAGCGATCCGGCTGCGACATTGCGCGGATTAGGCGCCGTCTCCTCCCCCGCCGCCTCAAGCCGGGCGTTCAGCGCCTCAAAATCCTCGTGAGACATGTAGACTTCGCCGCGCACTTCGAGGACATCCGACGCGCCTTTCAGCGTCTTCGGAATATCGGCGATGGTGAGCGCGTTGGACGTCACATTTTCGCCGGTCTCACCGTCGCCGCGGGTCGCCGCGAGTTTCAGCTCGCCCTGTTCGTACCGCAGATTGAGCGACAGCCCGTCGATCTTCGGCTCGGCGGTGAAAGCGATTGTCTCGTTTTCATCAAGCCCCAGAAACTTGCGCACGCGTTTGGCGAACTCGGCAACGTCGTCATCGTCAAAGGCGTTGTCGAGCGACAACATGGCGACGGCGTGTTTGGATTTTTCGAACCTGGCGGACGGCGGCGCGCCGACCTTATCGGACGGAGAATCGGCGCGCTTTAATTTTGGAAAACGCTTTTCGATAAGCAGATTGCGCCGGCGCAGGGCGTCGTATTCCGCATCGGTGAGATCCGGTTTGTCTTTGTTGTAATACGCCTCATCCGCCTTACCGATCTCCGCTGCAAGGCGGGCAAGTTCGCTTTCCGCTTCCTCGAGCGTCAGTTTGCCGACGGGGATTGTTTCGAAGAATTGAGTTGCAGGTTTCGCCATCTGTCACATTTCAAAAACAGCATTATACGCCATCTAAGACGACGTTAGATAAGTTTGCACCAAAAGCGGAATTCCGGTCGAAATACACTGCAGCAGTTGTATTGGCGAGGTGAAATTCGCTTAACCAGCCTTTGCGAGTTTTCGCTTCGACACAGATGAAATACCGAGCAGCCGGCGAGCAGCGGCGCGCGCCTCGTCGGTGATCTCTGCGCCGGACAGCATGCGCGCGATTTCCTCGATGCGCTCCTCTTGCGCCAGCATGGCGACGCGGGTGTCCGTTCGCTTTTTCGTCTGGGTTTTTTCGATGCGCCAATGGGCTCCGGCGCGCGCGGCCACCTGCGGGCTGTGGGTGACGACGAGCACCTGCGCGCCCATGGCGAGCCGCGCCAACCGTTCCCCCACGGCGTCTGCGACGGCGCCGCCGACCCCGGCGTCGACTTCATCAAAGATGATCACGGTGCGGTTTTCTTTCGCCGCCAGCGCCGCCTTCATGGCGAGAACAAAACGGGAGAGCTCGCCGCCTGAGGCGATGGTCCGCAACGGGCCCGCCGGCGCGCCGGGATTGGTGGCGACCATAAACTCAACATTGTCGTATCCTTCCGGACCCGGACGATCATGGTCACTCTCAATCTGTGTCTGGAAGACCGCGCGGCCGAGTTTCAGCGGCGCCAGTTCCTTGGCGACGGCTTCGTCAAGACGTTTTGCCGCCTTCGCCCGGGCCAACGACAAAGCCTTTGCCAGCTTTTCAAAGTCAGCCGCTGCAGCGCCGGCGGCTTTTTCCAGCGCCTCGAACGCCGCCTCGCCGCTCTCGACATCCTGCAGGGCGCCTTTCGCGCGGGCGAGAAAGTTCTGCAGCCCGTCCGGCTGGAGACCGTGCTTGCGCGCTTCGCCGCGCAATAGAAAAAGACGTTCCTCTACCGCTTCCAGCTCCGCCGGATCGGCGCCGAATTCGCGTATGGCGGCGTCAACGCCAAGACGCGCCTCGCCGGCTTCTGTGATCGCTGCATCCAGCCGGCCCGCTGCGTCGGAAAGAATGTCATTCTCGCCGCGCAGTCGCTCCGCCGCCTTTGCAATGAACCGCGCCGCACGCGCAAGGCTTGCATCAACACCGCCGTCATCGAGCGCAGCGGCGGCGGCGCGCAAATCATCGCCAATCTTTTCCGCCGCCATCAGTTCGCTCCGGCGTGCGGCCAGAGCCGTCTCTTCATCCGCCTGCGGATCGATCTCGGAAAGCCGTTCGACCACGTGACGCAGATAGTCCGCTTCCCGCGCCGCCGCATCGCGCTCGCGCCGCCGCTCATCCAGTGCGTTCAGCGCCTCGCGCCAGCGCCGCCAGGCGCCTGCGACCGCAGCGGCTTTCTTCTCCAGCCCGCCGAACTCATCGAGCATCGTCCGATGCGCCGATGACGACAGAAAACCGCGTCCGTCATGCTGGCCGTGAATCTCCAGAAGCGTATCGCCAACCAACCGCAACAGCGCAATTGACACCGGCTGGTCATTGACAAAACCGCGGCTGCGCCCGTCGCCGCCCTGCACCCGGCGCAGGATGATCTGATCACCGTCGGCGCGCAGCCCGTTCTCTTCCAGCAGCGCCCAGATGGCATGATCAGCGGCGGGCTCGAACACAGCGGAGACCGACCCGCTGTCAGCGCCATGCCGCACTGCGCCGCGGGCGGCGCGTCCGCCAACCGCCAGCCCCAGCGCATCAAGAAGAATGGATTTGCCCGCCCCGGTCTCGCCGGTGAGCGCGGTCATCCCCTCGCCGATCGCAAGGTCGGCCCTGTCGATCAGAACAAAATCCTGAATATGCAGAGCTGTCAGCATCTACGCCCGCGAAGAGAATGGAACACGGGTAATCATGTACCGCAGTTTGCCGGCGCTCGGAAGAGTTCCAAACCTCCATCATCGAAGGCTTAAAAGGCGTTAAAACGGATCGACGGCTTCAATATCGTCGGCAAGCGAGTCCCCTGTCGGCGACAACGCTTCTAGCTCTGCTGCGCTTGGCGGCTTAATGTCGACCGCTGCGTTCGGGTCAAGAGAAATCAAATCAGGGTCTTGCTGTTTTTTCTTATCACCCTGCTGTGCTGTTCGCAGGCGAGACGGCGTCGTGCCGTCAGCAAGGATCAGCCCGCGTCGCTCAAACAGGCGATAGGAGTCCTGATACCAGCGACTGCCCGGATAATTATGGCCGAGCACAGCCGCCGTCTGACGCGCTTCATCGACAACGCCAAGCTCGAGATAGGCTTCGGTCAGCCGATGCAGCGCTTCTGGCACATGGTTCGTTGTCTGATATTTTGTAAGCACTGTTTTGAAACGATTGATCGCCGCAATATGACGATTTTCCTTAAGGTAAAACAGGCCCACATACATTTCCTTGCCCGCCAGATGATCGTACGTCAGATCAAGTTTCAATCGGGCGTCGCGCGCATATTCGGAATCCGGATAGCGACGAACGACATCTGTCAATGCAGCCACAGCATTATTCGTATATTCCTGATCACGGCCTACATCGCGAATGCGCTCGTAATGGCACATAGCTTTCAAATAGTACGCGTACGCCGCATCTTTGTTGCCCGGATGAAGTGCGATGAATTGATCGATCGCCGGCAGCGCCTGATCGTAATCATTGTCCTGGTAATATGCGAACGCCTTCATCAGCATGGCGCGACGCGCCCATGCGGAATAAGGATGCTGTCTTTCAACTTCTTCAAAGAAAGCGATCGCCCTTTCGTATCGCCGCTTCTCCAGCTCTTCTGCGCCATCGGCATAGAGCGTCTCTACCGGACGCTCGACATAGGCGAATTTTTCCTTGGATTTCGTTGAGCTGCACGCGCCGATTGCGGCTGCCGCGACTCCAAGAGCCAGAATTTTTACGAATGGAGAAAATCGGGAAAACATCACTATCCTTGCGCCAAAACTGAAACTGCGTCACCCGCTGACAGTTATCTAATCTGCCCGCCTAAATGCGTCAAACTTATGATAAATTGAAAAATTTATGCGTGCGCCGCAGCAGTCGCATTCGATACAGCGCCGGCGCGCCGGTCAATCGCAAGCGCAGCGCGGCAATTGAGGTCATGGCCTGGTCGAATCGCGCGCACGGCCCCGCAGATCGGCGCGCCGAGCAGATAGAGGTCACCGATCACATCCAGCGCCTTGTGCAGGACGAATTCTTCAGGATCACGCAGGGCGTCACGATTGAGCACCCGCTCACCGTCGACAACGATAGAATTGTCAAGCGAACCGCCTTGTATAAGTCCTGCCTGACGCAAAGCATCAACCTCGTTGAGCCGACAAAATGTTCGCGCTGAAGCCAGACGGTCAATCATGTCCTCATCGGACAACGTGATTGACAAGGTCTGTTGGCCTATAAAGCAATCATCGAAAACGATTGAAATCTCTAGTGAAAACGTTTCAGCAGGCTCTACAGAAAACGATCGCGCTCCATCTTCTATAAGGATCGGTTCCTCAATGAGGATCGAATTTCGAGCCGCTTTTTGAGAGCGCAAACCAGCTTTGCGAATCCCGACCACAAACGGCGCCGCGCTTCCGTCGAGAATAGGAATTTCCGGTCCAAACACATCGACAACCGCATTGTCGACGCGCAGTATCGCGAACGCGGCCATCAAATGCTCGATCGTAGCAATACTAGCGCCGAAGTCATTCGCAATCGTTGTGCCGTGATTGGACCTCACCACACTGACAGGACTTGCAATAATCGTCGCTTCCGCGATCTCAGTCGGCCCAAGAACGCTGTGATTGATCCTGTCCCCATTCCAGCGACGGAAAACAATGCCTGTGTTTTCGCCGCCTGGAGAAACACGAACCCTGCACTGCGCTCCACTGTGCAAGCCTATGCCCTCAAAGGACACAACCTCGCGAACTGTCGCCTGGCGCGACCGATGTAAATGATCAACTTGCACAACTATGAACCGTTAAGTCCCCATCCCGGTAATTGGCATTAATTCTTACAGGCGATCGGCGAAATGCCGTAGCAAACAAGCATCAAGCTTTATTTCATTATGCTACAAACTAACGAAAATCGCGCCGCCTATGCAAGGCGACGCGATTATTCAATGATTACAAATCATAAACTCTAATTCTTAAGGGCTCAGCCGGTTTTTTTCTTCCTTAGGAAAGAAGGGATCTCAAGTTCGGCGTCTTCCTGATCTTCAAACAGATCGCCCCGCACCCGGCTTGCCGGCTTACCGACGTCGGGCGCACGCGGCGCCGGGGTGTCCCGACGGTCGTCGCGGGGCGCGCCGCCAAGGGATTTGAACATATCCACGGCGGCCTCGAGTGAATTCTTACCTAAGTTTTGCGCGCCCCTGAAAGGATTGGCGGCCGGCTTCGCCTCGCCCGCTCCAGGCAGCGCTGCAGGTTGCTGCGGCGAAGGAACAGCAGGCCGGGCCGTCGGCGCCGCAGCGTCGCCCGTTCCTTCCGTTAACATCCGGCGAATGCGTTCATGCACGTCGCCAACAGGATTTGTTCCGCCGCTCTCAGTAGAGGGCGCAGCTTCGGGCTTTTGCGCAAAAGGTTGCGCTGGCGCAGCCGGTTTTACTGTGGTTTGAACAACCGGCGTTTTGACGACCGGCGGCAATGCCGCGCTCGGCTGGGCGGCGGCGTTTGGCTTTTCAACAGCGGGCTGACGCCAGGGCTTTGGCGCAGGGCCGGTGTTGACCTTCACTGTCGGGCGGTTTTCATCCTCGACAATATCAATGCCTGTCGCGACAACTGAAACTCGCACACGCCCCTCAAGATCCTGATTGAACGTCGATCCGACGATAATGTTCGCGTCAGGATCAACTTCCGCACGAATACGGTTCGCCGCCTCGTCAACCTCAAAGAGGGTCATGTCCATGGAGCCGGTAATATTGATTAGAACGCCTCTGGCGCCTTTCATTGACTGTTCATCGAGCAGCGGATTTGAAATCGCAGCCTCAGCAGCCTGAATGGCGCGCTTGTCGCCTTCAGCTTCTCCTGTGCCCATCATCGCCTTGCCCATCTCGCTCATGACCGTGCGGACGTCGGCGAAATCAAGATTGATCAACCCCGGCATCACCATGAGATCGGTGATCCCCCGGACGCCGGAATGGAGCACCTGATCAGCCATTGCAAAGGCTTCATGGAACGTTGTTCGTTCATTCGCGATCGAAAACAAATTCTGATTTGGAATAATCAAGAGCGTATCGACGTGCTTATGCAGCTCTTCAATCCCAGCGCTCGCGATACGCATGCGACGCGCGCCCTCAAAATGGAAAGGCTTGGTGACAACACCGACCGTCAGGATATCGCGTTCTTTCGCCGCCTTTGCGATCACTGGCGCAGCGCCCGTTCCGGTGCCGCCGCCCATGCCCGCGGTCACAAACAGCATATGCGCATTGCCGACATGTTCGAGAATTTCATCGATTGATTCTTCCGCAGCCGCACAACCGATATCAGGAACCGAGCCTGCGCCGAGCCCTTGCGTCGTCTTAACGCCGAGCTGAATTTTCTTGTCCGCTTTTGACAGCCCCACCGCCTGAGCGTCAGTGTTTGCGACCACGAACTCCACGCCCTCAAGCTGGCTTTCAATCATGTTATTGACCGCATTCCCGCCGGCGCCGCCAACGCCGATGACGCTGATGCGCGGTTTCAATTCGGTGAGTTCGGGAACGGACAGGTTTAGCGGCATCTAAAAAGCTCCGATTGACAAAAGGCTGCGGGGGCTGCGGAAAGGCGCTGCACAAATGCGCGCCGCCTATAGTTAAAGATTCGTTGAGAACCCTTTCTAAATCGTTAACAGGACCTTAACCGGCGGCTAAAATTTCGCTCTGATCCAGGATTCAACACCGCCCAGTAAGGTTGACCGCATTAACGAATGAGGTGATTGGCCCGCCGCGCCAAGTGAAAACTTCGCATTCGATCCATTATTCACCGCATGCTGAAGCAATCCCGCGCAAACAGAAAAACCGGGCGCCGTTCCGGCTTCCGGCGCGCCCACAACGCCAAGCGGACGCCCCAGCCGCGCCTTCATGCTGAGCGCTTTTTCGGCAATCTCACGAGCGCCGACCAGAAGGCTCCCGCCGCCGGTGATCACCGCGCGACGCAGCGTCAGTCGCCCCGCTTCGTCGCGGGGCAGCCGCGCACAGACAATCTCCATGATTTCTTCCATCCGCGGAATGATCACTTCGCAAAGATCAGCCCGAGACGCCCGGGATGTTTCAGCCTTATCGCCAAGTTGCGGAAAGTCGATAAACCGATGCTCATCGCCGCCGCCCAGCAAAGCGGCGCCGTGCAGAGTTTTTATGCGCTCCGCATCCGGCAACGGCGCGCTGAAAATCTGCGCCACGTCGCGCGTCACATGCGCTCCGCCAATGGCGACGCCGCCGCAATCAATCAAAGCACCCTTGTCGAATACCGCATAGCTGGTCGAAAGGGCGCCGATGTCGATCAAGACAACGCCAAGCTCTTTTTCATCTTCCAACAGGCAGGCCTCAGCAGCCGCAGCAGGCGCAGGGACAAAGTCAGTCGCCGTCAAACCACAACGTTCAACAACGCCCGAATAACTTTCGATCAAACCCTCACGAACACTCAGCCCCAGCATTTCAGCGGATAAAACGCCGCCGGAATATCCGACCGGGTCTTCAAGCAGCGCTTCTCCGTCAATGCGGAACCCGATAGGCGCGGCATAAAGCGGCGCGCACCCCGGCGCAGCTGCAAGAGAGGCGCCTTCGCGCTGACAGTCATCAATATCATCCTGCGTAACGAGGCCGTCGGCGATTTCCAGATCGACGCCAATGCGGCGCGCGCGCACAAAGCGGCCCGGAATCCCGACAACAACACGGTCGACACGCACGCCCGCCATGCGCTCGGCAGCGTCGACGCACCGCCGCAGGCTTGTCTCCATTTCATCAGCCGACGGATTGGCGCCGGTTTTCAAACGACCGCCATGACAGCCGACGCCAATCACTTCGGCGGATGGCGCAGAAGGGTCATCCGCATTCACTTGAGCGATGAAACAGGCTGATTTCGAAGCGCCGATATCAACAGCCGCAATTACAGGACCGCTATTGTCGCGCCAAGACGAAATATGGGACGGCGGACGACGCATCGCCTAAAATCTCCGTATGAATAATAATATGCTCTTGAACATCAGTCGCCGCTTTTAGGCGCATTAAAAGTCGCCTCGCCGTCAGCGCCGCGCTCACGATAGACAAAACGATCAGGATTGCGAAGATCGATATATTCGAGGGGGCGGTCAAGCAATCCGTATGCGGCTTGCAGTTTTGCAAGCGTCGCAACGGCCGCCTCGCTCTCATTTTCGGGAAGTTTGACATCCGCCCCTGATTTTAAACGCAGGTTCCAGCGCCGATCCCCCACTCGCACAAGCGCCGAAGTCCCGCCCCATAGAGCAGGTTCAGCGCGCAGCGCCTGCAAGACCAGCGATGCGCTATCCGGCGCGCCGGCCCCGACAATCAGCGGCAGGTTAGAAAATTCATAGGCATTAATCTCACGAATCACCGCGCCGTAGGGATCGATAAGATGCAGCGCTCCGGACATCTGCCATACCGCCGCCGGTTCGCGCTCGCGCACCGAGACATGAATAGTTCCAGGCCATAGACGCGCAACAGCCGCCGAGCGAACCCAGCCAAGATCCTCAATCCGCGCGCGCGCTGCATGCACGTCCACATGCGCGATCGAGGCGCCGACAATCGGACCAAGCGCGTTCAGCACGTCTTCACGCGCAGTTTCCTCAAGACCAATCGCCGTCACCCGGCGAACGCCAAATCCGGAAGAGATCGCTGCGCGCTGCGCCATCCGGCCCGCTTGCTCCCCGACCAGACCCACATAGCCCCCAGCCCATAAGGTGATGGCCCCCAGCGCCAAGACCACTGTCAGCCCGGCGACGCCAGCGACGGCATAGCGCGAGAATAATTCACGCAATGACGAAAAGACGCCGCCCGAGCGTTTTATTTTTCTTGCGTTTTTTCTTTTTCTTTTCATCGCTGGCATGAGGCGTCCTCGATCATCCACGCACACAGATCTTCAAAGCTTGTTCCCAGATGGGCCGCCTGTTCCGGCGCAAGCGACGTTGCGGTGAGACCCGGCTGAGTGTTCACTTCGAGGCAATAGATCTGTTCGCCGGCGCTGTCAGGGTCGTAGCGGAAATCGGCGCGCGACAAGCCCCGGCATCCAAGGCATTCATGCGCGCGCAGAGCGAGATCGAGACATCGGTCCGTCACATCGTCCGGTATGTCCGCCGGCAGAATATGGTCCGATCCGCCGGCGGCGTATTTGGCTTCGTAGTCATAGAACGCGAGCGCGGTTGTGATCTCGGTAACACACAACGCCCGATCGCCCATGACTGCGACGGTGAGCTCGCGGCCCGGAATGAATTTCTCCACCAGCACATCATCGCCCAGCGCCCACTCCTTGCTGGCAAGCTCCGCCGGCGGACGATTGTCGCCTTCGCGCACAATGTGAACGCCGACGGACGAGCCCTGCGCATTTGGTTTGACCACATAAGGCGGCGCCATCACGGCGCCGCCGGAGGCTTCCTCGCGAGTGACGATCTTGCCCGGCGGCGACGGGATGTCCGCCTCTTCGAACACCGCCTTGGCGCGCTGTTTGTCCATGGCGAGGGAAGACGCCAGAACGCCGGAATGGGTGTAAGGCAGGCCCATGACTTCGAGCAGGCCCTGGACGCAGCCGTCCTCGCCCCATTGGCCGTGGAGCGCATTGAACACCGCGTCAGGCTTCGCCTCGGCGAGCTGCGCGGCGAGATCGCGCGTCGCATCGATTTCAACCGCATCATAGCCAGAAGCGCGCAGCGCCTGCGCCGCCGCGGCGCCGGAATTCAGCGAGACCTCGCGTTCCGGCGACCAGCCGCCTTTGAGGACGGCGATGCGTTGGAAGGTTCTAGGGGGTAGGGAGTTGGGAGTAGTCGCCATGATCAGGACAAAAGCCTTTCGCGAAGCGACCGAAGCATTCTGCTTGTTTCGTCAGCAATTTTCATAAGCTTCGAAATCTCGTTAGATTCGGCATAATTCACCCTCTCGGCCACAAGAAGAAAGGTTTCTACTTCAGCAGTTGAACCATGAGCGATACTGACAAATTTTGCATAATCCTTGCGCGTGTTTCTTCGAAAACCTTCAGCGATATTTACCGGAATTGAGATTGCGGCGCGAATGATCTGACTGGTCAGTCGATATTCCTCTTTCTTGGGAAATCGTTCTGTCAAAGCATAAACAGCCTCCACAAGCTCCATTGCTCGCTACCAGACAATAAGGTCGCGATATGATTCGACTTTGGTCAAAGCATTCCCTCTGCGCCCTACTCCCTACAACCTAGTCCCTAGTCCCAACTCTTCGAATTTCCCACCTCAGCTCAACGCCCGTTTCGGTTAAGACATCCTTACGTAAAGACTCTATTAACTCTTCGAGATCGCCCGCCGTCGCGGCGCCGCGGTTGATCATGAAATTGCAGTGGCGCTCCGACACTTGCGCGTCGCCGACAACGCGGCCGCGCCCGCCGACCGCATCGATCAACTCCCACGATTTGCGCCCGCCGGAGATTTCCGGGTCCGGATTGGCGAAGGTCGACCCGCCCGTGCGCTCGCGGATTGGCTGGGTCGCCTCGCGTTTTTTGCTAATCTCGTCCATGCGCGCGGCGATCTCCGCCGGGTCGCCGGGCGTTCCTTCAAACCTGGCCTGCGTAAAGATGATCCCGTCCGCCGCATCGCCCCCAACCAGCCGACAATGGCGGTAAGAAAAGCCCATGTCCGCATTAGAAAAAACGCGCCGCTCGCCGGCGCGCGTATAACCGACCGCTTCGACCAGCACGTCTTTGGTCTCGCCGCCATAGGCGCCGGCATTCATAGCGAGGGCCCCGCCGATTGTCCCCGGCACGCCGCGATAAAACTCAAGGTCCGCAACGCCGGCTTGCGCGGCGGCTTTGGCGACCTGGGCATCGATCGCCGCCGCGCCGGCGGTTACGGTCATGCCGTCCACGGATATTTTACGAAAAGGCGAGCCGAGGCGAATGACGACGCCGCGAAACCCGCCGTCGCGCACAAGAAGATTCGACCCGACGCCCATTGTAAAAACAGGAATATCCGTAGGCGTTTTTTTCAAAAACTCACTGAGGTCTTCTTCATCCGCCGGCATGAACAATACGTCCGCCGGTCCGCCGACGCGAAACCAGGTGAGCGCGGAGAGATCGGCGTTCTCGACATATTTCCCGCGAACGGTAGGGAGGTCGGCGGAGGTGATTTTCATATCCGTCATCGCACCCCTCATCCTGAGGAGCGAAGCGAAGCTTCGCGTCTCGAAGGATATGCAACGGGCGCTGCACTTGCCGCCATCCTTCGCGACGCAAACCTGTCGGTTTGCTCCTCAGGATGAGGGTATGTGAAGGCGTCAGCCACTCAACCAACCTTCGCCAACTTCTCCGCCAACGCATTCGCATGCCGCGTAATATCCCCGGCGCCGAGGCAGATGACATAATCGCCCGGTTCGGCGAGATCGGCGAGGATGCGCGGCAGGTCATCGAAAGAGGTCAGCGCGCGGGCATCCTTGTGGCCATGGGCGGCGAGACCGGCGACGAGCGCGTCGCGGTCCGCGCCATCGATCGGCGCCTCGCCGGCGGCGAAAACATCCGTGACGAACGCAATATCAGCCTCATTCATGCAGCCGCAAAAATCATCGAATAGATCGCGCAGGCGCGTATACCGATGCGGCTGAACGACAGCGATGACCTTGCCTTTCGCCACATTGCGCGCTGCGCGCAGCACCGCAGCGATCTCCACCGGGTGATGGCCGTAATCATCGATAATTGTCGCGCCGTTCCAGCTTCCCGCCTTTGTAAAGCGACGCTTGACACCCTCGAAATTGGCGAAGCCTGATTTGATCTGCTTATCGCTGGCGCCAAGGCGCTTCGCAACGATCGCTGCAGGCAGCGAATTCAACACATTATGCGCGCCCGGCATGGGCAGAGTGACATTATCTATGCGCCCGATCTCTTTCCCGCGTTCACGGAAGACGATGTTATAACGCGAGGCGTCTTCGTCAAAACGGATATGTTCGGCGCGAACATCCGCCTGCGGATTGGCGCCGTAGGTGATCAGCCGACGATCGGTGACGCGCCCCACCAGCGCCTGCACTTCCGGATGATCGAGACAGACGACGCCGAAACCGTAAAACGGCGTATTCTCGATAAATGTGTCGAATGCGTCGCGCAGATTGTCGAACCCCGCCCAATGATCGAGATGTTCCGGGTCGATATTGGTGACGACCGCAATGGTCGTCGGCAGGCGGATGAAAGTGCCGTCGGACTCATCCGCCTCCACCACCATCCAGTCGCCTTCGCCCAGCCGGGCATTGGTCCCGTAGGCGTTGATAACCCCGCCATTGATCACGGTCGGGTCGAGCCCCGCTTCGTCGAGGAGCGCCGCGACCATGGTCGTGGTCGTCGTCTTGCCGTGGGTTCCGGCGATAGAGACGTTCCATTTCAATCGCATCAGTTCGGCCAGCATATCCGACCGGCGCACCACTGGAATGTGGCGCGCGCGCGCCGCCGCAACCTCCGGATTGTCCCGTTTGATCGCAGTCGAGATGATCACCGCTTCGGCGCCTTTGACATTGTCCGGCCCGTGACCAATCGACACCGGGATGCCCTTGTCGCGCAGACGCTGGACATTGGCGCCGTCGGCGATGTCGCTGCCGCGAACTTGATAGCCGAGATTATGCATGACTTCGGCGATGCCGCTCATGCCGATCCCGCCAATACCGACAAAATGAATAACGCCGACGCCGAAGGGCAACCGGATCTTGATCTCCGGCGGGTCGATTTTGGAATATTGGTCCGTACTCATACTAACTGTCTTTCAGTAAATTCACGCCGCCAGACGTTTCTCGACCAGCCCTTCAACCAGATCAGCGATCGCGGACGCCGCGCCCGACTTCACGCGCGCTTTCGCCTTTTCGGCCATGGCTTTCAGCCGGTCGGGATTAGCGATCAATGTTGAGAGCGCCATCTCCAGCGAGGCGGCGTTAAATCTCCCCTCGGGCAACAAAAGCGCGCCGCCGGCCTCGGATAGAACGCGGGCGTTACCGGTCTGGTGGTCGTCCATGGCAATGGCGAGCGGCACCAGGATCGAGGGGCGGCCGATGGTCGAGAGTTCAGTCACAGTCGAGGCGCCGGACCTAGCGATCACAAGATGCGACGCGGCGATGCGTTCTGGCAGATCGGTGAAAAACGGCGCGACTTCCGCAGCGACGCCGGCGTGCGCATACCCGATCTGCACACGCTCCACATCCGCCTCGCGCGCCTGATGCACGACCGTCAGCCGCGCCCGCGCCTCCTCTGACAGAGCCGCGACGGCGGCGACCGGCGTATCGGCGAAAACGCTCGCACCCTGACTGCCGCCAAAAACGAGCAGCCTCACGCCTTCATCTGTCTGCGGATAATTCGCCGCCGCATGGACCGCGACTGCATCACGCACCGGGTTGCCCACTTCAACGCCGTGAACGCCGTTAGGGCATTTATCGAGAATGGGGAAGGCGTGAGCCGTAAAGGCGGCCCCTTTCACCAGCATGCGGTTGGCCCGGCCCAGAACGCCGTTTTGTTCATGCACGCCATAGGGAATTTTCAGAAACGCCGCCGCCTTCATCGCCGGCAGGGAGGGATAGCCGCCAAAGCCGAGCGCCGCGACGGGCTTGCGCGCCTTGAACTCGCTGCGCGCTTTGAACAAACCCTGCAGGATGGAAATTGCGGCGGCGCCTTTCGCCAGCGGTCCGCCCACGGACGGGGTTGCAGCGGAAATCTCAAACTGCTCATCCGCTGGAAACGTTTCTGCATAGCGCGCACCCCGCGCATCAGTAACGAGAAGAATGCGATGGCCGCGGCGTTTCAGTTCCTGCGCCACCGCTTCGGCCGGAAACATGTGTCCGCCCGTGCCGCCCGCCGCGAGCGCGATAGGGCCGTTATGCTTGTTCGCGGTCATCAGGGCATGACCTCTTTACGCCGCAAAGCGCCATTTCGAGTGCGCGTCAGCGCGATCAGCAGACCAACCGTCACGCCTGTCGCCAGCAATGATGAACCGCCATAAGATATGAACGGCAATGTCATGCCCTTGGCCGGCAAGGCCCGCAAGGATACGCCAATATTAATGATTGCCTGAAAACCGATCAACGCCGCCAGACCCGATACGGCGCATTGAGCGAAAATAGATCGCTGACGACCAGCGACGGTCAACGCCCGCACAACGAAGACCGCAAACAGCGCAATGATCGCCACCCCGAGGACGAGGCCAAAATCTTCAGCCGCCGCAGCAAAAATAAAATCCGTATGCGCATCGGGCAAAGCCCCCTTCACGGGCGCCGCCTCGCCGCGCCCAATGACGCCGCCATTGGCGATTGTCTCCAGCGCCCGGTCCACCTGGTAGGTCTCCGATGATTGCGGATAAAGGAAACCGTTAATGCGCTCCGAGACATGATCGGAAAACATATAGGCTGCGCCTAGTCCGCCCATGCCGACGCCGGCTAGTGTGGCGATCCATGTCCAGCTCCAGCCGGCGATAAAAAACATGCAGGCCCAAACAGTGGTCACCAGAACCCATTGACCAAAATCGGGTTGCATCACCAGAAGTCCTGCAAAAACAGCATACAACCCCATGGCGATGGCGCCGCCGGGAAATTTTGGATCCCGCGCGCCTTCCGCCAGCATCCAGGCGGCGGCAATGACAAATCCCGGTTTGGCGAATTCCGAAGGCTGGAGCAGCATAACCTTCAGATCAATCCATCTTTTGGCGCCGTTGATTTCCGATGAAAAAAGCAGCGCGAAAATCATCAAGCAAATGCACAAACCAAACAACAAAACGCCAAAGCGGCGAGCCTGGAGCGGCGTAAAAAACGAAACGACCGCCATTGCTGCGATAGCGGGCAATAAAAAAACTGCCTGACGCGCCAGAAAATGAAATTCATTGTCGATCCGCAAACGGTCTGACGCGGTCGGGCCTGCGGCGGTCAAAGCGACAAGACCGATCAAAATAATGGGCCCCAGAACGGCGATCATGGTTCGGTCAACTGACCACCACCATTGCCCCAGCAATGTTTCGTCCGCTCGGGAAATACGCCTCATGCGGCTTCTCCATTTTCCGCAAGCAAGTCATTGACGAGCGCACGGAACCGATCCCCGCGCTCCTCAAAATTCCTGAACTGATCATATGATGCGCATGCGGGCGACAAAAGCACGACCGGCGCGGGTGCATCAGAAGCTGCCGCGTCGCGTAACGCCGCGGAAACTGCTCTGGAGAGATCATTGCAAACATCATGCGCAATCTCATCGCCAACTTGTTCAGAAAACGCGTTCGCCGCATCGCCAATGAAATAAGCTTTGCGAACATTATGCAATCGACCGGTCAGCGCGCTAAGACCGCCGTCTTTGGCCTTGCCGCCGGCAATCCAGTAGACATCGTCAAAAGCGGCCAGCGCCCGCGCTGCAGCGTCAGCGTTTGTAGCTTTAGAATCGTTGACGAACACAACCTTGCCTGCACGCCCGACCTCTTCAAGACGGTGCGGCAAACTTCGAAACGACCGGGCGGCCTTCATAGCGATGGCGGGCGAAACGCCCAGATGGGTCGCAACAGCGAGCGCCGCAACCGCGTTTTGACGATTGTGCGGACCGCGCAAGCCCTGGGCGTCGCCAAGCTCGCCTGCTTTCGAAGCCTTGCCGTCAAAGTTGAGATAGATAGAATCCTTCAACGCATAGACGCCTCGCCCTAAAGTCGCGCGCGCGGAAATAGGCGCCATCTTAACGGCGCCGCGCGCCGTCATCTCGGTGCACAGGCGTTCGCCGTAAACATCGTCAACACTGACAATTGCGAGATCATCCGGCGTCTGATTTCTGAAGATGCGTTTTTTCGCTTCAAAATAGGCGTCCACCGTACCATGGCGATCAAGATGGTCGGGAGTGAGGTTGAGAAACGCCGCCGCATTAGCGCGCAGAGAATGCGTCAGGTCGAGCTGAAACGACGAAAGCTCAAGAACATAAATGACCCGGGCGTCAGGTTCCGGCAGGGATAAAATCGCCTCGCCGATATTGCCGCCAAGATACGCCTCTTCGCCGGCCTCCTGCAGCATGTGGCCGATCAGGGCTGTTGTGGTTGATTTGCCGTTCGAACCTGTGACCGCCGCAATTCGCGGGCGCTCGCGTTCGGGCATGGCGTTTACGGCGCGGGCGAAAAGCTCGACATCGCCGATAACTTCAACTTTCTCAATTTGCGCCTTGCGAACAATAGTATGCGGTTTGGGATGGTGCAGCGGCACGCCGGGACTGACAATGAGCGCGGCAAGGTCTTTCCACGGCCACTCTTTAGGATGCTCTGCGAGATATTCGGTATCCTTCGTTTTTTCCCGCGCTTTTGCATTCTCGTCCCATGAGTAGACGCTGGCCCCGGATGCGGCCAGCGCCTCGCAGGTTGCTATGCCGCTTACGCCAAGGCCGAACACCCCGACGGATTTTTTCTTCATGTTCGGAACGATAACCATTCAGCACATTACCGCAGTTTCAATGTCGCAAGCCCGATCAGCGCCAGGACGACAGCGATGATCCAGAAGCGAATGACGATCGTCGACTCTTTCCACCCCAGATGTTCAAAATGGTGGTGAATCGGCGCCATTTTGAAGACCCGTTTTCCAGTGAGCTTGAAGGAAGCGATCTGGATCATGACCGAAAGCCCCTCCAGCACGAATAAGCCGCCGACAATCGCCAATACGATTTCGTGCTTGGCGGCGACGGCGATGGCGCCGATGGCGCCGCCCAGGGCGAGCGATCCGGTGTCGCCCATGAAAATCGCCGCCGGCGGCGCATTGAACCACAAAAAACCAAGCCCGGCGCCGACAATAGCGCCGCAGATAATCGTCAGCTCGCCGACGCCTGGCACATAAGGCACGCCGAGATATTGCGCATAAATAAAATTGCCGACGAGATAGGCGATCAGGGCATAAGTGCCCGCCGCGATCATCACCGGCACGGTCGCGAGCCCGTCGAGCCCGTCGGTAAGGTTGACGGTGTTGGAGGCGCCAACGATCACGAACGCCGCGAACGGCACGATCATAAAACCGAGCGGCACGCCCGGCGCGTTGAACCATTCTTCAAACAGCCGGATCGGAAAAAACGGCACACCCACTGACGTCGCCATGCCGGTTGGCGCATCCGGCGCTGCGGCAAGCGCAGTCATGCAGAAATAGCCGGCGAGCAACGCCACGGCGAACTGCACCGTCAGCTTCAAACTGCCGACAACGCCGTCGGCTTTCTGCTTGGTGACTTTCAGATAATCGTCAATGAAGCCAAGCACGCCAAAGGCGAGTGTTACGCCCATAACGATCCAGACATATATATTGTCGAGGCGCGCCCAGAGAAATGTCGCTACCGTCATCGACAGCAGGATTAAAACGCCGCCCATGGTTGGCGTGCCGGCTTTTTCGATGATGTGCCCTTGCGGGCCGTCTTCGCGGATCGGCTGGCCGCGTCCCTGTTTGCGCCGCATCCAGCGAATGAGAGAAGGTCCTAATAGAAACGAGATGATCAGCGCCGTCATCACGGCGCCCCCCGTCCGGAAGGTCAGGTAGCGAAAAACATTGAAAAGCTGAAATTGATCCGCATAGGGCGTTAACAGGTGATAGAGCATTATGCCTTCTTTGCCAGATGGTCTTGTTTTTCCGTTTCACTCGCCGTCCGTGAGCGCAAGGCGCGCGCAACAGCGCTGACTTTGGACGCGTTTGATCCTTTGACCATAATCACATCGCCGGCGGCGACATCATCCACAACGGGCCCCACGAGACCGACCGCCGAGCCGGCGCAAAGCCCTTGCATCTGTGCCGGCAACCGATCCCAAAGCCCGCGCATCAATTCGCCCGCAGCGTAGACCCGGTCAACCTTTGCCTCGATTAAGTTTTCAGCAAGCCCCGCATGGAGCGCCGGCCCCTCGGGGCCCAGTTCAAGCATTTCTCCAAGAACCGCAATGCGCCGGCCGCCTTCGCCGGTTGGAGTTGCGCCCAGGAGACCAATGGCCGCGCCCATGGAAGCGGGGTTGGCGTTATAGCTTTCATCAATCAGCACAGCGTCGCCGCCGCGGAGCGCGATTTTGCTGCGCTGGCCCCGCCCTTCGGCGGGCTGCAGCTCCGCGAGCGCGTTAATGCCTTCGGCGAGCGAGGCGCCCACGGCTTCCGCCGCAGCAAGCGCCGCCAGCATATTCAGCGCCTGATGGCGACCGGGTAGACCGGCCGCCGCATGCCGCTTCTCGCCGCGAATGGAAAACTCAAGCCGGGCGCCGGCGTCCGAAGCCTCATAGCCCGTGAGCCGGAAATCAGCCTCTTCGCTTTCGCCAAACGTCACAAACCCAGCCGCGCCCGCTTCTTCGGCGCGCTTTTTCAATAAAGCGAAATATGGATTGTCAATCGGCAGGATCGCGATGCCGCCGGGAACCAGTCCTTTGAAAATCTCAGCCTTCGCTTCAGCAATCCCTTCGACAGAATCGAAAAATTCCAGATGCGCCGCCGCCACGGTCGTCACAATTGCCGCATGCGGACGAACAAGCTGCGTCAAAGGCGTTATTTCGCCGGCATGGTTCATGCCGATTTCAAAAACGCCGTAGTCTGTCCGCATCGGCAACCGCGCCAACGTTAAGGGCACGCCCCAATGATTGTTAAAACTCTTGTCTGCTGCGTGCACAGCGCCCGACGCGCCAAGGACGGAACGCAGAATTTCTTTGGTGCTGGTCTTGCCGGCGCTTCCGGTCACGCCGATGCGTTTCCCAAAATTCCTGAGCCGGGCGGCAAGCGCAAGATCTCGAAGCCCCTGCAGGGTATCTGCAACAACGAGCAACGGCTTGCCCTCCGGCGCATCCTCTGGCGCGCGCGCAACAAGCGCCGCTGCAGCGCCTGATTCAAAAGCATTTGCGAGAAAGTCGTGCCCGTCGCGCGCATCGCGCAGGGCGACAAAGATATCGCCCGGCTTTAAGCTGCGCGTGTCTATTGAGACGCCGCCGGCCGACCAGCTTTCATGGGGCCAGCCCCCGCCGTCGCCGCCGCGAGAGCAGAGTGCGCCGCCCGTCGCCGCGGCGGCCTCAAAAGCTGTCCATAAGTCTCCTGAAGCGCTCATCATCCGCTTCCTTCTCCCGATGCCGCGCAAATGCGCGCGACCGCCGCATCGTCAAACGGCAAAAGCTGATCCCCCACCTGTTGTCCTTTTTCATGCCCCTTGCCCGCAATCAGAAGCACATCCCCCTCTGTTAGCTCCGAAACCGCATATGCAATAGCTTCCCCACGGTCGCCAATCTCGACAGCCTCCGCGCAACCTTTAAGCACCTGCTTTCTGATTGCAGCAGGGTCTTCTGTTCTCGGATTATCATCAGTTACAATTACTCTGTCCGCATACTCCGCCGCAGCCCGCCCCATCAGTGGACGCTTCGCGCGATCACGATCGCCGCCGGCGCCGAGAACAACAAGCACGCGGCCGCGCGCATGAGGACGAAGCGCCTGCAGCGCTGTCGCTATAGCGTCCGGGGTATGCGCATAATCAACATAAATTCCAGCTTTATTAGAATGTGCAACGCGCTCCATCCTACCGGGAACGCCTGAAAGTTTTTCTATATTTGAAAAGACGCGGTGAGGCGCCTCGCCAGATGCGACGACAAGCCCGGCGGCAAGCAGAACATTTTCCGCTTGAAACGCGCCGACGAGGGGCAATGTGCATTCCACTCTTTCGCCAAAAACATTGACCTTAACAAAGATGCCGTCCGGCGTCGCCGACGAGGAGGTCAACTTAATGTCATTGCCCTCTTTGCCGGCAGTGAGAACAGACTGACCGCGCGCCTTCGCTCCGGCGATAATTCTTGCGGCGCCCTCGCCGTCCGCATTGACGACAACAGTTCCGTCCGCCGGCAAAAGCTCAGAAAAAAGCCGCTCTTTAGCGGCAAAATAATCCTCAAACGTCGGATGATAATCGAGATGGTCTTGCGTGATGTTCGTAAAAGCGGCGGCGCGGAATTTTACGCCGTCGGCGCGCGCCTGTTCGATTGCGTGACTGGAAACCTCCATCGCAAGATGGTCAACGCCCGCTCCCGCTAAAGCATCGAGCGCACGATGCAGCGTCACCGGTTCCGGCGTCGTCAACCCGGTTTTGATCTCGATTCCCTGCCCCCGGGCGCCCAGCGTGCCGATGCTGCCGGCCTTACGACCAAGCCTTGACCAGATCTGCTCGGCAAAGTGGGCCGTCGACGTCTTTCCGTTCGTTCCGGTTATTCCTGCAATGAAATCCGGCTGGCGGGGAAAGTATCGCGCCGCCATCTGCGCAAAACGACGCCGCGGGTTAGCGTCGGCAATTAGCGGCAAAGATGTTTTCGCGCCGGGACGCGACAGAATTGCGGCGGCGCCATTTTTCTCCGCCTGCGGAATAAAAACTTCGCCATCCGCATTGACGCCGGGTAGCGCTGCAAAAAGATAACCTGAACTTACAGCGCGACTGTCCGCTGTGAGCCCTGCAATGACAGGATCAGCGGTAACAGTTTCGCCGGCAAGCTCAGAAAGCTTCATCGCAGCGCCTCGCCCATCAGATCGCCAATAGCATCATCAGCCTGAGCCTTTCTAGCGCCATTTAAATCATCTGCGACAAAAGCGGCCAGCGCCTCCGCTTCCCCTGTCGGCGCCAGCCCCAAAAGCGGCGCGGCGCGCTTGACAACATTGGCGAAACTCGGGGCGGCATTCCAGCCTGCCGTTGCGTAGCCGAACGTATCCTTTGTCGGCTCGGGCTCATCATAGGAAATCAGGATCGCATAGCGCGGCGCATGGCCGGGAACGGCGCCGACAAAACTCGAGATGCGCTTCGACCGATCATAGCCGCCCGCAGCAGGCTTGTCGGCCGTCGCCGTTTTTCCGACAGGATAATAACCTGCGACATCGGCCTTGCTCGCGGTGCCGTCGATGATAACCCGGCGCAAAACGCGGCGCATGACAGCGCTTGTGCGTTTTGAAAATACTTTCTTACTCTCTCCCCTTTCCCCGTTCAGGAAAACGGGCGCGCGCCATACGCCGCCATTGATGACGGCCGCATATGCAGACAAAAGATGCAGAGGCGTCACTGATATGCCGTGCCCGTAAGAAACAGTGGCGCTTTCGACCGGGCCCCATTTGCGCGGCAATTCAGGCGCCCGCTTTTCCGGCAGAGCGATCGGCAAGGGCTCGAACAGTCCGAGATTTTCAAGATAGGCTTTCTGCGCTTCAACACCGAGCGCTTCGGCAATCTGAACAATACCGATATTGGAAGAATGCTGAATCACTTCTGAGAAAGTCAATTCCCGATTCTCGCCATGAAAATCGCCAATCCGCCGATCCGCCACCTGATAAACACCGCGTGCGTCATATGTTGAGAACTCACTGGCGGCGCCTGCATCGAGCGCGGCCGCCGCGGTAAAAGCCTTGAACGCAGAACCCAGCTCATACCGATCATAGACGGCGCGATTGCGGCGAAAGTCCGCCTCGACGGCGCCTGGCGCATTAGGATCGAAATCGGGCAGGCTCGCAAGCGCGATAACTTCACCAGTGTTCACATCGATTACGCCGCCCCACGCCGCTTTTGCGCTGAATTCGGCCATACCGGCAGCAAGCTCTTCTTCCAGAATTTGTTGAACGCGGATATCGATTGACGCGCGAACTGGCGCCTTGGCGCTCGCAGAAACCGCGCCGACGATTTTCTCAAGCCCCATCACGCCGCCTTTGCCGGCTTCGCCATGACCAATAACATGAGCGGCAAGATCAGCCTGCGGATAAAACCGTTTTGTCCTGCTGGCGAAGCGAACCCCTGGCAGGCCTAGGTCGAATATTTTGCGACGCTGCGCGGGCGAAAGGTCGGACGCAACCTCAACATACTGTCCGTTGGCGAGCTTTTGCGAAAGAACATCAGAATCGACGCCGTTTAAAATCTGCGCGATGGAAATTGCAGTTTCTTCCGCATCCCAGACTTCGCGCCCCCAGATTTCAAGCGCAATCATCGGCAAATCCGTCGCCAGCAGCGCGCCATTGCGATCCACAATCTCAGAGCGCGGCGCAGCGGGGTCCAGGGCGGCTATACGCGCAGGCCGCGCATCAATTTGGCCAAACGTAATGAAGGCCATACGCACGCCAAGCGCAGAAAAAACGAACGCAAACAACACCGCACACATCAATATGCGCACGCGCGCGCGGCTCGCGTGACGCACGCGCGCGCCTGAGGCGCGAACAAAATGAACTGAAGACGGCGCTTCAATCGGCGCTGTTTCCGTGATCACATACGCCGTTGGTCTGGATTGCTTACGCCGCAGACGTCGTTTCATAAGCGCTCTTCCTCAAGGGCTAAAACCGATTTTATTCGTCTGTGAGTTGCGCCATCGCCATGGCATTTTCGATGACGTTGTTATCGACTGACGGTGCCGTTTCATGCACGGCATCAAGGTCGCCGCCAGTCATCACCGCCGCGAATTCACGCGCAGACATCATCTGCTCCGGCGCAGGCGCACGCAGCTCTGTCGTTGCGCGAGCAATCTTAACAAGGCGCTCCGGATTTTCGAGATAAGCAATCTCGGCGCGCAGAACCTTAATCTGACGCTCTTCTTCATGACGCTCGCTGTCGAGACGCAACAGCTCGCTACGGGCTGTTTTCACTGACTCTTCGGCACTGTAGCGCCCCGCAACCGATACGATGAAAAACATACATAAAAAAATTGTTGTTATACGGAACATATATTATATCACTCCTTCCAATTCGGGAATGCGATGATGCTGCGGCACTCCTAAACGCCCAAACTCCACAGGATGCGATTTTGCATCGAGACGAACGCCGGCCCTTAATTTAGCCGAACGCGAACGCACATTGACGTCAATTTCATCTGCAGAGGCGGCCAACGCGCGATTAAACAAAAGCTTGAATGACGGAGCTGCAAGATCGCCAACCGGCTGATGCCGAGAGGCGGCGCTGACGGTTGCCGATCGCTCGGCAAAAAACCGTTTCACAATTCTGTCTTCAAGCGAGTGAAACGTTACAGCGACAAGTCGCCCCGCGACCTTGAGCATGCGCTCCGCAGCGGCAAGCCCCTCCGCAAGCTGGCGCAGCTCGCCATTGACAAAAATCCTGAGCGCCTGAAAGACGCGCGTTGCAGGATGAATTTTCGCTTTGCCTGTCTGGCGCCGCGCGGACGGCGGCGCCGCTCTCTCAATAATTTCCGCCAGCGCCAGGGTCGTCGTTACAGGCCGCGCGTCTCGCGCATCAACAATCGCGCGGGCAAGCCGCAGGCCGTGACGCTCTTCTCCGAAGGCTTTGAAGATCGCCGCCAATTCTTCCGCGCTTGCTTTCGTCACAACATCCGCGGCGTCCGGCTTTCCGCCATCCATCCGCATCGACAACGGCCCGTCGCGCATGAACGAAAAGCCACGATCGGCCTCGTCAAGCTGCATGGAAGAAACGCCCAGGTCGAAAACAACACCGTCGATTTGGTCGATTTGATGTTCGGCAAGCGCTGCTTCCATATCCGCAAAAGGCCGGTTGATCAGCACCAGCCGCCCGTCAAAAGCGTCAACCAGCTCTTGCGCTTCGCTTATAGCGCGCGGATCGCGATCAAAAGCGTATACGGAGCAATCCGCCGCTTCCAGGATCGCTTTTGAATATCCGCCAGCGCCGAAAGTCGCATCGACATAGACACCGCCCGGAAAGACATTCAACGCATCGACCGCCTCATCGAGCATGACTGATATGTGCCGCGCCGCGCTCATGAGGCGTGTCCGTTAGCGACAGGATTTTGCAAAAGGGTTCTAGCGTCCGCGACGACGTCGTCATTGTCACGGATGACATTAAGGTTTGCAGGGTTCCAGATCTGAAAATAATCGCCCTGCCCCGCGAGCTCAGCTTCGCCGTCAAGCTCGGCATGCCCCTTCAGATGGGCGGGCAAGACAACCCGGCCGTCGCCGTCAATCGACAAGGAATATGTCCTAGCCGCAATATTTCGCTGAAGAATTCTGCGTTCTTTTGAATAAGGCGGCAGCGCCGCGATGGACGCCATCAAGGCTTCGATGAAAGCCGGTCCGCCGGCGTCGAGACAAAGTTCGTCGGGCGAAGGCACCACGTAGATCGTGCCGGCCTCTTCTAATTCTAGGACGCGGCGAAACCGGACCGGCAATGCCAGCCGGCCTTTTCCGTCAACCTTATTGATGTACGACCCCAAAAAGAGGGTCTCGGCCCCGCGCCGCATGCCGTTAATCTCCGCCCGCGCCGTCGCACCCATACAACAAGCGCTCCGATCCCCCTTGGACCGGATCAGAACGGGATATCATGGTATTTAATGGGACGTAAAGGGTCTATGACCCTTTCAGAGTAGATAAATCAGGGGTTTTCGAGATTATTCCGGAACAGAAATGGAACATCACGTCACGTGAAGGATCGCTGATTTATCCTTTCCGTCGCATAACAGAGGCGGCCGCCGCATCATCCGTCTCGGCCTGTTCGCGTCGCCGCAGGGATACAGCGACCGCATTGGCGTTGATTTCAGTGAGATGTTCCAGTTTTTGAATTTCTTTTTGAGACGCTACGAGCTTGCCGCGCGCATCCTCCGCGGCGCCCTCCAACGAACAAAGCGTTTTTTTGAGGTTCAACCGGCGCTCCTGCAGCGCATCAGCGTGGCCCGGCAAAATGACCTGGGTGCGCTCCGTATCTTTCTGGTCGTAAGCAACGCATATGTTGTCGAGCTCGGATAACGCCGCCTGCGTTGCTTGCTTCGCCGCTTCAATATCCTCAAGGTCGATACGAAAGGATTGGGTTTCTGCGCGGGCCAACCGCAACAACTTTTCAACGCCTCGGGCCCCGCGATAATTCTCGTTCACCTGTCTTCTCCCTGTTGAAGCAAATCCTTCAAACGCGCCATTGCGCTCCGCCGTGACGCACATTCGTCCACGGATTGAGTTAAAAAATCTTCCAGTTGCGGCTGCAATGTGATGGCCCGATCCAGCATTGGGTCAGCGCCAGCGCGATACGCGCCGATGCGCACGAGTTCACGCATGTCTTCATAAGAAGCTGCTAGCGCCTTTGCTTCACGCACTATTTGGGCGTCATCCTCAGCGAGCACGCCCGGCATTGCTCTCGACACAGAACGAAGAATATCGACCGCGGGCAAGCGTCCGCGTTCTGCAATGCGCCGGTCCAGAACGATATGACCATCAAGGGTTGCGCGCGCTGCGTCGGCGATTGGCTCATCATGATCGTCGCCCTCAACCAACACGGAGAAAACCGCGCTGATATGGCCCGGAGACGCGCTCGCAGCGCCTGGCCCCGCGCGTTCAATGATCGAAGGCAGCAATGAAAAAGCTGACGGCGTGTATCCTTTTGTCGTTGGCGGCTCGCCGGCCGAGAGTCCGATTTCGCGCTGCGCCTGTGCGACGCGGGTCAGAGAATCCATCAGGCACAGCACATGGGCGCCGCCTTCCGGACGGAAATTATCGCGAAAGTATTCCGCCATCGCCATCGCCAGAAACGCCGCCTCACGGCGCATCCGCGCCGGTTCATCGGAGGTCGCCACAATAACGACCGAGCGCGCCAAACCTTCAGCGCCCAGGTGATCTTCCAGAAAATCGCGCACTTCCCGGCCGCGCTCGCCAATCAGCGCGACAATGGAAACATCGCAATCGCAATGGCGGGCGACCATGCCGAGCAGCGCAGACTTGCCTACGCCCGCGCCGGAGAAAATGCCAAGCCGCTGGCCCGCCCTTGCCGGCGTAAAACAATCCAGCGCGCGCACGCCAAATTCAAGTTGTTCGCCAAGGCGCGAGCGCTGCGCCGCCTGCGGCGGGCGGCAGCGGAAAGGATACGGCCGAGGCCCTGGTTCAATTTCGCCCTTGCCGTCAATAGGATTGCCGAGCGCATCAACGACGCGACCGAGAAAAGCATGCGACGGTCGGATTGAGGCTTGTCCAGTGAGAAACTGAACGCGCGCACGCTGGCGCACATTCTCCAGAGAGCCAAGCGGCGTAACAGTGGCGGACCCATCGCCAAGACGGATGACATCGGCCAGCAAAGGACCTTCATTTGTTTCAATGGCGACCCGCGCGTCGAGATGAAGGACGCCCAGCCTGTCGCTGATCTCAACGCCGAGACCGGATATCGCTGTCACCGCGCCTTCCACGGATACCGGCTCAAAGGCGCTAATGCTTTTGGACATGAGGACAACCGCTCCAGCGCAACAGGACGGCCCCGCCGTCTCCACTTGCGCCGGATCATAGGGACCGGGACTTTAACCGTAAGTTAACTCTAAAAGACGCGGCGCATGTCGTCATCAGAATTGAAACGGATGCGAAACGCTTTCACTGCGCCTTGAGCGCCTGCCGGTTGCGCAAATCCATTAACGCAGAGGGTCCACAAGCCGATTTCGATGCGCGCCTCCATTAACTTCCGGCGACAGCCTGTCGCGTTTGCACTTGACAGTATTTCTCTGGAAAAAATTTCAATTGATTAATGACAAGCCCCGCAAATCAAGCGCTTATGGGACTGTTCCGGTAAGAGAGATTGTCGTCCGCTTAAAAAATCGCACGATTAGCGACAAAGCGAACGCATTCATTAACTATTGTGAAAGCATATCGTCGTTAGCATCAGAGCCACAAAACAGAATAGCGCGGTCAGATACGTTAAGGGGATGCCGCGCGTCGACAAGGAGACGGACAATGCGGGTTTTGCTCATCGAGGATGACGGCGCCACCGCACAGAGCATTGAGCTGATGTTAAAATCAGACGGCTTTAATGTGTACACGACAGATCTTGGAGAGGAAGGCGTCGATCTTGGCAAGGTCTACGATTACGACATCATTCTGCTTGATCTGAACCTGCCGGACATGACCGGCTTTGACGTTCTGAAATCCTTGCGTGTCTCTAAAGTGAACACGCCGATCCTGATCCTGACCGGACAGGGCGACATTGAAACCAAAGTGCGCGGCCTTGGCTTTGGCGCAGACGATTACATGACCAAGCCGTTCCACAAGGACGAGCTTGTCGCTCGTATTCATGCAATCGTTCGCCGCTCCAAAGGTCATTCGCAGTCCGTCATCACGACAGGCAAGCTGGTCGTCAATCTCGACGCGAAGACAGTAGAGGTCGCTGGTCAGCGCGTGCATCTCACCGGCAAAGAATATCAGATGCTTGAACTTCTCAGCTTGCGCAAAGGCACAACGCTGACGAAAGAAATGTTCCTGAACCATCTTTATGGCGGCATGGACGAGCCGGAACTGAAAATTATCGACGTCTTTATCTGCAAGCTGCGTAAAAAACTCGCCGCAGCCACACAAGGCGAACATTACATCGAAACGGTCTGGGGCCGTGGATATGTCTTGCGCGATCCGCAGGAAGAACAGGCCGCCGAAGTCGCCTAAGCAATTTTAGATTACTTGCGCCAAGAACAAGGGCCCCGCTTCGGCGGGGCTTTTTGTTGCAAGTATGAAAACGGGCAAAATCGACGTTGACCAATCGCCCCTTGCAATATTGATATTGCAAAAGTTCGTCAGCGGGATGGTCTATTCGTCAAAATCGACCTGAAGCAAATCAGCACCACCGGTGAAAACGAGGGTTCGCACTTCATCGCCGCGTTTCACGTTCACCCGATTGACCTGATCCGGCCAGACGTCGCGCAAGGCGCCGTGACGCACGCTAAGCGCGTCCAGCCCGTCGGGCGCCTGCGTTTCCTGATAGACCCAGAGATAGCCGTCTTTAATTTCCGCGCCCTGAAGTACGAGCTGCAGGCTGGCGCCGTCAGGCGCCGTCAGGGAAAAGCGCTCAGCCACATAGGCGGCGAAGGCCGACCGGGTTTCGGGCGAACCGTATAAATCGCCGTCGATGCCGAGTTCGGCGCGCGCCGCATGCTCGGCGTCGTGCATGATGAAACGATGGGCGACTTCGATATTGTTCGTTCTGGCATTGAACAGAATTTCAGTGACCGCCGCCTTTTGCTGATGGGCGAAGGCGGCGGCGTTGAATGCGGCGGCGACGAACGCAGCGGCGAGAAAGACGCGAGCGATCACGGCTGCTCCGTTTCCGGGTCGCTCGCCTCTTCCGATTCGTCAGCCGGACTTTCTTCAACCTCTTCGGGCGCCAGCGGCTGGCGAATATCGTGCATGATGTCCTTACGGACAAAAGACGGGTCGCGTTCGGCCTTGAAGGCCTCAACGCGCGAGGGAACGATCCGGCGCGGATAGTAATTGTTCTCGATGTCCGCGTCGCCGGTTTCCCAGTTCGGATCTACAGTGATCTGGGTGATTTCGGTTCCTTTGTCGTAGACAAAGAGCTTGCGAACCTGGCGCGCATTGCGCCGCCAGATCTCCGCCGGAATGGCGATCTTTTCCTGAGCGCCGTCGGCGAAATCAATTTGCAACAGGATAGGCGTGACGAGGCCGCCGATATTGGAGAATTCCAAGACGTAATAGGCCTTGTCTTCCTCAACAGCCCGTTCGAGCGCCGCCCTCTCCCAATCTTCCAGTTCCGCCAGCATCTGATTATAGGCGTTCCGGTCAACATTGGTCGGCGTGTAAATGTCGTTCTCGTCGTAAAAATCGGTGATGCCCGGGTTTTCATCAACCCAGATCGGCAGGCCGTCAGCGGCGTTGCGCAGCACGCCGACCTTGCTTGGTTTATCAGCGTCTTCCTGGCGGCGGCGGGCGAAGTCGATGTCGGGGTTCTTTGTGTCTAGGCGCAAAGCGTAAACCCGGTCGAGACTGATATCGACGTGATCGGTCGTGTAGAACCAGCCCCGCCAGAACCAGTCGAGATCGACCCCAGAGGCTTCTTCCATGGTGCGGAAGAAGTCCGCCGGCGTCGGGCGTTTGAACTTCCAGCGCCGCGAATATTCTTTAAAGGCGAAATCAAAAAGCTCGCGGCCAAGGATCGTATCGCGCAAAAGATGCAACGCCGCCGACGGTTTGCCGTAGGCGTTCGGGCCAATCTGCAGCACCGAGTCCGAATGGGTCATGATCGGAACCTGATTTTCAGAAATCATGTAATCGATCAGATCGCGCGGCAGCGAGCGCGGCCAGGGAATGTCGGGATCCCATTCGTAGCCTGCGACGCTGTCGAGAAAGGAGTTCAACCCCTCGTCCATCCAGGTCCATTCGCGCTCGTCGGAATTGACCGTCATCGGAAAATAAATATGCCCGACCTCATGGATGACAACGCCGAGCAGGAAGATCTTCTCCGCCATGGTGTAGGTGCGCGTCCCGTCATCCTGGAGCGTGGTGCGCGGACCATTGAAGGTGATCATCGGATATTCCATGCCGCCAACCGGTCCGTTTACGGACTGCGCTGTCGGATAGGGATAATCGAAGGAGAACCGCGAATAGACGTCCATCGTGTGGATGACGGCCGCCGTTGAGTATTTCTCCCAAAGCTCGCCGCCTTCCTTCGGCCAAAAAGACATGGCCATGACGGTCGGATGCTCGGCCCCGGGCTGCTTGTGGCCTTGCGCGTCCCAGGCGAATTTGCGCGAAGAGGCCCAGGCGAAGTCGCGCACGTTTTCCGCTTTAAATGTCCAGGTCTTGGTCCCGGTAGGATTGGAGCTCTCATTGTCGAGCGCTTCTTGCGGCGTCACCACAAAAACAGGGCTGTCGGCGTTGCGCGCCGACGCGAGGCGCCGGCGCTGGGTTGCCGTCAGCACTTGCGCCGCGTTCTGCAAAACGCCCGTCGACGACACGATGTGATCATTCGGCACGGTGATATCGACTTCATAGTCCCCGAACTCAAGCGTGAATTCGCCGCGGCCGAGAAACTCCTTATTGTGCCAGCCTTCATAGTCCGAATAGGCGATCATGCGCGGGAACCATTGCGCGAGCAGGAAGATGTCGTTGCCGCCTTCGCGCGCATCATCAGGAAAATGCTCATAGCCCGAGCGCGCCGCAACGGCGTCTTCTTCCACGATGTTGAACGCCCAGTCGATACGAAAAACCACTGACTGACCCGGGGCCAGCGGGCGGCGCAGATCAACCCGCATCAGCGTCCCGACGATCGCATGAGAAAGCGGCCCGCCCCGCGCATCGACAACCGCCGTAATATCGTATCCATACGTATTATCGTCATAGGCCTGCTGGCGGCGCAACTCGGCAAAGGAAAGCTTCGGCGGGCTGTTCCGCCCTTCAGCGCCTGGAGCAACGGTCGCCGGCCCGCGCCGCCCGAGCCCACCGAAATCATTTGACAACTCAGCCATCGAGTCGGCTTTAAAAATATTCTGATCGAGCTGCAGCCAGAGATAACGCAGCGTATCGGGCGAGTTGTTTTTGTAAGTGATCGTCTCGCGCGCGGAGAGCCGACGGGCATCCTCATCAAGCGTAACCGAGATGTCGTAATCGGCTTTTTGTTGCCAGTATTCGTGGCCCGGCTCGCCCGCAGCGTTGCGATACGTATTTGGCGTAGGCAGCACTTCGTCAAGTTGGCGAAACTTGTCCTGGAAGTCGCCCTTGGTCTGCTGGACCCCTTGAGCGTTAGCGCTGAAACTCAAAGAAGCGGCAATAGCCGCAAAGATTACAAAACGCATCGAACGCCCCGCCTTAAAAAATAAAAGTTTTGTAACGTCAGCATGTCGGTTCACAGGTGTCAATGCAGCGTGTTTGCCGAGGGACCTGCGTTTTATGTGAACGAGGCGGCGATTGGATATACTGCGTGAATCATTCCTGACCACAAAGACGCAGGCACCTAAACGCTTAAGACACCAGATCATCGGTCGCGCATTGCGGGTCCGTTCCCTTGATCGTTGCGCGGATCCACCAACGCTCATGCGGCGCCGCCGGTCGCGAGCCGTCCCTGCCAACCTCGTAGCTGTAAAAGCAGCCCGCATCCGCTGCGACGACAAAACAGCCCGGCAGAAGTTGTGTTTCGGGATACTCAAAACAAATCTGATCGCCTTTGACCGCCCAGCGGCCGGCGACCTCAAGAGAGCCGCCGCGATAGGTCAGAGACCCATCGGGAAAGTATGTTTCCTCAAAATAAACGCCGCCATATTCTTCGATCGTGTAGCGGTAAAAGCTCTCATGGGTTTGACCGGAATAGGCTTTGCGCAGCGCGTCTGCATCCAGCCATGGCGTTTCAGCCGAAGGCTGCTGAACGATCAGATTGAACAATGCAATGGTCAATATCAGGGACAACATAAGCGTTTATGATGCACGAGATAACGGGTATTGATCAAGCCGCATTGGCCTCATCTCCGCCCGCCCGTTCTATAGCGAGGATCGCTTTTTTCCGCGCCGCGCCCCAGCGATAATTATGAATGACGCCGGATGAAAGAATGACCCGGTGGCACGGGATCAGAAGCGAGATCATATTGGCGCCCACCGCCGAGCCGACCGCGCGCGAGGCTCTCGGGTTGCCGACGCTGCTTGCAATGTCGCCATAGGTAGCGAGCGCGCCGTAAGGGATCTTCAACAAAGCCTCCCAGACTTTCAGTTGAAAATTCGTGCCCTGAACATGAAGGCCAAGAGGCCTGTTGAGGGGGCAGTTGGCGGCAAACGCGAAAGCTTGAGCGCCATAGTCCGCAGCAATTTCGAGGTTTTCTTTGAAAGCCGCCGCGGGCCAGTCCTTTTTCATCTCCGCGATTTGCGCCTCATCGCCTGCCGCTCCGGTAAAACTCAACCAACAAATTCCCTTTTCAGTCACTCCAATCAAAGCGCGGCCAAACGGCCCGTCGACAACACCGTAATTGATAATCAGCCCTTCGCCTTTCTTGCGGTAGGCGCCGGGCGTCATGGCCTCGGCGTTCAGAAAAAGATCGTGCAGTCGCGACGACCCTGAAAGCCCTGCCGCGAAGGACGCTTCGAGAACATTCTGCCCCAGCGACATGGCGCGCTTGGCTTCGCCCGCTGCCAGATATTGCAGGAACCGTTTCGGCGATACGCCGGCGCCGGCTTTGAACACGCGCTGAAAATGCGCCGGCGACAGACCAACGACTGCGGCTGTCTCATCAAGAGACGGCGCGTTTTCAAAATTCTCCACAAGATAATCCAGCGCACGGGCCACCGGTTGATACGCATCAAGACGGTTTTTGAATTTTAAAGACGAGGCGGCGACGGTCATTTGTTTCTACTTTGTTAAGACAGGTTTCCAGTGCTTCAACAATAAGGCGGCCAATCCTCTCACAACACCCGTTTTTTGCGCAAAAAATATGAGGACGGCGCGCCGCTTTACCGGCTATTAACCCTGATCTGGCGTTAATACGAGTGTTCAATTGCGGCACACTTATAGGAGCCCGACATGGAAGACCTCGAATATATTCTCGGCATCGGCTTTTCCGGCGACGACATTCCGCGTGCAGTCATTCTCGCGTTCCTGTTCGCCATGTTCGCTCGCAAAGACACAAATGTCTGGATCTACGGATTGTTCGCCCTGCTGATCGACCGGACAGTCTGGCCAATTGCGGCCATGGGCGCCTCAGGCGCGGACCTGCAATCGATTTATGCTTCGATCGGTGCGCTATTCGAAACCTTTATGGACGATGTCGGTCTCTACTTTGTCCGATATATGGGCCTTGTACTGATGATCCTTGCTTTCTCCTGGGTCCGCGGCTGGCTCCATGGCGTGCTGCCCGGCGGCAAAGCGGCCCACGCTTAATCGTCAACTTTTAAAACAGATGAGTTCAGGCCGGCGAGAAAGGCCGGCCTTGCAGCGCCTGCCAGAACAGGAACCCCGCAAGCGCCAATTGTGCGAGCGCCGCAGCCCAGACGATGATAACGCCGGGCGCGCGCAAGCGATCCGCCGCCCATCCAATCAGCGGCAAGGTCTGCATCATATGCATGGAGACGAAATGCGCCGGCCGAAGATCGCCGACCTCTCGCGACCAACCAAAAACAGGAACAACCCCGCCGCCAATAGGATGCGCTCCAACCCAGCGCGATCCGCTGGCGGACATATATCCCGCCATGACCAGCGTCGCGACCGCACCAATAATCAGTCCGACAGCAGCGCCTGTTTTCAGACCGGCGCTCGCCTCGCCCTTCCGCCAGATTTGAACGCCGAGAACAATGGCGACAAGCACAAGCAGGACAGCGCCCAAGCCCATCGCAGCATACATTGACGCTTCAAACGTTGTCTCAAAATTGAAATGCGAGCGCCGGCCTCGCGCGGCCTGAACCGAAACATAAACAGCTTCAAGAACGAGCGAACCTATCGCCAAATAGGTCGCAATAGCGAGCGATGGCCCGGTCCGAACCCGGCGGGGCAGAAGTTGCGCCAGAACGGCGAGCGTTATGAAATGCACAAATAAGGAAATCGCAAATTTTTGCGGCTTCAGCCAAACATTGGCGCCTTCCAAAACGCGCGTGTCCGCAAAATAAGCAGGCGATAGCACTACAAAGAATGCGACCATAAAAAAGGCGCCCGACAACAGCGCGCGTGTCGTCGTATCGTCGTCAAATCCAGTAAGCGCGAAATCATGCGTACGCTGTGCGTCGAGAAATCCGCTCATGATCTGCGCCCTCGCAAAAAGAAAGATCTGATTGAAAGAAACATGACAAGTCCGACAGGACCGAACATCAGAGTAGCGATAAGAATAGGCGCTTGGATCAGCCTCGGCAGGCCAATTTCATCGGCGCGCCGGGCAATCCAGGCGCCGATGAACAGATCAAACGCCAGATAATGCAGCCATCCCGCAAGCAGCGTTGCGTCATTTCCGAACAGAACCTTGACCTGTTCCAGCGAGCCAAAACCGCCGCCCTCTATTGTAAATAGCGTCGGCAGAATAAGCGCTGCGTAGGCAAGCCCAAGGCCAAACGGAATTACAAATTGCGGGATCGCAAACAAAAGCGGGAAACGCCGGGGCAGAAAAATCAGCAACGCCCAACCAAGCATCGCAGCGTTGCCTGCGAATGAGAAAATAGTCTCGTAACCGAGACCGAAAACGCCGCCGTCCACTAATCCGCCCCTTACTCTCCCCGCAACAGACTATGCCCTCTCAAACGCCACAACCGCGTTCATTCCGCCAAAAGCGAACGAATTGGAAATCGCCAGATCGAGTTTACGCTCAACCGCAGCGTTCGGCGCATAGTCAAGATCGCATTCAGGATCAGGTTCATCAAGATGAATTGTCGGCGGAACGACATTTTCATTCAGTGCGAGTATGGCGGCGATGGACTCAACCCCGCCAGCCGCGCCCAGAAGATGACCATGCATCGATTTTGTTGACGATACGATCAATTTATCGGCGTCAGCGCCAAACACATGACGAATGGCTTTTGTCTCGGTCGGGTCATTGAGAAATGTGCCGGTGCCGTGGGCGTTCACATAAACCGCAGAGGCGTCGGCTATGCGCACATCTTTCAGGGCGACCTGCATCGCTCCTGCGGCTCCTTCCATTGACGGGTTAATCATGTCTTTGCCGTCAGCGTTCATGCCGAAGCCGGCCAGACGGGCGAGGATATTCGCGCCGCGTTTTTTCGCCGCTTCCTCCTCTTCCAGAATGACGATCCCGGCGCCCTCGCCAATCGACAAGCCGTTGCGGTTTTTTGAAAATGGACGGCATGTTTCAGTGGCGAGAATGCGCATGGCGTTCCAGGCTTCTAGCGCGCCATAGGTGAGCACCGCTTCAGAGGCGCCGGCAATGCCAACATCGGCAGCGCCTGACCGGATAATATCCGCACACGTTCCAATTGAATGAGCTCCGGTCGAGCACGCGCTGGAAATTGCAAAACATGGTCCGCGAAGTCCATGCCGGATCGACACATGGCTCGCAGGCGCGTTCGGGATCACGCGCAGGATCGTCAGCGGATGCGGCCGCTTATCTTTGCGCAGCATGTCATAATAGGCGCTGTCGAATGAATACTGACCGCCAATCCCGCTGCCAATAATGCAGGCTGTTCGCAAGCCAAGGTCTTCGTCAACTTCAAGACCGGCGTTTGCAATCGCCTCATCGGCGGCGAGCGCAGCCATCTGTGAGACACGATCAGCGCGCTTAAGCGCAGGGCCAAGCGCCGCTATGCGGTCTTCGATATCGCCAATGCGCGCGCCCGGGAGCGTTATGGATAAATCTTCGAGGGAAAACGCCTGTTTCTCAATACCGCACTTCGCTGAAGCGAGCCCGTTCCAGTAGGATTGCACATCCGCGCCAATCGGCGACACGACGCCAAGACCGGTGACGACAACGCTTCGGGTCACGATTTGTTGGTTTCAATAAGGCTTTCGAGCGCGTCGATGAGATCGCCAACCGTCTGCATATCGCCGAACGGATTTTCATTTGCATTAAACGGCACTTCGACGCCGAGCTTTTCTTCCACTTCGTAAATAATTTCGACAATGGAGAAACTGTCGATGCCCAGATCGGCGATCGGCGTTTCGCGGGTCGGCGCCTCGGTAAGACCCACCGCATGATCTTTGATAATTTCCAGAAGAGGCTTCTCGATATCCGCCATAACGTGCTCTATGCGCCCTTATTAGTTCGATTTTTAGGTCATATCGGAAGCTGCAGCCACTGGCTAGGCTGCACGGCGCCTGATAGTTGCAAAACGTCTAGTCACGAAAATTCTTGTACTGCAACGGCTGTTCGATTGGCAGGCCTTTCAGAAAGGCAATAACCGCCTGCAGGTCGTCGCGCTTTTTGCCTGTGACCCGCAGTTCGTCGCCCTGAATTGCGACCTGCACTTTGAATTTCTCGGCCTTTATCTTCTTGACGATATCTTTGGCCAAGTCTTTCGCAATCCCCTCTTTCAAGAGCACCTGCTGGCGCACAGACTGGCCGGCGGCCGGTTCTTCTTTCTGATAATCGAGCGAACCCGGTTCAATGCCGCGCTTTTGCATGTGGCCCTGCAACAGCTCATGCATCTGGCGCAGTTTCATGTCGTCATCGGCGAAGATCGTGATGACGCCGTCCTTCATTTCAACCGTGGATTTGGAGCCTTTGAAATCATATCGGGTAGTGATTTCGCGCGTCACATTGGCGACGGCGTTTTCCGCTTCAGCAGTATCGATTTCAGAAACCACATCGAATGACGGCATGGAGGGCACCTCGAGATTGCATCATCGCCGGACTTCCCGGACAGATCAAAGATCACCTGTAAACATGAACCGGATCGCCGAAACAAGTCCGGCGCTCCCATGAAAAATTGCCAGACAGTCTGTAAGCCGGGTTCTGTATCCCAACCGTAAATCTGCGATCTACGACCGGGACGACGACCATTCCTCTAGGCGCTGGATTGCCCCAACGCTCAAGCAACCAACCCGGACGACTAGACGCGAAGACCCATCCGCAAAAGCGCGCCGTCCCTATTCGGTCTTGCTCCCGGCGGGGCTTGCCATGCCCGTGTCGTCGCCGACCCGGCGGTGCGCTCTTACCGCACCTTTTCACCCTTGCCTCGAAAGGAGGCGGTTTGTTTTCTGTGGCGCTATCCCTCAACTCACCCAATGCCGGGAGAGCCGGCCGGGCGTTACCCGGCGCCGTGTCTTCATGGAGCCCGGACTTTCCTCTCCGACCCGAAAGCCGCAGCGGCCGCCCGACTGTCTGACCATGCGCACATGCGCTCTTGCCGGCCGAGCGTCAAGAGATTCAATTGAAGTTGCCCGCGTTTCATCTGGATCCAGACGCTTCGCATGAGGGTTTATATGATTACCGTCGCATAAATTTATGACGTAAACGCGTTGTTGGCACAGCATCAGACCATGGCAAGGCCATCCAGCTTTTTTATTCAGTATCCGCCGAGCGCGCTTATTTTAAAAATATAATAACATGACGCCGCTGCAACGGCGCCTTTTGTAAACTCTGTCTCATAATTGAAATCACCAAAGCGTGATCAGAGATGCGGAATCGATGAAATCGATTGCCGCTTTCAATATAATCCATTTGTAAGCGCTGCAGAACGCAGTAAACTGCTTTGTCTAAAGATTAATTTACACCAGCATTCCTACGGAGGAAGTACGTGAACCGGACATCGAAATTTGGCCTGGCGACCGTCTCTGCTTTTGCGCTGACAGTCAGCGCATGCGGCGGACAAAAAAGTGACGAGCCGCAAAACAGCGACACAGCAAGCGCCGCGACGACAAACTCATCGGCGGATCAAAGCCCTGCGCCGGCGGCAAAGCCGGAAACGCCAGCAACGAACGCCAATTATGATGACAGCAAACGAACACGGCCGCGAACAAAACAAGATTGGTGGCCGGAACAGCTTGATCTCACCCTTCTTCGCCAGAACGCCGCTGTAAACGACCCGATGGGAGACGATTTTGATTATGCGGAGGCGTTCGCATCCCTCGATCTCGAAGCCGTAAAAAAAGATATCGAAGCCGTTATGACGACCTCGGTCGACTGGTGGCCGGCGGATTATGGGCATTACGGACCATTTTTTATCCGCATGGCGTGGCACAGCGCAGGCACCTATCGCATCTACGACGGCCGCGGCGGCGCCGGCGCCGGCCAGCAACGTTTTGAACCACTGAACAGCTGGCCTGACAACGGCAACCTTGATAAAGCGCAACGCCTTCTATGGCCGGTTAAACAGAAATACGGCCGCAACATTTCATGGGCCGATCTCATGGTTCTCACCGGCAATGTCGCGATGGAATCCATGGGTTTTAAAACCCTTGGCTTTGCCGGGGGGCGCGTTGACGCCTGGGAGCCGGACCTCGTTTACTGGGGCCCGGAAAACGAATGGCTCGCCGGCGACAAACGCTATAGCGGCGACCGTGAACTCGCAAAACCGCTCGGCGCAGTGCAGATGGGCCTGATCTACGTCAATCCGGAAGGCCCGAACGGCAATCCCGATCCGATCGCCGCAGCCCGGGACATTCGCGACGCCTTCGGCCGCATGGCGATGAACGATGAGGAAACGGTCGCACTTATCGCCGGCGGACATACCTTCGGCAAAGGCCATGGCGCGCACAGCCCGGAAGATTGCGTCGGACCGGAACCTGCGGCTGCGCCGGTCGAGCAACAAGGACTTGGCTGGAAAAACACCTGCGGAACCGGCAAGGGCGTTGATGCCGTCACCAGCGGTCTGGAAGGCGCGTGGACATCAGCGCCGGCGCAATGGACGCATCAATATCTGACCAACCTCTTCAGCTTCGACTGGAAACAAACGCGCAGCCCCGCCGGCGCCATTCAATGGATCCCAACCGATGAGTCTGCTTCGGAGCTTGTTCCGGACGCGCACGATCCGGACAAGCGCCATGCGCCGATCATGTTCACGACAGACTTGTCGCTAAAAGAAGATCCGGCATACCGCGAAATTTCTCAACGTTTTCTCGACAATCCTGAAGAGTTTGAGCAGGCGTTCGCAAGGGCCTGGTTTAAACTGACGCACCGCGATATGGGGCCGCGCGCCCGATATCTTGGCGCTGACGTCCCGGCCGCCGAATTAATCTGGCAAGATCCAGTGCCTTCGGTTGATCACCCCTTGATCAACGCCAGCGATGTCGCAGGCCTGAAACGAGACATTCTCGCTTCGGGATTATCCGTATCGGAACTGGTGCGCACAGCCTGGTCCGCGGCCTCCACTTACCGCGACACCGACAAGCGCGGCGGCGCCAATGGCGCGCGCATACGCCTAGCCCCGCAAAAAGATTGGGCGGCGAATAACCCGGAAGAACTGGCGAACGTCATTTCTACGCTTGAAGGAATACAGCAGAGTTTCAACAGCGCTTCTGCGTCGCGGAAAGTCTCACTAGCCGACCTCATTGTCCTAGGCGGCGCAGCGGCCATCGAGAAAGCGGCGTCGGATGCGGGCCACAACGTTACCGTACCGTTCACGCCGGGCCGCACTGACGCAGCGCCGGAGCAAACCGATGCAGAATCGTTTGCCGTTCTGGAACCGACTGCCGACGGCTTCCGCAATTACTTCGCAAACAGTTATCAGAACTCGGCCTTGGAAGCGCTCGTGGACAAGGCGGATATGCTGAACCTCACCGTGCCGGAGATGACGGCGCTGGTCGGCGGCCTGCGCGCTCTCGATGCAAACGCAGGCGGCGCCAAGCATGGCGTTTTCACTGATGCGCCGGGAACATTGAGCAATGACTTTTTTGTCAATTTGCTCAGCATGGAGACCGAATGGAAACCAGGCGCTAATGGCGTTTATAAAGGCTACCAGCGCGGCACGGATCAAATGAAATGGACCGCAACTGAGGTTGACCTCATCTTTGGCTCCAATTCGGAGCTGCGCGCTGTCGCGGAAGCCTACGCTTTTAACGGCGCGGAAGATGAATTTGTCGAAGACTTTGTCGCCGCATGGACTAAGGTCATGCGCAATGATCGGTTCGATCTGGATAGCTAAAAACTTAATATGACGCATCGCCTTGATGCTTTATGCGCTCGAACCTTCAAAAGGTTCGGGCGCACTTTCTTTATGACACTGCAGCGCGCGCTTTGCATACGGCTACCAGCGCCGCCTTTGTGCGGCGATCAAAGCCCTGCCCCAACGCTTTGGGACAAAACCGTCGCTGAAATGCGAGAAGCGCGGCGGCGTGATCGCCGACGGGCGCGTCATAGCCGATCTCCTGCAGGGCCGTGAGCGCAGTTTCATATGTGATCGCGCCTGCCGCAGCGCCGTCCCCGTCATAAGGCGCGATTGCCATTCCCTCTTCAGCAAGACGGCGCCAGGGAAATTTTTCGCCGGGATCTTCTTTACGTCGCGGCGCAACATCAGCGTGCCCGACAACCATGGCATTCGCAATTTCATATCGCATACGGATACTTTTGATCAGCGCGATCACAGCATCAATTTGCTCAACAGGAAAATCGCGATACCCAAATTCATGACCAGGGTTGACGATTTCAATACCGATAGAACGGGCGTTGATATCGCTCTCGCCCTTCCAGCATGCAACCCCGGCATGCCAGGCGCGCTTTGATTCCTCAACAAGATGAAAAATATCGCCGTTTTCCTCCACCAAATAATGGGCGCTGACCTTGGCTTGCGGATCGCGCAGTCGCGCAAGAGCCTCAGCGCCCGACGGCATACCTGTGTAATGGAGAACGATCATATCAACATCGCGTCCTCGATCGTCAAAGTTAGGCGATGGCGCATCGACAATGTTCACGACATGGCTCCCGGCTCTTCCAGCGGCGCAGTTATCTCCTGTTTCCTTGCGTTACGCAAAACAACAACGCCGACACCGGACAAGACAAGAGCGCCGCCAATAACCATCCGTGGGCCGAATGGATCGCCGAGCAACACAACGCCGAAAATAACCGCAATCAGGGTTGTCAGCATCACGCTTGGCGCCACCAGACTCAGCGGCAGTCTTTTAATCAACCAATAATACGCAGTGTGACCGAAAATCGATGCGCCTACGGCGGAGTATATAATAGCGCCTGTAAGCAATAATTTATTCGCATCGCCAAGAGACTGCATTTGATTGCTTTCAACCAGACCGGTCATGATCCACGATCCGATCATGCCGACAAACGCAAACCAGGCGAGCAACTCAATCGGCTTGAAGCCCTCGGCTTTTTTGACAAGCACCGCCCCGACCCCTTCGACAAGCGCGCCCGCCGCCACCAGCCCCACGCCCAGCGCAAGGCGCGTTTCAGGATTCGCCTCGGCCTGATCGCCAAGCGCAATGACGGCAACGCCAAGAAAGGCGAGCACAATACCGATCATGCGTCGCCATCCGATCCGGTCGCCCAGAAAAACCACTGAAAGTATGGTCGCAAATGGCACGTACAGCTCCATCGCGATCGCCGCAGCAGACGCCGTTGCGTATTTGACGCCATAGAACATGAAAACATAGTTGAAGACGCCGAGACATAATCCGGCGCACAGAACGGGCGCCATTTCGCCCGCGCGCCATTTCAGAAAGCGCGCAGTCAAAGCCGCAGCCAAGGTCATACGCATCGCTGCATAGAGAATTGGCGGCGCCTCATTCACCGCCAGCTTGATGACGACAAAATGAAACCCCCAGACCAGACACATGGCCAGAAGAATGGCGACTTCGCGCGCGTTCATGAAAATGCTCCGCCGCCCTTAGTTTAGTCGAATGGGGCGCAAGGCGCGCTTATGTCATTCGCAATGAGAAACGCAATGCCTTATTGAAGAAGAACTCAAAAGCGACAGCCGCCGCGCACGTCGCTTGTGAGCGTTCTAAAGCCGGAAACCGAGTTTAGCGAGGTGAAACGCCGTTCAGGCGTTAACAGGCCGCCAGGCCGAGCGAACCCGCTTTGGTTCAATAATGCTGACAATAGCGGAAAGGGCCAGGACAAGCGGCGTTAACAAAGCAATCGCAGCCAAAGCGAAGGCCGTCACAAAAATCACGCCCCAAAAAGCCGCCGCATCAATGATTTTCGCTTTAAGACCCGATGGTTTAGCGCTGTCGGAATTCTCATGATCATAAGACGCAGCGCGATCATCTTCCACTTTAGTCACAGATTTCACCATTACTCACCACTTCCACGCCGCCCATATGGCGCAAACTTTATCAAAGCAAAGCTTGAGCCGTTCGTCCAGCAGGAGGCCGGGCTGCGTTCTCTTCAGTTAAGCCGGTTTGGCTTCCAGTTCCGTTAAAATTCTCTCATAGGCGGTGTTAATGGCCGCCATGCGTCCTTCTGCGATGCGCACCATATCAGCCGGCACGCCCCTCGATATCAGGGCGTCCGGGTGATGATCGCGAACCAGCGCGCGATAAGCGGACTTGATCTGCGCAGCGTCCGCATCGTGGTTAACGCCGAGAATGAGCCATGGATCATCCTCGCCCAACCCAAGATGGGTTGCGCGCAGGCGCCGGTAAGCAGCCTGAGGAATAGAAAATGCCGCCGCAGCTTCATCGAGAAGCTCCAGCTCCCGCGGATGGGCGACCCCATCCGCTGCGGCGACATAGAAAAGGCAATCAAGCACGTCCTCAAGCACCGCAGGCGCGTCAGAAAAAATCTGGGCGATCTTGCGCAGATATTCGGAAAACCCGGCCACGTCCTGTTGGGCGAGCTGAAAGATCATGCGCACCTTATCGCCCTGCTCTTCAGGAAATTTAAAAAACTCAAGAAAGGCCGCAATCTCGTCGTCGGTGACAACCCCGTCGGCTTTCGCCATCTTCGCTGACAGGGCGATCAGAGCAATCGAAAAAGCCGCCTCGTTACGGCGTTGTTTCTCAGCGGCGAGGGTCTCCAGAAGCGCGCCAATCGTATTTCGACGCGCGCTCGCGAGAATTTTTTCTATGCGGTCCCAAAAACTCATCAGACGGGTTTAGTGCCGCGCTGCGATATTGGCGAGTCCCAACCAGCCTATCGGCGGAATTTCGATTCCGTATTGGGGAAAAAAATCGCGAAAAAAAGTTTTCCAAATATTCGCGGCGGTTAAGTTTCGCTCAGCGCACACATTGCGCTCCGCAAGTCTCTGACAGCGTTGCAAAAATGACATTTAAGCGACACAAAGTTTTCACATACCGGTGAGCAGATTATCGGGTCTAAATCCAGGGGCGCATATGGGGTCGAGCTTCAAAGACGTTGGAGTCTTATTAAGCGGTCTTGTCTGCGGAGCAGCGTTTATGACCATTGCCCTGTTTGTCGTCGGCCTCTTTCCCTGAAAATAGAATTGAGAATTACGTAAGCTTCGCCATCAATTTTCATAATTGAGAATTGGCGACAGCCAGCGCTCTGCATTTTTAACGCTCATGGATTTCCGGGCTGCATAATCTTCAACCTGATCGCGATCGATCTTGCCTACCCCAAAGTAAAGCGATTGCGGGTGGGAGAAATAAAGACCGCTCACTGATGCCCCGGGAGTCATGGCAAAACTCTCTGTCAACGCCATGCCGGCATGGCGTTCAGCTTCCAGCGAGGAAAAGAGCGTTGCTTTTTCAGTATGGTCCGGTTGCGCCGGGTAGCCGGGCGCAGGCCGGATGCCTTGGTAACTCTCTTTGATCAAGTCTTCAGGCGACAGATTTTCGTCTGGCGCGTAGCCCCAGAACTCTCGCCGAACACGTTGGTGCATGCGCTCGGCAAAAGCTTCAGCAAGCCGATCCGCCAGCGCTTTCGATAAGATCGCCGAGTAGTTGTCATTCTGTCGGTCAAAACTGTCGGCAAACGCCTCTTCGCCAATGCCTGCGGTTACGGCAAAAGCGCCGATATAATCCGCAAGGCCCGTATCTTTCGGCGCCACGAAATCTGACATGCAGTAATTTACGCCGCCCTCGCGCTTGGCGATCTGCTGGCGCAAACCATGAAATGTCGCAAGGCCTTCCTCACGATCTTCATCTCTATAGAGAATAATGTCGTCACCGCGAGCGTTGGCCGGCCAGAAGCCGATAACGCCGTTCGCTTTAATCGCCTTTTCTTCAACCATGCGGGCGAGCATTTTTTTTGCGTCCTCGAACAGCGAGCGCGCCGGTTCGCCAACAATCGCATCGTCCAGAATTTGCGGATAGCGTCCGTGCAGCTCCCATGCGGCGAAAAACGGCGTCCAGTCTATATAATCGACAAGCTCGGCCAAATCGTAATCTTCAAACGCCCGCACTCCTGTAAATGACGGCGCTGGCGGCTCATAGGTAGACCAGTCAGGCGCGAATGCATTGTTGCGCGCTTCAGCAAGTGAAACGCGAGGCGCTTTCGATCCGCCCGCGCCATAACTTTCACGCACTTTCGCTTGATCCGCAGCAATGTCATCGAGATAGCCGCGCCGGCGTTCATCGGATACAAGTTCTCCTGCTACGCCCACAGCACGGCTGGCGTCCGTCACATATACAACTCCGTGATCGTAATTCGGCGCGATTTTGACCGCCGTGTGCGCACGGCTGGTCGTTGCGCCGCCAATCAGCAGCGGCGTTTTAAATCCTTCGCGCTTCATTTCCGCCGCAAGATGGCGCATTTCGTCGAGGCTTGGCGTAATCAAACCGGAAACGCCGATAATATCGACATTATGTTTTCGTGCCTCTTCAAGGATTTTCGGCGTCGGCACCATAACGCCAAGATCTATAACTTCATAATTGTTACACTGAAGAACGACGCCGACGATGTTTTTGCCGATGTCATGTACGTCGCCTTTCACCGTGGCCATCAAAATCACGCCGTTCGGCTTCCCCTGATCGAGCCCTTGTTCTTCTTTCTCTTTTTCCATGAACGGCGTCAGATGCGCGACCGCCTGCTTCATCACGCGCGCTGACTTGACGACTTGCGGCAAAAACATTTTGCCGGAGCCGAAAAGATCGCCGACTACATTCATGCCGTCCATTAACGGGCCTTCAATCACATAAAGCGGCCGGCCCAGCTTCACGCGCGCTTCTTCGGCGTCCTCAACAATGAACTCGGTAAGACCCTTCACAAGCGCATGGCGCAACCTCTCTTCCACCGGCGCTTCGCGCCAGGAAAGATCTTTCTCGTTCGTTTTGCCTGCAGTCCCGCGATACTGCTCCGCAACATCCAGCAAACGCTCGGTCGCATCATCGCGCCGGTTCAGGATCACATCCTCGACAGGCTCACGCAGCTTCGATCCAATTTCATCATAGATTGCAAGCTGACCGGCATTGACGATCCCCATGTCCATGCCCGCCTTAATCGCATGGTAGAGGAAGACCGAATGCATCGCCTCGCGCACAGGCTCATTGCCGCGAAATGAAAATGATATGTTTGAAACGCCGCCGGACACTTTTGCATGAGGCAGCATTTCTTTGATTGCGCGCGTCGCTTCAATGAAATCAACGGCATAATTGTTGTGTTCTTCAATACCGGTCGCAACAGCGAAGATGTTCGGGTCGAAGATGATGTCTTCAGGGGGAAAACCCGCTTCAGTCAGGAGATTGTATGAACGGGTGCAGATTTCAATCTTGCGGTCCGCAGTGTCGGCCTGCCCCTTTTCATCAAACGCCATGACAACGCTTGCTGCGCCATAGCGCATGATCTTACGCGCCTGTTCGAGAAACGCCGTCTCCCCTTCCTTCAGCGAGATGGAATTAACAATCGCCTTGCCCTGAACGTTTTTGAGGCCTTCCTCAATAACTTCCCATTTTGACGAATCGATCATTACTGGCACGCGAGAAATGTCCGGTTCCGATGCGATCAGCCGCAAAAAGGTTTTCATCGCCTCAACGCCGTCAAGCATGCCTTCATCCATGTTGACGTCGATAATCTGCGCTCCGTTCTCAACCTGCTGACGCGCTACGTCGAGAGCGGTTTCATAATCGCCGTTCTTGATCAGCTTTCGAAACTTTGCCGAGCCTGTGACATTAGTCCGTTCACCAATATTAATAAAAGTTGCACGAGCGGGGGTGCTCACAATCGTATTCCTTACTCTTCATTTGTGCCGGAAAGCCCCGGCAAACCGTCTATGGATCGTGCGTTTGAGGCGTAGCGCCTGGCTTTCCATTCCTCATCTGAACGATGATCGACATCACGCTGCAACTGTTCGCGCTCGCCTTTGAATTCAAAAAACGGAACACCCCAGCCGCAGCTGTCAGCAACTCGCTCAATGTCGATACGAATAACAGCGCGAGCACGATCAAAATTGGGGAACGCGGCGAACGCTTCATTAAATTCCGGATGATCGAAATCGATCGCGCGCCCACGGCCATAGATGCGCAAGATTTTTGCGGGGCCTTCAAAAGCGCAGAACATCAGCGTGATCCGGCCGTTTTCCTGCAGATGCGCCTGCGTTTCTATACCGGAACCGCCAAGGTCAACCCATTCGACTAGCCGCTCGTTAAGAATGCGGATTGTGTCAAGTCCTTTTGGAGACACATTGACATGTCCCTCATCCGCACGCGGCGCTGTTGCAACAAAAAACACTTTCTGCCGCTGAATAAACGCGATGTGCTTGTCTTCAAGACGCTCATATATCTTACCCATCAGTCTGCCCTCAAGCGTTCGCGGTAAAAGCGTCAAGCCGGCGTTCGAGACCTTTTTTCACATCAGGCCACTCATCGCGAGTGATGCTGAAAAAGGCGGAGTCGCGAATACGCCCTTCCGGCATCACCATATGAGCGCGGTGGACGCCTTCATGCTTGGCGCCGATTTTTTCGACCGCCTTCCATGATCTCGCATTGGTGGCGTCCAGTTTGAATTCGACGCGGTTGAACTGAAGCGCTTCAAATGCGTGCTGCAACATCAACAGTTTGCAGGCCGGATTGACTGCTGTTGACCAGACAGACTTTGCATACCAAGTCCAACCGACTTCAAGGCGCTTGTGGATTGTCGACACCGCCAGATAGCTCGATGACCCCACATAAAACTGAGACTTTTTCTCGAATATTGCGAATGTCATATCGCCAGCTGTCGCATTTCCCTTCAGGCGATTGTCTATCCAGGCGTCAAAATCCTGCGCATACTGATTGATATAAGCAAATCGCCATAAATCCGGGTCATTGCCCGCCAACCGTAAAGGCTCGCGATGCGCCTCCTCAATCGGCTCAAGGCGCAAAAACTGATTTTCCAAGGTGATACGGTCTAGCGCCATGAAATTATGCAGCGCTCGCCGTTGCCGCTGTTTTCGGCCTTACGCCAAGCAAGTGGCAAAGCGCGAACGCCAGATCGTCGCGGTTGAGCGTATAGAAATGAAAGTGATCGACGCCGTGCTCTGCGAGATCGAGACACTGTTCCGCTGCTACGGTCGCCGCAATCAGCTGACGGGTTGCAGGGTCGTCATCAAGGTTCTGAAAGAGCTTCACAAGACGGCCCGGCAATGTCGTGCCGCAGATGTCCGACATTTTTCGCACGCCTTTAAAACTTGTAATCGGCATAATTCCGGGGACAATTGGAATAGAAACGCCTGCTTTGCGCACAGCTTCCAGATAACGGAGATAGACAGCGTTATCATAGAAAAACTGAGTAATTGCACGCGTTGCGCCCGCATCAATCTTGCGTTTCAAATGATCAATATCGGCGCTCAACGACGGCGAATCAGGATGTTTTTCCGGATAACAGCCGACGGTAATTTCAAACGGCGCGACCTTTTTCGCGCCTTCGGCCAACTCAGCAGCATTCGCATATCCGCCAGGGTGCGGCGCATACGGATCGCCTGGGCCGCCGGGCGGGTCCCCGCGCAGGGCGACAATGTGACGAACGCCGGCGCTCCAGTACTCTTTTAAAACCGTATCAATTTCGGCCTTGGTGGCTGCGACGCAAGTTAGATGCGCCGCAACAGGCAACGCTGTCTCTGAAATAATACGCGAGACGGTCTGGTGCGTTCGCTCCCGGGTTGAACCGCCGGCGCCATATGTAACAGAGACGAATTCAGGCTCAAGCGGCGCCAGTTTTCCGATTGATGACCATAGAGCGCCCTGCATCTTTTCCGTTTTGGGCGGAAAGAATTCAAACGAGACATGGAGTTTTGACATATCGCAGACCTTTTCTTGTCACGCCGCGGTTCGACCTGGTTTTGCACGCAGCCGGCGAACGCCGGCGGGCGCGTGACACAACCAGATTTTAACCGTCAGTTTTTCTTTGTCTTGCGCGCCCGGCGACAGCGTTTCACATTTTGCGATGCGCAGGTGGGAATTGGCGCACCATGCGCGCACCTCCTCATCTGCAAAGCCAAGACGGCGATGGGCGTGCTGGTCGCGCAGGAATTCAAGTTCATGCGGTGCAAAATCAGAAATAATGAGTTTGCCGCCTGGCCTTAAAAGCCGCGCCGCTTCGCTAATGGCGGTCTCCGGCGCAGCCAGATAATGCAGCACCTGATGAATACAAACCGTATCGACGCTCGCGCTTTCTAGCGGCAGGGCGAATAAATCGCCGTGTCTTGCCTGGGCGTGGGCGATGCCTGCTCTCTCAAGATTAAGGCGTGCAATGGAGAGCATTTCGTGGGAAAGATCGTAACCTACGGCTTGTTCATACCGGTCAGCGAAAATCTCCAGCATGCGACCAGTGCCGGTCCCCAGATCAACGAACACGCCCAGCGAGGTTTCACCTGCAATATCGACAATGCGTTCTTCAATATCTGAATCCGGCAGGTGCAAAGCGCGCAGTTTTGACCACTCCGCCGCATTCTCCTGAAAATACTGCGCCGCCTGCGCCGCGCGCGCCTTCCGGCTTTGAGCGAAACGCTCAACATCGCGGGCGATCACACGATCGCCGCCGCGGCTGAATTCAACGATCGCCTCGATCAAGCGCGCCCTGCCGGTATCCTCAGCAGCGTCTGCTGCGATCCGGTAAAACATCCACGCGCCTTCGCGATGTCGCTCGATGAGGCCGGCGTCCGTCAGGATTTTCAGATGCCGACTGACCCGAGGCTGGCTTTGCCCGAGAATCTGGGTCAATTCGCTTACGGTTAGTTCGCCCTGGACAAGAATTGCCATGATGCGCAGCCGCGTTTCCTCTCCAATGGCGCGAAAGACGCTCAGCGTTGAGTCCAGCGAATTCATCAGTCAGCCCTATCCACTAAATATAAAGATATCTTTATATGATGTTTGCATCATAATCCAGTCGCAAAATAAGACAAACCTTCATGAAACCTCATGGAAAGTTGATTGTTACCATCATGCGAGCGCCTATATCGTGTCACGGGATTGTCTTTGTTTAGAGATAATTCGGGAGAGGGAGCAGCCTTATGATCACACGACTGAAATGCATCGGCGCCGCTGCGGGGATTGGCATATGCCTGTCTCCAGCCATGGCGCAGGTTACAGACTTAGGCGATCCAGGCGCTGCGCCGGCGGCAGGACCGCCAGCGATGTCAGAGGCCGAGGCGCAGGCCGTTGATCCCTGGGAAGGCTTCAACAGGAAAATGTACGCCGTCAATAATGTGGTCGATGGCGTCGTGCTTGTGCCTGCGGCGAAGACCTATCGCGCGGTTACGTTCAAAAAGCAGCGCCGAGGCATTCGTAATTTCCTCGATAACCTCGCCACTCCGGTCACTCTTGTAAACGATCTCCTGCAAGGAGAATTCAAGCGCGCCGGAGAGACCGCCAGCCGATTTGTTATCAATACGACGATTGGTTTCGGCGGCATGGGCGATCCGGCCGAGCGCATCGGCATTCCTCAGCATTCTGAAGATTTTGGACAAACGCTCGCCGTCTGGGGCGCGCCGCAGGGTCCCTATCTCTTCTTGCCGGTTTTTGGCCCCAGTTCCGTGCGCGCCGGCATTGGCGCCGGCGTCGGCATCGCAATGACGCCCTCCACATGGATCAGGACCGACGCGGCTTCTATTTTTCGCAGCACCTCAGGGGGCATGAACGGCATTTCAATCCGTGAGCCGCTCATAGAACCGCTCGCGGAGATTAAAGCGAATTCACTTGATGAATACGCTTCTTTCAGAAGTTTCTATCTGCAATCGCGCAAACGCGAAATCGCCAACGGACGGACGAATTTCGACGACCTCCCCGATATTGGCGACTTTGACGAGTTTGACGATCTCGAATAGCCCACAAGATCAGGGAGAGGCTTTAATGAGATATAGCGTTTTTATGTTTTTGCTGGCCGCGGCGGCAATGTTATTTACAGCTCCAGCGCACGCAGACGAAGCCGCAGAGGTTTTCGTTCAACAAATTCTCGATGAAGCCGAACCCTATCTTAACACCTCCTCCGAAGCAGAGCGGCTTGAGGGCATAAGCGAGCTGGTTGAGAAATATGTCGACATGCGCCGGGTCAGCCGTTTTGTGCTGGGCCAATATGCGCGCCGCCTGACGGACGAACAAAAAGCGGAATACGAGCCTTTGTTCAAAACATACGCGACACAGGTTTATCAAAAAGTGCTCTCTGAATATTCAGGGCAAAAACTTGTCGTAACCGACTCGATCGATCGCTCCGAGCGCGACATCATCGTGAATTCCAAAATCGCCAAATCCGCTTCGAGCGGCGCCCTTGGGGATGTCACTGTCCACTGGCGAATTTATCGCAATGGAAGCGGCGAGATGAAAATTGTCGACGCCGGGGCCGATCAAGTGCTTCTCGCGCTGGAACAACGCGGAACATTTACAAACATCATCGCAAATAACGGCGGCGTCCCTGCCGGCGTTGATGCTTTGATCGCCGAACTGCGGCAACAAACCGGCGGCGCCTGACTGAGGCTGATTTTCAGCAAACTTGCGCGTCTTGTGTCCGGACGCGGTCTCTGCAAGCATCCTTCCAAAAAGCGGGGCTCCGTCCTGCCGCATGGGAGGAAATGAGATGAAGTGGATTTTCGCAGCGATTGCGTCGCTGATCTTATGTGCACAGAGCGCAGCTCAGGATTACGCAAATTACAGCGACGACGCCATGCGCAAGGAGCTGGCGCGGATTTCCGAGAGTTCGCGCAAAGTCAATGTTCCCATGCGCGACGGCGTCAACCTCTCAACAGACGTCTACAAGCCCAAAGGCGCGCGCGGCCCCTTGCCCACTGTATTCTGGCGTACGCCCTATAATTATAACAAGCTGTCGGGAACACGTCTCAGGATGGCGCTTGAAACCGTCAGCCGCGGCTACGCCTTCGTGCTGCAAAATGAGCGAGGACGATATTTTTCCGAGGGAGAATTTGAAATCCTCGGTTATCCGCGAACGGACGGACATGATGCGCTAACCTGGATCGCAGATCAGGACTGGTCAAACGGCAAAGTCGGCACGCTTGGCTGTTCTTCCTCCGCCGAATGGCAGCTCGCCCTCGCCGCCACGGATCATCCCGCTCACGCCGCCATGGTTCCCATGGCGTCCGGCGCCGGGATCGGACGCGTGGGCGAGTTTCAGGAACAGGGCAACTGGTACACCGGCGGCGTGCCCCGCAATCTCTTTTTCATCTGGCTCTATGGGGTTGATAATCCGTTGCGCGCGCAGATACCGCAGAACCTCGACGAAAAAACCCGCGCTTATATCTCCCAATATAATGATCTTTCCACAGACAAACCCGAGGTTGAATGGAAGGATCATATTCGTCATCTGCCCGTCAGCGAGCTTCTATCGAGCCTTGGCGAGCCGCCGGCGACATTTGAACAGTTCATTGCCCGCGGCCCTAACGATCCGGGATGGTTCGAAGGCGGCCTTTATCACGACAACGAGGGATGGGGCGTGCCCGCTTTGTGGTTCAACTCCTGGTACGACGTTTCCATTGGTCCGAATATGGCGCTCTTTAATCACGTCCATGAGAACAGCGATGACGCCAATGCCCGCAATCATCAATATGCTGTCGTTGCGCCGGTGGAGCATTGCCGTTTCTGGAATCTTGGCCCTGACACCAAAGTCGGCGCCCGCGACATGGGCGATACGAGTTTCGACACCACCGATGAAATCTTCAAATTCTTTGACCGTTTCGTCAGAGGCCGCGCGGGCGCCTTCTCGTCAAGAACGCCTAAGGTGCGTTATTTTACGATGGGTGAAAACGAATGGGACGCAGCAGACGCATGGCCGCCGCGCAACGCCGATGAGGTCCGGCTATACCTGTCGAGTAATGGCGAAGCCAACAGCCTAAACGGCGATGGACGTTTGTTGTTTACAGCGCCCGATACGGACCAACCCGCCGACAGCTATGTCTATGACCCGCTCAATCCGGCGCCAACTATTGGCGGCGGCGATTGCTGTAATGGCGGGACGGTCACGCCGGGCGCATTTGACCAGCGCCCCGTCGAAATTCGAGATGACGTTCTTGTTTACACATCGCCCCCGCTCGAAGAACCGCTTGAAGTCTCTGGTTTTGTCGACGCCGTTCTGCACGTATCCTCAGATGCGAAGGATACTGACTTTGCGGTAAAACTTGTCGATGTGGCGCCGGACGGGACCGCATGGATTATCGACGATACGATCCATCGCGCGCGATATCGCGAAGGCTATGACAGAGAGGTTTTTATGCAGGAAGGAGAAATCTATGAAATTGATTTCACCCCCATGACAACCTCCATTGTCTTTCAAAAAGGCCACCGCATCCGCGTAGAAGTGACCTCGTCGAATTTTCCCAAATATGTTCGCAATTTGAACACCGGCGGCGACAATGAGAGCGAGTCAAAACCCATAAAAGCAACGAACAGCATTCATCATTCTGCTGAATATCCATCTTATATCGTTCTGCCCGTTGTGCGCTGATCAGATACAACAAGGAGAGATTTGCATGGTATCGAAAAACTTAATCGCCGCTGTGGTTGTGCCGTTATGCCTGGCCATTGCAAGCGGCGGCGCGCTTGCTGAAGATAAAACCCGTGACCGCCCCGCCGCTGAACCATCTGACGTTGAATCGATCGACGCCATCATGGCTGCGGTCTACGATGTCATTTCTGGAGACGCCGGAGAGCCCAGAGACTGGGACCGGTTCCGTTCGCTCTTTATAGAAGGCGCGCGCCTCATCCCCTACTCTGCAGAAAACGGGCCGAGCGTTCTGTCGCCGGAAGGCTATATCGAACGCGCTGGCAGGTTCTTCGCTGAAGCCGGTTTTCATGAATCAGAGATCGGCCGCAAGACCGAACGCTACGGCAATATTGTCCATCTGATGAGCGCTTATGAAGCCAAACGCAGCAAATCCGACGCCGAACCCTTTCTTCGCGGGGTTAACAGCTTCCAGCTCGCCTATCACGAGAACCGATGGTGGGTCGTCACCATTTACTGGCAGGCGGAGACGGAAGATAATCCGGTTCCGGAAGAATATCTAAAGCAGAACTAAAAAAGGCCGCTCAATCGAGCGGCCTTTTTATTCAGGATCACATCCGATCAGGACGAATAGAATTCGACGACGAGGTTCGGTTCCATTGTGCACGGATACGGCACTTCGGCAAACTCGGGGATGCGGATATAGGTGGCTGTCATCTTCTTCGGATCAACATCGACATATTCGGGAATGTCGCGTTCAGCGCTCTGAAGCGCTTCCAGCACCAACGCCATATTTTTCGACTTCTCGCGGATCTCGACAACATCGCCAGGCTTCAATCGCATGGAAGGAATATTGGAGCGAACGCCGTTGACCTTAACATGGCCGTGATTGACGAACTGGCGCGCAGCAAAAACGGTGGGCACGAACTTCGCGCGATAGACAATCGCATCCAGCCGACTTTCAAGAATGCCGATCAGATTTTCTGCCGTATTGCCCTTTTTCTTTGAAGCTTCGTCGTAAATCTTCGAGAACTGCTTTTCGAGAATATTCCCGTAATAACCCTTCAGCTTCTGCTTCGCCATCAGCTGCAGACCAAAGTCCGACATTTTGCCTTTGCGGCGCTGGCCATGCATGCCAGGTCCGTAGTCGCGCTTGTTGACGGGAGATTTCGGTCGGCCCCAGACATTTTCGCTGACCCGGCGGTCAAGCTTATGCTTAACGCTGTCGCGTTTTGACATTTCGTCCTCACTCTCGACGCGGCCCGGCTCCGGGGCCCATCCCCGGCGCACTTTCAACGGCGGTCCACGCGTCCATCCGTATGCAGCGGCGGGCTATAGGCCCCGCTCGCCTGTCTGTCAAATATCAGCGCAACACCCCGCGGCAGCCCTTTTCATCTTCCCAGCGCATCTGTTCGGCGCAAAGCCAATTGCGGTTCCGGTCTGGGGCGATAGAACGAAGCTGAACGGATAAAACGGGAAGGCGCTCAGATGTTCTTTGATAAACCTCTCAGCTTGACGGTCACGACGGCCGTCTTGTCGTTAATGGCTGCGCAGGCAGGCGCGCAGGACCAGGAAATTTCCGTAAACTTGCCATATTCAGGCGTCCATGCGGCGCGCGGCGTCAATGTTTATCTCACCATGGGCGATGCGGCATCGATCAAGGCGGATGCGGGCGATAAAGATTTTGCAAGGCTTGAGGTCAAGGTCGAAGACGCGGTCTTGCATGTGCGTCGACAGGGCGGCAGCGACGACAAGAGGTTCGATCTCGACGTCTATGTCGCCGCCGACCGGCCCCTCGACTTTCTGAAAGCTTCAACTGGCGCGCGCCTTGACGGGACCGACCTGACCCTTGATGGCGAGGCTGAAATTCTCGCCAATACCGGCGGGGAAATGACGCTTTCCGGCGCTTGCGAAACAGCCTTGCTAAAGGCCTCCACAGGCGGTGAAATCGAGGCTGAAGATCTGATATGCGAAAGTGTGACGGTCAAAACCGGCACAGGCGGGTCAATCGAAATTCACGCTTCGAAAACAGCAATAGCCTATGCCCGTATGGGCGGAGAGGTCATTCTTTACGGCGAAGCAGAACTGAAAAAGAAGGGCGCGTCTTTTGGCGGCGAGATCCGCCAGCGGAAGTAAGAGCTGGTCAGGACTTCACCGAAAATGGCGTGAAATTGGTTTCCGCATCGTAGACGTCCACGCCCTCTGCGCGCTTCAACGCCCCGACGACTTTGTAAGTTACAGGCGTGAGCAAAGCCTCCCATAAGACTTTCAGCAGGTAGTTCGTGATCAGAACAGTGATCACCTGGCCTGTCGTCCAGACGCCGAGAAAAGCGATCGGATAGAAAATAAGGCTGTCGACCCCCTGCCCGACGATGGTGGAGCCGATCGTGCGGCGCCACAGATGCTTGCCGCCAGACCAGACTTTCATCCGTGCCATGACGAAAGCGTTGGCTAACTCGCCAGCCCAAAACGCAATGATCGAGGCGAGCACAATTCGAGGCGTCAGTCCGAAAACCTGTTCATAGGCGTCCTGCCCCGCCCAACCCGGCGCCGGTGGCATCGCGACAACGACCCAGGACATGAACGCCATGAATAGAACTGCGGCGAAGCCCGCCCAAACGACCCGGCGCGCCCGCGCATAACCGTAAACCTCTGTCAGCACGTCGCCAAGAACATAAGATAGCGGAAAAAACAAAATGCCGGCGCCGAATATTCCAACATCGAGGGGGCCCAATTTCACCGGTTCAAAAAACTGAACCAGCTTCGCTGCGCCAATGAGGTTTGAACAGATCAAGATCGCAACGAACGCCGCCATGGCGAAGTCGTAATATTTGAACTGATGGCCTGACAGCGCTTCGGCATGATCAAGTTTTTCAATGGATTTTTCAGCCATCGCCAGTCTTATCTCGCGTCCCGAAAACAGGACGCGCAGAGTTGGCATCCCAAGAGGCCGACGATGTATCGGTTTCAAGAAGATGCTGCAAGGTGACGCATTGCTGTTAAATCCAAGTCGCTATGCGCGCTTCCGCCCCGTTTGCGTCGTCTAAGGGAAAACTCATCTTGGAACTAACGGGCTGCGTATACCGTTCGTAATTTGCAAAAAGTCCGATACGGGAGTCATATAAATGGATATTTACGAACGTCTTATTGAAGATCATGATCGGCAACGACGGTTTTGCGACATTTTGGAAAAAACCGAAGGCGACAGTGACGGGCGCAGCGAAATATGGAGTAAACTGAAGGTTGAACTGGAAGCGCATGCTTCTGCTGAAGAACAGACCTTCTACGCGGAGTTGATCCAGCAGCCTGAAGCAACAGAGATGGGCCGACATTCGATCCACGAGCATCAAGAGATGACAAAACTGATCAGCAATCTTGATGACAAGGAATTTGCCAACACGGGCTGGTTGCCGACATTCAAGAAGCTTGCACACAAAGTGCGTCACCATCTCGACGAAGAAGAGAAGGAAATTTTTGTTGTTGCAAGAAAAGTCATTGACGACAGCACGGCAAAGGAACTGGCAACCGCATTTAACGAACGCAAACCAGCGGAAAAGCAGGAAGAAAAAAAGGCGGCCTGATTTTCCGGCGCTTTGTTCTATCTTAAAAAAAGACGCGCATATCGAGCGCGTCTTTTTTCTTTTCCGCGAACGCTCAGCGTAATTACGACGCATTATCCTTGTTCACAAATGCCAATGGCTCTGAGAAGGTCAGCGTTCGATATGGGAACGGAATTTCAACGTTCGCTTCATCAAGCGCGCGCTTGATTGCCGCGATGGCGCGGTCACGCGTCTGGTGCATGTCGATAGGTTTGGATCCCGCCCACCAGCGCACTGTGTAATTGATCGAACTGTCGCCGAATTCCTTCGCAAAGACCTGAACCGGCCGGTCGCTTGAAACGCCTTCAACATCCGCTACTGCTTCGCGCATGATGTCACGACATTTATCAACGTCTTCACCGTAGCCGACGCCGGCAGTAATTTCGAAGCGACGAAGCTCCTCATCGGTGCGCACATAAACTGGACTCTTGAACAGCATAGCGTTCGGCATCATAACAAGCTGATCATCCGTCTGCCGAACATATGTATCGCGGATTGTGATTTCCTCAACTTTGCCTTCCACGCCTTCGCACTCGATAAAATCGCCTATACGCATCGGCTTTCGCAACATGATCATGATGCCGGCCATAAAATTTTCAAAAATATCTTTAAAAGCGAAACCCACAGCGATGCCGCCGACGCCAAGCGCAGCCAGAATGCTCGCTGGTTCAAGTGACGGAAACAGAACGGTCGCAGCGATGAGAACACCGAACGCCCAGACGCCAATGCCAACAAGGGTTGTCAGGAGGTCGCGAAGCGCACGTCGGATACGCGCCGTTTTTAAAGCGCCGGTGACAATGCGGTTGAAAATCGTTGCAGCGAGCCAGGTCGCCAGCAACACAACAATAGCCAGACCGAGATTTGGCAACAGGCGGATGAGCCCTTCGGCATAGGTTTCAATCTGATCCAGAAGGGGCCGCACAAAGTTGATCGTTGTGTCAGCGTCTTCCTGCACTCTTTTTGTTTCTTTAAAATAATTCATGCAACGCCTTGTCTCTCAACTTTATCATTGATGCCTTAGAGCAATCAGAGTGATTGCCTTAAGTATACAAACACGCCGGAAGCTGTGAAGTTCTCAGCTTTATTGATTATTTTTTTTCGCCAGTGTTTTGACGACGCCCCGAAGCGTGCGGACCTCACCCTCGGTAAAGCCGGCTCGGGTGAGTGCGACGCGCAGATTGCGTTTCATCTGGTCCTCCATCTCCGGCGGGAAGAAATAGTTCCGTTCCTCCAGGTCGGTTTCAAGATGGCGGTAGAGGCGGTCGACATCAGTCCGATCAGCAGCTTGCTCTTCTGCAAACGGATCTTCCGCTATGGGAATATCCGAAGCTTTGGCCCATTCGTAAGCGACGATCAACGCTGCTTGAGCGAGGTTGAGGGAGGCGAAAGCCGGATTTACAGGGATAGAGAGAATTGCATTTGCGCGCGCAACGTCATCGCTGGACAAACCGTTTCGCTCGCCGCCAAAAAGGACGGCGCAACGATTTTTCCCATCAATACGCGTTTTTAATGCCGCAGATGCGCTTTCGGCGGTCAGGACCGGCAATGACAATTCGCGCCGCCGCGCCGTGGTCGCCACGACATAGGCGCAATCGGCGATCGCATCATCGACGCTCTCGAAAACCGCAGCATTATCGATCACTGCGCCGGCGCCGGAAGCCATGGCCGCCGCTTTCGGATTTGGCCACCCGTCGCGCGGGCGCACGAGGCGCAACCCGGTGACGCCGAAATTCAACATCGCACGCGCCGCGGCGCCGATATTCTCCCCCATCTGCGGGTCGACAAGGACGAAGATTGGCGCAGGGCCGGCCAACTCTCCAGCTCGTGATCGGCTAATCCGCGTCAATGCGTCTAACTCCGTTTTCTTGTTGCGCCCCACCCTTTGACCGGCGGTCCGGCAATGCTATAGCCGCATCGTTCAAATAATCACTCATAAAACCGTTTCAGCGGCGCTGATATTGAATCTTGCCGCCTGAACGCAACCACCAAGGGCCTTCCATGAAAAAGATCAAAGTCGACAATCCGATCGTCGAAATGGACGGGGATGAAATGACCCGCATCATCTGGCAGATGATCAAGGACAAGCTGATTCACCCCTATCTCGACATTGATCTGAAATACTTTGATCTCGGCATCGAGAAGCGTGACGAAACAAACGACCAAATCACGATTGATGCGGCCAACGCAACCAAGGAACACGGTGTCGCCGTCAAATGCGCAACGATTACGCCTGATGAGGCTCGGGTTGAAGAGTTCAATCTGAAACAGATGTGGCGTTCGCCGAACGGCACGATCCGTAATATTCTTGGCGGCGTTGTCTTCCGTGAGCCAATCATCATCTCCAATGTCCCGCGGCTTGTGCCGGGCTGGACCCAGCCGATTATCATTGGCCGCCATGCGTTCGGCGATCAGTATCGCGCAACGGACATGCTGTTCCCGGGTAAGGGCAAGCTCTCGATTAAATGGGAGGGCGAAAACGGCGACGTCCAGGAACATGACGTTTTTGAAGCGCCGTCCTCAGGCATTTTCATGGGGATGTATAATCTGGACGACTCGATTCGCGATTTTGCCCGCGCCTGCTTCAATTACGGCCTGCAACGCCAATATCCGGTTTATCTGTCGACCAAAAACACGATCCTGAAAAAATATGACGGCCGGTTCAAAGATATCTTTGCAGAGGTCTTTGAGACCGAGTTCAAGGACAAATTCGCAGAATTCAAAGGAACATATGAGCATCGTCTCATCGACGACATGGTCGCCGCCTGCATGAAATGGTCAGGCGGTTATGTCTGGGCCTGTAAAAATTATGACGGCGACGTTCAATCCGACACTGTCGCACAAGGTTTCGGCTCACTCGGTCTGATGACATCCGTTCTGATGACGCCAGACGGCAAAACAGTTGAAGCGGAAGCCGCCCATGGCACGGTCACGCGGCATTTCCGTCAGCATGAGCGAGGCGAGGAAACATCCACGAACTCCATCGCCTCAATCTATGCCTGGACCCGGGGCCTTTCCTATCGCGGTAAGATGGACGGCAATCAGGCGCTCATCGATTTCGCCGCCAAGCTGGAAGACACGATCATCAAAACCGTCGAAGGCGGACACATGACCAAGGACCTCGCGCTACTGATCGGCGCAGAGCAGAAATGGCTGACAACGACCGGATTCCTCGAGAAAGTGGCTGAAAATTTTGAGCAAGCGCTTGATGCTTAAGGGAAAATGAACAGCGCTGATCAGACATTCAGATCAGCGCCGTTCCTCCCGAATTACGACCGTTTCACCGCATGTCGACTCGCGTTCTCTTTAGATCGGCGCCATTTATGGTCAGATTATCTTAAAGGACCTGTCTTGTATGCCGTTGGCGATCAAATACATTTTTGCAGTGCTTTGCGCTCTCCTTCTATCCTTTGCTGCGGCTAGCGCCGAGGATGAACGCACATTTGAGGTCTCAGAGTTTGACCGGATTGACGTTTCCGCAGGCATCAATGTCATTGCCGAAGTCGGCCAGCCCCAATCGATTGTCGTAAGAACCGATAACGGCGATTATACCGACTTTAAAATCGCTGTTAAAAATGGCGCGCTCTATGTCTCTCGCGACTGGAACCGGCTCCGCTGGCATCAGAAAAAGTCGTCTTACAAGGTGATTGTCACGACGCCGACTTTGCGAGGCCTTGACGCATCTTCAGGATCGCAAGCCAAAATCAGCAATGTCGCCGCTTCAAGGTTTGACATTGACCTCTCCAGCGGCGCCTACGCCAAGGTCGAAGGCGCCTGTGAAGACTGTACGGTCGACCTCTCCAGCGGCGCGCGCTTGAAAGCGCAAGAGCTGGAATGCGAAACCGTGAATATTGATGTCTCGAGCGGCGGTCATGGGGAGATCAGCGCCAGCCGGGCCGTATTGGCGGATGCGTCAAGCGGCGGGCATTTCACCGTTTACGGCAATCCGGAACGCGTCAATATCGACAAATCATCGGGCGGGCGCATCTATGTCGCTGCAACAGCGCAGGCCACTCGCGACTAGAAGTTCAGGATGGCCAACGATCGCTTCCCTATCAATTGCAAAGTGATTGGCAAAAAATTCCTCACGCTGAGTAGCTTTAGTGAAAACGTCTCGAAGGATCAGGAATTTCAGACCAAAGCAAATTTAGCCCGCTGTAGACTCATGGCTCTGCGTTTTTAATGTGCACAGCATTGGCAAACGGGTCAGGCGCTTGCCTCAACGCATGCAACAATCTTGCGTGCAACTGTGGACGGGTTCGCCCCAGCGTTCTGAAATCCTCCTGATCGAGAACAATAAGATCGCATGTCGAAACCGCTATGGCCGTTTCTCCCTGCACGCCTGTTAACAACGATCTCGCACCCCAGTAACGAGCTTCCTCCAGGTGCACCGCCTCAAGTTCCGGCCTGTCGGCGTCACGAATCTCAACCTGTCCTGAGCCAATCATAAAAAGCGCGCCAGGACGTTCGCCGTCCGATGCGATAATCGATCCCGCCGGCGCCGTGCGGGCCTTTAAGACCCCGAGCAATTCCGCAATCTCGCTTGGCGAAAGATCGGCAAAAACGGGAGTCCGAGCGGCCATGCCCCAGCTCACAATAAAATCCTGGCGGCGAAATTCATCCATGAAGCCGCTGGCGATAATGCCGATGGGCAAGGCAAAAAACCCGAGACCGGAAATCATTACAATACCGGCGAGAAATTTTCCAAACGGCGTCGCCGGAGTGACATCGCCATAGCCGACAGTCGTCAAGGTCGCAATCGCCCACCACATGGCTTCCGGCACGGTGGCGAACTGACTATCCGGCAAGCCTCCTTCAGCAAGATACAAAAGCGATGCCGCGATGATGATCATTCCGATCAGGACAATCAGCACACCTAATAATGCCGACCGCTCCCGCGCCAATACGCGCAGCATTGTATTAAAAGCCGGCGAAAAGCGGGCAAGTTTGAAGAACCGTAACAAACGCAGGATGCGCAAGACGCGTAAGTCCATCGCCACCAGAAAGCCCAGATAGAACGGCGCAACAGCAAGAAAGTCGACAACCATTAAAGGGCTGCGCGCAAACTTCAGGCGCGCCCTCCAGGAAGGCAGACCGCGAAAGGGCGGATGTTCCGTACACACCCAAAGACGGGCGGCATATTCCAGCGAGAATATGCCGATCGAAACAAGATCGAAGATGCGGAAGAAAACCTCATGGGCGTCATGAATGGAGGGGACCGTCTCAAGCGAGAAAGCGACAACATTGAGAACAATAAGCGTCGCCATGGCGCTTTCAAAGGTGCGGCTTTGCCAGTCATGAGAGTGGCCCGCCTCAAGGATTTTATAGACATGCGCCTTCAGCGTTATCTTCTGCGGCGAAACAGAACCCTTTGCTGTTGATGGCTCCGCCAAAGTCTTCCTCCCCGCCCTTCTGCAAAGAGCGCCGCCTATCCAACCGTCGCAGCAATTGCAGTTTCAATCGCAGCAATGGCGTCAGCGGCCTTGTCCCCGTCGGGGCCGCCGGCCTGCGCCATATCGGGGCGCCCGCCGCCGCCCTTGCCGCCAATTGCCAAAGCGCCCGCTTTCACCAGGTCAACAGCGGAAATGCGATCCGCAAGACCTTTTGTTACGCCAACAGCCAAAGCGGCCTTGCCGTCATTAATACCAACATAGGCGGCGACCCCCTCGCCCATTTTCTTTTTGGCGTCATCGACCAGGCCGCGAAGATCTTTCGGCGCAACGCCGTTGATAACCCTGCCGAAAAACTTGACGCCGGCGACTTCGCGAAGAGGCTCTTCACTGGGGCCATTGCCGCCGCCTAGGGCCAAAACTTTTTTAGCGTCAGCAAGCTCACGATCGAGTTTTTTACGTTCGCGCATCAACGCGTCCAACCGATCCGGCAGTTCATCAGGAACGGTTTTCAGCGTATCGGCAGCGGTCTGCGCGATGCGCGCCTTCTCTTCCAGATACAAACGCGCAGCTTCGCCGGTTAGCGCTTCTATGCGGCGAATGCCAGCGGAAACAGCGCTTTCAGTGATAATCTTGAACAAGGCGATATCGCCGACACGCGTAACATGGGTGCCGCCGCAAAGCTCGACCGAATAAGGCTTACCAGTCTGGTCAAGCGCATCTCCCATGGTCAGCACACGAACATCATCTTCATATTTCTCGCCAAACAAAGCGATGGCGCCGGCCGCGACTGCATCATCATAAGGCATGATCCGCGTATCGACCGGGCCGTTTTGGCGGATGACGGCGTTCACGCGCTTTTCGATTTCAGCAAGATCGTCAGCCTTGACCGCTTCAGGATTGGTAAAATCAAACCGCATGCGATCAGGCGCCACCATCGAGCCTTTTTGGGCGACATGGGGCCCGAGCACCTCTCGTAAGGCCTGGTGCGCAAGATGCGTTACGGAGTGATTAGCGCGCGTGCGATTGCGTCGCTCAACATCAATTCGCAGTTTGACCGTATCGCCAACAGCGATCTCGCCGCCGACAACCTTGCCGATATGCCCATGCAAAACACCGGCGCGTTTTTTTGTGTCGACAATTTCAATATGACCGCCGGAAAGGATTTCAATGACGCCGGCGTCGCCAACCTGTCCGCCAGACTCAGCATAAAACGGCGTTTGATTGGCAATAATTTCAACCTCATCGCCCTCGCGCGCCTGATCGACAGGCTCGCCGTCTTTAACGATCGCGGCGACGACCGCCTCAGCTTCGTTATGAATGTAGCCTAGAAACTCGCTGGCGCCGGCCTTCTCGCGTATGTCGAACCAGACGCTTTCATCAGCCGCGTCGCCCGAACCGGCCCAGGCCGCCCGCGCGGCCGCACGCTGTGCGGCCATGGCTTTATCGAAACCGTCAACATCGACGCCTCTGCCCTCGCGCCGCAATGCATCCTGCGTGAGGTCGAGAGGAAATCCGTATGTGTCATAAAGTTTGAAAGCGGCCTCGCCAGGCAAGCTTTCGCCATCGGACAATGCAGCCGTTTCCGCCTCAAGAAGCTTAAGCCCGCGTTCCAGAAGGGATCGAAATTTCTCCTCCTCGGATTTAAGCGTTTCGATGATGAGCGACTGCGCGCGTTCCAGTTCAGGAAAGGCGCCGCCCATTTCACGCACCAGGACAGGCGCCAGGCGCGCCAACAGTGGATCGCGCGCCCCAAGCCCATGGGCGTATCGCATCGCGCGGCGCATGATGCGGCGCAGCACATAGCCGCGCCCCTCATTGGAAGGCGCAACACCGTCGGCGATAAGAAAGCTCGACGCGCGCAAATGATCGGCGATCACCCGATGGGCCGGCGCATCATCGCCTTCAGCCTTGCGCCCGGTCAGGTCGACAGACTCATTGATAAGAGCACGGAACAAGTCTACGTCGTAATTGTCATGTACGCCCTGCAACACAGCAGCAATGCGTTCTAACCCCATGCCTGTGTCAATCGACGGCTTCGGCAACGGTTCACGCTGATCCTTAGCCACCTGCTCAAATTGCATAAAGACCAGGTTCCAGATTTCTACAAAACGGTCGCCGTCCTCGTCCGGCGATCCCGGCGGGCCGCCCGGGATGTGATCGCCGTGATCGTAAAAAATTTCAGAGCATGGACCACAAGGGCCGGTATCGCCCATAGCCCAGAAATTATCATTAGTTGCGATACGAATGATCTTGTCTTCCGGCAGGCCGGAAATTTTGCGCCATAGATCGAACGCTTCGTCGTCTGTGTGATAAACTGTCACGGTCAGACGCTCGGCGGGCAGGCCAAACTCCTTGTGCACAAGCGTCCAGGCATTATCGATCGCCTGCTCCTTGAAATAATCGCCAAAGGAGAAATTGCCGAGCATCTCAAAAAACGTATGGTGACGAGCTGTGTATCCGACATTGTCGAGATCGTTATGCTTGCCACCAGCGCGGACACACTTTTGCGATGACGCGGCGCGAACATAATCTCGGGTCTCAGCGCCGGTGAAAATATTTTTAAATGGAACCATGCCTGCGTTGACGAACAACAGCGTCGGGTCATTCTGCGGCACGAGCGGCGCAGAAGCGACGACCTCATGATCGCGACCTTTGAAAAAATCCAGAAAGTGAGCGCGTATGCCCTTCAATGAACTCATGGCTGTTTCATTTCCAACGATAAATGCGAAAGAGCGCCGGCGCAGTTGCGCCGACGCTGCATTTGCGAAATCAATTTATTAGCGGAATCAGAGGGTTCGCGTCCAGTCAACAGCTGAAATTCAATATGTTGAGTTTCCGCCGCCCTGCCCCCGGTCAAGTCATGCAATAGAAATTGAGCTTATTGCCGTCCAGGTCCCTGAAATATCCCGCATAAAAGGAATCGCCGCGAGGACCCGCCGGCCCCTCATCCACAGCGCCAAGTTCAATCGCTTTTTTATAGAGTTTATCGACCGTCTCCGGCTTTTCGCAAGGAATAGCAACCATAACGCCGTTGCCGACACTTGCCGCGTCGCCATTATGGGGCTTGATGATCGAAATCGCCGGCTTTGAAGGATCAACAGCCCACGCAACAAACGTGTCTGCTTCCATCACTCGCTTAGCGCCCATCTCACCCAGGAGAGCGTCATAGAATTTTGCAGACTTGGCAATATCGTTAGCGCCGAGCGTCACATATCCAATCATTGCATCTTCTCCGCGTCCGCTTCGCTTACGACGCCTCAGCGGCGATATCGTCATCGTCATCATCGCCCGCTTGTTCGCCGACAAGCATTTCTTCCGCAACGAGGCCGGCGTTCTCGCGAATTTTCCGTTCAATTTCCTCGGCCATATCCGGATTATCCTTGAGGAACTGTTTGGCGTTTTCGCGGCCTTGCCCGATGCGTTCTGAATTATACGAAAACCAGGAACCAGCCTTCTCGACAACTTCCGCTTTCACGCCGAGATCGAGGATCTCGCCCATTTTGGAGACGCCCTCTCCATACATGATGTCAAATTCAACCTGCTTAAACGGCGGCGCCACTTTGTTTTTGACCACTTTAACGCGCGTCTGATTGCCCACGACTTCATCGCGATTTTTGATCGCGCCAATGCGGCGAATATCAAGGCGGACGGAAGAATAAAATTTCAGCGCATTACCGCCGGTCGTCGTTTCCGGCGAACCGAACATAACGCCAATCTTCATGCGGATCTGATTGATGAAAATAACCAGACAATTGGAGCGGGAAATTGATCCCGTCAGCTTACGCAGCGCCTGGCTCATCAAGCGCGCCTGCAGCCCGGGCAGCGAATCACCCATCTCCCCTTCAAGCTCCGCACGCGGCGTCAGCGCGGCGACCGAATCGATCACAAGAACATCAACCGCCCCTGATCGCACCAGCGTATCGGCAATTTCAAGCGCTTGTTCGCCAGTGTCCGGCTGCGAAATCAAAAGATCATCGAGATTGACGCCCAGCTTTTGCGCATAAACTGGATCAAGCGCGTGTTCGGCGTCTACGAAAGCCGCCGTACCGCCGGCTTTCTGGGTTTCAGCCGCCACATGCAGCGCCAGGGTGGTCTTGCCGGAACTTTCGGGGCCGTAAATTTCAACAACCCGGCCCTTCGGCAACCCGCCGATGCCAAGCGCAATATCAAGACCGAGAGACCCCGTGGAGATGGCTTCTATATCAACAACTTCACGGTCGCCGAGACGCATCAGCGAGCCTTTGCCAAACGCTTTATCGATCTGCGAAATCGCCGCTTCCAGCGCTTTTGATTTGTCCACGTCGCCCGTCTCCACCAGTTTCAAACTATTTTTCATCGCCGCCGCCTCCGTTGTCATGAGCGCAAACCGCCCTGTCAATGAATCAGGAATGTACGCTTTTTGTTCTTTTTTGACAAGGCCGTTCAAGGCATTGAATATAATAAAAAAATAAGTTTTGTTCTGATTTTGTACCAACTCGTGCCGATCATAATGGAGTTCGGGTCAGCGTCGTCTTCGCCTCACCTCATCGGCGAATCGACCTCGTCAGTTCATCACCATTCGTTCATCTCGCCCAATCTTCTCCATAGTCGCTCGAAATCGCCGCTGTGAACGGCTAGACAAGGGCGAATAACGCTTCTTGAAGCCGCAAATCGAGGCCAATCCATGAGTCGCATTCTTTTCATCCTGCTCGCCATAGTCGGGATCATACTCGCCGCACTGATCGTCGCGCCCGGATTAATTCCGGCCGCCACATATAAAGAGCGCATCGAAACGGCGGCGACCAGCGCGCTGGGCCGACAGGTCACGATCGGAGATGACATCTCGATACGGATTTTTCCGCAAACCTCATTCAAGGCAAATAATCTCGCGATCGCCAATGCAGAGGGCTTTGAAGGCGAAACGCTGGCGCGCGTGGCGAACGCCGACATTGGCGTTAAACTCTTTCCGCTTTTTTCCGGCGCCGTCATTATTGATCGCTTCGTATTAATCGAGCCGGAAATCACACTCGCTCGCAAAGCCAATGGCGATGTGAACTGGAATCTGACGACAAACGATACCGTCGAGGAATTGCCGGCAGACGACACGCCGCAAGATAGTGGGTCTTCCGTACGCGACATAAGTCTCGGCGATGTGCGCATTGTCGACGGCAAAGCCACATTCACTGACGGCGCGGCAAAGAAGACCTATGCGCTTGACGATATTGATATCGCAGTGCGCCTGACATCGCTTAACGAACCGCTGGAAGTCGACGGCAATCTCGTTTTCCAGAATGCGCCAGCGAATATCGATCTTGTGCTGACGACGCTCGATAAGGTGATGAAGGGCGAGACCGCCGATTTGAAAATGGACCTCAAGCTGGGAGATACGCAAATCGGCGTTGATCTGGATATCACGAACGGCGAAGCGCTTCGCTATGTCGGTCCTGTTAACTTCAACGCTCCTGATCTGCCGGCCTTTGCTGCGCTGGCCGGGACGGAACTCGCCGATGCGCCCGGCTTCGACAGGCTGTCGTTCGAGGGCGATGTCGATGGCGGACCCACTGCGATCCGCGTCGCAAACGCCATGATCGGTTTTGATGAAATTGAGGCGCAGGGCGCACTCGATCTAAATTGGAGCGGCGCGAGGCCGAAAGCCGGCGGCGTTCTGTCTACGGATCTTCTCGACCTGCGTCCCTATATGCCTCCCCCTGCACAGAGTGCAGAAGGATTTCCGGAATGGTCAAACGCGCCAATGGATCTGACGGCGTTGCGCAATGTTGATGCGGATTTCGACATATCGACTGACCAGATTTTGCTCAACGATCTGAAAATCGACGAAAGCCGGCTCAAGCTTGCGATCGAGAATGGCCGCATGACCGCCGACATTCCCGAACTCTCCATGTATGGCGGACAAGGCTCCGGCCGGATCGTTGTGAATGCGCGAGGACAAACGCCTTCTTTCGCCGGCAATTTCGACATGGGCGCCGTTCAAGCCCAGCCGATGACGCTTGATCTTATGAAACACGACAACCTGTTGGGTCTCGGGTCCTTCAAGCTCGACTTCACCGCCAGCGGGGCGAGCCAGGCGGCGATCATGTCGTCCATCGACGGCTCCGGCGGTTTTGATCTTGCGGATGGCGCGCTCAAAGGCGTCAACATCCAGAAGATCACTCAGGCCGCCGCCTCCCTGACCCAGGGCGGGATCAATCCGGCGGCGCTTGCAAACGCTGTTGCGACCGCCCGCGGCCCTCGCGAAGAAACCGACTTTTCTGAATTTCTTTCCAACTTCTCGATTGAAAACGGACTTATCAATGCGCCGACAATTTCGTTGACCGGCCCCTATCTGACCATGGACGGCCGCGGCCAAATCAATCTTGCCGCCCAGACTATCGATCTGAGGCTCGCGCCAAAGGCCGCAACCAGCGCTGATGGACAAACTGGCCGTTCCATCGCCGTTCCGGTCCGGGTCGGCGGCACATTCGCCAAACCGACTATCGGCGTTGACGGGGAAGCGCTCGCCAAAGCGTTTTTGCAAAACAATCTCGGCGGATTTCTCGGCGGCGGCGCCGCGGCAACGCCGGAAGATGCGGCCCGCAATGCGATCCAGGGCATCTTGGGAGGCGGAAAGTCGAGCGAGAAAGATGGAGAAAAAACCGATGCCTCGGCGGAAGAGGAATTATTAAATCAGGGCCTCAACGCGCTCTTTGGACGAAAAAAATCAAAAGAAGACGAAAAGGTCGACAACGACAAGGATTGAAGAACAGCGTCGCCAATCATGGCGGCGCTGTTGATCATCTTATCGTAAAATCATTTGCGTACAGATGGATCTGGACAAGCATCGCCTTTGGGCCGGCGCAACAATAAGACCAGAAAAACAATTGCGAGGATCGGCGAGGCGAGCACAAAAAGCGTCACCGCGATAGCACCGCCAGCAGTCGCGACACCGATCAATGCGCCGAAAAGCCCGAGAACAATACCGACAAATGCTCCAAACAAGCCAATGATGACGCCGGCAAGACCGCCAAACCCGGCCGCAGCCGATTCTGCGACCGTGAGGCTTGGCTCGGCAAACATATAAGCCGCTACGGATAGCGCGGCCCCGAGAAACACCAGCAAAAAGACCAGTATCAAAAGCCACGGCGCCCCGCCGCGGCGTGTTTCATAATCTGCAGTTTCCATTGTTCATCCCGTCCGAACGCGCGTTTAGCGCCGTTCGCCCTTTCCTTTTCTTTGTGGCGCGGTTCAATTGATTTGAACTCTTGCTTTTAAAATATTCCGATGAAAGCGATGTAGCGGCAAGGCCGCTCAACGCGAGAATGCTGCAGGCCATCGTAAAAGCCGGCCCGGCAGGATTGATTGATACCGCTCGCCCGGTCTGATAAGGCACGCGTTTTCATGCGGGAGACCATCGACATGCCGGCAGATCGTTCGGACGCCAATCAAGCGCCGCCGCGCGCCTGGCAAAGAATGCTCTCGGGCCGGCGCCTTGATATTCTCGACCCGTCGCCAATGGATGTCGAAATTGAAGACATTGCCCACGGGCTCGCGCGCGTTGCCCGGTGGAACGGTCAAACCCTCGGTCCCCTGCCCTTTAACGTGGCGCAGCATTCATTGATTGTTGAGGAGTTTTGCGGCGTTCTGAAACCGGGTTGGCCGATAAAGTGGCGCCTCGCCGCGCTGCTCCACGACGCCCCGGAGTTCGTCATTGGCGATATGATTTCGCCTTTTAAAGGCCAACTGGGCGGACGCTACAAAGATATCGAGAAACGACTGCAGCAGGCGATCCATCTCCGCTTTTCCCTGCCGCCTGACCTTCCGGATACGGTGGAAACAACGATCAAGCGCGCAGACCGGGCCTCCGCTTATTTTGAAGCGGTGCAATTGGCCGGGTTCTCCCATGACGAAGCGCGACGGTTTTTTGGCGCGCCGCGCGGCTTGCCGGTGATAAGCCTTGACGCGCTCGCTGCCGAAACCGCCCAGAAAAGATATCTGGAGCGATTTCACGCGCTTTTTGGCGACTGAAGAGGACTGGAAATTCGGGCGTTCTTAACCAAATTCAGCCTGAATGATAACAAAAACGCGATTTCAAGCCGTCGTGAGCGCAGACGCCTTAAAAGACAGCGCCCGTCTGCTTATTAAAACTGTAACGAAACGCGCATTGCGCGCACCAACAGTATGAATGCGAAACGTGTCGATGATTATTGTCAGTTCCTACAGTCACGCAGGCGAAGCTTTTGATCGCTATAAGCCCCGTCATGTCATTTCCATTCTTGGGAATGACGACGGCCCTGCGCCAAGCTTTTCAGAGGTGCCGGCGGAAAATCATCTGGTCGTGTCGGATGATTGCGACGGCGCCGATCAAAGCGCGGGGTCGCGTTGCGGCGCGCTGATCAACATGGCGCGCGCATGGGACCAGAAAGAGCCGATCCTCATCCATTGTCATCGCGGCGTCGCGCGATCAATGGCGGCGGCGTATATTATTCTGTGTGCTGTAGACCAGGAGCATACTGAATATGAGATTGCGCAACGCCTGCGCAAAGCTGCGCCCCATGCGGACCCGAACCTCCTGCTAATTTCCGAAGCTGATGAGATTCTCGGCCGCGATGATCGAATGGTCGAAGCGGTGCTAGACCTTTGCCCATGCGCGGGCGCAGTTTCCGACCCGATTGTCGCCTTGCCTATCGCGGCGTAAATCCGCCATAGGTAGGGGCGTCATGCCCTCAACGCCTCCCCCTTCAATCGCTGCAAGAGTGGCGATTACCCTGAACGCAGTTCTGGCTGCGTTTGATGACGGGCGCCCGCAAGTATTGTGCGTGCAGAGCGGCGACGGCGGCATCGCCCTGCCTTACGGTCCTTTCGATCCTGAACGCCACCGCACATTTGAAATTGGAATGCGCGAGTGGGTCACGCGCCAAACATCACTCTCACTGGGGTATATTGAGCAGCTTTACACTTTCGGCGACAAGGGCCGCGAGGCGCCTGCGGCAGCGCTGAGCGAGGCGGCGAATGACGAACGGATCGTTTCCGTCGGATATCTCGCTCTGGCGCCGGAACCGGCGCCGGTCAGCGCGAGCGGCGCCGGCTGGCGAAACTGGTATTCGTTTTTTCCGTGGGAGGACTGGCGAGCCGACGAGCCTGCTGTGCTCCGCGAACATATCTTGCCGTCGCTGTCTGAGTGGGTTGACCGTACGCGCGATCCGCAAACCAGCGACCGACGGCGCACACGCATATCGACGGCTTTCGGCCTGGATGACGGCGAGTGGGATGAAGCGCGCACGCTGGAGCGGTATGAGCTCATGTATGAAGCCGGTCTCGTGGTCGAGGCCTGGCGAGACCGGCGCGCCGCCGCCCTTGATCTGCCAAAAACGAAAGAACCGTCTGGGTTTGAAACCGGGGCGCCGATGCTGTCCGACCATCGCCGCATCCTTGCGACCGCCGTTGGACGATTGAGAGGCAAGTTGCGCTACCGCCCGGTTATCTTTGAAATGACCCAACGCGAATTCACCCTGCTTGAGTTGCAGAAAATGATCGAAGCCATTGTCGGTTTTGAATTTCACAAACAGAACTTTCGCCGCTCTGTTGAAAAGTCAGGCTTTGTGGAGCGGACCGGAGAGACGACACAACAGGCTGGCGGGCGCCCCGCCGCCCTTTTTCGCGTCAATCGCGACGGCCTGCGCGAACGGGCGGCCGCCGGCCTCGCCCTGCCCCGATTGCGGCGCGATTGAGATCGGGTAAACTAAATTTAAAAGGAGCGCCGTTCATGCAGAAATCGCTTACCGCCGCAATTGTTCTCTCCATCGTCGCGGCCTCTCCGCTGGCCGCCCATGATCAAGCGACCGCTCATTATCTCGGCAATGAAGGCGTTATGGTTGCCCGCGGCGACGCCAAAATCCTGTTCGATGCTTTCTACTCAAACGGCTTTGATAATTATTCCTTAGTGCCAAAAGATGTCAGCGCAGCAATGCTCGCGGGCGAGCCTCCTTACGACGGCGTAGACGCGGTTTTTGTCAGCCATGTCCACGGCGACCATTTTACTGCGGAACCTGCGATCGAATACCTCCGCAGACAGACAAACGTGCGCTTGTATGCGCCTGAGCAGGTGCGGGAGGCCATCCTTTTAAGCGGCGTGGCGGCGGACGATCCCATCATGGAGCGCGTCGTCACGATTGATCTTAATCCGGACGGTTCTGATGCTGGACGCCAGCTCGAAATTGACGGCGTCACTATCGATGCGGTCGCAGTTCCCCATGCGGGATCATGGACCAATATTCAGAATTATGCATGGCGCGTTAGCTTAGACGATCACACAACGGTCATCCATCTGGGCGACGCTGACCCGAAACCGGCGAATTTTGCGCGCCATCAGGATCATTTTGACGCGCGCAAGACCCACACCGCCTTCCCGCCCTATTGGTTTATCGGCGACGCGGGCGGCGAGCGCATTCTCAACGATATTATCAAGGCGGATCAGGCGATCGGCATTCACGCGCCCATTCGCGCCATCGGCAAAGGCGAGGCCTGGCGCGCAGAGGCCGGCGGCGACATCTTCACCGACCCTGGCGAAATCAGAGCTGTCGGGAAACCTGAACAGTAATTTTGTGACTTTATCACCGGCGTTTTATCGAAATCATGATTCCGTGAACCTTTATTGACGGCAGATCTTTTTTCGGTAATTTGCCGCTTCGCCCCTTTAAGGGGCAGTTTTTCGGCCTTATATATGCTCCAGTTGAGCATAATAACCGCCTCTCCAATGCGCATCACATGGAGCGGGCTATTATGGGAGGCGACAACGGATGCCTGCTTTTGGAAACGAATTTGAGACCGACGGATTTGTCTACACAGATGAGGTGCGGGCAAAGACAGATCATCTATATCCAAAGGTCGCCAGGTTTATTCCTGAAATCGAGTGGCAGGTGCATGCGCCCTATATCGCCGCGATCAACGACCTCAAACGCGAGAAGAACGCGGTCATCCTCGCCCATAATTATATGACGCCGGAAATTTTCAATTGCGTCGGCGATTTTGCGGGCGACTCACTCCAACTCGCCAAGGAAGCTGCGCACACCGACGCTGAGATCATCGTGCAGGCTGGCGTCCATTTTATGGCCGAGACATCGAAAATTCTGTGTCCGGAAAAAACAGTGCTGATCCCGGATCTGAAAGCCGGTTGCTCGCTGGCCGCATCGATCACCGGCGAGGATGTGCGCCTTTTAAAACAGAAATATCCGGGCGCGCCGGTGGTCACCTATGTGAATTCCACCGCGGATGTCAAAGCGGAAACAGATATCTGCTGCACCTCGTCAAACGCCGTCGAGGTCGTTGAGTACGCCGCGAAGGAATGGAACTCCGACACCGTGCTCTTCCTCCCCGACCAGTATCTCGCCCGCAATGTCGCGGCGATGACCGACGTCAAGATCGTGACCTGGGCCGGCGCCTGCGAAGTTCATGAGCGCTTTACCGCCGAAGATATTCGCGAACTGCGCGAGGGCAACCCCGGCGTCATCGTATTGGCGCATCCGGAATGCCCGCCGGACGTCCTGGCGGAAGCGGATTTCGCCGGCTCCACCAGCGGCATGTCGAATTACGTGAAAGACAATCAGCCTAAGAACGTTGTTCTGATTACGGAATGCTCCATGTCGGACAATGTGGCGAGCGAAAACCCGAACGTCAATTTTGTGCGTCCCTGCAATCTCTGCCCGCATATGAAGCGGATTTCCCTCCCGAAAATCCTGCGCTCTCTCCAGACCATGGAGCACGCCGTGGAGATCGACCCGGCGGTGATGGACAAGGCCCGCGAGGCGATTGAACGCATGATCGCGCTGCCCCTGACGCGCCAGTCCATGTACACCCATGAGGGCCGTCCGGAAGTCGCCGCGGTTGAAGCGCGGGTTTAATTTAGGCGGGTTTCGTTTCATTGGGGCGCGGATTACTCTCCCCGCTCATCCCCGCAAAAGCGGGGATCCAGAATAAATAGAAAGAGTGGATTCCCGCTTGCGCGGGAATGAGCGGAGTTAAAATTGAGTCTCAATTCCGACATCCTCATCATCGGCGCTGGTGTCGCCGGGCTTTATACGGCCCTCAAACTCGCGCCCCGACCGGTGACAGTGATCACCGCGCGGCCCCTCGGTAAGGGCGGTTCAACGCCATGGGCTCAAGGGGGCATGGCCGCCGCGGTCGGCCCTGACGATACGCCAAACCTCCACTTCGCCGACACCATGCAGGCGGGCGCAGGGCTCGTCGATCCGGAAGCCGCGAGCCTGCTTGCCGATGGCGGGCGCGAGGCCGTCGACGATCTCATGCGGTTGGGCGTTAAATTCGATACGCATGAAGACGGCTCGCTGATCCTCCGCAAGGAAGCCGCCCATTGCCGGAACCGCATCGTTCACGCCACAGGCGACCAGGCTGGCGCCGCGATCATGGATGCGCTTGTGAAAGCCGCCCGCGAGGCCGATCACATTACCATCCTTGAACGGATCGTCGTTGAAGATCTGCTTGCAGATGACCATGGGTCTGTCGGCGGCGCCTTGATCTATGACGTTGAAGCGAAAGAGCGAGCCGCCTTCGACGCCGGAGAAACGGTGCTCGCCACAGGCGGACTTGGCGGGCTCTATGCCGTGACAACAAATCCGATCCAGGCGCAGGGGCACGGTCTTGCGTTCGCCGCGCGCGCCGGCGCGATGGTGCGCGATCCGGAATTCGTACAGTTTCATCCAACCGCTCTCGATATCGGCGCTGACCCCGCGCCGCTCGCAACGGAAGCTCTGCGCGGCGAAGGGGCCATATTAGTCAATAAGGACGGTCGCGCCTTCATGTCTGATTATCATCAGGCTGCGGACCTTGCCCCACGCGATATTGTCGCCCGCGCTGTGGAAACAGAAATCAAAGCCGGACGCGGCGCTTATCTTGATGCGCGCGACGCGATCGGTCCGGATTTTTTGAAGAGATTTCCAACTGTTTTCGCCGCTTGCCAGAGCGTCAATATCGATCCCTCCATCAAGACGATGCCCGTGGCGCCGGCTGCGCATTATCATATGGGCGGGATTTATACAGACCTCGACGGGCGCACCAGCGTAGAAGGACTTTGGGCCGTGGGCGAAGTCGCTTCCACCGGCGTTCACGGCGCCAACCGGCTTGCTTCCAACTCGTTATTGGAAGCGGTTGTCTTTGGCGCGCGCATCGCGGACCAGCTTCGCGAAAAAGAGATATTCGAAAAAGAAGAGCCCGGCGCGCCCGAGGATCGGTATGACACGGCCCCAAAGCCGGCGGACGCCAAAGATATTGCGGCCTTGCGCGAAGCGATGTCAGCTCACTGCGCGCTTATTCGAAGCGAGGAAGGCCTTTTTGAACTGCTGACGCTAATCGCAGGCCTTAATGAACATCCTGAGATGACCAGCGGCTTGAAAAGCGCGCTGGTGACCGCAGAACTCATCGCTCAGGGCGCGCTTGCGCGCGAGGAGTCGCGCGGGGGACATTACCGCAGTGATTTTCCAAATACAGATGAAGAAGCATTCCATACGGAGATAGCGGCGGAGGCGGATGAAGCATGAATTCTCAGCCCTTACCCCGTCATCTCATCGAAGACGCTGTTAAACAGGCCCTCGCCGAAGACCTCGGCGACGCCGGCGATATCACGACCAACGCAACCATTTCGGTTGACACAACAACGTCAGCCATGATCGCATCGCGTCAGGCCGGCGTCATTGCAGGCATATCGCTGGCATCAGAGACATTCCGACAGATTGATCCCGCCATTGATGTTTCCGTTCTAAAAGCCGACGGCGCGCGTGTCGCCAAGGGCGACGCGGTGCTGAAGATCGACGGCCCTGCCCGCGGCGTTCTCACCGCGGAACGCGTTGCGCTCAATTTTCTCGGTCATCTCTCCGGCATTGCGACGGCGACCGCGACGCTTGTGGACGCCATAAAGGGAGCGAACGCCAAGATCGTCTGCACCCGAAAAACAACGCCGGGCTTGCGTGCTTTTGAAAAATACGCGGTGCGCTGCGGCGGCGGACACAATCATCGTTTCGGTCTCTATGACGCCGTGATGATCAAGGACAATCATATCGCCGCATCGGGCGGTCTCGAAGAAGCGCTCGCTGCAGCGCGTCGCGCCGTCGGTCATACAGTCAAGATTGAGGTCGAAATCGACCGCCTCGATCAACTGGATGCAGCGCTCGACGGCGGCGCTGACATTGTCATGCTCGATAATATGTCGACGTCGGACATGAAATCGGCGGTTGAGCGCGCAAAAGGGCGCGCCGTGCTTGAGGCGTCAGGCAATATTAGTTTGGACACGGTTCGCGCAGTCGCCCAGACCGGCGTCAATATCATTTCCTCAGGCTGGATTACGCACTCTGCGCCAAGTCTCGATCTTGGCATGGATTTCAAAGACTAGAGCCGTTGACCTTGATCGAGTTTGAAAGTTCTGATCCGTCGAGACGCCTTCGTTGTTCGCAAAAGCTCCTCAAGAATAAGGACGCGATTTATCGGCAAGTCAAACCCGCTGGATAACCAATCAAGCCGTCGCCGTCTGGGCTGCGCCGCCATTTTCCATCAGCACCCGTTGCAGTTCGGTGACCAGATGCATTTCAGTAATCGGCTTGGATACATAACCGTCCATGCCGAGACCGAGATAACGTTCGCGATCGCCTGACAAAGCGTCAGCGGTAAGCGCAATCACCTTCAAGGACCGCAGACGTTTTTCACCAGTACGGATGCGTTGAATAACTTCCGTGCCGTCCATGCCGGGCATGTGAATATCGAGAAAGACGACGTCATAGTCTTCTCGCTCAATCATCTCCAGCGCAGCGGCTCCGCTCTCGGCCTCATCGACCTTGCAGCCCAGCGGCGCCAGGAACAGACTTGCAACGCGGCGGTTGATCAGAATGTCATCAACGATCAGAACGCGCAGATCCTTGAATTGTCGTGCGCCGCCTTGCGCCGCAGCCGGGGCGACTGCAGGCATCAGCGGCGTTTGCGCATCGTCGCACACCATCGTCAGTGTAAAGACAGAACCTTTGCCCAACTCGCTCTCAACCGTAAGATCCCCGCCCATCTGACGCGCCAGTTTCCGGGTTATTGTGAGACCAAGACCAAGACCGGACTCTTCGCGCGAGGCGGTGCTGTCCATCAACGCGAATGCGTCAAACAGGCGTTCGTGATCTTCTTTCGACAAACCGACGCCGTCATCGCGAACAGAAATCGTTACGCGCACGCGGTTGTCTTCAATTCGTTTTGCCCGCGCGACAACGTCAATGAACCCTTCCCGTGAGAACTTTATTGCATTGGCGATCAAGTGTGACACACACTGACGCAAGCGCGTTGGATCATAATGCAGCAGCGGCGGGATATCCGCATCAAGCGACAGATTGAGATCAATGCCCTTTTCCGCAGCGCGCGGACGCCATAACCGCAGTAAACGGCCCAGACAATTGCGCAGCTCTGAGTCTGTCGGTCGAATATCAACCCGGCCCGCCTCCATGTTTGAAAGATCCAGAATATCGTTCAGGAGAGCGGTCAGCTTGGTTCCAGCCTCGAAAATAGAGGCGACGTGTTCTCGCGCATCCTGCGGCAGATCATATTTTGAAAGGATCTGCGCAAGGCCGACGACTGCGTTAAGCGGCGTGCGGACTTCATGGCTTGTATTGGCGAGAAACATAGCGCGCGCCGCATTGGCGGCGTTAGCCTCGGCGCGCGCCGTCATCAGCTCGCGTTCGCGTTGGCGCAAATCGGTTATATCGGTGGAGACTGCGATGCGGGCGCCGTTGCCGACCTGCTTATAGGTCATCGCAACATATCGCCCGTCGCGCGCTCTGACGGTAATGCTCTCTTCGGCGAGCATCGCCTGATAAACTTCGCCGGCAAGCTCGCGCACTTTGGCGTCGCTGTAATGAGGCATCGCTCCACGGGTGTCCGCAACGATCGATTCAAAGATCGTCGCGCCGTCGGCAAGAGACTGAAACATGACCTGGAAACGACTAAGCGCAATGGCGTTCGCGTAGAGCGGTTCGAAGTTCCGCCCGAAGATCGCAACGCCGTCAGGCATCCGGTCAAGAACCGCTACCGCCAGGTCTCCAGCTTCATTCGCAAGCAGATCAGCCGCAAAGGTGGAGGACGCGCCCCGTTCCATCGCTCATTTCTCCTATAAGCGATAAAAATAGCCCGCCGATGGTAAACGGAATGCTTATGCGCAAACGCTTGTGAACAGCTGATTTGCGCCTAACCTTGCTACATTGCCGCAGGGGCGGCTGCCGTTATGCGCCGGCTCGGAAAGCGGTAAAATTTGTGAGCGCCAATCGTCGCTGTCGGGGTCATGCGCGGCGCCCAGTAGGGATCGACATAGTTCGCGTGATAGTGCGTCGCCTGGCGGCTGACAGGGGCGCGAAGTCCAGCAAGGACTGCGCCCGCAAGCTCCTGCGACGCCTTCCACTTTCGCTGATTCAGGCGCGTATCCATCGAGCCGTCACAGGTAAATGAAAACTGACAGCCTGTGCGCCTTTCCGATCCCTGAAAAACAACGCCGCAAATGGTGCTCGGGTAAAGCCTGCTGCTGACGCGGTTAAGCACTACGTCAGCCACTGCAAGTTGACCGATGCGCGGCTCGGAACGGGCTTCATAATAAATCGCTTGGGCGAGACACTCGCGTTCGGCGGCGTCTTCGCGGGCGATTTTCAGAGATGAAAAATCAAAGTCGACCAGCATCGCTTCGGCTTCGCCGGACGTCAGCAGCGCGGCCGTGGTTTTTGCGGGCTTGACCCGCGGCTCCATAAGCGCGTTCCGCGTCGCTTGCGTCTCCGATGCAAGAAAATTCGCAAGTTCCTCAACAATTGCGGCTTCTTTCGCAATCGCGCGCTCCGCCTGCCGCGCGGCTTCCGCCCGGTCGGCGTTGATCGACGCGCTGATCGCCGTTGCGACTATACACATGCTAAGAAGCCCAGCCGCCAACAAGCTGCGAAGCGTCCAGCTCACCTCATGAGCGTTATGTTCAGTTTGCTTAACCACCAAAACATCCACAATCGCGCACAACGCTTAAGCGCTGCGGCCGAGCTGCTGACACGCACCCCGCGAATCGCTTGCTATATGGGCCCCGGACCTGAAATTCGCAATCGAAAAAAAGTCGCGTTAATCTTTTGTATAAATTTTCGCAATCAGTCTAATGCACTGATATTTATTCATTTTTATTTTTCATAAATTTCTGTTAATCATTTATCTCACTGATTACCGGCGCATAGCCCGTAATTTTGATTGCGCTGCAGCAAGACGCGCAATTGGGGCCCGGTATGGCGAACAGGACACATAATCGAGACCGATCCCTTCAACGAAGTCTATGGAGTCCGGATCGCCGCCATGCTCGCCGCAAATGCCGAGTTTCAGGTCTGGTCGAGCGGAACGGCCTTTTTGCGCGGCGATCTCAACCAGCGCGCCGACGCCGTCGCGGTCGAGCGTGACAAACGGGTCCTGCGCAAAGATATTCTGCCGCAAATAAACCGGCAGGAAGGATGCGGAATCATCGCGACTTAGGCCGAACGTGGTTTGCGTCAGGTCATTGGTGCCGAAAGAGAAGAAGGCTGCCTCGCTTGCAACATCATCGGCAGTGAGCGCGGCGCGCGGCAATTCAATCATGGTGCCGACCATATAGTCGAGCGAGGCTCTTTGCTCTTTCAGAACGTCGCCAACCACCGCATCGACGCGCGCTTTCACAAAGGCCAACTCCTCGCGCTTGGAGACCAACGGTATCATAATTTCCGGAACGACTTTTTCACCAGTGTCAGATGCCACGGCGCAGGCCGCTTCAATGATTGCGCGAGCCTGCATTTCATAGATTTCAGGATATGAGACACCAAGCCTACAGCCGCGATGGCCGAGCATCGGATTGAACTCCTGCAGCTTATGGGCGCGCTCTTTCAGTTTTTCCGCATCCATGCCGGACGCTTTGGCGACTTCCTCGATTTCATCATCTGAATGCGGAAGAAACTCATGCAATGGCGGATCAAGCAGACGGATCGTTACCGGCAACCCGCGCATGACTTTGAAGATCGCTTCAAAATCCGAACGCTGCATGGGCAGAAGCTTATCAAGCGCAGCGCGCCGTCCGACTTCCGTCTCTGCAAGGATCATTTCACGCACAGCGATAATGCGGTCGGCCTCGAAGAACATGTGTTCTGTCCGACAAAGACCGATCCCTTCGGCGCCGAAATCGCGCGCCACCTGCGCGTCGTGAGGCGTGTCGGCGTTGGCGCGCACGCGCATGCGCCGGCTTTTATCGGCCCACGCCATCAGCCTGGCGAAATCGCCGGAGAGTTCCGGCTGCAATGTCGGGACTTCACCCGCAAAGACTTTGCCGGCCCCGCCGTCGACAGTGATGACGTCGCCTTTTTTGACCGTGCGGCCCGATACGGAAAACCCTGTTCCGTCTTTTTCAATTCGCAGCTCGCCCGCGCCGCAAACGCATGGGCGGCCCATGCCCCGCGCAACCACCGCCGCATGACTTGTCATACCGCCGCGCGCCGTCACGATCGCCTGGGCTGCGTGCATGCCATGAATATCTTCAGGACTGGTCTCAACGCGCACGAGGATAACCTTGCGCCCTTCCTGAGAGAGACGCTCAGCCTCATCGGAGTTGAACACAACTTCGCCGGAAGCCGCACCCGGCGAGGCCGGCAAACCGGTTAGCACAAGATCGCGCGGCGCATCCGGATCAAGCGTCGGATGCAACAACTGATCAAGCGAGTGCGCATCGACGCGCAAGACTGCTTCATCTTCGCTGATCATGCCGTCCGTACACATATCGACGGCAATTTTCAGCGCTGCTTTTGCGGTGCGTTTGCCGGTTCGGGTCTGCAGCATCCAGAGTTTTTTGTCCTGTATCGTGAACTCGATGTCCTGCATGTCGCGATAGTGATTTTCGAGCTTGTCGAAAACCGCAACCAACTCGCCATAGGCGTCGGGCATCGCCTCTTCCAGGGAGGGATCGGTCTCGCCCATCGCTTCGCGGGCGCGCTTCGTCAATGGTTGCGGGGTGCGGATGCCGGCGACCACATCCTCGCCTTGCGCGTTGATCAGAAATTCGCCGTAATACTCATTCTCACCGGTCGACGGGTCGCGCGTAAACGCAACGCCAGTCGCCGAGGTCTCGCCCATATTGCCGAACACCATCGCCTGGACATTGACCGCCGTGCCCCAGCTTTCAGGAATATTGTGGAGCCGGCGATAGGTGTTCGCGCGCTCATTGCGCCACGATGAGAAAACCGCGCTGATCGCGCCCCAAAGCTGCTCTGCCGGGTCTTGCGGAAAAGGTTTCCCAAGCGCGGTCTCAACAACAGATTTATAACCGGAGATAATCGTCTTCCAGTCAGCGGCGGACAGTTCCGTATCGAGATTATAGCCTTGTTCTTCCTTGAAGGTTTCAAGAATTTCCTCAAATTCGTGATGCTCCACCTCGAGGACAACGTCAGAGTACATCTGGATGAACCGCCGATAGCTGTCATAGGCGAAGCGCGCATCTCCGGCGAGCGCGGCAAGGCCTTCGACCGTTTCATCATTGAGACCCAGATTCAGAACCGTATCCATCATGCCCGGCATGGAGGCCCGCGCGCCGGAGCGCACAGAAACGAGCAGCGGCTTTTCCTTGTCCCCGAAGACGCGGTCGACCTCTTTTCCGACATTGACGAGCGCCGCTTCCACGTCTTGCTTCAAGCCGTCCGGATAGGTGCGGTCATTGTCGTAAAAGGCCGTGCACACTTCTGTCGTGAGCGTGAAGCCCGGCGGCACAGGCAATCCCAGGCTCGCCATTTCCGCAAGGTTGGCCCCCTTCCCGCCCAGAAGATTTTTCAGCGAGGCGCTACCGTCTGCAGCGCCGCCGCCAAATCCGTAAACCCATTTCTGTTCGGCCATATCGCCTCTACGTCTTCCTGTTATCCGGTTTTCCACATGCGCGGTCGGGACCGCCGTTCTTTTCGGCAAATTTTGCGCCTCTCAGGCGCAGATGGCATACGGCGCCGCCTTCTTCCGGCCAAGCTGAAAATGCTGCGAACGCACAAATCCTCCCATGCAAGAATTGCGGTTTTACTCGACAGATCGTTTCGTCATGTTAACTTTAACTGAAGGCAAGCCGAGCTTCGAGATTCGTCACAAGGCGTTTTGAGGCTCGGCGCGGCAGACCGCCTTTAAGGCGGGCGACGGGGATATGGCGGGGCAGAAGAGAAATCGGCTTACGTTTGGCGGGCTAGGAGCGGCTGGAACTCTGCTTTCGGCCGCGCCCGCCCATGCATCCATCAATATCGGCGTCAGCGCCATTCCGGCAATTGCCGGGGTTTTCGCCGTGATCGCCATCATGACCGTGCTGGTCTGGTCAATTCTGAGCGCAAAACAGCTTAAGGGGTCCTCCCTTTTCAACAGATTGTTCATCGTTGTTGCGATCTCATCGGGCTTTTTCAGCGCTGTCAGTTCCGCCATCGGCTTCAGCCTGATTACATCGCAGGAAAACAGCGACCTTTTGCGCAACTCCATCCTGCCGCCGGCCTTCGGTTTTTTCGTCTTTTTTCTCGCTGTCGCGATCTGGGTCGGCGGGGCGGAACTCGTTCGTCAAAAAGACTGGTTCCGCAATATGGCGCAGGGCCCGATGGGCGATGCCATTTTCTTTCTGGAACGCGCGCTGAAGCTGTTCGTCGTGATCCCGATCCTTGCGATCATTCTCTTTTTTGTTTCGACCTGGACGACTGTTGTCGGCATTGGCGGGGTCGATGCGGTGCGTCACACCTATCTTTACGAGCTTGACCGCCTCCAGGCCGAGTGCGCGGGCATCACAAGCTATCGCCAGAAAGATTTTCTGTTCCTGCAGGATCTTCAGCTTTCCGTAAACGATCTCTCGCGGGTGGCGCGCAACGAACGCCAATCGGGCGCGCAGTCAGGGTCCGCCGGCGACGGAGCCGTTTCCGACTATTTTGATGGGCTTGCGGAATGGTACGAGACGCTTGGTGAGAATGTGGCTGCGATCATCCGCGGCGATGACCCATCCGGCGTAGACCCTTATGCGCCTAACATCTGTGCTGAGCGCATTGAGGCCATGAAGCTGATGCTGAGCCGCAACGCCCATGACAATTACGATTTATGGGCGCGCGAGTTTGAAACGGCGTTCAACGATTTCACCGCCGTTCTCAATCGTTGGCGACAAGACCGGCGCATTGAAAACCTCTTGGATGCGCAGCTTGATAATTTTTACCGGGCGAACCCCAAGCCGGTTGGCCAGCGCATGAGCCGCGCCCAGCGAAATGCGATCGACCGCTATGCCGATGAGGTTGAATCGGCGCTGAAATCATTGGTGCGCAGCCAGAAGCTAGCCAAGCCGCCGGTGCCGAAGAAATCCTACGCTGAAATCTATCCTGCGCGCGGGCTCGACATTTTCAACGAGATATTTGCCCCCCCCGCTCCGCCGGCGGAGGAAGAACGCGTGAGCCGCACCCTTGCGGTCGTCAAGGAAGAGTTCCTCCCGAGCCTGTCGATTATCACGCCGCGCGACGCCGTATTAAAAAACGCCAATATTTTCTCAGATATCTGGGCGCTGGCCATCAGCTGGGACTACGCCGCCTATGTGTTGATGCTCGCCTACCTCTTTTTCCCGAGCGCAGAACGGGCGGCGGGCTATAAGGATTTGCCGGCGCCGAAAGGCGCATCCATGCTGCACGCCTTCGGGTTACGGCGACGCGACGATAAACACGATGATTGAGATGTCACAACCGTAAGGTTACATCCTATCCATCCTTACACGTATTTTATTTGAATTTTAATGGCGCAGGGCGCATCTCTCTCCTGCGCAGCAACGGTCTGAACCAAACGGCCGCACACTTTACACATCAGAGGGGATCTGAGCGATGCGGCCCGGTCGTTAGCGCAAGTTTTGTAACGTTTGAAAGGAAATTTCATGACCCCTCGTACGATTTTAATCTCACTTGGTTTTGCCATGACCGCAACGGCGGCCTGCGCCGTTGGCGCCGACTTCGAAGCGCTGGATACGGACGGTTCCGGCGGCCTGTCGCTGCTGGAAGTGCAAACAGCGGCGCCTAGCGTTTCAACAGAAGAGTTTGCCGCATTCGACGCCGATGCAAACGGCGAGCTTTCAAAAGGCGAATTCGAAGACTGGAAAGCCTCAAAGAAAGAGCCGGCTGAATAAGCTTCACCCCTGCCGCCCGTCTTTTTGCACGCCAGCGCTTTGCCAGTCCCCGCTTGCCAGGCGCCGGAGAATGAAAGTCGGGCGGCGCCCTATTTTCTTCAGTATATTCGCTTTTCTTGGTAAAATTTTTGCATATCACGAGATGTTTATCACCGGGTTTGCCCCGGTGACCCAGAAACGAAAACACTTTACGCTGGATTGCCGGAACAAGTCTGTCAACGACACCCTTTTATTTCAATAGTATTTTGTCTGAAACCGAACGCGGCTAGAGTGCAGGATTGAACTTTACCCTTCCAGTTTTGAAAAATCGGCAACGCGGCCAACTGCATTCGTCAGCTGACGGAGCAGCGCCAACCGGTTCGCGCGCGATTTTTCATTATCGGCGTTGACCGTGACGTTATCAAAAAACGCGTCCAGCGGCGCTCGCAGCTCTGCAAGAGCCGCCATAGCCGCTTCGAAGTCTTCATCAGCGAGCGCTTTTGACGCTTTTTCCTCGGCTTTTTCTAGGACATCCGCGAGAGCTTTTTCTTCAGCCAGTTCAAGCGCGCGCACGTCTACGGAGAGATCGTCCGGGAGTGCGCCCTTCTTCTCCTCCGCCTTCAGAATATTCGCCGCGCGCTTATAGGCGGCGACAAGGTTCGCGCCGTCATCGGTTTTCAGAAACGCTTCGAGCGCCTTGAGTTTGGCCACGATAAGAACCAGATCATCCTGCAGATTGCCGTCCGCATCTGTCAGAACCGCATCGATGTGGTCGTGACGGTGGCCCCCACCTTCATGAGAAGAGTCGCGGAGATAGACCTTCAGCCGGTCATGGAAGAACTCAATTAAGTCTTCATCATCTGTTACGAACAAATTTTTGGGTTGAACGCTTTGACAAATGCTGAATATCCATCTCGGAAAGACTGCGATATGCGTTCTAACGCCATTCATCAATATTATTGAGATCACCCCCAACGCCGCGCGTCTCAACGCAAACGGATCGCTTGAGCCCGTTGGTTTTTTATCAATCGCCCAGAATGCCGTGAGCGTATCAATTTTGTCGGCCAGCGCCACGGCGACAGAAACCGGCGCGGTCGGGACGTCGTCGTCCTGGCCGGCGGGTTTGTAGTGATCGCGGAGGGCGTCTGCGATTTCTTTTATTTCTTCATCCTTCGAGGCCCGCTTCGCGGGCGCCTCAGGATGAGGTTCTTTTTTGTACTCGCGATCCTCATCCTGAGGCGCCGCAGCGCCAGCCGCGGCCTCGAAGGATGAAGGTGAGACGCCATTCTCCGCCAGATAATAATACCGGCCCATCACCCCTTGCAGTTCCGGGAATTCATAGACCATCTGCGTGACGAGATCGGCTTTCGCGAGCAGACCGGCCCGTTCAGCGAGCGCCGGATCAGCGCCGACCGCCGGCGCGATTTCTTTCGCCAGCGCCGAAACGCGCCGGGCCTTGTCGCCAACGGAGCTCAGCCCTTCGAAAAAGGTGATCCTGTCGAGATCGGCGATGCGGTCTTCCAGCTTTGTCTTCAGATCCTGATTATAAAGATACCAGCCGTCGGACAATCGCGCCGTCAATACGCGCTCATAGCCCGTGCGCATCGCGGCGCCGCCGTCGGGCGCTTCAATATTTGCAACGCATACAAATTTATTGGCAAGTCTTCCCGTCTCCGGATTGCGCACGGAAAAATATTTCTGATGCCCACGCATAGACGCGGTCAGGACTTCGTCCGGCAGGGTCAGAAACTTCTCATCAAATCCGCCCATCAGCACGACAGGCCACTCGGCAAGGCCGGCGACTTCATTGAGCAGCCCCTTGTCTTTCACCAACTCTAACCCTTGAGCCTTGCACAGCGTGGCGGCGTCGGCGGCGATCATCTCACGGCGTTCTTCCGAATCAAGAATAACTTTCGCGGCCCTGAGCTTCGCCGCATAATCTTCAAAGCTGCGCGTCTGGATCGGCGCCGGCGCCATGAAACGATGGCCCTCCGTTACATCGGCGGCTTCAATCCCCTCCACGGCAAACGGGACGACCTCGCCATTGAAAGCGCATAAAATGCGATGGAGCGGGCGCACCCATTTTAAGTCGCCGTCTCCCCAACGCATGGATTTCTGCCAGGAAAATCCACGCACGATCTCTGGCATCGCCTCGGCGATAAGCTCAGCCGTATCGCGGCCTTTGCGATCAATCACAGCAACGTAGAAGGCGCCCTTTTTATCCTCGCGCTGCTCGCAATCATCGAGCGAGGAGAGCCCCGCCGATTTCAGAAAGCCTTGCACCGCTTTTTCCGGCGCGCCGACGCGCGGTCCCTTTTTTTCTTCCCGCCGGTCCGGCTGACGCGCCGGCAGGCCGGTTGCGACCAACGCCAGACGCCGCGGCCCGGCAAACGCCTTTACGCCCTCGGGCATCAGCCCGGCGTCGAGCAGCGCCTTGTTGACGGCGCGTTCAAGCGCAGCGGCGGCGGGCCCTTGCATGCGCGCAGGGATTTCTTCGGAGAAAAGTTCAAGCAAAAGGTCTGGCATGGGGCGGGGTTCTACGGGGCGTTCGCGCCTATCGCAAGGCTCGCCTAACCGGTCATCCGCCGCACTTCCGTTGCGTAAATGCGGGCGGCGAGCTTGTCGTCGGCGTTGTAGAGATCGGCCTCAATATGGATCAGCGTTTTTGAAGCGTTGGTCACCCTCGCCTCAATCAGCGCACGCGGCCGCATAAGCGGGCGAAAGTAATTTACCTCCAACTGCGAGGTCCGAAAGCGTTCTCGATTGTCCGTCAGCACGCTCATGGCCGCCAGGCTGGCGATATGATCGGCGACAGAAGCGATATGCCCGCCGAAGACGACCCCGTCCGGCATAACGAACCGTTCGTCAATCTCCCAGCGGAAGGTCAGTGCGCCCCATTCCCATTTTTCCAGGAGGATAAGGCCAAGCGCTTTTTCCGCCCACTCATTATAGCGCGACCCGCCGTTTTTATATCCGTTCAGAATATCGGTGTGCCGTTCAGATGTTATTCGTACCATGATAAACCTGCTTGAGATGCGATCTTGCTCGCCTGATCACGTTTTAGCGACCATACGCACACAATATGGAAGACGCCAAGATGGCGTTGCGCCCGCGCATTTCATATTAAAGTGAAGTCTGTTATCGTCTTGCCAGGCATTGATCAGCGGAGAGGTTTGACATGCTGAAAGATGCGCCATTGATTCGCATCACGGCCTATTATCTGGTTGTGACTGGAGCTGTCTGGCTTTTGCTTAATCTGGCGCCGAGCCTTGCGCAGCATCTGCCGGTTGGCGGCGTCGACGACATGGCCGGCGGCAAAGCGCCAAGCGCCGATGCGTTCGAAGCAATCGTACAGACGCAAATCGCCATCACCGGCCTTGAAGAAGCCGAACAGCTTTTTCTTGCCCTTGTCGGCACCATTCTTTGCATCCTGCCCATTATCTGGGTCTATGAAATGACCCGTCAGCGCTGTGATATTGATACTTCGCTTTTGCAGACTGTCATGCTTTTGCCTGTGCTTGTCGCCGGCGTCGTCTTGATCGTGCAACACAGCCTCGCCCTGGCGTTCTCGCTTGCCGGCATTGTGGCAGCCGTGCAATTTCGCCGCGCCCTGAAGGCGACGAGCGACTCTCTTTACATTTTCGCAGCAGTGGCGGTCGGTCTTGCCGCCGGCGTTAAATCGCTTGAGATTGCTTTTATCGTCTCCACGTTTTTCAACTACGCAGCGCTCGCGGCGCACTACGCCGGCTATCGCGAATGCCCTGAAAACAACGTAACGAAAAAGAAAAAGAAGAAAAATCGTCCCGAGGAAGCCGCGACCGCGTCGTCTGACATGGGTGCGCCGGCCGAATAGCGTAGTTCATTCGCAACCGATATTGCTCTTTTTACGGAAGAGTTTTTTGCAAGACTTTTTCATGTTCAGCGCGAATACTCAGGCGCCAACATCCTAGGACTGTTTGCCAATGGCGCGTTTCAGAGACAGGCCCTAAAGCTTCGCATGTGATCCGTCGCAAAAGGGTTGGCCTTGCGTATGTTTGCACGCGCAGAAAAAAACTTTCTTTGTCTCGCTTGCAGTCCATTTCACAGGCGCAAAGAACGTTCCCTGGTGAGAACCGTCGCAAAAAGGCTGGTTCTCGGATTTTCCGCATGCGCACCAGAAGTAATTTTTGCCCGCCTCGACATCGAAAGGAATAGGCGTTCTGTTCGCAATGGTCGGCTTATCCATGCTTATGCTCCTCCCGCAAAAACGGGTCAGGCGGTGATTTTTCATCGCTTAGGAAGATAAGTTATCATGCTTCATTGGGCGTTGATATTGTTCGACGTCGCGAATTTTTGCTGCAATGTTGCAATTTTCCGCGTCATGCCGACATCGCAACGTTAATCGCTATTTTTAAGAGCGCAGGACGCAAGACCGTCCCGGCGAACGATATCCATTCGTTTTCGCAATGCTCCGGTGCGCCGACGCACATAAGGCCCCGGCGGATCAACCCGCCATTTGTGCGGGTTCGGCAAGACAGCCGCGAGCAGCGCCGCTTCTTCTTCCGTCAACTCGCTTGCAGATTTGCCGAAACGCTGTTGCGCCGCCGCCTCAGCGCCGAACAGCCCGTCGCCCCACTCTGCGATGTTGAGGTAGACCTCCATAATCCGGCGTTTCGGCCAGAATGTCTCAATCAAGACGGTCATCCACGCTTCAGCGCCCTTGCGCACCCAGCTTCGACTGTTCCAGAGAAACGCATTTTTCGCCGTCTGCTGAGAAATTGTTGATGCGCCGCGCAATCGTTTTCCATTCTCAGCAGCTTCAAGCGCATTGTCGATCGCTTCAAAGTCGATGCCGTTATGCTGGCAGAACCGCGAATCTTCAGCCGCGATGACCGCCGCCACCAAATGGGGCGATATGTCCTCAAGCGGTCGCCAGGGATGAATGATGACATCGCCTGACATTTTGCGTTCCAGCATCAAAAGCGTGCCCGGCGGCGCGGCGAAGCGATAGACGCCAGCCCAGATAACTGAAGCCGCCGCAAGCAAAACGCCTGATATCGCGATCCAGCGAAGCGCAAGCGCAAGGCGACCAGGCAAGCTGCGGCGCCGGTTTTGCTTTTTGCTGCTTTTGCCGCGGACTTGCCCCGCTGTAAGCGTCTTCTTGTCCTCGTCCCTGACCACAGCGCCTATTGCCCTTCAAAGATGATAGCGTCACGCAAGGCTTCGGCAAACGGAGCATAATCCGTTGGCTGAACGTCACACTCCGGCAAAGTCTTATCAAAGACCATCCAGTTTTGCGCGCTTCGCGTCCAGATGTGGCCGAACGGGGCAATCCATGAACGATCATCAAGCGTGCCTGCGCGCAGGCTCAGAACGCCGATGGTCGGCGTTTGCCCGTGCGCAATGCGGCATCCGCATTCGCTACAGAAGTAACCGAAACGATTATTGCCGGCGTCAGAGACCCATCGCGCTTCAGCCGGGTCGCCTGCGGAAAACGCGAATTGATTTTCAATAATTGTCGCGGAAAGACCAAAGGCGCTGCCGGAAATTTTCTGGCAGTTCGAACAATGGCAAGCATACAGCATTAAAGGCGCGGCGCTGATGCGATACCGCAGCGCGCCGCACTGACAGCCGCCTTCAAGCGGCAAGGAAACTGTTTTGACCATTAAACACCCGGCTGCTGCTGTTTTGCACTGTCATAGCACAAAATACTGCGGCAGCCGGGCGATATTCTCTGCGTCGAGTAAAGCGACTTATGCGCCTTCGGCCTCAGCTTCGCCTTCGGCCTCTCCTTCAGCTTCCGCCTCGCCGTAGTCGCCTTCGGCTTCAGCTTCGCCGTCAGCCTCAGCCTCGCCGTAATCGCCATGCTTGCCTTCAGCTTCGCCCTCAGCTTCAGCCTCGCCATAGCCGCCTTTTGCTTCGGATTCAGCGGCGGCTTTTGACGATCCGCCAAAAACGCCGTCCGTGCTGGAACAGCCGGCGGCAAGCAAGATCGCGGCTGGCGCAGTCGCCGCCAGGGTTTTTGAAAGCTTACGCAACAGCTCATCGCGTGTTGGAGTGGATTTTGACATAATTGCCCCTTGATGTTGCATTCCGTTTACAGACGCTAGGCCGGGTTCGGACAAGCGGCAACTGACGGTTTGCTAACGATTGCGTTATTTTCCGCGCGCTCGGGGAAATGTGATCGATTACGGGCGCAAGATCGGCTAAGCCGCCGCGTGATCAACGACGCCGGCGCCTTCCATGCGTCCTTGCGGGCTTTCCAGCCAGGCTTTGCAACAGGCGGTCGCGAGTTTGCGCACGCGCAGGATATAGGCCTGGCGTTCGGCAACGGAGATCACGCCGCGCGCATCGAGCAAATTAAAAATATGCGACGCCTTGATGCATTGCTCATAGGCCGGCAAAGGATGAGCGGCGCCGGCGCGCTCGCCCGCCTCGATGATCGCAGCGCATGCGTCTTCAGCTTCCTTGAACTGACGAAAGAGAACATCCGTGTTCGCCAGATCGAAATTATATCTGGACTGTTCAACTTCGTTTTGATGGAAAACGTCCCCATATGTAAACGGCGTTCCATCCGGTTTTTTGCCTCCATAGACAAGGTCAAAACCATTATCGACGCCTTGAACATACATGGCCAGACGCTCCAATCCATAGGTCAGCTCGCCGGTGACCGGCTTGCAGTCGTAACCGCCAACCTGTTGGAAATAGGTGAACTGGGTCACTTCCATGCCGTCGCACCAGACTTCCCAACCCAGCCCCCAGGCGCCCAGCGTCGGGCTTTCCCAATCGTCTTCAACGAAACGAATATCGTGCACGGATCGATCGATCCCGATGGCGTCCAGTGATCCGAGATAGAGATCCTGAATATTCTCCGGGCTCGGCTTCATCACCACCTGAAACTGATAGTAATGCTGGAACCGGTTCGGGTTTGCGCCAAAGCGTCCGTCTGTCGGTCGCCGGCAAGGCTGAACATAGGCCGCGTTCCACGGGTTCGGGCCTAAAGAACGCAAGGTCGTCGCCGGATGAAACGTGCCGGCGCCCATTTCCATATCGTAGGGCTGCAAAATCATGCAGCCATTTGCAGCCCAGTAATTCTGCAGCGTCAGGATCAAATCCTGAAAGGTGGTTGTCGTCTTATCGGTCATGCGTCCCGCAAAATATTAAATTTCACGGGACGCTAGGGGCGCCTCCGATGAAGGTCAATATCTGGGACAGAGCCCTTGCGGCGCAGGATCAATTATGCCTGCGCCGCAGAGGCAAGGCCCGTCAAAAGGCAAACTGAAAGCCGCCGGTCGCATCGTGGGACGTAAACAGATCGCCCCAAAGCCCCTCATATCGAACGAAGAGGTTCAACCGGTCGCTTAATTGAGCGCGCACCGCGCCGCCGGCGGCGAAAGCGCTGCGTTCAGCCGGCGCGCCGCGCACGGTGATAGTTCCCGCAGCTATCGGCGAGCCAAGCAGCGCCGCCGTCGCCGTGCGTTCATCGTCGATGATGTCGTACCGCCAGCCGCCTGAAATTTCCGGCGTCATGTCTATGCCGGCGAAAGTGTAGGATTTGGACAGCTTCAGGCGCGGCTCGAAAAAGAGCACATTCACATCGTCCCGGCCCGAAACCAGCAAGTCAAAGCCGGGCGCGCCGCTTTCGGCAAATGTCTCCCGATCAAGGTTGACGAAGACAAACCCGGCTTGCGGCTCCATTGTAACGCCGCCGAATACGGCCGTGTAGGCAAGCTCGCCAACGCCGTAAATCTGATCGATGTCATAGTCAGCGAAACTGGCGGCGTTGGCGAAGGTGAACTGCCGAGACGTTTCCGCCTCGCCGAAGCCGTAGCCGCCGGCAAGGCCCAACCGCCAGGGTCCGGAGAAATAGACCGCATGGCCGCCAATCGAGAACGTATCGAGATCAACCTCGGCGGCCAGGCTGTCAAAATCCGCATCGCCGGTGGAATATCCGCCGCTTACGCCCAGCAGTAATTGCTCGTTGAACCACCAGTCGACGCCGGCGGTGAACCCGTAAATGTCAGGATCGAACCCGGATAACCCTTCTGCGCTGTCGCCATCCTGGTCCTGAAAAAGACCGTATCCGTCGGACCAGAATACAAAGCCCGCCCGTTCCTCATCTTCGGCCGCCGCAGAAAAGCGCGCACGCAAGGCGAGCGCTCGCGCATCCGCCTCTTCGACGGCGAGCAGGGCCGGCGCGCTCGCATGGGCTTCCGGAGACAGTGCGAGCAAGCCGGCTTCAAGTCCAAATGGTGTTGCTGCGGCAAAGTCCGATACGCTTTCCAGCGCGGCAAACACATCGCCGGAAGCGCCGGCGCCAATGAGGCTGGTGACATAATCTCCAACAATCGACGCTTGCGGACTAAGCGGGGCGCTGCCGTCCAGAAGAAAGTCGCCGACAACGGATTGTATCAACGGGTCAGAACCATCAATGGTGATGGACGTAAAGAGCGGCGCGTCAATTGACGAAAACAGCGGCGTTCCGCCCTGGGGCGAACGCACATCGATATCGAAATCCGACGTAAACGGACCAAAGGCGGAAAGCTGCAAAGCGCCGTCTACGATCGCCGGGTCGCTTGCCCCCTGTCCGACGCCTGCGACAAACCCGAAATCGGGACCAAAGCCGGTCGATGCGATGGAATTAAGCTGCAGCGTTGAAATGCTGTCGCCTTCCGCAATGCCGAGATCGGATATATCAAAGGCGACCGCATAAACGTTCAATCCGGGCACCGTAATGACGCTGGCGAGGTCTCCGCTTTCAAGATCATCAAGGGATGCGAAAGGCGCACCGGCGCTCGTAAAAAACGTCAGCGACCCCGATGCGCCTGCGCCGCCAAACTGGTCAAAGTCGCCGGCGAAGAAAGACGCGGCGCCGCCGCTCGCCGGATCTGTCGCCAGAAACGGATCGCCGCCCAACACCGTCGGCCCGCCGCTCGGCGGCGTTACGCCCGCCGGCGGGCTTAATTCAAACACCAGAACATCGGCTCCTGGACCGTTTACGATATTGGCTGCGCCGCCGGCTGCGTTTGCAAAACCAAGCAGGATGCCCGTTCCCACACTGGGATTTTGCAGATTTGAGTTGATCAGAAAATCTTCCAGCACGGCTGCGCGAAAACTGGGCGGCACGCTCGCCAAAGGTCCGCCGGGGGCCTGCGGCACGCCGAGCACGGAAGTTTCAAATGGAATTGTTGTCGCGGTCGCAAAATCAAGGACGGTCGCATTGACCACATTTTGCGTATTGACGGCGACGAACTCGCCGCCGCGATCCACAGCGGCGCCGCGAAAGAACAACTCCTGCGTGGCGTCGTTTGTTTCCGTTACAACAACGCCGATCGATTGCGCCGCTGCGGCGACGGGCGTTAACGCCGATATCAACAAGAGCGAAGCAAGCGATGCGCGAGGAAATGGATAGGAAGTTTTTTGAGACGGTCGAACCATGATGCATCCTTTGGGGTGAGAAGCGAACGTCCAAAGTTTTTGCGCCGCATTCATATCGGGACAAGCGGCCTCGCCTGATGGTGAGCGGACGTGAGGCGGCTTGCGCGTCAAACATTTTTGATCGGGCAAGCGGTTCAATTTTATGGCGCCAATTGACGATCCGCCTGCACCCAACGCATGGTGCGCATGATGACGATTACAGACCGAAACCAGGCGGAAGCTGCTGACGAAACCGATCCGTTGCGAAAAGCGCGCAGGCATTTCAAGATACCGGCGGGCGTTATTTATCTTGACGGCAATTCTTTAGGCCCGCCGCCTCGAAGCGCGCTCGACCGCTTACAGACCGCAGCGGACAACGAATGGCGAAACGGTCTTATCCGTTCCTGGAACGACGCATGCTGGATCGATTTGCCGGCCGTTTGCGGCAAACGAATTGCGGCGTTGATCGGCGTCGAGCCTGACGACGTTCTTGTTGCTGATTCAGTTTCGACCAATATCTTCAAATTAGCTGGCGCGCTATGGCGCCAAAAAGGCGGCGCCATTGCTGTCTCTGACGATGAGTTTCCCACCGACGGATACATCCTTCAGGGGTTAAGCGGGCTGACGGGCGCGAAGCTCATATCCTTCAATGAGCAGGATGATCCGTTTCAGGATCAAACCGTTAAGATCCTTGTTAAAAGCGCGGCGCACTACAAGACCGCGGCAATTGCCGATATCGAGCAATGGGAGCGACGCGCTTGCGCCGCGGACGCCGCGATCATCTGGGATTTGAGCCACGCAACCGGGGTTCTTGACCTTCGCCTTAAGAACGCCGGCGCCGCTTTCGCAGTCGGTTGCGGTTACAAATACCTGAACGGCGGTCCCGGCGCGCCGGCGTTTGTCTATGCGGCTAAGGATCAGGCGAATGCCCTTGAACAGCCCCTTTCAGGCTGGATGGGTCACGCCGCGCCGTTTGACTTTGCACAGCCCTACCGGCCGGCTGACGGCGTGCGGCGTTTTGCATGTGGCACGCCGCCAATCTTGTCGCTGTCGGCGCTGGCGGGCGCTTTGGAAATTTTTGACCAACTCGATCTTGCCGCTCTCGAGGCGAAGGCGCGCGCGCTCGGCGATCTCTTCCTGGCGCGCACGGAGCGCATGGGCCTGACGAGCGTATCGCCGGGCGCGGGCCAACCGCGAGGCGGTCATGTGAGCGTGAAATTCGAGAACGGATACGCCGTTGTTCAGGCGCTCATAGCCCACGGCGTGATTGGTGATTTTCGTGCGCCCGATTTGATGCGGTTTGGGTTTTCTCCGCTGTTTTTACGCTATGCCGATGTCTGGGACGCCGCGGACATACTGGAAAATGTTCTGACCTCTGAAGAGTGGCGCAAACCGGAATTTCGAAAAAAACAGACAGTGACCTAATCAAGCGCCGCCATCGCCGCAACAATGCGCGCAGACTCCTCCACCGGCGGCGGCGTTTCCAGCGCCGCCTGATAATATCTTGAGGCGGCGCCGCGCTCGCCGGCGATTTCAGCGATCACAGCCTTGCCGACCAGCGCCTCAAAATTATCCGGCGTATATTCCAGCAACCGCGACAGGATCGATTCAGCCTCAACAACATCGCCGCGGGCGGCGGCGCACAATCCGACATCAACCATGGCGCCGAGCGCCCACGCGTCATCCTGCAGTGTTTGTTCAGCGCCGGTGCAGAAAGCAGCGTTCAAGTCTTTGCCAAGCAAATGCTGAATGCGTTTTGCGTAATTGTAGGTGTCGTCAGCTTTTGAAGGTTCCGTTGCGACAAAAGTCGGTTTGGCGACATCAACGGTTTGTTCGATCGGTTGCACCTTGGCGAGGATCGGCGCTTGCGGCGGCGTGAAACGTTCAGGCGATGAAAATCCTGCGAAAGTTTTGCCGTCTTCCGGTCCTTCGCGCAGGCCCGGCCGCGGGGTCTGAACCGCTGACGTCCTCAAAGACGGTCTCAAGGCCGGAGCGCTGACTGCGGCCGCATCAGCGCTGCGCTGGTCTTGCGTATCTTTAACGTCCACCGAAGCGTTCTCTAAAAAATAAAAATCGAGGCAAGCGGCTTTACGCCCGCCGACTGCGCAGTCCGAGACCTCGGCGCGATCCAGTGAGCCCGAATAATCGACTTTCAATCGCGCGCCGCCCGCGCCTGGCGCCGCTGCAAGCTTGGTGATGCGGTCGTTGACATCGGAAAAGTCCAGAGAAAAAGCATCGGCCGCGCCGGGCAGCAAAAATACGTCTTTCTCAAGCTGAACCGCGCCGCATTCTCCCTCGCAAAAAACAGCGATCCGGGTCTGCAAACCGCGATCGCCGATACGGATATCCGTGACGCGTCCAGTTGCGTCTGAACCGTTAGCGCCATCGCCTTGCGCGAGGGCGGATGCGCTGTACGCCGCGGCCAGGACCAGCGCAGAAAGGCGAACAGGCTTTTTCATAAATCAGCTCGGAATAGTTTATTGCCCTTCTTCTTCATAAGAGTCGGGGGCGCGCGTCAATTATGCGCAAATGCATGGAAGCGGCGGAACAAAAAAGAGCGCGCCGACCAGGCGCGCTCTTTCGTCAAAAGGTCAAAACCCTAATAGTTGCGATAGCTGCGCCGGCTGCCCGCTTTGATATACGGATACCCGTACGCGTCATAGCAAAGCAATGCGACTTCCGTGTAGCGACCGCGCCGCCGGGACTGCGAGACAACATCGCAATCGCCGATATAGCCGCGAGCGAACAGGTCGTAGCCGAAACCCACGATAAACCAGCCAAGCGGGTCGTAACCGGGATTGTAGATAAAGCGGTTATACCGGTTTGAATAATATCCGTGCGCGCGACGGGGCCCATGCCCCCGATAGCGGCGTCCGCCATAGTCGCGATATCGACGGGCGTGGGAGTATCGCCTGCGATCGCGGCTGTGGTCATATCGTCTGCGATCACGTCGATCGTTATACCGCCTGCGATCCCGCCGATCATCATATCGTCTGCGGTCGCGACTGTAATCGTATCTGCGGCGATCGCGGCTGTGATCGTAGCGACGATTGTCCCGGCGGCGATCGGAATAGCGGCGGTCCCTGTCGCTATCATAGCGACGACGGTCACGGGAGCGGTCTCCATCCCGGCGCCTGTCTCTGGACCGATCACCGTCACGGCGTCTGTCCCTTGAGCGATCGCTGTCGCGGCGCCTGTCTCTTGAACGGTCGCCGTCCCGACGCCGATCGCGGCTATGATCGTAACGGCGAGAATCACCGGCGCGCCGCCCGCCTCTTTCGCCTCGATCCCGTCTTCTGGAGTCTCGGCGCGCACCGTCGCCGCGGCGCGCGCGATTATTTTCGTTTGCGCTGCGTCCTTCTCGCGGCTTGTCCTGCAACATCGCGAGTTGGAAAGATCCGTTAAGCTGCGTCGCGGGCGGTTGATCGTTACTCAAACCGTCAACATGCCCAATGACACGGTCATGGTTTTCATCAGCATGGGCGCTGCTCGAAACGGCAATCGCACCAAGCCCAAAGACCGCCAGGACGACAGCCCGTCTAAGTTCCATCAAGGGCATTCGCCTCTCCTTGAGTCTGCGAGCCCCTCTTACGCCCATGCAAATTCTGCGACAAAGGCGGATGATCGTCAACGATTCCTTTTCCTTCTGACGCAAATGCGATGCGGAAAACGCCTTGAATTGCGGCGAAAACAAGAGGATCGTGGCGATTTCGTGCCGATCTCTTGCGTGTACGGATATTGAGCGATGATCAGGAGCCGCAATGAGCGTAAAGCGCACGCGTTTTTCATTTCTGGAATTTTTCGCCGGCGGCGGGATGGCGCGCATCGGCCTTGGTCCGCATTGGGACTGTGCGTTCGCCAATGATGTCGACGCCCGGAAATGCGACGCCTACCGAACAAATTTCGGCGGCGAAGAGCTTGTCGAAGCGTCAGTCGAGGCGCTCTCGCTGCGCGACCTTCCTAACGAGCGCGCCGACCTCGCCTGGGCCTCGTTCCCGTGTCAGGATCTATCTCTCGCAGGCATGCGCGGCGGCATCGAAGCCAAACGCAGCGGCGCTTTTTTCGGTTTCTGGCGCCTGATCGAAGCGCTCGATGACGAAGGCCGGGCGCCGCACATGATTGTGCTTGAAAATGTGCCGGGCTTGATCACCTCAAACGCCGGCGCGGACCTTGACGCGATCGCGCAGCTCATGCGCGAGCGCGGCTATCGTCCGCTTGCCGGTCTCATTGACGCCAGAGCCTTTACGCCCCAGTCGCGTCCGCGGCTTTTTGTCGTTGGATTGGGTCCGGGTGTCCACAAAGCCCCGGTTGCAGACGGATCTTCGTCCAACGAATCATCCGCAGACGCCGCATTCCAAAGAGCGGGCATGACCGCGTTCCCCTCCCCCCGACAGATCAGAAACACCCGGCTTTCAGATCTTGTCGAAATGGAAAGCCATGCCTGGGACCCCGCATCGAAAACACAAGATCTCGTCGCCATGATGGGCTGGCACCAGCGCGCGCGCCTTGATGCGTTGTTGCGATCAGGAGCGCGCCGCGTTGGCGCCGGCTTCAGACGCACACGCATTATTGATGGAAAAAAAGTGCAACGCTTTGAAGCCCGGTTCGATGGCCTCGCCGGATGTCTTCGCACGCCCGCAGGCGGGTCGTCACGGCAGATCATCATCGCTGTTGAGGGCGGCGCTGTGCGCACCCGATTAATGGCGCCGCGGGAGGCTGCGCGCCTGATGGGCCTTGATGACGATTATCTTCTCCCGGACAGTCGAAGCGCTGCGCTTAAACTTTGCGGCGACGGCGTTTGCGCCCCGGCTGTGCGCTGGCTCGCAGAGACGATCCTTGAACCGGCCTTGTCTCACAGGCGCCGGGCACGCGCTGCATGAGGCCACCTTCTGCTCACAACTCAACGAACGCGCCGGACGGGACCGACATTTTCTCACCAGAAAAGCGTTCCGCCATCATGCGCGCGGTTAAATCAAAGGATACGAAGCCTGAAATTAGATTGCGCAAAGCGCTATTCGCGCTTGGCTATAGATACCGGCTGAATGTCGCTGACCTGCCGGGAAAGCCGGACCTTGTGTTTCCCAAATACAAAACCGCGCTCTTCATGCACGGATGCTTCTGGCATGGCCATGATTGCAAGCGCGGCAGCCGAAAGCCGAAAACCAACGCCGACTACTGGCGCAACAAGATCGCCAAAAACAAGGAGCGCGACAAACGCAACGCCGACGCTTTAGAAGCGGCCGGATGGCGCGTGATCATCGTGTGGGAGTGCGAACTCAGCTTGCTCAATCCCGCCGATCTGCCAATAAAGAACGCTTAATCGCGATAAGCGGAATGCACGGCATGGCCATGCGCCTCGGCGCCGATCACAGCGGCGGCCTCAGGGATCATTTCCAATATCGATTTTGCACGTTCTTGGGCGGAGAGATTAGTGCATCGCTGTGTAAATTGTTTCACCGGATGGCCTTGCGCATCCAGTACTTCAAAAAGATAGGTCGACTTGGTCATTGGCTTACTCCACTGGCGGGCGGAAACCGCTTCAGCGGCGGCGAAGACAACCTCGCCATTGCCCGCAGACAGAGGAATAAGTCTCAATTCAGGCGAAAATGCGTCTAAAGACAATAGCTTGCCGCCATTTAACACGGCATTTGAATAGCCGTGTTAAATGATCATTACCCAAACGAAAACGCCGTTCCGGAGAACGGCGTTTTCATTATCTTTGATCGCTAAAAGGCCTCAGCCGGCAACGCCATCATGGACTCTGCGCCTGCTGTAATTTTAGCCAGCGCTGATTTAGTTTCTGGCAAAATCCGTTCCAGGAAGAAGCGTCCGGTAATGAGTTTGTTTTCAAAGAACGCGTCGCTGTCGCCAGCATTCTTTTTCTCTATCGCCGCTTTTGCGAGCTGCGCCCATCCAAAAGCGAGGCAAAGAATGGCGAACATGTTGAGATAATCATGACTGCCGGCGCCGGCGTTGTCCGGGTTCTGCATGGCGTTGGCCATAAACCATTGCGTTGCCGCCTGGACATCGCCTTTCGCCGCCTCAAGGCCGTCAAGGTAAGGCTTGAGATCATCACTGCCCTGATTATCTTTGATAAAGTCGTCGACCTCGGCAAAGAACGCCATGATCGCGCGGCCACCGTCCTTCGGCAGTTTGCGTCCGACGAGATCAAGCGCCTGAATGCCGTTGGCGCCTTCATAGATCATGGCAATGCGCGCGTCGCGCACGAACTGCTCCATGCCCCATTCCTGAATATAACCGTGACCGCCAAGCACCTGCTGTGCGTTGGTGGCGTGAGCGTAACCCTTGTCTGTCAGGTAGGATTTCAGGATCGGCGTCATGAGCCCCATGAAGTCATCGGCTTTTTGCCGAGTCGCTTCGTCTTCGGACCTGTTATGCATGTCAGCCTGGAGCGCGGTCCAGTACATCCATGCGCGCCCGCCTTCGATCGTCGCTTTTTGCTCCATCAGCATACGGCGCACGTCCGGGTGAACAATAATCGGGTCCGCCGGCTTATCCGGATATTTCGGCCCGGTCAGGGCGCGTCCCTGAACGCGATCGTTCGCATACGCAGCGCCGTTCTGATAGGAAACTTCAGAAATCGCCAGTCCCTGAAGGCCGACGCCGAGACGCGCCTCATTCATCATCGTGAACATGGCGCGCAAGCCTTTATTCTCTTCGCCGAGAAGATAACCGGTCGCTTCGTCATAGTTCATCACGCAGGTTGAATTGGCGTGGATGCCCATTTTCTCCTCGATTGAACCGCACGAGACGCCGTTGCGCTCGCCAAGAGAGCCGTCGTCGTTGATGTGAAATTTCGGTACGATGAAGAGTGAGATGCCTTTCACGCCTTCCGGCGCGCCTTCGATCCGCGCGAGCACAAGGTGAATGATGTTATCGGTTAGATCATGTTCGCCGGCGGAGATGAAAATCTTCTGGCCGCTGATTTTATAGGCGCCGCTTCCGTCCGGAACGGCTTTCGTTTTGAGGAGGCCAAGATCGGTGCCGCAATGGGGCTCCGTCAGGTTCATGGTGCCGCCCCATTCGCCCGAGATCATATTGGGCAGATATTTCTGTTTCTGCTCATCGCTGCCATGGGCGTAGATAGCGTCGGCGGCGCCGCGGGCGAGACCCGGATACATTCCGAAAGCCATATTGGCGCCGGAGATAAGTTCGTTGATCGCCACCGCGAGAATATAAGGAAGACCCTGACCGCCATAGTCGGGATCGAAAGAAAGACCCTGCCAACCGCCGTCTTTGAACGTGTCATACGCTTCCTTGAAGCCGGTCGGCGTTGTTACCGACCCGTCGTCATGGCGCACGCATCCTTCTTTGTCGCCGGACTGGTTGATGGGATGCAGCACGTTGGATGCGAGCTTGCCGCCTTCTTCAAGTATCGCATCAATAAGATCGTCAGAAACTTCTGAAAATCCTGAAAGATTCGAATATTTGGATACCTGGAGAACATCGTTCAAAATGAACTTCATGTCTTTTGTCGGGGCAACGTATTGGGTCATGAAACTTCCTTCTCTGGCGGACGGTTTTCATCGCATGTCAGCATTTTTGCGTGCGAAATCGATTTCTGCTCAAGGATACAAAACCGAATTAGAAACAGCACCCTAAGCCTCAAGTCCGTAATATGCGCCCGAGCGGACGACGCAACAAGGCGCGTCGGCGCCTCTCTGGTCGGTCTCGTTGACGCATTTATTTATCCTCAGCTTGCGCAAAACGGCCCTCGCGGCAGGCGAATCGGCGTTAACCTTTAGCGATTGCATCTGCCGCTTGTGCAACCGGTCCGGCGCCTTCACGGAAAAAGAAAGGCTTTACCGCAGGTTGCGAAGCACATTAACGCAATTCAGTTGGGCGTTTTTGCAAGAATCGTCCGGCAATTTTCACGATGAGGCGCGCAGCCTCGGGAGAGACGGGTAAGAAAATGAAGTCGAACGCGCCATGGAGCGTCAAAGGCATAGAACGAGACGCCCGGGAAACCGCCAAGGAAGCCGCAAAAGCCAAAGGCATGACCGTCGGCGAATGGCTCAATCAGATGATTTATCACGCGGGCGACCTGCAGTCCTCCGGCGGCGAGGTTGAGGGGCTGAAGCTGCGCGACATCGTGACGGCGATCGAACATCTTCACCAGAAAGTGTCGGAAACGTCAGCCCAGAACGGCGCCGGCGTCGGTGAGCTGACGCGTAAAATGGGAGACGTTGTTGAGCGCGTTCAACGGCTCGAACGGGTCAAATCATCCGGCGGCGATCCCGATCTCGATGACAGAGTGCGCAGACTGGAAGAGATCGGCGGCGATCGTGATCGCGTCGATGCGCTCAAAGCGCTCGAAAAAGCGGTCGCGCAAGTAGCGGTTCAATTTAACACAGCCCACAAGACCTCGCTTGACCGGCTTGACGCAACTGAACGCCAGATTCAGGACCTCGCTGCGCGCATTGATTCAGCGGTCGGCGCCGAAAGCGGTCATGACGTATCCGACATCAACTTCCTGAAAACGGCCATAGACGGTCTTTCAACCCGTATTGCGCGCACTGAGCGTATGGCCAGCGAAGCTTCCAAAATGAATGCTGAAGCGGACGCCTCTACTGACGAGGAATTCGTGCGCAACACAGGGCTTCGTCTTCGCGTGCTCGGCGACGAGATCAAACGCGGCGGCGATCAGATCCGCACGCTGGAAACCACGATCGGCAAATTATCTGACCAGATTGAAGCCGCAGAGAAGCGGAGCGCAGAAACGCTTAACGAATTGCGCAGTCAGGTCGTCTCGCGCGGCGGCGGCGATACGGCGTCCGAAGAGACAATCAACGCAGCCGTCGCCGAGGCCGCAGAACATTCAAACGCTCGCTTCAACGCGCTGCAGTCGGTTGTCGAAAAACTCGCAGCGCGCGTTGAGAACAATAGCGCAGAAAGCGTAGCCGTCCCCGAAGAAAAAGAAGAAATAGCGCCTGCTGATCCTGCTTTTGACGCGCATACCAATCGCAGCCTTGAAAATGACGAAGAGGATGCAGCGGAAGAAGCAAGCGCAGCTCCAGATGAAGCGCCGCCGGCGAATGACAGCGAGGATGATTTTTTCGCATTCGCCGATGATATCGACGCCTCTATGGATGATGCTCCGCAAGCAGATGATGATGAGTTCTCATTTGATCTCGATGGAGAAGACCGGGCCAACGCCGACGCGCCGTCGGCGGTAGGCGACGATGCAGATATTCTTTCCGAAGTCGAAGCCGCCTTCGCCAACAAAGGCAAGGCGCCGAAGAGCGCGCCGCCGCCCGCCGCCGAAACGGCGCCTGAGGCGAGCGCGGAGTCTGAACTCGACGAATTGCTCGCCGGCCTTGAAGAGCCTGTCGATCAGCCGCAGGAGGAATTGTCTGAACCTGCAGACGCAGCGGACGAGCCGCCCTTCGCCGCCGACCCCGACAGCGCTTCACTTGACGCCCCGCCAGAAGCGCCGCCTCAAGCCGAAGACAAGCCGGAAGACTTTCTGAAGGCGGCGCGCCGCAAGGCTCGCGAAGCGGCGGCCAAAGCGGATGCGGAAAACGCCGGGAAGAAGCGCCGCAATCTAACGCCGAAGCAGAAAGCCATCCTCGCTGCGCGGGCGCGAAAAAAACGCGCCGCCGCAGAGGAGGCCGGGACCCAAGCGGAAAGCGGCAGGCAGATCGACGCCAATCGCAAAAAACGCGAGGCGGCCAAGCGCGCGCTGAGCGCTCAGACCAACAAGGACCTGCGCCCGCAGACCGCTTCTGAAGACGCGCCAGACACGGACAATGATGACGAAGATGATGAAAAACAGGGCCTGACGGCGCGACTTGGCTCTGTCGCTGCAAAATTGCCTTTCCTTGGCGGCAAAAAATCAGACGAAGATGATCATGATGATGATCCCGACACAGACGGAAGTACTGATCGCAGCGGCGACAAAGCGGCCCTTGATACGCTGAAGACAACGGCGTCGGCCCGGCCGGTGACCCTTGCGCTTGGCATCGGCATATTTCTCGCGCTCGGGTTGCTGTTCTTTATGATCAAAGACCTCATCTTTGCGCCGCGCGACGCCGCAGCCCCGGCTGCTCGCCCTGTTGCGGCGGCGCCGGCGGAACCGACGGCGACGACTGCGACAGAGGAGCCTGCGCTTGAAGTTCCGGCGCCTCCGGCGATCGATCCGGCGCAACTTTACCGCGATGCGATGACAGGCTTGAGCGCCGCGACTACGGATCTGGAACGCAGCGCGGCAATCGCAAAACTCGAAGAAGCCGCCCTCCTCGGCCATCCTCCCTCGCAGCTGCAGCTTGGCGAGTTCCACAAAAACGGACAGTTTGTCGACCAGGATCTTACCAAGGCGCGCAACTGGTTTGAACGCTCGGCGAATGGCGGCAACGTGCTTGCCATGCACCGGGTCGGCGTTATGACCGCGCGCGGCGAAGGCGGACCGGCTAGCTCAACGGAAGCTGTAGCCTGGTTTGAAAGCGCCGGTAACCGCGGACTGGTTGATTCCCAATATAATCTTGGCGCCATCTATCACCCGAGCGTTGACGGCGATCCGACCGGAACGCAAGACGCTGAAAAATCGTACTTCTGGTATTCGCTTGCTGTCAGAAACGGCGATACGGCCGCTGAGCCGCTCGCAGCCGGCGTCGCCGCGGCGCTTGATGCGGACCAGAAAGCGCGCATCGATGCGGAAGTCGCCGCTTGGCAGGCGTTGCCGTCCGATGTTGCGGCGAACGATCTCTTCGGCGCTGGCTGATTACTATCCCTAAACAAGTCTGCGCCGCCTGTTGCGCGCTCCGCTGACCCGGTTCATAAGCAGGCTGAGCATTTTGCCAGAGTGGCTTTCGGCCCATGCAGATTTATCTCCCGATCGCGGAGATTTCAGTCGATCCGTTCGTTGTCGTCTTCCTTGGCGCTGCGGTCGGCTTTCTCTCGGGGATGTTTGGCGTCGGCGGCGGTTTTCTGATGACCCCGCTGCTGATCTTTTATGGCGTCCCCCCTGCTGTCGCGGTTGGCACCGAAGCGGCGCAAATCACCGCCTCATCCGTTTCCGGCGTGCTTGCGCATTTGAAACGCCGCACGGTTGACTTTCAGATGGGATGGCTGCTTGTCGCCGGCGGGGCTGCTGGCGCCGTCATTGGCATTGTAATTTTCAGATATTTTCGTGCAATCGGGCAAATAGAAGCCTTTATCGCCATCACCTATGTGATTTTTCTCGGATCGATCGGCTCACTGATGCTCCTGGAGTCCCTGCGCGCCCTTTTGCGCGCGCCGGACGCGCCGCGCGCTAAACGCAAACGCCGCAGCGCCGGATGGATGGCGGCAATGCCGTTCGCCACCAGGTTTCGCCGTTCGCAGCTTTATATCAGTCCGATCCCGCCAATCGTGCTCGGTTTTTTTGTCGGCGTCCTGGCGGCGATCATGGGGGTTGGCGGCGGCTTCATCATGGTTCCGGCAATGCTCTACATCCTCAATATGCCGACCAATATCGTTGTCGGCACATCTTTGTTTCAGATCATTTTTGTCACCGCGATCGCAACCATGCTGCACGCGGCTGCAAATCAGACAGTCGATATTATTCTCGCCATGCTGCTGCTGAGCGGGGGCGTGATCGGCGCCCAGATTGGCGCGCGCGTGGGGAAACGTCTGAAAGGCGAACAGCTTCGCGCGCTGCTTGCCTTGATTGTGCTCGCTGTTTGCGCGCGCCTGCTCTTTGAAATTGCGCTGCCGCCGAGAACGCCGTTCATTGTCGAGCCGGCTTTATGAGCATGTTTAGAACCATCATCGCAATTTTGTTTTCGCTCTCGGCCGAACCGCTGCAGGGCGCAGACATCGCCGTCGCCCTTACCGATGACGTCGTTGAGGTGGACGCCAATTTTTCAGGCGCGCAAGTAACAGTGTTCGGCGCAATTGAGGCAGAAACCACAGATATCGGAAAACTTGACCTTGTCGCCGTATTGTCCGGGCCTCCTGGCGACTACACGATCCGGCCGTTGCAGCGCAATGGACTGATCTGGCTTCCAGGCGCGCCGCAAAACGTCGCCGACATTCCCCGATTTTACGCCACGGTCGCAACCCGTCCTGTCAAAGATATTGTGCCCCTTTATGATCAGGACCAGTATGATATCGGCGCGGAACAACTGCACACGGACGAAGAGATGCTGCCGGCCGGCTACCGGGAGGCTTTTCTTGAGGCGCAACGCAGCGCGGGCCGATACAGCGATCTTGTCGGCGGCGTCTTTTTTGTCAAAGAAACGCTGTTCACCATCAAATTGGAATTGCCGGCCGATACGCCCGTCGGCGACTATACGCTTGATGTGTTCGCATATCGGGACGGCGTCTTACTGGATCGTGATTTCGCCATGTTGCAGGTCAATAAGGTCGGCCTGGAACGACGTGTCTACGAACTCGCCCATGAGCGCCCGCGTCTCTATGGTTTTCTATGCGTCGCCGTGTCGCTGCTGGCGGGCTGGATTGCCGGCCTCGCCTTTCGCAAATAACAATAAGTAGAGTGTGCCCAGCCAACCTGTCAGGAGGCGATCGTGAGCGACGCTCATCACAACGCAAAATTAACAACAACACCGCAAGCCGGCCTGCCGCAGGCCGCCGCCGTGCTCGCTTATGCCGGCGCATTGGCGCCGATAATCGGCGCCTTGATCATCTGGTTGCGTCCTGCCGACGATCTTGCAACAGCGATAGAATTTCTTTTGGTCTATGGCGGCGCGCTGATTGTTTTCTTTGGCGGCGTGCGCTGGGGCGTTGCTGTGATGAGGCCGGGCGGCCCCAGTTTCGCCAGCCTCTTAGGCGGGGCAATCCCGTTGCTGATGGCGTTTCCGGTATTCCTGCTCAGCGATGTGTTCACTCGTTTCATGATCATCCTGGTCGCATTGCCAATTTTGCTCTGGGACGATTTGCGGGCGACGCGGCGCGGCTCCGGCGCCCCGGATTGGTATCTTGGCGTCAGAACGCCGCTCACCATCTTGATGCTGATTTCCTACGCCGCCGCTTTCGCCGCCGTTCTGCTTAGATAAATCGATGAGCCCCGGACCTCAAAAAGAGATGACCCTTTTGGGGGCGGCGGGGCTCATTCCCTTTATCGGCGCCGCAGCCGGCTTATGGCTGCCGAGCGGCGTTCTCCCCACCATTATAGAAAATGGTCTCGGCGACTTCCTGCTCATCTATGCGGCGGTGATAATCGCCTATCTGACTGGCCTAAACGCCGGTGCAAAATTGCAAAACGCATCGCATTCGACCGGCCAATTCGCATCCGGCCAGGCGCTGTTGCTGGTCGCATTTTTTCTGGCGTTGCCGATGTCCGCCGCATTTTCCACCCCCCTTCCCGACTGGGCGCGCTTCTTCTTGATGTCGGTTGTTTTCGCTATTGTGCTTGTGATGGATTTGTCGCTTGCGCGCCGTTCTCAAATTCCGCAATGGTTTCGACGGCTGCGCATATTTTTAACATCATGCGTCGGGGCGTGCCTCCTGCTCGCAGCGGTGAAAACCGGCATATAGTTTATGCATCCTCTGTAAATTGTCGCCGTCAGATTAGCGATTGAGCCATTTTAAGCGTAAAAGATTGTTGCGACTTTGAAAGGGCGCAGCTCATGCAGTTTACCTTTAATACGCCGCCGGAGATTATTTTTCGCACCGGGGCGTCAAGGGATTTAGGCGTTCTCGTCAGCGGCCGGTTCAAACGTCCGATCCTGTTGACCGACAAAGGCCTCATTGAGGCCGGATTGGTTGAGCCCGCGCTCGACGCGATTGACCGCGCTGGATTAAACGTTCTCCTGTTTGACGATGTCGCCGCCGATCCGCCTGCGGACAAAGTAAAACAAGCCGTGAATGCGGCGCGCGCTCATAATGCCGACGGCGTAATCGCGCTGGGCGGCGGCTCCTCTATGGACACGGCCAAAGTCGTTGCAGTGCTGATGAACTCGGCGCAATCTCTCGAAGACATCTACGGGACAGACATGGTCAAGGGAGGTCGCGCACCTCTCATCTGTCTGCCGACCACCGCCGGCACCGGCTCGGAAGTGACATCGATTTCGGTCATCACCACAGAAGCGGACGAAAAAGTCGGCATTGTCGACAACGCCCTTTTTCCCGACATGGCGATCCTCGATCCGGATCTCACCATGGGCCTGCCGCGCCATGTCACCGCAGCGACCGGCATTGACGCCATGGTTCATGCGATTGAGGCGTATACGAATATTCATCGCAAGAACCCGGTCTCCGACGCCCTTGCGCGCGAAGCCCTGCGCCTCCTGGCCGGCAACATCGTGACAGCCTGCGAAAAACCGGGCGACAAGGCTGCGCGCGAGGCGATGTTGCTCGGCGCCATGCTCGCGGGTCAGGCCTTCGCCAACTCTCCGGTCGGCGCGGTTCACGGCCTTGCCTATCCGCTGGGCGGAATTTTTCACATTCCTCACGGGCTATCAAACTCACTGATGCTGGAGCCGGTATTGCGGTTCAACGCGTCCAAAGCCAATCATCACTATGCCGAACTCGGCGCGGCGATCGGGGCTGAGGCGACCTGTGACAGCTTCATTAAGCGAATCGTCGACATCATCGACGCCACCGGCGTTGAACGCCGGCTGTCGCAGCTTGGCATTTCCCATAACGATCTGCCGCGCATGGCTGAGGACGCCATGAAAGCCCAGCGCGTGCTTCGAAATAATCCGCGCGAGGTCAGTTATGACGATGCGCTGCAGATGTATACGGAGGTTCTCTAGCGTCTCAGTAAATCTTACACCGGTCCCCGCAGTCGGTGAGATAGGCGTAGAGCCGCGCCGGGTAGGCTGCTTCCGCCGCCAGCGTAAACGCTGCGATGGCGATGACCGCAGGCAACAGCACGACCACAATCAGGCCGATGATCAGGAAGCCCGCAGGCCCCGCGACACTGAACAAAAGCCCGCCGATCAGCGCCAGCACAATCAGCGCCGGCAAGAAAAACAGAAACAAGAGCGCCCAGACCATGCCTTCAAGCAGGGTCAAAAAGAACAGGCCTGACACTGCCAGCCGCCAGAAATTGCCCTTGGTCATGTTCCATGCGGCGCCGAAGTCGATGCGGTTTTCAACCGCCGCAATCGGCAGCACCGGAATGAAGCGCAACGAAACCCAAAGCCAGAGGAAAAACGCGGCCAATGCGAGCGCCGCCGCGGGCGCGATGGTCAGGGCCTTGGCGTATCCGTTCAGCGCTTCGGCCCCGGCGATTCCTGCAGCCACAGCGACAAAGCCGAGACCCAGAAAAATTGCGCCGGCAATCGAAATGATAATGCCGTAGAGAAGGCGCGCTGCAAAATAGCGAAGCTCGCGCGCGCCCAGTGCAAAATAAAACGGCATGGACGGCGGCTCATAATCAGCAACTGTCGATGCGCGCGTCACCGCAACATATACGCAAGAAAGCACGAGCGAGACGATCAGCGGCAGGATCGTGCTTTGCAGAACGAAAAATGTCACCAAACCGGCCGAGCCGACAACCGTGGCAAAAAGCTCGTCGAAGCCGTCCGTCTCTATCTTCCAGCCCTGCACATCTGCAAAACCGACAAGCAGCCCGAATGACACCACATAGAGACCGATCGCGACGACCAGCGGCAGCCATGCAACGCGGATGACCATGCCGATCCGCTCAAATCCGAAAAGCACCGACTCAATCGCCGGTCGCAACACTGGCGTTTTCATGGATATTGACCCCAACCCCGTCTATCCCCCATGCCATCAAAAAGACCTCGCACGCGGCTGTCAACGCAGCTTGCGACGAACCGAACCGACGGGAGAAACGAGTGGCGCAATCGCCTCAAACGAAACGGGCGGATTATCTCCATTTCGCCCCCATCCAGACCCGCTGGATGGACAATGATGTCTACGCCCACGTTAACAATGTCGTTTATTACAGCTTTTTCGACACGGTTGTGAATGGGTATCTGGTCGCCACCGGGGCGCTCGATATCGAAAAAAGCGACGTGATTGGCCTGGTTGTGGAAACTTCGTGCCGCTACTTTGCGCCAGTCGCCTTTCCGGAGGCATTGGAGGGCGGCTTGCGGGTGGCGCGCATCGGCAACTCCTCCGTCCGCTACGAGGTCGGCATTTTCCGCAAGCGCGAAGAGACGCCCGTCGCCGAAGGGCATTTCATCCATGTCTATGTGAACCGCGACGCACGCCGGCCTGCGGCTCTGCCCGATCCGTTGCGCAAGGCGCTGGAAAAGATTGCGCCCTGAAGAGCTAAGACGCGGCTTATTCTTCTTCCATTGTCAGCGTCACGACTTTCTCCTCACCCGCCGCGACAGAGAACGGCGTTTCCGCTTCCTTCTGCCCATGCTTGGCGTACAGAACATAGTCGCCGGCCGTCAGGGCGAAGATTGGCGTTTGACCTGCTGAGGCGTCAATCTGCGTGCGCTTTCCGTCAAGACTCTCGCCGGCCTCGAAGACGCGCCAGTATAGGCCGTTATCAATCGTTTCGCCGCCCGGCGCGAGGCCTTCTGCGCGGATGCGGCCGGCGTTAAGGACCAGCATTTCTTCTGAAAGCGATCCCGCCGTCACGCTCACCGGCGTCTCGACGAAAGCATTGTCCTGATTGGCGCGGATCATATAATCCCCGGCCGGCAGACGAAAGAGCGGCGTTGCGCCGGCGCTGGCGTCAATCTGGTCGCGCTTGCCGGAAAGATCAGCTTTCCCTTCCAGCACGCGATAATAAACATCTTTGTCCAGCGGGGCGCCGCCTTCGGCCATCGTCGCGGCCAACCGCAGATAGCCGACATTGAGCACGGCGGTTTCGTCGGTAAGTTCGCCCGCGGTCACCGTCACCGGAACTTGCGTCTTCGCCTTGCCATGGGTCGCTTCGACCACATAGTCGCCGGCGGCGAGCCGGAACAGCGGAACCGCCGCGCCTGACGCCGTGACCTGATTGCGCTTGCCGGAGAGATCCGTTTTTGCTTCGTAGACGCGGTAGTACATCTTGTCGTCGAGCGCCTCGCCGCCCTCCGTCGCCAACGCTTTGAAGCGCAAATTGCCGGCGTCGAGATTGATATCGAGCGTCGTCGTCTTCACCGCCTCGACAGTGAACGGCTCTTCGCGTTTTACCTCGCCATGGGAGACCTGGGCAATGTAGTCACCGGGCGCGAGCGGCATGAAGGGTTGCGTTTTGCCAGTGGACGAAACTTTTTCCCGCGCGCCCGCCGCATTTGTCTCCGCCGCATAAATATTCCAATAGACTTTTTCGTCCAGCTTTTCGCAGCTCTCGCATAATTTGGCGCTGAGTTTGACGCCCTCTTCTTCCGCCGCCGGCGCCGGTTCGGGTTCCGGCTCGGTCACCGCGGCGACAGTCTCCGCCATTGCGGTCGTCAGTTCCGACGCATTGGAGGCGGAGAAAAATTTCCCGCCCGTATTTTCCGCAAGGCAGGACAGCGAGGCCGCGTCTGCTTCCGCAACATCAAAGCCGATCACATGGGTCGTAAAATCAACACCGCTCGCTTCAAGCTCATTGGCGAGCGCGCAAGGATCGGCCTCGCAGGTCTCAAGCCCGTCGCTGACGAGAATGACCGTCGCTTTTTCCTCAGTGTATTTCAGCGCATCGGCCGCGCGCCGCACAGAGGCGGAAATCGGCGTTTTGCCTTTCGGGTTGAGGGTATTCACCTTCGCCATGACCGCATCGACATCCACCGGACCAACCTCAACCAGCGTCTCGATATCGTCGCAGGCGCCTTTCTCGCGGTGGCCGTAGGCAATGAGCCCGAGTTCTGCGCCGGAGTTCCAGTCGCCAAGGAGATCGCCGATAACCTCGCGTGCAATCTCAATCTTGGTCTTGCCGTCAATCTGGCCCCACATGGAGCCCGAACCGTCCAGCACCATGATGGCGCGCTCGGCGTTATTTACTGACGGCTCTTGGGTATATGCGGCGCTATTAAGAATCGCAGCCGCCGCCAAAGCTGCAATCATGAATTTTAAAATTTTCATGACATCTCTCCCCATCAATGATCCTGGTTTCATTATGAATGTTTGCGATCCGAAAAGCAAAATGGAGCGCCTAGCCTTGGTATCCGCACCCTACTCTGCCCGCAGCACTCTTGAAAAACGAACCAATAAACAAAATACTACATCGTCCGAGATATGGGGGCGACGATTAGACTTTTCCATATAAGCCTTGCGACACTTCTGATTGCTGGCGGTGTTATCCTGCCGCAAACTTTAGGCATGATGCAGTCGGACTATCACTGGACAGATCAATACCTAAGCGAACTCGGCGCTTCGGGCGCATCCAATGCAGCCATTATGAACAGTTTTGGCTTTTTGCCAGTTGGACTATTGTGGCTGGCAGCGATATCTATTCTGGTCTTGCGCTTATCTGGCGGCGTCCTCATGGTTTTGGGGGGCCTTCTGTTAGCCGGCACATCTGTCTCCTATGTTGGCGCTTTTCTTTTTCCCTGCGATGCAGGATGCCCTCTCGAAGGCTCAGAAAAACAACTCATGCACAATCTGCTTGGCGTTGTTGGATATCTGACAACGCCGCTCGGCCTGGTCTTTGTCGCCATACGATTTCTAAGCGCGAAGTCGACAGCATTAGCGTTATTGACTTTCGCCGCAGCATTCCTGGCGACTATCGGCTTTCTTATGATGGCGTCTTCAGTCGATGCGCCTTTGAAAGGCGCCTGGCAGCGCCTCGCAGATTTTACTTTATTCTTCTGGATGTTCGCCGTCGCCTTTTTCATCCGTGACAGCTCTCAGCACAGCATTTGAAGTAGACCCTTCCATCTTTGGCGCTTTGTCTGCTAAGCCCTTGGAATTAACGACCGCTCGTCCAAGAAAGCGCTGAATGCCTGTCCTTGAATCAAAAATTGACCCGAAATCTGAAACTTTCGCCGCCAACGCCGCCGCCATGCGCGCGCTTGTCGACCAGCTCCATCAGAATGTGAACCGCGTCGCGGAAGGCGGCGGAGAACGCTATAATGAGCGCCATAAAAAGCGCGGCAAGCTGCTCGCCAGAGAGCGCATCGCCCGGCTGGTTGATCCGGGCGCGCCGTTTTTGGAGATCGGTCAGTTCGCCGCCTGGGAGATGTATTCCGGCGACGTTCATTCCGCCGGCGTCGTTGCCGGCATCGCGCGCATCGAAGACACAGAATGCATGATCGTCGCCAACGACCCGACGGTCAAAGGCGGCACTTATCATCCGATGACGGTGAAGAAACATTTGCGCGCGCAGGAGATCGCCCTCGAAAACCGCCTGCCTTGCATTTATCTCGTTGAGAGCGGCGGCGCGTTTCTGCCGATGCAGGATGAAGTCTTTCCGGATAAGGACGATTTTGGCCGCATTTTCTATAATCAGGCGCAGATGTCATCGAAAGGCATACCGCAGATCGCGGTCGTTCACGGCTCCTGCACCGCCGGCGGGGCGTATGTGCCCGCCATGTCCGATGAAGCCGTCATCGTCAAAAAACAGGGAACGATCTTTCTCGGCGGCCCGCCGCTCGTCAAAGCCGCCACTGGCGAAGTCGTCTCTGCCGAAGACCTCGGCGGCGGCGACACCCATACGCGCATATCCGGCGTCGCCGATCATCTCGCCGAAGACGATGACCATGCTCTGGGGCTCGCGCGCCGCATTGTTTCGCGCCTCAACTGGGTGAAGCAGGGCGAGGTCACCCTTGCGGACCCTGAACCGCCCGCCTATGACCCGGAAGAACTCTACGGCGTTGTCGAGGCGGACGGGCGAAAACCCTATGACGCGCGGGAAATCATTGCACGGATTGTCGACGGCTCGGAGTTCGATGAATTTAAACCGCTATACGGCTCAACGCTTGTCACCGGTTTTGCCCGCCTTCACGGCTTCCCCGTCGGCATTATCGCCAATAACGGCATTCTCTTTTCTGAAAGCGCCAAGAAAGGCGCCCATTTCATCGAGCTCTGCTGTCAGCGGAAAATTCCGTTGATCTTCCTGCAGAACATTACCGGCTTCATGGTCGGGCGCGCAGCAGAGGAAGGCGGCATCGCCAAGGACGGAGCCAAGCTGGTCACTGCGGTCGCCACCGCCAGCGTCCCGAAATTCACTGTCGTCGTTGGCGGTTCCTACGGCGCCGGTAATTACGGCATGTGCGGGCGCGCTTACTCTCCGCGCTTCATGTTTATGTGGCCAAATGCGCGCATCTCCGTCATGGGCGGGGAGCAGGCGGCGAGCGTCCTCGCCACCGTGAAACGCGACGGGCTTCGCGACGGCGAAAGCTGGTCGGAAGCGGAGGAAGAAAAATTCAAAAGCGGCATTCGCGAAAATTACGAAGCGCAGGGCTCGCCCTATTATTCCTCCGCCCGCCTGTGGGATGACGGCATTATCGACCCGGCGCAAACGCGAGACGTATTGGGCCTTTGCATCTCCGCATCGCTTAATGCGCCGGTGGAAGCAACGCGCTTCGGCGTCTTCAGGATGTAATAACATGACTGACGATATTCTGCTCACGGACATCAATGACAAAGGCGTCGCGCGGCTGACAATCAACCGGCCCGACGTGCGCAACGCTTTCAATGAAGAGATTATTGACGCGATCAGCGGCGAGATGGATCGTCTTGGCGATGACGACAATACGCGCGTCATCGTCCTCACCGGGGCCGGCAAGGCGTTTTCCGCAGGCGCCGATCTTTCCATGATGAAGGCGGCGGGCGCCTCCGGCGATGATCTCAACAAGAAAAGCGCCGGCGGCATTACACAACTGCTGATGTCGATTTATAAATCGCCCAAACCCACCGTAGCGCGCGTCAACGGCGCAGCGATCGGCGGCGGGCTCGGCATTGTCGCCGCCTGCGATATCGCGGTCGGATCGCAGGAAGCGATCTTTGCGCTCTCCGAAGCGCGGCTCGGATTGTTGCCCGCGGTCATCTCGCCCTTCGTTGTCGAGGCCATCGGCGCGCGCAACGCCCGGCGGTTCTTTCTGACTGCGGAGCGTTTCGATGCGGCGATCGCAGCGGAGATCGGCCTTCTTCATATGACAGCCCCCGCGAACGGGCTTGACGAAGCTGTCGACGGGGTCGTCAACAACCTGCTCGCCTCCGGCCCCAACGCCATTCGAGAATGCAAGGACCTGATCGAGCGCGTAAAAAACGCCGACAAAAACGATGAGCTTATGCGCGATCTTGAAGGACGCATCGCCCGGTTGCGCGCCAGCGACGAAGGCCAGGAAGGTCTCGCCTCTTTCCTGCAGAAGCGCAAACCCGCCTGGGTCAAAGATTGATGGCGCTCGGACATGTCATCCGCAAGGTGAGGGTTGAGGATCACCCGTTCATTCTCGCCCTTTTGCGCGCTGCATTCGAGAAAGATACAGAAGCAAAAATCGTCGAGGCACTCTGGGATTGCCGCGGGATCAAGCTTGAACGCGTGGCCGATATCGGCGGCGTCGTCGCTGGCTATATTTGCTATTCCGCCGTTGAAACCCGGCCTGAACTCGACGGTGTGCTGCTAGGGCTCGGCCCCCTGGCCGTCGCTTCCGATCACCGGAACAAAGGCGTCGGCGCCGAACTCATCAAGGAAAGTCTCGCCGAGTGCCGCAAAAACGGCGCAAGACTGATCGCCGTGTTGGGCGATCCAAATTATTATGCGCGCTTCGGGTTCGAACCGGCGTCGGACCGGAAAATGAAATGGGCCGGTTTCGACGCAGGCGACGCCTTTCGCGTTATCACGCACGAAGATATCGATACGGAAGAATTGCGCACCATCCACTATCATCCGGCTTTTGACATCGCGAGCTGAGGGGTCCCATGTTCAAAAAAATTCTCATCGCCAATCGCGGAGAAATCGCCGTCAGGGTCGCACGCACAGCGCGGGCTTTGGGCGTGCAAACGGTCGCCGTCTATTCCGACGCTGACGACGGCGCCCCGCATATGCGCGCTTGCGATGAAGCGATCCATATCGGCCCGGCTGCGGCGGCGGAAAGCTATCTGCGCGCCGACAAAATTATCAAAGCCTGCAAAAGAACCGGCGCCGAGGCGGTGCATCCGGGTTACGGCTTCCTCTCGGAGAACGCTGAATTCGCCGATGCGCTGGATGATGCCGACATCGTCTTTATCGGGCCGACCGCGAAAACCATTCGCGCCATGGGATCGAAATCGGCGGCCAAGGATCTGATGGAGGCCGCCGGTGTGCCGACAACGCCGGGCTATCAGGGCGAAGACCAGTCCGTCGATACGTTCAAGCGCGAGGCGGAGCGCATTGGTTATCCGGTGCTGTTGAAAGCCACCGCCGGCGGCGGCGGCAAGGGCATGCGCATGGCGGCGCGCGAAGAAGACCTTGAAGACGCGCTGCGCTCGGCCCAGCGCGAGGCGAAATCCGCTTTTGGCGATGATCGCTTTCTGGTCGAGAAATACGTCACCCGCGCGCGCCATGTGGAAGTGCAGATTTTCGGCGACGGCAAAGGCGATGTCATTCACATGTTCGAGCGCGATTGCTCCGTACAAAGGCGCCACCAGAAAGTGATTGAGGAAGCGCCGGCGCCGAACATGCCGGCGGAAACACGCGAAAAACTGCTCAAGGCGGGAGTCGACGCCGGCAAGGCCGTCGACTATCGCGGCGCCGGCACGGTCGAGTTTCTCTATGACGCCGACAATGACGCCGTCTATTTCATGGAGATGAACACGCGGCTGCAGGTGGAGCACCCGGTCTCTGAAATGATCACCGGCCACGACTTTGTCGAATGGCAATTGCGTATCGCCGCCGGGGAAGGTCTGCCTTGCGCTCAGGATGAGATTCAGGAATGTGGCCATGCGTTTGAGTCGCGGCTTTACGCCGAAGACCCGCCGAAAAACTTTGCGCCTTCCATTGGCACGCTGACGACGTTGCGCCTGCCGACCGAGACTGCGCGGATCGATTCCGGCGTCGAAGAAGGCCAGGAGATCACGCCCTATTACGACCCGATGATCGCAAAAATCATCACAAGCGCCGACACGCGCGAAACCGCGCTCGCCGCCATGCGGGCGGCGCTGAGCGAAACCCGTGTCGCCGGTCTTGAAACCAATGCGTCGTTTCTCCACGCCCTTGCCGACGAACCGGATTTTATCGCCGGCGATGTCTCCACGCGCTTCATCGAAGAACACGAAGCCTCGCTTTTTGCAAAAGATGAGACGGGCCCGAAAATCTGGGCCGGCGCCGCTTATTGGAAACGCGCTCTCGGCGATGATCCCTGGCCGTTTGATCACGATCCGTGGGACGCATTGACCGGGTTCCGCCTCAACCGGCCGACCCATGAAGTCACGTGGATCGACCACGACGGCGCGCCGGCGTTGCTGCGACTAAATCAATCAGCGGACGGCTTTGACGCAACGCTGGAGCCGGACGCTTCGGCGGCCGCCCGGCGTGAGGGCCGCGAAGGCGGTGAGCCGATCTTCTTTTCTTTCGCCGCCGAGCCGGGCGAAGACGGGACCATGCGCCTCAGCCTTGACGGCGAAACATTCAACGCCTTCGCGGCGCCGCACGGAAGCGGACTTCGCGTCTGGATTGGCGCCGATCACTGGGATGTCGCCTTCCCCGATCCGCTCGCCGGAATTTCCGCCCACGCCTCAAGCGAGGGCTCGCTGACCGCGCCAATGCCGGGGGTGGTGACAATCCTCTCCGCTGAACCGGGCGCGTCCGTCGAAGCGGGCAAACCGCTCCTCGTTATGGAAGCGATGAAGATGGAGCATGCAATCAAGGCGCCTTTCGACGGCGTTGTGAAAGCCTACAAGTTCTCCGCCGGCGATCAGGTGAAAGAGGGTGATCTGCTGGTTGAGTTTGAGGAAAACGCGTGATGTTCCTGATACAGACCACCCCCTCAGTCGGCTTTGCCGACAGCTCCCCCGCAAGCGGGGGAGCGAGGAAATCTGCGGTTTGCACTCTTCCTCCCCCGCTGGCGGGGGAGGTGATCGCGGAGCGATCGGAGGGGGTTGGTTCATGACCAAACCCATCACCATCGTCGAAGTCGGCCCACGCGACGGGCTGCAAAATGAAAAGCAGACCATTGACGTCGCAACAAAAATCGAACTTGTTGAACGGCTCGCCAACGCCGGGTTCAAATCGGTTGAAGCCGGGGCGTTCGTGTCGCCGAAATGGGTGCCGCAAATGGCGGCTTCTGACGAAGTAATGGCAAGAATTAAACGCAAGGACGGCGTTTCCTATCCTGTGCTGACCCCGAACATGAAAGGCTATGAAGGCGCACGCGAGGCGCGCGCCGATACGGTTGCGGTGTTTGGTGCGGCCTCGGAAAGTTTCAGCCGGAAAAATATCAACGCCTCGATCGAGGAAAGCCTTGAGCGGTTCAAGCCCGTTGTCGAAGCGGCGAAAGCCGACGGCGTTCGCGTGCGCGGCTACGTCTCCTGCGTTCTTGGCTGCCCGTATGAGGGCAAGGTGCCGCTCGGCAATGTCGCGCGCGTTGCAAAAGCGCTCTTTGACATAGGCTGCTACGAAATTTCCCTCGGCGACACAATCGGCGTCGGCACGGCGTGGGAAACCCGCTCCATGATCCGCGCGGTTGCTGAAGTCGTTCCCGTCAGCGCCCTCGCCGGACATTTCCATGACACCTATGGACAGGCGCTCGCCAATATCGCCGCAGCGATTGAGGAAGGCGTGAGAACCTTCGATTCCTCCGTATCCGGACTGGGCGGTTGCCCTTACGCCAGGGGCGCCTCCGGCAATGTGGCGAGCGAAGACGTTATCTACATGCTTCACGGTTCCGGTTTTGCGACCGGCGCCGATTTGGATGCGCTCATAGAGACAAGCCTCTGGATTTCCGAAAAGCTCGGCCGGCGGCCCGGCTCCAAGGTCACCCTCGCCCGTCAGGCGGCGTGCGCAGCGCCGGATTAATCTTCCAGCGCCGCAAGAATGTCTGCCGAAAACGTCGCGAGGTTAAACCCGCCGCCATCGTCAAAACCGCGGCGGATAATCAGGACGTCCCGCTCAGGCATGATCATAAGATATTGGCCGCGATTGCCGCGCGCGGCGTAGGACCCTTCGGGCAGGCCATGACGCTCGCCATAAAGCCACCATTGGGCGCCGTAAGCTGGATTTTGCGATCCATCCCGCCGCGTCAACGAAGGCTGCGCTGGGGCCGGGCTTGCGACATACGCCGCCCAGCCTTCGGGTAGAATGCGCCGCCCGCTAACGACGCCGTCATTGAGATAAAGCAGCCCCAGCCGGGCGAGATCGCGCGCTGTCGTCCAAACCTGGCTGGAAAGAATAAAATCGCCGTTCCAGTCCGTCTCCAGATAAGTGTTCCGCATGCCGAGCGGTTCGAGGACGGCTTCAAAAGGAAAGGCGAGGAATTTCCTGTCATTATCCATCCGCTCGCGCAGGGCGCGCATCGCCGCCATGGTGTCATTATTAGCGTAGCGCCAGCGTGCGCCGGGCGCCGCGACGAGGCGATTGTCGATAGCGTGATCGACCACGCGCCCGCCGCCGAAATAAACATCGTCCGTACGGTTGCCCGCATGCGGCGATGTCAGGCCCGACGACATATGCAGCAGGTTTTCAATCGTGATCGCGCCCCGCGGGTCGCCCGGCGCCGACCACGCCGCCAGCCCCGCCGGTTCGCTCACGGACAATATCCCCTCTTCCGCCGCAGCGCCGATAATGGTGGCCGCAATCGACTTCGCGACGGACCAGGTGCGCTGCGGCGTTGTCGCATCAAAACCTTCACGATACCGCTCGGCGACAATCTTGCCATTATGGACAACCATCACCGCCGTGGTTTCGGTCCCCTCGCCATAAGTGACGCGGTCAAAGGCTGTCCGCACAATGGCGAGCAGCGCCGGATCATCGCTCAATGCCTCCGGCAGCGGCCGCGGGAGATCGCGGGTCTGGCGCACCTTCGCTTGCGGCAGGTCGATGTCCCCTTTCCGCGCGCCGGTTGGCCATTGCGCGCAACCCAGATGCGCCCGCCATTCAGAGACGCGCGGCGGCATATCCTCCGCATACGCTACAGAGACGCGCTTTTCATCAAGATCAATGACCGCCTCCGGAAGGTTCGCCATCGCTTCGCGATAGCCGCTATAAATCCGGCCGAGTTCATCATCCTCAATATCTTCCGGCGTGCGCCCGGCATTGAAATAGGCCGAGCAGGTGAACGCGGCCTTGTAGCCGGCGACCAGAGAGAGATGGGCGGGATCGGTGTTTTGGGCGTGGGCGAACGAGGAACAAACACCCATCGCTACCGCCCCGAAAACTGTATTTTTCATAGAAGTCTCCGCTCCGCTCATTCCCGCGGAAGCGGGAATCCATCTCTTCAGCCAGCCGATCCCCGCTTCCGCGGAGATAAACGGGTATTTCACTTACAGCCGGTCCTCATAAACCGGTTGTATATCCACCGGGAGGTCAAGCGAGCCGATCACCGTTTCCACTTTCTCATCGACTTTCGCATAGCGATCGAGAAATGCTTTCGCCGCATCATAGTCGCCATCGCCCTGAACGATGACGACGTCTCGGGTCAGATCGGAAATCGCCTGTTCGAGTTTGGCAAAATCGAGCCGGAATTTTTCTTCCTCTGCATCCCATTCAAAAGCGCCCGCCTCCTTGAAATAAGAATATTGAAACGCCGCGCCTTTGCCGTGGGCCTCGTTGATGCCGAAGCGCATGGAACGGAACAGGCCGACAAAATATGTCGCGAGGAAGCTTTCCTTCTCGGTCGCCGGCAATTCGCCGCGCTCCATCATGTAAAGGACGTTATAGGCGCCCATGACGTCGGCCTTGCCTTCTTCCGTACCCGTATAAAGCTCTTTCAGTTCCGCGCTGACCGAGGTCTCCTCGCCGTCTTTAACGATGGTGCCCGGCCCGAGCGAATGGGCGAGTTCGTGGAACAGCGTGCCGTTCGCCATATATTTTTTGACGAGCAGTCCAGCCTGCTCCGGAACCAGCACCGCCTCCGCCATGGGCGCAAGGATGCGGTCGAACTTGGCGCCGAGCACATTGTTGAGGATCACTTTCTTTGCGCCTTTCGCCTCACGCACCCGCTCGTCATTGGGCAGGTTAAAGGCGATGGTCTGAACGCCCGGCACATTGTCGCCGCCGCCATGAACCTGATAGGAGGCGACGATCGGCGATTCAAACCCGCGCTTAAAATTCTTGTAGCCTTCCTCAACGGGTAGGTTCGCTTCCATATCCCGCAGGAAATCCTTGTATTTTGCGAGCGCAGCGCTTTCTTCCGGATTTTTCACGGTGATAAAGGCCTCAAACGCAGTCTTGTAGCCAAAGAGGTTGTCCGTATAGACCTCATAAGGACCGATTGCGGCTTCGATCGCGCCGTCAAGATCCATCCAGGCGAGTTCGGATTCGTAATAGTCGTCGCTCAGGAATGCATCGGCCCGCAGGGTCAGAAATTTTTTCAGGCTCGCATTGCTGGTGATCGCCGCGGCCTCGCGCATTAATTCCGCCGCCGGCTCCAGCCATTCGCGATACTCTTCTGAGTACGGAATAGCGACCAGCGCCTCGCCGTCGCGGCGGATCACCGTATAGCCGGATCGAAACGCCGCTTCGTCTTCCGGATGGCTCGCAATCCAGGCCTCAAATTCTTCCTTTGTGATGTCAGCAGGATAAAAACCCGCGCCTTCAGGCATCGGTGTCGATCCGTAAAAAGGCCTGTTGTGGTCCAGCGTATCCCACGGGCCAAAATGAAGATCGAAAAGATCGAGCAACATGTCGCGGTCTTCCAGTTCGCTGGAGGCAATTTCGGCGCGCCAGTCCGGGTTCTGCGGGCTGCGCTGACGGAGATAAATCTCCGACATCAGGTTGCCAACCTCGTTCAGCTTGTTGACGACCTGTCGCTCTTCATCGCTCAGGAATGACGTATCCACATCCATCTCAACAATCGCGAATTGCGCGCGCATGGCCTCCAGCTCTTCAGACGACGCCACGGCGGCGCGCTGCGGCGCCGTACGCGATTGCGGGGCGACCGTTTCAGCCGCCGGCGCGCTGGCGGACGACGCCTCGTCCTCTCCTCCGGAACACGCCGCGGCGAGAAAGGCGAAAGGAATAACCAAATGGCGAAGCATCGAAACGCTCATGGGCGAAGTCTCCTGAAAACAGCGGGGCAGCGCGTGCAAGCGCCGGTGATGAAAGATTAATAGACACCATAGCGCGGCCCGCCTTCCCCATAAACCCCGCCCTATTCCCGCCTTGCCGGCGCCTTGCGCATCACATAAGGATGGCGCGTAAATCAGTTCGCCGCGTATAGGGAACGCCGTCATGTATCGCATCGTCAGAACTACGTTTGCCGCTCTCGCTGCTTTTGCCGCATCTCATGGCCCCGCCTTCGCCCAGGCGCCGGATTTCCAAAGCTGGTTGGAGGGTTTTCGCGCAGAGGCTCGCGCCGCCGGCGTCAGCGATGCAGTCATCAATGAGGCGTTTGACGGCCTGACCCCTAATGAGCGGGTCTTTGAGTTGAACGACAACCAGCCTGAATTTTCCAAAATGATCTGGGATTATCTCGACACCGCCGTTTCAGAAAGACGGATCGAGAACGGCCGCGCGGCTTTGGCCGAAAACCGGATAATTCTGTCACTCATTGAAGAGGCTTACGGCGTCGATGCGGAAACCATTGTCGCCATCTGGGGCCTTGAATCTGCTTACGGAGCAAATCTCGGCGGCCATGACGCGATCCAGGCGTTGGCGACCCTTGCTTATGACGGGCGGCGCACCGGCTATGGTCGCACGCAGCTGATCGGCGCCTTGAAGATTATCGAAAACGGGTTTGCCGCCCGCGATCAGCTCAAAAGCTCATGGGCCGGCGCCATGGGCCACACCCAGTTTATTCCGACCACCTATCTTTCCTATGCGGTCGATCACGATCAGGACGGGCGGCGCGATATCTGGTCCAATCTCGGTGACGTCTTTGCGTCCACAGCCAACTATCTCGCCGTTTCCGGCTACGCCCGCGACGGCGGCTGGGGAACGGAAGTGCGCCTGCCTGGCGATTTCGATTACGCCCTCGCCGGCGCAGGCCGCAAGGCGCTGGCGGAATGGGCCTCGCTCGGGGCGAGCGCCATGCGCGGCGATCTTCTCGGCCAGTATGATCCGAACCGGCGCGCCCGGCTGGTGATCCCCGCCGGAGCCAAGGGACCCGCGTTCCTTGTCTTCGATAATTTCGGGTCGATCCTGAAATATAATAATTCGACCGCCTACGCCCTTGCCGTCTCGCTGCTCGCGGAGGAAGTCGCCGGGCGCAACGGCCAGGTCGCAACGCTCTGGCCGCGGGAGGACCGGGCCCTCAGCCTTACGGAACGCAAGGAACTGCAACAGGCGCTGTCCGATCGCGGCTTCAATCCGGGCCCGGTGGACGGGATTATCGGCGCCGGCACCCGAAAAGCCTTGCGCGCCTGGCAAAAAGCGACCGGTCGCCCGGCGGACGGCTATGCCTCCGCAGCGGTGCTGAACGCCCTGAAATCCTGAAAATATTTATCCTGTCGGCACTTGTTGCGGCGCACAAAAATGGCTATGTCGCCGATGATGTTGCGGCGCACAATGATGGACGCCGCCTTAACGATCGATCAAGGAGGCCTTCATGGCGACCGCATCTACGAAAACCGCCGCCAAGCGGAGTGTCAAAACTGCTGCCAAAAAAACTGAGAGCGCCGCCAACGGCGCAGTGCAAGCATCCCAGGATGCTTTTAAAACAGCGGAAGATTTCACCGCCGCTGCGCGCGAGCAATTCGAATCCGCAATGAACCAGTTCACTGGCGCTTCTGAAGAGTGGCGCGAACAAGCCGAAGACGTGACGGCTGAACTGCGCGAGCGCTTTGAGAAAAATCAGCAGCTCGCCAGCGAAATGAGCACGGAAATTGCCGAAGCCGCACGGGAAGAAATGTCCGGCGCTGTTCAGTTCGCCAACGAACTTGGCCAGGCGAAAACCTTCGCTGACGTTTTGGAAATTCAGCGCGACTACCTCACCAACCTTTTTGAAGCCCGCATGGAGCGCACCCAGGCGCTGACCGGCAAATCCGTCGAAGCCGCCAAGGAAGCCTTCTCGCCGATGACGACCGATTTCGGCGCGTTTTTCGATACGAACGCTTTCCAGAAAATGTTCCGCTTCCCGACGAAAGCGTAACCGCTTCTATTTTTCTTTTGTTGCGTATGACGGCGCGCCCATCACCCCGGGCGCGCCATTTTTATTTATGAAAGAGGCTTGCCAGTTTTAAACGCTCACGGAAGAAACTGTCAGAGGCCTTGGCGAATGCGTGAGGATGAGTTCCCGGCGAGCGTTATCGCAGTGTCCGGTGTCACATCCAAATACGATACTCGACGCCGTGACGTTGATGTTGGAAAGCCGGCTGAACGCCGCCCAAGGCCGGCGGCGTAAATATCCCACTTCGCTCTTATTCAGATTTTGCGTTGACTTACTATCTATCTTCCATACTGTATACAGTATGCAATTGTTGTCGAGCAACATCAGCGATCAGGCGGCCGATGCGATCCGGGAGATGATCGTTGACGGCGCCCTCACCGACGGCGCACGCATTAACGAGGTTCACCTTGCCGAGGCCCTGGGGGTCAGTCGCACGCCGCTTCGCGAGGGTCTGGGGCGGCTGGTGGCGCAAGGGGTCGTCACGACCGAGCCGAGGCGCGGCTTTTTTGTTGCGCCCCTCACCTTGTCCGAATTTGAACAGGTCTATGACATTCGCCCCATGCTGGACCCGGAAGCGCTGCGGCTCGCCGGCGTTCCATCACCTAAGAGCCTGGCTCGATTGGAAACGCTGAACCGCAAACTGCTCTCCACCAAGACACCATCCGTGGCCATCGACATCGACAATGCGTGGCACATGGAATTGCTCGCAGGATGCCCGAACAGAGTTCTCATTGAGCTTATTCAGCAGGTGATTGATCGGACACGTCGCTACGAACACGCCCTGTTTCGCGAAACCAAATCTCGATGGGTCGCCGGCAATGAGCATGACCTCATTATGGCGGCACTAAAAGAAAATGATCTGGATACGGCGTGTTCGATGCTGAAGCAAAACATGCAAAGCGGCAAAGAGCCAATAGTGGAGTGGCTGACAAAACGTGCAGCCTTTAGAGAGGGTATGAAATGAGGATAGTTGGCGTAGGCGTATCTGTCTGGCTGCTTGCAGCCTGTGGCGCGGGGTCAAGCACTGCCGAGGCCCAAACAGAAACAAGTAGAGAGCCCGGGGCAAAAACGCAGGCTGAAACGCGGGCAACCTGGGAAGGGGTCTGGGTCGCAGACAGAACCTATGGTCCTGACCTGAAGGGACCCGTAACTCTGCACAGATCGGGTGAAGACTGGATCGCTAGCATCCAGGGAGAGAGCGCCTCAGTGGAGCAGCGCGTTGAGGATGACGGCGCGCGACGCTGGGCTTTTTCTATTCTCGACCAGGGCTATTTTATCGGTTACCAATCGAATGCTGGCGAGGCCATCACAGGGCACTGGTTTCAGCCCCCTGGCGCCATACAGTACTCTCCGTATGCGTCTCCTGTACGCCTGACGCCAAGTGGCAATTCTGCTTTTTCTGGCGAAATACGCCCCTTTCCGCAAACCCTCTCGCTGAACATTTCGATGGTCCCGGAGGGCACTCCGTCAGCAGATGGCGCAACCCGGTATCGCACCTTCCTGCGCAACCCCGAGCGTAATATCGGCGTCTTCTTTCGCATCGCCTCCGCAACAGTTGAGCGCAATGAAATCCAATTTAAGAATGCAGACGGGGAAATGCTTATCGTCGGAAACAGTGTAGTGCCGGGCGAGCGTTTCAGTCTCAGGCTTCGCCAAAACGGCGACGTTTTCGATTTCACACGCCGGTCAAGAGAGGATGCGCCCGGATTTTATCCAAGGCGCTCAACCGAGCCGCCGTCCACATTGTTGCGGCCCGTGGAAGCCGATGACGGTTGGCGCACCGCTTCGCTTGCGGACGCCGGGCTTGATGAAAGCCTTCTCACCGAACTGATCGGCGAACTTGCTGCGTTTGAGCCCACAGAGTTGCGCCAGCCTTATATCCACGGATTGTTGATCGCCCATCGCGGCAAGCTGGTGGTGGAAGAATACTTTCACGGCTTCCACAGGGACACGCCGCATGATTCCCGATCCGCCGGGAAATCCATCGCGTCGGCATTGTTAGGAGTCGCGCTGGAACAGGGCCTGATCTCAAGCGTTGATGAGCCGGTCTATCCCCTCTTCGGCGGCAGCGACGCCTTCGCCAACCCCGATCCGCGTAAGGAACAGATGACCCTGCGCCATCTTGTGACCATGTCGCCGGGCTTCGATTGCGACGATAATGATTTCGATACGCCGGGCAATGAAGACACCATGCAGAGCCAATCCGAACAACCGGACTGGTATCGCTACACCCTCGATCTGCCAATGGTCGCAACACCGGGAGAATCTGATGCTTACTGTACCGCTGGCATCAATTTGATTGGCGGCGCCCTGAAAGCGAAAACCGGGATGAGCCTGCCGCGGTTTTTTCATGAGCGCTTTGCTGAACCGCTGAACATCTCTCACTATTACATGAACCTGTCGCCGACTTATGACGGCTATATGGGCGGCGGCATTCGCCTGCGTCCGCGAGATTTCATGAAACTGGGACAGCTCTATCTGGATGGCGGCGTGTGGAATGGTCAACGTCTGGTGTCGGAAGACTGGGTTAAAGCCTCCGCGGCGGCGCATTCTTCTATGAATGAGAAAGACGATTACGGATTTGCCTGGTGGCGACAGGCGTACGAAGTCAATGGGCGGACGATCGATACTTATTTTGCGAGCGGCAACGGAGGACAAATGACATTCGTCGTGCCTGAGCTCGAACTCGTCGTTCAGATCAATGCTGGCAATTACAGCGATGGACGCACCCGCGGCAGGTGGCGGGACAGGTTGATGGGAGAATTTATTCTGCCTGCGGCGATTAATTGATTAAGAGCAGCTTGCGCTTGCCTCTAGCAAGCCGCTCAACCCTGCAATAAGGGCCGCGAACAAATCCCGCCCACTGGAGTCCTGCGCCGTTTCCGGGCACGGTCTCTCCATGCCCCGCAGGATCAACACCGCTGACGTCGAATGGCGCGCAGGCGCTGTCCGGCAAATCCGTCCAAGCCGCAAAGAAAGCTTTCTCGCCAATGACGACAAACTTTGTTGCGTTCTTCGATACGAACACTTTTGAGAAAATGTTCCGCTTCCCCACAAAATCGTAAGCAGCTCAAAGTTTCCGATCCATTTGTGTATTCAGCGCAAAATAATAAACGCCGGCGGCAAACAGACCTCGAATTTGGAAACTGAAGCTAGACTTTGTCTAAACCGGGCAAACCATTCGCCCAGACTCATCAGATCGTAGATAAAATCAATATAACGCATTCACTGGAGGTTGGTGTTTGTTCTTCGCTTCTTCAATCGAGTGGCATCGAGCAAATAAGATGCCCATGAGAATATTATTGTGGTGATGCTTTACTTAGTCCGCATAGGCAGCGCCACGGTGCTATAATCGTGGAGTTTTAGGCACATAGTTTACAGGATGAGGCACGCATCTGCCCGGCTTGGCGCTATTTTCATATTGAAGATCAATAGCTTACCGCCAACCCAGATAGGGAGTCCCATCATGACGAATAAAACTGATCCCAACCATTCAGAGCGCCAAAATATAGAGGCTGGAGGCCCTTCAGCTCTGCCTAGCAATCCTGATCGTCGCCGTATTTTAACAACCGGGCTCGGCGCCGCCGCTGTGGCTGGTCCGGCAATTCTTGGCGCGGGCGCCGCCGCCGCACAGTCCTCAAGCAACGCTAGCAATGAAAAAGAACTATCCGGGAAGATCACGTTTATTACAGGCGGCGCCCGGGGGATTGGTCTTGCGAGCGGTGAAGCGCTTGCCGCCAAGGGAGTGAACATCGCGCTTTTCGATATCGCAGAAACGACCATCCCGAACGTTCAATACCCGCTGGCGTCGGAACGTGATCTTCGCGAGGCCAAAAACCGGATCGAAGCGTTAGGCGTGAAATGTCTGATCTTCAAAGGCGATGTGCGCAACCTTGAGGCCCAGAAGCGCGCGATCAAGAGCACCGTCGATGAGTTTGGAAGCCTCGATATCGTCGTCGCGAATGCCGGCGTCTCTCAGGCTGGCGCGATCGAAGAATTTTCGAGCGATGAAATCAGCACCGTCTTCGAAATAAATGTCGGCGGCGTGATTAAGACGACGCAAGCGGCCGCGCCATTCATGCAGCGTCAGAACGGCGGACGAATTATTTATCTTTCGTCGGCGCTTGGGCGCATGGGCAATGCGCTCTTCCCGATCTATGCCCCAACAAAATGGTCGATCATCGCCTTTGCAAAGTCCGCCGCGCTGACCTACGGAAAATCAAACATCCTCTGCAATGTTGTGGCGCCGGGACTTGTTGATACGCCGCTTGCGGACAATCCGGCCGTACTCGCCAAATTGATGCCGGGCGTCGAAAACCCGACCTTCGAAGCGGTCGCGGAAGCCGGGGTGGCTGGAAGTCCGTTGAACGTCGCGCATCTCGAGCCTGAAGATGTTGCTCAAGCCGTTGCGTTCTTTGCGGGCGAGGGGACGGCCAAGGTCTCTGGCGAAGTATTTGATGTCAGCTACGGATCGCTTTCGCGGTCGATTGCATAGTCTCTCATATTGCTCATTGGGCGGCGATTTTCGCCGTCCTCGGCGATACGCCAAAGGCTTTGGAATAGTCGCGGCTGAAATGATTGACGCTCTGATAGCCAACGGCAAGCGCCGCCTCGGTAACGCTCATGCCTTGTAGCGATAAGAAGTTGTGAGCCTCTTGGAGCCGTAATGACTTCAGATATTTGTTTGGCGTCGTCCCCGTGATTTCTCTGAACTTTTGATGGAAAGACGATTCGCTCATGGCCGCCTCTGCCGCAAGCGCGGCGACTGACAGAGCCTTTTCGTAGTTTTCGCGAATGAACTTTATGGCTCGGGAGATACTGTCTGCAACACTATCCTTTGTTGCTAATTGTCTCAGCATGCCGCCATATTCCGCCTGTAATAGTCTTAAATGCACTTCTCTATAAACCGCAGCCCCCATCAACTGCGCCTCAATTGGATCATTGAGTGCTTTGATTAGGCGATGGGCTGCATCTAGGAGTGCTTCGTCAACTTTTTCAGACACCACAGAGAAGTACTTGTCAGAAGTGTTGGTGAGTTCAACGATTTCCCGATGTAACTCACGTAGAATTCTCATGTTCAATTTAACGATGAGCGCAATATAAGGCTCCTTATACGACGCTTTAGTGATCTGAGCTCGAACTGGGACATGATGGCTTATCACTACGCTATCACCGACCCCAATTTCGAGAACGCGACCATCAATCATGGTACGCTTGGCGCCCTGTACGATTAGGCAAAGAGCCGGCTGGTACATTGTGTCGTGAAGATCATTCGTCTCACGCTCATAGAAATAAAAAACGTCATCTGAAAAAGCTGCAATGTTTCCAGCCAGCATGTCGCTATTCAGCGCTTTAATCGCGTCATCTCGTATTTCATCAATCATATCGAAGACTATGCAGATACGCCGACCTTCGTGCAACTGATTGCAGTGCAAACCTTCGAGATCCTGGCAAGTTTTCTGGAGGATTGAACAAGCCCGCCGGCGCTTCTGCGCCTAAGTTCACCTCATCGAATAACAGATTGAGAGGTCATCATGTCATCCCTTCAAAAACAGTCTTTGGACCTTACAGCGCATCATTCAATCTATCCCGCGATTGACCCTGTTCGCGAGCTTGCGGGTTCAGCCAAGGATAAGGTTCTCTTTATCACCGGCGCGTCTCGCGGCATTGGCCAGGCGACCGCGGTTGCATTTGCAGCCGCCGGCGCGCGAGCAATTTACGCAACGGCGCGGTCAGAAGCCGGCTTGGAAGAAACGCGGTTACGTGTTGCTGAGGTTAATCCAAATACGGAGTTTATGGCGTCCTCGACGGACGTCACGGATGCCCGGCAAGTCGAACGAGCCGTCGAAGATTGTGTCGCCAAATTCGGAGGCATTGACGTGGCGGACGCTAATGCGGGCTATCTGGGGCCGTGGGTGAAAATCGCTGACTCCGATCCGGATGGTTGGTGGAAGAATTTCGAAGTCAACGTGAAAGGCGCCTATCATGTCGCTCGGTATGCGCTTCCGCATCTCGCAAAATCCGCCGCCAAACATGAGGCGAAGGGTCTATCTGGCGGGCATCTGATCATGGTGTCATCTGTAGGGGCGCAGCTCCTTGTCGACGGCGCATCCGATTATCAGACATCAAAACATGCGGTGAACCGACTTGTAGAGTTTGTCCAAAGCGATCATGGCGACGAGGGCATAAAGTGTTTCGCCATGCATCCCGGCGGTGTCGCCACCGAGATCGGCAAAGCGATGCCGGACTACATGCATGAATATCTGAATGACGACCCAGAGCTCGCTGCAGGGTTTGCGGTGTGGTTATCGTCCGGCCGCGCCGATTGGGCGAAAGGCAGATATCTGAGTGCCAATTGGGATGTGAGCGAACTGGGCGCCATGAAAGAAGACATTCTGGGTGATGATCTTCTCGTCAACCGTCTGCGTGTCCGCTGGTAGTAAAGTCAATTGATAGAAAGGAATAAGTTATGAAAGCGTTTTTTGTATCGACGTGGAGCGTCAAAGATCAGGCAAAGTTTGACGCGTATCTGAAGAAGGCTGAAGCCAGTTTAGTCCCTCACGGCGGAGAAAGACTTCTATGGGGCAAAACGAAAGAGGTTCTGGAAGGCGACTTCAATTATGATGAGTGTGTCGTGGTCACGTTTCCCGACATTGACGCCCTTAATGCCTGGCACAGCTCAGAGACATATCAGTCTGCTGTTCCTATCCGAAGAGAGGCGGTTCACGTAACGCTTGTTACGTACACCGCGGAGTAACTTAAGGTCTTCTTTTTCTTGCAGTCCGGACCTTCGTTTAGAAAAACGAAAAACACTCCCGCTCAAAGACCAAGCGGCATTAATAATCTCGCCCACTGGAGTCCCGCGCCGTTTCCGGGCACCCTCTCCCCATGCCCCGCAGGATTGACACCGCTAAACTCGAGTGGAGCGCCGGCGCGCCGCACGCTGCGCGCTTCGACGACATCTATTTCTCCGGCGACGGCCAAGCGGAAACGGCGCATGTCTTTCTGGCGGGAAATGATCTGCCGGCGCGGTTCAGTTCGGCGCAACGGTTTGCGATTGGCGAACTTGGCTTCGGCACAGGGCTCAACGTCTTGTGCGCCTGGGACCTCTGGCGCGGAACAGAAAAGCCGCCGAGCGCGCGTCTTCACATCGTCAGTATCGAGAAATATCCGTTAGCCGATAACGATCTCGCCCGCGCCCATTGCGCATGGCCTGCGCTTGCGCCACTGGCTGAAACGTTGCGCGCCGCCTTGCCGCCGCGTGCGCCTGGATTCCATGCGCTGCGGCTGGATGCCGATGTCTTATTGACGCTTTTCTATGGCGATGCGCTGGACGGCCTGCGCGCGGCGGAAGCCAGCGTTGACGCATGGTTTCTTGACGGATTTTCACCGGCAAAAAATCCTGAGATGTGGCGGCCCGAACTCTTTAGCGAAATGGCGCGACTGTCATCGCCGGGCGCCACGGCCGCAACGTTCACTGTCGCCGGCGCGGTGCGGCGCGGCCTGATGGCAGCGGGGTTCGCCGTCGAAAAACGTCCGGGCTTCGGCGCCAAACGGGACATGCTGACCGCCCGGATCGAGACGCCGCGAAACGCGCCTCTCCGCGCGCCATGGTTTCAGACGGCAAATGCGAAACGATTTGAAACCGACGCCCGCATCGCGATCATCGGCGCCGGGATCGCTGGAGCAAGTCTTGCCCACAGCCTGCGCGCGGAAGGTTTCACACCCATTGTCTATGACGGCGCCGGTCCGGCGGCGGGCGCGTCCGGCAATCCGGCGGGGCTGATCATGCCGCGGCTCGACCTTGACGATACGCCCGCGGCAAGATTTTCCCGCGCCGCTTACTTGCAGACCATCCGTCTGCTGAAGACCCTTCCAGAGACGGTCTTCATTTCTTGCGGCGCCTTGCTCAGAGCAACGTCCCAAAAAGAACGAGAGCGACACATCGCCTTAGCGCAAGCGCAGGTCTTACCCGAAGGCTGGATGGAGCTGTGTGAGAACGGTTTATTCTTTCCGCAAGGCGGCGTTGTGGATCCGTCGTCCTACGTTGCTGCGCTGCTCTGCGAAACGGAATTGCGCGCCGAAGATGTCAATCACATTGAGCAGGACGGAGACCGCTGGCGTGTCGAAACCAGCCGCAGCAAAACTTGCTTTGATGCTATCGTCATCGCAAACGCTATGGACGCAAAGCGCTTTGACGCAACGACGCCCCTGCCTCTCTCTGCGTCAGCCGGTCAGATCGATCTGTTCCCGCAAGCCGCCGCGCCAGAACACGCGATCGCCTTCGGTCCCTACGCCGCGCCGGCGCCAAAAGGCGGACTGATCGTTGGCGCAACCTATGCGCCGGCCGCGATCGGCGAAGAGCCTCGTTTCTCGCTGGAAGCTACGCAAACCACGCTCGATGCCGTCGCCAGAACGCTGCCGGACCTTGTCAACGATCTCGATCCGGCTGCGTCCATCTCACGCGCCGCGATCCGTTGCACGACGCCAGACCGCCTGCCCGTCGCCGGCGCTGTCCCGGATTGGGATTTTTACGCGCGCGCCTATGAGGGCTTGCGCACCGGCCGGCGCGAGGATTATCCGCCTGCAGAGCGGCGCCGCGGCCTCTACGCCCTCACCGGGCTTGGCTCGCGCGGGCTCGTTGCTGCGCCGCTCGCCGCCGCGATCATCGCCGCCGACATTGCCGGCGCGCCGTCGCCGGTCGAGCAGGATGTCGCCGAAGCCCTCGACCCTGCGCGGTTTTTCATCCGCAACCTGAAACGCGGGAAGGCGTAGGCGCCGACCCCTCAGGCGGTTGCGACCGGATGCGCAAATCGGCTAAGCCGACTTCAAACGCAGTCGGAGAGACGCCGCGATGAAAGAAACGCCCCACGGTCCCGTATTCAATACCGTCCTGGAAGGCATCGGCAAAACGCCGATGGTCAAAGCCTCGAACCTCGAAACCGGTCCCTGCACGCTCTACTTGAAGCTGGAAGCCAACAATCCCGGCGGATCAATCAAAGACCGCATCGGCGTCGCGATGATTGAAGCGGCCGAAAAGGACGGCACGCTGAAGCCGGGCGGCACCCTCGTGGAAGCCACTGCGGGCAACACCGGCCTCGCCCTGGCGCTGGTCGCGGCGCAAAAGGGCTATCACTGCATCATCGTCGTCCCCGATAAGATGGCGCAGGAAAAAATCTTTCATCTAAAAGCGCTGGGCGCTGACGTGCGCCTCACCCGTTCCGATGTGGGCAAGGGGCATCCGGAATATTACCAGGACATGGCCGAAGCCATCGCCCAAGAAGAAGGCGCGTTTTACGTCAACCAGTTCGGCAATGCGGCGAACCCGAAGGCTCATGTGGACCAGACGGGCCCGGAAATTCTGGGACAACTTGACGGCGATGTTGGCGCGATTGTCGCCGGCGTCGGCTCGGCGGGCACCATCACCGGGCTCTCGCGGTTCTATAAGGAAAATTCTCCTGATACGGATATTATTCTCGCCGACCCCAAGGGCTCGATCCTTGCCGACTATATCAACACCGGCTCCATCCCGAACGAAGTCGGCTCGTGGCTGGTGGAAGGCATCGGCGAGGATTTCATCCCCGATATCGCCGATCTCTCCCATGTCAAAAAAGCCTACGAGATTACCGACAAGGAAAGTTTTGAAGCCGCGCGCGATCTTCTGAAGAAAGAAGGCATTCTCGGCGGTTCGTCCTCGGGCACGATCCTCGCAGCGGCGCTGAAATATTGCCGCGAACAGACGGCGGCGAAAAACGTCGTCGCTTTCGTCTGCGACCGGGGCGACAAATATCTCTCCAAAATGTTCAACGACTACTGGATGTACGATCAGGGTTTCCTGAAGCGCCCGCCGAAAGGCGACCTGACGGACCTCATTTCGCGGCGCCATTCCGAACGCGCAACCGTGACCGTCAAACCGGACGACACGCTGATGCAGGCTTACGGCAAGATGAAGCTTTATGACATCTCGCAACTGCCGGTCCTCGATGACGACGGCAAGGTCGAGGGCCTGCTCGACGAAGAAGATCTTCTCTTTGCCGTGGTGCGCAATCGCGAGAAATTTCAGGACCCGGTCAAATCGGCCATGACCTATCGCGTGGAAACAGTCGAAGCGGCCCAGGACATGCAATCGCTCTTGCCAATCTTTGCCAAAGGCCATGTGGCCGTGGTCCTTGCCGGCGGCAAGTTTGAGGGTCTTATTACGCGTACGGATTTGTTGAATTATTTGAGGCTGCAGGTGGCGTAAGCTTGAGTCGCAAAAATGAATCCGGAAAAATTTGCCGAAGAAATCAGATTTTATAATTCGATTGTTATCGACGATCAGGTTGCAACCAAAGAAGATTTAGTTTCGTTATCGTCTAGCCTATCCAAGTTGTTAGATTTAGGGGAGCGTCTTCCTGATTTGTATGATGATCATGAGTATGAACCACAAATAACATTCGAAGAGATGAAAGATAAGATTTCAAATCGATTCGTTGATTTTAGTTCTTATTCAAATGCAGATCCTGATATCAATCTAGTAGGCGATATGAAAGCACTAACAGTAGGCGACGCATTAGATGATCTCGTGGATATATATATAGATTTAAACACTGCGCTTGCGTATTTTGAAAACGGTGTTTGGAAGAACATGTTCTGGCATGCAAGATTAATGTTTGGTCACTGGGGACGTCACGCAATCGATCTTAAAAGCTACTTACATCAAAAATTACATGGGTGGTGAGACCGAAATGACCGCCTGGCTGTTCCTTCTCCTCGCCATTGCTTTTGAAATCGTCGGCACGGCGTTGCTCAAACTTTCTAACGGGTTTGAGAACATGATGTGGGGCGGGCTGTCGCTGATGGCGTATTGGGTCTCGCTCTGGTTTCTGGCGCCAGCGCTCAAAACCATTCCCATCGGCGTCGCTTATGCGATCTGGGCGGGCGTCGGCATTATGGCGGTCGCCGTAATCGGCTATTTCTTTTTCGACCAGCGCCTCGCGCTGGCGCAATATGTCTTTATCGTCATGATCCTGACCGGCGCGGTCGGTCTTCGCCTCACAACCAATGCATGACGCAAAACCGGTCAGCTAATTAAAATTCGGCGCAAAAACTGTCACAAATCACCGATTTTTGATGGTTTTCAGGCGCACAGCGCAAACGCCGATGCTAGGATCAAATTCCAGCCGATGTGGAGTAGAGCCCGATGAAACTCTTTGGACTGAAAAACTGCGACGCCTGCCGCAAGGCGCTGAACGCAATCAAGAATGCCGGCCATGCGCCGGACTTTCACGACTTCCATGTGGACGGCGTTGAGAAAGCTTATCTCACGCGCTGGGCGAAAGCGGCCGGCTGGGAGGCATTGCTCAACAGGCGCTCCACCACTTGGCGTAATCTTGAGAGCCATCATAAGGACGGTGTGGACGAGGAAAAAGCGCTCGCATTGATGGAAAAGCACCCTGCCCTGATCAAGCGTCCGGTGATCGAGAAAGACGGCAAGGTTACCGTCGGTTGGGCGAAGGACGTGCAGGACGCTCACGGCGTTTGAGGCGCGCGCCGGCATGACAACCCGCATCCTCGTCGACGCCGACGCCTGTCCGGTGAAGGAAGAGATTTACAAAGTCGCCTTCCGCACTAGAACGCCCGTCGCCGTCATCGCCAATCAGGCGATCCGCATCCCGAAACATGAGCTGATCGAGCGCATCGTCGTCGGCGACGCCATGGACGCCGCCGATGACTGGATCGCCGAGAACGCTGACGTAAACGCCGTTGTCGTTACCGCAGACATTCTGCTCGCAGACCGGGCGATCAAAAAAGGCGCAAGCGTCATCGCGCCTAACGGCAAGCCTTTCACCGCTGATTCCATTGGCGGCGCGATCGCGACGCGGGCGATCATGGCGGACTTGCGCGCCGGCGCGGAAATGGCGACCGCCGGCGGGCCGCCTCCCTTTCGCAAAGAAGACCGCTCACGGTTTTTGCAAACGCTGGACGAAACGCTCACCAAATTGAGACGCATCGCCAAATAATATCCAGATACTATCCGAACGCGCGCCCCACAAAATTCACAATGTCAAAGAGCCTGACGCGCTCAGCTTTCGCTTGAGCCGCGCCTCGCCGAAATGGATGGCCTTAATCAGTGTTACGCTGGAATTAATCCGAATGCGCCGGGATTTTTCTGACCGCCCTTCAAGCGATGAAAGCAGTATAGATGCGCGGCGCCAGGGGGAGGATAAGTATGCACCAAAAGCGGAAATCCGGTCGATTTTCGCCCATTGCGATAATTTTCAACACCGCTGTTCGCCTTATGGGCGCACGCTAGCCGGCGCGCCCAATCGCGGCTATGGAGGCGTCAACACGCGCCCAGAAAAGGAGCCTCGCCAGTGACCGAAAAGAAAAATCGCCCCGCCTTCGCCACCCGCGTCATCCACGCCGGACAAAAGCATGACCCGACCACGGGCGCAGTGATGACGCCGATCTATCAGACCTCCACCTATGCGCAAGAGAGCCCGGGCGTTCACAAGGGCTTCGTCTACGCCCGCGGCGCCAACCCGACCCGCCACGCTTATGAGCGCTGCATCGCCGATCTTGAAAACGGGTCGCGAGGCTTTGCCTTCGGCTCTGGCATGGCGGCGATATCGACCATGCTGGAGTTGTTGCCGGCGGGCGCAAATATCATCGCCACGGATGATGTTTATGGCGGCACTTTCCGTCTATTCGAACGTGTACGGAAGGAGTCAGCGAATCTGACCTTCTCCTATGTTGATATGACTGATCCGTCGAACCTTGAAGACGCAATTACAGATCAGACAAAGCTGATCTGGATTGAAACGCCGACCAACCCGCTTCTCAAGATTGTCGATATCGAAGCGGTGGCCGCCATTGCGAAAAAGCGCGGGCTGCTCGTCGGTTGCGACAACACATTCGCCTCCCCCTATTGCCAGCGCCCGCTCGATTTCGGCGCGGACATCGTCATGCATTCAGCGACGAAATATCTGGGCGGGCATTCCGATGTGATCGGCGGCGTGTTGGTCGTCAAAGACAAGGACCTTGGCGAACGGCTGGCGTTTTTGCAGAATTCCGTCGGCGCCATTCAGGGCCCGTTCGATTCTTTTCTGGCGCTCCGTGGACTGAAGACCCTGGCGCTGCGCCTTGAGCGCGCATCGCAGAACGCTGCCGCCCTTGCCGAAATGCTGGAAAACCACAGCGCGATTGATCGCGTGCTCTATCCGGGCCTTGCGTCCCATCCCGGCCACGCAATCGCCAAACGCCAGATGAGCGCCTATGGCGGCATGGTCACGGTCTTTCTGAAAGGTGGCCTCGACGCCGCGAAAACCATGCTGGAGCGGGTGGAGATATTCACCCTCGCTGAATCTCTCGGCGGGGTGGAAAGCCTGATCGAGCATCCGGGCATCATGACCCACGCCTCCATCCCGCCGGAACGGCGCGCGGCGCTGGGGGTCGACGACGCGCTGGTGCGCCTCTCGGTCGGGATTGAAGATTTCGAGGACCAGAAAGCCGATCTCGAACAGGCGCTGGCGGGGCTTTAGCCTTAACCGCTCATTCCCGCGAGAGCGGAAACCAAAATTGAAAGAACAGATCTTCTCATGGATTCCCGCTTACGCGGGAAAGAGCGGATTGATTGACGCCGCCAAACAGGAAACAATCAGCGGCTCGCAGTAAAAAGCCCGATTTATGACGCAAACCGCCGCCCCTTCCCTCGCCGACACGATCAATGAAACCCTGACGCCCTTTGCGAGCTGGGTCTCTTCGATCATCTTTTATTCCGTGGACGTCTTTGGCGTTTCATTGCCGATCGTCGTGATCTGGCTGATGGCGGCGGCAGTTATTCTCACTTTCTCTTTTCGTTTCGTGAATATTCGCGGCTTTTTTCACGGCTGGGGTCTAATCTTCAACCCGAAACAGCATTTCGATTCACCGGGCGAAATCTCCCATTTCCAGGCGCTGTCCGCCGCGCTTTCCGGCACAGTGGGCCTCGGTAATATTGCGTCCGTACCAGTGGCGATCGCGCTTGGCGGACCTGGCGCAATCTTCTGGATGATCCTCGCTGGTTTTTTCGGCATGTCGGCGAAATTCGCCGAATGTGCGCTGGCGGTAAAGTACCGCAAGATTTTGCCCGACGGGCGGGTCCTTGGCGGGCCTATGCTTTATATCGAGGAAGTCTTTACACGGATGGGCCTGAAACCGATCGGCAAGGCGGCGGCGATCTTTTTCGCTGTCATGGCCATGGGCGCCTCGGTGAGCGTCTTTCAGGTCAATCAGGCGCACGCCCAGTTCGCGAATGTCACCGGCCTTTCCGCCCCCGTCACCTTTGGTGTGATTATGGCGATCGGCGTTGCCGTCATCATCCTTGGCGGCATCAAGCGCATCGGCGGCGCCGCCGGCGTAATCGTCCCTGCGATGGGGCTTTTATATGTCAGCGCCGCATTGGTTATCCTGATGTTGAACGCCGGCGCCATTCCCGCCGCGCTTGAAACCATTTTCGAAAGCGCCTTCGGCCTTGACGCCGCCGGCGGCGGGCTGGTCGGCGCGTTAATCAACGGCATGAAACGCGCCACCTATTCCTCAGAAGCCGGCGTCGGCTCAGCGGCCATCGCCCATGCGGCGGTAAAAACCAAAGAGCCTCTCACCGAAGGCTATGTGGCTCTGCTTGAGCCGTTTATCGACACTGTCGTTGTCTGCACCCTGACGGGTCTTGTCGTCGTCGTAACCGGCGTTTATGAGCCTTTCCTTTTCAACGAAGATGTTGTCGGCATTGAGATTACATCCGCCGCATTCGCCAGCGCTTTCGACTGGTTCCCTTACCTGCTGCTGATCGCTTCAGTCATGTTCGCATTCTCAACACTGGTCAGCTGGTCGTATTACGGCGCGCAAGCCGCCGCCTATCTCTTCGGACCGTCGCGCATCACCGATGTCGCATACAAAATGACCCTCTGCCTCCTGCTGTCGACGGGCGCGGCAGTATCGCTGTCGGCAATCATCGATTTTATCGACTCGATGCTGTTTGGCATGTGCATTCCGAACATTATCGCCCTTTATCTGCTGCTGCCTGAGCTAAAGCGGGACCTGAAGAACTACGAGGCGCGCGCAAGGGCGGCCTAAGAGACGCGTAAGGCATTCTGTCTCACATGAGGATGTTGCGCCTTCCCCCTTCCAGCAACCGCGGCTACCTTAGCGTCACGCCAATTAATTTGCGCCCCACATCTGTAATGTAAGTGATTGCGCGCGCGACAGGAGCCCCCGCATGGCGACCATGGAAGCAGACGACGATTTGTTGGCAGGCAAACGCCCGGCCCCGCCCAGTCAGGCAATCGATCAAAACACAGAGAAAAAAACCCAGATTGTGGTTGTCGGCGGCGGCGCCGGCGGGCTGGAGCTGGTGACCCGCCTTGGCAAAAAATTCGGCCGCAAGAAATATGATATCATCCTGCTTGAGCGAAACCCCACGCATATCTGGAAACCGCTGTTGCATGAAGTGGCCGCCGGGTCGCTTGACGCCAATCTTGATGAGGTTGGCTATCGCAGCCACGGCCACGCGAACGGCTACCGCTTTTTTCTCGGCTCCATGCAGAGCGTCGATCGCGAACGCCGCGAAGTCATCGTCGCGCCCCTGCATGATGAAAACGGCGCAGAAATCATGGGCGAACATCGCATCCGCTATGATTATCTTGTTATCGCCGTCGGGTCGGTCGCGAATGATTTCGCTATTCCAGGCGTTAAGGAGAACTGTCTGTTTCTTGAGAGTCGGGCCGATGCGGACCGGTTCCGCCAGAAACTCTTGAACCAGTGCCTGCGCGTCTCGCGGGCAATGAGCCTTTATCCGTGGTCAGAGGAATTTGTCAAAGTAACGATTGTCGGCGGCGGCGCCACCGGCGTTGAACTTGCCGCCGAACTCTATAACGCCGCCGGCGCGCTGGCCCATTACGGGCTGGAGGTGTTCGACGAAACGCGGCTGAAAGTGACGCTGCTCGAAGCGGGTCCGCGCATTTTGCCGGCCTTGCCGGAGGAGCTGTCGGAAGCGGCGCAGGAAGAACTTGAGAAACTTGGCGTCACTGTCAAAACGAATGCGCAAGTTTCCGAAGTCACGCCTTATGCGATGAAAACCAAAGGCGGAGACAGTGTCGCCGGGGATATCAAAGTCTGGGCCGCAGGCGTCAAAGCGCCAGACTTCCTGAGCAGCCTTAGCGGATTGGAAACACGAAAAAACAACCAGCTCGTCATGCGCCCGACAATGCAGACCAGTCAGGACGACCGCATCTTTGCTATCGGCGATTGCGCATATGTCACCGATCCGGACAATGACGACCGGCCAATACCGCCGCGCGCGCAGGCCGCTCACCAAATGGCGGACACAGTTTTTTCGAATATAAATGCATTGATTAAAGGTCGCGAGTTGAAGCCGTTCAAATACAATGACTACGGATCATTGGTGTCGTTATCGCGCTTTTCAACCGTCGGCTCGCTCATGGGCAATCTTGTCGGCGGTCGCATGGCGGTCGAGGGGCGCGCTGCGCGGTTCATGTATGTGTCGCTCTACCGGATGCATCTGATGGCGATCCATGGCTGGCTAAGAGGCCTGTTCATGATCCTAGTCGGTCACGTCAATCAGGTCATTCGACCAAAACTGAAACTGCATTAAACCGCAAACGACGCCAGTTCAGCCCTCAGCTCAGGAATCCCGTCTCCTTTTTCCGACGACGTCGGCATCACCGTCGGGTGGGCGGCGGGACGTTTCTTGATCGCATCGCCTGTATTGCTGAGCAGCTTTGCCAGGGCGGTCGGTTTGATTTTATCCGTCTTTGTCAGGACGATCTGATAATTCACCGCCGCCTCATCGAGCATATCCATCATTTCCAGATCGCTTGCTTTCAGTCCGTGACGGGAATCAACAAGGACGCAAACGCGGCGCAGCGTCGTTCGTCCCTTGAGAAAATTGCGCGTCAGGCGGTTCCAGGCTTCCGATTCGCTGCGCGAGACTTTCGCGTAACCGTACCCGGGGAGATCAACGAGCCGTAAAGCGCCGTCGAGGTCGAAATAGTTTATCTCGCGCGTGCGTCCCGGCGTGTTTGATGCGCGCGCAAGGCCATTCTGTCCTGTGAGCGCGTTCAGCAATGTCGATTTGCCGACATTAGACCGCCCGGCGAAGGCGACTTCCGGCGGGCCTTCATCGGGCAGTCCGTCAAGCGCGACAACGCCGAGCATGAAAACCGCTTCCCGGGCGAAGAATATGCGAGCCACTTCGATCTCCGCGGGGGTTTGTTCCTGTTCGATCCTCATCCTGAGGAGCCTTTGCGCAGCAAAGGCGTCTCGAAGGATCGCGACAAAACCAGGCGCCTGCATCCATCTTTCGAGACACGCGTCTGTGGCGCGCTCCTCAGGATGAGGTCTGCTGCTTGTAACAGCAAGCCTACTCCCCCGGCGCCGGCGATTTTTTCGATTTCAAAAACGGAAGGCGTTCGCCCCAATCAACAGAAACGCCGTTCTTTTTCATGATCAGCCATTGCTGGCCAATGCCAAGGGCGGTGTTCCAGAACCAGTAAAGGACAAGACCGGCCGCGAAGGGCGCGAAGATAAAGACGAATATGAACGGCAGCATGCCAAAAATTTGCGCCTGAACCGGATCAGCCGGGGGCGGATTGAGTTTCGTTTGAAACCACATGGCGACGCCCATGAGAATCGGCAGGACGCCAATGCCCAGAAACGCGCCGACGACGGGCAGCGCGGTCGGGTCATAAGGCAAGAGCCCGAAGAGATTGAAGATCGTCGTCGGGTCTGGTGCTGAAAGATCTTTAATCCATAGGGCGAACGGTTCGTGACGCATCTCCAGCGTTACAAACAGCGTTTTGTAAAGCGCATAGAAGATCGGCATCTGCAGCAGGATCGGCAGACACCCCGCAAGCGGGTTCATCTTCTCTTTCTTGTAGAGCGCCATCATCTCCTGCTGCAGCTTCATCTTATCCTCGGGATATCGCTTGCGCAGATTTTCGATTTCCGGCTGCAGTTTTTTCATCTTCGCCATGGACTCAAAGCCCTTATTGGCGAGCGGGAACAGGATTGCTTTAACGATCAGGGTCAGGATCAAGATGGCGACCCCAAAATTGCCGGTGAGTTCGCCGAAAAAGTCCAGCGTATAAAAAATAGGCCGTGTCAGAAAAAACAGATGACCCCAGTCAACGGCCTTGTCGAAGTCGTAGACGCCAAGGCCGCCTTCTTCCGGCGACGCCTCATAGGACTGGAGAATATCGACGTCTTTCGGACCGCCAAATATATGACTTGTCAGCGACAGGGACGCGCCGGCGGCGAGGCTTCGCTCCGGCAAAGCGTAAGTCGCTCGGAAGACCGGCTCTCGCTCGGTCCCGATATTATCGAGCGTCGCCGTCATCTCTTCATCCTGCGGCGGCACCGCGGCGGCAAGCCAGTATTTGTTCGTAATGCCGACCCAGCCTTCTGCGCCGGATTCTTTCACCGCTTTGTTTTTGTTCTTGGCGAGCTTTTTGTACTTGCGCTCGTGCAGGGCTTTGCCAATCACGCCCAGGGGGCCTTCGTGGAGGATCATCCAGCCTTTAAAGTCTTCAGGAATGCCGCGCTGAATGACAAGCGCATAAGGCGTCAGCGCCTGAGGGTCTGCGCCCTCATTGCGCACGGTCTGCTCAACCGCAAACATATATTGCTCATCGACAGAAATGGTTTTTTCGAAAACGAGATCACCCTGACGCCGCGTCAGCGTCACCGGCGTCTGCGGCGTCAGCTCCGCGCTTTCCGGGGCTGACCACTGCGCCGATTGCGCAGCGTCGCCGCCGGCGACCCAACCAAGCTGAACATAATGTCCGTGCTCGGCGCTTCTCGGATTGAGAAGGCGAATTTGCTCTTCTTTTTCGAGCGTTTCAAAATATCGCGTGAGCACCAGATCGTCGATGCGCCCGCCTGCAAGATTGATCGAACCTTCCAGCGTCGGCGTTTTAATCGGCACCCGCGCTATTGAATTGGCAAGCGCTTCTTCAACCGTGACAGGGGCATTGGATTGCGGAGCCTCGGTCGTTATGCCCGCCATATCCTCCGCGCCGGGCTCATTGGCGGCCTGCTCGGCCGCTGCTTCACGAGCGGCTTTTTGCGCCGCCTCAAATTCAGCGCGTTGCGGTCCGGAAACAAAAATGTCCCAGAAAAGCAAGACGCCCATGGAGAGGGCAATTGCGAGGATCAAATTACGGTCCATGGGGTGTTCCGTCGTTTTTTGGCGTTATCCGGAAAAACCCCGGAACCGGCTCTTATTTAATGTCGCCGCTGAGCCTTAAAAGGGCCCGCTTCATATCGTCAAGCAGAATGGCGAAATCGCGCGTTTCAGCCGCTCTCCGGGCGATCAGCACATAATCCGTTCCAGGCGCCGCGAATGCGGGAAAACTCTCGCTCACCGCAGCGCGCAGACGCCTTTTAATGCGATTTCGCACAACAGCGCCGCCAAGTTTTTTCGTCACAGTCAAACCGACACGGGTGCAAGAGTTATCGTCTCTACGGACCCGCGCCGCCATCAGAAAGGCCGGCGTTCCCGTTTTCGGACTATTGCGCAGTTTAAGAAAGTCTTCTCTGCGTTTCAAAGCAGTGATTTCCACAGTAAGCCCGTCCGGCTGCGGCCGCTCTTCCCTTTGAGAAGGCTCAAGCGGGGGCGTCAGGCGGAAAGCCGTTTACGGCCCTTGGCCCGCCGACGCGCCAAAATCTGGCGGCCGGCTTTCGTGGCTTTGCGCGCGCGGAAGCCGTGGCGGCGTTTGCGTTTCAGCCGGCTCGGTTGATAGGTCCGTTTCATCGTCGCGTCCTCAAATTCAGGCAAATTTATAGCGCAAAAATAGTGCGAGCGCGCGGAAATAGACGTTGAATGGTCGCCCGTCAACCACGGTTTCAAGCAAATTCCGCATCCTTTGACGCGTGATGAGCCAAATCAGTCGATTTTCAGGAAAACCATGGCGCCGCGCAATGATTTCGCGCGTTTGTGAGCGATGACGACGACAAGTTGACTCGGAGTTGAATGCCGAAACCGCTACCTACGGTCCAACATAAACTGCGTTTAATAAACGATTAGATGGGCGAATAGACATGCAAACTGTTGCTGACACAACAGCCGAAGATGTTTCGGCAAATAACGATAATCAAACAAAAAAAGGGCTGATCGGTCGTATTTTGCCTATCGTCCTCGTCGCCGGCGCGCTTGCCGCATTCTTTGCGCTTGGCCTGCATAAATATTTCACACTGGACACGCTGCGGGATAACCGGGACGCGCTTCAGGCCTGGGTTGAGGCCTCGCCGCTGCGCGCCGTTGCTATTTTTGTTCTGGTCTATGCGGGCGCCGTTGCGATTTCTTTTCCCGGCGCATCGATTTTGACAATTTTTGGCGGCTATCTGTTCGGGCTCGCCGTTGGAGTGCCCGCGATTGTGTTTGCGGCGACCCTTGGCGCCTCAATCGTATTTCTCGCCTCAAAAACGGCCCTCGGCGACATTCTAAAACAGCGCGCCAGCGGTTTCGTGAAAAAGATGGAACGGGGTTTTCACGACGATGAGCTGAATTACATGTTTATTCTGCGCATCGTTCCGGTTTTTCCATTCTGGGCGATTAACATCGCCGCCGGCGTTCTTGGCGTTTCATTGCGCAATTTCGTCATTGGCACCTTTTTCGGCATCGTTCCCGGCACGTTCGTCTATGCGAGTATTGGCAACGCCGCCGGCGCCGCCTTCGACTCCGGTGAGAACGTCACCCTTCAAGGCATTCTTTTCAAACCGGAAACACTGTTGCCAATCGCTGGTCTCGCTCTGCTCGCGCTCTTGCCGGTCGTCCTGAAACGCGTCAACAAACAAGCTGCGAAACTTGAAGAGCACGCCGGATGAGCAAAACCATAAACGCCGATCTGTGCATTATCGGCGCAGGATCGGGAGGACTGTCCCTTGCCGCCGGCGCCGCTCAGCTCGGCCGCAAGGTGGTTCTCTTTGAAAAGAGTGAAATGGGCGGGGATTGCCTGAATGTCGGCTGCGTGCCGTCAAAATCCCTGATCGCCGCCGCCTCGCGCGCCCACGCCATGCGCACCGCTGACAAGTTTGGCGTCCGCCCGGTTGAGCCGGAGGTCGATTACGCAGCCGTCATGGACCATGTGCAAGGCGTCATTGCAGAAATCGCCCCCCATGACAGTCAGGAACGCTTTGAGGGGCTTGGCGTCACCGTGATCCGCGAACACGCCCGGTTTTCCGGCCCGCGTGAGGTGGTCAGCGACAGCGCCCGCGTGAAAGCCAAGCATATCGTGATCGCAACCGGATCGCGGCCGCACATTCCGCCGATCAAGGGGCTACAGACTACGCCTTACTTCACCAACGAGACGCTGTGGAGCAATCGCACTCTGCCGGCGCATTTGATTGTCATCGGCGGCGGGCCTATCGGCGTCGAACTCGCGCAAGCCCATCGCCGACTGGGCTCGATAGTCACATTGATTGAGGGCGGAGACGCAGTCCTCAACAAAGACGATCCTGAACTTGTTGACGTTGTTGAGCGGCAATTAACAGACGACGGCATCGATATAAGAAAAGGCGCCATGGTCGATGAAATTGGCGGCGCCGGCGGAGACTTATGGGTTCGCGCCGGGGGTGAAACCATTCATGGGTCGCATTTGCTGATCGCCGCCGGCCGCGCGCCGGCCGTTGACGGCCTTGAGCTGGAAAAAGCCGGCGTCGAGTACACCGAACGCGGCGTGAAAGTGGACAACAGGTTAAAAACAACGAGCGACCGGATCTATGCGATGGGCGATGTCGCCGGCGGTCTTCAGTTCACCCATGTCGCCGGGTATCACGCCTCTGTCCTTGTCCGGAGGATATTGTTCAAAACACCGGCAAAGAACAATGAGTCTATTTCGCCCTGGGTGACCTATTCCGATCCGGAGCTTGCGCATGTGGGCCTGACGGAAGCATCCGCACGGGAAAAACACGGAGACGTCAAAACCGTCAAATGGGAAACGCTTGAGAACGACCGAGCCAAAGCAGAGCGCGACACGCGCGGTCTGATCAAGGTCGTGACAGAGAAGAACGGTAAAATCCTGGGCGCATCGATAGCCGGCGCCGGGGCCGGCGATCTCATTTTGCCCTGGGCCGCTTCAATCGCCGCCGGCGACAAGATCAAGCGCTTCACCGATGCGATCGCCCCCTACCCCACACGGGGCGAACTCACCAAGCGCGCGGCTGGCCAATGGTACACGCCAACGCTCTTTTCCGATAAAACGCGCTTCTTCGTTTCCCTACTGGCGACTTTCGACTGACCGATGACATTCGCCTCGATCTTTCCGGTGCGATCGCTGACAGCAAAACTGATTTTGCTGACGATATTTTTTGTCTTCGTCGCAGAAATTGTGGTGATGATCCCGTCCGTATCCAAACATCGCATGGACTGGTTTAATCAACGCATAGAAACCGCTTATCTCGTCAGCGTTGCCCTGGAAGGTCCCCGTGGAAAGCTGATCAACGAGGATGACGCGCGCATGCTGTTCGACACCGCGGACATTCGCGGCGTCACCGTAAAGCGCGGCGACATGCGCCTTCTCATTTTATCGCCCGAAATTGATCCGCACGGATCAGAAGACATGCACCGTGTCGATACGATGAATTATGCTCCGCATACGTTGATTACAAACGCATGGGCGACAATTTTTTCACGCGGCGAGGCGTTGATCCAGGTCTCCGGCAGACCGCGCGGCGCTGATACCGAAACCCTCGACATCATCGTATCACAAGCGGAGTTGAGAAAAGACCTGCTGGTCTATGCGCGCAATATTCTTGGGTTGTCGCTCGTTATCTCCACCATGACGGCCGTGCTTCTCTTTTATGCGCTGAACCGCATTATCGTGCAGCCAGTTCAGCGGCTCACGAAAGACATGCGCGCCTTTGAAGCTGACCCCGACCGGGCGGCGCATATTCATATTCCAAGCGGACGCGATGATGAGATCGGCGCCGCTGAACGCACGCTTTCCAAAATGCAGCGCGCTATTCATGACTTGCTGGTCGAACGACGTAGACTGGCCGCCCTCGGTTCGGGCATTGCCAAGATTAGCCATGATTTGCGCAATATTCTCGCCTCTGCGCAGCTGATGTCTGATCGATTGTCGAAATCGGACGACCCGCGTGTCAGAAAACTCAGCCCACGGTTGATTGGCGCTCTTGACAGAGCGGTTGCGCTCAGTCGCGATACGCTCGCTTTCGGTCGTATGGAACCGGGCATTCTGAAAAAAGAGAATATCAACATCGCTGAATTGGCGCAGGAAGTCCTTGACGATACGCCCTCGCCAATCGTGAAGACGGAAAACAAAGCTCCGGCGGATTTGGTTATAGAAGCGGACAAGGCTCAGCTTTATCGCAGCCTGTTTAATCTGACGCGCAATGCAAGCGAAGCTATGGCGCCGCCGGATACTGAGGAGCCGTCAGAACCGTCAACGGAACAAGCGCCGGTTATTCGGATTGGCGCGGAACAATCGGAGCAGATTGTTTTCATTCGCGTTGAGGACAACGGACCCGGCCTGCCTGATCACGCGCGCGCCGATTTGTTCGAGCCGTTTAAAGGGTCGCAAAAACCCGGCGGCTCAGGACTTGGCCTGGCCATTTCCGCAGAAATTATTCGCGCTCATTATGGCGAGATAACGCTCGAGAAAAGCGATGAAACGGGAACGGTTTTCCTGATCCGGTTGCCTGTGGGGGAGATTGCCAAGCCTCCCGCTGCAAAGACGACCGAAAGCCTAGAAGAGCGATTGCAAACCGTTTGACATATTATGCGCCAATATGGGCAGGACGAGACTGCCTGTTCGCTCTCGAAGCCATAAAAGCAAAAGAGACGGCGCCCCTGTCCACAAAAAGGCGTCCAGATTAAATTGCGCCTGCCCTGCGCTCAATTCCAGCGAGTGAACAAGACCAAACAGGACTGAAGTCAAAAGACCGCCATATCCTATCGGCGCCCCCAGAATATTGATCTTGCGTACAAACGCCTCATTCATGGCGAGTAGAAAGACGCCGCGATAAAAAATCTCCTCGTCCAGCCCTGGCATCGTCCATTGAAAAGCGATTGTTTCCCAGTCACTGCGTCCATCCCCGCCGATCATGGAAAGATACAGCACCAGAACTGCTAATGCGGCCGTCAAACCATAGGCCAGCCAGGGATTATTTCCCTGATCGCGTGTCAAACCAACGCGGCGACGACCAAACGCCGGCAAAAACGCGATCATCAGCGACCCGATCACCGCCATGGCCTTGCCGAGCCAGTTCCAACCGGCGTCAGCGGGAAAGTTCGGCAATGCAAAAAATCCGCGCGTGAGCAAAAAATCGTAGAACAGGAAAAGCACAATCGCGACTGCAAACCAACGCAAGCGGAACGAACGCCGGAACAACGCGGCGCCAATCAAGCCTAAAATGACGATGACGCCCGCCTGCAGCCCAAGGCTCGCCAGTTCGTTGAGTGCGCGTTGGAGTATCATGATCGCAGCCTTCTTCCATCGATTGCGGAATGAAGGCCGGAAGATCTCCATATTCAGCGACAATGTCTCATTATTTTTGAAAATGAGGAGAGTTTTCAGCTCTGAGATCGAGGGGATCGCTAATTTTGCCCGATTGCTGGAAGGCGCGAGGGGTTGCGCCCGTATGCGATTTGAAGATCCGATTAAAACTTGCAAGCGAGCCGAACCCTGAATTCATGGCGATCGTTGCAATAGAACCGCTGTCGCGACCGTTCGCGCTCAGCAATTCGATCGCGTGACGAACTCGATACCCATTCAGATAGCTGCGAAAATTGCGAAATCCCATCTCCTGATTAATGAGCGCACGCAGTTTGTGTTCCGCCGTTCCAATTCTGGCGGCCAGGTCGCCGACGGATAAGTCAGGCTCAAGATAAACCTGGTCGCGCTCAACAAGCTGCGTTAACCGGCCAAGAAAAAGAGACTTCTCACTTGGAGAGATCCCCGCAGTCGCAACCTGTTGCTTTTGCGCGCGTCCAAGTTGTCGCTCGTCAACAACCGTAAAGCCAAATATCGTGCGAACGAGCAATGCCGCAATCAGCCCATAGAGCAGCGCCGTGAACCACAGCGGCAACGCGCTATAGCCGAATGCGACCTCAACGGCTTTGTTCAACACATAGAGCGCAAGAACGCAAAAGGTAAACTCCTTGCGTGAACGTCGCCTGGCCTCCACCAGATCCGGCCCGGCGCCGGCTGTCACAGCGTAAACAAGATGCGCCACTAAAAGGTAAGACAAAACATGACGCGCTGAGCCCGCCCATGACGCCTCTGTGGGCAATTTATTGGCAAGAGCGCCATAGTCCGCCGCAAGCAACGCAAACCAGAGCGCGGCGACTAACAGCTCGGGAACGCCCGGCTTGAAATCATCGTCAAAATACGCGCGCGCAGCGATCCATAAAAATACAATGAAGCCCGCGCTTAGCGGCAACAGGGCGGCGCGTATGTATGATGGAGGCGCTATGCCGTCCGCCGTATGAATAACAGCGCCGGCGGCGACAGAAAGCAGAAAAACGGCTGCCCACTTTGAAGCCGGCAAGGTTCGCATCCGGACCAATAAGAGCCCGGCGCAAAGCAGCGCCAAAACGCTTGCAGCGCTTCTTAGAAAGACTTCAAGAAACACCATTTAACGCGCCTGACGCCTGAGATTGGATATAGGCCAAGCGTTTCTGCATTATTCCGCTTCGACCAGCCCTGTGTCCCATGCCCCCTCGCGCCGTTTGTCAGCCGCGCCCTCGAAGGAGCCGTCTTCCAGAACACGCACCGCATGAACGCCGCTCGTGAGGCCCCGCGTTGCAACCTCATGACCTTTTGCTTCCAGACCTGCAACGATTTGCGCGTCAAAACGATCTTCTTCCAGAATAGCGCCGCCGCGCGGGTAAACCGCATGCGGAGCGTCAACAGCGTCCTGAAGGCTCATGTTCCAGTCCAGCATGGCGATCAGCGTTTTGACCACATATCCGATGATTGCCGGCCCGCCGGGCGATCCTAGCGCGCTGTAAAATGCGCCGTCATCATCAAACACAATCGCCGGGCTCATGGAGCTGCGCGGACGCTTGCCGGGCCCGACTGCGTTCGCCACGGGCTTGCCGTCCCGCTCCGGCAGGAAAGAGAAATCCGTCAGCTGATTATTCAGGACCATGCCGCCGGCCATCAGATGACTGCCGAAGGCGAATTCCACCGTCGTTGTCATGGAAACAACGCGGCCCTCGCCATCGACAATCGTGAAATGGCTGGTCGACGGCGGCTCAGGCGATGCGTCTGCTCCTAGGCCTTGCCACTTTCCGGCGTCCGCATCATTGGCGTATTCGGACGGATCGCCCGCTTCCACATTTTCTGCGGCCCGATCCTTTGAGATGAGCGCGGAGCGTGCGGCCAGATAGTCCGGGTTAAGAAGACCGGCGATCACCAGCTCCGGTGATAGCCCGCCCTCTTCGGCAAGGCGCTGATTATCCGCAAGATATTGTTCGCGGTCAGCGTAAGCGAGCCGGCTCGATTCCAGAAGAAGGTGCAGCGCTTCGATCGAATTAGCGCCGGCGCCCGCCATATCGAAAGGCTCCAGCATGGTCAAAATCTGCAATGTCGTCACGCCGCCTGAGCTTGGCGGACCCATGGAACAGATCTGGTAGGCGCGGTAGCCGCTACAGACCGGCTCCAGAATTTCCGCCCTGTACGAACGAATATCATCCAGCGTCATGCCGCCCGGGTTCGGCGCCGTGTTCACCGCGTCAACGATCGCCTCGGCGATCGCGCCTTCATAGAACGCATCGGCGCCGCCGTCGGCAATCGTTCTTAGCGTTTGCGCATAAGCGGGATTTTTCAGTGCGTATCCAACTGCGTGCGGTACGCCTGTTTCGTCATAAAAATACGCCGCCGCCGCCGGCAATTGCTTCAATCGCGGGATGCGCCCGAGCAGTTCATTAAGACGCGGCGAGACATTGAAGCCCGCTTCGGACCGGTCGATTGTGGATTGAAAAAGAGAAGCCCATTTCATTTCGCCATACTTGTCGTGAGCGAGCTCCAGCATGCGCACAGCCCCGGGCACCCCAACAGAAAGCCCCCCGGCGACAGCGTCGTAGAAATTCATCGGATCGCCGGCGCCGGTTAAAAACCGGTCCGGCGTTGCTGAGGCCGGGGCTGTTTCCCGACCGTTAAACGCCTCCAGCGCACCCGTCGCCGGATCGTAATGGATCATGAACGCGCCGCCGCCGAGGCCTGAGGATTGCGGCTCAACAAGCCCGAGCATCGCCTGCGTCGCGACAGCGGCGTCAACCGCAGAACCGCCGCGGCGCAAAATTTCAGCGCCCGCCTCGACCGCATAAGGGTTCGCCGCAGCAATAAACCAGCGCTTGGGCGCAGCTTCTTTCCCCGCGCTTTCAGCCTCGCCGGCCGGTTCGGCCGTCGCAACCGCTTCACCGGCCGGAGGCGCAGGCTCTGTCTCCCCGCCGCCGCAAGCGACAAGTCCAACCGCTGCAAGAAGCCCGAAAATCCGCATATCCGCCCTCGTCCGCTGAATTCAAAAGACTACTGTGTAAATCCATGCGCGCCCTGAGGTAAGCCCAGCCGACATCAAATTACGCCGCATTGAAGACGCAAGCGGATCTCGGCCGGACGGGAGTGCGCCGTCCCCCACCGTTCAAAACTCAAAATAGTGCGGCGCCCTGGAGGCCCAAGCATTCGCGCTTGCAATTCGTTGCCGACTAGGCTTTAAGCCCTCGTTCCGGCTATGGTCGTTTGTGAGCGATAAGCCTGTTGCACCGGTAGCTCAGTTGGATAGAGCACTAGACTACGAATCTAGGGGTCGGGAGTTCGAATCTTCCCCGGTGCGCCATTGCTGGATTCGCCATCACGGAAATCGGCTTCAAAGCGATTGTTGAGCTTAAATGCGCTTTGCTGGACTGCCTTGCGCGATTAGCGAAAAACCTGCGTCATTGTCCTTAAAAACGATACGTCACTTCGAACTCGATAAAATCGACATCTTCCGCTGCGCCGGTCTCGCTGAAAAAATCGCCGGCGAAGAAGTGCACATATTCAAATTCGAAGGTCGTGTGCTGATTGGGGGTCCAGTCGAGCGTGATTGCCGCGGACTGACCGATCTCGCGCGCCTCGGCGCCATCGCTCTCGCGGATCAGCCGCCCGCTTGGCGCGTATACGCCGTCGCCTTCATCGAAGCGCCAGAAAGCGTTGCCATAGAGGATCATTCCTACTTTTTCAGTCAATTCAAAGCGCGCCTGAGGCTGAACATGGATCAGATTGCGCGGGCCGATCAGACCCGCCTGACTGAAATAGGCGCCGTTCGGATAAAGCCCGTCAAAACTGCCAAGACGCATATCGGCAGGATCGTCGTCCCCGGATATTAAGCTTGTGCCAATAGCGAGCCGCGGCGAAAAGCGGACGTCCTCCAACACGTATCCGGTCTCCGTTGCGAAGGTCCAGGCGCGAATGTCCGCATCGCCGAAATCGCCGAACTGATAAGCGGCCTCCCAGTCCCAATCCCAGCCGCTCGCCGCGCCAGTTATGCGCGCGCCAATGGTGCGGCGGTCGCTTCGCGCCGCGCCCTGTTCAAAAATCGCGACGTCTTGCTCGCGCACCAGATAGTAGGCCTCAACAGTGGAATGCGGCGCCAGCCCTTTATGTCCCGCATAAACGCCCCAGAAGGTTTCCTCCTCCCGCCAGACTTCGTCGTCAAAAGCGCCGATATCGTCCTCGACAGGCGCGGAGAAAAATAAATCCGCCCGCCAATCATCGCCCGTGAAAATAATTTTAGCAGCGTCAAAAGCGCGCCTGACATTCGGCCCAGCCCGCGCCGTAACAAGACGGCCGCCGCCATATTGAAACTCCTGACGCCCAATGCGCGCCGTCGCCGCAATGCTGTCGCTAAGATCAAGACGATATTCGGCGAAGAAATTTTGAATGTCGCCGCGATCAGTGTCGATCGGGATGGGCGGGCCGTCGCCGCCGACCTCGTCAGAGGCTTGCAATGTGCCGAACAGGCGAAAGCGATCGCCGACTGTAAGTTCGGCGTGCCCCAGGAAACGCCCGAGAAGAATTGTGTCGTCGCCTTCGCCATCTTCGCCGAAATCAAAGTCCGACAGATAGTTCACCGTGGCGCGCAACTCCGCGCCAAGCGACAACCGGATGTCAGCGCGCCTGTTGAGCGGGATCTCCTTAAGCCGATAGCTCCAATCTTCCGCGCGCCGGCCGGGATCGCGCGTGAATGTCCAGTCTTCATTAAAGGCGAGCAGGCTGTATGGGAAACTCGGGCGCGCGTCCGGCGCGCGGCCCGGCGGGCTTTGCGCAAACGCCGGCGCTGTCGCAAGACAGGCGCAGACGCTTGCTGATATGAGAAGCGATCTCAAAGCGGCCACAGATTTGAATCTACGCCTCGACCAACGGCTTTAAGATCTCCTCATACATGACGCCCTGGATCTTTCGCCCGTTCTCGCTTGACCAATCGGTTGCAAGCTCCGCCATGATTTGATTGGTCGAGGTGACGGTGACGCCGTGCCGGGCCATGCGCTGGCCCGCCATCTCGTCGGCCACCTGTGTCGGAGAACCGCCGGCGTCGATCACGCACTGAACGTCATATCCCGCTTCGACAGCGCTGATCGCCGGATAGACCGTACACACATCATTCGTAAGACCGGCCATGATGAGCCGCTTGCGCCCAAGCGCTTCCACCGCTTCGCGGAAAGGATCATAGGTCCAGGCGTCGACAACGCCGGGGCGCTTGACCCGCGCGTCATACGCCTCTGGCGCCAATTCTTTCAAGTCGTCGATCAAAGGGCCTTGAAAATTCGTTTCCTCGCTGGTCGTCAACAGCAAGGGCATGCCGGTTTCGACAGCGGTGCGCGCAAGCGCTCTCGTATTCGCCACGAGATGATCATGATCAATATTGACCGCGAGCTTGATGGTGCCTTGCTGATGGTCGATCAACAACATCGCCGCATCTTCGACAGTGAAAAGATTTTTCATGAAACAGGTCCTTTCGGTGGATTGAATAGTGACAGCGCAACGCCGGGCGCCGGCGGCTATTCGCCGCCTTCAGACGCGTTGAACATTTCCTTGGCGTAGAGAACGCCAAGACCATAGGCGCCGCCATGCTCTTTGACGATCTCATTGGTCGCAACATAGGTCTCAGACCGCGCCCAGTCGCGCTGGAGCTCAAGCAGATACTGCATGGACGTGATCGGCATTGCGCCGGCGTCGATCATGCGCTGGACGGCGGCGTTATGGATTTCATCCGACATGCCGCCGCTGGCGTCCGTAATGAAATAGACGTCATAGCCCTGCTCAATCGCGGACAATACGGGAAAAACCCCGCAGACTTCCGTCCACAGAGCGGCGATCACGAGTTTCTTGTTGCCGATCTCATTAACCCGGTCCGTCACTCGTTTGTCTTCCCAGGTGTTCATGGTCGTGCGGTCAATCGGCTCCTGATCAGGAAAAACAGCCTGTACGGACGGGAAGAGCGGCCCTGAAAAGGTCTGCTCCGCCACGGTCGTCAGGATGACCGGCGCTTCGAATAAAGCGGCGGACTTCGCCACTAGCGTTACATTGTTAATCAGAAGGTTGGTGTCGATAGAGTTGGCGGCGAAAGCCATCTGCGGTTGATGGTCTATCAGAATGACAGTGTGATTTTGAGGCGTGAGGAGATTTGGCGACGGATCGGGTTTTGCTCTTTGCGCGCTGGCGGGCGCAACAAGCGCCGACATCAGCACTGCAAAACTGCTGACAGCGATAATTTTAAGTAATTTCATGGGGCGGCGTCCTTGTTTTTTTGCGTCGGAGGTCAGATTGCTTTTTATCCGCTCCTGATCGCCGGCGGCTGCGAAGCGAAACGAAAACAACGTTGATCTACAAAGATACGCCGTCTTGCCCGGCGAGGCTTTTATGAGTTCTCAACGTTACATGCGTTTGCATGCGGCGCCCCGCATGAGGCTGCGCCGCCTTCTGGCTTTGAGCGCGCGGCGCGATTACGCTCTAGAAATGAGAAACTTTCCTGTTCTTTTATTTACGTGCTGGTTGTTGTCCTTAATCAGCAATCGGGCCGCCGCCTGCGTCGATCTCTATGATGAGCAGATCGTCGCCGATCCAGCGGCGCTCATCGCCGAGCTTGAGGTCGAGCCTCTCTCCTTCTCACGCGCCTGCGGCCTCGGCCGGGCGCATGCGCGGCGCGGCGCTCACGCAGAGGCGTCGAGCGCTTTCCAAGAGGCGGTCGATCTTGCCGGGAACGACCTGGCGCGCGAAGCGGCGGCCCGGCGCGAGCTTGGGGTCGCCTATTATTTTCAGGTCGACATGGTTGCCGCCAAGCGAGAGCTCCAGCGCGGACTAAGCGCGGCGAAAGCGGCGGGCGATAAAACGCTCAGCTATCAGATTACCAACGCGCTGGGTTCTGTCGCCATGTGGAGCAGCGACTGGGCGCAGGCTGACGAATATTTCAGCACCGCGCTTGCAGGCGCCGAGGCGAGCCGCGAAATGGCCTCGCGCGAAGAGGTCGCAACCCAACTGGTCAGAATTTACTTCAATCTGGCTTCCGTGAAAATGGAGAAGGGCGAACACGGGCGCGCCAGCGAATTGCTCAGCCTTGGCGTGGATTACGCCAAAGAGGTCGATGATCAGCTTGCCCTGACGAATTACCTGAATCTGCAAGGAGAGGTCGCCCGGCGCGCCGGTCGGTTGGATGAAGCCGACGCCTTTTATGATCAGGCCATTCAGCGACTGGAAACGCTGCCGCCCGGCGTTTACCGCCTCAACATTTTGCTCGGGGCCATGAACACCGCTTTCGACAGGCGCGACCCGGACAAGTTGACTGCGGTTCTCGACCGCTACAAGGGCGAGATTGCGCAAATGGAGACAGTCCCCTCGCCCTTTGACGCCCATGTGCAGAGCTTTCAATTGCGCCGCGCCGTTCTCAATGACGATCGCGAGGCGGCGTTTGCAGAGATTCAGGATGTCATCGCCCTCTATGAGGCCGGCTTTGCGGAAGAGAAAGCAACGGCGCTTGCCGAACTGGAAGCGACGTTTGAAGCTGAACGGCGCGAGGCGGAAATCAGCCTTCTTCAACAACGCTCCTTGCTGTCTGAGGCGCAGAACACGCGCTTGCGCCTTTTAGCCGTTGGACTTGGCGTCATCATCCTGCTCTCTGCGCTCACGGGATATTTCGCCTGGTCCCGCTGGGAAATGCACGCGGCGCTCACGCGCGAGACGGCGCGGCTCGACGCCAGGGTCGAGGAACGCACCCGAATGGCGCGGGAGATCCACGATACGCTGCTGCAAAGTTTCGCCGCCACCGGCGTGCAAACGCAACTGGCGCTCAAACATGTTCGCGCTGACCCTGCAAAATCGGAGCGGCTTCTAAAAGAAACCCTTCAGCAGACAGATATGGCGATGCGGCAAGCCCGCGAAGCTATTCTCGAAGCCAGAACGCCGGCCGCGCTCGACTTGTCCCGCGCCTTGCGGACGATGCTGGATACGGAAACCAAAAATCGCGATATTGAAACAAGTCTCGATATCAATGGAGAGCTCAGCAGCCTCGTCCCCGATAAAGCGGTCGGCTTTCACAGAATTGCAGAAGAAGCGGTGAAAAATGCGGTCAGGCACGCGGAAGCGAAACGCATTTCAATCCGTGTGGATCATGACGGCGCAAACGTCACAATGCGAATTAAAGATAACGGATGCGGATTTGATCCGTCGCAACCGGCGCCCGGGCATTTTGGTCTGATCGGAATGCGCGAGCGCGCTGAGCGGCGCGGCGGGACGCTTGTCGTAGAGAGCGCGCCGGGCGCAGGAACGACAATTATCGCCAGCTTACCTGCGCATAGTTCGATTGGATGATCTTTAAAGAGAACAGTCGGCATAAGTACAGAAATATGAACACATCGCGGCCCACCATAACGTCCGTCATGGTTGTCGACGATCACCCGGTTTTACGGGCCGGGGTTGTTGCGCTTATCGATGATGAGCCGGACCTCAATGTAATTGCGGAAGCCGGCGACGGAGCGTCAGCGGTCGGCCTTTTCAGGGACTGTGACCCCGATGTCGTGGTGATGGATCTACAATTGCCTGACAGCAATGGAGAAGACTTGATTGCGTCGCTGAAAGCTGAGCGGCCGGACGCGCAATTTCTTGCATTGACCACTTATGGCGGCGAGGACACCATCCGCCGGACAATCGAGGCTGGCGCGATCGGCTATCTTTTAAAGGAATCTCTTCGTAGCGACATTGTCAGCGCCGTACGGCTCGCCGCGCAGGGCAAGCGTTTCGTTCGCGGCGTTGTCGCTGACCGGCTTGTCGATTCGATGACGCGCGATCAGTTGACGGACCGAGAGAACGATGTTCTGCGCGAGCTGGCGCTTGGGCAATCGAACAAGGGCATCGCCAAGCGGCTGGGCCTGGCTGAGCCGACTGTCAAAATTCACATCAGTCACATCCTTGAAAAGCTGGGCGCTAAAGATCGCACCGACGCCGTTCTCAAAGCGCTTGAAAAGGGCACGATCCGGTTGCGCTAAAAGTCAATCATACAATCGTATTAAACGCCGCGCTTCGTTCGGATGAGGCCGGGTTACAAGCCAGCGCTATGATCACTGAAAATAGTTTCGATATGTTGCTTCAAGGGAACCTGGTCGATGTTATCGGAGACTGATATTGGCGATTGTGACAGCGTCGCTGCAGAAAGCGCATCTTCTTATTTGCAAGGACCTCAGCCTCTCATTGCATGTCGCAGGATGCCGGATAAACGCGAGGTCGCCTTCGACACCGACTATGAGACGCTCCTGCTTTTTGAAACCGCCTCGAAGGCGCAGCTATCGTCCGGCGCCTACCAGATCGACCTGAACGCGAGCACTCTGCTCTATCTTCAGTCAGGCCTCGCCCATCAACTGTCATTTTCATCCAATCAATCTTTATGCGTTCTTTTTATCGACAAGGTCTGGTTCCACAATGTTCTGAAACTCTATAAAACTGCGCCTGAATCAGACGCGCCCGTTCAGTTTTCGCGACATCTTGATTATCCTTCGATTGCAAGAAGCTTGCGACGGCATCTGGAGCGGCCCGAATGCCCTGACGGAAGTTTCCTCGACATTACAGCACGCTCGCTTCTTATTCGCCATCTTGCTCGCCAGCACCTTTCGGGTTCAAACCAGAGGCCGGCTGAGCAGATGTCAGATAAAATCAGTGAACTGCTGGAAGATATTGATGATCGCCTGCCGGAAAAAATTACGATTGGCGCGCTTGCACGTTCCCTCGATATGACGCCAACACAGTTTTCACGCGTGTTTCGAAAAATGCTCGGCGTCTCCCCGCAGGCTTATGTCATTGAACGGCGTGTTGAACATGCGCGCCGACTGATTGACGAGGGCAATATGACGCTGGCCGAGATTGCATTCGAAGCCGGTTTCTCCAGCCAGGCTCATCTCACTGTCATGTTCTCTCGACATGCGGGCGAAACGCCCGGCGCCTATCAAAAACAGCTAACCCATTAATACCCGCCACTCCGTATCAGGAACATAATAAGAAAAAACTGCCGCTATTCCTCGTCATAGCCAATAGTGCGGCGTAGAACGTCTTCTTCAAGGTGCGAATTCGCCTGCACATTGCGGCTGATTGAGTCTGCGAACCGGTCAAAGCTGCGCATAAAAGCCTCTCTCATCTCGACCTCCGCAGCGGCGTCCATCATCAATCGCACCCATCGCGCGCGCTGCGCATCGGAAATTTTCATATTGCGATGGGACCAGATCACCCAGCGCAGATCGCCGCGCTCGGTCAGGTAATTTTGGGGGCCGCCAAACAAGGCAGAGAACCATCCGGTTAGATGCTCCGCATGGTCAGGAGAAGCTGGACCGAATAGAGGAGCAAGCAATTCATCCGACTGCGCTTTTGAAAAGAACACTCGGGCCATCGCCAGCAGCTTCTCGCCGCTGGCTTCCTCATACAATGTCGGCATCATTCCAATCCGCTATGTTGAAACCGACCTCAAGCTTCATCGTCTTCCATGCCGGCAATAACGCTTGATATTTCTTCAATAACGTCCCGTCCGGCTTCAAGAACGCCCGCCATCTGAAAAAATCCATGCGCTATACCGTCATATTCAGCGTGAACGACGTCAACTGATGAAGCGCGAAGCCGTTCGGTATAGGCGCGACCCTCGTCACGCAACGGGTCGGCGCCCGCTGTAATGATATGGGCGGGCGGCAAGCACCCATTCCTTATCGTCTTCTATGTCTGGCGGCTGTTCGCTTTGCGCCCACTGATCGAGCAGGGCCTGGACCTCAGGCGCAATTTCTTCCGTAGGCGATGCATCCGGCTGCGCGCAAGCAAAAGCGCTTGATAAATATAAAAGGATGAGCGCGAACCGGAAGCGCCTCAAACCGAAACGCACGATCATGACGCTTTACCCGTCCCGCGTTTCAAAGCCGTCGCCGGAAGGGTAGAGCTCATGGGTCTCCTTGCGATAGGCCGGATTGGTCCCAGCCTCCGGCACTTGCTCGGCCGTGGCCATGGCGGATCCCCGCGCGCTAAGAAACACGTCAGCAAGCTCCCTTGTCGGCGAAATATTTCCCGATGCGAAGATCGTTTTTCGATAGGGCTTCAGCGCCTTGACGGCGCGGGCGACATTGGCGCCGTGATGATAGGCGCAGGTCAGCGCCGATTCAGACGGCCAGATCGATTCCATTTTTGGCCCGCCTGTGCGCACGGCCGGCCCCCAATGACAACCCGCATGATCCATGCCCGGCGTCTGCTTGGGCAACGGGATAATCACCAGACCATTAGCCGCCATCGCGGACAACATGCCGAGTTGGCAGTTCTCCGCGCCTGCGCCGGCGTCGCCATGCCCGCCGCCGACGGAAAATGTCGCGCCCACCATCCCGACCATTGTGTCTTTAAGCCACAAAAGCTCCAGCACTTCTTCAACAAAGACTTTGAGGCGATGATGCATATTCCGGTGGCGCACCGGCGTGCCCATAATCAGCCCGTCACAGGCGAGCATATCGTCGTGACTGACCTCGCGCCCGGTCTGAAGGATGCGCATGTCGAGATCGACACCTTCAACAGATTCAACGCCCTTCTGAACGGCGACCGCAACCTGCCGCGTCGAATTCGTATCCGTTGTATAGACCAGCATGAGCCGCGCTTTTTCAGCCGGCTCTTGCGCCTGCGCGCCAGCGCCGACGGCCATTGCGGCCGCGCCAAGCGCCGCCCCGCCCAATAGCCGACGTTTTGCGCGGTCAATCAATTCTTTCCCAATGGCGCTTGTTCCGACTTCGGCTTCCAGGGCGGCTAATAGTCTTTGCGCCTCTGCATTCAACGCGGCGTTATCGAATTTATCGTGCATACGGCATTCTCCTGCCTCTTCAGCGTAGAAGGCGCAGGCGCCGCCATTCTTTCAACCATTTGCGCGGTGTCACCGGTTTTCCGTCAGCTTTGCAGTCAACCTGAATTCACAAGTCAGAAGCTAACGCCGGACTTTGCAAATATTTCTCGTTTGATGTCCGCTTCAAAGCCAGCGATCGACGGCGGCAGTCGTATCAAAAGGGTTTGTATTAAACGCAATATGGCTGCGAGGCGCATGCTCATGGATGACATTAACAAGCTTTTCAAAAAGCAGGATGTGATCTTCGTCTCGGCGCACGCCTGCGCCGATTAACACGACATCGAAATCTTCTTGCTGAAGTTTGTCCGCTAACAATGTCGCGCCGGTGTCAGCATCGCGGATTAGAAACCAACGCGCTTCAAAGCCGCGCTCGGCAAGCGCATTACGTTGCGCTTCCAGTCCCTGCGTCAGCTTCTCTGCTGTGAGGTCCGGCCATTTTTCGTAATTCGCAGCATCAGGATGCCAACCGACCATGAGAATGCGTTTGGCCATGACAAGTCCTTTCCGATGAGGCAGCAACTTCCGTCGCTCTTTTACAAGCGCCAGGATCGCGCTGTTATAGCGTCAACTGCTCGCCTGACATTTACCTTTGCAATTTTATACGAGACGCAGACCTCACGCTACAAGGCGTGAATATTGTTTCAAAGCAGTGTTGATCAACTAGAAAGTAGAGATTTCATCAGCCTTGAAAATTCGCATCTGCGGAGGCTTTGCTGAACATTTCTTCAGTTCAGAAACAAAATTTTTCGACGCGTCGAGTGAGAAATGCTGTTGCAAAGCTGTCATGTTCTCCCAAAATTCTACAAAGACCAATCGGTTTTCGTTTTCGCTGTCGATTGCAACACGGTGATCCAAACAACCGGGTTCTTCACGAGATCGCCGCACATGGTCGAGGCTTAAACGCAACGCTTTGTTGTAATGTTGAGGTTCGACAATAATGCTACCGGTTACAATAATCACCCAAAACGCTCCTCATATCGTCCGGCTTGGCGCCAGAGTTTCAGCTTTTTCTCGTATCGGAAATTCATATCATAAAATGGCGTTGCCAATGGACGCATAAGCAACCGCCAGACAGCTTGATCCTGTAAAAAACGCATAAATGTATAATGTTTCGCACCGTCAATGCGACTCGCTTGGCGAGGTTTAAATTACGTTGTGATCATGGCCGTCCTTCATAATGCGCGGCCCAGTTGTCGGAAGATAATTTAAGCTAAATATTAAGACGATATTTGCCATAAACGGGTTCTTGTCGGCGCCTTCCTATGCCATGAAGAACCGTGCTGATAGGCTCTGAGTACACATGGACACGACCGAGATGAAAATGACCCAAGCAAAATTTCTTTTTATCATTTTCGCCGGGTGCTGTCTTTACAGCTGCGGCCAGGCCCCTTCGTCCGGCGGCGGCCAGGGAGGTCCGGCGCCTGTCGACGCAACCGCGCCAATTATTAAAGAAGTCACTGTTTGGGATGAATATGTTGGCCGTTTTGAAGCCGTCAACAGGGTTGAAGTGCGCCCGCGCGTCTCCGGCTATCTGGAAGACGTTCACTTTGACGACGGCGCCGTGGTGGAGAACGGCGATCTTTTATTTTCAATAGACCCTCGCCCGTTTGAGGCGGTGCTTGCCGGCGCACGAGCCAGAGCTGAAGCCTCGCGAACGGCCCAGCGGCTCGCTGTCGCAGAACTTGCACGCTCGAAAAAGCTGCTTGATGCGCGCGCCGGGAGCCAGGAGGAATACGACCAGCGGCTGCAGGCCAAACAGGCCGCTGATGCGGACGTGGCGGCGTCTGAAGCGGCTGTGCAACAGGCGGTGCTTGATCTTGAGTTTACGAAAATCAGATCGCCGATAGCAGGACGGGTAAGCCGCGACCTGGTCAACAAAGGCAACCTTGTCACAGCGCAAAACACGCTGCTCACGACGGTGGTTTCGGTCGACCCGATCCATTTTGTATTTACAGGCAGCGAACGCGATTATCTGAATTACTCGCGTCTTGCTCAAAGCGGCGCGCGAACAAGCTCTCGCGATGCGCCAAACCCGGTGCGCATCAAACTGGAAGATCAGGATGACTTTCTGATCGAGGGGCGGATGAATTTTGTCGATAACGCCATCAATCCGTCAACGGGCACTATTCAGGCGCAAGCGGTTGTCGACAACCCGGATGCGTTCCTGACGCCCGGCATGTTCGGACGGTTGCGCCTCTTCGGGCGCGACCCTTTTGAAGCCATGCTCATTCCCGACACAGCAGTGCAGTTCGACCAATCAGAGCAATTTGTTTGGGTTGTGGGTGAAGAAAACAAAGCCCAGAGACGTCCTATCGTTCTCGGCCGACTGATTGAAGACGGCATGCGCATTGTCGAAGACGGATTGCGCCCGGACGACAGAATTATCACAAGCGGTTTCGCCATGATCAGACCGGGCGCGCCGGTGGCGCCGACTGAGCCTTCGCCTGACGACGCCGCCCGCGACCGCACCAGCACAACATCGAACCCCGATACGGACAATGGGTAATCAAGCGCGTCCTTTTGTAAAGCTATGAAATTCTCCCATTTCTTTATAGACCGGCCAATTTTCGCCTCGGTCGTTTCAATCATTATCGTTCTTGTGGGCGCGATATCCTATCTCGCTCTGCCTGTTTCTCAGTATCCGGAGATTGCGCCGCCGACTGTACAGGTGACTGCGACATATCCTGGCGCTTCTGCAGAAATTGTCTCGCAAACCGTTGCTACGCCGCTGGAGCAGGAAATCAACGGCGTCGAAGGCATGATTTATATGCAGTCGCAGTCAACGGCCGATGGAAGATTGACGATTACGGTCAGCTTTCGGCAGGGCGTCGATATCGACAACGCGCAGGTTCTTGTCCAGAATCGCGTCACCCGCGCTGAGCCCCGACTGCCCGAAGAGGTGCGCCGTCTGGGCGTTGTGACGCAAAAATCATCGCCGGACTTTCTGATGGTCATTCACCTTTTGTCGCCGGACAACAGCTATGACCAGCTTTACGTTTCAAACTATGCGACCTTGCAAATTCGCGACGAACTTTCACGCGTTGAAGGCGTCGGCAATGTTCTTGTATTCGGGGCGCGCGATTACGCCATGCGGATCTGGATTGACCCTGAACGCGCGGCGCAACTGGATTTGACCGCGGGCGATATCGTCAGCGCCCTGCGAGCGCAAAATGTGCAGATCGCGTCCGGCACGCTGAATCAGGCCCCGATCCCCAATGCTAACGCTTTTGAACTCAGCGTTCAGACGCAAGGACGTCTGACCGCGCCGGAAGAGTTCGGGAATATCATCATCAAATCAGACAGTTCGGGCGAAGCGCTTGTTCGCGTTCGCGATGTGGCGCGCGTGGAACTCGGCGCCCAGGATTACACGACGAACGCATATCTGGACAATCAGCCCGCCGTCGCCATGGCTGTTTTCCAGCGTCCGGGCTCGAACGCGTTGACGACATCGGAAAATGTTCTGTCGTTGATCGATAATTTATCCGAACGGTTTCCGCCCGGCCTCGAATATCAGGTTATTTATAACCCGACCGCTTTTGTCGAAGAGTCCGTACAGGAAGTTTATAAAACAATTTTCGAGGCCACTTTGCTGGTGGTCATCGTTATCTTTGTATTTCTGCAGTCACTTCGCGCAGCCATCATTCCAATCATCGCCATTCCCGTGTCCTTGATCGGCACGTTTTCAGTCATGGCGCTGTTTGGCTTCTCGCTAAACAACCTCTCCCTCTTCGGGCTCGTATTGGCCATCGGCATTGTTGTCGACGATGCGATCGTCGTGGTTGAAAATGTGGAACGCAATCTGCGCGACGGCCTGTCGCCGCGCGAGGCGGCCCGCCGGTCCATGGATGAAGTCGGCGCCGCGCTCATCGCGACCTCGCTGGTGTTGTTTGCGGTTTTTGTTCCAACAGCTTTCATCCCCGGCATTTCAGGCGCTTTTTATCGGCAATTCGCTCTCACCATCGCCGCATCGACCACGTTTTCTCTTGTCGTCTCATTGACGCTGAGCCCGGCGCTTGCGGCCATGTTGTTGTCGGACAATTCAGACAAAAAAGAGCCGCGCAGCTGGGAAAAACCGCTCCACGCTTTTTTCAACTGGTTTAACAGGGGTTTTGACCGGCTCGCCGGCGGCTACGCCGATTGGGTTTGCCGCTTCGTGCGCATGAGCGGCGTCGTTTTGGCGGTCTACGCCGTCATGCTCGTTGTAACCGGCGTGCAGTTCAGAATGACCCCTTCCGGATTTATTCCCGACCAGGATCAGGGATATCTGATTGGCGTTGTGAACTTACCGCAAGGCGCATCGCTTGAACGCACAGATGAAATCGTCCGCCGAGCAACGGAAATTGGCTTGTCCGTCGACGGCATCGCGCACGCCGCTGAGTTTGCCGGCTTCAACGGCGCAACCTTCACAAACGCATCGAACGCCGGCGCCGTCTTCTTCACGATGGAAGAGTTTGGTCAGCGCGCCGATTATCGTGTGTTGCAACAACGCCTTCAGGGCGCGCTCGCGCAGAATATTAACGAAGCTTTTGTGCTTGTGATCGCACCGCCTCCTGTTCGCGGCATCGGCAACGGGTCCGGCTTCAAGATGATGGTTCAGGATCGTGGCGGGCTTGGACTCAACGCCCTGCAGCAAGCGTCTTTTCAAATGATGATGGCGGCCAATCAGGACCCGGAATTGCAGAACGTCTTCACTTTCTTTGAAACGTCTACGCCGCAGGTCTACCTCGACATCAATCGCGAAAAAGCCGAACTCATGGGCGTACCTTCCTCAAATGTATTTGAGGCGCTGGAAGTCTATCTTGGCTCTGCATTCATAAACGATTTCAACTATTTGGGCCGCACATTCCGCGTGACCGCGCAGGCTGACGCGAATTACCGCCGCGGCGTGGAAGACATTTCTTTATATTACGCCCGCAACTCCCAAGGCGAAATGGCGCCTGTCGAAGCAGTCGCCTCAGCCAGGATGACAACCGGATCGAGCCGCGTTCCCCGATACAATCTCTACCCCGCCGCCGCCGTTCAGGGCGAACCGGCCCCAGGCGTTTCCTCCGCAAGAGCGCTTGAGAGAATGGAAGAATTGGCGGGCGATGTTTTGCCGCCGGGCATGTCTTTTGAATGGACCGAGCTTGCCTATCAGCAACGTCAGGCGGGCAACACTGCAGGACTTGTGTTTCTTCTTGCTGTCATCTTCGTCTTTCTCGTTCTGGCCGCTCAGTTTGAGAGCTTGACCCTACCGCTGGCGATTATTTTGATTGTTCCCATGACGCTTTTATCGGCTGTCACGGGTGTCAACATTGCGGGGCAGACGAATAATATCCTGACACAGATTGGTTTTGTTGTGCTGATCGCGCTTGCCGCCAAAAACGCTATCTTGATCGTCGAGTTCGCCAAACAAATGGAAGATGAGGGAAAAAGTCTGTTTGATTCGGCAACAGACGCAGCGCAATTGCGATTGCGCCCGATATTGATGACCTCTTTTGCCTTCATCCTTGGCGTCGTGCCGCTCGTGATTGCTTCCGGCGCCGGTGCGGAAATGCGCAACGCACTGGGCGTAACTGTTTTCTCAGGCATGCTTGGCGTAACGGTGTTCGGATTGTTCTTGACGCCTGTCTTTTATGTTGCGGCGCGCAGCCTGGCTCGCGCGCGTAAACGCAAAACCGGTGAAAGCGCGCCGGCGGCGGCGGAGTAGGTCAGACATGAAACGCTTGGGCTTGATGAAATTCGCTGGCTTTACAACAGGCGCAGCCGCTCTTGCCGGGTGCACGCTGATCGGTCCCACCTACGAGGCCCCGGACATCAGCGCTTATGAACCGGAAGCCTTCATCAACAACGACGGATACGACAACAACGAAGCGCTCAGCGCATGGTGGACCCGTTTTGAGGATGACAAACTCAACGAACTGATCAGCCTTGGACTTGCGGAGAACCGTGAACTCGGCGCCGCCTACGCCAATGTCAATATCGCCCGCGCCCAATGGGGTCTGGCGCGTCTCAACCGGGCGCCGTTTGACACCATCACAAGCTCTTATCTTGAATCGCGCACGGGCTCTGCTGTGTTTATTGCCAGCACCGGCGGCTCCGGCGCAAATCCGTTTCCAACAAATGACATATCTGACATCAATGTTGCGGCAACGTGGGAGGTCGATCTTTTCGGCCGCGTCACCCGAACCATCAATATCGGCAAAGCAAATCTCGGCGAAGCGCAGTATGTTCTGGCTGACCTGCAAACGCTGATCATCTCTGATATCGCGGATGCCTACATCAATCTGCGCGGACTGCAGGCGCAGCGCGCCGTTGCCTTAAACAACGTCGCCAACCAGGACGACACGCTTAAACTCACCGAGGTGCGCAGGGACGCGGGACGCGGCACCGACCTTGATGTCGAGCGCGCAAAGTCGCAGCTCGCCGGGACCAGAGCGATTGTGCCGCCTCTCGATGCGGCGATCAAAGCTTCGCTTTATCAATTGGGCGTGCTTACTGGTCAGAGCCCAGCTCAAATCAACGCCATTGTAGAAGACCCTGCTCCGCTGCCCATGATCAAGGGCGCAATTCCCATTGGCGATCCCGCCGCTTTCCTGCGTAGAAGACCGGACATTGCAGCGAGTGAGCAAGCCCTTGCAGCGGCGACCGAACAGGTTGGGCTGGATATCGCGGAGGCTTTCCCTCGGATCGATCTGACCGGTCAGGTGGGCTACCAGGCCGTTGGTTTTCAGGATCAATTTTCATCGAAAGCACTGAACTTCGCAACGGGACCGTCAATTACATGGTCGCTTACAAATCTTCTGCGCGCACGAAAGTCCGTACAAGCTTCCAGGGCCGGCATTGATGCAGCTTTCAACACATACGAAAACACTGTGCTGAGCGCACTCGCCGAAGCCGAAACGGCCTTCGCCAACCAAGCGTTGCTTCAGGAACAGCTCATAGAACTTGTTGAAGCTGAACGCGCCAGCAGGGAGGCCGCACGCCTTGCCCGCCTTCGCTATGAGAACGGCGCTGAAGATTTTCTAAGCGTTCTTGATGCGGAGCGCCGCGACCTGGAGGCGGCTGATGCGCTGGCGGCTGTTCGCACGGCGACGGCGCAGTCGCAGGTCGCAGTTTTCCGGGCGCTTCGCGCAGGTCCGACGCAGGATTGACGCAAGGCTTGTTCTAGAGCCGCCGATACGCAAGCGGCGTCAATCCGACGTGATTTTTAAATGCAGTTGTAAAATGGGACTGACTGCTGAACCCGGTCGCCGACGAAATATCGACGAGGCGCCAGCTCGTCCCGCGCAAAAGCCGTTTCGCTTCAGCGATACGCTCATTCATAACGTATTGATAAGGCGTAATTCCAGTTACGACCTTGAACCTGCGCGAAAAGGTGCTGTCGCTTAAATTCGCGATCGCCGCGAGTTCCGCCAAATTCACTTCCTTGTCGATGTTCTTGCCAACGTAATCAGATATGGCCTCCATTACGTTTTGAGGCAGCCCGATTGTGTGTACTGATTTTTCAGAAACCGCTTCGAGGTCAATCGACTTATAAGCTTCGCCGCTTTGCGATAATATGACTGACAAGCTGGCAAACAGAGTTTCTTCCGTAAACGGCTTCAACAAATACCCGCTGGCGTTGACTGCGCTTGCTCTCTCAACTGTTTCTTTATCGGCATAGGACGTCAGGAAGACAATGCGGATTGGCGCATCCTGCTTCAGATAAGCGGCAAGAGAAATGCCGTCGCGGTCGCCTTTGATTCGTATATCGACAAGCGCAAGATCCGGCTTTTCATCTTCAGCCAGACTAAGCGCGTCAGAAGCATTCGTCGCTATACCAACAACCTCATGCCCCATCGCCGTCAAAGACGCCTCAAGGTCGCGCGCAACAACCAACTCATCTTCGACAATCAATACACGCGCCACAATGATCTCCCTGGCTGTACGCTAAAGACATACGCTCATGTCCAGATTGATAGTCTTAGTTTTTGCTCAAGAATTCCAGTGGTTTGACAAGAATAAGCATAAATTGCCCGAATTCTGGTATTTTAAGCATTTTTTTGAAAAATGCCGCTTTTAGGGAACACCATGTTTTGCGCTCAGACGGCGCCACCCTGAGATACGGCGCGTTTTTGCAAAGCGACCTCGCGCATTACACACTGGTAATACACTCCGGCGCCATGCCAGGTTGTTACTTTATTCAGCAACATATTCATGCAGATCTTTTTAAAAAGATTGTTTTGCGCAGCGATTTTGAAAGAACAGTACAGCATTCAAAATACTTCACGGACTGATGAGCCTATTTTCAAGATGTCGAATCGGTCGGCGATTGAAAACTCACGGAGGCTGCATTGGCTCAATCAGAGGACATCGCTTCACTTGCCCATGACATTCGCAACATACTGACGCCTGCCCTGCTTTCAGTTGAAAGCCTGGCGGGTAAGCAGGACACTGCGGAAACAAAGCACACGGACCGTATTTTTAAAGCCATCGATAAAACGGTGGAACTTTGTCATGACGCCATGAACGCCAATCAGGCGGGACCTATTCTCATTACGCGGAAAATCAGCTTGTCCTCCACAATCGCTGAAGCGCTGGAACTGGCCGTTCCGCAACCAAAGCTTCGCCTTGAAGTTTCAGCCGAAACGACAGGTCAAGACCGCATTATCATGGATACAAACAGCCTGTGCCGTATGGTGTTTAATTTGGTTCGCAACGCCTCGGTCGCTATGGCTAAGACCGGCGGGTTCGTCAAAGTATACGCCGATGCAAGGAATAATGCATTGACCGTAGACGTCAAAGACAACGGCCCTGGCATCCCCATGAATGTGCTGGACCGATTGTTCCCAAGCATGTTTGGCAGGCCATCCTATTCAGGTCGTATCGGATTAGGGCTTCCGGCAACAGCACAGATGGCGGCGAAACTTGGCGGCGAACTAATTCTTCGTTCCACATCAAACCAGGGAACGCACTTCTCCATCATTCTCCCTTATCGTTGCTGACAGCGATCTCAGGGCAGGCTTCCGGCTTAATGTGTTTTTGGAAATCAATCCGAAAAATGGATTTCAGGTCAGGGAAGCAGCGGAATTGGAAACTCGAATCTCAACCGCCTGAACCTTGCCCGCATCATTAACAGAGAGTTCAGCGACAGCCTCCGCCTGTTCCATCAAGTCTTGTATGAACTGTTCTTCAAACAGCCCGCCCTTGGCGGTAAAGATGCGCGATGGATCATTTCCCTCTTCCCGGCTCATTCGTATGACGAAATAGCGGTTTTTGGTTGTCGAGACGTATTCGCACTCCATGCAAATAAGATTGTCAGGACCAAGTGTTTTCAAATCTCTGACACAGTCGGCGACAACAAAACTAAGCGCGGTCGCATCTTCCAGCTTCAGCGGCGGCGGGTCTTCATTGGCGTGCGTTATTTTAACCTCGCATCCTTCCTGCCAGTCCGTCTCCGCGAGTAATTCTTCCAGATATCGATCAAAGCGAACCGCCAGAGTGTCGCCATAAAGCGTCAGATGATGATAAACGCCCGCGATGATCGACAGCCGGTTTGTTAGTCCGTCAAGCCCGTCCGTTCGCAAATTTGGAAGACTTTGCTCGGCCAGTGATTGACGTATTAAACTGGAGATGAGCTGCAAACTATTCTTGATCGCATGCTGACCATCACGAATAAGCGCGCCGCTGTCCATCTTTATCTGAGCGCGCTTTTTCTTATGAACAGCAGTGCGGCGACCAACCAAAAAAACGATGGCTAAAGACGCGCCCCAAACCAAGATAAGAGTGTTGCTCATATAAACAGCGACCTGTAATGACCGCAAAAATAATTAAGAAAGCGGGCGACTTTCAGCTATCGTCGCATTCAACGCTTCGCGATAAAAAGCACTCATGACCGAGCCAAGTTTTATTGGCTCCTCCTGGTTCTGAGCAGTATCAAGAATATCACGGACTTCAGTAAAAGCTTGCTCAACACCATTCTCTGCCCAGAGCGGCCGATAGGCCATATGCCAGGACTCATAAGACCGGTGGTCAGTAAACGCCTCGTATACAGTTGATATGTTGATATGCCGAGAATCCTGCCTGATGCTCGCATAGATCTCATCAACTGCACTAACGCTCCCTTCTAAAACCTGCATGAAACGCTCCCCCCCATAAAGCAAAAGCCCGGTGACGCCGTTTAATGCGTTACGTGATCTTGCCTGCACGAGAAGGTCGTGAACCCCCTCGGTGTCGAGCGGTCGGAAACATTCACTGATATAAACAAGCTGCTTCACGTCGTTCCGGTCACTTCCTTGCTTAACTCGCAGTAATACAATCGGGGTTTGGGATGAGTCTTGCGATTTTCCAGCACGCGATTGCACCATTTTGATAGAAACAGGGGATTTTGCGCCTGAAACCCATTAGTTGGCTCAAATTTCAAGGACTAAACCTGCGGATTTTATGTTGCGACGCAACATGAACGAACCGCGGCAATTGGCTCTTTATCAGTGGAAGAACACTGCGGCGACTTCTGGATTGGTTTGGGAGGAGTCTCAAAAGCCGCCGCAGGTTTCTTCAGTACGCTCGGGTCAAGCGTGTCTGCGTCAGTGTATGGTCTCGTCTCGGCGGGGCGATCGCCATATCAACGAGACAATTGCAACGTAGCTTTTTACTTTTGCCAAGTCTTATATTTTTCTGAATTGGATTTCAAAATCCTGACACAGACCAAAATTTCCCCACCTGCTTATAATAATTCATCCATACGGAGGGCGTTTCCCAGAATGCCGCCCCGGCCCCTGACCTCCTTATTCACTGAACAGAGGGGTCGATCGACCTAATTCGTACAGAGATGTTTATCCGGCGTAGAAGATTATCGGCTTTAGCGCAGCTTATACAGCGTCCACAACCAAGCGTCCTGTGCTGGCGAAACGGCAGAATCATGTCCCAGACGTCTTGCGACAATCATAGCCGAACGTCCAATAGCGATCAGGATCTTTCCTCATAATTTGGGTGAATTCCGCCTTGACGCCAGAGAGCCCCGCGTTCATTGACGGATTTTCGCATTTCGCACGACCAATCATGACCGACGACTATCTCAATCGCCGCACCTTCGCGATCATTTCGCACCCGGACGCCGGTAAGACGACCCTGACGGAGAAGCTGTTGCTTGCCTCTGGCGCCATCCGTCTCGCCGGCGAGGTCAAAGCCAAAGGCGAGCGCCGGCGCGCCCGGTCGGACTGGCTGGCGATTGAGCAGAAACGCGGCATCTCGGTCACGACCTCAGCCATGACCTTCGAGTTTGACGGGAATGTCTTTAATCTTCTCGACACGCCGGGCCACGAAGATTTCTCCGAGGACACTTACCGCACGCTGACGGCGGTCGACTCCGCGGTGATGGTCATCGACGCCGCCAAGGGCATTGAGAGCCAGACGCGCAAGCTGTTTGAAGTGTGCCGGCTGCGCGATATCCCGATCCTGACCTTCATCAACAAGGTTGATCGCGAGGGGCGCGATCCCTTCGAAATTATTGATGAAGTCGCCGACCAGCTCGCCCTCGACGTTTCGCCAAAGGTGTGGCCGGTAGGCACGGGCGGCCGCTTCAAAGGTTGCTACGACATGGATCACAACCGCTTTCTGTCGCCGTCGACTGATGACGCAGGCCATTATGATGAGGCGGTCGCCATGTCAGGTGCGGAAGACGCCGCGTTTGCCGAACGCGCCGGCGCTGACATGTCTGAGGAGATCGCCGAACAGATGGCGCTTGCCCGCGAGGGCTATTCGCCCTTCGATCTTGAGGCTTTTCGCGACGGCACGCTGACGCCGATTTATTTCGGCTCGGCGCTCAAAGAGTTTTCCGTTGCGGAATTGTTGCGCGATATCGGCAAGTTCGCTCCGCCGCCGCGTACGCAAGCCGCAGGCGATGAAGACATCCTGCCGAATGACAAGAACGTCTCCGGTTTCGTTTTCAAGGTCCAGGCAAACATGGACCCGAACCACCGCGACCGTATTGCATTCGTGCGCATGTGCTCCGGCAAATTTCAGCGCGGCATGAAATTGAACGTGACGCGCACGGGCAAGGCGCTGGCGGTAAATAACCCGATCTTCTTTCTGGCGCAGGACCGTCAGCTTGCGGAGGAAGCGGTCGCCGGCGATATTGTCGGCATTCCGAACCATGGCGCGCTCGGCGTTGGCGACACCCTGTCGGAACGAAAAGGCTTGCAGTTTTCCGGCCTGCCGGATTTCGCTCCGGAAATCATTCGCCGTGTGCGTCTTGACGATCCCATGAAGTCAAAACAGATGAAACGCGCGATGATTGCGCTTGCCGAAGAAGGCGCCAATCAGGTGTTTACCCCGGCGCTGGGGGCTGACTTCCTTGTCGGCGTTGTCGGATCATTGCAGCTTGACGTCATTCAGGAACGTCTGAAGGCGGAGTATGGCGTTGCCGCGACGCTTGAGGTCTGCGGTTTCGACACAGTGCGATGGGTCGCCGGCGAAGATGACAATGTCGCAGATTTCGTTTCAAAAAATCAGGGTGCGGTCGCCCATGACCGCTATGGTTCGCCGGTATTTCTTGCCCGTTCGCAATGGGAAGCGGGTTATGCGGAAGAAAAAAATCCAAAAATAAAATTCCTGAAAACCCGCGAGCGCGCCTGACCGTTACCGCCCGGGCGCATCGACCCGACAATCGCCGCGCATTGCAATGACGGCGGCAAGTTTCGACTTTAACAATATTGCCGCATCCTGCTCACCGGCATACCAGCCGCGCACTTCCAGAACGCCTTCGTCATTGCGCCCGCAATACATCACAAAAGGGTGCGCTGCCGCTCCGCGATCGGAGAAGAAATAGCCTGAGCCGTCGTCTATGTCGTAACGCATGAGGTCCGGGTTGACGGCGTAGCCGGAAGAATCGTCCCGGCCCGAAACTTTGCCGCGCAACTCGGCGATCCCATCGAGAGAAACTTCCGTCAGACCGTTATCGATAAGCTCAGAGTCATCAGCAAGCGCACTCGTGCTCAGAGCGGATATTCCGGCAATCGTCAGCAAATACTTCCACATCGTCGTCGTTTCTCACCTTTACCCGCTTACATGCAGACTTCGTGCCCGCCGCGCGCCATGGACGAACTCTCAAGTGAAGGTTACAGTTTTCTCCATATTTGACCAGAGCGCGCCATTTGCGCCACCAGGGAGAGAACGACAATGGCCCATACGCCCCATGAGCTGAGCGAAGAATTTCCGGAGGAGAGTGAGAAAATCCATACGCTGAAAATGAATGACGCGCATTTCGCCAAACTTGCCGATGCGTATCACGAAGTAAATCGCGAAATCCATCGTATTGAATCGGAAGTCGACGCCGCCGGCGATGTGCGCTTTGAAGATCTCAGGAAGAAACGACTGCAACTCAAAGACGAGATCGCCGGGATGATCGCAAAAGCTTAAAGCATGCGCTTAAAGAAAAGGACCTCGCCATGAGCCATTCGGTTTTCGACGAAAAGAACCGCGATCCGGAAGGCGAGCGTCTTCCCGTTAAAATCGATACGACCTCAAACGGGGAGTTTGCACCGGTCGCCCTTAACAAGCGCAATGAGGCCGCAAACGCCCTCGCCCAGGACTGGGTCACGGAAAATGCCCGCCGGACAGGTCGCTCGCGCCGCGACTTCATGGTGTCCGCTTGCGGTGCGGCGACAACGCTGCTTGCGGTCAATCACGCCAACGCCATGGGTGAGAAACCCAAAAAAGGCGGGGAATTCGATATACCGGCGGAAGGGGCCTTTGAAGATGCAGCCGCCCTGGAAGCGTTGGACGGGAATGAATTCATCTTTGACATTCAGGGCCATTACGTAAACCCCACCGGCGCCTGGCTTCAAAAACTGCCTGAGAGCGCGCGGCCCCTTTCCGGTCTTCCAAATACATGCGTTCAGGATGCGCCAAAGGAGGGTCGCGACTATCTAAATTGTCTTGGGTCGGAAGAGTTTATCAAGGATGTTTTTCTCGATTCCGACACTGACATGATGGTGCTGTCTTTCGTACCGTCAGCGCGCGACGCCGAACCGCTGACTATCGAGGAAGCAGACGAAACCCGGCGCATCGTTGACGCCATGGAAGGCGATCACCGCCTCATGCTCCACGGCCGCGTCAATCCAAACCAGCCGGGCGATCTGGAAGATATGGAGCGCCTTGCCAGTGAATTTCCGATTGCGGCATGGAAAACCTACACCCAGTGGGGCCCGGATGGCGAAGGATTTTTCATGACCGACGAGGCGGGCGAGAAGATGATTGAGAAAGCCCGCGCGGTCGGCGTGCGCAATATCGCCATCCACAAAGGCCTCGCCTTCGGGCCAAAATCCTATGAACACTCTCTGTGCTCGGATATTGGCGAGGCCGCAAAACGTCACCCGGACATCAATTTCATTCTCTATCACTCGGGCTTTGACACCCAGGTCGCGGAAGACGCCTTCACGCCCGGCGAAGGCAAGGAAGCCGGTATCGACGTTTTGTGCCAATCTTTGATCGATGCGGGGCTTGCGCCCAATAACAATGTCTACGCCGAGCTCGGCTCCACCTGGCGATTTTTGATGCGCGACCCGGAGATGGCGGCCCATGCGCTTGGCAAGCTGATCAAATATTGCGGCGAGGATAATGTGCTCTGGGGCACAGACTCGATCTGGTATGGCAGCCCGCAGGACCAGATACAGGCGTTCCGTGCGTTTCAGATTTCCGATGAGTTTCAGGACGAGCATGGCTACGCTGCGCTAAGCCCGGAGTTGAAAGCGAAAATCTTTGGGCTGAACGCGACAAAGCCCTATGGCATTACCCTAGATGAAGTGAAAAAGCGCGCCAGCACAGATGCGCTTGCGGGGCGTAAACACGCCTATCTTGAACGGCCCAATCCGTCTTTCGCCACCTACGGCCCTAAAACGCGCCGCGAGTTCTTAAACTTTCGCGGCTATCATGGCGGCGGGCCGTCATAGGAAAAAGCTTTGGCGATACAGAATTATAAATTTGGCGATCCAATTGCGCTGATCGGCATGTCCGGCGTCGGCAAGACGCGGATCGCATCCATGCTGCGACGCGATGCGAACTGGTTCCATTATTCTGTCGATTACCGTATTGGCACGCGCTATCTCGGCGAGGCGATCGTTGATAATTTTAAACGCGAGGCGATGAAAACGCCGCTTCTGCGCGACCTCCTGAAATCGGACTCGATTTATATTTCGTCCAATATCACTTTTGATAATCTCGACCCTCTCTCAACCTGGCTTGGAAAGCCGGGCGCCCCGGCAAAAGGCGGCATTCCTTTTACGGAGTATGTGAAGCGTCAACGCCTTCATTCAGAGGGTGAAATTGCGGCAATGAAAGACGTCTCGCTATTCATCAACAAGGCCAAAGACATCTACGGCTATGATCACTTTATTTGCGACGCATCGGGTTCAATCTGTGAGATTGTCGATCCGGAGGATGCAGCCGACCCGGTCCTGAAGGCGCTGAGCGATCATTGCCTCATCGTCTACATTGAAGAAGACGACGCCTACGCAGAGGCGTTAAAAGACCGCTTTAATGCAGCGCCGAAGCCGATGTATTATAATGAAGCATTCCTAAAAAAATCGTGGGCGGACTATCTCGAAGAAACGGGCGCCGCGGAAGCGGATGTTGATCCGGACGCGTTCATCAGGTGGGGCTTTGCAAAACTGATCGAGAGGCGCCGGCCGCGCTATCGCGCTATTGCCGACAATTGGGGCGTCGCCCTTCCTGCTGCATCAGTTGAAGCGGCGACAACGCCGGAAGCGTTCCTGGCGCTCGTTGAAAAGGCCGCCACAAAGCGCTGAACCGGGCGTTCTTCGCCGTGACATGCGGGCATGTGGTGGTATGCTCCCGGCAATCACGAATCAAAGCGGGGATGCGCTCACATGGCAGTTTATCGTTCTCTTACACTTGGCGCGTTGTTGCTGGCGGGGGCCTGCGGCCAGCAAAGCGGAGAAGCCGACACATCAAGGACAAAAACAGGCGGCGGTGAACCAGAGTCTTCATCCGGATCTGACTTCGCTATCGACTATGAAAAGTTCACCCTCGATAACGGGCTCGAAGTCATTCTTCATGTCGATGATTCCGATCCTATCGTCGCAGTCACCACGGTCGTTCACGCCGGCAGCAACCGGGAGAAACCGGGTCGCACCGGTTTCGCCCATTTCTTCGAACATATGGCGTTCAACGATTCAGAAAACGTGCCGCGCGGCTGGAACCGCAAGGCGATCCCTGAATGGGGCGGCACGCGCAATGGCGGCACCTGGTCCGACGGCACTATCTATTTCGAAGTCGTGCCGAAAGACGCGTTCGACAAAATCCTGTGGATCGACTCTGACCGCCTTGGCTACATGATCAACACGGTGACGGTCGCCGCGCTCGAACGCGAAAAGCAGGTCGTCAAAAATGAAAAGCGTCAGCGGGTCGACAATGCGCCTTATGGCTACACGCAGGAAGTGATCCGCAAAGCGCTGTACCCGGAAAGTCATCCCTATAGCTGGACAGTGATTGGCGCCCTGCCCGACCTTCAGGCGGCGACGCTCGATGATTTGCGCGAGTTTTACGATCAATATTACGGCGCCGGGAACGCGACGCTCGCCATTGTCGGCGATATCGATATTGAAGAGACCAAAGAAAAAGTCGAACGCTGGTTCGGTGAAATCCGTCAGGGGCCCGATGTCGAGCCGCTGCCGCCCATGCCGGTCAGTCTGGACGCTGACAAGACGCTCTATTTTGAAGATAATTTCGCCAAGCTGCCGGAACTGCGCCTGACCTTCCCAACTGTGGAAGCCTATCACCCGGATGAGGCTGCGCTTGACGTGTTGGCTCAACTTCTTGCTGGGAGTAAAAATTCCGTCGTTTACAAAGAAATTGTCGAGCAGCAAAAACTTGCGCCGGGCGTGTCGGCCTTCAACAACTCTATGGAACTGGCTGGCGAATTCGTCTTCCGTGTGCGCGCCAAATCAGGCGTTGATCTCGATGAGGTCAAAACCTCTCTTGATACGGCGCTCACCAATTTTGAGGAGCAAGGCGTTGATGCAACGGACCTTGAACGCATCAAGGCCGAGCAGGAAACTATTCTCTATTCCGGCTTTTCAACTGTGCTTGGCAAATCGACCCAGATGGCGAGCGACAATGAATTCGCCGGCGATCCAGCCTATGCGATCAAATCAGCAGAGAAATTACGCGCTGTCACTGCGAACGACGTGCTGGCGGCCTATGAAAAATATGTCAAAGGCAAGTCGGCGATTGTCACCAGTTTCGTGCCGCAGGGTCAGGCCAGTCTCGCCGTAGACGGATCAACACTTGCGACCGTCTGGATCGAGGAAGTCAAAGCTGGCGCCGCCAATGAAGAGGTCAGCCAGGGCGAAGAAGCCGAATACGAAAAAACGCCCAGCAAATATGACCGCTCCGAGCCGCCCTTCGGCGAATTGCCGCTCGTCGCGATGCCGGATGTCTGGGAAGCAACGCTCGCTAACGATATCCGCCTTCTCGGCATCGAAAATCGCGAAGTGCCGCTCGTCAATTTTGAAATCGCCATTGACGGCGGCGCCTGGGTCGATCCTAACGACAAGACCGGAGTTGCGTCCCTGCTCGCCGGCCTCATGAACGAGGGGACAGCGACGCGCACGCCGGCGGAAATGGAACAGGCGATCGGCCTTCTTGGTTCAGGCATCGGCGTCAGCGCCGGCCGCGATCAGATCACCATCGGCGGCACGACGCTCGCTCGCTATTTCGAGGCGACGCTGGCGCTGGTTGAAGAAATTCTTTCTGCCCCCCGCTTTGAAGAAGCCGATTTCGAGCGGATCAAGTCCGCTGCGCTGACCGGCATCAAAGGGCGCGAGGCCAGTCCCAACGCCATCGCGGGCCTTGCGTTCAACAAGCTGATCTATGGAGAAAATCACCCGCTCGGGCGCGCTTCAAGTGGGGATACTGACTCAGTCAGCGCCATCGAGCTTGACGATTTGCGCGCCTATTATGACGCCATGCGGTCTGCGCCTGTGCGCATTCATGTGGCCGGCGCCGTCAGCCAGGCGCGCGCAGCAGACGCCATGGAAAGCATCGCCAGCCTGTTCGCCCCAAGCGAGGCGCCGCTGCCCGATTATGAGATCCCGGCGCAGAGCAATGCGGGCAAGGTCTTCTTCATCGACGTGCCGGACAGCAAGCAGAGCGTCATCACCATCGGCAAGCTGACCGTGTCGTCGACCCATCCGGAGGCGACCAAACTCGACATCGCCAATGAGAAGCTCGGCGGCGGCATCAGCGGCGATCTCGCCCAGGTGCTCCGTATCGAGAAGGGATATACTTATGGCGCCTTTTCAAGCGTTTCGAACGGCCTTGCGCCGCAAGCCTTCCGCGCCTCGACCAGCGTGCGCGCCAACGCCACCCAGCCCTCGCTCGAGATCATGCGCGACATGCTGACCAATTACGGCCCCGACTTCTCTGAAGAGGACGTCGAGATTGTCCAGCAAAAGCTGATCAAACAGACGACGCGCGCGTTTGAAAGTCTTGGCGCCAAGCTCGGCGTCCTGCGCACGATCAGCAAATACGGCCGCAGCAAGCGTTATGTGGAGGAACAGCAGGAAGAACTCCTCGCCATGGAGCTTGCCGAGTACAAGCGCATTATAGGCGAATATCTGCAGGAGCCGCAGATGACCTATGTCATTGTCGGCGACAAGGCGACGCAATTCGACCCTGTACGAAATTTTGCAGAGGGCGATGTCACGGAGCTGGATATCTATGGGGATACGGTGGAGTAGGCAGATCCCTATTCTATTTTCTGCCCAGTTTCGAGGCAGCGTTATTCAGTTTGGCGCGACCTATAATGTTTTCAAAAGGGATAAACCCAACCTTGCTCGTGACACGGCTGTCTTGAGACTCATCTCGGTTATCGCCAAGCATGAAGTACTGACCAGCAGGAACTTCGTATGGCCCTACATTGTCAAGCACTCCTCTATCGCCGGCGCACTCCTGAACAATGTAAGAAACTGAATTAGGCAATGTCTCAAGATAGCGGAGCGCTTCTCCATATCGGCATCCTGTATTAGAAACGCCTATGAAGTCTTTCTGGACAGTAATTCCATTGATGTGCAGTACGCCGTTTATCATCTCGATTGTCTCACCCGGCAAACCAACAAGGCGTTTGACATAGTCATAATTAAGATCTTCAGGCGGACGAAAGATGACCACGTCGCCTCGATTTGGCTCTTTGACAAGAAACCGCCCTGACGGCAAAATTTGGTCGAGGGGTGCAAATGAATATCGACTATAACCATAGGCATTTTTTTCGACGATAAAGTAGTCATTGGGGACCAAGGTTGGCGTCATAGACGCCGCTGGAATATGAAAAGGCTGTAAAAAGAAAAACCGAATGAAGACTGCAAAGATTACCGACACAACAATCGGCGTGAGCCAAATAAGAAGATACCCCCAAAGTCTCGCGGGGCCTGCGCGCTCAACCTTGCGAGGAAGTTTTGCAACATAAAACCACACTCCAACCGCCAGGACCGCAGACAAACCGAGACTGATTAAATCAGTAATGGACTGGAAGCCTCTTGGAGAAGCAGACGACACCGGCGAGTTGAAAAACAGAAAGGCTAAAGCGCCTGCCCCGATGAGGACTACTCCGACGCATAAAACAGCTGCTAATCGTATCGCCAGTTTTGTTTGACGAGCATAATAAAGCCCAACACCCCAACCCAGGAATGTCAGCAACGCTGCGATCCATGGTCTTATGGATCTCATTTTTTCTGCGGAGTCGGCGCCTGCTGATGCAGATTGCTGTTCTACCATATCTTCTTCCCGCTCCCCGGCAGCCCCAGCGTCGACCACATCTCATCGACGCGGGCGACGACATCCTCCGTCATCTGAATTTCTTCACCCCATTCGCGGGCGGTTTCGGGCTCAACCTTGTCGGTCGCGTCGAGACCAATCTTGCTCCCCAGCCCTGATTGCGGCGAGGCGAAGTCGAGATAGTCGATCGGCGTGTTTTCAATGACGGTGATATCGCGGGCCGGGTCCATCTTGGTGGAGACCGCCCACATGACGTCTTTCCAGTCGCGCGCATTCACATCGTCGCCGACAACGATGATCCATTTGGTATACATAAACTGGCGCAAATAGGACCACGCGCCCATCATCACCCGCTTGGCGTGGCCGGCATAGGCCTTCTTCATGGAGATGACTGCGATGCGGTAGGAACACCCCTCCGGCGGCAGCCAGAAATCGACGATCTCCGGGAATTGCTGCTGCAACAGCGGGATGAACACCTCGTTCAGCGCTTCGCCCAGCACGGACGGCTCGTCCGGCGGGCGGCCCGTAAAGGTCGACAGATAGATCGGGTCCTTGCGTTGGGTGATCGCCGTTACGGTGAAGGTCGGAAAGCTTTCAACGGAATTGTAATAGCCCGTATGGTCGCCATAAGGTCCTTCATCCGCATACTCATCAAGCGAGACATACCCCTCCAGCACGATCTCCGCCTCCGCCGGCACTTTGAGCGGCTGCGTCTTGCAGTCGACGAGTTCGGCTTTCTTGCCGCGCATCAGTCCGGCGAAATGATATTCCGACAGCGTATCAGGCACGGGCGTTACCGCGGCGAGGATGGTGCCGGGGTCGGCGCCGAGAACCGCCGCCGCGGGCAGAGGCTCCGCCTTTGTCTCGCCCCACCGCGCATGGTGCTGGGCGCCGCCCCTGTGTTTCAGCCACCGCATGATCGTCTTGTTCCGATCAATCTTCTGCATACGATAGATGCCGAGATTAAAATCGTCTTCTTTCGCAGATGACGGACCCTTGGTGACAATCAGCGGCCAGGTGATCAACGGCGCGGGCTCTCCGGGCCAACAGGTCTGGATCGGCAAAGCGTCGAGATTGATATCGTCGCCGGTCTTCACAACCTCCTGACATGGCGCCGTTCCGAGCGACTTTGTCGCCGGCTTCATGGACATCACCGTCTGTAAAAGCGGCGCCATTTTCAGCGCATCCTTGACGCCGCCCGGCGGTTCCGGCTGGCGCAGGAAGGCGAGCAGTTCCCCGACCTCGCGCAACTCCTCGCCGGTTGTGCGCTCCTTGCCTTGAAGAGTAACGCCCATCGCGACGCGTTTGACCGTGCCGAACAAGTTAACGAGCACAGGCGTCTCGGAGATCGAACCGTCATTCCGGATCGGCTGTTCAAACAGAACCGCCGGCCCGCCCTCGGCGAGCAGCCGGGTCTGGATCTCAGTCATTTCCAGCTTGACAGCGACCGGCTCGGCGACGCGGATCAACTCTCCCGCCGCCTCCAGCTTGTCGATAAATTCGCGTAAGGATTTGTAAGCCATGGCAGAGACTTAGCCCGGCGCGACGGCAGGCGCCATGCGGCAAGGGGCCGTGGTTAACGTCTACCGGCCATTTCTTCTCGAAGCAGATCCATGAAAAGCGTTACCGTCTCATCGAAAAATTCTCGCACGGCGCCCACCTGATCGCCCTGAGCCAGAACTGACGACATCGTCTGCACGGCGCCGAAAAAGCCGTCATATTGATAGGAGCAGTTTGATCGCAAGGGCGGCAGGTTTTTGCGCTCGTTGCGCGGCCATGGATAGGTATAAAAATAAAACTCCTTATGCAGCTTATCCGGGATCGCCAGCCCCGCCCCGACCGCGCGGGCGGTTTCGAACGCGCCGTCTTCAAGCGTGATGATCGTCGCAATATCGAAGTGGTGCGGCCACAGACGAACCGGCGCCGGGCCGGGCCTGACATGCCCGTAGGCTGCGACGATTTCATTCAGCACCAAAGAGGCATTGTCGAGATATCGCGCCAGCTCCGACAAGCCGGCGACATCGGTCTTCGCATCGTACGGCGCATCCTGCGCATATGGTGTTTTCAGAAGAGCGTAGGGAGCGGCGTCATGAAGCTTGACGGGATCGGCGCCGTGCGCCTCCAGAACGCCGGCCATCCACACGCCGGCGTCCCGATCGCGGCGGCCATGCATGGCAATCTCATCGCCAATGACGCCATCGATAATAACGCTTAGAATGAGATCGCGCGGATAAAATGCAAAAGCGACTTTCTTCCCGCCGAAAGACGCTTCATTCGTCGCCATGGCGCCGTTTTCGCTATGCCAGACAAAACTTGTATGACTGTCGTCATCTGCAGGCGTCAGGTAGCCGCGTGCGAACCGCCCTAGCCACTGGGCAAGCTGATAGGGTTGCTCATGGATGCGGGCGAGTTTTTTCGGCGCGACTGCGCCTAGCGGTTTCCAGGCTGATCCCATAGCGCTTCCCCACAACTTTGCCGGCAAACTCAACCGGGCCCGCCGCTAAAACACAAGTCACGAATGCGGCGCCGCAGAAAAGACGCCCGACCGGATGAAATTCATTGCATTCTTACTGAAAAGTGAGTGTCCGGTTAACTGAATTTTGGCCTCCGGCCTTTACCGTCTGAATGACAACGCCTAATTAGAGTGAGGGGAGAATGGCTCTGGCTCCCGGCGAGAAAAGAGCCGCAAAGTACAGTTTCGGGAGTGATTTCGCGGCAATGTTGCCGATATTGCATCAGATTTTGGGATCAACGCTGGTTGTGACAGGGCTCATTGTGCTGCCCCTGCCCCTGCCGTTCGGCCTGATCATGCTGGTGATCGGCTTTGCCTTGCTCGCGCCTTACGTCCCCGCCGTCCGCAAAGTTGTCCGGGTCATGCGCCGCAAATGGCCAAAAGTCGATGCGATCCTCCTGCGTTTCCGCGACCGTTTTCCACCGGTGATCCGCCGCACAATCGACAAAACCCATCCCTCTGCGCCGGCGGAGTAGGCTCACCCCAGTTTTGAAAAATCCGGTTTGCGTTTCTGCATGAACGCTGCGCCGGCTTCCTGAAACTCCGGCGACTTCAGCTGCTCGGCGAACAGCTTCGCTTCATCCTGCATGCGCTGAAGGATCTCATCCCGGTTCCCGCGCATCAGGCGTTTGGAAAGCCGCAACGCCGTCGGGGCTTTTTCAGCAAAGCTTTGTGCCGCGCCAAGGGCTGTGGCCTCCAACGCGTCAGGCGAGACAACCTCATTGATAAAACCGAAATCCTGCGCCTTCGCTGCATCGATCTTGCGGCCGGCAAGCAATAGTTCCGATGCGCGCTGATAGCCTGCAATCTGCGGCAGAAGAAGGCTCGAGGCCGCTTCCGGCACCAGGGCCAGATCAACAAAGGGAGTATGGAACGTCGCGCCTTCAGCGGCGAACGTCAGGTCGCAATGGAAAAGCATGGTGACGCCGACGCCCACCGCCGGGCCTTGCACCGCGGCGACAAGTGGTTTTGAAGCTGTCGCAATGGCATTCAGAAAACGCTGCACAGGCGGCGTCGCGTGGGGATCGCCCAGCGAATCGCCAGCCATGAAGTCGGCAATGTCGTTGCCGGCGGTGTAAACGTCGCCGACAGACTCGAAATAGACGACCCTGATGTCGCTGTCGTCTTCGGCCTGCGCCAATCCATCCGCCAATGCCGCATACATCGCCGCCGTGATGGCGTTTTTCTTGTCCGGCCGGTTAAAGCCAAGCCTTAAAACAGCACCGTCCCGGCGGCTCGAAATATGATCTGACATGCGAGATCTCCTGAAAATTCCTGATTGACACAGGAATGATACGAAGAGCACTGCGTAATCAAGGACAATGCGCAGTCACAGCTGCAGCACTACGGAAAAATTACAGGAGACGCATGCCGAAAGCCGGGAAATTGTCCATCGACAAAGACGACAAGCGAATATCCGATTGAGCACATAACATAAAACAGAAGCTGAACAGGCCAGCCAATGCGATGCCGCCAGGCTGCAGCGACACATAAGACAAGCAAAAATCCGACAACGATAGACGGAGCAACCCACCATTCCCATCCCAACGATGTGCTTATGCGCGCTTCATCATTCGGTTTTGACACATAGCTTAGGACCATTGCCAACGCACGCTGATAAAGCGCTGAAAATATCAGCGTATACGCCCATAGCTGGTTCGCGAAGACACAGAGAAGAAACCCAACGAACGCGACGGCGACTGTAAAGACCGGCCCCGCTATTGTAATGATCTGCGCATCGCGCACCGGATTTTCCGACTCAATTGCGCCGACAGACCATGCGCGACCAAAGCCGGCCTGCATGTCGTAACCAAGAAGCTCGCCAGCGAGCCAATGGGCGCCTTCGTGCAAAAGAGTGCCAAAGAAGATTTCAGCGATAAGAAGTAAGGATAAAAAAATAAGACCGTTACGCGTCACTACTGCTTTCATCTAACGGCCCCCAGCGCAAAGGAAACTCTATTCAATTATACTTCTGTGGTTAAAATTAGCAAAGAAAGAACCGCATAGAAAGATTATCAGCAGTGCATATTCACATCCTCGAAACCGGCGCACCGCCGGCCCCGCTCGATGAGGAGCATCCGAATTATCCGACCATGTTCGAGCGCCTGCTGGCGGCGTCCAGCGAACATTTTTCCTTTTCATCATCGGCGATCTTCAGGGGCGAAATCCCGCCATCCGTCGCTTCATTCGACGCATTGTTAGTCACCGGCTCCGCTGACGGGGTCTATGAAGGTCATGACTGGATTGCGCCGGCTGAGGAATTGATCCGCGCTGCGGCGGCGGCGAAACGGCCCCAGATCGGCGTTTGCTTCGGCCACCAGTTGATGGCGCAGGCTTTCGGCGGGCGCGTCGAAAAATCAGATAAAGGTTGGGGCGTCGGCGTTCATGATTACGCCGTCAGGAGCCTGGCTGCCTGGATGACGCCGCCGCAAGGGCGCATCGCTTGCGCAGTTTCGCATCAGGACCAGGTGATCGACCTCCCGGACGGCGCGCGCGTTCTAGCGGGCTCCGACTTTTGTCCAAACGGCGTCATCACCTATGCGCAAGGACCGGCGATATCCTTACAGCCGCACCCGGAGTTTTCCCACGACTACGCCGAGGCTTTGATGCGGCTGCGCAGGGGCCGCATTCCTGAGCCCCTGGTCGATGCCGGTCTTTCAAGCCTGAAAGGCAAATCCGACCGCAGTCTGATCGGCCAATGGATGGCGAATTTTTACCTGACACACACGAGGTGACCTCAATGCCCAACCTTATCCTGACGATTGGCGACAAGAATCTTTCCTCATGGTCGTTTCGACCATGGTTCCTGATGACACAGGCAGAAATTCCGTTTACGGAAGAAAATATCAAACTCGATCGACCAGATTCGAAAAAAGAGCTTCTGGCGAAAACGCCCTCCGGCCTTGTGCCCTGCCTCCGTCATGACGCCCTTGCGGTGTGGGATTCGCTTGCAATCATGGAATATGCCGCAGACCTCTTTCCGGAAAAACAGCTCTGGCCAGAAGACCTTGCCGCACGCGCTGTCGCCCGGGCTGTGTCTGCAGAAATGCATTCCGGCTTCCCGGCCCTGCGAACGGTCTGGCCGATGATTTTCCTGCGCGAGCATCCGAACCATACGACGCAAGCCGGCGTCGCCCGCGATATCGCGCGTATCGATGCGCTCTGGACACAGTGCCGCGAAGCTTACGGCGCGAAAGGCGATTTCCTATTCGGCGCATTTTCCATAGCCGACGCCATGTATGCCCCTGTCGTCTCGCGGTTTTTGACTTATGGCCCCGTCAACGTCAGTGATGCGTCATCGCGCTATATGGAAACAATCAGCAAGACCAAAGCCTGGGACCTTTGGCGTGACGGCGCTAAGGCAGAAACGAGCGGCTGATGCGGTTGCACGGGCGTTCGCGACCCTCTATCTCCGGCACCCATGGAAAACAAAGACGCTGAATCGATTCTCACCGCCCTTCTCGCTGACGCTAAAGCCGCCGGCGCGGAAGCCGCAGACGCCGTTCTCTACAATTCCGTTTCCTCCGGCGTTTCCTGGCGCATGGGCAAACTCGAGGACGTGGAGCGTTCGGAAAGCGCCGATCTCGGCCTGCGGATCATGATCGGCAAGCGCCAGGCGAGCGTTTCAACGACCGACCACTCCCGCGCCTCGCTGAAAGAGCTTGCCGAACGCTGCGCCGCCATGGCGAAGACAGCGCCGGAGGATCCGTATTGCGGCCTTGCCCCGGCTGACCGCATCGCCAAGGGACCGTTCAAAAATCTCGACTTGGGCGATTATGAAGAACCGTCCACTGAGACGCTGAAAAAGCGCGCCGCTGAATGCGAAGACGCGGCTATGTCCGTTGAAGGGGTTGTGAATTCCTCCGGCGCCGGCGCCAGCTATGGCGAGGGCCAGAAATGGCTGGCGACAAGCGGAGGCTTTTTCGGTCAGTCGGGCGGGTCGAACCATTCCGTCTCTGTCAGCGTGCTTGCGCGTGACGACAACGGTATGGAACGAGATTACGACTACGATTCCAAAACGCATATTGCTGACATGAAGGCGCCGTCATTGACCGGAAAAAACGCCGGCGAACGCACGGTCGCCAGATTGTCGCCAAAGAAAATCAAAAGCCGGACGGCGTCTGTTATCTATGACAACCGTTTGTCGCGCTCTCTTCTCTCCAGCCTTTCCGGCGCGGTGAACGGCGCCGCCGTTTCCCGAGGCGTCAGTTTTTTGAAAGACAAAATGGATGAGAAGATTTTTTCCGACGCCATCAACATTATCGATGATCCGCATATTCTGCGCGGAGCCGGGTCCCGCCCTTTTGACGGAGAAGGCGTTTCAAACTCGCGAATTGACCTGATCAAAAATGGCGTTCTGACCTCATGGTTGCTTAACACATCGCAGGCAAAGCAACTCAACCTTGAGACCAATGCCCGCGCGACGCGTGGCACGGGCGGCGCCCCCGGTTCCGGCTCGACCAATCTTTATATGGAGCGGGGAAGCGTTTCACCGGGACAATTAATGGCGGACGCCGGCAGCGGCCTTCTCGTGACTGACATGTTCGGCCCGCAAGTGAATTCGAATACCGGCGATTATTCGGTCGGCTGTTCCGGCTTCTGGTTCGAGAACGGCGCCATCGCCCATCCGGTCAGCGAAATTACAATTGCGGGCAATCTCCTCGACATGTTTGCAAATTTGGTTCCCGCTAACGATCTAGAATTTTTGAGTTCGACCAATGCGCCGAGCCTCTTGATCCAGGAAATGACGATTGCCGGCGACTGACCTGGCAATCAGCCTACGGAGAAAATTATGAGCGAAACAGAAAATAAACAACTATTGCATCTCGTCTTCGGCGGCGAGTTGGAAACGCCCGACGAATGTCATTTTAGAGATCTCGACAAACTCGACATTGTCGGCATCTATCCAAACTACGAACAAGCGGAAAAAGCCTGGCGCGCCAAAGCGCAGCAAACGGTTGACAACGCCCATATGCGTTATTTCATCGTCCATATGCATAAACTTCTCGATCCGGATGGGGACGGAAAGTTTTAGGCTACACTGTTCGCCATCCCATGATTGCGCCGCTGACACGGCAAGAATTTCAAAACTCCCCCGACGGTCGTCGGCGCGCCTGGCGTGCGCTCATGCTCGGCGACCATGGGTTCTTACGGAAAATCTACAATAACTCACACGAAGTCGTTCCGGGTGTTCTATGGCGCACCTATCAGCCTTCTCCTAAAGACCTTGAGGCTTGGAAAGAGCGCGGCATACGGACGGTTGTCAATCTGCGCGGCGATAAACCGAGCGGCTTTTTGTTTCTGGAAGAAGAGGCGTGCGCGCGTCTCGGCCTTGCCCATGTTCCCTTTCGCGCCTGGTCGCGTGAAGCGCCGCCGAAAGAGTTTCTTTATAAGGCTCGTTCGATTTTTGAAGACATCGAATATCCGGCGCTGATCCACTGCAAATCCGGCGCAGATCGCGCCGGGCTGGTTGCGACGCTGTTCCTGTTTTTCAGGCAAGGCGCGCCGTTGGATAAGGCAAGAGAACAACTTTCATTCCGCTATGGTCATGTGAAGCACGGAAAGACCGGCGTTATTGATGCGGCGCTCAACGCCTATATCGATTATGCGCGCATCAATGATATAGCGCTAGACGATGTTGGCGCTTTTTTTCGCTGGGTCGACAGCGACTATAATCCTGCGGCTATAAAGTCTGCGTTTAAGGGCAATATCTGGGGCCGCTTGTTGTCTGACGTAATCCTGCGCCGGGAGTAGCCGCTTACGCGAGCTGCAAACCCGCCTGGCGCGCATAGGCGCCGCCTTTTTCGATCAGCGCATCATGGGTTCCGCTCTCGATGATGCGTCCCTTCTCCATGACGATAATCATGTCGGCGTCTTTCACTGTGGAGAGCCGATGAGCGATGACGATGCTGGTGCGCCCTTTCGTCAACCGGCTTAGCGCTTCCTGAATTTTGGCTTCGCTTTCAGCGTCCAGGGCCGAGGTCGCTTCGTCCAAAAGAAGTATCGGCGCATCTTTCAGAAAAGCGCGCGCAAGCGCAATGCGCTGGCGCTGTCCGCCGGAAAGCGCTGAACCGCCCTCGCCAAGCGGCGTATCATAACCGTTCGGCAGAGCGGCGATGAATTCATTAGCGGCGGCCGCTTCGGCCGCTTCAATAATTTCAGCGCGAGATGCCCCGGGGCGGCCAAATGCGATGTTCTCCAGCGCTGACATATTGAAGACAATCGCATCCTGGCTAACCAGGGCCATCCGCTCACGGAGAGACCTGAGAGTCGCTTTCGAAATGTCATGACCGTCGATTAAAATGCGTCCTTTCGTCGGCTCATAAAGCCGCGGCAACAGATTGAGCAACGTCGACTTGCCGGCCCCGGACTCGCCGACAATCGCGGCCATACGCCCTGCCGGAATATCGAGCGAAACATCATTCAACGCCGCCTCGCCGTCGCGATAACTGAAGGACACGCGTTCAAATGCGACCCTGCCGGGTCCGAGAGGCAAAGCCGCCGCCCCTTCGGCGCTGACAATGCTCGGGCGCGCATCGATGATATCCAACATGCGTTCAAATGCGGCAAAGCCTTCCTGCGCGACGGCGTTCAACGTGCCGAGCCCGCGCGCCGGCTGCGACAACAAAAGGAGCGCAATGATGAAACCGACAAATTCTGATGTGGATAAAGCGCCAGCGGAGATGCGCATCGCGACGACGGCAACGACGACGCCGAGCGCGACCGAGCCGGCAAAGAAAATAAACGGCTCATTCGCCGCGCGCGTATAAGCCATTTTCTGCAAGAGCTTGAAACGCGTTTCAAAAGCGTCAGCGGCGCGCGCTTTTTCCAGAGGCTCGATCTGATAGGTTTTCACCATCCGCGCGCCCTGCATCGTCTCGCCAACAAACGCCGTGAGGTCGCCGGCCTGTTTCTGTGCGCCGGCGGAAGTCCGGCGCAGGATTTTGCCAATCCGCGCAACCGGCACGCCTATCAATGGATAGATCGACAAAACGACGAGAAACAAAACCCAATCATAGTAGATCATCATGGCGCCGAGCCCGAGCAGGGTCAGCACATCGCGGACCGCATTCGATACGCGCCGCAGGGTTTCGCGCAAAACCATTGTGTCATTGGTAAAGCGGGAGATCACCTGCCCCGACGCTTCTTGTCGTTGCTGGGCGAAATCCATCGCCATCAGGCGAGCGAACATGTCGTTCTGCATGTCGCGCAAGGCGCCGAGGGCTGCGCCTGCGGAAAGGCGCACTTGCAGATATTGCGAAAACGCGTTGACGGCGCCAAGGCCGATCACGATCAACGGCCCAAAGATCAGCACTTTATTGAGACTTGGAGAAAACGCCGCCTGTTCGCCGGTGAAGCCGGCGTTAATCCATTCGACGCCTGCGGGAATAGCGCTTGCCGACGCTGCGTAAGCGCCCATGGCGATCAGGGCGAGCGCAAGTTTCGGCCAGTAGCGCGCTAGATAATCGGACCAGAGCCGGCGTGCGAGTGAGACAGACGTCGCGGGCGTTCTTGTTTCTGTAGAGGCTGACTGCGTCAATGAGGAAATCTTTCCAACGGCGATCGCCTATTGTCGCGGTCGCCGCTGCGGCGCGCAAGCTGTTGACGTCACGCCAGAAATGGGGAACGCCATTTTTATGTGGAAACGCTTCGCCAAGAGCGCGCTTGCCGCAGGCGCGGCATCCTTTTTGATCGGCGCCTATTTGCGACTTGTGTTCCTGACGTCCAAAAAGACCATGATCGGCCGGGAGCATTATGACAACGCCGCTGGCCTGGGAAACGGCGTTATTATGGCGTTCTGGCACGGCCGGCTAATGATGACGCCCTTGTTGATCCGAGAGGCGGACATAAAAGCCCATATGTTGATTTCCACTCATCGCGACGGAGAGATCATCGCCAACGCCGTTTCCGGTTACGGCGTAAACTTCATTCGCGGTTCCGCAGCCAATCCGAAGAAACCGGGACAATCGAAAGGCGGCGCCGGCGCGGTCGCACAGATTATTGCCGCCCTGGAGGCCGGCGACGCGGTCGGCGTCACCCCGGACGGGCCGCGCGGCCCCGCTGAAACGGTTCAGCCGGGCATTTTGAAGATCGCCCAGCGCACAGGCGCAGCAATTGTGCCGGTGGGCGCTTCTGCGTCCCGCGCAAAACAATTCACAAGCTGGGACCGCTTCCTCCTGGCGTTGCCATTTGCAAAGATGGTCTTTGCCGGCGAACCGGCCATCACTGTGCCGGGGGACGCGAGTAAAGACGATTTGGAAAGGCTTCGCCATGCGCTCAAAACCGCGATATCCGAAGCCACGGCGCGCGCTGACGCCGCCGCAGGCCGAAAGAAACGTAATGAAGGATGATGACGGGTGACTGAGCCGCTGAAAAAACCCATGGGGCTGAAGATCTACCGGGCGGCGAGCCGAGCAGCGGAACCGGTGGCCAATTTTGCGCTCAATCGGCGCCTCAAGGCGGGCAAGGAAGATGAAACGCGCATTGACGAGCGCCGCGGCGTCGCCGGCCGTCCGCGCCCTGACGGACGCCTGATATGGATTCATGGCGCGAGCGTCGGAGAATCGCTATCAGTCTTGCCTTTGGTCAAGCGCCTCAGCGTTAACCGGCCGGATACTTTCTTTCTGGTGACGACAGGAACGGTGACTTCGGCGAAGCTGATGTCGGAACGCCTGCCGGAGAACGCCTTTCATCAGTATGCGCCGCTGGATCATCCTGAATTCGTCCGCATTTTCCTTGAGCACTGGCGCCCAGACGCAGCTCTTTTTGTAGAGTCTGAGTTCTGGCCAAACCTGATTATCGCGGCGCGTGACGCAACACCCTATATGGCGCTGATCAACGGCCGCGTATCGCCAAAATCATACGCCGACTGGAAAAGTCAGCCGAACGCCATCAAATATCTGCTTTCCTCTTTCGATCTTATCCTGGCGCAGGATCATCAAAATGCGGAACGTCTGACAGCGCTTGCGGATAAGCAGATCAACACATTCGGAAATCTTAAGCACGCGTCCGCTCCCCTGCCCGTTGATGAAAACGAATTAACAAGGCTCCGTGAAGCCTTGTCCGAACGCCCCTCCTGGTTGGCCGCAAGCACGCATCCCGGAGAGGAAGATATTGCAATCGCCGTGCATAAAAGTCTTGCCGCGGAATTTCCAGGGCTCGTCACTTTTATCGCCCCGCGCCACCCTGACCGCGGCGCCGATATCGCAGAGGCCGCGGCAGCGCAGGGCCTGCGTGTTGCCCGCCGGTCCGAGACACAAGCGCTCACCGGAGAAACAGATATATATATCGCCGATACGCTCGGCGAACTTGGCATATTTTACCGTTTGACAGACATCGCTTTCATCGGCGGCAGCATTAATCCTAAAGGCGGACATAATCCGCTTGAACCGGCGCGTCTTGGCGGCGCGGTCCTGCACGGTCCGCAAACATTCAACTTTGCCGACACCTATCGCGACCTTAGAAAAGCGGGCGGCGCAGCGCTGGTGCGTAACGATCAGGAGCTCAGCCACGCTGTCCGGCGGCTACTGAACGATCAACGCACCCGGCGCGCCATGGTTGACGCCGCCAGAAACGCTGCAGAAACAAACGCAGAGCGCGTCTTGAACGATATCTGCGATGCGATTACCAGCCGCATGCCGGAAACGACCGTTCCTTCATGATGCGAGAGCCATGGTTCTGGCGCGATACGGGCATTGCGGCGCGCATCATCTCTCTTGCATTAACGCCCGCCGCAGCGCTTTATAATTTTGGCCAACAAGCGCGCAGCCGTCTTTCCCGCCCGCGAAGAGCGCCTGTCCCGGTGATCTGCATCGGCAATGCGACGGTTGGCGGCGTTGGCAAAACGCCATTCGCGATCGCCCTTGCAGAATTATTGACGGATCGAGGGCGCAGGCCGCATTTTTTGACCCGCGGCTATGGCGGAACAGAAAAAGGACCCTTACAGGTCGACCCGTCCGTACACAGCTTTCATCAAGTCGGCGACGAGGCGCTGCTGCTCATGGAAACAGCGCCCACATGGGTCGCTGCTGAGCGATACGCCGGCGCCTGTGCGGCGGCAAAGGCAGGCGCCGACATCGTCATTATGGATGACGGTTTTCAAAACCCCACCATTCACAAGGACTTCTCAATTCTACTGACACGAAACCAGGACGCCTTCGGCAATGGGCGCGTCTTTCCGGCCGGACCGTTGCGCGAACCGCCCGCGCGCGCGCGTGAGCGCGCCGACTTAGAAGTTGTCATAGACGGGCCCGAAGGATCGGCGGACAGACCCATCGCCCGACTGGCTCCCACGGAACCGCCAAAGCCTGCGCGGGTTGTTGCTTTCTGCGGGATCGGCAATCCCCGGCAGTTTTTCGATATGCTCATCGACACCGGGCACGATATGGCTGCGGAAGCGGCGTTTCCTGACCATCACGCTTACACATTGCATGAGCTAGAGGCATTGACGCGACAAGCCGAAACGCTGGACGCGCAATTGATAACAACCGAGAAAGACGCCGTTCGGCTTCCCGATGAAATGCGAAAAAATATCCTTATCCTGAAAGTAAAAATGAATATTTTTCCGTTTAAAGACCTTCTCAATGCCATTGAAGCGCTCATCGACAACGAAAGCCCGCTCAAGTGACGAAGGACAACGCCAGCCAGATCGCCCTTCCGCAGCGCCGCAGCAATCGACCGGTGACATTGGCCCATCGTTTTGAATTTGCTGTTGTCGTTATATTGATGGGGCTGTTTCGGCTTCTCGGCGTTGATCGGGCCTCCGCCTTTTCTGGTTACGCGTTAAGGTTTCTCGGCCCAAAACTGCGATCAATCTCCAAACGCGGCGAAACGAACCTTCGCCTAATCTTTCCTGATTGGAACGAACGGCAAGTTCGAGACACCATTTCAACCGTCTGGGAAAACCTCGGGCGCACCGCAGCGGAGTATGCCCACCTGGATCAGTTCACCACACAAGGAGAGGCTGCGCGCATTCAACATAGGGGGGTTGAGAAGATCCTCCACCTTAAAGAAGATCCCGGGCGCGCTGTCTTTGTGACCGGTCATTTCGCGAACTGGGAAATTGCAGGCATCGTCGCCCAAGAGCTGGGGCTTGAATTCGGCTTTGTCTATCGCGCGCTCAATAATCCGCTTATTGACGAAATGATTATCAAAAAACGCGGCGCGGTCACCACAAGGCGACAAATCCCGAAAGGCGTCGCCGGCGCGCGGCCGATGATCGACTTGTTAAAAGACGGGCTGTCGATTGCGTTCCTGGCCGATCAAAAACTCAACACCGGCGGCATATCCGTTCCATTCATGGGGCACAAGGCTATGACCGCGCCTGCGGCGGCGCGCATCGCTGTTCGTTTTAATTTGCCGGTTGTGCCGATTACGACAGAACGCGCAGACGGCGCTCGTTTCAATGTTGAGATCCACAGCCCGATCGACTTCACGCCGACAGGCGATCTTCTCGCAGATGTCGAGGCGTTGACAATCAAAATCAATGAAGCGCTGGAAGCGCAAATCCGAAAACGACCGGGCGAGTGGCTCTGGTTTCATCGGCGCTGGCCAAAAGAGACCTATGCGCGGTCAGGCCTTGATTGAGCCTTTATCAGTCAACACACATTCCGTCGTAGGCAATACTGACGCCAGCCGCCGCCGCCGTGCAGGCGTTTCCGTAAGTATTGCCGTCGCAGCCGCAAACGGGTGTGTATTCGCGCGTGCAAATCTCAGGTTTTGGCGCGCAAACGCCGGCATAGTCTGCGACTTCCAGGCATTGACCGGTTTCAACCTGACAGTAATCGTTTTCGGCTTTGCACTGAAAACCGCCAAAACCGCCGCACATGCCGCCGGTTTCGCCGATTTTTGCTTTATCCGCAGTGTTGTCTAACGGCGCACCTGCATCATTTAGCGCTGCGCAACCTGTCAAAAACAACACTGCGAACGCAATGATGACAGACCGGCTATTCATCGCCCTCTTTCATCTGCGATTGCATGAACCGCTCTTCGCCGATCTTATCAATGAGACCGAGTTGCGTTTCGAGATAGTCGATGTGCTCTTCCTCAGACTCCAGAATGCGTTCAAATATTTCCCGGCTGACATAGTCGCGCGTTTTTTCGCAATATTCGATTGCCTCAACATAGGTCGGATGAGCGCGTTCTTCCGCTTTTAAATCGCACTCAAGACACTCTTTCAGGGTTTCGCCTATGTAAAGCTTGTCAAGGTCCTGAAGGTTCGGAAGACCGTTGAGAAAAAGAATGCGTTCGATCAACTGATCAGCATGCTTCATTTCATCAATCGATTCTTCGTATTCAATTTTGGCGATGCGATGAAACCCCCAGTCCTTGAACATGCGCGCATGTAAAAAATATTGATTGACTGTGGTAAGCTCAAGTTTCAACGCCTTGTTCAGGTAATCGATGACCTTTTGGTCGCCCTTCACGACAAGCTCCTTGTTTCGTTTTCTGAAAATGATTCTTCCGACGCCAAGATAACCAGCTTGCGCCGCATACCAACTGTTTTCTTTGCAAGCGCCTCGCACTTGCGAAGATTTCTGTGCTATCGAAAATGAATTGCAGAAAAAGTCGTCGCGACGAAAATTATTCCGCAGCGATTTTAACTGGCGACGCACGCTGATCGCGCACGTCTTCAATCATCTGAGCGACATCCGGCAGACATTTGCCGCATTGAGGGCGTCGCCCGCAGCGCTTGAAAACCTCGGCCACCGTGCGCGCATTGTCGCTCGCAGCGGCGATTTGTTTGTCTTTCAACGCATTGCAGATACAGACGTACATTTGTTTCCAGTTATTTCGAGCAGGCGCTTATTGCGACTAAATATCAGTCTAATCTGGAAACGTTAATAATGATTGTCAATAACAAAACGAATTGATTCGCAAAAATATGATTATTGGGAAGGCTCAACCGGCATATCGCCAAGGGTCAGGCGCGGATCGACCAGCCGCCCGGCCCATTTGATCGACCAGTGAAGATGGGGACCTGTTGCCCGTCCTGTGGCCCCGACAGCGCCAATTATGTCCCCTTTTTCAACTCGTTGGCCCGGTTCGACATCAAGCCGTGAGAGATGCAGGAAAGCGCTTTCCAGCCAATGGCCGTGGTCGAGCAGCACCAGACCGCCCTCGAAATACATGCCTTCTTCCGCCAAAGTGACGATGCCGGAGGCTGGCGCCCGAACCGGCGTTCCCCGTGGCGCAGCGATGTCGAGACCGGAATGGGGCCGTTTCGGCTCGCCATTCAATATACGCTGGGAGCCGAAAACGCCGCTGATCCGCCCTGTGACCGGCCAGTCAAATCCGCCCGCCCAATCGGCCGCGCTTTGGCTCGATTGCCGGGCCGCTTTCTTTTTCTCAGAGTCGACGGCGATCTTGGCGAGTTGCTCCTCAGTAAAGCCGGAAACCTTGGACTGATCGAGCCCGTCAATGCGCTGTACGGGAAATTCACGGTCTTCCAGCTCTATGGCGTGGCGCTCCACCGCACCGTCCGGCATCGTTACGACGAGAAGCGCGGTGAGCGCGCTGTCGCGGCCGAACCCGACAACAAAACGGCCGTCATCGCCGACCATAACATCGCTGCCGTCGAGCCGGACTTTCGCGCCAGGCTCAGTCTGTCCGAACAAAAGCCCGCCTTGCGCATAACTTCCCTCTAGGGAAAACCGCTGAGGCGCATCGTCAAAGACTTTCTGACGCTCCTCAACCATGCGCATGGCTTCGGAGAAATTCGCTTCGCGCGCCAGCGCTTCTTCTTCGCTTCGCTCGGCGCCGACAAAATTTTCCGGCAACTTCGGCGGCTGCGGCCGTTCTGCTTGCGGCTTCGGTTCAGCCGCTGTCGCACAGGCGCACAAAGCGCTGAGCGCAGCCAGGATGCAAAGCGCTTTCATAAGTCCTCTCCATACCCGAAACCTTTTTGCGCCGCCGCAGCGTCGATATAGGCTTCCTGTTTGTCGACATTCCAATATCGAAGCGCCTTCAACGGAATGCGCGCGCCCGTGACCGCACACACAACGTAGGCGCCCGGCTTAACGATGTGAAACTCCGCATCGTCATAATCAAGAACGGCCTCGCCGCCGGGGGAATCAAAAGGGTTCATGACCTGTGCTCCTGAGCGCGTACGGCGCCGATTTGAAGGCGCGGAAAACGCTTTGCCTTATCAACCTTCGTCAGATGCGGCCGCATCGTCTTTAAACCAGACCTCCACCGGGCCTTTCAGAACGATCGTCAACGGATCGCCGTGGCGATCCACAGCCTTGCCGGCGGCGACGCGAATCCAGCCTTCAGAAATACAATATTCCTCGACATTGGTTTTTTCCGCGCCGCGAAAACGCACGCCGATTTCTCGCTCCAAAAGAGCGGCATTATAAAAATCGCTCTTCGGATTAACGCTTAGGCGATCTGGCAACTCATCAGACATTCTGGCGTTCCTGTTTCAAAAAAACGCCTTATACTATGCTCTCGGCAGTATCAAAACCGAAAGCCCGCCCTCAGGCGGACTCAGCCGATGGAGCGCCGCCATTCGCATAGCGCAACTCAATTTCATACATAGCATGCCGGGCCAGCATACGCAGATGGCCGATATCATCGCGGCTGAAAGAGCGCGGATTCCGGTCAATGATGCACAATGTGCCAAGAGGAAAGCCGTCAAACGTCCTTATCGGGGCGCCTGCATAAAAACGAATACGGGGCTCTCCCGTCACCAGCGGGCTGTTTGCAAATCGCGGATCTTTCTGCGCGTCTTGAACTACGACGACTTTGTTTTCGAAGATCGCATAAGCGCAGATTGCATGTTCGCGCGGGGTCTCTTTGACATCCAGACCGGCTTTCGACTTGAACCACTGGCGGTCTTTGTCGACCAGTGAAATCAACGCAATCGGCGTTTCAAATACGGATTTCGCCAGCGACGTGATACGGTCAAACATGGCCTCTTCAGGCGTATCGAGGATTTGATACCGCCTTAGCGCTTTCAATCGTTCATCTTCATTCGTTGGCAATGGCGCTGCAGACACGGGAGCTGTTTCCTTGAAGCAAACCCGTATTCTGCAGCCTTAATGTTAATGGAAATTTTGCGCAGCACGAAGATTTGCAAGCGTTTTGGCGTCTCTCAAACGCCCTGCGCCCAGCAGGCGTGAAACCCCGCCGGCACACGCTGCGGCAGCTGGACGCGCGCCAGCGGGCCGGCGCTCATGTTGCGCGCGTCGATAACATGCGCCTCTGAGTTTCCGTCAAGGCTTGCTGTAAACGTGACCAGATAGCCGTCGTCTTCTCCGGTTCGATTCGCGACAGCCCCTGAGCGCTGCGCAAAGGCCGGTTCTGAACCGAAGACCCCGTCCGGAAAATCATGGCGCTCGCTTGCGCCTGTTTCGAGATCATACTTTACGAGCCCGGAAAACCGCTGCTCGATGCAATTGTCGAAAATAACGTGATAGGAATACCGCGTCTTTCTGCCGGTCATGGCCGTATTGACCACCGGAAATTCCGACAGCGCATCGTCGATCTGTTCCTCGCGGCCTTCGCCCGTTTTCATATTCATCCGCCAACGGAAAGGCTGCGCCCTTAAGGCCAGAACATCCGCCATCGCTGCATACGGACCGTAGGCCGGGTCAGGGTTAAAGCCGTTTGGGACCATTTTGCAGGCGGTCATGACGACGTCGTCGCCTTCTTCCCAGGCGTTGATCACATGGTAGACATAGCAGGTTGGAAACTCGAACCATTTCGGCTCGCCGCCGGCGCGGGGAACGACGCCGAAACGCGTCGGCTGATCAGCGACGTGGATTTGCCATAATCGCTTGCGGATCGCCGCTTCGGAAAATATCACCGGCAAATCGTGCAAGATGACATAGTTTTCAGTAAGCCCCATATCATGCGGCAAGCGCGGACCTGGAAGCTCAATTTCCTGAAAATGCGACAGCTCTCCTGAAGCTGACACCGTCCCTGTCCACATTTTTGGCTCGTAAAGAGCGTAATCGAAGAAAACCAGTTCTCCCGTCTCGGGATCGACTTTGGAATGAGCCGACATATTGCCAGGCAGTTTGTGGTCAAAATTCTCTATGCGAATAGTATCAAGCGTTTCAGCGTCGACTGCGACAGGCTGGCCGGAGATATACCAGAGCGCCAGCAACCGCCCGTTATGATAAACAAGGTCAGTGTTCGCTGTATCCCGATAATGAACGCTGCGCCGCGGCGCATCGCGCGCCGGTTCAAAAATTCCGCCCAGAACACCCGCGCCGAGAACATTATCGCTGTTCGCTTGCAGGTCCTCGGTCTGAATATAGCGATTGGCGTATCGCGCTTTGCCGTTTTCAAACCAGACGCCGTGTATCATGCCGTCGCCGTCAAACCAGTGATGCATGCCCGCAGGCGCAACTGCCGGATTGGGCCCGTTGCGGAAATAGCCGCCGTGAAGGCCTTGCGGGATTTCACCGATCACCGGCAAATCCTGAACGGTCGTTTCGCGATGCGTCGGCGCATATATCCCGCGCAGGTAAGGGTTCACCTTGTTGATATTTTGCTGAGGCATCGATCCGCTTCCTTCAACTTATATTTCGCGCGGGATGCGCGGGCGCCCTAACGCACATTCCAACGCCTTGCGATCCCACTCGCCAAGACTTGCCGCCGCTTCGTAAGTCGACATCAAGAAAGAAAGCAATTCTTCCGAAGGGTCCTTTGCTTTACGCACAGCGTCATAGGGCAGAACAAATTCGCCCAGCGCATCCAGGTAATACGCCGCCGCAGGAGAGACGGGCGCATCTTTAAACCCGTCCGGCGTCGGATAAGCATAGGAATAAAACGCCGCTTCATCGACGCCGCCGCCGCCCGGCCAAAAACCGGCGGAGCTGACCTCGTGGGAATAAGCCTCACGCGTAATCTTGTCGGGCAATGCCGGAAAGCCGCCCGGATGCAACGGCGCCTTGCGGCCTGAAAACCGCGTTACGGCAAAATCGAAACTGCCCCAGAACAAATGAACCGGGCTGACTTTTCCAAGAAAGCTTGTGCGAAAATGTTTGAAGACAGCATCGATCTGAACGAGCGCGCGCCAGAAGTCCGTCGCCGCTTCTGGATTGTACTCGCCGAGCGACGTCTGTTGCGAAAATGGAACCGGATCCGGCACTTCGTTGGGGGCGTGGTGAATATCGGCAGGAGCGCCGACAGCGCGAAGCGCGTCGCGAAACTTTTCGTAGAAGAAAGAGACCGACATGGCCTCTAACGCGAAGGACGCCGTTTTGCCGTCAGTAGTTTCGATCCTCAGCCAATGATCAGCAAGATCAAAGACAATCTCATAGGCGTTGCCGTCGCCAGGGATCAACGATGTCGTGAGGCCGCGCGCGTTGACGTAAAAAGTCGCCTGCCAGGAATGATTGATCCACGGCGTTTGTAAGAGCCGAAACTTCCCGACAATCTGCGACCACATATGAAGACTATCGCCGGTTTCTTTCCACCGCGCATAGGGAATTTCAGGCCACATTAGGTAAGCTCCGCCAGTTTCCGATCATGCGATGGAACCACAGCCGCACGAGCATGAGAAGCGTTATTTCTGCTCTCTACGCGCGGCCAACGACTGCCGCCTGAGCCTGCTGCAATCTTTATCGCATTCTAAACCGCATATTCACGTCAGTTGACGGATGGATGGTGATCCGCATGACCGGGTCCGGCGCGCATTCGCCAGCGTCTTCAAACAGAAGCCGTTTCAGAAAAACGCCAAGCGCGATCACCATTTCCTGCATGGAGAAACTGGCGCCGATACAGATTCGCGGGCCGGCCCCGAAAGGCATATACGCATAGCGCGCGATTGCTTCGCCCCGTTCGCCAAGAAAGCGGGACGGATCGAAAATATTGGGATTTTCCCAAAGCCGATTATGGCGATGGAGAACCCATGGCGACGTCACGATCTCCATTCCTGCGGGAATATCAACATCGCCCAGCCTGTCAGGGCCAATCGCCTGGCGCGAGAAAATCGCCGCCGCCGGGTATAGCCGCATGCTTTCTTTCAACACGGCCGTCGTCCAGGGCAGCGCCTGCATCCAGTCCGCCGGATCGATGGCGTCGAGATCGGCAGCATCGACCTCTTCGACGGCCAGCGCATATGCATTTTTCGATTGCGACAAAAGATAAAGCGTCCAGGTCAAAGAGCGCGCCGTCGTTTCATGGCCGGCGGCCAGAAACGTGATGAGATTATCGACGATTTCCTTATCAGTCAGGGGCGCGCCTTCTTCCGACCCGGCATTCATCAGAAGGCTGAGAAAATCCTGTTCATCCGCCTCGCTTGACCTCGCCCTTCGGGCTGCGACAACATCGTCGACCTGATTGCGCAATTCGGCAACCACGCGCCTCGCCTCGCCGCGTCCGAGCCGGGGCGCCCAATCAGGAGCGCCTGCGAGATCCAGCGGATGCGGCATGCCGGCAAGCTCAAGCAACCGATCAAGATTGCGAGAAAACCGCACCGTATCGATGGCCGTATCGCCGGAAAAGAGACACGCCGTCAGCACATTCAAAGCCAGGCCGAGCATCTTGTCTGCCGCACTGACCGCCTCGCCGTTCTGTGCGCCAAGCCCTTCCGCCTCCTCCTCGACAACGGACTTCATGATGGGAGCGAAGCCGCGCACGCGGCGGTGATTGAAAACCGGGGTTAGCGCCCGGCGCGTGCGCCGCCAGCTTTCGCCCTCGGCAATTAAGAGGCCGTTGCCGATCAGCGGTTCAAATAACAAACGGCGAAGCCGCGTCAGCCGGTAGTTCTCAGCGTTGGATACCAGGAACCGCCGGATCGCTTCGGGATCGTGAACAAGCGCATATTTCTGTCCGAAAACCTGCGAGGTCTGAATAAAATCATCAAAGTTGCGCTTAGTGAAAATCTCCAGTGGATTGCGCGCCATAATCTGGAAATAGCGAAGATAACCGCGCAAGGTCGGTTTTGCGTCAGGGGGAATGTATCTCGGCGTTGGCGCTGGCGGCGCATATTCTGCGATAGACGCTTCGGCGCTAAGAACACTCGTCATGGGCAATGCCGTTGATAACTTATACGGGATGTAAGCGCTCGCAGGAGCGCGCTCAAGCAGGCTTCAAGCTCCAACGCGCAATGACGCAGGCGATCAGGCATTCCGCCAGCGCCCACGGCAAAGCAATGACGGCGGCGCCCGGACTGCCGACGCCCATATTGATCGCGCCCAGCCAGAAGAGAACAAAAAACGCAATCCACACAAACCCGCCGGCAAAAAAGGCGCTCCCAAGCCCGGGGCCGAAGCGAGCGGCCGAGAGCCAGGCGGAGACGACCATTACGCTTGCAAGGATCGACGTCCACACGCCCCATGAGGCAAAAACAAAAGGATCGAGCGGCGCTGCGTCTGGCAGCGCCGCCAAAAACTCGCGCGTCATCGGCATAACAAAAAAGAGATAACGGGCGATCTCGGAAGGATGGACAAACAAACTCACCCAGAGAAAAGCAAAAAAGAAAGAGCGCAAGCTCAATCTTGAAGGCGCTGCGGCGTTCACGATGTCAGCCTCGTGTTGATCATGTCCATTAAATTATCCTTATACGTCCAAAGTGACTCAGGATCGGAAAGGGTTCTTGAGTAAGTCCATAACCCTTGCGCGCTGACAGTGAGAAATTCCGCGAGCGCACCAATATCAATATCTTTTCTATTGCGGCGGCTCGCCTCATTTTGGAGCGCATTTGAAAAACCTGCGCGAAGCCGAGCCAGGTGGCCGTTCACAATTTCACGAAAAAGCGCCACATGCGGCGCGCTCTCTGTCATCGTGTTCGCAATGAAACAGCCCGGCAATCCGGTCTTGACGCCAGATTCAATTTGAGCCGTGAAGAACCTGTCTATGTGAGAGAGATCGGCGCCGTCTTCTTCAACTTGCGCAAAGGCCGGCGTTACGACCCTGTCTATGTAGGTGCGCAGCGAAGCGGCAAAAATGCCCTCCTTGCCATTATAATTTTCATAGAGCGCCTTGCGATTCAGTCCTGTCGCATCCGTCAGTGAACTGATGGAGGCGCCGTGAAAGCCGTAACGCCAAAAATGCGCCATTGCACGGGTGGCAATGTCATCGGCGGAAAAGGAAGGCGGTCGGGCCATGCTGCAGAATTAAGAGAACGATCATTCTCTGCCAAGCTTTTTCCGCAGCGATGCAAAGGCGCTTGCGAACATCTTGAACTTTGCTATGACGAGATAGAACATTTGGAGAACAAACTATTGGCGCGCGCTTCTGACGTCTTCATCTGCCAGTCCTGCGGCAATGTTACGGCAAAATGGGCTGGGCGCTGCGACGCCTGCGGGGAATGGAACACCATCGAACAGGAGGCGGCCGAACCGCCGCCGCCCGGCGCTTTGCCCGCCGGCGCAAAAGCGCGCGGAAAGCAGATCGACTTTACCTCCCTTGAAGGCGACACGGCCGCGGAGCCGCGCTTGGCGACAGGCAACGGCGAGTTTGATCGCGCCTGCGGCGGCGGATTGGCGACCGGGTCGGCGCTTTTGATTGGCGGCGATCCCGGCGTCGGCAAGTCAACGCTGTTGTTGCAAGTCGCCGCCGGTCTGGCTTTAGGCGGGCACTCGGTCGCCTATATCTCCGGCGAAGAGGCGCCGGCGCAGATTCGCATGCGCGCGCGCCGTTTGGGGGTCGAAAAATCGTCCGTCCACCTCGCCTCGGCAACGTCCCTGCGCGATATTCTGGCGACATTGAAGGCGTCAAAACCAGATGCCGTTATTATCGATTCCATTCAAACGCTTTGGTCCGACGCACTGCCGGCGGCGCCTGGCACGGTGACTCAAGTTCGCGCTTGCGCGCATGAACTTGTCCGTTTCGCCAAGACCACCAATACGATTGTCATTCTCGTCGGGCATGTGACGAAAGACGGCCAGATCGCAGGCCCCCGTGTGGTCGAGCACATGGTCGACGCCGTTCTCTATTTCGAGTCTGAACAGGGCAGAGACTTTCGCATCCTGCGCGCAGTCAAAAACCGTTTCGGCGCAGCGCAAGAGATCGGCGTTTTCGAAATGACCGCCGCCGGTCTTGTCGAAGTCGCCAATCCATCCTCACTGTTTCTCGGCGATAGCGACGCGCCGGTTTCGGGCGCAGCGGTCTTTGCCGGGATTGAAGGAACCCGGCCGGTGCTTGTGGAGTTTCAGGCGCTTGTCTCGCCGTCAACGCTCGCCGCGCCGCGCCGCGCGGTTGTCGGCTGGGATTCAGCGCGTCTTTCCATGTTGCTTGCCGTTCTGGACGCCCGCGCCGGGCTGAGCTTTGGGCGCCATGATGTTTTCCTGAATGTCGCCGGCGGCATGCGCATCTCCGAGCCGGCCGCCGATCTTGCCGCTGCCGCCGCGCTATGTTCGTCCCTGTTTGATACGCCCGCCGCGCGCGAGAACGTGGTGTTTGGAGAAACGGCGCTTTCAGGGGCGGTTCGGGGCGTCAATCAGTCGGGCTCACGGCTAAAGGAGGCGGCAAAACTCGGATTTTCAGGCGCCCTCGCCCCGCCCGGCGTGGAGTCCGAGACGCTGCAAATTCACACCGCCAACACCATCAACGATTTGGTGAGCTGGATTCGCGCAAATTCAAACACACCGGTTGAGATAGTGCGCCATCAGGGCTAAGAATTTCTGCGGGGGATGTTGAGTTGCAGGGCGCAAACCATGCGCCGCGAAAATAGGCTTTTCGGATGTTTGACCTCCTCTTCCTCCTCGTGGTCGGATTATCGACGGCTTTTGCCGTTTTGCGCGGCGGCCTTCAGGAAATGGCGACATTGGTTTCTCTTGCTGTCGCAGCAGGGCTGACCTGGCTCTTGGCCCCGCCCCTGCTTGGCCTTTTTGGTCTTTCGGGAAGTTTCTTCGGCACGATTTTTCTTGCCGGCTTGCTCATCGGCGTATTTTTCATTGCTTCCCACATAGCCTGCCACCTTGGATTGAAACGCGTGCCCATGAACGCGCGCGCGCGAACAATCGATCGTATCGGCGGCGGCGCTTTCGGTCTGTTTCGCGGGCTGGTGCTCATCGGTCTCGGTTATCTCGGCTACAGCTATTATCTCGATGAAGAGCGCCAACCTGATACGGTAAGAAACGCGCTGACGCGGCCGATTGCTGCGGGAATGGCGAACTGGTTTGAAGGATTGGCGCCGGGCGCCAATGATCTGGACGGGCTTGGCGCGCCGGGCTCAGCCGACAACGCCGACGCAGCGCAAAACGGATATGCCCGCGCTGACCGGAACGGGCTCAGCGAAATCGTAACAACCGTCACGACGACGGAAAGCGAACCTGAGAGTACGGCGCAAAGCGATGATCCAATTGCTGACGCAATCAAGGGAGAAGACGAATAATGGCGCTTAAGGGCGCAGCGCGCGGGCGCTCAATCCCTGCAACCGTCAAGCGTCTTCAATCTCTCGGACGAACTTACAAAAGCAAACAGTCGCAAGCCAGCGCCCTTTTGGGGCCGCCGGAACTTCAGGAAGAGTGCGGCGTTTTCGGCGTCATCGGCACGCCTGACGCCGCCGCGCTGACAGCGCTTGGCCTGCACGCCCTGCAACATCGCGGACAGGAAGCGGCAGGCGTCGCCACCTATGACGGCGATCATTTCCACACGGAACGCCATCTAGGTCTTGTATCGGACAATTTTTCAGACGCGCCAACGCTCAACCGGTTGAAGGGCGAGGCCGCCATCGGCCACACTCGTTATTCGACACAAGGCGAAACCGTATTGCGCAACGTGCAACCGCTTTACGCCGACCTTGATCAGACCGGCGTCGCCATCGCCCATAACGGCAATTTGACAAATGCGAAAACTCTGCGTGCGGACCTTCGCCATCGCGGCTGTATCTTTCAGTCGACATCGGACTCAGAGATCTTCTTGCAACTCACGGCGCGCTCGCAATATCTCTCCGCCACCGACAAGCTGATCGAGGCGCTGAAACAGGTGGAAGGCGCTTATGCGCTTACGGTTTTAACGCCCGAGGGGCTGATCGGCGCGCGCGATCCGGTCGGCATCCGCCCGCTCATTCTCGGCGAGTTAGACGGCGCGCCCATCCTCGCGTCGGAAACATGCGCCCTCGACATCATCGGCGCAATATTTGTGCGCGACATCAAACCAGGCGAAGTCGTGATTTGCCGTGCTGACGGCTCCGTCGAGAGCCGCCAGGTCTTTCCGAAAGCCGAAGCGCGCCCCTGCATTTTCGAGCTGATTTACTTTGCCAAGCCCAATTCCATCGTGGACGGCCAAAGCGTTTATGAGCTGCGCAAACGCCTTGGAGAACGGCTCGCCAAGGAAGCCCCATGCGAGGCCGATCTCGTCTCGCCGATCCCGGATTCAGGCGTGCCCGCTGCGATCGGCTACGCTCAGAAATCCGGCCTGCCTTATGAGATGGCGCTGATCCGTTCGCACTTTATCGGCCGGACCTTCATCGAACCGGAACAGAAAATCCGCGAAGCGGGCGTTGCGCGCAAACATTCTCCCAATCGCAACCTGATCGAGGGCAAACGCGTCGTGCTGATTGACGACTCCATTGTTCGCGGCACAACCTCGCGGAAGATTGCTGAAATGATCCGTAAAGCCGGCGCAAAAGAAGTCCACCTGCGCGTCGCTTGTCCGCCCATTCAGCATCCTGATTTTTACGGAATTAACACCCCCTCCCACGAAGAACTTCTCGCAACCGGTCGAAGCATTGAAGACATGCGCGAGGAAATCGGCGTCGACAGTCTCGCTTTTTTATCTCTGGACGGACTTTACAAGGCCTTCCGAAAAGGCAAACGCGATCACGCTGCGCCGGCGTTCACCGATCACTGCTTCACCGGCGATTATCCGACCCGCCTCGTCGACCGCGATGAAGCCGAACGCAATGCAATGATCACGCAGTTGTCGTTTCTGGCGGAAACGAGCTAGGCGCTAGCAACGGCGAGTTTTCACCAAGCGCCGGCGCCGACGCATGTGCTAGCGAAAAGTCACCTTTGCACGCAAAAGGCGACATTACTTTTTGCGCAGTAGCACTGGTCGCATGCAGCAGACCCCGTTCGCCCGAATAAAAAAGAAAATTCCGAAATTAGGCCGACATTTCCAGTCGTCTTGCCAAAACTGAGTTGGAGGCCTAGTAACGTATCTGTGATGTGGGTGGGTGAACATAGGGGCGTTTCGCGGTTGCTGGCGTGGTGCTTTGCAGCGCTTTTTATTGTTGCCCAAAGCCAAGCTAGCGCGCATTTTCACGACAAAAGCGAAGACCATGGCAACGTAATGTCGTGTGCTCTTTGTGTCATCGGATCGCAGCTTGACGATGCGGTCGATGCTGATGCGGCGCCATCTGTTCAGTCGACAAGCTGGTTGTTGCTGACGCCTACTATTGAAGATCAGACCGCGCAAATGCTTGCGGCTTCTGCGAACGCTCGCGCGCCGCCTGTTTCCTAAACAAGAAATGACCTGCCTCTTACAGCGTCGCATCCTGTGAGGGCTGTCACCATTAAAAAAGAAAAAGATCAATCGCAGCTCCGGGGGAGCTGTGCGCTCTGTGTCTGTAACTGTTTGGGAAACTGAAAAATGAATACTGTAAGTATCAAACGCCTGCTTCTAAGCAGCGTCGCATCCGCCGTTGGGATAACGGCTTTCACTGCCGCTTCTGCGCAAGACATCGGCTCAACCGATGACGCTGTTAGCGAAGACATCATGTTTGTCGTCGGCAAACGACGCGCTTATCAGGGAAACTTTGACGACCTTGAAGTGCCGGCGGCAAACCAAACGCTTGATCTGGAAATAATAGGCGAAATCAATGCGATGGATCTGAGTGAAGCGCTCGATCTGTCGGCGTCTGTTGCGCGCCAGAACAACTTTGGCGGTCTCTGGAACAGCTTTTCAATCCGCGGCTTTTCCGGCGATATCAACCTGCCAAGCGGTTTTCTGATCAATGGTTTTAATGCGGGCCGCGGCTTCGGCGGGCCGCGCGATCTTGTGGGCATTGAAGCTGTTGAAGTTTTGAAAGGTCCGCGCTCGGCGCTTTTTGGCCGGGGCGAGCCTGGCGGGACGGTGAACCTTATCACCAAGCGCCCACAATTTGAGAATACCGGATATGTCCGGGCGACCATTGGCAGCTGGGAGCAATATCGCTTCGAAGGCGATATCCAGACGGTTTTAGGGGCAAATGACGATTTTGGACTGCGCCTTGTCGGTTTTTATGAAGACGCGGAAAGCTTCAGAACAGCGGTGGAAACAGAGAAGTATGGTTTCTATCCGTCCGCAACCTGGAACGTCACAGATGATACCAGGCTAACCTACGAACTGGAATTCACGCGCCAGGAATTGCCGTTTGACCGCGGCGTTGTGTTCTCTGAAGAGTTCGGATTTTCGCCGCGCGAGCTTTTTGTCGGCGAGCCGGTTCCAATCGAAACCGAAGTTGTAGGGCATCAATTCGAAGCGCAACATAACTTCAATGATAATTGGAGCTTCCTGGGCGGTGTCGGCTACCGCGAGACGAGCCTGGAAGGCGACGCGTTCGAACCACAATTCGGCTCACGGCAGACCTTCTTCCAGGATGGCCAAACGATCTCCCGCTTCTTCCGTTCGCGCGATTTCGACTCTGACTATCTGACATTGCGTGGTGAGTTCGCAGGACAATTTGACACCGGGCCATTGCGCCACCGGCTCATCGTTGGCGCCGATTATGACGACTTTGACAACACGTTGATTATCGACCGCTTTAGGCCGAGCCCGCGCGGCGACTTTCTCGGCGACGGCCGAGCCCCGTTCGAGGCGACGCCCGAAGAACGCGGCGAATTCCTTCTCTTGGACATCAACAACCCTGTCTACGGCCTGAACCTGAACCCCGACGCCCCGGCGAACACCCGCCGCAATGAAAACCTCACCGGCTTCGGTATCTACATTCAGGATCAAATTGATCTAACTGAGAAGCTGCAAATTCGGCTCGGCGTCCGCTTTGATGATTTTGAGCAAGACCTCACAAACTTCCTGGCGGATCCAGCCACAACGATAACATCATCCGACAGCAGATTTTCACCCCAGTTCGGCGCCGTCTATCGGGTCAATGATGGCTTCAGCGTGTACGCATCATATGGCGAGGGCTTTCGCCAGCAAACGGGGCAAGACTTTGAAGGCAACCAGTTTGATCCGAATATCACTGAATCCGTGGAGGTCGGTTTCAAAACCGATCTTGGCGAGTTCTATGACTTTGTAGACGGGTCAGTTGGTCTCACGCTGTTTCGCGTTGAACAAAGCAATTTCCTTGTCAATGACGACAGACCTGAGGCCACGGCAGTCGGGTTCTTCTCCATCCCGGCCGGCGAAGCCGAGAGCATCGGCGTCGAGTTTGACGCCAATCTGAATTTTGCAAATGACTTCGGTCTTTGGCTTTCATATGCGTACACGGACGCTGAGTTTTCAAACAGCTTCGCAGATGCAGACGGCTTTGGATTTACCATTGATGCCGGTGATCCGGTAATCAACTCGCCGGAACATCAACTTTCTGTCCAAGCGTCTAAAAGCTTTGAATTGGTTACGATCCCCACCCAAGTCGGCGGCGGCGTTCTGTATGTTGGCGAGCGAAACGGTTTTGTGGGATCTGACTTCACATTGCCGTCGTTTACGACAGTGCGTCTGTATGCTGAAATTGAACCATTCGACGGCTTAAGTCTTCGCTTGGACGTGGACAATCTGTTCGATGAAACGTTCTTCACCAATTCGTTTGCAGATGTTTGGGTGCAGCCGGGCACGCCGCGGCGTTTCCGCTTCACGGCGGCGTACGCGTTTTAGAGGAACGATTGGATCCATTCTTTTGGGGCGGAGCGCCACTTAGTTCCGCCCTGTAATCTAATCAGTTTCTGCGAGTTTTCAGATTTGAAGGATGAGAACAACATAACCACATCGCGGATCGCCTCGATCGACATCATGTGCGGTCTCGTGATCGTCTTGATGATGTTGGATCATGTGCGTGAGCGGTTTTACATGCATGTGCGGCCGGGCGATCCAATTTATGAAACAGCTGAACCTGCATTTTTCTTTACGCGTTATCTCACGCATTTCTGTGCGCCGACATTTATCTTTCTCGCTGGCGTTTCGGCATGGCTTTATGCGCACCCAGCGGCGGGTCAGTTTCGTTCCCCCTCGGGCTTTCTCTTCAAGCGCGGTTTCGTCATTATTCTGTTCGAAATCGTCTTTTACTATCTTGTATGGGCGAGCATGTTCCCAACCTTCATGTTCCTGCAAGTTCTGTTCGCCATCGGCGTTTCAATGGTCGCGCTTTCATTCGCGTGCCGTTTAAATTACTGGATCATTGGCGGTTTAGGCTTTGTGATTGTTTTCGGCCATAACTTGCTTGCGCCGATTGACATTGCCTCCGGCGAGCCGGGCCACGTTATTTGGGCCATGCTTCACGATGGCGGAGACATCTTCAAGATCGGCCCCCTGACTGTTCAGCTTTCGTATCCGGTGCTGCCGTGGTTCGGCGTCATAATGCTTGGCTATTTTGCAGGGCCGGTATTAGCTCAGACTGTATCGCCGTCAACACGGCGCGTGACGCTGATCGTGGCCGGCATTGCCTGTTTGACGCTGCTTGCCGTTCTGCGCGGGTTCAATCTCTATGGCGAAACATTACCCTGGCAGGTTCAGGACACGGCGCTCGCCACAGTGATGTCGTTTATCAATTTCACAAAATATCCGCCGTCTCTTGACTATCTGTTGTTGACCCTGGGCGGCGCGCTTCTGGCGCTCGCAGCTTTTGACGGCGTCAAGAAATTGGGCCCGATTCTAAAAGCGATCAGGACATTCGGTTCAGTGCCGATGTTTGTTTATCTGGTCCATCTGTTCGTTCTTCTCGGTGCGTACTCTGTTGCGCTGGCCGTGTTCGGTCCTAATCACGGCGAGCGCTTTGGCTTTGATAATGTCTGGTCGATCTGGGTCGGCGCCGCTGTCTTGACGCTCGCGATGCTCCCGCTGGCGAATATGTTTGCAGCATACAAACACCGCACAAAAATGGAAATGCCATGGCTAAGTTATTTCTGACTAAGGAACAACGTCCCTCCCATCGAAGTAATGAAAGTTCTAAAGAGGAATATGATGTCTGAGCCAATCATTGAGGCGAGAAATCTTCACGTCAAACGCGGCGCTGCTTCGGTCTTGTCTGATGTCAATTTCAAGATAGAGAAGGGTGAATGCTTCGCCCTCCTTGGCGGAAACGGCGCCGGCAAATCAACAACACTGCTTACCTTTCTAGGCTTCCTAACGCCCAAGGCTGGCAGCGCCACGGTGCTTGGGAGAAAAGTGAGCGATGATGTGATCTACGTGCGACAGAAGTCGGCCTATTTACCTGAAGCGGCCAATCTCTACCCACACCTCAGCGCGCGTGAGAATATCAAGTATTTTCTTTCGCTCGCGAAGTTGAAACGGGATGTATCCGAAATCGAAGCGGCCTTGGACGAAGTGAGTCTGGTCTCTGAAGCTCGCGGGCGCCGGTTGTCTTCTTATTCTAAAGGGATGCGCCAGAAGGTGGCGATTGCGCTGGCTATTTTGCGACAAGCGCCAATCTTGTTTTTGGACGAACCGACCACAGGCCTCGATCCGGTCGCCATTGATGAATTCAATCAGTTGATCACGCAGCTCGCCGTCTCCGGAACAACGGTGCTCATGGTGACCCATGATGTCTATGGCGCATGTCAGGTGGCCGGACGCGTTGGCCTCTTACGAAACGGAACATTGGTAGGCACATTTGAAGCGCCTGAGGGCGGGCAAATTTCACCTGATGAGGTTCACCGCGCATTCGCATCAGGAGCATAAAATGAGCACTGTACTGACGATTGCATCCGATGAGTGGCGCTATTGGGTACGCTCAAAGCTCGGCGCAGCCGTAGCGCTCCTCGCGCTCATTGTGATTGCGACGTCTTTGTTTGCGACCATGAGTCAGATTACAAGCGAACGGCTTAACAGAGAGTCGCTGCAAGTTAAAGCTGAAGAAACGTTCCGCAACCAGCCCGACCGCCATCCGCACCGCATGGTGCATTACGGGCACTATGTGTTTCGAACGCCAGCGCCTCTTGCAGCACTGGACCCCGGTGTTGATCCGTATACCGGAACAGTGATTTTTCTTGAAGGGCACCGCCAAAACTCTGCAACGTTTTCGCCAAGCTATGATGGCGCGCAGGCCGGTCCATTCGCACGGCTCACGCCCGCTTTAGCGTATCAGTTGCTGATCCCGCTGGTGTTGATCATTATTGGGTTCGGCGCTGTTTCCCGCGAACGTGAAGCGGGCACGGACCGACAGCTCGTAACGTCTGGCGTGTCGTCGACTTCTATTTGGGCGGGCAAGACCGTGGCGCTGGCGGGCGTTGGCGCACTACTCCTCGTCCCGCTGCTCATCGGCGTTATTGTCTCCGGCGCGACGCCTGTTGTCAGCGCAGCTTTTTTACTCGGTTATGGCCTTTACCTGCTGATCTGGGTCTTGATGATTTCAGCGGCTTCGGCGTGGAGTAAACGACCGTCAACGGCGCTGCTTGTTCTCTTAGCAATGTGGACAGGGCTCTCGGTGCTTGCGCCGCGGCTTGTAGCGAGCGCCGCCAATGTGGCCATCCCAACCGCCAGTCAAATTGAAACGGATATGGATGTGTTGGTCTCATTGCGCGAACTGGGCGATGGCCACAACGCCGCCGATCCTGCGTTCAATCGGCTTCGCGCCAATCTGCTTGAGCAATATGATGTTGAGACGGTTGAGGAGTTGCCGGTCAACTTTCGCGGGATCGTGGCGATGACGTCAGAGGCGGACCTTACCGAGGTGCTCAATGAGTATGCGGAAAAGCGCATGGCGAAGCAGGCGGCCCAAGCGAATTTTGTCCGAAGCCTATCCAGTGTCTCGCCCTTTATTGCGCTTCAGGCGTCGTCCATGACCGCTGCCGGGACAGATATGCGGACACATCATCGTTTCCTGCGAGAAGCCGAGACAGCGCGATTTGATTTCGTGCAGGGCTTAAACAAGGCGCATGCAGAAAAATTATCGTACACAGATGATATCAATAGAAATAATGGCGAAGAAGCCTCAAGGAGAGCGAGGGTTAGCGCAGAGAACTGGCGTGTTTTAAGAGACTTCACGTTTGAGCCGAATCCGTCTGGAGAAAGGCTTGCGAGAATGACGCCGATGCTGGCCGTTCTATTGACGTGGGTTATTAGTATGGGCTTCATCGGCTTTATCGGCGCCCGCCGCCTGCCAGAGGTGGACAATGGATAGTCTGATCCGAGAGCTTCGTTTCGCCTTGCGTGACCCGGTCGTTGTGTTGGCGATGGTTGCGGGTGCGCTCCTCTCAACTTTTACGGTATTTAGCGGACTTAAAGAAATCAATGCAGAGCGGGCGCAGATCGAACGCGTTCAACAAATGGTCGATAGCGACAGGGCTTATTCATTAGGAGACCAAAGCGATGCGGGGAGCGCCGCCTACTATGCTTTCCATTTTACCTATGATCCCCCTTCGCCGCTCGCTTTCGCTGCACGGGGAGTCCGCGACGATCTCCCATGGAAACACCGTATTCGGATGTTGGCCCTGGAGGGACAAATCTACGAAACAGATATCGGTAATCCTGAATTGTCGCGAATTGGTAAATTGGACTTCGCTTTTGTCGCTGCGTTTTTGCTCCCTCTGTTGCTGATCTTGCTGTTGCATGACTTGAAGGCCGGTGAAGCGCGCAACAATCGATGGACGTTTTTATCTGCGAACAGCGGAAACGGGCCGCGCGTGCTTAGAGGACGCGCGCTGCTGCGGGCTGGTTTAATGTTCGCCTGCGTCATGGCTCCGTTTGCTGTTGCAGCTTCCATAAGTGGGGCAAGCGCGACAAGCACGTTTATTGTTTTTGGTGCGGTCGGGGTTAACTTCGCCTTCTGGACTTTACTGTCGTTGTTTGTGACCGCCCGGATCGATGCGGGACCGACTGCGGCGGCTTTGCTACTTGGTGGTTGGTTCTTCCTGGCGGTGGCGTTGCCCGTCGGCGGCAAGTTGATCGCCGAGAATGCGGCGCCGGCGCCAAAGGGAGGTGAGCTTCTTCTTACACAGCGTGAAGCTGTCAACGACGCCTGGGATCTTTCGAGAGAGGCCACAATGACGCCTTTTTATGAGCGCCATCCAAAATGGGCTGACGCCGAGCCTGTTAGCGAAGGCTTTGATTGGTACTGGTACTACGCCTTTCAGCAGGTGGGGGATCAAACCGTTGAGATGATGTCCCGAGATCTCCGTAAAAGTGTCGCTGTGCGGGACCACGTCATGGGGATGATCTCACTTGCTTCGCCGCCGTTACTGGTAGATCGCGCGCTCGCTTCAGCCGCGCAAACGGATATTGTTTCTTTCCAAAGGTATGATCAGTGTGTGCGGGATTTCCATGCCGCGCTTCGAGACTTTCACTACGAAATGCTCTTTGGAAATACGAAATACTCAGCCGAAGTCATGGAAGGTCTTCCGAGGTTTGTTCCATGTTCGTCATGAGATTACGCGCACCAATGGCTCGTTCGTCCGCTGCTGTTGTTGCATTAATTTGGCGAGTTTGCCGAGATACGACCTGGAAGAATTTCGATGACGCACAATAGAAACATACAAGAAAAAACAACTGATCTGGCGGCGATCAGCATATCGAGCCTATGTTTGATGCATTGTTTGCTTGTACCGCTAGCGGCTGCAATTTTGCCTGTCTTTGCAGCTATCGAAGAAGCGGAATGGCTTCATCGGCTTCTGGTCATCTTGTCAGCGCCGTTATCTGCAATAGCAATCATACAAATGCGTAAACATTACATCGGTCCGGTTTTTATCACTGCTGCCTTATTCGGATTGGCAATGCTTTTCGCGGCCGCATTCATGGAAAGATTTCATCCCCAAGAAAACGTTATGACGTTTATCGGTGCAGCATCTCTTATTTTTGCTCATATGTGGCGATGGCGCAGCCATGGCGGCGCTTCTTATGGTCACAGAAGTAAATGATCATGATTAAATGGACAAAGAACATCCTTGTCGCGGGCTGGCTCATGACTTTTGCGTCACTCACGTCGGCTGAAGACGGCAAACACTTCGGTAGCGCAATGCCCGCGGGCGAACGCAATGATGTGCGCGTTGAAATTCCAGCTGGCGAGTCCGATTCCGAAACTTTCATTCCTGTTTCTGTGATCAAGGGTGCTTCGCCGGGCCCCACGGTCCTTATGGTTGCAGGCGTCCACGGCTATGAATTCGCGCCCATTCTAGCTGCGCAGCGGCTTGCAGATGAGATTGATCCTGGAATTTTATCAGGTGAGTTTATTATTGTCAGAGTAGCGCATGTCGCTGCCTTCGAAGAGCGCTCGCCATATGTCAATCCTAATGATCGAAAAAATCTCAATCGATCTTTCCCCGGTAAAGCTGACGGAACGCAAACGGAGCGTATTGCTTGGGCGTTGTCGTCACAGATCATTCCTGCTGCTGACTTTATGCTCGACGTTCACAGCGGTGATGGCGCAGAATGGCTGGACGCGTTTGTCGGCGTTTACGGTGGACCGCTTGCGAGCGATTATGAGATAGCCTTCAATTTCGCCGAAGCCATGGGGTTTCCCAATATCGTTCGCTATTCCATGAAAACACAGGAGCAGATTGACCGGCGCCGCTCACTGAACCGGCAGGCTGTTGCTCAAGGCTTGCCGACCATCCTTGTCGAAATTGGGCAAAACGGCAGCCGGGATCCAGACCATGTTGACGCAATTGTATCAGGCGTGAAGCGCGGCCTCGCTACATTGGGTATGCTCGAGGCTACAAACAAGGCGGCGAAAAAACCAGAACGTTACTTTGAAGGAACGCAGTCTGTTCCGGTCGAGCATTCAGGCGTCTGGACACCAACTGTTGCGAAAGGGCGCGCCGTCGAAAGTGGAGAAATTCTCGGCACGATCCATGACTATCGAGGGCGCCTCGTCGAAACGGTAATCGCGCCTGTTTCCGGTTTCACAATTTATGGACTGGCCGGTCCGCCGGTACGCGCCGGGGAAAGCATCGCGACAATCGCGCAGCCATCCAATCGGGCCGAGCTTATTCGACCGGCATCAAAAAACTAAAGCTATCTATCAAGAAGCAACTATCCATTATCGCCGACCTGGCTTCTTTTTTTCTGCTCTATGCTGACGGGGTAAGTTGATCTGCCATTTTACGCTTCCGAGAAGGAGGAGTGAAAATGCGTATCAACAATTCACCGAAATACAAAACGCCCCGGGACAAAGGAAAACTTGTTGGTCAAAAGGCTCCGCTCAAACCTCCTGACGTTTGGGCAATACGGGTTCGGCTGCAGCTTGCTGGGAAAAAGCGGGATCTTGCGTTATTCAATTTAGCAATCGACAGCAATCTCAGGGGTTGCGATCTCTTGAGGATACGCGTTTCAGACCTAAGAATAGGTGGTGATATTCGTAGCCGCGCTAAAATCGTTCAAAGTAAAACCGGTAATCCTGTTCAATTTGAAGTCACAAAGTGTACGCGAAATGCGGTTGAAGATTGGTGTGACTGCAAAAGCCTCCAACTACATGACTGGCTTTTCCCGAGCCGGAAGGATGGGAACAAGCATCTAACAACAAGGCAATATGCGCGGCTAGTCGATAGTTGGATTGCGTCTATCGATGTGCCGCACCCGTCTTATGCCACACATTCGATGAGACGAACGAAGGCGACGCTAATTTATCGAAAAACCGGAAATCTCAGGGCCGTTCAACTGCTTCTAGGTCATACCAAAATTGACAGCACTGTTCGATACCTTGGCGTTGAGGTTGAGGACGCGCTAGCGCTCGCCGAAAGCATTGAGCTATAGCCGCAGAGCGAGCGCAGGGAGGCATGATTGGGATTATCTAATGTCCGGTTTGAGGATCAAACAGACCAATCCGGCAGCGTCATATAACGTCTCCATCAACCCTCAACCATCGCTCAACAGTTCAATACAAAAACTCCGCCTCTTCCGGCACGCGGGAGAACGCGATCTTTGCGCCGAGATAGTTGAGGTCGAGGCCCTGTTGGCGGGCGAGCGTCACATGCCGGCGCGGCGCCGGGCCTTTGGCCGTCGCACCGGGGGCGCCGGCGAGGCGGGCGAATTTGCGGTCCGGGTCGGCGTTAATTCTATCGATTGCCGCCCACAGCCGCGCGCGCTTTTCGGACTTCTCATCGAGCACCGGCTCAGCAAAGAGGTCGCCCTGACGCACCGCCGGATCGCCGTCTTTCGCGAGGCCGTGAAGATAGGTCGTCACGCCGGCAAGACGCGGGCGTCCGGTCTCGAATTTATAGTCGCTCAGGAACCGGTCCCACAGGACGTGAAGATGATCCAGAAACCGGTAACTGTCCTGGGACGGAGGAAAAGACGCCGCCCCCTGCCACCGCCCTTCCGGTCGGACCTTGACGCTGAGCGACAGCGTTTGCGCATACATATTGTAATGACGCAGCCGGCTCGCCGCCTTGAGTAGCAGCGCCCGGGCGACGATCCGCGCTTCGTCCGGCGCTTCATAACCTTTCGTCAGCACGCGCGAATGGCCGATCATCGATTTTTTGGTTTCCGGCTCATCGACTTCGTAGCCATGAAGCCCGTACCAGAACCGCTCCCCCTGCACCGAGCCCCAGATCGCGCGCGCCTGTTTCGGCGACAGGGCCCAGAGGCCGGAGAAATCCGTGACGCCAGCTTTCGCGAGGCGCGCGGCGACCCCGGCGCCGACGCCGGGAATATCCGTGATATCCATACCGACGAGCTTGCCCGGCAGGTCCGCAGGCTCAAGCGCGGTGAACCCGTCGGGTTTTTTCGATTCCGCCGCAAGCTTGGCGAGGAGGCGCGTTTGCGCAACGCCCACCGAGGCGCGTAAGGCGGGTCCTACATTCGTCCGTATTCCCTCCATCACGCGCCTCGCCGTCGCCAGCGCCGCCGGCGCTTCCCGCTCCGAGGGACTTAAGCGAAAAGCCGCCTCGTCGATTGAGTAAACCTTGTCGAGCGGCAGATGCCGTTCGATCTCCGCCATCAACTCGCGATGCACTTGTGCGTAACGATCATGGCGCGCCGGGCGGATGACAATGTCGGGACACGCCGCCCGCGCCTCCGACACTTTCGTCATGCGCGAAATGCCAAAGGGCCGCGCCTCGTAGCTGGCTGCGATGGCGCTTGTGTGCTCGGACTCCATCGGTATGACGATGACTGGCTTGCCCATGATTGACGGGTCGTCATGCTGTTCAACGCCGGCGAAAAAAGCGTTGAAATCAATAAACAGATAGCGAAGCCCATCGGCGGCGGCGTAGTTCATACCTGTTGACCTTATCCCCGAAACGAGAACAAAAGTAGAACATTTTTCCGTAACCCGCAAGCAGGCGTTGACGGGCAAGACGCCGCAGATTTTTTTCAGCTAGCCCGACCTGCGATGCGGGCTTCAATCGCAGCGGTCGCTCTCGGCCGGCTTATCCGATGCGAACAACAGGCGACGCCCCTCATCCGGTTCTCTTCAGCAACTTCAAAAAATGCATATAGACGTTCGGATAAAAGACTTTGAACATATCCCGCGCTTTTTCTTTGTTCGACAGGCAATCTTCAGCATGGAGATGAAAAATCGGGATTCGGCTGCCGAGAAATTCGTACTCTTTCACCAAAAATGATTGCAGATAAGAGTTCTCTAAGAGAAGGGTCTTGTATTTTTCGACATAGTCGCTCCGGCACAAATAAATTTTGTTAGAGCCGACGGCAAACGGCAATATTTCAGGCGCATCCCGTTTCCAATCAATCAAACCGGCGGACACGTCTGGCCAGTCGGGTCGATGAAAATCATCCAATGCGATGACGCCATGATCGGCAATTGTATTTTGCGCAAGTTTCAAATCATTCACGACAATATCGCGCCAATGCCCGCCGTCTACGGAGAAAAATTTAACTGCGCCAACTGCGTCGACAATATCGCTTGCAGTCACCAACTCAGACGAACGGCCATCCAGAACCACATGAGTGAGGTCAACGCCGTATTGCTTAAGATTGGATTCCAATATGGCCCGGTTGCCCGCGCCGGATCTGTCCCGATTCAAATCCTGCGCATCAAAGATATCGATTCCGTAGGCTTTTTCGCCATCGGAGAGAGCCAGGCATAGCGCGATCAATAATTTCCCGTGATGCAGTCCGATTTCAGCAACTCCGCCATTCAACCCCTCGACCCGCTGAAATTTCATTGTCGAATGAATGATTTCAGCATCAACAGCGCCTAACCATCCGTAAACTGACCTTAAATCGTTCTTTAAGTATTGCCGCTGCGTTTCCAACTGTTCCATAAAATCACCGCCAGCTTTTGCCTGCCTGCTGCGCCGCAAGTTGATTTGTTTTCACCGCGGCAGCAGCCCGCCAGTAGACTATTTTAGTTTACAAATCCTCCAGTCGTTTCATTGCAGCATTTAATTTTTCAAGCTCTGCGGCATAGCTTTCGCGACGGGATTTTTGTTCCTCGACAACCTTCGCGGGCGCCTTATCAATGAAGTTCTTATTGGCGAGCTTTTTGTCGATAGCGGCGATTTCTTTTTCCGCCTTCGCCTGCTCCTTGGCGAGACGGTCTTTTTCAGAGTCAACGTCAATAACATCCGTCAGGATTAGACCATAGGTAATGTTGTCGTGGACAATTTGAACGGCACCTTTGGGAATGATGCTCTCGGGATTTTCAGCGACGGCTTCTAGACGGGCAAGCCGCTTAAGCGCTTCCTGATGGCCTCGAAGACGGTTCGTGGTTTTTTTATCGGGGGCCATAGCCCAAACCATTATTTTCGCCGCAACCGGCACGTTCATTTCCTGACGGACAGACCGGATCGAGGTAATGAGGTCGATCGCCCATTGCATCTCTTCCGCCGCCGCCGGGTTCTCAAGCGCCGCATTCGCCTGCGGCCATGGGGAGGTAATGAGATGGCCGTCATAGCCGAGCTTGTTCCAGAGCTCTTCGGAGACGAACGGCATGAAAGGGTGCAGGAGTTTCAGAATCTGCCCCAGTGCAAACGCTGCCGCAGCGCGGGTTTCCGCCTTCGCCGCCTCGTCATCGCCCTGAAAAACGGGCTTGGCGAGTTCGAGATACCAGTCGCAAAAGACGTTCCAGGTGAATTTGTAAATCGCGCCCGACGCGTCGTTGAACCGGCGCGCTTCAAGCTCGCGCGTGACGGCGGACGCGCAAGCGTTCGCCTCGTGAATGATCCACCGGTTGAGCGTCAGCTTGGCGGATGCCGGATCGAAACCGGCGACCGGTCCACATTCGTTCATCTGCGCGAACCGCGCCGCGTTCCACAGTTTCGTTGAAAAATTGCGATAGCCCTCAACACGCGCGTCGGAAATGCGGGCGTTGCGGCCGTGCGCGGCCTGCGCGGCGAGCGTGAAGCGCACCGCGTCCGCGCCGAACCGATCGATCAGCGCCAGCGGGTCAACGCCGTTGCCTTTCGACTTCGACATTTTCTGGCCCTTCTCATCGACGACGAGCCCGTGGATCAGAACCTCCGGGAACGGAACGTCCTTCATGAAATGCGTCCCCATCATCATCATCCGCGCGACCCAGAAAAAGATGATGTCGAACGCGGTGACGAGAACGGAGGTGGGGTAGTGTTTGTCAAGGAGGTTCGTTTGGTCAGGCGCCTCTCCTCCCCCATTTATGGGGGAGGTGTCGAGGCCGGAGGCCGAGACGGAGGGGGTTTCTGCGCCATCACCCCCACCCGCCCAAGCGGCCACCACACCCCCAAGCGAGGGAGGAGAAGCCGCACCACCGTTGTCAGCGTCCGGCCAGCCCAGCGTCGAAAACGGCCAAAGGGCGGAAGAGAACCACGTGTCGAGGACGTCGGGGTCTCGTTCAATTGGAATTGGTTTCTTAGTAAAGTCGGCACCGCCCTCAGAGTTCAAATAAGTGTCGATCGCTGTTGTATCGTCAGTGAGAAAAAAATCTTCTGCAGAGTAAGTTCGAGCCTTTCCAGGAAACTCATCCTCCTCAATTTCATTATAGATTTGAACAATCTTGTTAATCGCCCCTTCCTCGGTCGCAGCAACAACTGGTTTGATATCAGCTGCGTAGTATGCCGGGATCCGATGCCCCCACCAGAGCTGGCGGGAGATACACCAGGGCTCGATATTCCGCATCCACTGGAAATAAGTTTTCTCCCAGTTTTCCGGCGTGAACTTCGTGTCGCCCTGCTCCACCGCGGCGATGGCGGGCTCGGCCAATGTCTTCGCGTCGGCGAACCATTGATCGGTCAGCATCGGCTCGATGACGACGCCGGAGCGGTCGCCAAAAGGCTGCATGATCTTTTTGTCCTCGACCTTGATCATCAGGCCGTCTGCGTCGATGTCGGCGACGATCCTGTCGCGCGCCTCAAACCGGTCGAGACCGCGATATTCGTCCGGGACGAGATTAATCCCGTCCACATAGTTTGCGTCGGGCGTTCCGTCCGCGTCAAGCAGCGCTTTCGCCTTTTCTGCCTCCTCAGCATACGGCGCGCCATCCTCGCGCAGCTCGCCCTTCCAGCCCATCAGGCGATACATGGGAATACCGCCGCGCTTCGCCACCTGATAGTCGTTAAAGTCATGGGCGCCGGTGATCTTCACCGCGCCGGAGCCGAAATCCGGGTCAGGATACTCATCGGTAATGATCGGGATCAGCCGGCGGTGCTCTTTCGGGCCTGCCGGGATTTCACAGAGCTTGCCGACAATCGGCGCATAGCGCTCATCGGACGGATGCACCGCCACCGCGCCGTCGCCGAGCATCGTCTCAGGCCGCGTCGTCGCGATGGAAATGTAGTCGCGGGTCTCGCGCAAAGTGACGTTCCCGTCTTCGTCCTTTTCGACATAGTCATAGGTCTCGCCGCCGGCCAGCGGATATTTGAAATGCCACATAGCCCCGTCGACTTCCGTGTTCTCCACCTCAAGGTCGGAGATCGCCGTTTCGAATTTCGGGTCCCAGTTGACGAGACGCTTGTCGCGGTAAATGAGACCCTCATTATAAAGATCAACGAAGACCTTCATGACGGCCTTGACCATCTGGTCGTCGGGCTCGCCATTGTCGCCCATGGTGAAGCGTTCTCGCGACCAGTCGCACGTGGCGCCGAGGCGTTTGAGCTGATTGAGGATCGCGCCGCCGGATTCATGGCGCCATTCCCAGACTTTTTCGATAAACTCTTCGCGGGAGAAATCGGTGCGCTTTTGCTGGCGTTCATTGAGCTGGCGCTCAACGACCATCTGCGTCGCGATGCCCGCATGGTCGGTTCCCGGCTGCCACAGCACCGAGCGGCCGCGCATACGCTCGAACCGGCACAGCACATCCTGCAGCGTATTATTGAGCGCGTGGCCCATATGCAGGTTGCCGGTGACGTTGGGCGGGGGAATGACAATGGTGAAGGGCTCGCCCTTGCCGGACGGTTTGAAGGCGCCTGCCTTTTCCCATGCCTCATAGAGCCGTTTTTCGGCTTCAGCGAAATCGAAATTCTTGTCGAGCATTAAAAAAACCTTGCGCCTTCTTCCCAAGACGCAAGGCTTATCCTTTGGCGCGGGCGGGCTCAAGAGCGCCGCCCGGTTCAGTCAGCTGTTTATTCGAAGCGCGGCTCCAGCCCCGTATGCCTGGCGAGGAACGCCCACATGTCGGCGTATTCCTCGATGATTTTATCGGTCGGCTTGCCGGAGCCGTGGCCGGCGCGGGTCTCGATACGGATCAGGTGCGGTTCGTTACCGACATTCGCCGCCTGCAAGGCTGCCGTATATTTAAAAGAGTGCCCCGGCACGACGCGGTCATCCGTATCGGCGGTTGTGACGAGAATCGCCGGATAATCGCGACCGGACGCGATGTTATGATACGGTGAATAGGCATAGAGGGTTCTGAAATCCTCTTCATTGGCCGGATCGCCATAATCATCGACCCAGAAACGCCCTGCCGTGAACTGATTAAAGCGCAACATGTCCATGACGCCCACCGCCGGGATGCCCGCGGCAAACAGGTCCGGGCGTTGATTGATGACTGCGCCAACCAGCAAGCCGCCGTTTGAGCCGCCGAAAATCGACAGTTGCTCTTTTGACGTCATCCCCTCGGCGATCAGGTGTTCGCCGGCGGCGATGAAATCGTCAAAAACATTTTGTTTGTTCTGGAGCCGGCCGGCATTGTGCCATTCCTTGCCGTACTCGCCGCCGCCGCGGAGGTTCGCGACGACATAAATTCCGCCCATATCGACCCAGGTCATGCGGGTGACAGAAAAGCCCGGCGTCAGCGAAATATTGAACCCGCCATAGCCGTAGAGCAGCGTTGGATGCGATTTCGACATATCGAGGTCGGCGCGGCGCGTTACAAACATGGGCACGCGCGTGCCGTCTTTCGACTCGTAGAAAATCTGTTCAACCACATAATCCGCCGGATCAAAAGCTGTCTCCGCCTGTTTGTAGACAGAAGATTCACCGGTCTCGACATTATATTCGTAGATCGTGTCCGGCTGATTGAAGCTCTCAAAGCTGTAATAGGTGACCGTATCTTCCGGTTCGCCGTTAAAGCCGCCCGCCGAACCAACGCCCGGCAAATCAACAGAGCCGAGGTCGGCGCCGTCAAGGCCGAAGATGCGGACCGCCGATTTCACGTCCTCAAGATAAGTCGTAATAATTTTCCCGCCGACGACATCAACGCCGCTAAGAACATTCTCCGTTTGCGGCACGACTTCGGTCCACTGACCGCCGCCGGTCGGGATTGACATAATCTTGCCGCGCGGCGCGCCATCATCGGTGAAAAAGAAATGACGCCCCTCTGTCGTTGCGATGTATGTGTAGTCGCTATGAAATCCGGTAATAAGGTCAACCGGCTCAGCATCATCAGAGGTCAGATCAAGCAGAATGACCTCATACTTTTCGTCCGTACCTTTCGATACCGTGATAACAAGCGTTTCACCATTGGAAGATACGTTGGCGAAAAAGCCATGCTCCGGATTATCCGGGCGGGCGTAAATCTGTTGATCCGATGACTGATCATCCCCGATTTTATGAAAATAGACCGTTTGATTAAGATTGAGGCTCTGGAAGGCCGCGCCCTCTTCTGGCTCCGGATAGCGCGAATAATAGAAACCTGAACCGTCTTTCGCCCAGCTTAAACCGGAAAACTTCACCCACTCGATATTGTCCGAACGCTCCTCGCCGGTTTCAACATCGACCACGCGAACCGTTCGCCAGTCCGAGCCGCCATCCTGTATCGTGTAGGCCAGCAACTTGCCGTCCGGGCTCGGCACAGCGCCCGCGAGCGCCGTCGCCCCGTCATCGGACCAGGTGTTCGGATCGAGCAGCGTTCGCGCTTCGCCGTCAGAGCCTTCGACATAAAGCACAAACTGGTTCTGCAATCCGTCATTGCGCCGATAGAAAGTATTCTCGCCGCGCTTGAACGGGAGCGTGAACTTTTCATAGTCCCAGAATTTACTTAACTGCGCTTCGATCTCGCTGCGATAGTCGAGGCCGGCGAGATATGCGTCAGTGACTTCGTTCTGAGCCTCGACCCAGGCCGCCACCTCTTCGCTTTCGCGAACATCATCTTCCAACCAGCGATAAGGGTCGGCGACTTCCGTCCCGTGATACGTATCAGTTTGCGACACAGTTTTTGTTTCCGGATAGCTGATGGACGCCGCTTTCGCGGCCTGGCTGTCTGAAGCGTTTTGCGTCGATGCGCTATCGCTGGCGCTTTCGCCGCATCCAATTGCCAACAGACTGACGCTGGCCGCCGCCGCATAGGCTATTTTCATTTAGAGACTCCTGTTTACTGCCCGACCCCGATTTTCGGAGCGCGACCCTACTCTATTCGGGCGTCAGTGCAACAACAGGAAAACGCAAAGAAGGAAATAGCAGCGGACGACTTAGTCCGCCCTTCGCCGAGTTGTAAACCTAGCGGCGTCGGCGCGCGACGCGTTGGACTTCCTCTTCGACTTTTTCTTCGACGATGGCCGGAAGGTTCGCGTCAAGCCAGTCTTTGACCATTGGCTTCAGCATATCAACGACGATGTCTTCAAGCGTACGCCCCGGACCTTCAGTCACCCTGACGGATTGGGAAAGGCTTTGAAACGCACTGGATGCCGCTTCAGCGGCGCCGTCGTCCAGAATTGCATCGTCTTCCATGGCCTCAGCTACGTTTTTCTTAATCATTTCAACATCTTCCGTTTCCAGATGCGGATTTGCGTCATCTTCCGCCGGCACAGGGGCCGGGGCGTCTTTTATTTCAGCTTCTTTGGCGGATGCCGTCTCGACAACCGGATCTGGCGCATCCTCGACAGGCTCAGCCTCCTGCGGTTTGCGCACCAGCGTCGGCTTAACCGGCGATTGCGGCGCCGCTGCTGTCGCTTCTTCTTCGTCGTCCTCGGAAATAATCCGCCGGATCGACGCCAGAATCTCTTCCATACTTGGTTCAGGCTGCGCGTTTTCCATGAAACCTAAAATCCTCGATGACGCCCCTAAAGTCGCATTTTAGCAACCATGGCTAATATCAGCCATTGTTGTCGGGCGCTTTGCTTGATCGATCAAGACTATCGCTATCGCTCGACAGCATTATCTTAAATGCGTAACAAGCGTATCCTTTCCCAAAAGTTAACAAGTCTGACTTTTAGGCGCAGCAGAAAGGCTCCGCCGTCTTGCGACGGCAATCAGAATGCAAATGTTTTTTCGGCCGTGAAACCTGGCAATACCGCCGTGGTTGCTGCGTCAAACAGCGGCGTGAATGCAAAAGCGTCTCCGCTGCGCCGGAAAACGCCGCCGCGGGAAACACCGTCTTCGCGCATGAAGGTCGCCAGCCGCCCACCGTCTACGAGCTGATTTAAGAGGGCCTCAGGGCGCTTTTCGATCGCTCCGCCGATGAATATGACATCAAAAGGGCCTTGCCCTTCAGCGCCTTTAATCGGATCGCCGTTTAAGACGGCCGCATTGGAAAAGCCGAGCGTGGTCAAATTTTCCTGCGCTGCGGCGGCCATATCCGCATCATTTTCAATCGAGACGACCATTTCTGCAAGTTGCGCGAGGATCGCCGTGGAATACCCGGCGCCGCACACAGCGTTGAGAACAATATCTCCAGGCCTAATCTCGGCGCCGTTGATGAGTTTTGCAAAATCGCGCGCACGCAACAGCCATCGGTCGGGCGCATAACGAACTTCGCGCTCGATATAAGCCTGATCGCGCAGCTCGGCCGGCAGGAAAAGCTCTCGCGGCGTTTCCGCCATGGCCTTTTGAATGCGCAAATCGGTTACATCGTTCGGCCTGACCTGACTGATCACCATATGACGCCGCGCCGCCTCGAAATTCATAATATGCCTCTAGCTAGATATTGGATGCGGGATAACCCCGTGGCCGCCGGGGCGCAACGCGCTATTCGCGCTTATTGCGTCTTTTGTTTTTGACCGGGCGCCGCGCACCCGCTAAGAGAGCCAATCACCCGCTAGAAACTCCCTTACGGCCACGTGGCGGAGTGGTGACGCAGCGGCCTGCAAAGCCGTGTACGCCGGTTCGATTCCGGCCGTGGCCTCCATTCCCGATCTTCAAGCCGTTTTAAAGCTAAATTTCAGCCAGAATGGCGGAAATGCCACGGTTTTGCCGTCGCAGACGGATAAATTTTAACTATGATGTTAAATACCGCGCTTAGCGTGAACGTATGATTACGCCGATATCGGGTCGTTGTTTGTCGCAAGGCCCGCTCTCTTGGCCGAAATCAGCTTGAATAGGCTGCAGATCACGGACAAGTAGCAATTATTGAGTTTGACGAGGGGCTGAATGTACAGGGCGAAGAAATATCTGAAGCGAATTGACGTGAAGCGCATAAGCGCAGTCAGCGCGATGGCGTTGACTACAGCCTGCGCCACCGTAGACCGGGAGACGCTTGACGCAAAACTGCCTGAAGCGCCGTCCGCCTGGACATCGGACGAGAGCGTCAGCGAAATGCCGTCCGGCGACTGGGTCGCCGCTTTCGACGATCCGGCCCTTCGCGATCTCATCAGCGAAGCGCTTTATGAGAACAATTCGTTGCTCGCGGCCGCGGCTACGCTTGAACAGGCCCGGCAATCTTCAAAAGCTGCGCGAGCAGCCCTCTTGCCTACGCTGAACACATCCTTCAACGCCAGCCGCAACGCCATCGTTACCGACCCCACCTTCGCGGCTCAGGCCGGCGGCGGCGGGGACGCACTCGGCGATCTGCGGTTTCAGGACATTGAAGACATGTTCGGCGTTGACGTTGACGGTGACGGCGATCTTGACGGCGTTGATACAGACGGCGACGGCATTCTTGAAGATTTGCCGAACCGTCGTCTTTACATCAACAATTATTCGCTTGGCGCACGGATCAGTTGGGAGATCGATCTCTGGGGTCGGCTGCGCGACGAGTCGCGAGCAGCCTATGAGGACGCAAAAGCGGCGTATGCGGATCTTGCCGGCGCTGAACTTTCTATCGCCGCTCGCGTGGCGCAAGCCTGGTTCGCCCTGATTGAAGCGCGTCAGCAACGCGAACTCGCGGAACGCGACGTGGTTGCGCGCGAACGCAATCTGCGCGTCACGGACCGCCGTTATGAGCGCGGCGTCGCATCAAGCCTTGATGTGCGTCTGTCTCGCTCGGCGCTCGGCACAAGCCAGGCCAGCCTCGCGCTGCGCCAACGCCTTGAACTGGAAGCGGCGCGCGCATTGGAAGTCCTGCTTGGCCGATATCCTTCAGCGGAACTGGAAGCGGCCGCGTCATTGCCGGAATTGCCTGAGCTCGACGGCGCCGGCGCGCCTGGCGATATTCTCTCCCGTCGTCCGGATCTCGTTGCTGCGGAAGCGCGAATGGAGGCCTCGGGCCTGCGCGCAAGAGCAGCGCGCAAACAACTCCTGCCGCAGCTTACGCTTAACCCCCAGATCAACACGTCAGGGCCGGATGTGAAGGATCTCATCGACCCTGAACGTCTGGCCGGCGCGCTGGCGGGCGGCATTTTGCAGCCGGTCTTCCAGGGCGGGCGCATTATCGCCAATTCAAAACGCGCACGCGCGGTCGCTCAATCCTCGCTTTATAATTATGTCGAGACCGTTCTCGGCGCTTACGAAGAAGCAGAGAACGCGATTGCCGCAGAAACATTGCTGGCGACGCGTGAAACCGCGCTTCGACTTGCTTTCGAAGAAGCGGCCGCGGCGGAGGTCCTCACTGAACGCCGCTACGCAAGCGGCGCCGCCACAATCTTTAACCTTCTGGACGCGCAGACGCGTCGGATTTCCTCTGAAAGCCAATACATTCAGGCGCAGCAACAACGTGTATCAAACAGGGTTCAGCTTTACCTCGCCATCGGCGGCGATTTCCTGACGGAAGACCGCATCGCAGTCTTGTCTGATCAGACAGCGATGCTGACGGCCCAAACCGGAGAATAGTCTCATGTTTCGCAAACTTTTCACACTCATAGGAACGTTAGGCATCTTCGTCGTCGGGTTTGGCCTGATCGGCTTCATGGGAACGCTTAAACCTCAAATTAAGCGCGAAACGCCGGAGATCTCGCCGCCAGCAGTTTTTTACACTGAAGCTGAAGCCTCACCCGCGACGCTAACCGTTGCGGCGCAGGGCGAAGTTCGTCCCCGTACGGATATTAATCTCACTGCGCAGGTTGCAGGACAGATTGTCTCAACGTCAACAGCGTTTGTGAACGGCGGCGCTTTTGAAGAAGGCGATATATTGATCAAAATCGAGGATGCGCCCTATCGCGCAACAGCCGCCGCCGCAGGCGCGCGTCTCGCACAGGAAGAGGCGGAAGCCTCGCTCGCGCGCAAGGATTATGAAGATCTTGGTCTGGAAGAAGACCCGGCGGCCCTTGCGCTTCGCATCCCCCAGCTAGAACAGGCGCGCGCGGAATATCGCGCGGCGCAACTTGATCTCGAACGCACGCGCATTCGCGCCCCATTCAAAGGCCGCGTGCGCGAACGCATTGCCGGCGTTGGACAATATGTTGCCCCCGGCGCCCAGCTTGGACGGATATTTTCTACAGATGTCGCCGAGATCCGATTGCCCCTGACTGATAACGACATGGCTCAACTTGGTCTGCCCGTCGCTTTTGTGGCGACGAAAGAAAATCCTGGTCCGAACGTGACGCTGACCGCATTTGTCGCAGGCGAAGAACATCAGTGGCAGGCGCGCATCGCTCGCACGGACGGCGCTATCGATCCGACGACACGTCAGATCTCTGCAATCGCCGTTGTTGACGACCCTTACGGCGCCGGCGCAGCTGACGATAAAACGCCCCTCGCCATGGGCCTTTTTGTGGACGCTGTCATCGAAGGCAGCAATTTTGCGAACGCCATCACTTTGCCCCGGTCGGCGCTGCATGGCCGCGATGAGGTCTATATTATTAATGCTGAGGACACACTGGAGCGCCGGCGCGTGCGGGTTGTGTCTTCAGACCGCGACACGATTACGATCGCATCGGGATTAAATCCGGGCGAGCGGGTCGTCACCTCGCCGCTGCGCGGCGCCAGCGAAGGCGACAAAGTCGTCCCGACAGACCCCACCGACGTCAACAGGAACGAGAACAGCGACAATCAGGACCTTACAGCGAGCGCGGGCTCAACCGCCGCCAGCGCAGGAGACAACCAGTGACCGGCCTTATTTCCTGGTGGACCAAGAACTCAGTCGCAGCCAACTTGCTTATGTTGGCGTGCGTCATTTCCGGCTTTCTCGCATTCAACAGCCTTGAACGCGAACTTGATCCGTCTGCCGACTTTACCGGCGCAAACATTAACGTTGCCTGGCCCGGCGCAAGCCCGCGCGAAGTGGAAGAACAGATTATTCTCCGCGTCGAGGAGGCGATCGCAGGAATAGACGGGATAGAGCATATCGACTCCACCGCTCGGGAAGGCTCTGCAAGCATCAGCGTCGAAGGCGACCAGGACATGGACGCCACGAAGTTCCTCAACGAAATCAAAAACCGCGTTGACGGCATTTCGACATTGCCCAATGACGCCTTTTCGCCAATCGTTTCACAATGGACAAACTTCCAGCCGGGCGCTTTCATGGCGCTTTACGGCGATCTGGACAAACGCGAACTGAACCGTCTCGCACGCGACATTCGCGACGAACTTTCACAGCTTCCCGGCGGCTCGCCGCTCGTTAATCTGTGGGGGGTGGAACGTGAGGAAGTCTCCATCGAGGTGTCTGAAGAGTCCCTGCGACGCTATAGCCTGACATTCGACGATGTGGCGCGAGCAATCCGCGGCTCGTCTCTTAACCTTGCCGGCGGCCAGGTCCGCACCGAAACCGGCAATCTTCAGATTGCCGCACGCGCGCTTGCCGATACTGAAGAAGAGTTTGAACGGATTGTCGTTCGACAAAACCCTGACGGCTCGGTCATCCGTGTCAGGGATGTCGCGAATGTTGTCGACGGGTTTGAAGATCGAAAACAAATTCGCACAGTTAACGGCAATCCCGCAATCTCCATCGCCGTACGCTCGCCCGAAGTCTCCAATCTCAGCGAACTCTCCGCCGTTCTTAATGAGTGGATGGAGAAAAAGAACGAAGAGCTTGACGGGCGCGCAGAGCTTTTCATGTGGTTTGATGCGGCCGATCCATTCAATGCCCAGTTGAGCCTCGTCGCCAGCAACGCCGCTATCGGGCTGCTGCTCGTGCTGATCATTTTGATGCTGTTTCTGCGCCCGGCTGTCGCCTTCTGGGTCGCAATCGGCATCGGCGTTGCATTCGCCGGCGCATTCATCTTTATGCCGATGACCGGCGTATCATTAAACTTCCTGTCAATCTTCGGGTTCCTGCTCGTTATCGGGGTTGTTGTCGATGACGCCATTATTGTGGGGGAGAGTATCCACAACGCTGTTGAAGAAGGCGGCGAAGGCGGACCGGAAGCCGCTATTTACGGCACGCAGCTCGTCATCAAGCCGGTATTTTTCGCAGTCCTGACAACGATCATTGCCTTCTCGCCCTGGCTGTTCGTCGGCGGCGGCGCCGCGCAGTTCACGCGTCAAATCAGCCTTACGATCACATACGCCCTCATCTTTTCGCTGGTTGAAGCCTTCTTCATTTTGCCGGCTCACCTGTCGCATCTGAAACCGCAAAATAAAAACGGTGTCTATTATCGTCTGCAGCGCGGGTTCTCTGAAGGCATCGTCAATTTCGCCCGCACCGTTTACCGCCCATTCGTCAAGATGGCGCTTCGTTTTCGGTATTTCACGGTTGCATTCTTTGTCATCGGTTTTGCATTCGCAGTCGCGATCCTGGCACAAGGCTGGGTCGGCTTTAAATTCATGCCGGAAATCCAGGGAACATTTATCAACCTGACCGTACGTTTGCCGGAAGGCAGCTCGTTTACACGCACACGGCAGATCTTTGACGAAGTAACGATCGCAGCGGACAAGCTCAAAGCCGACCTTGGAGACGGCCGCGACGGCGAGCCTTACATTAAAGCGATCTATATCGCCGCAGACGAAGGCGAAGTTGAGTCGTACATTACCATCACTGAATCGTCGAACCGCTCAGAATCGACGGAGGATATTGCCGAAATCTTCCGTGACATTCTGGGGGACATTCCCGATGCAGAGGAAATCAATATCGGCTTTACGCAGAATAATGGCGGGCCGGACCTTTCCTTCAGCATCTATGGCGACGATCTGGAAAATCTCCGGCTCGCAACCATTGATCTGCAGAACTATCTCCGCACCTTGCCGGGCGCTTTTGACGTCCGCAATAATCTTCAGTCCGCAACGCCGGAACTACAGATTGAATTGAAGCCAGGGGCCGAACGGTTCGGGCTAACGCTCGCTGAAGTTTCGCGTCAGGTGCGCCAGGCGTTTTTCGGTGAAGAGGTTCAACGCCTTCCCCGCGATGGTCAGGATGTTCGCGTCATGGTGCGCTTGCCGCAATCAGCGCGCGAATCGCTCACAACTATAGATTCGTTACGCATCCGCACCGCCGACGGGCGCGAAGTGCCGCTGACTGCTGTCGCAGACGCCAAATTCGCCCCCAGCTTCAAACGCATCGACAGGCGCGACCGACAACGCTCAGCGCGCGTGACGGCTGAGCTTCGCGAAGGGATCGATCGCGGTCAGCTGATGCAGGATTACCGCGAGAAATTCGTGCCGGAATGGCGCAGCCGCCATCCTGAAGTCTCCCTGCAACAGCGCGGCGACGCAGAAGAACAGGCTGAGTTTCTGGGCGATATTCTACCGCTGTTCCTGACCGCCCTGTTCGTCATGTACATGCTCCTCGCCATTGCCTTCAGCTCATATTGGCAACCTGCGCTTATCATGAGCGCTATTCCCTTCGGGTATATGGGCGCAGCGTTCGGTCATGCGCTCTTCGGTCTCGATTTCGCCCTCTTCTCCTTCTTCGGCGTCGGCGCCGCAGCAGGCGTGGTCGTGAACGACAATCTGGTTCTGATCGATTACGTCAATCGTCTTCGCCGGGACGGGGAAGGCGCATTCAACGCCCTTGTTAAAGCGGGCGTAGGCCGTTTCCGGCCAATCATGTTGACGTCTTTCACAACCTTCATCGGCCTGCTCCCGATCATGTTCGAGACCTCTCCCGACGCCCAGTTCCTTAAACCGACGATCGTATCCCTAGCTTTCGGCGTCTTCTTTGCGACTGCAGTCACGCTGGTCTTCGTTCCCGCGATGTACGCCGTTGGCGCTGACATTGCGCGTTTTTACCGCTGGGCATGGACAGGCGAAAAGCAACCGAAAGTCGGCACAGGCCATCCATTGGAGGTCGACATTGACGGCGGTCCGGCGCGGCCCAGCCTCGCCTCAGGCGGTCAGCCAAAGCGGCCCAACCCGCTTTACAGACCAGCCGAATAGGGAATTTTGGCGAAGGGCAACGGACCCTTCGCCGAAATTAACCTTTTCTTAAGACCTTGGGCGCACGCTTTAGATATCTTCTCCCGAGAAGATACCCCACCATACCCCACGACAGTGAGTACCGGCCGCGCTTTCCCCCAAAGCGCGGCCGACTCAATTGGATAAAGTTTCAATTCTGCACCCAGCGCAAGCTGTGTCGTCGCCCGCGACTGCACGGCCTTGTGAACTGTGCGCAGACCGCCGACTGCGAGCAGCAGCTTAAATACGCAGCCGGATGCTGTAGGCTTTCGAAGAATGATTGAACCGCACACTTCCTACCAATCGAGCAGACCTTTAAAAGCAAGCCAATGGATTGCTGTTATTTGCTCCATCTGCACCGCGTTCGTCGGTTCAGCGCGCGCGCAAGACGATGCTTCAATCCAGTCTTGCAACGATGCTTTAAGGCGCGACGTTCTTACAGACAGCGAGGTTTCGGCCGCGCAAAAGCTTTGCCTTGAACACGCGCAATCGCTTGGCCCGACTGAACTGAGCGCGCTGACGGAAGACATGCTGCGGTCCCCTTACCGGTATTTGGAGGCGCGTGATCTTGAGCCGCTTGCCTCGCGCCATGCGGGCCTGCCGCGCCTCAGACTCAACGCCATCCGGTCAGGACGTTTTCGCGACAAATCTGTCGGCGTTTCGATGGCGGACATGGATCGACATATCGCCGAAGCGCGTCGCCTCAACGATCCCCTCAGTCTTGCGTATCTTCTCTATAAACGCGCGCACCGAAGCTATCTTGAAGGCCGCGATAAAGAATTGATGGCGGCTTATGTCGAAGAAGCGCTCGATCTCGCCCGAACAGAAAACATAGACTATCTCCAACGGTTTATTCTCAGCGGCATGGGCTATATCGCCCAGGACGAAGGAGATATGGCCGGCGCAGTCGCCGCTTTCAGCGACATGGCCGACATTCGCCTGCCGGGAGATACGACAGAGGAGGTTTCGTGGCCTTATACCGCCATCGGCAGGATCTTTTTTAATCTCGGCGCCGCTGATGAAGCCCTGCGCTATTATGAAAAAGCCCGGGCGGCGGCTTCAACGTCAGAAAGACCCGTTGCTGAAATCCACGATGTGGGACTGCGATACGAAACAGCGAAGGCTTATCAGGCGTTGGGCGATTGGCGCCGCGCAGCGGACATTTATGCCGAAGCGCTGGATGTCGCCTATGGCTATGGCGGCGATACGGCCCATGAACAATCATTACACGACGGATATGCGCGGAGTCTGTACGCGCTTGGCAATATCGCGGGCGCAATTGAAAATGCGCGCAGAGCGGCTGAGTTCGACGCCAATCCGAAGCAGCGATTGCAAAGCGGACGTACGCTGGTCTGGCTGAGCGATGTTTATTTGGAACTGAAGGACGCAGCCGCCGCAAAAGCCGCCTTACGGGAGGCTGAAGTTCATCTGGGAAGTCAGACCGACGTTTCAAGCGCGCTTTCAGACGATCCGTCTACGATTGATATCGCCTTTGATTATGCCGCTGCGATGGGCGAGCTGCTTGCCGAAGACGGCGATATGGAAGCTGCGGTGAAGTACCAAAAGTCGGCATTGAATGCAGCTCAGAACATGCTGGAGCGCCGAAACGCCGCTGCCGTTGTCAATGCGCAAATTTTGTTTGATGTGCGTGACGCTGAAAAACGGATCGATATCATGGCGTCTCAGGCGGCGTTGAACGACGCCCGTTTAGGCGTCCTGCGACTACAAAACACCCTTTCGCTTGCGATTACAGGCTTCGTCGCCTTGCTGGCGATCATGATTTTCCGCTCATATCGCGCACAGCGAGCCCTTGCCAGGACCAAAGAAACATTTCTTTTGGAGATACAACACAGAACGAAAAATAATCTGCAAGTTATTTCCAGCCTGCTCGGCGCTGGGCATCAGCCTGCCGCACAAACGATCGAAGGCATGGCGCAAAGCCGAACTGACGCTATGAACCGGATCAGAACCATGGGACTGGTCAATGATCATCTTTATAAAGAACTTGATCGAACCTCAACAAAGGTCAACGTACAAATATTTCTTCAAGATCTTTTGTCGCTGCTGCGAGACGGTTTGGGGCGTGAGAATATCGATTTAAACTGCCATATCGCGCCGGCGCGAATAGATGTCGACCATATCACGCCTTTGGGGTTGATCGTCTGCGAACTCGTCACCAATGCCTATAAATACGCCTTCCTCTCCGGGCGCAGCGGCGCGATCAGCGTTTCCTTATCCGCCGCAGACGATGGCCTTGTCCTGTCTGTGAAGGATAATGGCTGCGGATTTGACTACGAGCGCGCGCAGGCCAGCGCCAATACAACCGGCATCGCTTTGATCCGCGATTTATCGACACAAATCGGCGGCGACCTCGCTTGTCAGTCCGGCGCGAACGGCACAATCTGGCGAGTGTCCAAAATAGGAGCAGAAATTAAACCGCGCGCCTATGGCGATGAAAGCCGAATATGGGGACTCCAACCGTCAAAACCGCTCCCTGGCTGAAATTTGAGCTGGAGCGCGGTGTGGAATTTTGAGCCCGCGCTCGTTTTTGACTGGATTCCGCATTTTGCCTTTGCTATATCGCGCGTTTCCAACGGCGATCCCCGATAGCTCAGTTGGTAGAGCAGCTGACTGTTAATCAGCGGGTCACTGGTTCGAGTCCAGTTCGGGGAGCCATTCAAGAAATAAAATCAATAGCTTAAGAGCCCAAAAATTTTGGGTAACAGCCTTCACTCTCATTTAAGCCCGTTTGGGTAACACTTTGGGTAACACCTGAAAATTTCGCGGCGTATCTCGGCGAAAAATTTGGGTAACACCCAACGCTCTGGGAGGGACGTTTGGAAACCGTTCGAATGACTGATCGCTGGCTGCGTACCGTCAAAGTTGATGAAGGCAGAATAGAGTATGCTGACGCGCTAGTTCGAGGCTTGAGGCTGCGCGTATCACCGCGTTCAAAGAAGTGGTCTGTAATTACGCGCGTGGAGCGCAAACAAAAGCGCATTCCGATTGGCGATGTAGAGAAAGTCGGACTGCTTGAAGCGCGACAGATTGCCAATGAAGTTCTCGAAGAGGCTGCAGACCTATCCGCCGAAGCTCTTGTTGCACAGGCGCTTAATAGAGAAGAAACGGCGCTCCTTAGTCGCCTGTGCGCAGACTACGTGGCGCGAATGAAAGCCCATGGCCAACCCTCATTCAGCGAATACGAACGAGCGCTAATTACAAGCGATTACAGCTTTTGCAATTTTATGATCGAAAAATTCGGGAGACCGGCGAAGGCGATAGAAGTTACGCCCCGGCATGTAAGCGACTGGCTTCGAAAAATCTATGATCGCGCGCCATCTCATGCACGGCACTGCCGTGCCTATTTACATGCTGCATTCGAGTGGGCGCTCAAAGCTGAATTTGATTACACCTCTAATGGCCGAAGCGTTTACGGTGTAGAAACTAATCCAGTTTCAGCGACGCCAGGCGGCGCCAAGGCAACCGCTCGAAATAGGGTTTTATCGTATGAGGAATTAAAGACGCTCTGGGACTTACTCTCGGAAGCAGCCGAGCCGCGAACTGTTGCATGCATTCGACTAGTGATGTCGATGGGCGGGATCAGAATAACTGAAGTGTGCCGAAGCCAATGGGACTGGTATTCGAAGGGGTGGATAACAATCCCGAAAACAAAGAACGCTAGGGAACATCAGTTGCCACTCACCTACCGTGCTGAGAAACAGTATGGCTTAGCAGAGGCGCTCGCTGTGCCCGACACGAAATTTCTGTTTCCTCACCAGACAGATCGAACGAAATCACTGCTGGTAACGTCGATTGGTAGAGTCGCTCGGCGCATGATCGACGATTACGATATTGAACCGTTCCAAATGCGCGACCTACGGCGGTCGTTCAAAACCCATCTACTCGATGGTGAATATGTCGAGGAGCGAGAAATCGATATCTGGCACAATCACGGACAAAATTCTGACGTGGCCAGGAAACACTACACATGGGCAGAATACAAAAAACTCAAAGTCCGTGTCGCCAGTCAAATTGACCAATTTCTGGATGATATTGGCATATACATTTAGCTAACGGCTTACTGGTTTGCTTTTGCCTTCGTCCACTTGTGTAATTCATCACGTCTCCAGCGCGAAGAGGCGCCGATCTTAATCGGGCGGGGAAACCGAATTTCCGGATCTGCGATGCATTTGTAAATCATTGCTCGACTGAGTCCGACTAAATGACAGACCTGATCAATTTTCAATAGGTCCGGCACAACGGGCATCGTCGATGAAGAATTGTCATTGCTCGCGTGTCGTTGAAATTTCACTGATAATGCCTCCAACTACTTCCGGTTCCAAACCAGTGCGCCCTTCCCTTCCTCGCTGTTTTCGAACAGCGCGGCGCTGATGGGCGCGTCAAAACTTGGGTCATCAAGTTCGACACGAAGGAATGGTCTAGCGTCCTCTTTCTTTGGCTCGACGCGCCAGGCGGTGCCGAGTTCCACTTTTCCCGCCATTACGCGAAAGTCGGGCGCCCTGGCGTTGCCATTCTTGTCGTTCGCGACAAAGGACGCCTTGACGTTCATCGTCATCGTGCGGATCGTACCCGCATAGCCGTCCGCTGTCTTCGAGAATATGCCGATGATCGCTATTGTGTTTACTCCTTACTTCCTGATGCTGAATGAAGCTGTTTACGCGCACGCTTGAAACCGCGATCTTTTTCGAGAAACTCCTCAATCATGCGGAGTGCAATATCGTTCGCCGAAACCCCATCGCCATGTTCGCGCGCATGAATGGCAACGTAGTCTTCAAGCGCATCGTCGAGATGCGGCGGTAGTGACAAAGTCAGCTTACGCGGCTTTCGTTTGGAGATAGCGCCAATCTTGAGAGTCATCGAGCGGCCTCCACGAGATTGTAGGGACGCAGCACCAGGTCTTTGTGAACGATGACGCGCAACGGCCAACCCGGTCTTATTTTGATAGTCGGGGGAATATCAAGATTGCGCTGAACAATCTTCTGGCCTGACTGATTGGCGGAATTCTGGGCCGACTCCCGCAGCGCGCGCACGAGGTCGCTTTCAGCGTCATCGAAGGAGAGTTCTGTGCCGACGCCGAGCAGTGTCGAGAGAACAACGCCCTTCAGCAACCGGAATGTATGGAAATCAACCTTGTCAGAAAGTCCGGCGTAACCGGCAACGTCGCTCGCCGGCATATTGTCGATCATGATCGAGGCGCCGTCGGGATAGATGATCCGCGTCCAGACCAGCAAGGCTCGTGACTGACCGAATGCAACCACGCTGTCATATCGGCCGATCAGCCGTGCCCCTTGCGGCACCAGCACATATTGTCCGGTGACGGTGTCATATACATTCTGGGTGACTTGGGCGATGACGGTTCCCGGCAAATCGGAGTTAACGCCGGTGATGAGGCTCGCCGGAATGACCGTGCCCGCCATCACTTCAAACGGCGTGATCGGATCCTCGATAGCGTAAGGATTGTCGGTAGAGGACTCATTTGCTTCGCCCAGGAAGTCGAGTTTCCTGATCTGGCGACTGGGGTCCTGCTCCAGTTCTGCGCCGAAAGCGGGCTGGGGTGGCGCCAGGCCAGAAGGCAATGCAAATTCAAAGGGCGAGGTTTCGGAAGGCGCGGTTACATTTCTCGGTGCGCCGGATGAAGCCAGCTGAAAGAAAACGCCCGCCTCGCGCGCTTCGGTCGCGATCTGCGCTTCACGCAAAGCGGCCTCGCGCACCGCATCCGCTTCAGGCGAATTCCGGAACGGCGTCGCTGACAATGATGCGTAGTCGGCGCGGTTCAGATGTCCTTCATCGCCAGACGCCGCGACCGCCTGTTCGGCTTTGAGGAGCGCGGCGCCAAGATCACCGGGCAGCGGCGCGCCCAATTCAGGTTTTACCTCGGCATAGGATTTCGGGAGCGCGTCGAGGCCCTCGGCGGTTGGTTTCGTCTCTACATTGTAGAGTTCTTTTGCTTCTGCGCCAGACACCGCCCGCGGCGGTTTCAGCGCGACGCTCATGGCGGCGAAGATGAGAAGAGCCGCCCCACCCGCCGAGACCATCAACGCTTTTTTATTAAGACGGGTCACTGGCCGGGGCTTCGCCCGCAATTCCAGCGTCTCCGGATTTTTCTTCTCGTCGGGCATTTCAAGACCGCCGTTTCACATCGGTGCGGACAATCCGAACAATGTCCTGGGACTTTTCGCCAAGCCGGAGTTCGGCGGCCGTAAACAACCGATCGACGACATAGTAATTCCCGCGCATGCGATAGTTGACGAGTTCGGGCTGGCCCTTTCGACTCAATACGAAAAGCGGCGGGGCTTCGCCCTGGGCGATATTCTTCGGGAACTGAATGAAGACCTGTTTGCCGTTATCGAAGGCGCGAACCGGGCGCCAGTGAGGCTTGTCGCCTTCAATCTCGTAGCGAAAGCGCAATTCATCGGGATCGACGCCGGCGGTGATGACATTATCCACGCGTTCGATGGCGCGATTATTTTCGTGACGGGCGCGCGTCAGGTCTTCCTGCGGATAGGTCCAGGAGATCGCCGCCATATAGGTTTCGCGGAAGGACCGCATCTCAAGGTGATAAGCGCGCCGGTCCGTGGCGATGACAAGATTGGTGGAAAGACCCGGCGCAATGGGTTTCACAAGAATATGGACCTGTTCGCCGCCGCCTTTGCTGGCGGGGGCGCCGCTGGTCGTATCGCCGACAACCCAGCGCACCGTGTCGCCGGCTGACACCGAATTGAGCCGCTCGCCGGGCTGCAAGGCAATATCGGTCACCTGCTCCGGCGCCGCATAAAGACGATAAAGCGCGCCTTCCATGAAAGGATAAACCTGCACCGCATTTACAAAACGGCTGAGGTCCGGTTCGATCTTGGCCCGTTCATTCGCGGTATCGATGCGCTCGAAAGGTTTGAGCGATGGCGCAAGCGTTTCGTCATTCTCCAGCGGTTTTAACTGTCCGGGCAAGGGATAAGGCGTCGCCGTTTCGATGATCCTGGCGACAGGTTTTTTGTCATCAAAGGAAACAATTTTTGCCGGCCGCATGGGCGGCTCATCAAGAGCGATATCAGGATAGGTCGTCTCGCAAGCGGTTAACGCCACAATCGCGATAGTTGAAACCAAAATTCTCATGATCGTTCTCCCATATCCAGATCCTTCGACCAGTTGACGCCGTGGACATAGAGCCCCAGCGGGTTCTTATGGAGCTCCTCTTCATTGCGCGGCGGCGCGACAATAATGGTGAGATGCGCTGTAAAGCGATCGAGCTTTTCAAACTGTCCGCTGGCGTAGGTTTTTTCAGACCAGCGGATTTCAAATGAGTCCTCGGACGCGCGCACAACGCTTGTGACATCGACATTGACGCTGCGCCGGCCGATCTCCGCGAAAGGATCATTCTCGCGGGCATAATCATTCAGCGCGATGGCGCCGCGATCGGTGGCGAAGTCGTAGGCTTTAAGCCAGTTCTCGCGCACGATAACAGGATCGATTGAAACGGAACGAACATGACGAATGAAGTTCGCTAGATGATGGGCGATCTGCGCATCGGTCGGCTCGTATGCGACAATCGCGGGGCCGACCGCGCGGACCGAGCCTTGCGCATCGACTTCGACCACATAAGGCGTCACGATGGAGCGTGTCGATTGCCATAAAAGCCCGCCGACGGACGCCGCGGCAATCAACATTGAACCGAATGCAGCATATCGCCAGTTTGCGGCCTGGGCCCTGGCCGAGCCCATGCGATCATCCCAGACGGCTTGCGCCTTTTGGTAAGGCGTTTCCGGCGGCGGTGTTTCGCCATAGTGAACCGATGATCGCTTGAACATGGCGCTATTCCTTTTCGTCCCGAAGTTTTGGCGCATCGGCGCTTGACGGCCGGTCGCCTGAGGCGATGACATGGGTCGCGGTCATCCCGGCGTCGCGCACGCCCTGCTCACGGCGAAGTCTCTGCGCCCAATCTGGCGCCGAATTTATCGGCGCCATTGATTTGACCTCGGATGATCCGGCGATCTTTCCGCCCGTCGCCGTAAACGCCGCGCGGGCGCCGGATTGATAGGCCGCACCCGGATTTCCAAGGGCTCGGGAAACTGCTCGTCCTGCAGTCTGAGAAACAGCGCCTGCGCCAGCCTGGGCGACGCCGCCAACACCAGCTGCTGTCGAACGCCAACCGCCTGAACCGGACGCCGCCTTGCCTAGGGTGTAAGCCGTCCCAGCGCCGCCCGCCATGGACGCGCCGGACCGAACGGCTGATTGTCCGGCTGACGCCGCGACCCTTGCGCCGCTCGGCGCCAATGCGCCCGCGCCAACGACGGCAGCGCCGGTTCCGGCCGCGGTCGCAACGGCGGCGCCTGCGCCAAGTTGCGGCGCGCCAGCGACAAGGCCGGTAGCGATGCCGGGCCCGAAAATGCCGAGCGTGAGCAAGGATAAAGACCCGAGGATTGTTGACGCCGCCTGTTCAAGAGTAACTGCGCCGGGCGTGAATGTGGCGGTGATCGACCCGAAAATGGTCGAGCCGATGCCGACAATGATCGCAAGCACCATGAGCTTGACGCCAGAGGCGATGACATTGCCGAGAACGCGTTCAGCGAGGAACGATGTTTTGTTCCATAGCGCGAAAGGCACCAGCACAAAGCCCGCAAGCGTTGTCAGCTTGAATTCAATGATGGTGACAAAAAGCTGGATCGCCAGAATGAAGAACGCGAAGAGGACAATCACCCAGGCGAGGAGGATGATCGCGATGGTGACGAAGTTGGAAAAGAAACTCGGAAAACCGATCAGGGAATTGGCTTCTTCCAGCAATGGATAAGCAGCGTTGTATCCGGTCGCCGCAACGAAGCCGGGTTTTAAAAGGTCAGCGGCGGTGAGTGTGGTGCCGGTTGCAACTAACCCAAGCCCCGCAAAACTTGAAAAGATGATATTCGCGAGCAAAGCGAAATTATTGATGATGAAGGCGAAGGCGCCGACATAAAGCACCTTTTTCACGAATTGTCCGAGGACGTTCTGCTCGCCGGCAAGCGCCCAGAAGAGCCCGGCCAGGACAATATCAATGCCGATGAGGATGGCGGTGAGGAATCCCACATCGCCCGCGAGCAATCCGAAACCGCTATCGATGTAAGCGATAAAGGTGCTCGTGAAATCATCTATGACATTGATATCATCCATGGGGTGCGTGCCTTATGACTGCGTGTAGGCCGAGCCGTCGCCCAGAAAGCGCTGGCGATGGACGCGGGCGCGCTCTTCCGTTTGCAGCTTGCGGGCACGCTCTAACGCCTCGGCGCGATATTGAACGGCGAGCAATTCGGCGGTCTGCATCGACTGTTTGGTCTGCAGCGCCATCAACTGATTGCCGGCCTGGAAGACTTGCAGATCGCCAATGGCGGTTTCACTCGCAGATACGATCTCATCGAGGGTCGTCACATCGAGCTTGATGGTCTCAGTGACCTTCGCCTGCATAATCATGGCGTCATGAAGCGAACGCGAGGCTTCTTCCCAATGGGTCCTCGCAGCCAAGCCCATCGCCGCGTTTGAAAACGCCGCATAGTCTTCCGGAAACAAGCTGGAGAACGCTTCATCAACCGTCGCCACATCATAGGCGATGGATTTCGCGGTCTGGATGAGATTGTCGATTTCGGTAAGGCGCGTCTGCAAGGCGGCGCGTGCTGTGTAGGGAAGCTGCGTCAGGTCTTTCACCTGATTGGCGATCATCTGTGCTTCATTGGTGAGCTGCTTGATCTGGTTGTTGATCATCTGCAGCGTACGCGCCGCGGTCAGCAGATTCTGAGTATGATTGGTCGGGTCATAGACAATGCCGCCAAACAGAAAGGCGTTCGCCTGGCTAATCGGCGTAAGCGCCATACCAATCGCGGCGGCGCACGCCAGTAATTTTGATTTCATTCTACAGCGCATAATTGAACTCCTCCGTGTTGCTGATTGTCAGTGATGAGATCGGCGGCCCAGGCGACGCCTTTCGCGCGTAAGAATTCCGCCGCGAATTTATGCGGGTGCTCAGCAAGTATCGTATCGATCAGCGCGTGATCGTCCGGGGTCGACGCCCCGCAAATGCCAAGCGCGACTTGCCCGAGTTCCAGATCAAACAGACGATTGCCGATGGCGGATTGGAAGTAATAGTCTCGCTTTGGTGTAGCCGAAGCGATGATCTCGATCTGCCGCGCATTAAGGCCGAAGCTCTCATAGGCGCTGCGAATGCTTTGCTCTTGCGCACGCGCATTCGGCAGGAAGATGCGCGACGGACAGGACTCGATGATCGCCGGGGCAATCGACGAATGCTGGATATCGCTCAATGATTGCGTCGCGAAGAGTACCGAGACGTTCTTTTTACGCAGCGTCTTGAGCCAATCACGCAACCGTTCGGCAAACAGCGGTTGATCCAGAAACACCCAGGCTTCGTCGAGAATGAGCATGGTCGGCCGGCCGTCGAACCTCGCCTCCAGCCGGTCAAAGAGATAGGAAAGCGCCGGCGCGATCGCCGCCTCCCGGCGCATTAGGGTCTCCATTTCGAAGCCTTGAAGGTCAGTAAGCTCAAGTGAGTCACTTTCCGCGTCGAACAAGGCGCCATGGGCCCCATCAATGGTAAAAGGTTTCAAGGCGTCGCGAAGATCTGATCGCTGCAATAATAAAGAGAGTCCGGTCAGCGTTCGCTCCCGAGCCGGCGCATCCGCTAAATTACAAAGCGCCGACCACACCGCGTCCTTGACGGCGGGATCAAGCGCAACGCCTTCCTGGGCAATGACACCAAGAAGCCAATGCTGCGCACGCGCCCGTCCCGCGTCTATATCGATCCTGCCGAGGGGTTGGAAGCCGAGCGCCTCATCGGCGCCCAGATCATGGAAGGCGCCTCCTAGCGCCAGGACAGACGCACGCATGGAGCGGCCCTTGTCGAACGCAAAGATTTGGGCGTCTGGGTAACGGCGAAACTGCAACGCCATCAGCGCCAACAGCACGGATTTTCCGGCACCGGTTGGTCCGACGATCATGGCGTGACCGACATCGCCGATATGCGTCGACAAACGAAACGGCGTTGTCTCTTGCGTCGTCGCTGACAGAAGCGGCGGACTATTCAAATGGCTATTCCACGCCTCTCCCGCCCAGACCGCGGACATCGGCGCCAGATGCGCAAGGTTCAGGGTATGAATGAGGGGCTGGCGAATATTCGCATAAAGATGACCGGGCAAACTTCCGAGCCAGGCTTCGATAGCGTTAACGCTTTCGCGAATGGTCGTAAAGCCGCGCGCGTTCAGCACCCGCTCAATTTCCTGCGCGTCGCTATCGGCAATTTTGTCGGACGTGTTGGCGAGCACAATGGTCGCCGTAAAATATCCGAAGGCGACATCATCGGCACCCAGTTCCTGCAATGCTGCATCTGCATCTGCCGCCTTGTTGTCGGCGTCAGCGTCTACAAGCACGCTTTCTTCATTAAAGAGCGTTTCCTTGATGATTGCGGCAATGGATTTGCGTTTCGCGAACCATTGCCGACGATATTTGGTGAGCTCTTTCGTGGCTCTTGCTTTATCCAGAGCCACAAAGCGCGTGGTCCAGCGATAGGCGATCCCGAGGGCGTTTAATTCGTCAAGCAGTCCCGGTTCCGACGCAGGCGGAAAGCCCTGGACGGTGATGATGCGCAAATGGTTCTCGCCCAGCATGGGCTCCAACCCGCCCGTGAGCGGGGCATCGACCAGCAGCGCATCCAGAAACACGGGATGTTCTGGCACGCGGACCGGGTGGCGTTTTTCAGAAATGCACGCATGCAAATAAGACAGCGTCGCTCTATCATCGAGCGCCGCGCATGCCGGCATCAAAGATGACAGGAGATCGATCGCGCGATCGGTTTCCTGAATGAACTGCGCAAGATGGTCTGAATAATTGACAGCCTTTTCGTCGCCGCCGCGTTCAAGAAACAGGGACTCTGTTTTCGCCGTACGATCCGTTGGCGGCAGATAGGCGAAAGTCAAATAATATTCGCTCTCGAAATGTCGGCCTTGCTCAAAGGCGGCGCGGCGTTCTTCGTCCACCAGCCAAGAGACAGAATCGCGCCAGTCGCTTGTCGGATAATCCCTCGCCGGAACCCGCGCCGCTTCAAAGAAGAGCGCCCAGCCGGAACGAAAGCGTTTCAGAACATTGTTGACGCGCGCGGTAAAGCTCAAGAGCTCTTCGGCGCTCGCGCCTTCAAGGTCCGGCCCGCGATATTTAACCGTACGCTGAAAGCTGCCGTCCTTGTTGAGGACAATGCCGGGCGCTACAAGCGCCGCCCATGGCAGATAGTCCGCAAGGCGCGCCGGCTTTGACTGATACTCCTTGAGATTCAGCATCCGAGATACCCCTTGTGCTTGAGATGCCGCACGCCCGCTTCGAGGAATTTCGGGTCTTTCCTAGCCGCATAAACCGCGGCCGCTTGCCCGACCATCCAGAGAACGATCCCGGCAACCCACATTTGCAGGCCAAGACCGACGGCCGCAGCGATGGTGCCATTCAGAATAGCGACGCCCCTCGGCGCGCCGGCCATCATGATGGGCTCGGTTAGACTGCGGTGAATGGGGATGGAATAGCCTTCGAGCATCATAGTGCCTCAGATCACCGCGCCGCCGCCGAATGAGAAGAAGGCGAGAAAGAAACTTGTCGCTGCGAACGCGATCGAAAGGCCGAACACGATTTGAATGAGCCGACGAAAACCGCCGGAGGTGTCGCCAAAAGCAAGCGACAAACCAGTGATGATAATGATGATGACCGCGATGATGCGCGCCACTGGTCCTTCAATGGACGCAAGGATCGAGGCAAGCGGCGCCTCCCAGGGCATACCGGACCCCGCTGCATGGGCAGGCGACGCCAAAACAAACAGCAGCCCCGCTGCGAAAATGAGAGGTTTCGGGTCAAACGCCCTTTTCATTTCGATATTCATTGAATGGCTCCTTCATTAATAAGTGAGAGATCCGGTGGGTCGGCCGGCGCAGTGCAATAGCCGTCATGATCATCGAGCCCGTCGACACGGATGATTTCCTTGACGCGCCGGCCATGGTTGTCGCGCGCGATAAAGACGACGATATCGATGGCGTCAGCGATCAGCTGATAGGGAACGGTGGTTGTTCGTTCACCGATTAACTGTTCAATCCGGGTAAGCGCGGCCGCGGCAGAATTTGCATGCACCGTCGCAACGCCGCCGGGATGGCCTGTGTTCCATGCCTTCAGGAGATCGAGGGCTTCGCCGCCCCGGACCTCGCCGACAATGATCCGGTCGGGCCGGAGACGCATGGTGGAGCGCACCAGCGCCTCCAGCCCTACGCTCGTGGAGGTCCGAAGCGAAATCGAGTCGCGCGCAGCGCATTGCAGCTCGCGCGTGTCTTCGAGGATAACAATCCGTTCCTCAGTTTCGGCGATTTCCGCAAGCAGCGCATTCGCGAGCGTCGTCTTGCCCGATGACGTACCCCCGGCGATCAGGATATTGGCGCGGCGCGCAATAGCGGTCTTGAGCGCCAGCCCTTGCGCGCCGGTCATGACATTGGATTTCACATAATCAGCAAGACCAATCACCCGGCCGGCGGGTTTGCGGATGGCGAAGGCCGGCGCGGTCGCCACCGGCGGCAAGACGCCTTCAAAGCGTTCGCCGCTTCCAGGCAATTCAGCGGAAACAATTGGATTTTCCCTGTCGCAATCAAAACCGATATGACTGGCGACCAAACGGATGATGCGTTCGCGGTCCGCATCTTTCAGGACGACATCGGCTTGCACCCGCCCAGTTTCATGGCGCTCAATCCAGAGCGAACCGTCCGGATTGACCATGATCTCGATGACAGTCTGGTCTTCAAGCGCAGCGCCGATGACCGGCCCGAAGGCGGTCTTCAACATCGACGCACGGCGCATGGAAGTCTCAGTATGCTGTATAACTGAAGGCGTCATTGGACGTTCTCCAGCACTTTTGGTTGCATTGATTTTGACGGCGATGCGTCGGCGTTCTCCGCATCAGGCGTCGCAACCCGCTCGAGCCCGATATGAGAAAGTAACGCGTCACCGAAATTCTCGGTTCCCATGAGCCGGTCGCCGACCTGCGCGATGAAAAGTTCGAAGCGCTTGCGCCCGAGCGCTTCCATTGAGCCCCGCGAAGCCTCAGGCACCGGGGGCGTGATGCAGAGGTAATAAAGAATGTAGAGCGCAAGGGTTTCGGTATGGGCGGCGGCGTCGCCTGCGAGGCGCTCGACAGCCTTCGACATTTTGTCGAGCCGCAAGGTGATCTTTTCGAGCTCGCGTTTCTCTGTCTTCTTCGCCAGCAGTTCGGTGATCGCTGATTCAACCAGCGCCGTTTTCGTGGCGCCGGTCTGCAGGCAGGCGCCTTCCAGCAGCTTGGCGGTGTCATCGCTTAAGAGAATATGCAGGCGGTTCGTCATCGCGCTTAAAAACCCGGCAGAATGCTTGAGCGGTCACGGTCCATGACGGCGGCGCGCTTCACCGCTTCGCGCGCCAGGTTCTTAACGTGTTTGGCCGACGCGATGTCGTCATCATTTTGTGTACGATCGGATACGCTTTCATCGCGAGGCGGCGTTGTTGGTGTCGCGTCATCAAATCCGATTGTGCGTTCGCGGCCGCCCTCCTCCGACGCCTCGGATTTCACAAGGTCAAACCAGGGCTGGTCGAGGCGTTTATCAGTCGTCGCGATGGCGCCGGACCAGTCGTCGGACCGTGGCAAAGGCGCGTCCGGGTACGGCCCCTCGCCTTCCAGTGTCGGCGGCGGCAGGCGACGCGATGTGAAATTATCATCCGTGTAGTACCGAAGCTTCTTTGCGCGGATCGGCGGGGCGCCGGCTATGAGCGTCAGCTCATCGTCGTCCGGCAATTGCATGACTTCGCCGGGGGTTAATAGCGGACGCGCCGTTTCCTGCCGCGAGACCATGACATGGGCGAGCCATGGCGCCAGGCGATGACCGGCATAGTTCTTCTGCGCCCTTAACTCTGTCGCCGTCCCGAGCGCATCGGAAATTCGTTTCGCCGTGCGTTCGTCATTCGCCGCGAAAGCGACCCGCACATGGCAATTATCGAGAATTGAATTACTGGCGCCGTAGGCCTTTTCGATCTGGTTGAGCGATTGCGCGATCAAATAGGCCCTGACGCCATAACCAGCCATGAAGGCAAGCGCAGACTCAAAGAAATAGAGCCGTCCGAGTGCCGGAAATTCGTCAAGCATCATCAGCAATTTGTGGCGTGATGATTTTGATCCGAGTTCAAGTTCCTCTGTGAGCCGTCGTCCGATCTGATTGAGGATTAAACGCACCAGCGGCTTCGTCCGGGAAATGTCAGATGGCGGTACGACGAGATAAAGCGAAGCGGGATTATCCGCTTCGACAAGATCGGCGATGCGCCAGTCGCAAGCGCTTGTCACTTTTGCAATTATCGGGTCGCGATAAAGTCCCAGAAAGCTCATGGCTGTTGAAAGGACGCCTGAGCGCTCATTCTCGGATTTGTTGAGCAATTCGCGCACAGCCTGAGCGACGACCGGATGCACCTGCGGGACCGTGTCGGTACCCAGATGATTGGTCGTCATCATGATTTTGAGACTGCGCTCAAAACTCCGCGACGGATCGGAAAGGAACGCGGCAACCCGAGCGAGAGTCTTTTCTTTTTCGGCATAAAGGACGTGCAGGATTACGCCCACAAGAAGCGCGTGGCCGGTCTTTTCCCAATGGCTGCGCCGTTCGAGCGAGCCTTCCGGATCCACAAGGATATCGGCAATGTTCTGAACATCGCGAACCTCGCGCGCGCCTTTGCGAACTTCGAGCAACGGATTGTAGCGCGCTGATTGCGGGTTCGTGGGGTCGAACAACAGGCAATGAGAAAAGCGCGAGCGCCAGCCAGCCGTCAGTTGCCAGTTTTCGCCTTTGATGTCGTGAATGACCGCGCTGCCGGTCCAGGAAAGCAGCGTCGGCACAACAAGGCCGACGCCCTTTCCGGACCGGGTGGGGGCGAACGCCATCACATGTTCCGGCCCGTCATGACGGAGGTAAGCGTCTTTCCATTTGCCGAGAAAGACGCCCTTCGGACCGAGAAGCCCTGCTCGCGCAACATCGCTATCGCCCGCCCATCGCGCTGAACCGTAGGTCGTGACGTTTTTCGATTGGCGCGCGCGCCACAGCGAGCCTGCAACGGCGACTAGAATGCCGATCAATCCGCCTGAGGCAGCAATGGCGCCGCCGCGCATGAAAACACTCGGCGCATAAGCCTCATAGGAATACCACCATTCAAAAAGGCGCCACGGATAATAGACAGGCGCTTCGAACACGACGAACCACGGCGCGCCCAATGCCGGATCATGACCGAAAGCGTCGGCGACGTAAGCCGTGCCTGCCCACATCGCCGCAATGATAATCAGGAATAGGAGGCTCGCCTGCCCTATCAAAATCTTTGTTGGTGTCATGATCAAATCCCGTTAAACGCATGCGCGTCACACGGGCGATCATCGGCTCACCAATCAAAAAATGTCACTATGGGTTAGTTGCAGTTTCCTGCGGCGCTTTGCGGCCCACTGCGGAGGTTTGCGGTTACTTGCGGTGCGCTGCGGTAATCTGCGGTTCGTCGAAGAAACCCTTTAGTCGCAAAGATCCTCTAACCAGTCATAAACCAAAACAATCTTCATTATTTATCCGCAGAGAAACCGGACATAAAACCTGCATAAACTTTTCTTGGGGGACTCGCCCCCAACCTCGCGGTTATGAGTCGAAAATTTGGGGTGTACGGACATTCACAGCCGTCCATCACCTCTTATTTTTATTCCATACGAGTCCATCCATATTTTTGGCGTTTGTGACCCGATTTGTTACTCAGATCGGAGTTTGAGTCACTTTTACGCTTAATTCTATGTTTTTAATAGAACCTACAGCTAGCGGCATATTTCCACGACATCCGCGGTTCGACATATAAATGCAAATTGACCAACAGATCATCCAATCACACCATCATCATAGCGAAAAAATTTGCGAACCGAATCGGCGCTGGCGGCAGTTCCAGCGTGTCTAACGGCTGCATTGGGCCGTTCTGATTCTGCGCCGAATAATGTGAAGCTCTACAATGGAATTTGTGGCGTACATAGCGTTCGACACGCTTAATAAAGCGGTAGAAATCCCGTCAGGCTAGTATCGAGTGGGCGACATCCTTTTTTATACGGAAGAACTTCACATAAAGACGAAGAAACCCCGATTGCGCAGCCAATATTTAAGCAACCAAGATACTACTATGGATGGAAAGCCGATCTGGTTGGAGCCGCCACACAGCGGAGACCAGATCGGTCGGGTAGATCGTTTCAGGAGCTGGAGGTCGATATCATAAAGATGTTTGGAGACGCCGAGTTTTCAATCGCTTTGTCAACACAGGGCCGGGATCGTAAAGGTGTTAGAAGTTTTTCTCGGCAACTTGCTTCAAAATGGCCTTATCGAGTTCGCCACCAGCCAGCAGCCGCTTCAATCGAGCGTATTCCTTTTCAAGGTCTTTTTAACGCTTTGCCTGCGATACCAGCATCCGCCATACTCATACGCCACCCATCATTAGGTCACATTCGTAACACCCAAACGGCGGATCACTTCGTCAACTTTGAGCTCTTCAGCAAGACGAACTTCCGCTTCACGTAACTTCGATGTTATTTCTTCCTTTGAATATCGTTTGCCAGACATTCAAGCAGTTCCTTTGATATAGCCACTTTACCATTTTAACGTGGCTGCACTCAAAGAGGTCAGATTACTGTGTTGGGATTATGGTTAGTGATTTCTTGACTGATTAACATGACAATTCGGCACCACGGAGACACAGAGCTATGCTTGTAACGAAATTTCATGCACCGCATAAAAATTCTAACCCGCAGCAAACGGGAAATCAGGCTGCTACCGCAATTCATCGAGCCAGTAAGGCAACCGGTATAAGCTTTAATTATTTATTCGACACTGCCATGCGCGAGTCGAGCCTTAACACAGAAGCGCAAGCAAAAACCTCCAGCGCGGCGGGACTATTCCAGTTCATTGAGCAGACCTGGCTCGGGGCGGTAAAAAACTATGGCACCCGTCATGGATTAAAAGCCGAGGCAGAAGCGATCACTAAAGACGCTAACGGTGTCTATAGGGTTACAGATAGTAATCGACGCATCGAAATTTTGAATTTGCGATTTGATCCAAATGCGTCTGCAAACCTCGCAGGAGAATTGGCGGGTGAAAATAAGCTCATATTGGAACGCCATTTGGGGCGTGCAGCTACTTCAAGCGATCTCTATACAGCCCATTTCCTGGGCCCCATGGGAGCAGTGGCGTTGCTATCTGCACCAGGCAATACGAAAGCGGCCGATATCCTTAGTGCTGCCGCCAGAGCAAATAAACATGTTTTCTACGATGGCGCGCGTGCAAGATCCGTCACTGAGGTCATTTCTTCAATTTCTAAATCGATTGACAAAGAGAACGTTGCGGCAAAATTACCGGTCTCTCGTTCTAGCAACCCGAAAGCCGTTTTCACGGCCATTGACATGCTGCCTTCAAGCACGCCGCAATCTGATCGAATAACGCAATTCAATAGTGGGCATGTCGTTGATCATCATCAAAACCAATTGCATCCGGACAGGAAACGTGTGTTCACCAATAGCGATTTGTCTTTCACTCAGCTATCAACGCTGGCAATGAGCATTTTGCATGCACTCAATCTAGCCAAACTCAACTCGGAGAACGACCGACAAAATTTTGATACTTGACAAGTTTTTTAGATATAACAAAAATTTTGCTTGTAACGGTACGGGTTCGAATGTTTTGCAATGGTGTTGATGGACTGAAAACATCGCTTCAAAATCTATTACGCTGCAGAGCGATACCTCTTCAAATTGACATAGCAACTAAAACCTTACTCGTCGTCGTCATTGGAAAGCCCAACAAGCTCATCCAAATCGATCGTCACGCCATTTTCTAGTCGGAATATAGCTCCCTCATTGGTTAAGCGGACTTCTGAAATTATCCCGAAAGTCGATGCGTTTTCTGCGCTAACAATCTCATCGCCGGAAAAATATTCCGCAAAGATACGGTATTGTCCTGCAGGGGCACGGCCATTGGGCGTCGATCCGTCCCAACCCTGAATGGTGTCGGAATTTTGTCCAATAAACCGCGCCTGTTCGGCACCATTAGAATCGGCGATGACAATTTCGACACGATCGGATTCTGAATTTCCATTAATACGAAAATTTACGCGGTTACCTGAAAAAGTAATATCACTGGAATTGACTTCTGCTTGCTTGCCAATCAGTCCCGCGTATTGATCAATGGCGTCGTTCACAAGTGATGACGCAATTGAGTCAAGGCGCGTATTGGCGTTAACGAGTTGCTCGACGGTCGAGAAACTTGCCAATTGTGCGACAAACTGTGTGGAATCGAGCGGGCTTAATGGGTCCTGATTACGCAACTGCGCCGTTAATAGTTCCAGAAAATTCTGAAATTCGACATTTGTACGGTTTTGATCTTCTTCAATGTTTGATTGAGGGACGCCTGCCTGGGCGGCACTCGCGTTTGGGGCATTCGGGTTAATCAAATTTGCAAGTTGCATGAAAACTCCTCTCGCTATCGGCGAATATCAAGGCGGCCACTACCACTAAAAGGGATCGATATAATCGACATCTCAGACAAATTGTCGTCATCAGAATGGGCGTGTTGATAGGTATGCAGGGGCGGTCTTTTTGCGTGATCACTATTGAAATCACGCATTTCCAAGTCGAGACTACCAAGATTAGCGATACTCAATTCGCGCACAAGAACATCGAGATTCCGCCGTATCAGATCAATCGTCACTGAAGATTCCGCGCTTAGAATCGCACGATTAAGTGCGCCTTGACGGCCTTCAAACTCAATAGTTATTCGGCCAAGTTCTGGCGGATCGAGAGCAACTTCAATTAATGTCTCACTGTCGCGGGAGGAAATAATCGAGACAATCTGCTTGCTCAATGCAGACGTATTTGCGTGTGTTGAAACACTAAGTGTGGAATCCGTTACTGATCTTTGCGGAGTGGTTTCACCAGCGCTTTGTCCAATTAAGGGCGCGCCTCCGCCCACATCGGTAGTTGTACTGTCTAAAATCGGCTGTGTTTTACTATTGGCCACATTAACCGGAGTTGCACGAATATAAACAGGAGTTGCACTGATATACCGGCCATGACTTTCACTATGCACATTCTCAGCAACCCCAGCGAGACTCTCCGTTGCTCGCGCAGAATATCCGATTTTACCAGCGCCGCCTTGCGCATGTGATCCAACACCCTGGCGCTTATTCGCCCCCGAGAATTGTCCCTCACCGCTTGTCCCATAAAAATATTGATTTTGATGCTGAATTTTCTGGCGAAAAATTTCGTATTTTTTTTCCTGCTCCGGTATCAGATGCGTATATTTTTCAGTGACATTAGCTCGCGCTAGCCCAACTTGGCTCGCATTCTCATCTTTATGTAAAATTGGATGAATTTCGGAGGCTTCTGCACTGTTTAGCTGCCCACCAATTGTGCCGGACTCCCCTAAAGTTTGCTTGGTAGCCTGACTTTCTAACTGGTCGAGCACCGCAACCCAATTGTCCGTAACTTTGTCTTCATGCAATACATCAAGTTCATAGAACGAGCCGAAACGCGCTTCGTGAATCACCTCCTCATCCAACTCGGCCTCTTCGAACCTGCCGCTTGCAGCTGGCTCACCGGTCAAAGACGACGGCGGTTTTACGACTAAAAAATTCGAGATTTTATCCATAAAGCTTTTTCTACCCATGATAACTTATCATTTAGTTACTCAATCTATGATTGCATTTCAATTGCGATGATTGAGCTTTGAAATGTCGAATTTTCTTATTCCTACCTTAGCTGTGCCTACGCGAGCGAACAGTTTCGAAACAGGTAATTCTGATCGCATATCGGATTATGAGACTCACTTGCGCCAGCATGCTGAGGATTTTGAGTCTGTGTTTATTGCGGAGATGCTTAGCCATAGCGGACTGGACAAAGCGCTATCCAATGGGTCTGGATTTGGTGGCGACGCTTTTTCCCGATTGCTTGTCGATACGTATGCAGATGCTTTAGCAAAGCAAGGCGGTTTTGGCCTCGCAGAAAAAATATTTAACCAACTGAAAAGTGATGAAGCATGAAAAAGTCAACGAAGCAGTTTCCGACCATTATTCGCGATCTCATTGCTGTCCTGAAACGCGAGAAAGTTGCATTGTCAGAGCGGTCATTGCGCGACATCACAGCACTTACGGCGCAAAAGGCTGTTTTGCTAAAATCTTTCGATGATGCGGTTGCTACAATGCAGAACGGCGAATCTGTTTCTCAGGATTTAGAAACAAATATGTCCGTACTCTGCGACCTTGCCAGTGAAAATTGCGAGAGACTTAAGGCGTTGTCTGCAGGCGTGAGTGATGCGCGAAAAAGATTGGAAAAAATCAAGGCGCGCGAACAACAAGCAGGCGCTTACACCATAAACGGTGATGCAAGAAAAATTGCCACGCCATCTGCAGTGAATTCAAAAATATGACATTAAGAAAATTTAAAACCCATAGTTGTACACTACCCTCTATTGCCTCCTTTGGTGGCATTTGGATTGCGCCCAAATAGCGCATTCCCCGCCTGAATGGCGAAAAGCCGGCGCAAGCCGGCGCCCGGCAACTCCGCAGTGAGGTCGGTTTGTTGAAAACCCATTCAGCATGTCGCTGAGTATCACAAACGGAGAAACCAAAATGGGACTTACTACAAACACCAGTGCATTAGTCGCACTACAAAATCTACGCACCACAAATCAGTCTCTTGACCAGGTGCAAAATGAAATTGCAACCGGATTGAAAGTTAGCAACGCCCGTGACAATGCGGCTATTTTTTCGATCTCCACCATCATTGAATCAGATGCACGCGGCTTTCAAGCGATTTCCGACACGCTAAACCTCGGTACATCCACGGTTGCTGTTGCCCGTGAAGCGGCTGAGTCGATCACTGATCTTTTAACCGAAATTAAGGGATTGGTTGTTTCTGCGCAAGAAGACAATGTTGATCGCGATGCAATCCAGAACGACGTCGTTCAGTTGCGCAACCAGATTGATTCAATCGTTAATGCTGCGCAGTTCAATGGTCTGAACCTTCTCCAAGGTACCGGCAACGTCGATGTTCTCGCTTCGCTTGACCGAGATTCAGGCGGCTCAGTGACCGCAAGTTCAATCTCTGTCCAACGTCAGAGTCTGGAAACAACAGCCGGAGCCGCCGTAGCCGGCGCCTTGACCGGCTCTACTGGCGCAAACGGCGGTGGCGATGCTGCCGCTGCCCTCGTCGCCACTGGCAACAACTTCACATTGGTCGCAGCGGGTGGCGCCACCGCAGGCAATGTCTTTGAAGTCGATATTGACGGCCGCAATTTTGCGTATGAAGTACAAACCGGCGACACGGTTGACGATATTGGTCAGGGCCTTGCTAACTTGATCACTGATGCCGGCATTACCGGAATTGCTGCATCGAATGCATCCGGTACGGTGACGATCGCCAACACAACGGGCTCGACAGTGGCCATTGACGCCAACGCTAATGACGGCACCGGCGGCGGCCTTGGCGGCCTTCAGAGCTTTAATGTTTCAACGGAAGCGGGTGCCGACGCTGCGTTGACAGCAATCGACGGGCTCATTCAGACAGCTGTTGATGCAGCTGCGCAATTCGGGTCCAGCCAGAAGCGGATTGAAATACAGGACAATTTTGTTTCTGATTTGATCGATAACTATCGCTCGGGCATTAGCGCGCTTGTCGACGCCGATCTTGAGGCGGCATCTGCCCGCTTGCAGGCGCTTCAGGTTCAACAGCAGCTGAACGTCCAGGCGTTGTCGATTGCTAACCAGTCACCACAGACACTCTTACAGCTCTTCCGATAAGCCGAAATGAGTCCCCGCAATCAAATATGATTGCGGGGACATTTCCCTTCCAACTCCTTTGACACGAAAAAGAGATTAAAGCCCGTGACGCCCGCAACGACCGCTCAAAACGCTTACTCTTCGGCTGCGCGAACGACGGGTACGCCACGCGCGATAGAATACAAAGTTTTCTCGCAGGTCACAGCGGCGCTGATGCGCGCTGAAAAGAACAAAGACAAGGATAAAACAAATTTTATCACTGCTCTGAGCAAAAATTTGCAATTATGGACCGTACTCGGTGCTGACGCCGCCAATGAGAATAATCAGCTTACCGACACGCTTCGCGGCCAAGTCTTTTATCTATTTGAATTTACCCGAGATCACACCAACAAAATTCTGAGCGGCCAGTCCGATTTATCCGCGGCCCCCCTGATCGACATTAATAACGCAATAATTTCCGGGCTGCGGTCGACCGCCAAAGAGGAAGAAGTATTGTGACCGGGCTTGTTATCAAATTGAAGCCAAATGAGAAGCTTCTTATCAACGGAATCATTTTGCAAAACGGTGATCGGACGGCTAGGTTGCGTATTCGTTCTGATGATGTAGCCGTATTGCGCGCCAGTGACGCGATCCCGCCAGAGGAAGTAAAAACGCCCCTCACGCGGATTTATTACATTGCACAACTGGCCCTGGCGGGCGAGGCGGAACACGAAGAAGCCGCCGGGCAAATCGAAAAAGGCCTTTCGGATATTGCGCCGATTTTTGAAAAAACACATCCCGAGGAAATACAGCGCGCCATTTCAGGCGCGCGCGAGCGCAAGTTCTTCATCGTGATGCGCACATTGAAAACATTGTTCAGCCATGAAAAAGTGTTGCTGGAACTTAAAGGCGCGGCTTGATGTTTGTTCCTGCTGTTCCTTTATCTGGCTATGCCGGATGGCTAGTTTTTGACGGAACCGCGCCAAAGCAGTTGGAAATTCACGAACGCCAGGCCGAAATTCAACGCAATGTTGAATACTTTCGCAGCGAGATCGGCACAGCCGACACAGCAGAAGCGTTGGTGAACGACCGCCGCCTTTTGACAGTAGCCCTTGGCGCTTTCGGATTAAGCGATGAGATCGACAAACGGGCTTTCATCGAAAGAGTCTTGTCTGACGGCACCCAGGATCCAGAAGCATTTGCGTTACGTTTGCCTGATACGCGCTTCCGCCAACTTTCCGAGGCGTTTGGCTATGGCGACATAGGCGGCGCACAAATTGGAAGTTCTGCATTCCGTGAGAGAGTTATCTCCCAATATATTGAAAGATCTTTCGAGGTTCAGGTCGGCGAGGCCGACACCGATATACGCCTCGCCCTAAATTTCCGTCGCGATGCACTGCAAATAGCAAATGGCGAAAATGCAGATGATATCGGTTTTCTTCAAATTCTGGGACAAAGGCCGCTACGCACGGTCCTGGAAAACGCGCTCGGATTGCCTCAATCAACAGGCACGCTCGATCTTGACCGCCAACTTGAAGTTTTTCAAGATCGATTTCAGCGTTTCTTTGGTGTCGATTCTATTTCAGCGTTGCGCGATCCGGACGTGTTGGAGTCAGTTATTGAGCGCTTCTTCCTAAACAGGCAATTACAGTCTGGGCCAGACCCTTCGACCCCAGGCGCCACCGCTATAACACTTTTGGCATCGGGATCTATTGCGACGAACGCGTTTCTTTCCAATGCAGCAACGACGCCTTAGCCCCTCCAGTTATCCGGAGACAGCCTGTTCATCCGTTTGAAGAATGTTGCGTAACTGATCGAAACAATCATCAATACCGTCGGATGAGCGCGCCGACAAATACGAATCCAGAGACGGCCACAAAGCGATTGCGCGATCAGTGGCTGGATCGGTACCCTTCTCATAAAGCCCAGCCCGAATAACAATTTCGCTGTCTTCATATAGGCTCAATACCCGTCTGGCTTCAGCGAGAAGTTCATTTTGTGACCGGCTTGCCGAATCCGGCAATGAGCGCGAGACGCTGCGTAAAATATCAACCGCGGGGAACCTACCGCGCTCAGCAATTTTTCTTTCAAGCACGATATGACCATCCAATATGCCGCGGATTGTGTCGGCGGCGGGCGCGGTCTCGATGTCCGCCCCCTCAACCAAAACCGAAAACAGTGCGGTAATATCGCCAGTGCCGGAGAGTCCCGGCCCCGCTCTTTCGACTAGCCTGGCGAGCTCACGAAATGCAGACGGCGGAAACCCATGTAGTGTCGGCGGTTCGCCGGCGCTCAAGGCCACTTCCCGATGCGCTTCGGCAAAACGCGTCAATGAATCAAAAACCAGTAAGACGTTTTTGTTCTGATCGCGAAAATGCTCGGCCGTCGTCATTGCGAGATAAGCGCCCAGCTTTTTGGCCATTGGCGCCTGATCTGCCGTAGAAACGAACACAATCGCGCGCTTCATTAGCTCCGGCCTAAACTTATTATGGATTATGTCGCCGACTTCACGGCTGCGCTCACCGATCATGGCGACGATCACTATGTCCGCTTCGATTCCTTGAGCAAGATCATTGAGCAATGTCGATTTACCAACCCCTGGCCCTGCAAATATGCCTAGTCTTTGCCCCCGGGCGATCGGTAAGAAAGTATCAAAGGCGCAGAGCCCGCTCGGCAGTCGCGGCCCTAATGATTTTCGCAAATTTGCTGAAGGCGGAGACGCATCAATTTTTCGAGCCTTGTCGCCTTGGACTAGCGTACCGCCGCCAAGCCCGTATCCAAAGGGATCAATCACCTGTCCGATCCACGCCTCGCAAGGGCGTGCGACCTGGCCGGCCTTATCCAGTAACGCCCGATCGCCCGGGGCAATTCCGGTGAGCGTTGAAAACGCTGATACGCCAACGTGATCATCATTGGCTTGCGTAACTGAAACCCGAGCGCTCGGGCCTTTTGACGTTTCAATAATCAGGCAATCGCCAAGCCGGGCCGCGCCGCCGAGGCCGGCAATCGTCGCACTCACGCCGTCAACGGATATCACCGTTCCAGACCGCTGAGGCCCGGCGCATTCAAAAAACGCATCCAATTCTGACGACTTCAATCGCTTAACTCTCTTTTTGCGTGCTGTTTACCATTTATTCAACCTATAGGTGTGTCATGCCTACCAAATCGTTAAAGCGAGCACTCAATGTTTAAAGACCTGAACGTTCTCCAACTCGCCGGCGCCATGGCCCGCCACGCTGCGCAACGTCAAAGCGTTATCGCTGAAAATGTTGCCAACGCAAACACGCCAGGCTTTAAGGCGAAAGATCTTCAGTCCTTCCAGGAAGCATTCGCAAATAGCCAATTGGGAAACGCTGGCGCCAGCGGCATTCCCACTTCGTTCCGCGTTGAGGAAAGTAGCGCTGCCGGCACGGCCTCCCCGAACGGCAATACGGTTTCGCTGGAAGACCAAGTCTGGCGCGGCGCAAAGGCCAAAAGCAATCACGATACTGCGGTAACGATCTATTCTAAAGCTGTGTCGCTCCTAAGAGCGACCCTCAGAACAGAGCGCTAGCCATGAACCCATTTGAAAAAATTTCATCCTACGCAACCTCGGGCATGCGCGCACAGGCGCAGCGCCTACAGGTTATTAGTGAGAATATAGCTAACGCTGACACCCACGGATATCGCCGAAAACTCGTCACATTTGACACAGTTTTCGATCGGAAAACCGATTTCAATCAGATCGTTCTTGATCGCATTGATCTTGACCGAACGCCGGGCGATGAGATCTTCGACCCTGGCCATCCGCTTGCTGATGAAAATGGTTACCTGCTCACATCAAATGTGAACATAATGACAGAGTTTGCTGACGCCAGTGAAGCTAACCGGTCGTATGAGGCTGGCCGTGAAATCTTTCGCCAGGCGCGGGAAATGTATTCCTCGCTGCTCGAGATTTTAAAACGATAGGAGAGTATCATGGAGTTTCCGGTAAACAATGCTGCGCAAACCTATAAGTTAGCCCGTGCGGCGCTGCAAACTCAACGAGGAGAGGTTTCAACGCCGACTGGAAGTCAACCGACTGCTGGCAAAACAAGTTTTACAGTCGTCCAGAAGCTTGCTGACACTGTCGCAAAAGGTGAACAGGCTGCTATTGCCCAAATCACGACCGGCGCAGATCCCCATTCTATGATTGAAGCTATTTCTGCAGCGGAACTCGCCGTCGAAACCGCCGTGACTGTCCGGAACAAAGTCGTCGAAGCATATCAAGAACTTATCCGTATGCCAATTTAAGAACAAAAATGACCGAGCAGGAAATCATCATCATCATGCGCGAGTTCCTTTGGGCGGCAGTCTGGATGGGTGTGCCGCTTATTGGCACCGCATTGATCATCGGCATTGTAATCGGCCTGTTTCAAGCGCTTACCTCAATCCAGGAACAAACGCTCACCTTTGCACCCAAGCTCATCGCTATAGTGCTCGTTTACTGGCTATCGGCTGGTTATATGACGCGTATTCTTGTCGAACTGTTCAACAATCGGGTTCTGGCAATCATCGCAGGAAACTAAATTCGCCATGGAATCTGTTTTGAGACTGGATGCTAATGAACGTTCTACAGTCCTGATGGCGATCGGGCTAATGGCTGTCATCATCATGATGGTGCTGCCAGTGCCCGCCATCATGCTCGATATCGGACTGACGCTTTCTTTCGCCGCCGCCATCCTAATTTTCACAGTTGTCCTTTTTGTTGAACGGCCGCTCGATTTTTCATCCTTTCCAACAGTGCTTCTTGGCTCTTTGATGCTGCGCCTTTCGCTCAATGTGTCTTCAACCAAACTGATCATCGGCGAAGGCCATACCGGCCCTGACGCAGCCGGCGCAGTCATCCACGGCTTTTCGATGTTTGTCATGGGCGGGAACATCTTTCTCGGCCTTGTCGTGTTCGGCGTATTGTTGATCGTCAACTTCATGGTGATCACTAAGGGCGCAGGCCGCATGGCGGAAGTAGGTGCGCGTTTTGCGCTTGACGCGATGCCCGGCAAGCAATTGGCGATCGACGCAGATGTTGCCGCCGGCGCCCTCACCCATGAAGAAGCCAAAGCGCGCAGAAAACTCGAGCAGGATGAGACAACCTTTTTCGGCTCCCTCGATGGCGCCTCAAAATTTGTCAAAGGCGACGCGATTGCAGGCCTCCTGATCACGCTGCTCAATCTTGTTGTCGGCCTTGGTATGGGCATAGGCGTTTACGGCCTTTCTGTTGGCGATGCGGTGACCACCTATTCGATTTTAACGGTTGGAGATGGGTTGGTTTCGCAAATACCTGCAGTCATTATTTCCATTGCCGCGGCATTGTTGTTGTCAAAGGGCGGAGTTGCAGGCGCAGCTGATAGAGCTGTCATTAGCCAACTTGGCGACAACCCGATGGCAATTACAACGGTCGGCGGCATCATGGCGGCATTTGCTTTGATGCCAGGGCTGCCCTTCGAGCCATTCATACTGGGCGCTGCCTTACTATTCCTGTCGGCTCATTTTACCCGTCGTCGCCTCGCACGACAAGCGGAAGTTAAAACGGCTCCGCCTCCTGAACCTGTCCAACCGGCGCAAAAACCCCTTGGCGATATTCTTGATGTTGACGAAATACATGTTGAGTTTTCTGAAGATACAACCTCACTCGCCCTTGATAGCGTTCATGGCGTTGAACCGCGTATCGTCAAAATCCGGCAATATGTTGCTGAAGAATTCGGCTTTGTTGTTCCGCCGATCCGATTGACTGACAATCTCGACATGCCGCCAAGAACCTATCGCATCAAAGTTCAAGGATCGATCGTCGCATCGGGCGAAATTTATCCTGACAAAATGATGGTTATCATTGATGAAAATGCCGACATACCAATTCCCGGCATAGACGTCGAAGAACCTGTCTTTCATGCACCGGCGCGGTGGATTGAGACATCAGATCAGAACATGGCCGCATCTCTTGAACTATCGCCAATTGAGCCGGCCGAAATTGTCACCACACACCTTCTTGAAACTATCAAAGACAATTTCGCGCGCTTGATGACGCGGCGCGCTTTGCGACGCATTCTTGATGAATTCACGTCAACCAGTGACGCCGCCCGCGCACGCGCAAATCAGCAGCTGGTTGATGAGTTCATTCCCGACAAGGCGCCGCTAGAACTTGTTCAGACGGTGTTTCGATTGTTACTCGACGAGAGAGTTCCTGTGCGAAACCTGCCTGTAATATTCGACGCAATTACCGAAGCCAAAGGCGCTTATACGGCGCCGGAAGACATTGCGGAGTTCGTACGTCAAAGGCTGGCGCGCTTGTTCGTCCCAGCGCTTTGCTCTTCCGACGGCACTATTCCATTGCTGCAAATCGACCCATCCTGGGAAGTTATCTTTTCCGAAAATGAGGTTACAAACGCATCCGGTCGGACTGACGTTGCACTTCAACCCGACGATTTTAATAGGCTTGTGGCCAGCGCAATTGAGAAAATAAATACCGAGACAAATAACGGAAGATCGCCGGCGATTATTGCTTCCGCCAACCGTCGCCGGTTTATTCAAACCATCCTCAGAGCGAAGAATATTAAAAATACGGTCCTTTCCTATGAAGAAATTGACCCGTCGCTGAAGCCGCTGCTTGTTGGCGTTATATGAACGAAACCGCAGCAACATTATCGCAGGTGACCCTAGCGGTGTGGACTGAGGGTTTTGTCTTTATAATGGCAGGCTTGTTCATGCGCGTTTCAGCGTTTGTCTTTTCGTTGCCGGGATTAGGCGAACGATCAATTCCCGTCCGCGTCCGCCTTGCCGCTGCGATGGCATTCAGCATCACTTTGTTTCCCGTCGTGCAGGCCCATGCGCCACAACAGCCGGAAACCGTCGCTGCCATTGTCGCCAGCCTCGGCGCCGAGACCATCAACGGACTGGTACTCGGCTTTGCAACGCGTATCTTTGTTTTCATTCTACAGCTGTCCGGCGCCATGATCGCGCAGAATCTATCTCTCTCTCAATTATTTGGTCCCAGCGTAGGATTTGACTCAGAATCGCCTTTCGCTTCCATTCTGGTCATGGCCGGGATCGCGTTGGCCATGGCGTCCGGTTTGCAATTCCATCTCGTCAACTCTTTTGCCAGTGCTTATGAAGTTCTAGAGTTTGGTGTTTTCCCGGGCGGCAGTGAGACCGGAGAATGGTCCGCAGCGCGAACCGGGGTAGCATTTATGAAATCACTCGCTCTTGCCGCGCCTTTTGTCATCCTGGGTTTTATCTATTCAATTTCTTTGGCGGCAGCAAACCGAGCAATGCCGCAATTACCTGCAGCCTTTGTTGGCGCGCCCGCCGTGGTCATAACCGGCGCGATCTTGTTCGCCGCGACAGCGCCAATTCTTCTCCTGGACTGGCTTAAAGACTTTCAAAATGCGGCTTTTGACTTATTTGCGTTGGCCTTATGAGTCAGGGGGCAGGCAATGACGGTCAAGAAAAGACCCTTGACGCAACGCCGGCGCGCCTTGAACGGGCGCGCAAAGAAGGTGACGTACCACAGTCAAAGGAGGCAAACGCAGCAGCAAGTTATCTAGGGTTCTTTCTTGCATTTATCTTATTTTCCGGTGCAGCCTCGATGGCGATCCTGCATAATCTCTTTGTTTTTCTCGAACGCCCAGAGAGCCTTACGCCTGTTCTATCCGGTGGTGGTCCCGACCTTATTTTTGAGCTTTCCCGGCATGTCGGTGTTGCGGCGGCGCCATTCTTGTTGTTTCCCGCCATCGCCGTCATCGCCTCAGTCATTGGCCAACGCGCCCTTACCGTCACGCCCTCACGCATCAAGCCAAAGCTCAAAAACATCTCGATCCCTTCAAATTTCAAAAAGAAATTCGGCCCAGATGGGTTAGTTGAATTCGGGAAAAGCTTCGCAAAACTGGTTTTCATTTTTTTCTTTTTTGCCGTACTTTTTATCCAACAGTTACCAACGCTCCCTACCCGGTCTTTGTTGCCCGTCACTGCGACACCGCCAGCGCTATTAGAAAATGGAGTGATCTTTTTTGCGGTTATCGTAATTTTCTCAACAGTGATCGCTGGCGTTGATTTGCCTTGGACACATTATCAGTACGCAAAAAGAAATCGGATGTCATTTGAAGAACTGAAAAAGGAACTGAAAGAAAGCGATGGAGACCCTGCTTTAAAACAGAACCGACGCCAACGCGCCCAGGAAATCGCGACCAATCGAATGCTACAGGACGTGCCAGACGCGACTGTTGTTGTCGTCAACCCACTTCATTATGCGGTTGCACTCACATGGGAAAGGGAGAAACTCTGCGCGCCTGTTTGCGTAGCAAAGGGCGTTGACGAAATCGCAGCCCGTATTCGCGAAGTCGCTGCAGAAAATGGCGTTCCAATTCATCGTGACCCTCCAACCGCAAGAGCCATTCATGCAAGCGTTGACATTGGTGAGGAAATCGATCGCGAACAATATGAAGCGGTTGCGGCGGCAATTCGTTTTGCTGACACAATTCGTCAGAAAGCGCGCCAACGATGACACAACGACAAGATCGACAAATTAAAAGGCTCTTGACAGCCATTGATCACACCTCGAAATCCGATATGCGCGCACTCGAGCAATTACAACAGAAAAAAAATCAGTTACGAACAGAGCTGGAAACAACTGCACTTAAAAAAGCCGACGTGATGCCTACATCTCCTTTTGATATGCAATATGCTGCGCGCATAAGAGAAGCGCTCACCCTTCGGCAACAGAGTATTTTACATCATATAACGGAAACTGATCTTTCTATAAAACCTCTGTATAAGAAGGTTTCTGCGAGCCTTCGCGCTAAAATTGTCCTAAAAGCTTTATCAAAATCACGCTAAAGCAGAGCCGCAATTATTCTTCCGCACGTCCGCTCACAACTAAAATTGTAATTAGTGCACACACACAAATACAATCCATGGTTGTTATCTTTGGTTCCCAATAATTCATTAGGGTCCGTTCGCCATGAATATTCACTCGCCAAATTTCGAAGAACCCAGCTTCCGCCAAAGCGTCTGCGCCATGGCGCAAAGAGCGTTGCAATGCGTCAACATCCATGAAGGATTAGCGGACAATATTCAAAGTTGCCAGGCCACTTACACGATCCGGTTTGGCGTCAGACTGCGCGGCGAACTTCACACTTTTACTGGTTACCGCGCTGTGCATTCAGACCACATGGAGCCGGTCAAAGGGGGCATTCGTTACGCAACAAGCGTTAATCAAGACGAGGTCGAAGCACTTGCCGCATTGATGACTTACAAGTGCGCTCTGGTAGAGGCGCCCTTTGGCGGCTCCAAGGGCGGTCTTGCCATAAACCCGTCTGACTGGAGTGAAGACGAGCTGGAAAAAATTACACGCCGTTTCGCCCACGAACTCATCAAGAGAGATCTCATTAATCCTTCTCAAAATGTTCCTGCGCCGGACATGGGGACCGGTGAGCGGGAGATGGCATGGATCGCTGACGAATATCGGCGCATGAACACAACTGACATTAACGCCCGCGCATGCGTAACCGGAAAGCCGCGCCATGCAGGCGGTATCGCCGGCCGTGTCGAGGCTACGGGGCGCGGCGTTGAATATTCATTACGGGAATTTTTCCGCCACGAACGCGATGTTCAAGCGGCGGGCCTATCAGGTTGTCTGAATGGGAAGAAGATCATTGTCCAGGGGCTTGGAAATGTCGGTTATTATGCGGCAAAGTTTTTATCTTGCGAGGATGGTTGCAATATTATTGGCGTCATTGAGAGAGACGGGGCAATCGTCAATCAAAGCGGGATCGACATTTCTGCGCTAAAGACACATCTTGATGGAACTGGGGGCGTTTCCGGGTTTGCCGGGGGTGAGTTTATCGATGACGGTAGTTTGTTGCTGACATCAGAATGCGATATTCTCATTCCTGCCGCCATGGAAAGCGCGATCAACGTCACCAATGCTAACGAAATTAAAGCATCCCTTATCGTTGAAGCGGCAAACGGCCCTGTGACGGCGGCCGCGGATAAGATCCTTCGAGACCGCGGCTGCATTATTATTCCAGATCTCTACGCTAACGCCGGCGGCGTCATAGTTTCTTACTTTGAATGGGTCAAGAACCTTTCTCATATTCGATTTGGCCGAATGCAACGTCGGCAAGAAGAATCGCGTCAGGCGGTTCTGATTGAAGAAATTGAAAAAATGACGGGTTGCGCGTTCCCTGAAGCATTCAAAAAGATAAACGCGCAAGGTGCTGATGAAATCGATTTAGTCCGCTCAGGGCTCGATGATACAATGCGTGCGGCCTATCAAGCGATACGCGATGTCTGGCACAATGATCCGAAATGCCCTGATTTGCGCACCGCTGCCTACATTGTTGCGATTGAAAGGATTAGCCAGTCATATTCATGTTTGAACCTGTGAGCGCTATTCATTGACCAAATAGCTGCAGCGCACGCATTTCGTCTTTTGCCCCAAGGCTGGCCATAACAATTGGGTGGGCCTCATCGCAATAGGCGCTTTGAAACCCGACTTCATCAATTGTTGCGCCATAAAAGGAAATGGTGTCACCGGGCTTTAGCGTCGCAAGCGCATCAATACTTGCAATCTTTTCAGCAATGATCGCCCGCAAGGAAATTGGGGCGCAGGTTACGGCCCGTACCAGTTTTTCGCGCCAATCCTTGAGCGCCGCCTCGTCGGGAGTCGACGCGTCATCGGATGTAACTTCAGGCAACTCGCCAATAATCCCGATTTTTCCCAACACAGTGTCGTCAGATTTAAGCTCGTACACCAGTCCAAACCGGTTTGAGTTCGTTAGTTCTTCCGCAAACGCGCCAGGTTCAATAATCGTTGGCTCGTCAATCGGCGCCCGCTCTTTGTCTTCGAACATATCCGACATTGAGGTAATAACCTGCCGAACCAATAAGTAAGCAAGCTGACGATCAAGAATTGAGAGTTCCTGTTCTTCAACCGTATCATCATCGGACTCACACAAAATGCGCTCTAATGCCCAACGGGCGACAACAGTTACAGATTTCCGATCAATCGTGATGAAAGTTTCTTCGTCAACCTCATTTACAAACCGCCATATCATCGCAGAGTCCATGTGAGACGAGAGCGATTGAAATGATTGCAGGACCGGCTTTTCCAGGCACGGCAGGATATCGACGGATTGTTCGAAAAATATTGCGCAGGCATATTTGATCCGCTCAATGATATTTGTAAGATGATCGTTAAACACCTTGAACTCAGGCGTTTTTCGCCGGGACATATCGGTCATTTTTCGGATAACGTCTTGCTGTACCATTATGTTCAAGACTCTCTCAATTGATTGCCACTAAGGCAACTCAATTCAAAATTGATTAAATTTTTATTATCTACTAAAGGTTGCAATAAGAGATATTTGTTAAGCCGAACGGGTCGTAACGTATGGTATCAAAGTGCCCCAAGGCCAGAGCAACTCTCCGCCCATCATCATAAAGAAGGTCAAAAAGTTCAGCGGCGGCGGGCATCATGGCGGTGCGTGGAAAGTCGCGTATGCGGACTTCGTAACCGCCATGATGGCTTTCTTTCTGCTTATGTGGCTACTGAATGCAACGACTGAAGATCAACGTAAGGGGCTCGCAGATTACTTTAATCCCTCCATTCCCCTATCCAAGGTCTCTGGCGGTGGTGCAGACGCCTTAAACGGCTCGTCCGTATCCAGTGATAATACGCTGGTCAGCGATACAAAAAGTGCTGTTCAAAACACTGAGGGGGCGAATTCTGAATCTGCGAACGAACTTGTCCCGGGAGGCGAAGGTGATGACGCTAATAAAATTGAGGACTTGGCGCTGAGCTCAATTGAAGATGAAATCTCCGAAGCAAGCGCCCTTACACTTGCGCCCTCCCTTGCAGAACATATACAAACACGCATGACCCCGGACGGTCTCGTCGTTGAACTTGTCGATACTGATGGCACACCGCTTTACAGCAAAGGTTCTGCAGTCCCTTCTCCGTTACTCGCGGTTTTATTGGACGTCGTCGCTCCCATATTGGCAACTGTTGAAAACGAGATCGCAGTTATTGGGCATACGGATTCTTTGAGTTACTCCAGCGGCAGTTATACAAACTGGGAGCTATCGACCGACCGTGCTCATGCGGCGAGACGACAATTGCTTAAAAGCGGTATTGAAACATCGCAAATTGTTGAAATCACCGGTAAAGCGGACACCGAACCCTTATCAAATGATCCTTATGCGCCTCATAATCGCCGGATCGCTATATTGCTTTTGAATTTGAATTGACAGATCCTATTTTGCTATTAGCGTTTTCTTTACCTAACCAAAATACAATTCCAGGTTGTAGTTATTACAAACCTCAACCTGGAGTAAGAGATGGGAATTTCATCCTCACTAAACGCCGGCGTCGCCGGCCTTGCTGTCAACGCCGTAAAGCTAGGAACCATCTCAGACAATATCGCGAACTCACAAACCAATGGATACAAAAGGGTAGATACGGAATTTGCTGATTTGGTGCTCCAGCAGTCCAGCGGCGCTTATTCAGCTGGCGGCGTACGCGCCGTTACGTTTCGTGATGCTGGCGTCCAAGGCTCTTTTATAACAACGACCAATTCTACAGATATTTCAATAAGCGGGCGCGGGCTTTTGCCAGTGACTGATGTTGGCGGCCTGAATTCCGCCAGCTCTGACAGAACCCTCCTTTTAACTTCAACGGGTTCCTTCGCACCCGATGAAAACGGCTTTTTGCGTACCTTAAGCGGCTTGCACCTGCTCGGCTTTCCGGCGGACGTAAACGGCAATATCGGCACACCCGTCCGTGACAGTATCGCAAGCCTTGAACCGGTACGCGTCAATCTTAATCAATTTGCCGCCTCACCCACGTCGCGTATTCAACTCGGCGTCAACTTGCCGGCGACTGAAACGGAAGCGGGCGCAGCCGGGCAACCCTATACACTTCCCGTTGAGTATTTTGACACGCTCGGGCGCTCCCAGTCTTTAAGTATTGTCTTTACGCCAACCGTACCCGCAGTGGGGGCGCCGCCAACCAATGCATGGGACGTTGAGGTTTTTGATAATGCTGGTGATCCGACTATCGCTATCGAGCAGTTCAATATTGTGTTTGATGACAGCGCCGCGGGCGGCGGCTCGATCTTGTCAGTAACGCCCTCCGGCGGCACTACTTTTGACCCTGCTACCGGCGCTGTTTCCATCGGTGCGGCATCGACTACCATCGATCTTGTCATTGGCTCTCCCGGCACCGCGACGCCATTAACGCAGCTTTCCGCGAGCTTCTCACCCCTTGCAATTACAAATGACGGCGCGCCGATAGGTAATCTGTCGAGCATTGAAATCGATGAACAAGGGTTTCTGGAGGCGATCTTCGATACTGGTTTCCGCCGGACCATCTATCAAATTCCAGTTGCAGATGTTCCCAACTACCGCGGGCTTGCCGCTAATGGAAACCAGTCTTTTTCCGTTACACAAGATAGCGGCGACATCTATCTGTTTGATGCTGGCGACGGTCCAGCCGGTTTGACAATTGGTTTCGCTCTCACGGAATCGACAACAGATATCGCAGCGGAACTCACCGATCTTATCCAAACGCAACGCGCCTATTCTTCTAACGCACGGATCATTCAAACGGTTGACGAAATTCTACAGGAGACGACCGATATAATTCGGTAAATGCTAACGAGACGGAGGTTTCATCATGTCAATCACGCAAGCGCTTTCAAACGCGACATCAGGGCTTTCAGCCGCATCGCGGCGCGCTGGCGTAACCTCCAACAATATCGCCAATGCGCTGACCGAAGGATACAGCCGCCGCGATGTTGAACTTGCCGAACGTGTCACCGCTGGCGTTGGCGCCGGTGTGCTTGTTTCGGGAATATCAAGAGCGCAAGACCCCGCGATCACTTATGAGCGTCGCCTGGCGGACAACACTTTTGCCCGCGATGACGCTCTTGCGACAGCACATAACGAAGTCGCACAGCTTATTGGGTCGCCGGGCGATCCATTCGCCCTGTTTGAGCGATATGCTGCGTTTGAACAATCTCTACAAACATTGGCTGATGCGCCCGGCAATGCAGCCTCACAGCTTGCCGTCGTCAACGCAGCCAATGAACTTACCAACAATTTCGCCAGGATCGCTGAAGGCTATCAATCTATTCGTGAACGCGCCGACAGCGAAATCGCGACACAAGTCAACGCAATAAACCAGGCGCTCCAATCAATCGAAGAATTAAATACGGCGATTGGCAGCGGCGGCGCAAATGGTACGGACGTGAATGCCCTCATTGATCAACGCGCGCGGCTAATCGATCAGGTCAATGAACAGATCCCCGTTCGGGAGCTCCAACGCAGCGCCGGCCAGATTGACTTGATTACGCCCGAAGGCGTTTTCCTTATCGCAGGCGAGGCGAAGTCACTATCGTTTTCGCCTTCACCCATCATCACTGCACAAAGCGGTTACAATAATGGTGCCGGCGCCTTATCCGGCCTGTCCGTGGACGGCGTCGATATCACGCCGGGCGGCCCATCAACACAAGGACTGCAAAGCGGCGCCCTCTCAGCACAATTTGCAATTCGCGACACGGTTATCCCTGAGGCCGCAACAGCGCTTGATGCGCTGGCTCTTGATTTGGCCGACCGATTTTCCGACCCTGCGCTTGATTCTACCTTGCCCGCAGGCGCGCCGGGGTTATTTACCGATAATGGCGCACTTGCTGACATAACTAATCTCACAGGCCTTGCAGGCCGATTGCAGATTAACGCATCGGTCGATCCGTCTGTAGGCGGAGCACCATCGCGTCTTCGCGACGGACTTGGCGCTATAACACTCGGCCCCGCAGGTAATGACAGTTTCGTCCGGTCCCTGATTGACGCCCTTGGCACTTCGAGAACGACAAATGCAGGCCTACAGGCCGGGTCCGAGCTCAATGCATCTGAAGCCGCCGCCCATATCGCGTCCCTCGCCGGCAGCGCCCGGTCAATCGCTCTTGCCAGAGCAGACGTGTCAGCAACATTCGCTCAAACGTTAAACGATCGCGAAATCGCTGTTACCGGTGTCGATACGGACGCCGAACTTCAAAAACTGTTACAAATTGAACAGGCTTACGCCGCCAATGCCCGTGTCATCGAAACGGTTGATCGCTTGCTGCAGCGACTGCTGGAGATTTAATATGACCGTCTTTGGCTTCCCAAACGTTCTTCAATTTTCAAGACTTAACACCGCGATTTCTGAACTGAAATCTCAAAGCGAACAAGCCCGCGTCGAGTTGGCAACTGGCCGCGCCGCCGACATCGGACTCTCACTCGGGCCAAGAGTTGGCGAAGGTCAATTAATCCTGAAGGCCATAAACGACATCAGCTCGTTTCGTTTTTCAACGCAGCGCGGCGCAAACCGCGCATCGGTCACACAACTTACCTTGTCGCGCATATCGCAACTCACAACACCACTTGGCGGCGATCTGTTGAACGCTCTGAGTTTTAACGATGAAAATGGTATAGCCCTCGCCGGGCAAAAAGCCCGCAACGATCTGCAAACCACTGTCAACAGTCTTAATCAGCGTTTTGAAGGACAGTCTCTCTTTGCGGGCGACGCAACAGACCAGCCGGCGCTTAGCGATCCGCAGGAGTTGATCAACGATATTGCTGCGTTGTTCATCGGTGCAGCTGACGCAGCCCAATTCGAAAGTGACATTGAATTTTATTTCAATGACCCCGCTGGCGACTTTGCAACGCAAATCTATCGCGGCGGATCCGGCTCTGCGCCGGTAGCGGCTATCGATGAAAACCAGACCATCAATGCAAATGTAAAAGCCGATGAACAGGAAATCAGAGACGTCCTGAGACAACTTGCCATTATTGCTGTCGCTGGCAACGCCCCCGTCTCAGCGAAACGCGATGAGGTTTTGTCTGAAGCCGGCGCGGAAATCATTGGCGCAGGCGCCAATCTAACGCGCGTTCAGGGGCGTATCGGTATTTTCGAAGAACAGTTACAAGCCTCCCTTGACCGCCTCGATAATGAAGAATCAGTTCTCACGCTGCGTTACAATGATTTGACGGCGCGCGATCAATTCGAAGTTGCTTCAACCCTACAGCAACTCGAAACACAACTCGCCGCCTCATTTACAATTTCATCGCGAATTTCGCGACTGTCTCTCGTGAATTTCCTATAGGAGCTTGATTTGCGCCTCTTTCTTTTTCTCATTGTCATATTTTCAGGCGTCGCCGGACCGGCTGCAGCCGATACGCGCATTAAAGATATCGTCAATTTTGAGGGCGTCCGCAGCAATGACCTCGTCGGGTATGGTCTCGTTGTTGGCCTTGACGGAACAGGGGATGGCATACGCAATTCACCCTATACTGAGCAAGCGCTATCAAGTTTTCTGGAACGTCTCGGCGTCAATGTACAAGGCGAAGAATTTCGTCCGCGCAATGTAGCAGCCGTTGTTGTGACTTCAACGCTGCCGCCTTTTGCACGCGCCGGGTCGCCCATTGACGTTAACGTCTCAGCAATCGGCGACGCTGACAATCTATTGGGCGGCACATTAATAATGACGCCGTTGCGCGCGGCCGATGGTGAAGTCTACGCCGTTGCGCAGGGGCCCATCCTTGCAAACGGGATCAGCGCTGGAGGCGCCGGTACAGAAGTCACGCTTGGCTCGCCGACTACAGCCAGCATTCCCGGCGGCGCACGCGTCGAGCAGGAAGTCAGTTTCATCCTGGATGAGATGGAAACGTTGAGACTAGCTTTGCGTGCGCCAGATTTCACGACTGCAACGCGCGTTGAAATGGCAATCAACGCCGGCCTTGGCGCGCCGATTGCGCAGATGTTAGATGCCGGCACAGTCGAACTTAGTGTTGCGAAGTCGGGCCGTCGGACGGCCGAATTGATCACGCTTGTTGAGAATATTCGCGTTCAACCCGAACAGCCTGCACGGATCGTTATTGATCAGAAATCGGGCACCGTTGTTCTTGGTGCTGATGTACGCATTTCGCGGGTCGCCGTTACCCAGGGCAATCTGACGATCACGGTTCGCGAAGCACCTGTCGTTTCACAGCCTAATCCGTTTGCGCCGGGAGGCGAGACCATTGTTCTTCCCGACACCACCGTCATCATCGACCCAGCCGCGGAACGCCGGATCGCCGAATTGGATGAAAATGTAACGCTGTCGGAACTGATCAAAGGGCTCAACGCCCTTGGCGTTGGTCCGCGAGAGTTGATTGATATTTTAAAAGCGACAAAAGCCGCCGGTGCCCTGCATGCAGAATTGGTGCTGCTGTAATTCTTATCGCTGGAAAGCAGGCTTTTCCACAAAAGCAATCAGACTCATCGAGTGATCCGCCAGACGATTATGATTAAGGAAAATCGTCTCCACCTGAGCGGATACACCCTATGTAATCTGTTTCCAAAACTGCCAAAACGCGGATTATAAGCGCAGTCAATGCTGACTGTTGACCTATGCCGGCTCCGCTTCCGGCTCTACAAGAGCATTGAGTTCAAAATCGCCTTCTGCTGCAATTCTCTTTACCGTCGAAGTAAAATCACGATGCGCTTTGTCGCCGATGTCCGCGGGAGCATCTTCCATATCTTCTAAGTCTTCACGGTACTGCTCAGCCATTCGCTTGGATATATTCCCAAGTATAAACTCTACTGTTTCTGGGGCGGTTTTCTCGCCATACTTTAGCGCCGTCATTAAGGTATCGCGATCAACTTCACGGGTCAGTATCGTAACTGCATTTTGCGGCAACCGGGCGTGTAACTCTTCGAATGTCAAAATCGCCTTGCGAACTTCCTTGCCGACATCCGGGTCTTCGCTCATCAAAAATTCAAGAAATGTATTGCGCATGGCCGCGGGGAGAAAATTGATAATTTCACCAGCAACTAGGCTCAAACCTGTCGGTTTCGCAGTCTCTGGAGAATTGGCGAGTAGTTCCTTCTCTATGGCAAACCCAATTTCATCAACCACGCTGTCAGGAGGCGGTCCCTTGCTTGATAAGGCAAAGAGAACCGATTTGGCAAAATCGCTCTCGCAAACTTCCAAAACAGACGCCGTTTTCTCCATTCCGAGGCGGGAGATAATAGCGGTTGCCACCTGCGGCTTCTTTTTTTGCAGATAAGCAGCGAGCGTATCGTTGGGTGTCGCTTCGAGTTTTTCCCAGATTGACGTTTCATCATCGCCTTGCGCTTCATCTCCAAAAATGCGCTTCACGCGTTCTTCTTCAATGAGTTGCTCCAGAACACGGCGCGCCTCTTTCGCTCCAGCCTCAAGATTGGCGCTCGCCTGTCGAAGTTCTTCTATAAACTCAGCCGCGGCCACATGCATCATATCATGGGACACCGAATTTAGATCGCTAAAAGCCTGTGCAAAGATCTTTAGTTGCGCGTCACTAATATCATTGACAATCGCCGATGCCGTTTCCGCATTCAGCGATGCCAAAACAATCGCAGCCTTATGCGTCTTTCCGAGCGCGACCTGGTCGCTTGGAGGCATTGCCAATGCCCGGCTTTTCGCACCTGTCGCCATTACGCATATCCTCGAACCAACGCACCGGAAACCGCGACCCAGCCGTTCGTCAATACAAAAAATCCAATCTTGAAAGGCAAAGATACAATTGCCGGCGGCACCATTATCATGCCCATCGCCATCAAGATCGAAGCGACCACGAGATCAATAACCAAGAACGGCAACAAGACGACAAACCCAATAACAAAAGCGCGTTGGATCTCGCTTAAAACAAACGCCGGCATCAGTAACGACAAGGGAGGCTTCTCAAGTGAGATTGGCGCCTCTGTGCCGCGGGCGTCATGCAATATTTCAAGAGCCTGCTCATCCACCCGTGCACTCATAAATTGGCTAAAAGGTTCCATTATTCTTGTGAAAGCTTCCTGCTCGTCTATTTCACGTTCTAGCAAAGGGGAAATGCCTTGCGACCACGCATCCGAGAAAACAGGCTCCATTACGAAATAAGTAAGAAAGAGCGCGACACTGACGATTAGCATGTTTGGTGGCGCCTGCTGCAATCCTATGCCCTGGCGCAAAATCGAAAAGACGATCAAGAAAAAAGGCAAGCAAGTCACCATCATTGCAATGCCTGGCGCGAGGCTGAGTACGGTAACGGTAAGAAAGATCTGAATGATACGCTCGGTGAGCGATCCGGCTGGGATTTCCTCCAGAAGCGCCGGCGGCGCAACAGCATTGTCCGCCTGCGCATACGCGTTTCCCGACAACACCGAAAGGATTATCATGAGCGGCAAAACATACTGTCGAGAAAATGCGATCATGGTCATTTTTGTTCGACCAGGGCTGTCACTTTAACGCCAAGCCCCGCCTGCTCGATCTCAACAAGATCGCCCCTTGCGATGACACGGTCGCCAACTAGGATTTCAACCGGATCGTCCACCGCCGAGTCGAGTTCAATAATGGCTTCCGGATCAATCGCCATCAGTTCTTCAACTGTCATTTTTGCCTTACCGACCGAAACCATCACTTGAATAGGCAATGCCAGGACAGAGTTCTTTTTCGCCTGGCCTTCTCCTTCTTCGGCAGGCATACGCTCAAGGCTAACTTCTTGGCTCGCAGCGTTATCGTCGGTATGCATTTTATTTTCCCTCACCAGTCGAAAATGGTGTTTCTTTGCTGAGTATCTCGAGAAACTTTGTTATCAATGCATCTGGCTCATGGACAAATGAACCCTCGCGCCATTTGGCGTGAATTGCATAATCGCTCAGCTTGTCATCAGCAATCAACGTAATACGATGCGCATCTAATATGGTCGGGTCGACTTTTTCTTGAATTAACGCATTCACCAATCGACCAACTTTAAGCGATATCGCCCCAGCGCTTTCGCTCCTACGTTCAGCAAGAAGCGCTTCTAACTCTGTTAAAGCTGCGGTTTCAGCAAATTTTGGCGCAACTGCAGTTATCAACTTTGACAGGATTGTCGCACTTTCACGACGGTAATCATTATCGAGCGCGGTTATAGCGTCGCCAAACGCATTGATAGCGGCCAGACTTGCTTGTTCAATTTCGGCTGCCCGCTTCAGCGTCTCATCGACTTCACCTGGCAAAGCTTCTTTTGCGGCCTGCGTCTCCGCCCGGCGGCGGTCCTTACCAATACGTCGTTCAACAATGGGCAAATGCACCTTTTGCGTCTCAACGTCTTTTTCCATGCCTAGCGTTGCTGAAGTGGTCATGCCGCTTCCTCAGTATCACCCAGCCAGGCTTTTAAGATTGTTTTCGAAACTTCGGTATTATCGCCCGCAAGATGACGCAATTCTTCAACCGGCGACATCGTAACCGGCGATTCGGGTTCATCTGAAACAACCTCGACCAAACCAGCCGACGCCGGCGCCAGTTCGGCAATCTCAGTTTTCGTCAGTACCGGTTTAATAACAAACAGAGCCAGAACCAGGACGACAATTCCTGGTATAAGGATCTGCAATATCGCCATCAGATTGTCTTTGAGGAAATCAACGGCGCTTTCTTCGACCTCAACACCACCGGTCAGATCTTCCTGATGGAAGGGCATTGAGCGAACCGTAACCGTATCACCACGGTTTTCATCATAGCCAATCGCCGCCTGGACCAGGTCGCGCAACGCCTCCACTTCGTCGGGACTGCGCGGCGCCGTTTCGCCGGTATCAGGGTCAACGGGTTCACTAATTAATACGGCGACATTTATCCTCGCGACAGCGCCGGGAAGAACCTCTCTTTGGCGTTGCACTTCTGACATACGATATTGCGCTATTTCGCGCGTCTCACTGCGTTGAGACTGGTTCGGGGTTCCTTGCGTGGCGGCGTCACCATCAGGCAGGTTACTAGCCACGGTAACATTCAAACTCCCGCCAGCTTCAGATTCCTGAGTTTCAACAACATCGCGATTTATCAAAACTCTTGTGTCCGGATCGAGGATATTTTCCGATATGGTCTCACGTGCACGCACGACCTCCAGCGCCACATTGACGCGCGCATTGCCAACGCCTACGCGCGCTTCGAGCAAGTCAAGCAAATTACTCTCAAGCCGGGCGATCCGCTCGCCTTCGCTCCCGCTATCGACAGGCATTTCCGGCGAAGGCGCCCCCGGTTTCAGGATAACGCCGCTTGTAGAATCGATGACAACGACCTGTTCGGCCTCGAGTTCCGGCACCGCCAAGGCAACGAGAAACCGAATTGCCGTGGCGTGTCGAACATCAAGAGCGCCGCCCTTGGTGGTAACCGTCACCGATGCCCGCGCCGAACGACGGTTTCGAGCAAAAGATGATATTTTTGGCGCGGCAATATGAACGCGCGCGGCCTTAACGCCTGGGGTCGCCAGAATCGTTCGGGCAAGTTCGCCTTCCTTGGCGCGCCAATATGCGGCGTCAAACATTTCAGAAGTCGTTGCAAATCCATTCATTTCGTCAAGGATTTCAAACCCTGGCTGGCCTTGTTGCGGCAAACCCCTTTGCGCCAGAACCAATCGGGTTTGATCGCGCTTGTTGGCTGGAACATAAATAGCGTCGCCACGCACCTGGGCGGGCGTGTCCATTCCCTCCAGTGCGTTGAGAATTTCACCTGCAACCGAAGGATCAAGGCCGGCATATAACAGCGTCATCCGAGGCTTTGAGGCAAAACTGATCGTCATAGCGAACGCAGATAACGTTGCGGCTAGGACGCCAATAAGCATCGCCTTGCGCGCCATTGTGAGGCCGTTCCAAATTGCAATTAGATTCGCCATAACCCCAAAGGTTCCAAAAATTTCCGCCCAGAGATGGGCGTAAGATTCTTGGTTAATTTGTCTGCGCTTCGTTAATTTAGAGTTTACGAATGGTTGTGTAAATGAGGCAACACAACCCTAGGGTGTTTCCATGCCTGACTACGAAGACAAAGAGGAAGCCGGTGAAGTGACCCAAAAGGGGCCGGGCATGCTTATCATTGGGCTGGCCAGCCTGCTCGCAGCTGGCGGCGCCGGAGCCGCCGGATACTTTATGACAGCTGCGCCGACGATGACCACCAAAAACGATACACAACAAATCGATGCCACGGAAGGTGAGCATAGCCCGAAAAAAGATGACGCGGGTAAGGACGCAAAACACTCCGAGGACAATAAGAAGAAAAAAAAGAAAAAAAGCGCCGATCATAAATCTAAGAACGGTAAAAAAGATTCGTATACGCATATTGGCGGCACATGGCGTATTATTGATGACATTGCTTACTTTCAACTCGACCCTTTTGTGGTCTCAATCTCTCCAGCCGACAATATCCGTCATTTAAAAATATCTCTCATTATCAAGACGCCGACAAAGTCGAAGTCTGCAATTGAGAATTATACCTTCGAAATTCGCGACATCCTGACCTCTTACCTTCGATCCATTGAGCTAACGCAGATCGAAGCCCCCGCGGCAATGCAGTCAATGCGTGAACAGTTGATCCGACGGATTCAGTTTGTATCGCCAAATGCTGTTATTGAAGATGTCTTAATTACGGAATTCATCCTGACTTGAGGACAAAACCATGGAACTCATCATAAACGCTATATTGATGGCCGCATCCGGATCTGCTGCGCTTTATTGTTATATGCTAAACAAAAAGCTAGATGTTCTGCGCAGTACAGAAAAAGGGCTTGGCGCATCGATTGCGACCATGGCCAAAAGCGTTGAAGACGCCCGCACAGCGATCAGCGCTGTGAATGAAAGTAATACGCGCAGTGTGCAGGAATTGAAACCTCTCATTGAAGAAGCCAATTCTGCAATTACTCAAATGACGGAATTAATTGATGTCGTCAGCGAACTGACCGAAATCGCTGTCACTGACATCGATAAAGCCGCAACCCAATCATGTCATTCAATTTATGAGCATGTGGCAAAGGCAAAAAATGCAATAGAAGAGTTACGCGAAGAGTTTGTCTATGTTGACGACATGCTGGACGAAGTTGAGAGCGTGTCCGTATAGACGCATAGGGAAAGACTATCAGTGATATTGAACGCTCATAGAATATACGAACGATAACATGAAACCAAAACCATTATACGTGTTGGCTATTGTATTTGTTATTTCTTTCTTGGGGCGCATTATTGTCTTTGCAGAAGACCTGAACGCCATATCCGGAGAGCAAGTAAAAACTGCCGAAACGACGCTTTTGAATGTTGACAGTGTCGATCCCGGAAAGTCCTGCATAACTGGCGAATTGGCGCAAAGCGTCGCCAAGCGCATTGATCAACTTGACCGGCAGAGCGAAGCAATCAGCAATCGCGAAATCGAGCTTCGCACATATGAAAAGCAAATAGAAAAAAGGATCAATCAGCTGGAGGCGGTAAATTCCGCATTTGAAGCAAAGGTCGACAAAGTTCAAGCGGCGCAGAAAAGTGATATTGCCAGATTAGCATTGATTTATGAAGGCATGAAACCAGCGCAGGCCAGTCAGATTATTGAAAAGATGGACCCAAAATTCGCCGCCGGTATACTCGCCTCGATCAGCAGCGAACAAGCCGCTCAGATTATCGCGGCAATGGATACTGAAAAAGCTTATCTCGTCAGCGTTCTCATCGCCAATAACAACATAAACTAAGGGACGCGCCCCAAAATTCATACTTTGTTGAACATAAACCATTAGTTGTATTCAGGGGCAAACACAGCTTTTGGTTATGAACATTCTTATTGGGCTCGGGATCACTCTCGCAATGGTATTTGGCGGCTACTTATTAGCCGGCGGGCACCTTGAAATTATCATGCATTCCCTTCCCTATGAAATGATGATTATCGGCGGCGCTGCTGTCGGCGCCTTTCTGGTTGGAAATGACATGCATGTTGTCAAAGGAATTGGCGGCGACATGACACGCGCTTTCGCCGGTCCCAAATGGAAAAAAGAGGATTATCGATCTCTATTATGTTTGATGTTCGAATTACTCCGTGTAACGCGGGAAAATCCGGTTCAGGCAGAAGGGCATATAGAAGCGCCCGACGGTTCAACAATTTTTAAAAAGTACCCAAAGATTGCCGCTGACCATGATGCAATCGAAATTATATGTGATACGATACGTTCTATGCTGATGAATTTTGATAATCCGCATCAAGTCGAAGAACTTTTGGAAAAACAACTCGAAGCCCTAAATGAAGATTCACTCCATGGCTCCCATGCATTGCAGAACACTGCTGATGCGCTTCCGGCTCTTGGTATTGTCGCTGCCGTTCTCGGTGTGATCAAAACTATGGGCTCGATCGACAAGCCGCCCGAAGTCCTCGGCCAGCTCATCGGCGGCGCGCTTGTTGGAACATTTCTCGGCGTCTTTCTGGCTTACTGCCTCGTCGGCCCGCTCGCAACTACAGTTGCGAGCGCTAGAACCAAAGACCAACGCTTTTATGCACTGATCAAAGAGACAATCGTCGCAAGCTTGCAATTACACACGCCGCAAATGAGCGTTGAAGTTGCGCGGCGGAATGTGCCTCACAGCGCACGTCCCAGCTTCAATGAAGTTGAAGAGGCGTTGAAGGCGTTAAAAAAGGAAGCCGCATAATGTTAAAGCATGTGCTTTATTGGTTTCTGATGTTCACAGCGCTGCTTTCCGCTGCCAAAGCCGCTACGATATTCGACTCTGAGAATTCCCATTCGCAAACGGAGATTGAGGACGCGCGCAATCGCATTATTCAGCTAATCGCGGAAGCAAATAGTAACGGCGTCGTAGAACTAAAAGGCGCTGAAATTCGCCAATCTCATGAATCTGGACACGCCGCGGCTGACGGGTTAGCGGAAGATAACGACATTGATGCGACATCGGCAGATACGACTTTATCGGTTCTCCAAAAGTCTCTTGCTACCCTGGATTGCATCGATCCTGGTTTATATGCCGCTGATAAGAGCGCCGAGACGAACGGCAATTCAATTCGAAAGTTACTCGACGCCGCCAACGCGACCGATGGCGTTGCCCGCCGCGAAATAGAATACATCCTTGCCTGGTCTTATCTACGACTTGGGTTTTACAGCGAAGCGGCGTCGATCGCGGTAAGCGCCGCCAATAGGGACGACCCGAGGTTTCATCTGGTCTATGATTTTGCAGCCCTCGGCGATGCCCGCGCTGACCACCATTACGCGGCCCTCACTCAGGTTAGTGATTGCACCGAGACAATGAATGTTCTTAATGTGGCCGGTGTCATCAATGCCGGGCGAGCGAGTAAGGACACGCTTGAAACGATATCGCCCAACGCGCTTTCAGGCGCTATGCGGTCAATCGTTGCTCCTGTTGCTGAATCCATTGCTCTTTTTGCTCTGAATTCAAACGATCAACAAACCGCGTTCGCATTTTACAAGGCTGCTCACGCGGCCCGCGACGGAAAGCGCTCGCCGGCTTTGGATATTCTGCACGTAGCTCTTGATACGCAAACGAATGCGGACGAAGCAGACAGGAGTAAAGTTGCTGATATTGCCCAACGCCCCAGCCCCCATCAGGAGATGGCAGTTGCGGCCCTTGTCGGCAAGACGCCGCAACATGGCGAGGAAACCTATGAGGGGCTGATTGACGACTTTCTTGCCCTGGAGAACGGCACACCCAATGAAAACGCTGCAATAAACGGCGCCAACGCGCTCGTCGAACAGGACTTCATTGCAGATGCAATTGATATATTGATTGCGAGCATCACCAGGAACGGCGAACAAAATGACAAGCTGCTAAACCACACTCGTGAAACGATCAGCGAGCTAATTTCGCAAGGCGATGGAGCGCAGAAATTTGCCGCGATATCAGCTTACCTCACCCACCAAAATGTACTTGCAGATCATCAACTGACAATGGAGGTCGCTTCTGCGATCGCGGACATTGGCGACGTCGCGCTCACAAAAGACATACTAGCAAAATCGCCCGCCCTAGATATTGCGGAGCAAAACAGAATCATCGCTTACGCCACTGCCAAAGCAGGCGACCCATCGGAAATTATTAATCAAATTAATGCAGCAAGCTTGCTGAAAGATAACGCGGTTGAAGCCGTTGTCATCTATGAACGCCTCAATGACAAACACGAAGTCGCGAAGATCATTAGCGGCAGTCTCGCAGCCAAAGTGGCCCCGCCTACCCTTTCCGATGCTGCATGGCGAACAGGGGACCCGTCCCTTGCGATGCGCGCATATGGCCAGATTCCCGAATCCGTCATCTTGCCGGCGCAAGCACGGCGACATGCCCTCGCCGCACTGTCCTCAAATTCATCATCCTCATTTCAAGAAGCAATAACGCGATTGCCGGAAGAAGATCGCGCCGCACTCACGCATATGGCGCAGGAACCGGGTGCATTCAGCACCCGGAGAAGCCGGCAGGCGAAAGACTTTGTCGAAGGCGTCGATCGAGAGATCGAATTTTTTCGAAAGGAGATAGGTCGTGAATAATGCATCTTATATCGTACTATCTCGCCAGTCCGGCCTGTCAAAAGAACTGACCTCAATCGCAAATAATATCGCGAATATTGATACAGTCGGATATCGCCGTGATGGCCAGTTTTACTCCGAATATATTCGTCGCAGTGAAAACGGCGATCGGAGTATTTCCCAAACCGATTCCGGCGGGCGATTTTTAGACAGCACCGCAGGCGCGCCGGTAAATACTGGGGCCGCTTTCGATATTGCAATCGATGGAGAAGGGTATTTCGCAATTGAAACCGCCCGCGGCATTCGCCTTACGCGCGCTGGCTCGTTTACGCCGGACGCGAATGGCCGGCTCGCAACTCCCGATGGCGATACCGTGCTCGACAGCGCTAGCACCGCGATCACAATCCCGCCTGACGCGACGGATGTCATGATTTCCATTGACGGTGTCATTTCAGCAGGGGGGAATGCTATCGCTCAGCTCGGACTATTCACCGCTCCGCCTGACAGTCTTATTCGCGATGGCGGCGTATTGCTACGCACCGAAGAGGATATCGCGCCCGTTCAAGACCCGCAAATGCGCCAGGGATTTTTAGAGGACTCAAATGTCAATCCGGTCATTGAACTCGCTCGATTGATTGAAGTTCAACGCGCCTTCGAATTGAACCAACAACTTCTTCAAGATGAAAACGAACGCATCCGTTCGACCATCGACAATTTGCACCGTTAAGGTGAAACATAAAAAGTCTGAGGAGTAAGATCATGCAAGCACTGAGGATCGCCGCCACCGGAATGGACGCGCAGCAAACCCGCGTTGCAACCATTTCGAACAATATCGCGAATATGAGCACGACGGCCTATTCAACGAGACGAGCTGAATTTGCCGACCTTCATTATCAACAAGCGCGCGCGCCGGGAGCAATCGCATCGTCAACCGGATTAATTGCACCAGCCGGTATTGAGCTTGGCCTTGGCGTGCGTACCGCTGCGATTAGCGTCAATATTGAACAAGGCTCTCTTCGACAAACCAGCGGTGATCTGGACTTGGCCATCGAGGGACGCGGTTTCTTTGAGGTGACGTTACCGTCAGGGGATCCAGCCTTTACCCGCGACGGAAGTTTCAAACGCACCGGCGAAGGACTGGTTGTTTCTTCTGACGGCTATCCCCTCTCCTCCAACATCACGATTCCCGAAGATGCGCGTTCCGTTTCAATCAATAACAATGGGGAAGTATTCGCCTCCTTCGACGGCCAGACCAATAGCCAGTTGCTGGGCACGATTACGCTCTCACTATTCGTGAATGAAAAAGGTCTGGAGGCAATTGGCGGCAATCTTTTCCGCGAAACCGAAGCTTCGGGAACGCCCTTTCCAGGAGAGGCAGGACTTGATGGACGCGGTTCAGTACGCCAGGGCTTTCTTGAAGAAAGTACCGTGGATGTTGTGCAGCAGATTGCTGACCTGATCGAGGCGCAACGCGGCTATGAGTTAAATTCCAAAGTCATTACAGCTGTGGATCAAATGCTATCCGCGACAACACAAATCAGGTAATGCCATGAGAAAGTTATCTCCGACAATCATTGCAATGTGTATCGTTTCTTGCTTGTCGATTACGAGCGCACAAGAGCCGGTGACAGAAAACATGACGGTTCTGGCGGCGGAAAACATCCGTGCTGGCGAGATTATCGATGCTAGTGATCTTGCAACTCCTAATCCTTCCGTTGAGCTTCAGCCGACAATTTTGGCGGCGCTTATCGGCAAGGAAGCAAAACGCAGCATTTACAAAAATTTCCCAATAACGGATCGCGATGTAAAAACGCCGACTATTGTCGAGCGCAATGCGGTCATAAACCTCGAATATAATAATGGTTTGCTGCAAGCTGTAACGAGCGTGCGCGCTCTCGATTCCGGAGGTATGGGCGAAACCATTCGTGTCATGAATCTTTCCTCCAAAACCATAGTCATGGCGACAATTATCGATGATGGCCGCGCGAGGGTTCAATGAAAATCAGATCCACATTCCTCTTTTGTATTATCGCGATCACAAACACCGCTTGTATTTCGCAACTGGATCATATTGGCAGGCCGCCGAGCATGACGCCACCTGGCGAAAGCAACCGGCCCATACCCGGCCCTTCCGAAAAACGCATGGCAGCATACAAACCCAAGGCAGCGCCGGTATATGCCCAACCCACCCCGGCTTCGCTCTGGCGGTCCGGCCCGGAGTCATTATTCGGCGATCGACGTGCGCGCACTCTTGGCGACATCGTCACAGTCATGATTGAAATTGACGAAGAGGCCGAAATCGATAACCGCACCGACCGCACACGGAATTCATCAGATAATATATCTGTGCCCGCCCTTCTCGGCGCGCCATCGCTCGCACAACAAATTCTGCCTGATGGCGCATCGCTCAATCCGGCGGTTGAGGCCTCTTCAAGCACAAATTCTAGCGGTAACGGCACAATCCAACGCGCTGAACGTATTACCCTGAGAATTGCCGCAACGGTAGACCATATTCTTCCAAACGGGCACTTATCGATCACCGGGACGCAAGAAATCCGTGTAAATTATGAATTACGCGAACTACAAATTGCCGGCATTATTAGGCCGGAAGATATCTCACGCGCAAATGTCATAACATATGACAAGATTGCCGATGCCCGCATTTCTTACGGTGGACGTGGACAAATTTCGGACCTGCAAAAAGCGCGTTATGGGCAACAAGTCATTGACTTGATTTCACCTTTCTAGCGATGAAAAAGCTATTTCCAGTAATCATAATAATTATCGCCGGCGTCTTGGGCGGCGCTGGCGGGGTCTTATTCAAGAAGTCCTCTGGTCCAACTGGCGTTGAACACGCCAGCAGCAGCGGTCACGGGGAAGAGACCGGATATAACGGTGAAGGTAGAAAGAAAGAACAAAACGACAAGTCTGATAATGAAATCTCGCGAGTTTTTACATTTAGCCGTCAATTTGTTGTCCCAATTGTCAGAAATGATCGACCTATCGCCTTAGTGATCCTCGAAATCAACATCGCAATTGACGATAGCGTTAGTGACAACGCTTATAGCCGTGAACCCATTTTGCGCGATGCGTTGTTAAGCGAATTGCTGCAACTGGCCCATGACGGTATTCTGGCTAAAGGCGCTTCGGATACGGAATCCTTAGCTTATATTAAAGAGGTCCTATTAAAACCAGCGCAACATGTTCTAGGTAAAGGCGCTACAGATATTCTGATTCTCGATATAGGCCTTCGTCCATATTGACCCGACCCCTTTGAACGCAGCCGCGTTGAGATAGTAAAATGGCTGTATCAAAGGAGAAGCAGAATGTCTGGCAAGAAATATTCACCCGAAGAAATCATAACGAAGTTGCGAGAAGCCGAAGTTTATTTGGCTGAAGGCTTGAGCGTCGGCTGTACAGCCCCACGGTTATGTACCAAAATTTGATAGAGTTTCACGAACCGGCGGCCATCAGATAACGTCAGATCAAGGCGTGTCGCAGTGATGGGGCAGTCCATTCGGCTTCGGCCTTCGTCGCCGGCGTAAACCGTTCATCCTTCAGCCAATTGTGAATCTGGTTCGCGTTCGCCGCATACCGCCGCGCCACTTGAGCAATCGAAACGCCCGGCACCATGGTTTGCTGGCAAATCTCCCGTTTCTCGTCGTCAGACCAGGATCGACGCTTGCGTCGTGTGACCATAATTCGTCCGCTAAGTGTCCATTTAAACAAGTGGACACTTACGACCGCCGTGCGTGGGCGCATAAGGGCGGGTTCAACGGACGCTCACTCCTAAACTAAATAACTCCACTATTTAGGATTTTAGCTTTTAACACTGAATGAGCAAAATGAAAAAACACCATAATAGTGTGTTTTAGCTTGACTGGAACCGAGAACGCTTAAAATGTCTACTTAAGGTTGTATGGAGGGTGAAAATGAAGGTCGAATATAAAAATCTAGATTCAATGGATCCTGATATCTTAATGAAAAACGCTATAACAGCACTGCAATTTAGTAGCAACAATAGAGGCTTAGACGACTCTATTGAACAAAATTACTCGCAGTTGATCGATCTACTAGTTGCTTGTGCAAGGCGCGTCGTTCATTTGCGTGCCCAAAATGCCGGACAATTACTCGACAAGATTGTTCTCTGGCGAGCATTGGCGTGTGAGGACGCGCTTAGCTATGAAACTGCATCGCTTGATGAAGCTCTGATTTTGTCGATTGTCGAAGACGTTCATACTCTTCTCAAGCAGAATTTTGCCGAAGGTTAACTTTTCTTCGAATTAGACCTGCGATTGTTGTCTTGGTTATTCTGATGCAACCAAGCTAAGACATTCTTCATTGCACTTCCTCTGGCCTCGTTTGCAATGATCAGTATCACGATCAGTGTAAGGAAATTAACCGTGCGAACATAGGCTATTGCTGCTGCACAATATAGCGCAGCAAAAAGAAATGCGGCATAGGTTGCTGGTTTCGCTCCAAAGCCTCGCCAAAGACCAAAAATAAAGACCAGATTAAGCAGGCTGAACAAAACAAGTAACAGCAATGTATTGAGTTGAGTGTATACAAAAATGAGATGCAAAAGTTCCAAATAGATAATTATTACCAATACACTAGTAACCCACGCCGCCCAGTTGTATTTTCGGGCATTGGTAGCTGAAGAATCATTGGAAACGGGGCGCGACAAAAGGTAGAAGCTAATTGCGTATCCAATGTCCAGTGCGACTAGAGAACTGGTTGAAAGCCAGCTTTCGGTATTTTTGACAAACCCAATAATGATTAGCCAAGCGACAGCGATTATCGTCGCACCAATGAACACTCTAGCATTGCGCGCTGGCGGCATTGAAGCAACGCCAGCGCCAAGTACTGATATTCCAATTAGAACGCCAAAAGCGAGCGTGCCTACATCCCGGACCGGGTCAACCACGAGGTGAGGTCATTTTTGTTTCCCCCGCCGCCGCCAATTTCATCGCCGTCTTCAACAGAAAACAATCGAGCACCACTTCTTGCAGCGAGTTTCTCTAGGCGGTTATGTTGCTCATCTATGATTTCGAACAAACGTTCAACTCTATCACGGACAAAATTTCCTTTACTACTTTCAACACCATTGTTCAAATCTACACATATATGAAGTGCTTTTTCGAGTGCGGCCTCGGTTGAGGAAACATAGGAAGGGTCTAAGCCGAGGTTCTTTGCGAACGCTTCCGGCGCGGCTTGTAGCGACAGAAAGACCGCAGCTGTGGCCGCAACAGCGTTCTTTTTTTCTTTCGTGGCAGAATTGTCGCCTAGCAACGTTTTCGCAAGATGGCGCATGGTCCGTCGCTCGAGTTTAAGAATCTTCAACTGGTCTTGCCGAGCGTCGCGTCTGAATTTACTGGACATATCTATCTCCTCTGTTTGCCGAGCTACTGATCGACCGACGACTAGAAGAGAGATTGATTTGGTTAACGGCTAGTTAACTGCGTCCACTTGCTGTAGACATGGCTAATTAAGGGAAACGGAACGCACAAAGTAACAATGGAAAAACAGCGTCCAAACGAGAGCTTGGTAACTTTTTGGCTTCGCGTATATCTCAGGCAAGCTTTTCCGGAATTTATCCAAAATCACGATCACGACGACTTGGGCCTTTCTGCTTCTCGGCAGCGCGGGCCTCAAGTTCTTGAAGGGCGGCCCGATCCAGAGTCTGAACCGCCGCGACCTTCCAACGTATATAGATTTCCTCAGCTTTTTCGGGATCGGACGAAATAGCGGCTTCCAATTCTTCCATTGAGCTTCGAAAAATCGAATCGAGAAATCGCTCAACCATTACGCCTCGAATCGCCAACTTCCTGATGCTCGCTCCCTGCGAAGGAATGCCGTCTTTTTCGCGGCGCCAATCGTCAATGACATCCAAAAAGGACTGCGAGCACCGTAATTCGAATCGCCTATTTTTTCGGTCCATTCTTGAACTCTAAATACACCATTGACGGGACGCAAGAACAACCGTAAGAGGCAATGTACGTATTGTACGGAAAGTGTATAAATGGTTAGATACTCACTATTGTTGTTCTGAGACTTAGCGGCCTAAAAATATTCTAAGGTAAACCGAGTTCGGAATATGGCAAATCGATCGAACGGCCCAGCAATGCCCCATCCGATTGACGTCCATGTCGGCGAAAGGCTGCGTAAGGCAAGACAGCTTCGTAAGTTATCGCAAAGGCAACTGGCGAGTGAATTGGGTGTCGTGTTTCAGCAGATTCAAAAATTTGAGATGGGGCTAAACCGCATAAGTGCTGGTCGGCTGTTCGATCTCTCGCTAATCCTTTCAGTTCCTATCGGCTACTTTTATTGCGATGCGAAAGATTCTTTAGTGCCTGCTTGTAAGTACGATCAAGTATTATGCCTCGATCTGACGGAACTTAGCGAGGCAAAGCGAGATGCTGTGATCTCATTGTCTAAACTGCCTGAAGGAGATGCTCGGGCAGTACAAACTTTCCTATCCCAAATATTTAGGGGTGAAACAGAACTACTCAATTGATGGACAACTAATAGTGCATTGGCCTGTCCGAACTGGCGTTGGGCAAAGCAAAGGCTATAGATTGCGAAGTGCTATTTTGAGTTCCGTATATTGACATGCCGAGGCGCGCTGTTCGAATTAGCGGATTCGTCGACTAGATCGCATCCTGTTACGTTGTTTAACGCGAGGGTAGTTAAGCGCGAGGTGCAGCAACGCTAAAGTTAATCATCTTCTGGAGCGATTGCGACGCAGTTTCGCCCATTAGCCTTCGCTTGGTAGAGAGCTTTGTCTGCAGCGGCAAATAGCATTTGCGATTGTGAATGGGCTAGGCTTGATGCAACCCCAAATGACATTGTGATATGTCCAATTACATCGCCCGTGTTTTTCTTTTTCAATTGTCGTTCACCTATGGCACGACGCAAGCATTCCGCTACTTCGCTTGCCTCTTCAATCCCAGTTTGCCGAAGGAGAATCGCAAATTCCTCTCCACCGTAGCGAGCAGCAACGCCCTTATTTGTAACGCCGGATTTAAGGACATTAGCAGCATACTTTAGGGCTTGGTCCCCAGTATTGTGGCCCCAGGTATCATTGAACGCTTTGAAGTGATCGATGTCCGCAATAATTAATGACAATGGTTCGCCGGCGGTCTTTGAGGCGGAGAATAGTTCGGCAAATATTTTGTCGAAATAGCGGCGGTTCCATATTTCGGTGAGAGCATCGCTGTGAGCGTCGGACTCATACTTGTTGACCAGATTCTTCAGTTTTTGGATTTCGCCTATTGCGCTTGATAGGCCTTGTTCAAGGGCTTTGCTGCGTTGCATTGAATATTGCATCGTCTCTGAGAGCGCCGTTACTATTTCCAGTGCCTCGACACTGGAGATTCCTTCCTTTTGTAAATTTTTTGCGGCAGAAGCGGTGTCAATATTTAATTGGGAGGAATTTTTAATGAATTTTCTTGCTATACTGCTGATACCTGCCGCCGAGCTAGCGACTGCGCCCAGCATGTCTTTCATGAAATAAGCTGCGTAAACCGGCTTGCAGAATTCATCATGCAGCTTGCGAAAATCATGTTCAGTAAGCCGATTATTTGATTTTAATGAAGCATCCAATTTGTTCGATAAATATTTATTGTGCCCCAGTCGGTGAGAATACCAGACTTCATAACATTCAGGCGAGGCTGGAATGCCCATGCGCTTGAGCTCTGATAGGACCATTTCGGCAGGTTCAACCTGGTTTTGTTTCTCTACAATCATTGTTGGGCACTTCATTCTTACAAGCTTAGCATATACACGCTAAAGTTGTATCCAGGTTAACGGTGTTGTCCCGAATTTTTAAGGGCTCACCAATTCAGATAAGTTTAGGAACGGACGATTAGCGGTTTCTGCACTCCAATTTCTGATCAGCATCCGCAATTGCATTCAAAGCGGTCAGGTCAGAGACATGACTACAATCACTTCCGGCCACACTCGAGCCTTGGGAATAAAACCCCGGCTGAGATAGGAGCCGATTCAAACGGCAAATAGTCTTGGAGGCATGCCCCCAAGACGGTTGTTGCCATCACGCCCGGAGATGAGCATCAAATCGACCCAAAGTTCTACTCATAACTGGTAGAAACTTCCGGCTTAGACCACCTCGGAAAGCTGAACATCAAGACGCTCTACATCGAGCCCGCGTCTAAATAGGAGAATGGCTATTACGATAGTTTCAATGGAAAATTGCGCGATGAATGTCCAACCTCGCATCTCTTCCGAAGTTTCGCCGACGCCCGCGAAACCATCGATATTTAGAGGTTTGACTACAACCGATTGAAACTGCACACGAGCCTAGACAGGCTCACACCAAAGGAAATTATAACCTGGTTTATCTAGGAAGATAACCATAACAGGCCGAGCCTATAGATGCCGGCAATTAGGGGGAAAGATCATGCTCTAGTGTTGCCTATTTGGCAGCTCGACGATGTTCCAATATTTGTTGAGCATTTCGACCATTGCAAGCATGCTCTCTTGGGAATCGCCCTTAACAAAATAACCAGCCACATTATATGCATAAGACTTGATGATGTCTTCATCGGCATCGGAGGTTGATAATACAAAAACAATTGAAGACTGTAGCTTTGGGTCGGCACGAATTGCCTCTAGAAACTCTAGTCCCCCCATGCGTGGCATATTCAAATCGAGCAAGACAATAAACGGACGCGCTATCGCCGTTGTTCCATTCGTTCCCCGCAGGTAATCCAACGCCTCAAGGCCATCACTCGCAAAAACTACTGGATTAGCTATGCGCAAAGAATGCAAAGCACGTGTCATAATGATCCTATCAACTTGATCATCGTCAACAACTAATAGCGTTAGCTGGTTTAGCTGTTTCATTCTGTACCCCCATTCTTGGCATGTTGTTGCTATCGATCTTCAGGATGGTGAAGCAGAACGCTGTCCCGCGTCCACTGTTAAGAGGTGAACGTAAACCAATACGTCCGCCCACAGACTCGATCATCTTTTTGACTATCGCGAGACCTAACCCGCTGCCTTCCACGTCATCGCGTGGTTTGAGTGTTTGAAACATTTCAAAAACACGATCGTGAAACTTTCCTTCGATACCGGGACCATCGTCTTCAACGATGAACTCATATTCATTCTCTCGTTCAATGCACTGCAATGAAATCCATCCTTGCTGTTGGTCGTGATGTTTCACAGCATTTGAAATCAAATTTATGAGTGTTTGTTCAAGCAGATATTCCGAAGCAGTTAGGGTGGGTAGTGATGTTTTTGCCATAATCTTGAATTCGTTTGGTGCATCTACCCAATGGACAACTTTCGAGAGTAATTCATTGCAGTCTAATAGCTCTGGCTCGCTCATGCGTCGGCCAGCGCGCAAATACGCAAGAACATCTGATAAAAGACGGTCCATTCGAGCAGCCCGATTGCGTAACCGTTGTAAGTTTAGTCGTACGTCGCCATTTTGGTGATCCTCAAGATCTTCTTCTAGCCATTGCGCAATATTAGCGATTCCCTGCAATGGCGCGCGCAAATCATGTGATGCGATATAAGCAAATCGATCGAGCTCGTGATTCAACAGTTCCAAGCGAGCGGCGCGTTGCTCAAGAGTGACTTGCGCGGATTTCAAATCATCGATTTCCATGATCGAGCCAATCATTCGGCGTGGTGCGCCATGATCGTCCCACACAGCCTGTCCGCTACCCAAGAACCATCTGTAGCCATCATTCTTATGGCGCAATCGGTATTCCAGCCTGAATTTCTTCTTTTCGTCGAAATGTGCGGTTACAGCATTGAAGGTTTTCTCCCAATCATCAGGATGCAGGAGTGTTTTGAAGTTACTCAACGTCGCAGGGATTTCATTGTGCTGGTACCCTAATAATTCATAAAATGTTGGCGACCACCATTCCTCATCGGCATTGACATTTATCCAATCCCAAATGCCGACGCTTGCGCCGCTTGCTGCTAGCGAGAAGCGTTGCTCGCTTTCCTTCAACGCCGCTTCTTTGGCATTCAATTTTTCTTCAAGGGCAGCCTGGCTTATAGTCACCCGCACCAGTTTTAGAAGGCTATTTGGCGAAATGTCGGATTTGATAAGATAGTCTTTCGCGCCGTATTTTATGGCTTTAGCTGCAACTTTTGCGTTACCTTGAACTGTTATCATAATGACTGGAAGGGTCGGCGCCACCGCGCGCAATTTTTCCAACACTTCTAGCCCATTCGCCCCTGGCAAGGAATAGTCCAATAATACACAGTGCAACTGGCGCGTTTTCACGACCTCCAAAACGCTGGCAATATCTGTGGCTTCACAACACCGATACGTTACATCCGGTGCTTGCTTGAAGATTTTCAAGAACACATCGCGATCGTCCGGGTTGTCGTCAGCGATTAGCACGTTTTCCGTGCACCCGGAGTCCGGATACCTATCAGTCTGTGCTTTATCTTTATCGGGCTGTTCGCTGCTGCTCAACATGAGTCTCTCATTGAAGTTAAGCCTATGACCCAGCGCCAGGAAGGAGTAAGGCATCAAGCCGGTAATCCTTCATGATACGAACTGTATGTATCTGGCCTTCGAAGGTTACAGGTTTCTGGTTATATGTGCTGGCGTCAACCTCATAATATTGAACAATATTGATTGGGTCGAAGGATGTAGTTAAAATTACAACGGTAGTCATGCGCAGAGCGCTATCGTTATCGGCTTTCTGGGGTACATGTCTATAGTTCAGTCTTGGCAGGTCGCGATCGAGAAGCACTTCGCGCGGGTGTGTGCTTAGTCGGTCCGCATTTTTTCTTTCATTATACAGATATTCCAGTGCGTATTCCCTAAATGAAAACCAAATGACTAGATTCGAAAAATGATTCGTATACCGGCATCTGATTATCGATTCTGCATGAATACCATAGGTACAGAAAAGAACTGTGAGATCAGCGTGGGGCATTTCATATATACTTTTGTCGCCTAAACCGAGCAGCATTCCCGCCAAAGGCGTTAAACGCAGCGGTAAGTTTTTGTAGAATCAATTATGGGTTGTAATAAGTAAAAAAAATACTACTTTTAGGCTTATTAATACCTAATGCTATTGCTTGGAGCAGGCCTTGGGTGAACGTCCGGTCTTAACCGCCTTATGTCAATTCTGACATCTGCGATGCTTCTAGTCATACGACTGCCAGTATGCCTGGGAGGAAGCGTTGCAGGAGATTTTGGGTCGCGAACGTAGTCGTCGCTGGAGCGATGAGGAGAAGGCGCGGATTGTCGCCGAGAGCTTTCAGTGACGAAACCCCGATGGCGCAGCCACTTTTTATATAACCATGAGATTGCTTGCGATGGAAGGCTGATCTGGCGGGAGCTTCCAAATCGCGGGAGCCAGATCTGCCGGCAGGAATGTTTTGGGCGCTGGCGGTCTGTAACGTAATGATGAGTGCGGTCGGATTGTGTTGTATTGTCGTCGACAATACAACACAATCCGACCCCATCAGGCTCTGGGAATGCGCCCGCCGGTCCCCGAAACTCTGGCCCAGAGTGGCCCATAGAGACGGGGCTGGACATGTACGGTGTCATGCCGGCGATCGCTGATATCAATGAATCCCATTTGTTGAATCCTAGCTGGAGCGCCCACGCCCGCGTGCACGAGGCCTGGCTTCTGTCTTTCGGCGCGGCGATGGCAATGCTCAGCCTTTATCTTGTTTGGATTCGCGATGCTCTAATTCTACCCTCGGTCATCGGATTGAGCTTCGTCGCGGGGTTTTGGATCGCCTATTTGACCGCGCCACTATACGGCGGCGCCCTCGTCGATGAGAACGGCGTCGAAACCCGAATACTTGGTCTCGAAGCGAACGTTTTCACCTTTGCGGTCGTGACGACCGTCCTGCTTATTGTTCTGTTTTACGCCGTCAGAACCGTCCCTCGATACGATACCTAGGGGGGTGTTGCGAACATTACGCCAGTAGATATATTCAGTGTACTTACTCGTCTCTACCGGACTCGAGTGTTTCAGGACGCATCGTACCGAAGGAGTGAAGTGAAATGCGCTCATGATAGTGAATTTGCGACGTTAAGGCTGCAAACATGTTAAGCGGCCAACACTGTAACCAATGGTGTGTTGCCAATTGATGAACTCAGAATACCAGGCCACTTGTTCCACGTGGTCTATCAATCCTTTTTACTCCGATTTCTGGTTAAATGACCGGCGCTGTTCGTTTCTTCCGCAATGGGGTTGAAAAGCGAGTTGCAAAACCAAACCATAAAATATGGTGAATACAGAGGGATTAGACACCTCAACCTAACGGTTGTAGACAGCCAGGCAAGGGGTTGAGTTTCGAACTTTGGGAATCAACTCAACCGGCTAGGTGTCTGGGAAATCAATACTGCCGCCACATGGACATCGTTTTGGGTCATCACCATTCAACTGCCGCTGATGAACTCAACAGCATTGTTTTTGTCCGCTTTGCGATGGCATTCCGGTCAGAAGTGAGGCGTTTGCTGACGACTGATTGCGCGCGCACAGCAGACTAAACCAACCGCCAAACGTCGCCGCTTGATTCGTCTTTGACGAGGTCGATGCGACTTCCGTCGAAATGATACGCCAAATGTCGTCCCTGCACCGGCAAACCAACGACACTCGGCCAGAAAGCGCCGATGCACTCGCCACCGGGATCGCGCACGCTTGGAAACGCGATGCCATTTGAACCGTCCGCGCGCAGTGATCGCGCGAGCTCATGCGACGCGACATAACTGTCCCGCGCAAGGCAGTTTTCGAAATCGCAGTCACCCCTGATATCATGAAATGCATTATCGACTGCGCCGACGAGCTCACGCATTTGCGCTAGCCATCCGGGCTCTTCGCTGGTCGCACTGAAAAACTGACCCTTATGAAAGGCCGTCTCAGCGACAGCCGTATCGAACGATTTCGCAACATAGTAGGCGCCGAAAGTTCCATCATCGAACCGCCCCGCCCATTCCGGGCTGACATGAACAAATGGCGCCATCACATAGCTCGCGCCAGCGCCGGCGACGCGCCGTTCTAGCGGTACAAGATCAAGCCGGCCGATGCTCTCATTGATGCGTGGATTTGTTCGCGCTTCGGCAGCGGCGAGAAGCTCCCAGTCGCGCGGATCAGCGATGTCCTCAAAGAGATCGACGGGCGGATAGCGCGACGAAATGATACGCCGCGCATCAGGCCAGTTGATGGCTGAGACCTTGGGCTCTTTCGTCATCCGCGCGCGGCGTCCAGATAGTGCCGCACACGGAAGAGGTCGGTGAGATACCCGCCAAGCATGATGTCGAGCGCAGACTGCCCACCGAAGGCGCGGTTCGGCTTCTTCACCCACTCATAGGCGCGCGCTTTTTCCACGAAGAGAATGCCCAGGGCTTTATGAATACCCATCAACACTGAGAGCCGGGTTTTCTGGTCGATGGTGAGGCGGCCGATTTCGCCGTCTTTCCATCGCGCATAGGTGCGTTTCGAAACGCCGCCCAGCAAGACGCAGGCTTGCGCATCGGTAATGCCCCAAAGGCCAAAAAGATTGACCGCAGCGCGCGCCATGGCTTCGCCCTCATCATCGGTGATGATGGCGACTGCCTCGGATGGCGGGACTTTTTCGACCAATTGCAACGGCATTAAAAGCTCCATTTCGTTCCCTCCCTATATAGTCAAATTTCGCCATTTGGCAATATTTTTGATATACTATGCCATATCGCATTTAATGGAGACACAGCCCTCGCCAGACACAAGTCATCCTAACGCACTGGTCCGGCTCGGTTTTTCCCGAATTTCCAGCTGACGCGGCCCCGCGTCATGGTCCCGGAAATCTCAAGCCCACGCCGCCGCTCCAGGGCTTCCCGCCACGGCACCAGGGTGAACTCCTTCGATTTCTCAATGAGCGCGAAGCGGCCAGACGGCAGATTGACTGGGCGGAGATATTGCCCTTGGATACACTCGCCTTCCACAGGCGGGACAAATTCCTTGCCGAGCTCGGATGCAATGTTTGCCGCCGCATCGCCCAAAGCGCCGCGCTCCACATGCCGCAGCGCCGCGCGATCGATCTGGAAGTTGTCGCCCTGCTCTTTCGCCAGCCCCTCGCTCATCAACCAGCGCCGCCGCGCCGCAAGCGCGGATTTAAGATCGGCGCCGAAGCGCTGATCCTCGGCTTTAAGATCCATTTTGTTTTCGAGGACGTCGTCGAGAAAGGTTGCAGCACGGGCTTCAGTCAGTTGTTCCAACCCGACCCATGACAGTGTTCGCACACGCGCCGATAAGCACAACGCTTCACGGGCTGAAACACGCTCCAGATAATCATCGGGAATTCGCCATGTTCCGTCATCAAAGCGTTCGATGATACCAGCACGCCGCAAGGCTTCCAGCCTTAGCTTATGGGCGGCTCGAAATTCATCGCTGGCAGCAGGGTCCGATTCCGTATGCAAAGCATCCGAATAAATCCCTCCATTGCGCTCTGCGATAGCGGCGATGGTTCTGTCGGACTTACGCGGTGCGCCGTTCCCCATTGTCACTTCGACAATAGCGCCCTTTGTCGGCATGGCGCCTGGCTCAATATCGACGCGCACATGCCATTGATTACCGTCGGTGCCATCAAGTGCGAGGAAGCGCTTGTCATGGGCGTCATCGGCCGCGCCCGATCCGGCAATGCGGCCGATGAGTTTGGCAGGAGACGTATCGCGGCCGAGTTCGCGGACATTGGAGAATGAAAATTTACGGCCTATTGCAGCATCCATGGACCGGATAATGTCGCCGCGCCGCCCCAGATCTTTCAGCGTTGCTTCAAGCTGTGGCGCGAGACGCCATGCGCCGTCTTCGCGCGCCGCCAGATTCATCTTCTCAAGATGGCGCAATCGCGCGAGCAACAGACGCTTTTGAAACCGGTCATAGGCTGTTTGCGGCCTGCCGAGAACGACAGCGCCGTTTTCGGATCGCTCCAGCAAGTCGCGATCAAGGGACGTGAACCGATCCTTTTGCGCTTCCGCCATCCGCGCCTGCGCAATATCAATATCACGTCGCAGACCGAGCTCCAGGGTGGCGAGTTCTTCGGCGCGCATGCGATACCCGTGCGTGATGTGATTGCGGGCGATGACGAGGTCCTTGCCGTCATCAGCTTTTCCGCGCAGCACAATATGCACATGTGGGTGATCGGTATCGTGGTGATTGACGGCGACCCAGTCGAGCGTCGTCCCTAGATCGCGCTCCGCCGCCGCCATCAGATCGCGGGTGAAACCATTGAGGTCGCCAAGTTCGCCCGCCTCTTCGGGCGAGACAATCATCCGGAACTGATGCCGGTCGTCCTTACCCTCCTCCAGAAAGGCATTGCCGTCGACAACGTCTTGCTCCGGCCCATAAAGAATACCGGACTTGCCGTCCCGGTCGGCGCCGTCGCGCTGAATATAACGCAAATGGGCGCGTGCTTTCGCGAGACCGTTCGCCCCTAAGCGCACGGAACGAATTTTGACCGCGACCCGCCGCGACCGGAATTTGGCGAAGGGGTGCTTCCGATAGCTAAGCGCGGCGCCGATCCCCGCCCCGCGTCCGATCCGGTTGCCGGAAAAGCGCGCGCCGGAGCGCTTCGCGAAGGCGCCGGGCCGGGCCTTTTCCATGGCGCCGTAGAGTTTGCCCAAATACCGTTTCGCGCTGCGTCCGCCGAGAGAGCGAATGCGGCCCAAACGCGGGGTGAATTCGTCATCGCCCATGGGTAACACCCATGCACAATGATGCACATGAGGTATTCGCCTTTGTGCATAAAAACGTGATGTGCAGACTGGCTTTGGAGCATCCCATGCACAAAGCCTTTAATCTTGCCTTCCCTGCACAATTTATCCGCATCGCAATCATTTGCTCGCTTCCCGTACAAATATGGGGCGTGCGACACCAATAATCTGTGATTTCTTCGTCGCCCCGAAATATCGCCCATCCAGCGATCTTTTGTGCCCATTTAAGAGAAAGACTTCATCCACTTGCAGCGTAAAACAACCACTCCACCGAGGCATTGGACGGCCTAATGAATCGACTTCCAGGGCATCGGCAACGTGCATTCCGTCGACAAAAACGCGCGCGTCATGTCGGCAGATGTTGACGTCGGAAAGCGCGACGATGCGTTTGATCAACGGTATATCCGATGGCAAATAGCGACGCTCCACGATCACCGTCTTGACGACATTTGACGGCTCAATGAGAACATATTCGCCAACTTCCGGAGTCATTTCGGCAATTAAGTACAGCCCTTGAGGCGCGCTCGGACTCGCGTTCCAGACGATGCGCGGCGCAAATTCAACGATCATCGCCGCGAACAAAGCAATAATCGCCGCGCCGCTGATCAGGATTATTCTTTTGCTCATTCGCGGCATCATTGGTCCGCGCCGCCAGTATGTTCAAACTCGCGTTTCTTCGACCAGGCTGCGAGGTTTTCGAGAGGATAGCGAACATGATTGCCATGCTTGCGATAGTGCGGCCCGCCGCCATGGCTGCGATAATATTCAAGCGCCCGCACGCTAATCCGCAAATAGGCGGCGGCTTCCTTCGTCGTCAGAAACGGACTTGCAAGTTTCGTCTTTGGCGCTTTTTTCGACATGAGGCGGCTCCTTTAAAGTTGCGGGAAGCCGCCCCGTTTCGCATGGATGTTTTGCACTGATGATCGAACGTGGGCGGTTTCCCGACGCTCAATTATTTACCGTAAACGGAGCGTCCGGAACCCGACCCTATTCGTAAATTCGCCGAGCCTATGCTAATTCAGGAGATGCGTATTCTGTGTTGGAATATTCTATTCCCAAACAGAATAATGACGCTCATTAACCATAAAATCCTGGCGTTTTAGCGCAAATTTTCGTCCTGAAATCTTGCTAAAACTGTCCGTTTTTGAGACACTTCTCCTCATGTGGAGTAAGGGTCATGTCGCTTGAATTCGGATCATTATTGCGGGTGTACAGGCTCTATTGGGGGCTGACACAGAACGATATGGCGCAGCTTTTATGGATGAGCCAGCCGGTCTATTCCCGCATCGAATCCGGCAAAAAAACCATGTCGATAGCGTTTATGGAACGTGTCGCCGCGCAATGCGGCATCTCAAAGCAAACGCTCATTCTGGCGCATCTGCTTCTGGACAAGAACCTCGAGACCATTGACAAAAAAAAGATGGACCCGGCGCAAAAATCGTTGATCCGTCTCGCCGATGAAATCCGAGAACCTTACCCCGCCTCGTTCCGGAACGCTGCGGCGCTCGGTCTATTATTGGCGGGCGCGCCGGAAGACCAAAGGCAAAACCCGCGCGAATTATTGGGGAGATAAAATGACAAAGGGCGACATACCGTTTATGGACCTTGAGGTATTTAACGACTGTGAGCCCGCGTCTATGTCACTCGATATTTTCAAAGACGCCGCCTGGCGACACAAGCTGTCCGAAACGACCGATAGCGAGAACACAACTGTGATACTGCCAAGCGGTAAGACTCTCGCCGTTAACACAAAGTTGCTGCGTTTTTTACGAGTTTTAGCTGAAGAACTGGCTTCGGAAGAACCTATCAAGCACTAATGCATTTGCCATTTTCGAATTTCTACCCGGTAACGAATTTAAGGGTATTGCCGCCAGCTTTGTTGAATTCGCGCTCTGGCGGTTTCAACTTTCTAATTCGATAGATCGCGGCACCAGTGATATAAAGCAGCGACAATTCAAACGTCCGATTAAAAATAAAAATCGTCCAATAATCTGAAATCCAAAACGCCAGCTTGCCCGTTGCAATGAGGATATCAGCGATCATTAAACAACAAAGCACTGCAGGAAAAATCTCCGCTTTCGACATTCGCAAGAACAGATAGGCCAACAGTCCATCCAGGATAATCGAAAAGAGATATAAATTCGGACCGTTGAACTGGAAAAAATAGAGTACCGTAAACAACCAAACGCCAGCAATCATCAACGCTGCATTTCGGATTGTTTTTGACTGAGACAGGAATGCAAAAATAATCATTAATCCGGTTGCGGTTCCATAAAAACTGATAACCGCAACATCCTGAGCGGTATGCTCTGGGCAATAATCGAGAATGCACTCCATTCTACGCCCCCATACGGCACGTCTAGCGTATTGCGAGGCTTGCAGATTTCATACCAATTTGCCGGGCTAGCCGCGCTAAATTTGCTTGTTCCGGCAGAGACTTGCTCGCCAAATTCGACACATTCTATAAGTTTCAGAGGCGGCTTACCGGAAGCTGAGCAACGTTAAAACTCATGGTGAATGCAAATGAGCGAATTTACTGAAATCGAAGATAACGAGTATGGAAAGGCCGCTTACGCACACAGCCTGTTTATCGAGACACTCATGGTAAATGTCATTGCGCAAGCGGCTTTAACGGCAAATTCTGCTGATCCAGCTAGCGCCGCTCGGAAGATGCAAGAGAACCTCGCTGGCGCCTGGAATTCCCCATCCCTTTCAAAAGATGGCGGCGACGAAATCGTCACATTAATGAAAGGCTACTCAGAGAATTTCTGGAGCCAGGTCATCAATGGACTTGCGCTGTCAACAACTCAGCCATCGACAAAAAACTAAAAGATATATTGTTGAACGGGCAGAGCAGTTTACTACCATAAGTGCCAACAAGCCCCCGGCGCCGAGGCGCCGGGGGCCATTTTGGAATGCCGCGAGACTAGTTCTGAGGATTCCAGAGAATGGCGAGAACACCCTCGTCTTCTGAGCCTGCGGCGCGAGCGAGGTTTGCAAAAACCCGTTTGTCGCCAAAGGCCGGATGCGCGAGAGTAATCGAAACGTATGGCTTGCCGGAATTCTTCCCGACGCGGTTCCAGCCGCCGCCGATCTCATTGCCCCGCGCGGCGTAGATTCGGAAATCGGGCTGGCGCTCGTTTTCCTTCGCCTCGTTGGGAACGATGGTGATCTTGGTGTTCAAGGTCATCATCGCCAGCGTGCCTTCATAGCCGCCATTCTCGCGCTTCGTTACTGTGCCTAGTGATTGAGCCATCTTTTCGTCTCCTTATCGCTTGGCCGGAGAACCATTCCCCGGCCTGATGCGAAACGACCCGAACGGCGCGCCGGGCCGCACGAACCTTTTGAGGCCGCAGCGAAGCGGAGGACCGGCGGGGGCCGATTTTTTGTTTCGCGATGAAGCCGCAAGGCGAGGAAAAAATCTGTCCCCGCCGGTTTCGGGTAGAACGGTCGTCGTTCAGTTTCGTCAATGAATGGCCGGGAATGATTGTCATCGCTCAAGCGAAATTGCGGAGATGAAAGGCGCAAATTGCGCCGGTTCGCTAATGCAACGCAAAAGTGCGGCGTTCAGATTTGAGCCGCTCTGTAGATGATCTGAACCGGCCCCAATCGTTTCACGCAGCCGAGGCAGCGCGAAATAAGCGTTGGCCCATTTTCGGTCTAGTCAGTGTTTAGTGGTGCGCTCATTCGCGGATGCATCGATATCGGACGCAGGTGTTTCAAAGCCTAAAATGTAATCCGCCGCTTTGGAAGCGAGCGACGCTGCGTTGAAAATCGCATGGTTGTCTTCGCTCAATACCTCAAGCCATGCGCCAATATAGTCCGCATGGCGCACGGTCGGCGTGATGGAAAGCGAGGCGCACACGAACGCGCTCGCCATTTCAGCGACCAATTCCTCACGGGCGTAGGCGTGCGATCCGTAGCGCCCTTTGAATTCGCGCCCCAAACGCGAAGTGTGTCCGGTCCAGTGGCCAAGCTCGTGAAAGCAGGTGCGATAGTAATTGATCTGCTCAAAGAAGGCCGGTTGCGGCGGAACGCGAATGAAATCTTGGCTCGGCACATAAAACGCCCTGTCGCCGCCGATGCGAAAATCAGCGCCAGTCGCCCTGATTAGGTTTTCCGCGCGCGGGATCGTCTCGCATTCCGGCAGGGGCTTGGCGTCCGTTGTGAGTTCCGGCGGCAGGCCTTCGCATTGCGCGGCGTTAAAGACGGTGTAACGTTTCAGGAATGGAACAAAACCCGGCTCGTCGCCGTCTTTCGCCGCTCTCTCCCGCTCGCCTTTCGGAATGAACCTGTCGGCGTAAACGACCATCGAACCACGCTCGCCTTTCATCACTGAACCGCCAAGCGCTTTCGCCTGTTTAAACGTCAACCAGACCTGATCGGCGAAACCGTTTTCGATGGCGGCGCCCCAAAGCAACAGAATATTGATTCCGGAATAGGCGCGGCCCGTCTGCGCATTTTTCGGTAATCCTGCGGCGATGGTTGCAGCTTCGCCTATTTTCGCCCCCTTTGCGCTTAACCAGGGCTGCGCCCATGGAAACCGGCCCGCTTCCAGTTGGCTAATAATCTTGTCCGTGACTTCCGTATAAAGATCGGTTTTCGTTTTGCGGCTGCATGGTTTGCGACGGCCTGCGTTGTTCCGCCCGCCGTGGCGCCCCCCATCGCTGCTCTCGCGTTGGGCGGATCGTTCGCCGCTTGGCGGTTGCAGCGTTGCGGCTGCGCTCGGTGTTTCGGTTGTGCGTGCTGTCATGGCGTCCCGTCCTTTCAGCCCCGCCGCTGTTTCCCCCGGACTGGCGGGGGCGGCGGAAGCGGGGCTCTTCGGCGACGGGCTTCAAGGACGGGCCGCAATGGGTTTGGTAGGACGACCAGGACGCATTGAAACGAATAAAACCCCAAAGCGGTTGCGGCCCGGCCGCCCGGCGCCATGCCCCCGCTTCCGTTCCGCCGCCCCCGTCAGTCCAAAGGGGAAACCACGAGAAAAGACGCGAGCGCCTAAGCGCTCGCGACCGGATTCGGTTAAAGACGGCATGTTCAGGGAAAGTTGAGAGTGCAGATTAAGTTTAGTCGCCGTTAAAAAAAGAAGCCAGTACAGCAGATTTGTCGTTCTAATTTGGGTTGCACGGCAGTAGACTTTGCCTCGCCTTCAAACTTGTCAGCAGAAGAGCGAGTATCGGATTAATGAAATCACCGCGAACAATCCATTAAAACGCTAAATTGTCGTACACAGGATCGATTGGATGGGGATAAAATCCAATGCGATGTAGAGTTGGCCCTGCCTAGATGCGCATTCGTCTTGGCCTTTAAGTTGGCCTTCGTTCAAAACGAGATCATCCGCAATTGGAATGCACAGCAATTCTGAGCGGCGCAACTGCGATGCAATTAAAGCCTCATAACGCAAAGGCGTTCGACCTGGGGATGCTCTGAATTTGTACTGATCGGTCGTCGTCACCGTTGGTACGTATCAAACACACAACAAGCACCGAAGACGACATTGAGAGCTGCAGGGTAAAATTACGTTCAATTACCGCTAGCGCGAATATCATGTTGATCGGATATTTCTTCAACTGGTTCTGTTCCCCGAATGTTTGCGACATCGCCCGCCAAAAAATAAGGCCACACTAAAAAAGCGAGAACGCTTTTCCAAATCCCAAGTTTCAGGAAACCAATCGAAAATAGCCACCCAATGAACCAGAGAAGCCCAAGCGATCCATGATTCTTGATATTGATCGAGTCGGCCATCACAGCACCCCTTCATTGCGTTTTGCTCATCTTATCCCGGCGAAAACAACGCCTCCTTGATACGCATCAAATCTCTTTTGTCGCGGTCATACTATTCTGCGTGTCATCGCCAGAGTGTGGTGTGATATTATGTGGGTATGCGGAGGTTAGATATGGACGAATATCAACGCTGCACGGATGAATTATCGACATGTGTGAATGCGTTATCAACACAGGGCGCGAGCGGGCTTGGCGCGTTCAGTGATCTGCTGGATTCTGTCGGTCTCAGAGGCAAAGCATCGGCCGCAACAAAAGCGCTGTTAGGCGTTGCACTTAGCGTTGCTACTCGCGACGGAAACGCCGCGTTTTCTTATGCGCGCGAAGCACCGCGTGCAGGAATCGGTCAAGATCAATTGCGACTGGCGCTGGCGCGCGGCGTTCTCATGGTGTCCGGTCCCGCGACCACTGTTGCTGCAAAGGCGCTTTGGACTTTTAGAGAAGCAAACATGAGAAGCAAAAGCGATGCATTTAATGAACAGCGAAGTTCAGTAGAGGCGATGCAAAGTCACGAAATGGCCGCTCTCAAAATCGCTGCGGTAGAAAATATACCTGACACGACTTTAGCGAGCGCGTATTTCCAATCTGTAAAAAATAAGCGGATTGCGTTAGTCGAGACCGACTGAACTAAAAGAGCGCTAGTTCGCGCAAATGAATTTACGGTCGAATAGCTGGCTACCAAATTTTATAAAGAAGCCTCAAGTCATTATGCCGAACTTAGGGCCTAGGGTATCGAATATCCCTGATACGTTGTCGGTCTGAACGGCTCCAATTCATATTGCTCTTGCAGAAAGGCGACAATATCTGACATTTCTGAGACGGTCATGACGTCATTGTAGTTACGCATTCTTGAAACCCCAACGATTGCGACAGGCTCGGCGGAATATTTCTGAGAAATCTTATGGGACGGATTGATGACGGAAGTGACCAATTGCCCATAAGTCTGTATGCGCGTGGTCTTTCCGCCTAACGCAACCGTCATGACCGGATCAATATTTTCGCGAAGGTCATCGCGCCCATCGACGGCGTGGCAATCATTGCACTGAAATCGAACAAAGGCCGCTTCGCCAGCATCGATATCGCCTTCCGGCAGCGTAAAGTCGCAGCCGGACTCTGGTCCTCCATCGCAAGCAGCGATGGCGGCGGCAAGAACAAGAAGCAAAAGCCGGGAAACCTGGCTAATCATCGCGGACCTCTATGACTTTGGGCGATTTATGCGCCTTCAACTCTTCAGCATAGAAAAGAGCCGCCAGACGACATTGATTGAGATCAATCGGTATAGAGACCGCGTTGCAAATGAGAATTAGATGTCCGCCGAACCGCTATCCGTCAGATGCGCGGCATCATTCGCAGAATAACAGTTTCGCGCCTGACGAACTGATGATAGAGCGCCGCAGCGGCGTGCAATATGAGCAGAACAAGAATGACGTCGGCAGTGAAGCCGTGCGCCGAGTTAACGAGCTCAGCGGCCATGGGGCTATCTTCAGGCCATCGATAGATCGGCGCCAGCCCGAACGGGCGCACGGGATAAGCGACCAGCGTCGCCAGAAAAACCCTATAGCCGGGGTTAAAAGAAAAAGCGCATAAAACATATGATGTGTTGTGTTTGCGATGGTCCGTTGCCACGGCGTTTCGAAATGAACCTCGATTGGGCGGGGACGGACAAAACGCCAAACCCAACGAATAACGCCGAGCGCAATAACTGTTAGACCAAGCCCAGCATGAAGCTGAATGCGCTCTTCCACAGTCGCATCTGGAACGCTCTCAAACGAACTGGAGAAAATAAGATAAATAAGAATGATCGCCATCGTCCAATGGAGAAACTGGGCGACAAGATCGTAACGTTCAACGATGGGAGCTTTTGGCACGAACGGTTCCTCAGAAAAGTCACGCCAATATTATTTAATCACTCAGAATTTGAGATTGACGGAGGTCAACCCGACACAGTGTTCAGCTGATGGATGCTATTTCAAAATTCGTCGAACTCATCATCAATCGAAATTCGATTTCCGGTAGCGTCTGCACGTTCCCAATCATCAGGCGACATCCACAACAGAAAAGCGCCGGCGCTAAAAAATACTAAAAGAGCGACTACGGAATAAATAAATGCGCTCATTTCAAACAGCCCTCTCAAATCTTGACCGCGACACAAGTCAGATCGCATCAAATGCTTGTCTCCATCTCTAGCTAACAGCGTAAAGCGGAAAAGAATTGATCGAAATCAAATCCCCATTGAGGAAGTGTAAGGTGATGTTTAGAGGCGAAAATAACAACCGCGCCAAAGCGCAATTCGATATCCAACGGGGCGCAATCTGTTTGCCGGCTTCTTGATACAGATCAAGAACCGAAAGACGATTTGGGGTCAACTACGCATATGTCAGAAACAGTAACATCAGAAGCAATACGCTCGTCGATAACGATGGATGCGCCATGGCGCTGGCTTGGATCAGGTTTCCGCGACATGTTCCGCGCGCCCCATCTCAGCATTGGCTACGGCATTCTCGTCATTGGCGGCGGCGCAGGTCTTATCTATTTGCTCTGGACGACAGGATACGCATCCCTGATCCCGGTCGCTTTCGGCTGCTTCGCGATATTCGGCCCGCTGCTCGCCGTCGGCCTTTACGAAATGAGCCGTCGCATTGAGGCGGAAGAGGCGCCGCGTTTGTTTCCCGTCAAATTTGCTGGCCCACGATCCCCGATGCAACTCGCTTATATCGGGTTCTTTTTGATGTTCGCCGCGCTTGTCTGGGCGCGCATGGCGATGTTGCTTTATGCCTTGTTCACAAACGGCAACTACATGCCGATCGATCAGTTCATGAGTTTTGTGATCTCCACGGGACCTGGTCTTGGAATGGTTGCTGTCGGCACGATTGTCGGCGGCGGCATTGCGTTTGCGATCTATCTTCTCACGGTCGTTTCCGTGCCCGTGCTGATGAACGAACGGACAGACTTTTTCACGGCGATCGGTGTCGGCTTGAAAGCGGTGAACCAGAATTTCGGGGCCATGTTGCTCTGGGCATGGCTGATCGCGGTGATTACGACAGCCGGCGTCGCGACGTTCTTTGTCGGCCTCGCCATTGCGTTTCCGTTGCTCGGCCATGCGAGTTGGCACGCCTATCGCGACATTCGCAGCGCCGTTTAGTCTGTCTCTTCTTTTTCTTCGTCAAGATCGTCATCCAGAAGGATGCGCGCCGCGGCGCCGTCCGGGTCGTCGAACTGGCCCGAACGCAGCGCCCATAGAAACGCGGCCAGCCCAAGCGCGCCGAGAAACAGCGCGATCGGAATGAGATAAAGAAGCCCCGTCATGACAAGCGTGTTTCCCCATTGCTTCGCCCGCCAGTCAATCGCAAGGCGTTCAGCGTCACAACCATCGACGACCCTGACATGGCGAGCGCAGCGATCAACGGCGTGACAAAGCCGAACACGGCGAGCGGGATGGCGCAGGCGTTGTAGAGCGCTGCGAATGCGAAATTTTCAATGACTCTGCGTCGCGCCTTTCGCGATACGTCAACGGCTTCAACAATCGGCGCCAAACCATTTCCAAGATAAACGAAATCGGCCGCCGCCTGGCTCGCGTCCGCCGCCGTTCCGGGCGACAGAGAAACATGCGCATGCGCCAGCGACGGCGCATCATTGAGACCGTCGCCGACCATCGCCGCTTTGACGCCGGCGGCGCTCAGCGCTGCAAGACGCGCGGCTTTGTCATGCGGCGAAACGCGCGCGCGATAATCAGCAAGACCCAACGTCTGCGCGACGGCGGCGACAGCCGGCTCACGATCCCCGGACAGAAGCTCCGACGGCAACCCGCGCGCCGCGAGTTCGTCGATGACTTTTCCAGCATCTTTATGCGGCGCGTCTTCGAATTGAAACCGGACCGGCGCTTCGTCGCTACGGCGAAACCATGCTTCCAGAGAGGCGTCAGTGGCAACAGGCGCGCCGATCCATTCCGCCGAGCCTAGCCGCAGCTGCTCGCCGTCAACCATTGCTTCGACGCCGAGGCCGGGAAATTCTACGCCGTCTTCTGATATCGCGCCGGGACCAGCGGCCTCAACAATGGCGCGCGACAATGGATGATGTGAAATCCGCGCCAGCGCCGCGGCATCGCGCAAGTCGGCGGCATCGATCGCGTTCCTATTGGCAAGCAAAGGCCGCCCCAATGTCAGCGTTCCGGTCTTGTCAAAGACAATGGCGTTTGCTTCAGCGAGTCTTTCTAAAGCGTCACCGGATTTGACAAGCACGCCGCGTTTAAAAAGACGGCCTGTGGCGACGACCTGAACCGCAGGTGCCGCAAGTCCCAGCGCGCAGGGGCAGGTAATGATCAGTACGGCGACAGCGTTCATAATCGCAAGGCGCGGACCGCCGCCGGCCAGCATCCATCCCAGAAAAGTCGCAAGCGCGAGCGAATGCACGACCGGCACGTAGAGGCGCGCCGCACGGTCGGCGAGCCGAACATACCGGCTGCGCGATTGCTCGCCGGCCTCAATCAAGCGCGCCAGATCAGCCACGAGCGAATTGTCGACAGTCGCCGTCGCTCGCATTATCAAGCGGTCCGACACGTTAAGAACGCCTGCGTGTATCTTATCGTCGACGCGCAGTTTCTCCGGCGCGCTTTCGCCGGTCACCATGGAACGGTCCGCGTAAGAGGCGCCCTCGACGATGACGCCGTCGACGCTGGCGCGATCGCCGGGCGACAGAAGCAGCCGATCGCCAATCTTGACATCTCTCGCTGAAATGGCGGCGATGACGCCGTCTTCGCCCATGCGCTGCGCCGTCGTCTTTTGCATGGCCAGCAAATCGCGCGCAGCGGCGCGGGCGCGCCAGCGCAAACGATGGTCGAGGTAACGGCCGATTAGCAGGAAGAAGAGGAGCATGACGGCGGCGTCGAAATAGGCGTGTTCGCCGCCGGCAAAAAATTCATAGACGCTGACGGAGAGCGCCAGGATCACCGCCAACGAGATCGGCACGTCCATATTGGCGCCGCGGTTTTTCAGCGCGTTCAATGCTGATGAGAAAAACGGCCGGCCCGCATAGAGCGCAGCCGGGACGGCGATCAGCGCCGAGGCCCAGTGCATCAGACCGCGCGTGCCCTCGCCCATTTCCGCACCGCCCGACCAGACGGAGACGGACAGCAACATGACATTCGCGGCGGCGAAACCGGCGACGCCGAGCGCGCGCAATAGCCGGCGCCCTTCCGCATCATGGTCGCTTTCCATCGCCGCGGGATCAAAAGGCGCGGCGCGATATCCAAGCTCGTGAAGGGTTTGCGTAACGCGCAGCGGCGCCCATTCGGCGCCGTCGCGCCACGTCAATGAGAGACGTCCCGTCGATAGATTGAGCCGCGCGCGCTCCATGCCGTCAAAGGCCTTCATCGCCGACTCGATTTTGGAGATGCACCCGGCGCATTTGGCGCCGAACACGGCAAGCTCCAGCGTGGCGGCGCCGTCGCGGCGACGAACGAACGGAGATGGATCGATGATCGCGGTATCGCCCGCCGCACCCTTGACGGCAGGCGCCAGTCCGCTTGGACAGCCGCCGGCTGTCGGAGCTTCATCGATTGTAAGTTCAGCGCTCATTGCAACATCAACCGGCTTGAAAATTCGAATACATCGTCGCGGTTGTTGACAGCCTTTCCTTCAAGAATCCAAACGCCGGACGCCGCCGGCGATGACGCAACATATTCGCCGTTACCAGTTTCGACGAACACAATAGATCGATCCTGCGCCTTGCTCGCCGGCCGCGACAAAGCGCCGTCGACATTGAGGCCGCGAAGCGGCGCGCCATCAGCGCTTACAATGGTCATCTTAAGCTCAACCTGATTGCCAACCAGCAACGCCTCTTCGATTGTCGCGGTCCAGCCAAGCGCGGCCTGTTCGGCGCGGGCAGCAAGCCGGTCATTATAGTTCAAACCCTGCAGATAGGACTTTTCCTCTTTCTCGCCGGGAAAGGTTCTCACGGCGAAATTGATGAAGATGACATTCGCCGTCAGGATAACCAAAAAAAAGCCGATCAACATCGCCAATACGTGTTTGCCGGTTAAACGAAATTCCGTCTCCATCAGCGTCTCTCCGTCAAGAATACAGTCGGGTTGTCTCTTTGCTCGCCGGTTACAACATCGCGAACGGCGAACGTTATCGGCATGGAAGCGCTGCGCGCAGCCTCAGCGGACAATGTCGCAAATACGCGGGTCGAGCGCACATCGTCGCCGAGCACGCTGATGCGCAACTGATTGTCCGCCGCCCTCTCGCCAACAGCTTCCAAATTAATTTCATCGACCCCGGAAAGCGTCACCAAAAACTCGCGTTCGACATTGGCTTTATTGACGATCTTGAGCGTATAGGCGTTTCGGATTGATCCGTCCGATAACTGAACGAATGGCGGCGTTCGGTCGCGCAACACATTCACTTCAAGCGTCGCCCTTGTTGTCAACGCCGTCAGCATGACGGCCGAAACAATCGCGAAGACGGCCCCGTAAAATATCGTGCGCGACCGTAAAAGCCTCACCTTCGGCGTTTCGCCCCGAGACCGGCGCGCCATGTTTTGATCCGTATCATAGGCGATGAGGCCTTTCGGCCGGTCGATCTTCGCCATGATGTCGTTACAGGCGTCGATGCAGAGCGCACAGTTGATGCATTCAAGCTGGGCGCCGTCGCGAATGTCGATCCCCATGGGACACGCCGCCACGCAGGCCTTGCAGTCGATGCAGTCGCCGCGCCCGTCCCACGGCTCGCCCTTCTTGTGGGCCCCGCGCGGCTCGCCTCGATCCTTCTTATACGTAACCTGAAGCGTTTCTTCATCAGTCAGCGCCGCCTGAATGCGCGGCCAGGGACACATATAAGTGCAGACCTGCTCGCGCATCGAACCAGCGAGCATATAGGTTGTAAAAGTTAGAATACCCATGAAAAGATACGCCGACGTCGGCGCCTCTCCAACAAAGAGCTGCGGCAATATCGTCGGCGCATCGTGAAAATAAAACACCCAGGCGCCGCCTGTCGCGGCCGCAATGCCGAGCCATATAACGTGTTTCAAGGTCCTTTTACGGACCTTCTCAAAGCTCCACGACGCTTTCGCCAGCCGCATGCGTTTATTGCGGTCGCCCTCGATCAAGCGCTCCGCGGCAATATAAAGATCCGTCCACACCGTTTGCGGACAGGCGTATCCGCACCAGACCCGGCCGAACAGCGCCGTCGCAAGAAACAGCCCAACAGCCGCAAGGATCAAAAGACCGGTCACGTAGTAAAGTTCGTTGGGCCAGATCTCAATAAAAAAGAAATAGAAGCGCCCGCCGGCGAAATCGATCAGCACCGCCTGGTCGGGCTCGCCGGGGCCGCGCGGCCAGCGCACCCAGGGCAGCAAGTAATAAACGCCAAGCGTTGCAAAAAGCAGAAACCATTTCAGCGCGCGGAATTTGCCGTGAACGCGTTTCGGATAGATGGGCTCGCGCTTTTTATAGAGCTCACGCGCTTCAGCGCTGTTAACCGCCGCCGCATCGATGACCGCAACGCCCTCAGCGGCCTCGCCGAGTTGCTGACTTGGGCCTGCGCCCCGCGCCAGATTGAGGTCCAGCTCGGTCACGAGAAAACATCACTCCTTACTCGCCGCCGCCAAGCGAATGGACATACACGGAAAGGGCTGTAATTTGTTCATCCGTCAGGCGATCGGTCCAATATGGCATGACGCCGGCGCGGCCAAAATAAAGCGTTTCACGAATATCGCCGCGCTCGCCGCCGTAAAGCCAGATGGCGTCGGTCAGATTCGGCGCGCCAAGCGACTGGTTCCCCTTTCCTTCAGCGCCGTGACAGCTGGCGCATTGCTGGGCGAATAGCGGAGCCGCCCTGGCGATTGCCTCTATATTTGCATCGCGGCCCGAGATATGTGTGACGTACTCGACAAGGTCGTCGATCTGGTCTCGCGTCAGGGCGCCAGTTTCGCCAAACGCCATCATCAGATTGTTGCGCGTTTCAGGGTGGGCCGATCGAATCCCGTGATGCAGAGTCTTTTGAATGTCATCGAGCGTTCCCCCCCATATCCAGGCGTCGTCAACAAGCGACGGATAGCCTTTAAAGCCCTGCCCCCCGGCCCCGTGGCACGTCGCGCAATTATCGCCGAAGAGCGACTCCCCCGCGTTCATGGCGAACTCCAACAACTGTGGATCGCGCGTTACGTCGTTAATTGAGGAGACGTTCAACAGCTGCTGCATTTGCGCGCTGCGCTCGGCTTCCAACGCGCTGATGGCGGCGTCGACATTGGCGCGTTCTGTGTGCCCGCGGACCCCTGCAAAGTGACCCGTTATGCCTGGCCAGGACGGCATGAGGATCCAGTAGACGACCGCCCAAGCAACTGTCACCCACAGAATAATTAGCCACCATCGCGGCAGCGGATTATTGAGTTCCTTGATGCCGTCCCACTCGTGGCCTGTTGTTTCGACGCCAGTCGGCTGATCGATTTCCTTATCCGACATGCGGGTCGTCCTCATCGTTAAGCGGTATCTGTTTCGCCTGATCGAACTTGCGCTGGTTGCGGGGGTTAAGCGCGTAAATCAGGACCAGGACGAAGGCGAGCACGAACAAGATGAGGCCCCAGGTCTGCGCAAAACTGGAAAGCGTTTCATACATCGCCGGTCACCGATAATTTTCTTCGGCTTCATAGGTCGAAAAATCGACCATTGTGCCGAGCACCTGAAGATAGGCAATCATCGCGTCCATTTCGGAAATTTTCCGCGGATCGCCGTCAAAGTCACGGATCTGAGCGTTTGGGTAGCGCGCAACAAAGTCGTCATAGATATCGGAAAAAGGGTCGACCTGCGCTTCGAGGTCCGCCTTTGCATTTTCTATCATCTCGTCCGTATAGGGAACGCCGACGGCGCGATTCGCCTTTAGCCAGGCTTCGACTTCTGAATAATCGAGCGTGCGCTCATCCATAAACGCATAAGGGGGCATGATGGATTCCGGCACGACGCTGCGCGGGTCAACAAGATGCTGCTGATGCCAGGCGTCGGAATACTTCCCGCCGACACGCGCCAGATCGGGACCGGAGCGTTTTGATCCCCATTGAAACGGGTGGTCGTACATGCTTTCCGCCGCAAGCGAATAATGGCCATAGCGTTCGACTTCATCGCGCAACGGCCGCACCATTTGCGAATGGCACACATAGCAGCCTTCACGGATGTAGATGTTCCGCCCGGCCAGCTCTAACGGGGAATAAGGCCGCACGCCTTTCACCTTTTCAATGGTCGATTCGAGATAGAACAGCGGCGCGATCTCGACGACGCCGCCTATGGCGACAACGACAAGAATGGCGACGGTGAGAAGAAGCCCGCGTTTTTCAAAAATTTCGTGACGATTGAGCATGATGATCTCTCACTCCGCTGGTACCGCGACGAGGCCAGCGTCGCGCGCATATTCTTTTTCGCGAACATCGCCCCTCGCCGTCCGCCACAAATTATAGGCCATGATGAATGCGCCGATCAGGAACAGAAGGCCGCCGAGCATCCGGATAATGTAATAGGGGTGCATGGCTTCCACGGTTTCGACAAAAGAGAATTCCAGAAACCCGAACTCGTTATAGGCGCGCCACATCAGTCCCTGCATGATGCCGGAGACCCACATAGAGGTGATGTACAGAAGGATCCCGAGCGTTGAGATCCAAAAATGCCACTCAACGAGCTGGCGCGAATAAAGATCCTTCCGCTTCCAGAGCCACGGCACGAGGCAATAAAGCGCGCCGAAGGAGATATAGCCGACCCAACCCAGCGCGCCGGAATGAACATGACCGATCGTCCAATCCGTATAATGAGAAAGCGAATTGACGGCGCGGATCGACATGAGCGGGCCTTCGAAAGTTGACATGCCGTAAAAAGCGACGGAGACGACCATCATCCGCAACACCGGATCGGTGCGCAGCTTGTCCCACGCGCCGGAGAGCGTCATTAGCCCGTTGATCATGCCGCCCCAGGACGGCATCCACAGCATGATCGAGAACGTCATGCCGAGCGTCTGCGCCCACTCAGGCAGCGCCGTGTAATGGAGGTGGTGCGGCCCCGCCCAGATGTAAATGAAAATCAGCGACCAGAAGTGGACGATGGAAAGCCGGTAGGAATAGACCGGCCGCTCCGCCTTCTTCGGAATAAAATAGTACATGATCGCGAGAAAGCCGGCGGTCAGAAAAAAGCCGACAGCGTTATGACCGTACCACCACTGGGTCAGCGCATCCTGCACCCCTGCAAAAAGACTGTAGCTTTTGGAACTCGTCAACGAGACGGGAACCGCCAGATTGTTGACGATGTGCAGCATCGCAATCGTCACGATGAAGGCGAGATAAAACCAGTTCGCCACGTAGATATGCGGCTCTTTGCGTTTCAGCAGCGTGCCTAGAAAAACGATCAGATACGCGACCCAGACGATGGTCAGCCAAAGGTCGGCGTACCATTCCGGCTCTGCGTATTCTTTCGACTGCGTGATCCCCATCAGGTAGCCGGTCGCGGCGATGACGATGAAAAGATTGTATCCCCAGAAGACGAACCATGGCGTCAGCCCGCCCCACAGACGCGTGCGACACGTTCTTTGCACGACGTAAAACGACGTTGCGATCAAAACATTGCCGCCGAATGCAAAGATCACCGCAGACGTATGAAGCGGACGCAACCGGCCGAAACTCGTCCAGGGCAGTTCTGGAAAATAAAGCAGGTTCGGAAACGCGAGCTGGCCGGCGATGATGACGCCCACCAGAAAGCCGGCGATACCCCAGAAGACGGAGGCAAAAACGCCAGCTTTAACAACGCCGATCTCGTAGCTGTTTCGGTCGATGACATGGCCCGACGTGCGATGCGCGATCATCGCAAAACCGCCGACAATCGCGGCGATCAGAAACATCGACGCATGCGCGCCCATTAGCGGGTCCGCCGCGCGCGCAGCTGTGGTGAGCGACCACAGCCCCAGAATAAGTAGCATCGCCCAGACAAATATAACGTCCCCGTCCAAGTCAGAGGCCGTTTGCGCGCGCGTTATTTTTTCAGACATAAGACAGTCCTGATCCCATGTTTTTCTTCGCTTTTGCCTGAGAAGGCGCGCGCGGTATTGATCTGGATCAAGACGGGCCGAAAAGCGGCGTTATTGTCGAAATGTCGCAGCGCAGAGTTCAAAACCATGAAGAGGCCGACGCGCCAACTAACCAAAACGGCCTGCTGGGCGGCGGCTCTTGCGCTGAGTGCGGCATCGTTCTCACTTCAAACACTTGGAGATGAAAGGAGCGCTGTCCGTGTTCCGATCTGCGCCAGCGGCGTGATCGGTTACGTAACGATAGAATTCGGCGATCAGGATGCACCAGAACCAGAAAAGAATCACGCCGCCTGTCACGGACCATGCGTTTGCAGCCGCAAGAAGGCGTCTGCAGCTGATGGGTTTCCAGCTCTGTAGTAACCCCCTACCCCGCCAATATAACACTATGCCGGGAAAGCTCGGCGATGGCGCCCCTCTTTTTCAGGCCCGCCAGCGTGCGGCTCAAGGTTTCGAGCCTAAGGCCAAGATAATCCGCAATATCCTGGCGCGGCATCGGCAGGGGCGTTGAAGCGACCCCTGTCTCATCACTGCCGCCTATGGATTTTTCAACCATGCGCAGAAAGCTCTCGACGCGTTCTTCAGCCGTTTTCTTCCCCAGCAAGACGATATGATCCTGCGCCTTGTGATATTCCGTTTGCCCGCGCGCGATCAGTCGATCCTTAACGCCCGGGCAGTCTGCAGCGATCGCGTCTAGAAACTTGTGCGGAAAATGGCAGACGCGGCTGTCTTCCAACGCCTCGGCAGTATAAGCGCTCGCCTCTGTCGGACGCACGCCGACGAAATCGCCTGGAAAGAGAAACCCGGTGATCTGACGGCGCCCGTCCTCCAGATGTTTTGAGAGCCGGAAACTCCCCTGGACCAGCACATAGAGGCTGTCGTTTGGCTCGCCCTCCTCCATCAGCGCGCGACCCTTGGCGACAGTGCGGCGCGCCATGGTCTTTTCGACCTGCGCCAGTTCTCGGGGGCCGAGATCTGCACAAATGGAACGCTCGCGAACGCTGCAAAGATCACATGACGCTGGCCTGCTGGGCGCATGGCAGTCGTTTTCAATTGAGGTGGACACAGGTCATTGCTTTCGGAGAATTGTTCGCCAACACAGTCAGAATAGACCGGGCCGCAGAGACAATCCAGTAAGCAAATAAGCGGTTTACACAGCCGCCGCGAATTCGACCTGCGGCTGGGCGTAAGGGTCAATCGCGCTTGCCGCGACGCGAGCCAGAGCGTGAGCGCCTTCGGCCACGACAATGGCGTCGCCGCGCCACTCGATCACCCCGTCGGCTTCAAGCTTTTCCAAGGACGAACAAATGCGGATGGCGTCGCCGGGCGCGGCGCTGCGCAGCACCGGGCCGACATTGGTTTGCATTGTGCAAAGCAGTTCGCGGACCGCCGCCGCAATGACTGACTCCCGCTTTGTACGGTGCAGACCTTGGGCGACAGGCGCTTTTCCGTTCTCTACGCGACGCATGTAGTCATCAATCGCTTTCTCGTTCTGCGCGTAGAGGCCGTCAATGAAGCTGATGGCGGACGCTCCAAATCCAACCAAGGTTGAAGCGGCGTCGTCCGTAAACCCTTGAAAATTTCTTTTTAGCCGTCCCTCAAGCGCGGCTTTGGCGAGCGCATTATCCGGTTTGGCGTAATGATCAAAACCAATGCGACGATAGCCTGCGTCAACGAGTTTCTCATCGGCCAAAGACGAAAGGTCGCCGCGCAAGCGGTCGTCCGGCAAGCTTGCTGTATCGATCATCCTTTGTCTGGGCATCGCGCTTGGCAGATGCGCATATCCAAAAACCGATATGCGATCCGGCGAGAGCGAAACAACTTTTTCCAGCGTATCGCTGAAGCTCGTCGCAGACTGATGCGGCAGACCGTAGAGAATATCGAAAGACAAATCGTCTACGCCCGCGGCGCGTATGTCGCTGACACAAGCTTCTATTAACTCAAAACTCTGCAGGCGGTTGATGGCTTTCTGGACTGTCGGGTCGAAATCCTGAATGCCGAGGCTAAACCGGCAAAAGCCAAGCGAGGCAAGATGGTCGATATCGGAGTCCCGCAAAAGCCGCGGGTCCAGTTCAATCGCCAGATTGGCGGCGTCGGTCAGGCCGATCTCGCGCTCAATCGCCGCCAGAATATCGTTCAAATCATCGCAAAGAAGATAATTCGGCGTGCCGCCGCCAAAGTGGACGCTGGTCGGCCGTCCTCTTCCGTTCAACGCGCGCCCCACTATGCCAATTTCCCGGATTAACGCGTCGACATATTTGCGCGCGCGCGCATAGTAGTTCTCGACGCGCATATTGCATCCGCAATACCAGCAAAGCTGGCGACAAAACGGGATGTGAACATAAAGCGATAGCGACTCATAAAGGTCGATCTCGTCAATTTTGCTCAAATAATCTTTTGACGTCACAGAGCCGTCAAAATGCAGCGCCGAGGGATAGCTCGTATATCGAGGCGCGCGTTCGCCGAGGTATTTTCGCCAAGAGTGTTTCATGACGCCACGATAAAAAGGGCGACAATCCGGTTTCTGACATAGATCAAATTCACGGAGTGAAGCGAAAATTTTTTCTCCTGAAAAACCTTCTTTTCTCCAAGCCGGATGACATGGATCAAATTCCGCCTTCCTCAAAACCCCATATCGTCTTTTAAAGACAGTCATCCGTAGGGGAAGAAAATGTTCAGACCGTTTCTTACTGCCGCCGCGTTTATTCCATGCCTTATTCACTCAGCCGCCGCCGAGCAAGGCGATTGGCTTGTCCGTCTGCGCGGCATCGTTGTTGCGCCGACGGAAAGCGTTTCGGATGTGTTGCCTGCATTTCCCGGCGGCTCCTTGAATGTTGAAAGCACCATCGTCCCCGAACTCGATCTTACGTATTATCTGACAGATCGCATCTCGATCGAAGCCATCGCTGCGATCAGTCCCCACGACCTCAACGGAACGGGCACCTTAGAGCCTATCGGCGAAATTGCCGATGTTCTCGTACTGCCACCGACAGTGACGTTGCAATATCACTTTTTCCCTGATTCAAAAGTCGACCCGTATATCGGCGCCGGAATTAACTACACGCTCTTTTTTGATAAAGACGCTTCAGACGGATTGGTAAACGCTGTCGGCCCGACGAGTATCGACATCAACGACAGTATCGGCGCAGCCGTTCAGGCGGGCGTAAACTTTCACCTGAATGAGCGTTGGTCATTGAACGCCGATATAAAATATATCCGTATCGATACGACATCGACGCTCAATAGCGGCGGGCTGATCAATACTGTCGATATTGAGCTGCACCCGATCGTCGCCGGCATTGGCGTCGGGTACCGCTTCTGAAGAAGGGGGCATAAGTCTATGGCGCGATTATTTTTCTATTTAGCGATTATTATCGCATTCAGTTTAGCTGCATGCGATAATAAAGGATCAGACAAAGAACTCGCCAGTGGAACTGCGACGTCCACCACCGCGTCGGTCGAGCGTATTGGCGATGCATCGCGCGGCCGCTCTCTCTTTATCGACAAGGGCTGCATCATTTGCCATTCGGTCAATGGCATAGGCGGCAAAGCAGCCCCGCCGCTTGATGCGCAAACAGAGTATGACGTCGCAGACCCAATCGGTTTTGCAACGCGCATGTGGCGCGGCGCGCCCGCCATGATCGAGCTGCAAAGTCTCGAACTTGGGTATTCCATTGGCGCTGATGGTCGTCGCGATTTATATCGCCGCCGCTCCGCTCGCCATCGCATCGTTCATCTACTATGCAGGCATGATCGCCCGGCGTTTGATCTCCAATCCCGAGCACGTCGCCCCAAGCGCCGCGTCCCGCATCGCTTGGACAGCCCTCGCAGCCATTCCCCTCGTTTTGCTGGGGCTTATCCCGTTCGCGGGCGGCTTCTTCTGGCTCATCGCGTACACTATCGGCATGGGCGCGGTCATGACCCGCGGCGGCAAAGCCTTGGCGCTGCAGATTTAACATCCTGTGCGAGCGCATTTACTCGTGCAACTGTCCACGGACGGTAAGTCTCGCCCAAGCAATATAATTTTGATTTCACAGACGAATTTTGGAGCAAATTACGGAAATCGAACTCGCATATTGCGCTTGAAAGGTTGCCAACGGTCATCCGGCAAAATTTGAGTTATTTCTGAACGAGCATGCGACGATTCAAACAAACTACTACTCTAATTTGAATCCAACTGACAATCGATCAGTGTCAAACTGGGTAACAAAATGGGTAACAAATGGGTAACAGTGACTAAAGATTGACGTAAATTTTTGTGGACAGGCGTAGAGTTGAATACAATAATAACAACGGGTTATGGATAGGAGTGGAAAGCTGTAGATACCCCAAAACCGACTGTTAATCAGCGGGTCACTGGTTCGAGTCCAGTTCGGGGAGCCATTATCCTTTCGCAGGTCTTTCTACGACAGGCTACTCCAGCGCCTGTCGTTGCCACAAGAAAAGGCCTGATCACCGTCGCGGTCGACAAAAGGAGCGGCAGCATCTGGGCTGTTTTTGGAATGTCCGGTTCAAGTGGAAAAATCCGAAAGAGTCGAAGTTCATTAGCTGCTAACGCAGAAGCCCGTTCATGTATTTAAAATGCTGCCTCGAATCGATCTTTGGTCTCGTCCGACACTTTTGGCTTGACCTGTATACAGGTCGAGCCAAAGCGTCGCTTGCACCCCATCCGGATGTATTGTGAAATTACGCGTTTTCCGAGCCTGTACAATTTGAGTCTCTTGAAGTTTTCTACCTGCCTTTGGTTTCAGCTGTTTTTCGAACGGCTTGTTCTTGCATCTACATTATTCTTTCTCTTCCTGCCCACAAAGTATTCGGTGTTGCGTCGAACTTTAGGATGGAGACCATTTCTCCAGAATTACATCGGAAGACTATGGTAGCCAACTCAAGTTTCTCTTTACCCCAATTTTCTCCAACTGGTTTTGAAGATGAAAATCTAAAAACTGCGCTGTCTGTATCTATTTTTCTGTAAGGCTGTTTGGGTTGATCGTACCTGTATTCAATAATCGTTGTGCTTTGCTCGCCAGCTTGGTTCCGTTGCATATTCCTGTTGGGCGTTGTCGCTCAATTCGCCAATCTTGTCGTCGATGTTGGAGACAAGCTCCATGGGGGGCCTTATGGCTGGGCTGCGCCTTGGGTGGTTTCACCCAAGAAAGATAGGTCCGACCCATGCCGCACCACTGGCTAGAGAAGTCGTATTGGCTGATGACTGGTGGCTAATGCGCCAGTCGCTAGAAGCATTCTTCACATTGGCTCCGAGATCATCATCGCCGGTAGTGTGCACGCCGAGAATGCCATCTTCATAGAAAATGTCTTTTTGCCTGAGTTGGCATATACGGCGTAGGCGGTGCCCACGGCGGCGCCTACAGAATAGCACAATCAGAGGTATCCAATAATGATGGGGCTCCGTCTCTTTAAATGGACGTCATTCGTCGTCGGAAAAGCTTGTAGTTCTTTTGTTGTGGAGGCTCTGTGTTTCTTTTTTTCCATTCGAATATCGAGACGGCAGATCAGGGTCCTTCTGAATGTAATCCAACTTTACACACCAGCCTAAGAAGGCGACGAGGTAAGATGCTCAATACCAATACCCACACTCAAGCCGCATCCTCAAGTTTGCGCGATTGCGCCTGCGCCTCTTCAGCAATTGCGTATACGGATAAAATTTTTGCTGTGGAAGCATGGGTTCGCTCTAAGAGTCTGACGAATTCAGAAAGACTTTCAGCTATTTTTCCTGCGCATGCGCGTCTTACCGGCGGCGGCATGCATGGCCACGCTGCACGCAAACAAAATTGCATGAAATTTATCTCCAGGGCTTCAACCGCATTATCAATTCGGCCGAGACGAAGATAATTTTCAGATAAATTTCGGCGCGCCTCCAGCGTCGCGCGCATCGCACAGCCGGGGTCGATAAGTCCTTGCTCTGCAAGGCGAACCAATTCTTCTGCAATAGAAACGGCGCGCCAATAGTGCGCCGCCGCTATATCGGCGTCGCCGCTCGCAAAAGCTTCGTTGCCGGCATTCATCTCATGACGCCATTCGGCGATTGAAACACCTTCAATTTCCGCTTTCTTGTTAGGCATTGTTACGGCCCCAAGAGGCTTAGACGTTGATATTGCTTGATAATTCACGCTGTTCACCTTGATGTCTCGGCGGCGGAAATATGCGCCGTTTGAGCACCATGATGCATAAATATTTACATTATGCAAATCATTATCATTTGCATAATGCGGCTCACTGCGATATGTAAGCGCCAATCGAGGCGGCGGTACGGGTGCAGCAGTGTTCATCTGAACCGCTATCGCCACCGTAATCTCTTTTGTTTAACCAAAGGCGGCGCACATGGCGTTTGACGATATCAATTTGCCGAAAACGGTATCTGCGGAAAAAGTGTTGGATATTCATCACTGGACAGATGAGCTGTTCAGTTTTCGCTTATCGCGACCGGCCTCGTTCAGATTTCGATCTGGCGAGTTCATAATGCTCGGTTTGATGGATGGCGCGCGGCCGCTCTTGCGCGCATATTCAATTGCAAGCCCTTCCTGGGACGATGGTCTCGATTTTTACTCGATTAAGGTCCCAGACGGGCCGCTCACTTCACGATTGCAACATATCAAGGAAGGCGATGAGGTTCTGCTCGGCCGCAAGCCCACCGGAACGCTTGTGCTTGACGCGCTTAAACCGGGGAAGTCGCTTTTTCTTCTCTCGACAGGAACAGGCGCTGCGCCATTTGCGAGTATTCTCAAAGAACCGGAAACATACGAAAAATTTGATCGAATCATCCTTACGCATACTTGTCGAAATATAAAAGACCTTGGCTTCACCCAAGCGCTTATCAAGTCTCTGAAAGACGATCCGCTGGTTGGCGATCAAGCGCCTCAATGTGTAGATTATTTTCCTTCCACCACCCGTGAAGACTTTACGAATATGGGGCGCATTACGAACTTGATTGAAAACGGGCGGTTGTTTGAGGCGATTAGACGCGAGCCGTTCAATCCGTCCCATGACAGAGTGATGATCTGCGGTTCAACCCCGATGATTGCGGATACAAAGAAAATATTGGATCACAGCGGTTTCAGCGAGGGATCAAACGCCGCGCCAGGCGAATATGTTGTTGAAAAAGCCTTTGTCGCTTGAAGTTGAAGGCAAAGACGAGACTTTCGATAGAGTGCGCCCTCAAAGACTCTGCATAGAAACGCCACTGCGAATGACGCGGCAACGTTGCGTAACTGAACTGAAATGAATTGGAGAAGCCGATGTATATCGCTATGAACCGTTTTAAAATTGTCAAAGGCAGTGAAAAGGACTTTGAAGGGGTATGGGCGAGCCGCGATACGCATCTCGACGACGTGCCCGGATACAAAGAATTTCATTTGGTGCGCGGCCCTGAACACGAAAATCATACGCTCTACGCCTCTCACACCGTCTGGGAATCGGAACAAGCTTTTATTGACTGGACAAAATCCGAAGCCTTTCGCGAGGCGCATAAAAACGCTGGAGACAATCGCGGCTTATACTTAGGGCACCCGGAGTTTGAAGGCTTCACCGTCGTTCTTTGAGATTTAGCAAGATACATCGAATAGCAGCATAACTTGTTTGCAAGTATGGCGCTTGCAAACAAGTTTTACTTGATGCCGACAATATAACATATCCAGCTCGGATGGCTCGGCGCTTCCTCTGCGGGCGCCCATTCGCCAGTATCGTCGCCATTTTCATCTTCGGTTTCCCAATAAACGACGCTTTTTGAGAAGCCCGCTTCGCTAAGCATTTCCCGCACTTCCGGGATCGTCCAGAAACGCCAGTCATATGTGAAGGCTCGCTTCATCTTGCTTCCATCGGCAAATCTGAAATGAATATAATATGAGCCATAGGACGTGACCGGATTAAAAGTCCCCTGTTCCCAATGATAATTGAACCCGTCTTTGCCTTTTCTAATGACACGCTTTTCCGTGCGATTCTCAATAAAACTTTCATGACCGCCCATCATGTCCATGACCATGACGCCGCGGGCTTTCAAATTTGACCGCGCCGCCTTGAAGTATTCGATAACCTCAGCGCGCGTTTTCAATAACCAGAATGAGAAGTTTTGCGCAGCGACAATGTCGGATTTCGTTTTTAAGAGAGACCGCGCATCCTTTTCATAGACAGCAAGCCGCAGTTGCTGAGAAGAGGTCAGTGTTGCGAGATTATGATCCCGGCCCCATTGCAAAGTCTCAGGACACAGATCAACGCCGATCGCCGTGCGCCTTCTATGCGACTTTACCCACTCGCAACATACAGCAAATGTCCCGCAAAAGTCCTCACGCAAGACGAAAGGTTTTGCGCCATAAGCCTCTTTATACGCCTGTTCGAAAAACTCCACGTCGACATCCGGACTTTGTACTGACTTTTGATAACAGGCGAATTTATCCGCCTTTTCCGCCATCGTTTTTTTTCGCTTTCGGGAATGTCGCTTAGCCGTCATCTGGTCTCGTTCCTTACAATGTTGAGAATCTTACATCAGCAATCGCTGAAACTATCCTTTTTCAGCTCTTTCGCTTGGACAGAAATCCGGCGCGCCTACACTTTCAATAACGATTGCCCTGTATTGCAAATAAGTCTTAATTGCATTATTTGTCTGCTTCAGCAACTCTTATTCCCCGCTCGGAAACAAGCGTAACGAGGCGCTAACCAGGCGATACGCACCAGACCTTTCTCAACCGCGCCCAAAATTCAAAGGAGGCAGCGAGCATGGTCGCAAACGGAAGAAAATCCCGTGAAAAATAAAAATATCAAAAAGGAAAAGCGCGGGGGCAAGCCCGAAGAGGTTCTTGACGATCACTGGCGGGATTTAATGATGGCGGGCAACGCCGCCGGGCGCGCCGGCGCTTTCGACGAAGCGCTGGCGCATTATTTGGATGGGATTAAGGAGGCCAAAAGACTTTTTCAGCTCAGCCGCGCGCAGGCCCCGTTAAACGACTCCGACCCGGCGCCGGCGCTTGTGGTCGCATCGCGCAACGCCGCTTTCATGTTCTCCCGCCAAGAAAATCATCAAAGAGCCAAAGCCGTCATGAATGACGTCATGGCGTTATTCAGTGAAGCAATTACTGATGAAACCACATCTCTCGACTTACGCATGAGTTGCCTGCAGCATATCAATCGCGCCGCCGCTTATCTCATCGAACATATGCGCGCTTTAGGCGATAGCGACGCGGAAATCGCCCGCACTGTAAAAACTTTACAAAAAACAACCGATCCCTCGCGCATGATGATGGCGCAATCTTGACAACTTAGTCGCGCCTCAAGAACAAATCAGCGAACTTGAAACAGCTGCAGCGTTTGGCTGAACTCATCAGCCGATATCATAAGGCTCCGCGAGATCGAAAACGTCTTGTACGCTTTCTTTAGTAAGGACGGCTTGCGTTTCGCCAAGTGCTGCTATTTTTCCGTCTCGAAATAAAACTGTATCGTCTGTATAGGTTTTTACGAGATGCAAATCGTGCAGAACTGCAACGATTCCCCAGCCCTCTTCGCCGGCAAGGCGACGCAATAGTCGCATAAGCGCGAGTTGATATTTAAGATCCAGCGCTGCGGTTGGTTCATCGAGCAAAAGCCAGCGCGCTGCATTGTCTCCAGGCGGTTCCCAGACCTGCGCCAATGCGCGGGCGATATGAACGCGCTGGCGCTCGCCGCCCGATAGCGTCGTAAACCGTCTTTCCGCCAGCGGCGTTAAATCCATCAACTGAATGGCTTCGCTGATAATCTCCTGATCGCGCGCAGGGCTCGAAATGCCGAAATGCGGAGCCCGCCCCATAGCGACAACTTCATGCGCTTCAAAAGGAAACGTCAGCATAGAGATTTGAGAAACGACAGCGCGCCGGCGCGCCAGGTCCGCCGACGCAAAAGCGCGAACATTGTGAGCGTCCAACAGCGCGCGCCCTTTATCGGCCTTCAACGCGCCGGATAACACGGATAGCGCTGTGGTCTTGCCGGCGCCATTCGGCCCGCATAGCGCTGTAAATCGACCGGGCGCACAGGCAAACGCAGCCTCGTTGAGGATCGCCTTGCCGCCCCTGATGACGGAAGCTTTCCCCAGAGTCAGCGTCATCCGAAAGCCCCAACGCGTTTGTCGCGCAAGAGCAACCAGAAGAAAAACGGGGCGCCGAGCGCTGCTGTGACAACGCCTAACGGCAACTCAGCCGGCGCAACGGACAGCCGGGCGACAAGATCAGAAAAGAGAACCAGCGTCGCCCCCAGAAGCGCCGAGCCGGGCAGTACGTATCGATGATCCGGCCCCGTCATGAGACGAATAAGGTGCGGCGTTACGAGTCCGACAAACCCGACAATGCCGCAAGCCGCCGTCGCCGCGCCGACGCCAAGCGCGGTGAAGAGCGCCGCGCGTCGTTTCACGCTCTCCACATTGACGCCCAGCGAGGCCGCATCCGCCTCGCCCAGCAAAAGGGCGTTCATCGGACGAGCGAGAGCAAGCAAGCCAAAAGTCGCGATGACCATCAATATGACAGCCGGCAAAACGCGCGCCCAGGTCGCGCCGCCGAGACTGCCGAGCGTCCAGAATGTCAAATCGCGTAACTGTGCGTCGTCGGCAAGAAAGGTTAAATAGCCAATCCCGGAATAAGCGAGCGCATTGGCGGCGACGCCTGCGAGAAGCATCGTCGCGATAATCACCCGCCCGTCGAAAAGGGAAAGCCGGTATATGCCGAATACGGTGATCAAAGCGCCAAAAAACGCCATGAGCGGCATGAAGAAAGCACGGACCCCCGGCGAGAAATTATCTGCCACGCCCGCTCCCAATACAATCACGGCGACCGCGGTTAAAGCGCCGCCGGCCGATACGCCGATCAAGCCGGGGTCAGCAAGCGGGTTACGAAAAAAGCCCTGCATCGCGGCGCCAGCGGCGCCAAGCGCGGCGCCAACGGCAAACCCCAACACGGCGCGTGGCGCGCGAATGTTTTCAATTACGCCGATCTTGACTTGCCCGGCCGCTGCGGCGTCGCCGAAACCAACTTGTTTGCCAAGAACGGCCAACAGATCCGCTGGGCCAATCGACAAGGGACCAAAAATCACGCCCGCCATAGCGCCTAAAGCCGAGAGAATGGCGCATATGATCAGAATCGTTTTTCCACGGCGGCGGCGCTCTAATCCCATGCGAGCAATATCAGCGGTATCAAGCGTCGCTTTTGTCATGACCATGATGATCGCTGATGGCCGATTAAGACGGCGGGCCGGATTTAATCCTGCGTGCGAGGTCGGCGACGGCCTTCGGCGTGCGCGGGCTGAACTGCATCACGGTGACCTGGTCGATCAGAAAAACGCGTCTTTGTTGCGCCGCGCTCGTCAGCGAGATCGCGGGATGATTGATCACTTCTTCCAGCCCGCCGATGCGATCGGCATGATGGCTCATGACGAGGATAACGTCCGGATCGGCGGCGACGGCGGCTTCCAGCGATAATGATTTGTACCCGGTGTAATCGCCGAAGACATTTTCTCCGCCCAGAAGACGGATGACGCCGTCGGCGGCGGTGTCGGCCCCCGCACCGCGCGGCGCGCCGTCGCGCAAGGTGGCGAAGAAAAGGACATCCGGCGCATCGAGGCGCATCGCATCGATCTCGGCGCGCGCTTCTTTCCAGTCGCTTTCAATCTGCGCATAGAGCGCCGCGCCTTCCTCTTCTGCGCCAAGCGCGACCGCGACGCGTTTGGTTTTTTCCAGGATAGCGTCAATCGTATAACCCTCGTCCATTTCGACGAGTTCAACGCCGGAGGCGCGAATCTGTTCCACCGCTTCTGGCGGGCCGGCGGCGCCGCTGACAATAATAAGGTCCGGTTCAACCGACAGGACGCCCTCCGCTGACAGCCGTCTCACATAACCGACTTTCGGCGTTTCATTCGCCTCGGCCGGATAAACGCTGGTGGAATCCGTCGCGACAATCCGGTCGCCCTGTCCGATGGCGTAGATGATTTCCGTTACATCTCCGCCAACGGAAACGATGCGCTCCTGCGCGCTAGCGGCGCAGAATGTAGTGCTGGCCATGATTGCGGCAAGTACGCCGGAGAAGCGTTTCAGCATGGTAGATATCCTATCTTGCAGATAGCCCATCGTACCTGTTATTAATTATGACTTGCAAGATTCAAATGGGATTAGTTTCTACAAAACTTAATGGCCTCATCTTGAAAGAATACCGCAAAAAAATGCGGCCAGCGCATGAGACGGTGCTCATAAGCTAGCCGTAATTTACTTTCTTAGTAATCGCTATGCTGAGAGGTAGCCTTTATCTTCCGCCTCAGCCCAGATTTCTTCCCAGACCTTTTTTGCAAGACCGATTTGACGAACGCCTTTCGCCGCTTCGAGATTGGCGAGCTTGTTTTCGCCCTCGACAATTACAAGACCAACCATGCCGGCAGCTTGGTGCGGTTGGCAATTGTAACCGTAGACGCCGGCCTGATTGAGCGTGATTGTGACTTCTTTATTGAAACCGCTCTTCCAGCCCTCAGCCCCCTCGGGAACCATGCCTTTGGTGGTTTGTGAGTTGTGCGCAGGGTCTGTCGGAATAAAGCGTACTGAGTCTCCGGGTTTGATCTGAAGCACTCTCGGGTAGAACACCATGCGTTTGCGAGGGTCATCCGGGTGAGCATTCAGCATTTTTACGTCATGGGTGGTAGCTCCTTGTGCTTTCACCGATCCAATCAACGCTACAGTGGCGACGCCGACCATAAAATTTCTTCGATTTGATAGTGTCATCCGTAAAAACTCCTTTGTAAAAGTTACGAACCTGCGTTGCTTACGGATTACAAAAGCCGCTCTTATGAGACCGTTAGCGCCATTCAGGACGGGCGGAACCACAACAACATCAAAGGTATCCAGATTAAGGTTAGCGTTATGGCCCCCTTGATGGACTGATAAGCGACCCAAGCCCAAAAGAGCTTCTTGCCGGCATCCTTGCGGCTTCGGATACGGCGCCAGAATGATTTTTTTTGCGCTTCCGCAGGGTCATTTGTAACGGCCGACGCGGCGTGTTCATCATCGAGTTGTTCGTTAGACATTCGCAGGTTTTTGGACATAAATCGCATACAGCGTCAAATATGGGTTTTGCGCTTTAGGACTGCGCCGACGCTCACAGCAAACCTCTCGGCTGCATCCGCCGGCGCCACAGCGGGCGCGCATGGGTGGCGAAAGGACGCGCCCTCACTCCGCCGGCGCCGCAGGGGCGCGCTGCCTTTCTGAGCGTCGCAGCCGATTTGCAAAACGCGCCGCATCAGGCGCAATCAGCATGACAGCGAATGCACCGCCGGCGATGTTAACGCCGAAGACCGCCGGCGCTGAAAATGCGCTTGCCTGCGCGAGCCCGTGCAGCGCGACTCCGCCCGCCGTCAGACCGCCCGCGGCGACGCGGCAAGCGATCGCGGTCGCGGTCTTGTCGGCGCTTACTGCTGCAGCAAGCGTAAGGAGAGACAGCGGCGCCCAGAACGCCGTCACGAGGGCGCGCCCGCTCGCAAGTCCGGTGACACTGAGGACCAGCGTCAACGCCAGCGCCGCCGGCGCGCCCCAGACGACCGCCGTCCACATTGCTTCGAGCCGCGGCGCAGCGCGCGCGCGTTCCCGGCGTTTCAGAAAGTAGATGTTCATGCCGGCGGCGATGATGGCGGCGAGCGCCAGACCGAAAAGCGCGTAAGCGGCCTTGATCGGCATCCCGCCGAACGAGCCGAAATGGAGGCGATAGGCTGACGCGGCGACCTGCTGGCCGATATGACCGTCGGCCATGCCGACATTTTCGACAAATGCGCCGCCGGCGTCGAAGTTATAATAATCACCGAAGATCAGCCGTTCAGGATGCTCAGCAAGGATCTGCAGATGCTGGCCTGCAGTCTGCGGCTCATGCATGATAACATAGACAGGGTCCGTATGCGGATATTGCATTTCCACATAGTGAAGCGCCGCTGCGATATCGGCGAGCGGCGCCGGGCGTTCGTTTTCCTCCGGCTCATCGCCAAAAACCGGCGCATAGACGGCGGCGATGTCGCCCTCATACTCAACAGCAGCGATGACGCCTGAGACAACGCCCGCAAGCCCGAGCATGGCGCCGGTCAGAGCGCTCGAAATCAGGAAGGGCGACGTCCATACGCTCAAACGGTTGTGGATGTCCGCCTGCGTCAACTGCGCATTGCGGCCGAACCTGAACGTGAAAGCATCCCTGAATATGCGCGGATGGGCGAGAAACCCGGACAGCGCGAGACCCAGCAAGATGACGCCCAGAAACCCGACCAACGTGAGGCCCAGCGTGCCAGGCACATGGAGGTAATAATGAAGGTCGAGCACGAATTGCGTCCAGGGGTGGCTTTCCTTCTCCGCTATCCCGCCTTCTTCATCCGCAAAGACCGCGCCGGCGTCAGTCGTCAGCACCATGCGCGGCAGATCATAGGTCGGAAGCTGAACATAAAAATGCGACGTCGGGTTTTCCTGCGCGGCGAGCAACGTTTCAGCCGCCTTCTGGACCGCCGCCGGGTCGGCTTTCTCCATCGCCGGCGCGCCCGGCTGTTCCCAGCGCTGCAACTCGTGATTGAAAACAGACAAAACCCCGCTGATGCAGAGAATATAAATCAGCGCCGCTGCCGCGAGCCCTAATGCGCCGTGTCCGGACAATGCCGCCGCAACGCGTTTCGGATCGGCTTTCGGCCAGATCGATTTGCTCATGACCCTATCAACCCTCTAGCCCGCAAACGAAAGATGCGCAGCGCTCAACGCTGCGAGCGACAGCAATACCGGCGCTTTCCTGTTCAATTTCTTTTCAATCGTCATATAGGCCGCCGCGCCAGCCCATAGCGACGGAACAAGCATATACGCCGCAACAATAGAATCGGCTTCAGTTCCGCCAAGGCTGCGGATGATTTTCATCGCCGATACGCCGGCGAGCGCTGCTGCGACGCCCGCAACCGGTCCCGCCAGCAATATGACAATAGCATTGCGCGCATATTGCATAGCTTGCTTTGCGTTGGCTGATTTTTTCGACCAAGATTTCTTGGTCGAACTTTTCGCCTGAACGTCCCCTAAAAGAGACGTTCGCGACTGTTTCAGCGTGGAGTTGTGGCGCGCTCTAAACGCGTTGTAAGCTAGAAAAACATAAGCTGCGCAAATGACGACAGCGACGGCAATCGCCACGCCGCTGTCGGCAAAGCGCGCGGCCCAAAACCAAATCCCGCTCGCAATTAGCGACCAACCTGCGACGATGAAATACGGGCGCATAGGCCCGTCTCTGCGCCAGGCGGTAAACGCCATCGCGACGCCTAATAACAACAAATTAACAATAGCCAATGGATCTAACATCTTCGCCTGGTCGCAGAATTCGCTTGAGACAATTTTGTAGATAATGCCAAATCTAAATGAGAATGCAAATGATTCTCATTTACAAATCAACGACCTCACGCTATAGCGCCAGTCGCGAGTTGTTTGCGGCGCACAAAACGCAAACTCTAGGTGGAGGGGTAAAAAGTGAAAGCCAAATCATCAATTCTGATCGCCGCCATGATGTCTACAACATCGGCGCTGGCGCAAACCGGAGAGGCAAACGAGGAGGTCGATGAAATTATCGTCAAATCGGTCCGGCGGGTCGCAACGCCGATCTCGGATGTAACGCGGTCGGTGACAGTCATCACCAGCGAAGAGCTCAACATTCAGAGCGATCTCAATCGCTCCGCGGGCTCGGTCATCGCCCAGAATGTGCCGGGTTTCAGCCCGTCGACAGAAGCGCTGACGAATTTCGGGCAACAGCTCCGCGGACGGAATTTCCAGACGCTGATTGACGGCGTGCCGCAGGACACCCCGCTGCGCAACGGTGCGCGGTCTCTGCAATCGATCGACATCGACGCGATCGAACAGATTGAAGTCGTCCGCGGCGGCACCGCGATTTACGGCTTCGGCGCCGACGGCGGCTTGATCAATTACATCACCAAGGTGCCGGAAGACGGCGAGTTCAATGCCAGCGCACGCGCCGGGTTGAGCTTTTCAACAGTCAACCCGGACGACTCGCTCGTGTGGAATACGAGCCTGCAGACATCAGGACGTTCCGGCGATGTCGACTATCTATTGAGCGGCACTTTCGTAAATCGCAACGGCACATTCGACGCCGACGGCAACAGACGACTGACCGACCCGGTCGGCGCGCAGGGCGGTCTCGATGAGTCAGATGAATATAATGTTCTCGGAAAACTTGGTTATCAGATCGACGCCGACCAGCGCCTGCAAGGCAATTTCAACTATTTCAGCCTGAAACAGGATCCGGATTTCGGCGCGCGCCTGTCAACGGCGTCAGGCGAATTGTTCCTGCCGCCCTTCACGCCGGAGATCGCCATCCCCGGCAACGACAATGACGTTAATCCGGGCAATGAAGCGTTGACCGGCTATCTAACCTACACCCACGAAAACGTTTTCGGCAGTTCGGTCGAAGTGCAAGGTTACTACCAGCAGATCGATACGGTTTTCACGCTGTTTCCAGGCTTTCCGCAGACGGAAATCCAGTCGGAAAAATTTGGTTTCCGCCTGACCGGCAACACGCCTGTTGAACTGGAGGCCCTGCCCTTCGATGTTACGTGGGGGATCGACTATCTCAATGACGACACCGAGCAATTCGACGTCGTCGGCGGCGGCGACGATGCGCGCGGCGTTCAGGACGCAATCGCCGGCTTCGCCCAAGTGGAAATTCCCTTGCGCAATTTCGGCATCCTGACCGCCGGCGTCCGTCATGAGGACGTCTCCATCGACATTTCCGGCGTTGACCCGACCGGCGAAGCGAACGGTTCGGAAACGCTGTTCAACGCTTCTGTCAGTTTCTTCCTGACCGAAAACTTCACGCTGTTCGGCGGGTTTTCCCAGTCTTTCTCGCCGGGCGACATCCTGCGGGTCATCACCGACGGCACGTTCGCAACCATTGACGATGTGGAGCTCGAATTTGTCCGCACCAACAACTATGAGGGCGGGCTGCGCGCCAATTTTGATTTCTTCACGGCTGAAGCGGTCGGCTTTTTCTCGGGCTCTGACAATGGCGCGACGTTCGATACGAACCTCGAAATTCTAACGCAGCCGGAAGAAATCTGGGGCTTCGAAGCGTCTATGAATATTCAGCCGACCGATCAGCTGGATTTTGGCGCGACCCTCTCCATCATCGACGGCGAGGTCGATCTCGACGATGACGGTGACTTCGATGAAGACCTGCCGACGACGCGCATTCCGCCGGAGAAAGTGACGGCTTATGTGAACTATGCGCCCTATGACTGGTGGGACCTGCGCGCGCAGCTTTTCTATTCGGGCACGCAGTCGAACAACTCCACCGCCTTCGGCGGCGGCAGCGAGATCGATAGCTATACGCTAATCGATCTTTATTCGAGCTTTGATGTCGGCCCTGGCGCGCTGAGCGTCGGCGTTACGAACCTTCTGAACAACGACTATTTGCCTGTCATCAATCAGGCGTTCAACTTCCAGTTCTCGAATGTGCAGGGGCCCGGCCGGCGCCTTTCCTTCGCTTACAGGGTCCGCTTCTAGGGGGAGCCAGTAGCGGACGCTTCGCCGGCGGCTGTTATGTGTTAGTTCAACGGCCGCCGGCGCATCTCCTCAGTAAATTGAGTGAATTTTTCATGTATGCTTTTAGCTTGGAATAGAGAAACAAACGCCAAAGCGGCAATATACAAATGAAGAAATCGCGTCTGAGCTGTGTGCAGATCAGAGCGAATAAATTCAGCGCTTACCTGCCCTCAACAAGGCAATATCGCGGCCTGCCTGAACTGAATTATCCGTTCCATGACAGAGAAATCATAGTCGCCTCATGCGGACGCCTGTGCCTGCACCGGAAAAAAATCAGCATCTCAAAAGTGCTGGCTGTTCAGCACCTCGGTATCAAAGAGGTCGAGGACGGGTTAAATGGGGCCCAATCCCATTTAACGGCTTACAAGCTTCATGCATTATGATCTTGGATATATCGACTTGGAGCAGAAAAGGTTGCAAACTATCGACAACCCGTTCGGTCCCAAAGTGTAACCCATGTCTACGGTACAAACTGTGTTCAGCCCCATCGGTATAGGCCAAATTCTCATATAGTTTCGGGGACAGGCGGGCGCATGCCGAGCGCTTGATGCGGGCGGATAGGATTATATTGGCATAGCCATTTTCCGATGACGGTTTTCGCTTGCTCGACTGTAGCGAACCACTCTGCATTCAGCACTTCTCGTCGCAGCGTTCCGTTGAATCGCTCATTGTAGCCGTTCGACCCTATATGGCTCTCACCCCATGAGCTGCCTGGGTAGATCTGGATTGGCCGGACACCGATCTTCGTTAGCCAGTCTTGCAGCGCCTCAGCGGTGAACTCTCTTCCGTTATCTGATCGAATGAAGTCGGGCTTGCCGCGTTTGAGGATCAATGGGTAGAGCGCTTCGAGCACGTCCGCTGATCCCATCTTCGGTTTGACGGTCACTGCAAGCGCCTCGCGGGTATATTCATCAATCACGGTCAGCATGCGATAGGGCCGGCCATTGCTTAACCGGTCATGGACGAAATCAACGCTCCAGATATGGTTCTCATATCGCGGCCGCAGCCGGATCACTGATGCATCTTGGTGATAGAGACACTTGTGGCGCTTATGGCACGCCGTCTTGATCAACTCTTTCGTATAGCACTTGGCCTGCGAGATGCTCTACTTGTCGTCATCTGCGGCCAGCGACGAGAATTCCAGCGAGGAAGCCCGATCGAGATCATCGCTTGACCGATCGTCCGAGATATCTTGGGTTTCGATGAGCAGATTTACGAGGTGCGCGCGGCAAGCCTTTGGTCTACATGCGCGCTACGAATAGCGCGACGGCCCCAAAGACAGAATCGTACTCCCGGCGGCAATAACAGGCCTTCGGTGATCTACGAATCGCACCGGCCAACCTTCATCCTGCGCCGAATGCGATCGACCTTCCATGCGCATCAATCCCGATGCGCAATTGAAGGAGTAAATCCATGACCAATCCAAATGGCCTTCCACCACGCTTTCTGTACACGAAGGAGGCTGCACGTTTTTTGTGTCTGTCGCCGCGAACGCTCGAAAAGCACAGGACTTACGGAACGGGGCCGACCTATCGCAAGCTGGGCGGACGTGTCGTCTATTCAATCGATGACCTCGAAGCCTGGGCCAATCGAGGGCTACGCTCGTCAACATCTGACAAGGGTGCAGATACTCTTCGTCCGGCCAAGCCGATCAGTGAACAGGATGGGGCCGAAAGCAACTAGCCCACAATAGGGTGCAGGGCTCGCACTGCGAGCTCCGCATTGCTCATGTTTCCATCGTGCTCGGCTCGTCGGTTGCGTGTAGTGTTTGGTATGAAGCAGAGCCAGCGCGTTCTCCCAATCGTCGGCTTTGATCAGTTTGCAAGCCTTTCGGTATCGCGCCCGATAGGATTCAGTACTGACCGTCGTTGAGAACTCTGATGCTGCTAAGATCGCACCTTATTCAGAAACGGAACAGCGCCGTCAGAAAAATCTCTCGTGACCAGTGACTTGACAACCGAACGGGCGTCAACCGCAACACCGGCTACAGCAGACCATCTCGATCACCGCGAATAATATCCGTGCTATCGATCGACAACCGGATACGCGCCCGTAAAGCCGCCGCCTGCCCCGAGAAGTCAAGTCCGCGGTCAGTAAGAAGTAAGAGCGTGACGAAGAATTTCTCTATGCTCAGCCTCTGCGGATCGCCCCCGCTCCGCAGCCCGTTATTTAAGCGCAATAATCACGCGATCGGCGACATTTCGAACGGTAAGTTGGGGCACTTGAGCTTCTCTTGATAAGATTACCTTAAATGAAGGCGCGGTTCAGCCATGGGTTCCATCTAAGCCTAGATGCGACCTTATAGAAACAATAGCACAAAGTAGCCGGAAAACTTATTCGCCGGATTGCGAAGTTGGTAATCTATACAGCCCATAACCCACCTTCACCAACAATCCCTCCACGCACATGCGAGAAAGATACTGGCGCGGGATGCCAATCTCAGTGAAATCCTTGGTTCGGATTTCACCTTTGCCTTGAGCAAACGCGACGGCTCTATCACGCAAACTCGGTTTCGGACCACCAGCTAACCGTATTGCTTCGGCCCGGTCCCGGTCACGTTTGCGGACTCCGCCGTAGTCCGGCCTGGTGTCGGGTCGCGCAATTTCGCATACGTAATTCGTGTCATTGTCGATCTTGGCGAGCCACTAAAATTCATGAAATCAATATTCTCACCTACGCGAGGGAGCATCGTCGCTCCATAGATAGACAAGGCGTTAATGGAATTGGATTTGCACTTGGGCCTTTTGTAGCGATCCAGAGAGATCTTACTTGGGTCTGTAATATGCATTATCGATAGCAGAAAAATTAGGCGGCGTTGCTGCCCAGCTCCGGATTTTAGAGCCGCTCACCGTTAAAGCGTTTGCCGCTGATACAATCCATTTTAATTATAAAACTATTTTTGCCAAAAAATTCTAAGCAAGACACCTAATCGGGAAAGGCGGGCAGACAGTTATTCCGCATTATAACAATTTACCTCCGCCCATGTTTTCCAAAATTTACTATATTAGGTGTTAGTTCAATCTTTAAGCGAATCTTTCACATCGCCAGCTTTCTTCCGAGCTTCGCCTTCGGCTTGGTCAATTTTTCCTTTGGCTTTCATAGAAGAGTCGTCTGTAGCCTCACCGATTGTCTCCTTCACTTTGCCTTCAGCTTCTTTAGCGGCGCCTTTGATATGTTCTTTGTCATTCATGATATTCCTTTCTAAACAATTGAGTTGAATTGACTCTTGGTCTTAGCAGCTCTTATCAAGCGCTACGCGCAGTCGAACCTCGGCTTGCAATAATCCAAACTGCGTGAATAATCCCAGGAAGGTATCCTAGCAGTGTAAGGACTACATTGATCCAAAATTGGGCTGTTAATCCAACCTGCATGAAAACGCCGACTGGCGGCAGCAAGATCGAAAGAATAATTCGCAAAATATCCATTTCAGTCTCCTCAACATCTGATATTTGAAAAACACCAGAGGCGAGGATGTTGTTCCGCGAAGACGGCAAATTTATTTTGTATGTGCTGCAGCAAAAAAACGCTCCCCGCGGGAGCGTTTTCTGCACTGAAGCTTGGCTTAGCTTATTGCGGCTCACTATCAGTATCGGTTTCGCCTTCGCCTTCATTCAATTCAGGTGAACGCTCTTTTTCATCGCTCGTCGCGTCCGGTTGATCGATATCAATCTTCGGTACTGGAATTTTTTTCTCTTCCATTTCAATGTCGACATCGGGAACTTTGACATTTGCGTCTTCCATCCGAACATCAATGTCGGCAACGTCTACATCCACTTCTGGAAGCTCACCGCCTTCTGTTTCAATGTCAACGCTTGGCAATTCGCCTGCATCATTCACATCGACATCGGTTAGCGTTAAGGCAGCAAAAGCTACGCCCACAAGAGCAACCCCGCCTACAATAAATCCAACTGTTTTTGACATTTTCAGCTCCTCTCAACTCTACAAAGTATTAGATTTTATCAAGTCTGTCTTGCTCGCAGCTATACGGGCGAACGACCGCGCAAGGCCCTCATAACCATCGCCACAACGAAGAGGACAATAAAGACGAAGAATAAAATCTTGGCGATGCCAGCAGCGCCCGCCGCAATCCCGCCAAATCCTAAAAACGCTGCTATGAGCGCAATAACTAAAAAGGTAATCGCCCAGCTAAGCATAATAGTCTCCTGTTTCAATTTATTGTTGATCGAATAACACAACACTACAGGTACACTTCCAAGACAATTAAGTTCCTCGAAAATTTGCACCGGAAGGAACCAAAAGACCGACAAGCTGTTATTTTGTCATCGCCAAACTATATAAGCAACGTGCCGTATAACTATGTTCATTTTTCTGATTACCATTCTACTTACATTCACAGGCGTCAATCTTGCTATTGGCTTATTCGGATTGCTGATGAATCTCAAAAAAGATTGAGATATCGATTTTATTTTTGCTGAATAAGCAGGTTTATATTTAGGCCTTGAGCGGACGAAACGTATCGGCCTTGCCGATCAACAATCCAATTGGCTTCAGAAATACCGAATGATCGCAAATCGTTTTAAAGATAACGAGGAGCGGTATGGAAATGATTGCGCCAGCCGGTCCCCACATCCAAGTCCAGAAGCTTACGTTCAATATAATCGCAAGCGGGCTTATCGTCATTTTTACGCCAACAAGCGTCGGCGTGATGAAATTTGATTCGATGAAGTTCAATACGACATAAATTGCCGCGGGTGTCATAATGCCTATTAATGTATCATAATTGACTATGCCGGTGATGGTTAGAAGAATAGTTAGCAACACAGGCCCCAGATAAGGAATGAAATTTAAAGCAGCGGCCAGCCCTCCCCATACCAATGGCGAAGGCATGCCAATAAGCCACATTCCCAAAGCTGTCGCACAACCAAGCCCAAGATTGATAATGAACATCGTAAACATGTAAGAGCCCACTTTTTCCTCAATAGAGCGAACCATGCGGGTTGTTTGCCGCATGCCGGCAAAATCCGAACGCATGAGAGCGAGCTTGCGCCTAAGATCAGTGCGCGCGGCTAAAAAGAAGTATGTAAGGACCGCTATAAATATAATTTGTACAATGATTGTACGGGCTGAAGCCACAAGGGCGTCGCCAAGCTTCGGCCCCTGCACTGTAACAACTTCAGTATCAACAGCGCCCAAATCCGTTAATTCACTGACTTGCTCGGAAACATCCTGGACTTTGCTTACAGCGTCTTGAACGCCTGTAAGTTTTTCGCGCGCTTGCTCCATAACGCCGGGAAAGCGCTCAATCCAGGCGGCTCCCGGCTGGACAGCGAGATAAAGGCCACCCACGAAAAGGCTGAATGCGATTGCGATAACCAGCAAGGCGCGAAACCCTGCAGGAAATGACCGGCGTCGCAACCACTCAGTCGCCGGCGCTAATATCACGCTAAGCACAAAAGCGGCTGTTATCGGTATAAATACTGGCCTCGCTAAATAAAGCGCTGCTCCAATCGTAAATAGAGCCATGACGCATGCGCAGGCGGCAATGACGAAAAGAGCCTTTTCAGCGAACGAACTCGCCCCGCGAGATCTCAAAAATTCTATTGCCGACACCTGCATCTGAGTATGCGGCGTTCGGACTGTTGAAAGCTTAGTCAAAACGTCTTTCCGATGCATTTTACTCAAGATAATAGATCAAGAATGCATCCAAGGCGTTTTAGTTCCAAACGGTTCGAGATTTGTAACTCCGAATAGACCTTCAGACAGATCCGACTGTAAATATGAAGAAGCTTACATAGACAGAAAAAATAATGGCTGCAAAAATAGCGGATAAAAATATGCGGCCTTTTGCACGATCAAAGCTGGTAGACCGGGCTACATCGGCAACCGCCTCGGCAACCTGCGTTGATAGATTATGTTTGGAGTATCTTGACAGTGCGACCCAATGTCGGCCGGGACCGCTTTCCATCGTAACCATGGTTTCGGCATAAGCTCGTTCGAAGGCAACCCCCGCGACAAACTCGACGATTGCCTTGCGGGCGTTCCACTTGTGGCGTCGGACGATTTTTAAAGCTGGCGCCGCAAAAGGCAAAATGTTGAACAGATCACGAAAGACGAAAACTGCAATCAAAAAAGGAATGACGACCTTCAGGCCGACAGCAGTCAGAAAGCCATATGAATAAAGAAGATATGCCGCGCCGATGAGCCCGGCTTTGGTGACGAGACCAAGCGAAAAAGCGAAGAGCCTTTCCCTAAGAACTACGTTGATCGTTTTATCGAGTTCGATCATCGCAAGCTCGCGTGCGGTCTCTATTTCGGCAGGCAATCGGTTTTCGATCGCCTTGTTAATCGCACGACGTCCCGCGAGCGCGCCAGCGCCAAGCGCCGCAGCGGCCAGCAACACTCTAACCCACATGGGATTTCACCATTCGCATGGGCGCAAGATAAATAAGGCTAAGCGTCGACGGCAATTTCAACAGGGTCTCGGCGAGCCGCGGCGCCAACAAGATTTTCGAAGATTCGCCTGATATCCGTTCGATAGAGAAGAAATTCGGGGTGGAACTGAACTCCAAGAAAAAAGGAAAGGTGTTTGTCTTCAATTGCTTGAATGACGCCATTTCTTTCCTGCGCAGAAACGCGCAGATCCTCACCGAGTGATTTGATCGCTTGCTTATGGAGTGAGTTAACTTCAAGCGCATCCGCCTCAAAAATTCGCCTCATTAGCGTTTCGTCTTTGAGATATATGCATTTTCGGAAGAATATCTTACCCCATAGGCCGTTTGGGTAGACTGCGTTTTCATACTCAGCCGAAACATCCGCGTGCAACGCGCCGCCGCGCACAACATTCATCAGCTGCGCCCCGCGACAGATGCCGAGCGCTGGAATATCGTCTTGCCGCGCCTGCTTAGCGACCTCTATCTCAAGCGCGTCTCGCTCGCGATCATACAAATATCCTTGTTTCGGCGTTGCATCGTAGAGCATCGGAAAAATGTCTTGCCCACCGCCAAGGATAAGCCCGTTTATTGTTGGACGGTGATTGCGTAAGGCAGGCGTAAGAGCGACCGGATCACCGCCGCCCAACCTTACTGCCGCAGCGATTGCTGCGTAAGCCCAATTGTCCTGCCGCGACGGTTTTGTAATTCCGATAACGGGGCGTAGTGCGCTGATGCGTTACTCTCCTAATTCAACTTTACTTCATCGGGGAGACGCCCGTGTCGCGCCAGCGAGCTTAACACGAACAGTATGCCGAGCCCTGACAATGGATCTTTTTGATCAGCCCATTCATCGCTGCTGTTTCTAGCAAGATCGATAGATTCCAGAATACGAAAGCAGGCATCATCAATATTAACGGCGTCACCGAGCGAAGACGATACGGCGCTGAACTTATCAAGCCAGCTTCCATTAGACTGCGACCGCCAGGCGTCTGTCAGTTTATCAAACTGAATATCAGACTTCGCAATCTCCTGGGCTGTAGACGCCAACCATAATCCAGGCGCTTTTGTTGTTTCGCCAACTTTGGCTTTTCCGGTATCTTTCACACCCCCATAGGCAAAGAGTTGATAAAGCAGCCATGGAAAGTCGACGCCGGATTTGACGGAATGAAAAAGCCCCGCCCAAAACCGCGGATTGACTTCAATCAGCACGGGATCGGATTTGTCATCGCCATTCCAGAGAAAATCAATTTCAGCGACGCCGGACCAACCGGTCGCCCGCATCAATCGCTGAACAGGCTCCAGGAACACGTCGTCAGAAATCGTCTCCCGGATCGCGCCGGCGCCCGTGTCCACAGGAAACGATTTTAAGTTCCGATAGGCCATATGGGCGAGGAGTTCGCCGTCTTTGAAGAGACCGGCGAAACAATAATCTTCGCCCTCGGCTACTTCCTGGATTAATGGCGCTTCTCCATTTTCCTGAAGAAACGCCGCATGTTTTTCAATCGCCGTATCCCGGTCTTCAACACGTTCAATCCCGCGCCCGCCAACGCCGCTGACGGGCTTCAGCAAAAACGGCGGCGTCATGGCCCTGAGCTTGTTGACGAGTTCATCGGCATCTTTCGTATGAACGGTTACTGGAGCATTCGCGCCTTCATTTTCAGCGGTCCTCACTAAATTATCTTTCGGAAAAACCTTGCCGATACTTTCTTTCCGCGGCGCTGCGACTGTGATATGCGGCGCCAGCCGAGCGTGATTGCGCGCGATTACACGGGTATTTCTAAAAGCAGGAATCAATATGTAAGGACGGTCGTCTTCAGGCTTAAGCCGCTTGATGTTTTCAACAAGACTATCGATGTAAGCTTCTTCTCCGTCGTCTACGGACGCATGCGTAAAAGTTTCACTCACATGGCGGGAAAACGACATCGCCGTAAGGTCAACATCGTCACAACCAATCACTTCAATGCCACGCTCATGCAATGACCGGGCGATCACAAGACTCATAAGGCTTCGCCCATACGTAACGATCACACGCCCAGAATTCATCTGCACTTATCCTTTTAAAACTTAACAGGTGAACGCCGCGCCACACGCGCAAGTTCCAAAGTGCGACAATTCGACGGGAACTTCGCTTAAGGCTCAGTGTTTATGAGGCATAGCAAAGGATGGAATTACGAGATGACGAAAATTATTTTTGCAAGTTTTCTTCTGGCTGCAAGTAGCGCGTTAGGCGGCTGTGCGCTTGGCGTTGCGGCTGGCGCCGGCGCCGTTGTTGCTGATGAAGCAAACGAAAACGATGGAAAATTTGATCCGCTTGAAGACACATATGACGGCAACGAGACCGCTGAAGACGACGACGTTAATTAGTATCTGTACGTCAATTTTAATTACCGCTTACATCCACAGGCGGACTTTAAGTATAAGAGGAGTTTTTACATGGCTACTGCACAGCAAATAAAGCCTGACGACCGCAGCGAAGCAGAAAATGCTGACTTGGCGGCTGAGTTTTCAAAATTTCAACGTGATCTAGAAGCGCTGAAGCGCGATATCGCCTCCCTCACACAAACAGGCGCTCAAGAAGTTCGCGAGGAAGCAAAGCGTCGAATGAATGAGGCGGAAATGCACGCGCACGAAGCGCTTGATGCCGCATCAAACGAAGTGCAGGAAATTCAGCGACAGGCGGAAAAAGCTGTTCGGAAGAATCCGCTAACCGCCATGGGCGCTGCGCTTGCAATCGGATATTTCATCGCCAGCCTTCGAAAATAATTAAACAATGTTCCGATCCGCTATTGATAAGGCGCAACACGCTGTTGAAGACGTTGCCGTAGAGGCGGCGCTAGGGCTGACTTCGATTTTGCTCGCTTGCGGCGCTTTTCTATTCGCCGCCGGCGGTGTCGCCATATGGCTATCAACCATTATGCCAGTGCATTTTGCTCTAATGGCTGTTGCAGGCGGTGTCGCCGCATGCGCGCTCATCATTTTTCTCTTCAGCCAGCGATCGCCGGATGAATCAAAAAAACCGCCTAAAGAAGAAGGTTTTGCAGGGCTAACGTCACTTGCAAAGTCTGTATCCTCAATGGGCGTCCCACTAGATGTTGTCGCTTCGGGTTTGTTTGCGCGCCAATTTAAAAAAGCGCCGGTTTCCACCGTTGCCGCTACAGCCGCTGTCGGCGCACTTATCGGCATTCTGGCCGATTTAGAAAGCGATGAGCGATGATATCGGCGATGCAAAATACGGAACTTGTTTCAAAGCTCACTGTTATTCTTTTATGACCTATACAGAGCCTTGCATGGAAATCACAATCGTCGACGCCGATACCGTACGACTTTACGCGAAAGAAAAATTACCATCAGCCGAAAAAACTTTGGTCGAAGAGACCCTTCTCGATGATGATCGCGCGCGGGCGCTCGTAGAGGAGGAAGTCGACGAAGATGCTTCCAATTTGCTATCGGGTAAAGCTAGAAACAAGGCGAAAAAAGCGCTGCTAGCATGCCCGCAGTCTGTCGCTTGCTATGAGATGTTGGCTAACGTAGACGGACCACCGACCGTGCAACAATTCGCGCAAAGCCAGTTCAGCAAGCGTTGGGCTCTATTATCGGAAATCAGAGAAGCCCTCCCCGCAGAGGATCGCAGCGCCATTCAATCCCTTCGGACGCCTGTTCCGAATATCCACAAGGCGGAAAAGGCCGTCAAAGAAGCGACAATGCAAGACGCGCATCTGCTCGACCGTCTGCACGACGCTTTCTGGGAAAAAGCATGTCCGCTCTGGAAAGCGCGAATTGCGAAGCGAATTGCTGAAATACATGACGATAAAGCCCGCATCAGCTGGCTGACGAATGCTTTTGCGTAGTGCCTGCGCCGTTCGTTTGTGTTTTGTTCTGCTTAATCTCTCTTTTTAAAAAGTAATTCTGGTAATCTTCTGTTTTTGGAGTAAGTTACTCCAGTTAATGAAGTAAACGCCCATCATGAGGGCCTTATGCCAGCATCAGAAAATCGAAAGCGAACGGAAAAACTTCAGCTTATGCTTGATGAGCTGGAGCTGAAAGCTATTGATGAGTGGCGTTTTGAAAATCGCATGCCGACGCGCGCAGCCGCCATCAGAGAGCTCCTGCGGCGCGGTCTTATCGCAACCCCGCATTTTGAAGAACCGGATACCGAAGACGCCAGCACCCGCGACTTTTCCGTTGTGGATGAAAACGTCAAAGCCGTGGTCTTTGGCGGAGAAGGCGAAAAAGCAGGATAAAAGCTATCAATTTAGCCGGTCGCGATCCGCGAATGACGGAACATACGTATGTTCCGTCATTTATATATTTTCATGCAGTATCATCATTTGCATACCCTCTTTAAGTTACCGGGATTGCATTTCTTCCAACGCATCCGCAACTCCCGCAGGACACACATCTGGAACATAATAAGTATACGAATTTGTTTGCTTTTTTCTTTTCGGCCGATAAATAAACCAGTGTTCTTAACAACAACACGAGGCCGTTAAAAATGAATACGACCTTTACCGAGACCGAATTAAACAATGTTCTTCCAGCGCTGAAACGATTTGCACTGTCACTGACAAAGAATGAAGACAGAGCCCATGACCTTGTTCAGGACAGTGTAGAGCGCGCGCTTAAAAAGTCGGAATACTTTGAGGCCGGCAGCAATCTACGCTCATGGATGTTCACGCTATGCAAGCGTATTTTTCTGAATGATATTCGCAAGCAAAAGTCGCGCGGCGTGGCGGTCGATATTGATGACGCGCCGCAGTCTCGATTATCAAGCGACGCGTCGCAGCAAATGACAGTTGAATGTTCTGAAATGCTCGGCTGTTTTGAAAAGCTTCCCATACGAGACAAGGTAATTTTATCACTCATCGTTGTGGAAGGCATGAAGTACGAGGAAGCCGCTGAAGCTCTCGATGTTCCCGTTGGAACTATCCGTTCCCGGTTGTCCCGCGCACGCACGCGCTTGAAAGAGATGACAGAGCGCGGCGGTGTTGAAGTCGGATAAATTGTTTCTCCTTCATGCAAAAAACCTCGCGAACAATGTTCGCGAGGTTTTTTAACAGGATTTGGAATTTATTAATCTGCCGAGTCGACCAGAATAGCGTTCAGCATCCAGGCCGCCTCTTCATGAACGCCTATGCGCCCGGTTAGCAAGTCAGCAGTATAGACATCGCCGACGTCATCCGCTTCCGCCACAAATGGCCGCATCTGCTCAGCAATCTTCAAATGATCTTGCGCTAGCTCCTGGATCATTTCGCCTGCTCTTGGCGTTCCTTCCACGTCCTTAATCGTGTCGTTGTCTGCATAAAGAGCAAGCCCGACCGGCGCTTCAAATCCGATAGAACGGATTCGCTCCGCTATTTCATCGGCGGCAGCAGCTAGATCCTGATATTGTTCGTCAGTCAGCTTATGTACGCTGTAGAAAAGCGGCCCGGTGATATTCCAATGATAGGCGTGCGTTTTGTGATAGAGCGTATAAGTGCTCGCGAGGGCTGCGCCGAGCATGCCGGCAAGCGCTTTTCGGTCTTCGCGAGCCACGCCGGCGCCGCCCGGCAGTTCTTTGGCGCGCACAGCATAAATCTCATTCGACATGGTAACTCCTTATTGCTTCGAACATGATGCTAACGCCCTGCATCCAGAAGAGTTCGGAGTCTATTTTTAAATCTGTGGAACGTTTTCTATCTTTCCGCATTTCTAGAGGACAGGTGGAGTGAAACATGAATTCAAGAAACGGTATCATTGGAATCGTGGTTGTTGTTGTCGTTGCTGTCGCGGCCTTTTTCATTATCGAAGAAGCAAATGACGGCCCTCTCGAAAACGCAGCAGAAGACATTGAAGACGCGGCTGAGCATATTGCAGACGGATTAGAGGGCTAGGACGCTAAGTCTTTTATTTTTTTAGTTTATTCTCCCCTCTCGACCCAGCCGCACCCTAATCATTTGGGAACCTAATGCGTTTTAGCGACCTTTAACTCTAGGAGCCCTAAGGCTCGCGGAAAGGTCGACCATGAACGACAAAAACCTGAAAAGGTCAGAAAAGCTTCAACTGCTGCTTGATGAAGAGGAGTTGAAAGCCATCGATGACTGGCGTTTCGCACATCGCCTGCCGTCACGCGCAGCGGCCCTTCGCGAACTCCTCAGGCGAGGCTTGCTTTCAAGCCAGCATGCGAAAGAGCCGGAAATGGAAAATCAAACGACCGGAGAGTTTCGCGTCGTCGACTCTACCGTGAAAGCGGTACTCCACGATAATGCCATTAAAAAGTTAGGAAAATAACAGTCGCGGCAATCACGCCGGCGATAATACCGCAAACAAAAATAACACTCATGTTTTGCGCGCTCTTTGTTTTCTCGGCATTAGGCCGAATAGTTTTCACTAATTCTTCGTTGAGATCGACCCCGTTGACTGACTGCCAAACGGCAGTCCGTAATAAATCTTCGCGCAGCTGCATTTCGAACAGCTTCTGGCCTTCTGTAGGATGTTCAATCAACCACTCTATAATTTTAGCCCGCTCTGCTGGAGGCAACTCATCGTCCAAATACGCTTGGAGATCGAGTTCAGACGGCTGGGTATGTTCGTTATCACTCACTAATTAACACCGGGACTATTTCTTCATAACCTCATCAACCAGCTTCACCCGAGCACGAGACAAGCGGGAACGCACCGTGCCAACCGGCTTGCCCAACAACGCCGCCGTTTCGGAGTAAGATAGCCCCTTTATTGTCACCAAGATTAAAACCTCCCGGTACCGACCCGGCAGACGCTTGACAGCCGCCATGGTTTCGCTCAGCGCAGCGCTCGTTTCTTGTTCCGTTCCGGCGCCTATTTCGACGCCGAAATCTTCAACATCAAAGTCTAGCCCATCAATAAACAGGGCTGTGCGACGCCGAACTTTGCGAAGCTCATTTCGATATTCATTTCTCATAATTGCAAACAGCCATGCTCGCAAATTGGTTCCAGGCTGGAAAGAGTCCTTTAATTTCAGGGCCAAGTAGAATGTTTCCTGCACAAGGTCTTCCGGAGATACACGGTTGCCAAGGACCAAGTATCTCGCATATCGAAGCAAATACGCCCTCTCCTCTTCAAGTTCCTGGCTAAAACCGCTCATCTTAAAAAATTACAGCCAGCGGTGTTGGAACTGATATACAGATAAGTAGTTGACGATAAGGAGCGCCTCCAATGACACTGGCGCCGCATAAAAAAGAGAAGTTTATGGAAGCCCTGTTCGCGAGGCTGTCCCACTACTGTGAAATTGGCGAGCCGGAACGAGACGCGTTGCTTTCCCTTCCCGCAAAAGAACGCGTCTATGAGCCTGGCGATGACATTATCGAAAGAGGAGAAGAGCCCGACGAGGCTCTTGTAATAAATGAAGGTTGGGCAGCCCGATATATAGCGCTCAAAGACGGCAGGAGCCAAATTCTGAATTTTCTGCTGCCAGGCGATATGTTCGATCTTCAAGTATTCATCACCGACGCCGCTGATCACTCCGTCGCAGCAATTACAAAAGTGTCCCTCCTCTCTATTCCCCGTTATGCGATTTTGGATATTTTCACCTCCAACCATAATATCGGTCTCGCCCTGTGGTGGGCCACGCTTCAAGAAGAGGCGATCCTCCGTGAACAAATCGTTCGGAACGGACGGCGGAACGCATCGGAACGCGTGGCGCATCTTCTTTTGGAGCTGCATCGGCGTTCCTTAATTATAGGAGAAGGAAACGAAGCCGGTTTTCGACTACCCGTCAGCCAAGTCCTAATTTCTGATGCGCTGGGCTTAAGCTTCGTTCATGTCAGCAGGGTGCTCGGCAAATTCGCAAAAGAGGGACTTATCGAGCGCAGCAAAGACCGCATTTCAATTAAAGATAGAAAATCCCTTATTGAACAAAGCGATTTTTCACCGGACTATTTGCATCTAGACGCCGAGCCGCCACGCTATCATTTGCGCCCCACGAGCATTAGACCACCTGAGGCCTAGTCGCCTTAACCTGTGTTAAGGCGGATTTTTGCGCTGCACCGTATGACCGCGCCGGGGAGTGGCTTTATGACGGTCAGAACATGCGAAATAAGTTGCGTCGCGAGAGGGAAGTGCTCGCTTCATTGCGCCGGTTTGCATTTATTGCCTTCGATAAATCGCCTGATATTGATGCGGAAGTTCGAGGCGCATTAGTTGAGGCGCGCGAGTTGCTTTCAGACATGGATGACATGGAGAAAGCTCGAATACTCGCGCTGAGGGCGCTTTTCCGAAGATGTCTCAAAACTCAGGCCTTTACTCCGGACAAATCAAGACTGCCTTCCATTACTCCGGAGACTGCATCGTTATCTAAGGAAGCTCCAAGTCTTGGTCGATTGCGAAAACTGCCCATCTATCAGCGAACGGCGGCCGTTATGATTATTGTCGAACGGCTGTCTTACGAAAATGCCTCATTGGTTATGGATATGAAAAGCAGCCAAATAAAACTCTTCGTAAACGAGGCCAGAAAACAGCTTTTTGACTGAATTGAGGGCCGCTTAAGGCCTGACATGCTGCTTAAATGGAACCGGCCACGCCGCCGCTTGTTCGCTGAGTGAACAGCGCAGAGAATGTTTTTCATGGGTTATGTCGAAAAATCATTGGCGTCCGACGAAACAGTTCGCAAAAAGGCGCGTTTTCATTGGTCCTACCATTTCTTTGCGTGGGCGTCGCTTATCGTGCTGGGCGTCATTATTATCGGCGTTGTGATATTCGTGCGCATGATGATCTGGATGAAGACGACAGAGATCGCTGTTACTGATCGCCGTCTCGTTATCAAACGGGGCTGGCTTTCACGCTCGACAGAAGAATTGTCCTTAAATTCAGTTGAAGAAGTGAACGTCCGTCAGGGCTTTTGGGGCCGATTTCTTGGTTTCGGTCAGCTTAAGATCTCCGGCACTGGCGCCGGTGATTTAGCGACGCCCAACATAGCGGATCCCGTAGGTTTTCGTACCGCCATCAGTGATGCGCGCTCACGGTTCCTTCCAGCGAAAGCCTGAGCGTTTATACTGGCGGCCGGCCACGCAGCGCATGCATGACGGCGCTCACCACGAATAAAACGATAAAAATGAAAAAGAGAATGCGCGCTATATCCGCGGCGCCAGCGGCAATGCCGCCAAAACCAAATACCGCTGCGATAATTGCAACGATGAAAAAAATGATAGCCCATCTCAGCATGATATTCTCCAAAGTCTAGATGCAGTCATTGTAATTGCCGGCCGGTGTAAAAGGTCGCCGACGGCAAGGGCCAGGGGGGCAAAGGTGCCGTCGGCGACGCTGCGCATTCCCCCAATGCTCAATGCGCAATCTATAATGTCAAATCGGTCGATTTAGTTCCAATTTGCCTTTCAGGCGGAACATTTGCCTTGATCGTTTGTTGGCGATAGCGAATTAAGGCATTGGGAAAACACCATGACAGAAGCTAATTTCAACTGCCGGTTTTTGGCTGCAGCCTGCATGGTCTTTGCGAGCGCTTGCGGCGGCGGCGATGACGATGCCAAAAATCAGCCGGGTGTAGAAGAACGCGCCGAAAGAGCGGCGGCGACAGCCGGTGATGCTTTGGAAGACGCTAGCGAAGCCACAGTTGAAGCTGCGGAAGGCGCTGTCGATACGATCTCAACGGCGATTGATAAAGAACTTGACGACGTTAATGCTCTCGGACTCACAGTCCGCAATTTGCTCAACGAGAATGTTTTAACGCGAAAAGGCTCCGTAGCTGCGCAAATCGAAGACCTGCTATTCACAGAAGATGGACGTTTAACTTTAGTTCAATTGAAGGAAGGCGGTATCTTTGGCGCTGGCGAGGATTTCGTCATGGTCGTACCGCAACGGCTTGTCATAACAATGACAAACGAAAAGGAGCCTGTCGTCGAAATTTCTCTGACTGAAGAAGAAATAGAACAATTAGGAGATTCTACTTCTTTCCTGCCCGCTGACTTTTCAGTAGGCGGGAGCATCGCCACTAATCTGATAAGCGGTCGCAAGCTTCTCGATTCCATCGTTCTGAATACCGAAAACGAAAAGGCGGCGGATATCTATGATCTTCTCCTTGGCATTGAATGGAACATCAACAGCGTTGTGATTTCCCGAGGCGGACTTGGCGAGATAGGCGACCGGCTCAGCGTTGCGCCTATTGACCGCTTTGTGATGACAGAAGATCGTTCAGCTATGCAAACAACTATGTCGACGCCCACATTCGATGCAATGCCTACATTCAGCTATGACGCATTTGCCGAATAGCAGTTTTTGGATAAACGAGGTTGTTTTCTTAAGCGGGTATTCAGTGTCCGGATATGTAGAAGCAAGAGCAGCTACCCTTACCCGGTTTGATAAGAATCTCTTTTGTTTCGAACAAGCGCGAGCCTGAAGGGCGGCTTTTCTATATTCTGCATTTGGTGCGCCGTAAGTATAATCAGTAAATTTGAGAAGCTCGTCCGTTTGTATTTACCGCTGACCGCGATCTATTGAAAACTAACCAGCATATTCTTTGCTGATCGTCTTAGTTTAAGGCTCTCGCTTTCACGTCAGCGTTCGTTTGAGGTCGCGACGTCTTATTCATACGTCCGAAACGCTCGAACCGGCGACCAGGCGGGCTCGGCTGGCGGCAGAGACGGCGCACGGTCAGCGAAGGGGCCAGCGCCATGCACAACCTTGCCTGCCGTCAATGTCAGAACGCTTTCAATGGTCGAAATCTCCGCATGAGGAACAGTGAGATAGTCGGCGGACAAGACAGCAATATCGGCAAACTGGCCTGGAGCGATCCGGCCTTTCAGCGCTTCTTCGCCTGAAAACCAAGCGCTGCCGACAGTGTAGAGCTGAAGCGCCTCCATTCGGGTCAATTGATGACGGTCGTTGCGCGTTTTCGTCCCGCCAACAGTCTCGCCGGTGACAAGCCAGGCAATCGCCGGCCAGGGATTATATCCGGCGACGCGTGTCGCATCCGTTCCGGCGCCAACCGGAATGCCCGCCTCAATCATATCGCGGATCGGCGGCGCAGCTGCAGCGGCTTCCTTGCCGTATCTCTCGATGAAGAACTCACCCGCATAAGCCATACGCGCCTGGATCGCGATCCCGCCGCCGAGCGCTGCAATGCGGCGGAGATTTTCAGCGCCGACAGTCTCAGCGTGGTCGATAGCCCAGCGGATACCGTCAAACCCCGGGCGGCCGGCTTCTCTCTCGCTCTGATGGACCTCTTCGAACACGTCCATAATATGTCCTATGGACTGATCGTAGGTTGCGTGTATGCGGATAGGCCAGCGCTTTTGTACAAGATAACGGGTCACCGAAATAAGCTGCTCGCGCCAGCCTTCGCGGGTCGTAATATCCGGCCGTTTGGCCATCCAGTTTTCAAAATCGCCGGCCGACCAGACGAGAAACTCGCCCCCGCCTTCAACCACGAACCCGTGCGACAGGCGTTTTGCCAGATTGGCGTTGACGGGCCATTCGTCAGTCCAAGTTTTGAATGCTTTCAGCTCTTTGCCCGGCGTTTGCGGAAAGAGATAGTTTGAAACGCGGATCGGCGTTTGCTCAGCCGCGGCGAGACGCTCAGCACCGATATAATTCTGAGGAAACGTGTGTCCCCCGCCCCCGGCGTCGATCGCACTCGTGATCCCAAAACGGTTCAGTTCGCGGTAGAATTGTTTTGTCGAATTTTCCTGCTCATCCTCCGTCAGGCCGGGAAGCGCGCCAATGGTTTTGTAAAGGATCGTCGGGTTCGGCTCTGCGTGCAGGATCGCCCCGCCGTCGGGCGTGATTTCATAACGCCCTCCTTCGGGCGGCGGCGTTTCTTCCGTTATGCCAAGCGCTTCAACCCCGGCTCGATTCAGGAAGCCTTGGCTATAGAGAAACAAAACAAAGACCGGCGTGTCAGGCGCAGCCTCGGTGAGCTCAGCCGGCGTCGGCATGCGACGTTCTTCGAACTGGTAAGGCGACCAGCCGCCGATCACGCGGACCCACTGCCCCTCCGGAGTTCGGGCCGCCTGCTCCGCAATCATGCCCAACCCGCGTTTCAGGCTCGATAAACCCTCCCAGCGAAGCTCAGTGTTATAAAACCGGCCGCCGCGGGTAATGTGGAGATGACTATCGTTAAGACCGGGAATGACCGTGCGGCCCTCAACATCAATGACCGCTGTTTCCTTGCCAGCGCGCTTGCGGATTGAAGCATCATCGCCGGTCGCAACGATTATTCCGTCTTTAATGGCGATCGCCGAAACGGTCGGCTTGAGCGGATCGAGCGTTATGATCTCGCCATTCAGAATGATTGTGTCGACGCCGTCATTCTGGGCTCCGACCGGCGAGGCGATCGCACTTATTAGCGTCACAAGACTGACGAAAACAATTTGCCACAATCTATTCGATATATCCGTCACGCCTGCATCCTTATGGTTTTGCACAACATCCCAACGCGGTCGCCTGCTCTGTTTATCATCCAAACAGAGTTTCAATATTACAGCCATTTGTCATTTTCCGTGTTTTTGCGCCGCCGAGGCGGCGTCACTTTGCGCACATCCAGCCGTTTTTTCAAAACAGGCCAGCACGCATTATATATCTTTATACGGATTTCTATGATTTAATGATCAGAAGCAGAAAATACGCGGCTGCTTCATCGCGTCGGCGCCAGTTTGCAAAAGCCCGTTTTACGACGCTTCGCAGTCCCAAAGCTCACTTTTTCTGCTCGCGGGCGGCGAGATAAAGATCGACCGCACGGCGAACACGCTCATATCGACTTTTTCGAGACCTTGGAGGACCTGCGTTGAGTTGCAATTCTATGTGATGCAAACCTCGCCACATGCCGATCAGGAAATCGGCGTCTTCTTCAGGATCATCCGTTTGCAGCGCGCCGGCGGCTTTTGCAGACGCAATCAAACGCGCCAACCGGCGATGCATCCGCAAGGGTCCGTTTTCGAAGAACACTTTGGTCGCCCCGGACATGGCGTTCGCCTGGCCGATCATCATGCGGCTAGAGCGAACCACATGGGGCTGCTCCACAAAATCGAGCAGGCTGCTCCCAAATGCGATCAGGGCGTCGCGAACCTCCTCTCGCGACAGCGTCCCGCCTTCGAGCGCCAGGGAGAGGGAGCCGAACGCGCGCGTCTCCTCTTCGAGCACTGCCGCCATCAAACGGTCCTTATTTTCAAAATGGCTGTAAATTGTGACGCGAGACACCCCAGCGGCTTCAGCGATCGCTTCAATCGTCGCGCCGGCCGGTCCCTCTTCGACAAAGATGCACCTAGCCGCTTGCAGGATAGCGCTGCGTTTGGCGTCGTCCTTGGGGCGTCCCGGCGCTCGGCCAGCGTCTGATTTTTCCAGCGTTTTCAAACTTTTCGCTGCCTTCCACAGAACTCTAGCGTCATGAAATGTCACCCATCGCGAAAAAAAACAATCTTTTTGCCTCGAATTTGTGAACTAAACAGTATGGTATTACGTTTTCCATAACTATATGGTCGTAAAATCGCGACGGTTTTGGAATTTCGATCGTGAATAAGGCGTCTTTCAGCTCACTCCGTTTTTATGCAATAGCCGCAGCGTGGCTGGGGCTGACCGGCTGCGCCCTCGTCACCGTCGAGAAAAATCCTGCGACGCCCTTTTCAGACCAAACAGCATACGCCGCGCCAGTGCCGACGGATCGAACGGGCGCGCTCTCAGCCCCTGGATACGACGATCCTGCGCTTCATGCTCTTGTGGACACAGCGCTCGAGACTAACTTGACCCTCGCCGGGGCCCGCGCGCGCATGCGGCAAGCGGAATTTATCACCGATGAAGCCGGGGCGGCGCTATGGCCCACGATTGGCGGCAGTGGAGACTATACGCAGATCGTACCTTTGGACGGCGTCTCGTCCGGCGCCTCAAGGGGAACCGGCATCGCAAGCTTCGCCCCTGATTTCGCCGGCCGGCGCAGAGCCGCAGCGCGCGCCGCGCGGCGCGAGGCATTCGCCGCTGTCGGCGATTTCGAATTGGCCCGGCTGGAAATCGCACATGCAGTGGCAGACGCCTATTACGACGCAGGCGAAGCGCGTCGCTCTCTGGCGCTGATTGAAGCGCAGATCAAATCGACTGAAAGTTTTGCTCAGTTGGCGGAGCAACGTTTTGCGCAAGGGGTCGGCGGCGCCTCAAACGCGTTGCAACAACGCGAACTTGCCGCATCGATACGCGCACAGCGCCCTGCTGCAGAAACCGCCCTTGCCCTTGCAGAAAGCCGATTAGATGTTCTCCTCGGACAGGTTCCAGACAATGCAGCCGACGGACCTGATATTTTGCCCGGCGCGCCGCCCGCCGCCGCGGCAGGCGCGCCGCTGGAACTGATCGCACGCCGCCCTGATATCGCCGCATCGCGCGAACGTCTGATCGCGGCCGACTATCGCGTGGCGGAAGCCATTGCGAGCGCCTTTCCGGACATTGTCTTGAGCGCCACCGCGACGGGACCTTCATTTCAGGTGGGCGGAGGCTTTCAATCGGCGAACACTATCATCAGCGCTTTTGTCGCTGAAATTACGCAGACCGTCTACGAGGGCGGCGCAAGGCGCGCGCGCCGGCGCCAGTCGCGCGCCGCATTTGATGAGGCCCTTGCCGCCTACGCAGACACCTGGCTCTCGGCCATCGCCGCCGTTCACGACGACCTTGTTCGCGACGACCGCCAACGCCAACAGGTGGAATTGCTCGAAGCCCGCGAGAACGCTGCGCGCTCAGCCTACGAGGCGGCAAAGATGAGCTACGCTTTCGGCGCCGCTGATTTCCTGAACGTGCTGACAGCGCAACAATCTCTCCTTACTGCGGAAAGCGACACCTTGACCGCCCGGCGCGAGCGATTGCGTCTCCATGGCGATCTCCTTGAATCCCTCGGCGCCTATCCGGACGGAACGCTGATCGACACCGCATCACTGCCAACCCAATCCGACGCCGAAAGGGCGCAATCCTGATGAAACGGTTTAGTTCTTTCACCCTTTCGCTTCTGTTGCTTGTCGGCGCCGGGGCTGTCGCATTTGCGCTCATCGCCACGCGGTCAACACCGTCGCCTCGCGAGAACGGTGAAAAATCCGTGATCGTCGACATTGCGCCTCTAACGCCGCAATCAGCTGACATTATTATTGAAGCGTTCGGCGTTGCTCGCGCGGCAAATGAGGCAAGCCTGCAGGCCCAGGTCGCCGGGCGAATTGAAGCAGTGCATCCCAATCTTCGCATTGGCGGCGTCATTCCCGCGGGCGAGCCTGCGGTTCGGCTTGAAAAAGCCGACTTCGAAGCCAATCTCGCAAGCGCTGAAGCCGCAGTCGCCAGAGCGCGCTCCAACCTTCTGCTTGAAGAAGGCCGTCGCAAAGTCGCTGAGCAGGAAGCGCGCCTGATGGGCGAGGCGGCCCCCGAACTGGAAATCGACCGTGCGCTCGCGCTGCGCGAGCCGCAGCTCGCCGACGCCAGAGCCGCTCTGCAGCAGGCCAAAAGCGACTTACAAACCGCAAGGCTTAATCTTCAGCGTACAGATATCATATTTCCATTCGACGCCATGGTGCTGAACGAAACCGCAGATGTTGGCGATTTTGCCGCCATTGGCGCAAGTCTTGGCGCCGTCGCTGATATTTCCGCTTTCTGGCTCGAAGTCGAAGTCCCGCAAGTAACGCTGCAGCGATTGCGAGCTTTAGCAGACGCCACAGGCAAGAATGCCGCCGCGCGAGCTTTCCCTTCTGGCGCCCCGAGCCAAACCGTAGGCGCGACCAACGACAGCCGTGAGCGCCCCTACCGCGACGCAGAAGTGATCTCACTCTCCGGTTCCGTATCGGATCAATCGCGTCTTGGCGTTGCGCTTCTCTCTATCGACGACCCGCTGGCGAGAAACCCGGAAAACGTCGGCAGGCCAAGCATTTTGCTTGGCAGCTATGTGAACGTTGAAATCAACGCAGGCGAAGTCGACAGCGTTTACCGCGCGCCGATCGCAGCCTTGCGTGAAAACGACCAGATCGCCGTGCGCGCGGCCGACGGCCGACTTGCCATTCGGGATATCAACGTTGTCCATCGCCAGGCTTCAAGCGCATATATCCGCGGCGCATTCGAACCTCAGGACGAGTTGGTGGTGAGCCGCCTTGCGAATGCGATCCCCGGAACCCTTTTGCAAACCGCAGCGGAAGCGGACCGAAAACGCAGCAAAGAAGAGGACAATGAACGCGAGAACGAGCAACGCGTTTCAGACCGCAGGAGCGGCTCGTGATGCCGGCGCTCATGTCTCTTAACGCACCCATTGTTAACGCGTCGCCATGACACAAGAGACAACGCCAACTTCGGGCGGCCCCTCTTCCAGCCAAGACGCCAATCAGGCCGGCAATCAACGCATCGGTCTGCTGGGATGGTTTGCATCGAACGCATATGCGGCCAATTTCCTGATGGTGACATTAATTGTCGCCGGCATCATCAGCATCGGGATTGTCAAGCAACAGGTGTTGCCAAGCGTAAAGCCAAACGAAGTTTCGGTCTCTGTCTCTTATCTGGGGGCCAGTCCCGATGAAATTGTCGACGGGGTCATTCTGCCGATTGAGAGCGAGGTTGAAGGGCTCGATGTCGTCAAGCGCATTGAATCAACAGCCGTCGAAGGCCTCGGCACGGTGCGGGTTGATCTTCAGGACGGGGTCAATCGGGACATTGCCCTGCAGGACATCCGCAACGCTGTCGACACGATACAGACTTTCCCCGATGACGCCGAACCGCCGCGGACGGATCTGCCTGCAGACCGCAATCAGGTGCTGCGCTACGGCATCGTTGTTGACGCGCCGGATCGGGAGATTTTTGATTACGCAAACGCGCTGAAAGACCGCCTGCTCGCGCTTTCCAATGTCAGCCAGGTCACAATCAGCGGCCTGCGCGAGCCGGAGATTTCAATTGAAATTCCAGAAGCAACCCTGCGCAGCCTGGACCTAAGTTATGATGACATTGCCGCCATTGTTTCGCGCTTTTCCGTCGACACCCCCGCCGGCGCGATCCGCAGCGAAGGCCGCCAGCTTCTGCTGCGCGGGGAAGGCCGCAAGGAAACCGCAAGCGATTTTGCGAATGTGCCGATTGCGTCTGGTCCGCGCGGCGTTGTCCGGCTTGGCGACGTAGCAACGCTCCGCGATGGGTTTCGCGACACCGATCGGCATTTTCGCATCAACGGCCGCACCGGTTTCGCGATTGAGATCTATCAGGTCGGCGACCAGAAGCCGCTCGATGTTGCAGCAGCGGTTGAAACGTTGTTTGAGGAGTTTGAAGCCGAGCAGCCCGACAGCGTTGAGATCATCAAACTGTTTGATCTGACAAAAGACTATCGCGAGCGCATTGGCCTCCTGACCGAAAACGGCGTTCTCGGATTTGTCCTGATCCTTGTGCTTCTCGCTCTTTTTCTTGAGCCCCGGGTTGCCTTCTGGGTGGCGGCTGGCGTGCCGGTTGCGCTGATTTCCGCGTTGTCGGTGTTTCCGTTTTTCGGCGTCAGCATCAACATGCTCTCATTATTCGCCTTTATTCTTGTGCTTGGCGTTGTGGTCGACGATGCGATCATTGTCGGTGAGGCGATTTTCTCGCGCATCGAGGCCGGCGTCAGTCCGTCCGAAGCAGCGATTCAAGGCGCGCAGCGCATGCTTGCGCCGGTGCTGCTCGCGGTCGCGACAAATATTATTGCGTTCGCGCCATTGCTGTTCGCCCCCGGAGAGCTGGGCCAATTTCTCGTCAATATCCCGATGGTCGCCACCATTGTCTTTGTCTTCTCACTGATCGAAGCGCTTTTGATTTTGCCCGCGCACCTTGCCCATGCCGCCAAGACTGGCGGCGCAGAAGATCGAGACACAAACAGCGCCAGCTTTTTCGGATTTCTGGAACGCATCAGCAGCGCAGCGTCACGAGGGTTTTCCAATTTCGAGCAGAAAGTCTACGCGCCTCTTGTTCGCTCAGCAGTTGCGTCGCCGGGCGTAACGACGGTGATTTTTGTCGCTGTGGCAATTGTCGTTCTGGGCTTCACGATCTCCGGCAGGCTGCCCTTTCGCCTCGCGCCGTCTGTCGAAGGCCGCGGCGTCACCGCCACCTATTCTCTCGCCGTCTCTGCCCCCTTCGATGCGACCAAAGCTTATGCCGAAACGCTGATCGACGCTGCTGAACGGGCGGTTGAAAAAATCGGTGCCGAAGACGCCTTCATCGCTGCGATTGAGGACCTTGGCGCTGGCGGCAATGAAACCGGCAGTGTCAATCTGGTGTTCGTACCGTCAGAAGAGCGCGACTTTGGTCTTGCTGATTTTGTCTCAGTCTGGCGGCGCGAAATTCCTCCGGTAGCGGATATTGAAAGCTTCTCCATATTGTATCGCATCGGCCCCGGCGCCGGCGCCGCCTTCGAAGCGGAACTTTCACATCCGGATATTGAAGCGCTGCGGGCAATCTCTGCGAGAGCGGCTGCTCGCGTGGCGGAATTTCCCGGCGCCACGGATATTGATGACGGTTTCGCTCTGGGAAAACCTCAGTATAGCTACGTTCTGACCCGTGAAGGACAAGCGCTGGGCTTGACCGAGTCCGATTTGGGTCGCGCGCTGCGCTCACGTTTTGAAGGCGCTGAAGCGCGCCGGCAACTGCGCGGCCAAGATGAGTTGCGCATTCGCGTGCGCCCGCCCCTCAGCGATATTCGCAGCGAAGGCGCGCTCGACAAAATTGTCGTCAACAACGCCGCCGGGGTCGAGGCCTTTCTAGGCGATATCGCCGAGTACCGTCAGGATCGGGCCTTTCAAGAAATCAACCGTGTCGACGGCAAAACAACGGTGACAGTTTCAGCCGATGCGGATACGGATGTAATCGAACCAACCGCACTTATGGACGCTTTCGCCAATCAGATCATGCCGCCGCTCCTGCAAGAATATCCGCAGCTGTCCTGGCGGTTCGGCGGTCAGGCCGAAGAAGACAGGGAAGCCGTTGCCTTGCTGCAGACAGGATCAGCCGGGGCCGTGTTCCTGATTTTTTCCATCCTCGCCGTCACCTTCCGAAGCCTGCGGCTTGCCGGCGTCGTCATGGCGACAATACCGTTTAGCATCCTTGCAGCATTTGTCGGTCACGCGACCCTTGGATATGCGATCAGTTTTCTTTCTATCTTTGGCATCATTGCGTTGTCCGGTCTTGTGATTAACGGTTCTCTCGTTCTGGTGCTGAGATATCGAGAGGCGCTTGAAGAAGGTGCAAAAGCGCGCGATGCGCTGATCGACGCCGCGGTGCGGCGTTTCAGACCGATCACGCTTACGGCCATGACGACCACCGCCGGGCTGACGCCCTTGTTGTTTGAACAATCCCTGCAAGCGCAGTTCCTGGTGCCGATGGCGATTTCGCTTAGTTTTGGCGCACTTTTTTCCGTATTCGTTGTATTGATTTTTATTCCCGCTTTCGCAACGCTCGTCACGCCGGAGCTGAGAAACGCACCGGAGAGCAAAAGCGATGCGCCTGACGCAGATGCGGCATTGGCGCGGCCCGCCTGACGAATTATCTGCTCGGGTTTCTAATCAGAGGTTGTCAGCGATTTGAAATCGGCGCCGGTCGGGTCCTGAAAAATGCGCAAATCAAATTCGCTCGCTGCAGCCAGAATATGGTCGAAGATGTCCGCCTGAATTCCTTCATAGGCAATCCAGTTGGTGTCGTTTGTGAAGACGTAAATCTCGATCGGCAAACCATGCGCCGTCGGTTGCAACTGGCGGACCAGCAGTGTCAGATTCTTGGAAATCTTCGGGTGATTGCGAAGGTAGGCTTCGATGTAAGCGCGAAACGTGCCGATATTCGTCAAATGGCGTCCATTAACCAGCACTGATCGATCAATGCTCGCCTGCTCGTTATACTCGGCAATTTCGCGGCGCTTTTCTTCAAGGTAATCGGCGATATGCTGAATTCTTGAATAACGAGCCAGCATCTCCTCATCGCAAAACCGGATTGAAGACACATCAACGTGTACAGAGCGTTTGATGCGCCGCCCGCCGGTCTCCTTCATGCCGCGCCAGTTTTTGAAACTCTCATTAATCAACGCCTGCGTCGGCACAGTCGTGATCGTTTTATCGAAATTGCGGATCTTCACCGTTGTCAACGCAATCTCCATGATGTCGCCGTCAACGCCGTATTTAGGCATCTCAATCCAGTCGCCAACCGCGACCATTCTATTGGCCGAAAGCTGGATGCCGGCGACGAGCCCAAGGATCAAATCCTTGAAGACGAACATCAATACCGCCGCCAACGCGCCGAGACCGGCGATAAATGTCATCGGCGATTCGCCCAACAGCACAGAAAGCGTTGCGATAAAACCAAGAAAATACAGGAGGAGCTTTGCCACCTGAGCAAAACTGGTCACCGGAAAGTCGCGTGAAATTCGAAATGTGCTGTAAACTTCGAGCCCTGCGTTGATCAGTCCGTCCACGAAGAGAACGCCTATAATGATCATGTAAACAAGACTGAGCTTGACAACCAGACTCGCAAGGGCAGGATACGCCTCAAGCGCCAACGGCGCCATAGCGTAAATCACGAAGGCCGGGGCCAATTGCGATAGGCGCTCAAAAACGCGCCGCTTGATCAGAATATCATCCCGCTCAGATTTTGTGCGTGTCAGCAAACGCCGGATGAAGACCACGATGACACTTCGCGTTACGACATTTGCGAGAATGGCGAGCAATGCAACACCGACAAGCGCCGTCAGCGCAGAGATGGGCTGCTCATAGTCAGCAATCGCCGGGAAACGCGCGTAAAAGGACTGAATGAATTTCATATCAGATCATGTATGGCAGGTTTTATGAGTGATGCGCGCCCACCGTCGGATAGATTTCAATTTCTGCGAGCCGCGCATGAGCCGGCAGTTCAATCACGTATAAAAATGCGCGTGCAATATCTTCCGGACGCAGCGCTGATGGCTTTGGATCGTCAAAGAAAGGCGTATCCACCATTCCCGGATCAATGCTGGTGACGCGCACGCCATGTTCAATCAATTCATTCGACAGGTTTTTCGCATAGCCGCGGATAAACCACTTCGTTGCGCTGTAGACAGAGCCGGATAAAGCCACATGCCCCGCCTGAGAGCCGATCAAGACAAGATTGCCCTTGCTCTTTTTCAGATGCGGGATCGCAAATTTGCACGTTACGGCGACCGCGAAATTGTTGACCATGATCATCTCGCGGAAATTTTCTATCTCGCCCTGCTCCGTTCCGGTCGCAGTCGCGCCAAGCCCGGCATTCGCGAAAACAGCGTCAAGGGAGCCGAAACGATCAACAGCTTTTTCGACCATCGCCTTCTGCGCATCTGGATCGGTTACATCACAGGCGATCGAAATTGCGTTATCGGCGCCGAACTCTTCTACAAGCGCGTCAAGCTTTTGCGTAGACCGCGCCGCAAGGGCAACCTTATGTCCGGCATTCACCGCAGCGCGTGCGCAAGCTGCGCCAATGCCGGAAGATCCGCCGGTGATCAGAATGTGTTTCATGTTTTATAACCTTGTGTCAGCCAGTTAGCGAAATAATCAACTTGTAAGGAATTTTATGCGTCAGGCGCGAATACGCAATCTTTGATATTGCCGCTGCGTATTCGTGATTTCTGATATCATGTCGCCGCTGTTTCAGCCGGCGCCAAATTTTTTCGATGTCGGAAACCCTTTTGGCGCAATGCGGCCCGCCTGTGCGCGTTTTCCGACAAACGGCTTCCAATCGTCAACTGTCTGCGTACGCCCTGATCGGTCCGTCCATGTCAGCCCGTGCTTGGGCGTGAAAATTTTCGCATCCGAAAGACCGCCTTTTTGATATTTCTGCAGGACAACGCCTTTCCCACGCGTCATTTCAGGCAGGTCGCTTGCCGGAAAAACCAGAAACTTCTTATTGTCTCCGACAACGGCGACCATTTCAGCCTTTCCGACCGGGCCGGATAGCGGCCGACAGACAAGCGCCTCAGCGCCGGCCGCCGGGTTTAAAACCTGCTTGCCTTTTCGCGTATTGGAAAGGCAGTCGTCTTCATTCGCAATAAATCCGTGGCCTGATGTCGAGGCGACAAGGATTTTGCGCCCGCCCTCATAAAGAAATGCAGCCGCGACCGCATCTTCATTGCCCATGTCGACCAGCAATCGGATCGGCTCGCCGTGACCGCGCCCGCCAGGCAGTGCAGACCCGTCAAGCGCATAAAACTTGCCGCTGGTAGAAAACAGCATCAGCTTATCGTTCGTCATGGCACGGAGAATAAATCCGGGCTTGTCGCCATCTTTATATTTGATCGACTTTTCGTCTTCGATATGTCCCTTGAGCGCGCGGACCCATCCCTTTTCAGAAATCACAATCGTGACGGGTTCTTTTTCAACCAGAATATCGAGATCGATCTCCTCGGCGTCGGGCGCAACGGCGATTTCAGTTCGGCGGCGGCCAAGGTCCGATTTCGGATCGAATGTTTTCCTGACTTCACGCAACTGTTCAGAGATTTTCTTCCACTGCGCATCTTCCGACTTCAATAATGCACGCAGGGACTTTTGCTCCGCCTTCAACGCCTTGTGCTCAGTTTTGATTTCCATCTCTTCAAGCTTGCGAAGAGAGCGAAGACGCATATTCAGGATCGCCTCCGCCTGAACATCCGTCAGCTTGAACGTTTTCATCAGTTCAGCTTTTGGTTCATCCTCATATCGAATGATCCGGATCACCTCATCGAGGTTGAGGTAAGCGATAAGAAAACCGTCAAGGATCTCCAGCCGCCGCGCGATTTTTTCAAGCCGATGTTTTGTCCGCCTGACGAGCACATCCTTGCGGTGATCGAGATAGGCTTGCAGCACCTCACGCAAGCCCATGACCCGCGGCGCGCCATCAGCGCCGAGAACATTCATGTTCAGCGAAAATCTGTTCTCAAAGTCGGTTTGCCGGAAAAGCGTTTCCATTAACGCCGCCGCTTCGATATTGCCCGAGCGCGGCTCGATAATGACCCGCACGTCTTCTGCGCTTTCATCGCGAATATCGGCGACAGCGGGCAACTTTTTAGACTGAATAAGCTCAGCGATTTTTTCGATCAATCGGGATTTTTGAACCTGATAAGGAATTTCCGTTATCACCACCTGATAGCGACCGCGTCCTAAATCCTCCGTATCCCAGCGGGCGCGCACGCGAAAGCCGCCTCTTCCAGTGGCGTAAGCCTCTTCCATGGATGCCGGGTCTTCGACGCAAACCCCGCCTGTTGGAAAGTCCGGCCCTTTTACGTATTTCATCAGTGTTTCAGTGCGCGCGTTCGGCGCCTTGATAAGATGCAGCGACGCGTCAATCAGTTCGGCCACATTATGCGGAGGGATCGACGTCGCCATGCCGACAGCGATGCCGCTTGCGCCGTTGGCGAGCAAATTCGGAAACGCCGCCGGCAAAACGATCGGCTCGTCAGACTCCCCATCATAAGTTTCGCGAAAATCGACTGTGTCGTCGTCGATGCCGTCCAGAAGCAACTGCGCCGCTTGCGTCAATCGACTTTCCGTATAGCGCATGGCCGCCGCGTTATCGCCGTCGATATTGCCAAAATTGCCCTGCCCGTCGACCAGCGGCACGCGTACGGAAAAGTCCTGCACGAGACGCACCATGGCGTCATAAATCGCCGCGTCTCCATGGGGGTGGAAGTTCCCCATCACCTCGCCAACGACTTTGGCGGATTTTTTAAAGCCGCCTGACGGGCCGAGCTTCATCTGACGCATGGCGTAAAGAATACGGCGATGCACCGGTTTCAACCCGTCGCGCACATCCGGCAGCGCACGGGCGGTAATTGTGGACAAAGCGTAAGCCAGATAGCGCTGCGACAAAGCCTCGTCGAACGGCTCCAGAACAATCTCTTCGGGTCTGTTAAGGGCTTTTGGCGAGGGTTTTTTTGTCGGCTTTTTGGTGCGGGCCATAGGGTCTGCTCATCGGCGTTAAGGAAGCTTTAGCGATTAGCGCCGCCCGACCGATACTGGCAACACTTATCGTCACTTTTGGCGTTTGTTAGGGCATTTGGGCGATAGTCCCGGCTCGTGAACGAGATTGCGACCTGGGCGAAAACAACCATGTTCCGAAAAACCGATGACCAGCGCGCCGCTGCAGAGCGTGAAAAGATCGCCGCCTATGAAGAGGCGGCGGCGGCATCTCCGGAAGCCTATCGGCGCAAAGTCATCGCCGCAGCCGCCCTCGGATATGCCGCCCCGATGGTGTTTCTGTTGCTCTTAAGCGGTATTTTTGTTGCCACTCTCATTCATGTCCTTCATGGCGGCGCCGGGGGAGCTGCGCTTGCCAAGCTGGCTTTGCCTGTCCTCGTCCTGATTGTCATGGTTGGGCGCTCCATGATGATCAAATTCGATCCGCCCGAGGCGCGCCGGATCGCCAAAAAAGAAGCGCCCGAGTTGTTCAACGAGCTTTCCTCGATCAGAAAAACGCTCAAGGGTCCAAAAATTCACGAAGTCTATATCGACGACAATCTCAACGCCGCCATCGAACAAGCGCCGCGGTTCGGTTTGTTCGGCGGTCACGTGAACCGACTGATTATCGGATTGCCTTTAATGCAAACCCTAACGGTAAGTCAGTTTCGTGCGGTTGTCGGACATGAATACGGTCACCTCGCCGGCTCGCACGGCAAAACCGGCGCCTGGATTTATCGCACGCGGGCGATGTGGCGTCGCCTTTATGGAGAGCTTGAGGCTGTCGAGGGCTGGCTTTATCTGCCGCTAAAAGTCTTTATACACCGTTTCTCGCCATGGTTCGACCAATTATCGTTCCCACTCGCGCGTGCTAACGAATACGAGGCTGACCGAGCCGGCGCCGCGGTTTCCGACGCGCAAACAGCCGCAGACGCGCTGATGCGCGTGACCCTTTCAGCGCGATATCTTGGTGAAAAATTCTGGCCGGCTGTGCGCAAACGCTCGCATAGAAGTCCTGCGCCCGATGTCGCGCCGATGGCGGCGATGGCGAAAGCGTTTTCCACTATGGCGCAATGGCCGCAACGAAACGAATGGGCGAAAGAAGAATTGAGCGTTGAAACAAATTTCGCCGACACTCATCCGTCGCTCAACGATCGGATTAAGGCGCTCAAAGCCAAACCGCGGATCGCACAGCCTAAAGAGGTTGTCTCGACCAGCCTTCTGGGTCCGCTCTATGAAATCGTTCGCAAGAAATTCGACGCCCATTGGAAAGAAGAAACAACTCCGAAATGGCACGCGGCTTATGCAGCGGCGAAACAAAAGCGGGCGCGCCTTGCTGCGCTCGATAAGAAAGCCAAATCCGCTGGTCGCCTTTCCGGGCCTGACGCTTTTGAACGGGCAAGCCTCGCAGAAGAACTTCTTCCCGCTGACGCGGCGATCGCGCGCATGACAGATGCGGCCAAATGGACGCCAAATCACGCCCAGGCATGGCTCGGTCTCGGGCGGCTTTTAGGACAGGCGATGGACCCGCGCGCACTTTCCTGTCTAAAGCGGGCCAGCGACATTGATCCAAAGCTTAAACTTGAAGCTTCTTCCATCATGTATCAGTTTTATTCGCGTAAAGGCGCGAAAGATAAAGCTGAAACCGCAGCCGATGCATGGCGTACGGAACAAGAGCGCCATTCTGCGGCGATGGACGAAATTTCAAGCTTTGATAAAAAATCAGACCTGCAAGGCCACGGACTTGACGATGACGCCCTGGAGCCCATTCGCGATGCTGTCAAAGCGCTTTCAGAAGTCGGAGAGGTTTTTCTCGTCCGAAAATCTACAGATCTTTTTGCTCACTTTTTCGGCCTTCACCTTATTATTGCGCCAAAATCCGAGAAAAAATTTGACTATGACGCCGCCGCTTTCCGTCTTCAGCATATCCAATTTGACGAGCCATTATTCTTCTGGTTTGCGGTTCAGGATAATCGATGGATGAGAAAAAAAGCGGCAAAGATTGACGGCGCTGAGCTGCCGCTTGAACGGACAAGTTACAAACTTGCGGCTTAATCAGATGCAGCCTCGTTTCAACTGTTGATCTCGACGCGCATTTGACTAGGCATGGGCTGCGATGCTGGCCGCCCTGAGTGACATATTCACATTCTTTTTATTGATGAGCGAACTCGCCTTTGGCGCTGCAAGCTTTAAAGAGGCCGCTTTTGTTCGCGCGGCCATTTCACCCAAAGCGCAAACCGCAGCTCTTATCATTGCTTTCATGGCCGGCGTCTCAGAGATGCTTGGCCAATCGGTGGTGTTGGTCGTCAATCGCGTGCCGCTTTATCGTTTTCTGGCGAGTCTCGCTTTCACCGGACTGACATACGCATTGACGGTCCTCACTTGGGCGACAGCCGCCTTGGCGGTCTCGCCGGCGACCGGTCTCGGCGCGCTCGGTCCCGCCCAGATTGGCGCCGTCTCGGGCGTCCTCGCTCTCGCTTTTGCTCCGCGTTTGCTTGGCGTCCTTTCCATTGCCCCTTATTTCGGCGTTGCTCTCGGCAATGCGCTGGAAGCCTGGTCGATGGCGCTTGCCATTTACGGTCTCCAGATTGGACTTGATTTGCCCCTCGGCGCGGCGGTTTTCTGCGGCCTCACCGGCTGGTTCGTTTCTTACGGCTTTCGCACATTTTTCGGTCACGCGCTCGCCAAACCGCTTGGCCGCTTGCGCCATGCCGTATCGGGCTCAGCACTTGATCGCACGCCGCAGCAGATTATCGACGATATTCTGGCGACGCTGAAGAGCGAGGCGCCGAAGTGATTGTCTCCGGGATTTTGCTGACCGCCGCCGGGGTCGCGTTAGGCGCCTTCCTGGTCACCGCCGCATTATCACCGCTGGAAACTCTGAGCTGGTGGGCAGGCTGGACCGAAGATGAACTTGAGGACGATGAGAACGGCTATGACGACGCGCCGCTTCAACCTGACGAGAGCATTGCTGCTTATATTGTGTATCTCTCCGGCGTTGCATCCATTTCCGGTCAATATCTTCTGCCGCGAGAGAAATCATTCATTCGTGGTTTGCGCAAAGAATTACCGGCCGTCGCCGTCATTGCTGACGTATTTCCTTATTCTCCGGCAGGCTTGCCTTTGCTCGCGGCGCCTCGATTGTTCGATCGTCTCTGGCGACGCGTTCAGACCGTCAAAATACAAGGCAAACGATCATTGCTCGCTTTTCTCATCAATATTCGGAATATTTTTCAGGTGATGGTCGCCGCAGATCATCGCTATGGGCCCATATTTGGTCAGGGCGCGGGCAATGCTATCGGTGGGGCATTATTAAAAGCCGGCTATCAGCCGGGCAGCCGGGCGCCGGTTTATATCATCGGCTATAGCGGCGGCGCTCAGGTCGCTGTCAATGCAGCGCCGTTTCTTCAAGCAAAACTCAGCTGCCCGATCAGCGTTATCTCCATAGGGGGCGTTATGGCTTCTGATCCGGGGCTTTCAGTTATTAGCACGCTTCATCACATACGCGGAGACGGCGATCGCGTTGAAAAGACCGGCGCCCTGCTCTTTGCAGAGCGCTGGCGAATTTTCGCCACATCCCCATGGAACATGGCGAGACGCGAAAACCGCATTAAAATCCATAAGATTAAAAACATGATTCATGCGGGACCGCGCGGCTATTTTGGCCTAGTTCCGATAAATGGAACACCCAATAACATTCGCACTCAAACTATTGTTCGAGACATCATCGTAGATAACGATTTCACAACGAATTAGCGTCACCAGTCCTTAAGCCCTCTGTCTCCAGCAGCATCTGAAGAACGCGGCGCCGCGCTTCTGGCAGGGGCTTGTCAGTGATGTGCAGAATTCTTGTTTCCAGAAAATATCCTGTTGTCGCCAAACCATCGAGCGCATCCGCGCCTTGCGCCGACGCGCCCGCGTTCTTCAAAAAGCCCGGCAGCGGCAACATTTTATCTTTGTACGGCGCACCGGCTTCTTTCGAAACCGCGCACGCCGAGCGCGGCGATACATATATTAAATCCTCTCGCGATCCTGTTGATGCGCAACGATCCAGCGTCAGGCCGAAACCAAGATCGGCGAGCATGCCCAATTCCCAACGCGCCATTAAGGCCGGCCAGATATCCGCATCGGAAAGATGGTCCAACAAAACAGTGAGCCCGGCATAACTGCGCGGATGGGCTTCACGCTCCGGCAACACAGCAAGAGCAACCGCACATGCGGCGCCAAGTCCGCCAAGCGATAAGCGATCATTTAGCGCCTCGGCTGCGCGCGCGCGCGTCAGTTCAAGAGAGAAGTGTCCGAGACTGCCGTCCCTGCCTCTCCATTCTGCTGCAACTTCGTTGCCTGGCTGCAGCAGAGGGCGCATGCGTCGCCCCTGTCCGCCATGCACAAGCCCAGCGCAGCGACCGTGCTCGCGCGTAAATAAGTTAACGATCGCATGGGTTTCACCATGTGCGCGCGCATCCAGAATAATGGCTTCGTCAGTAAAACTCATACGTCCAGTCGGTTTTGGCTGTTTTGGTGATTGAAAGGAATACGGCGAAAACTTGTCAGAAATAGTCCGAATTTACGCCAAAAGGCAGCAAATTATTGAGCTTGACGGAATACGATTTGAAGGCTCTTTTTGACGCGTCAGGTAAATAACTCTTCAGGGGCGGACGGGAAAGTCCGAAGTACGGGTATGCAGTTTAATGGGTCTATCGCCAAGGCGGCGATTATTATTGCGAGTCTTGCTGTTGTTGCAGGCTGCAGCGACGGCGGATCGTCAACAACACCCCCGCCGCCTGCGCCGCCTTCTCCGCCGCCCCCACCACCTCCGCCGCCTACGTCATCATCAGTTACGGTCTCCGGTATCGTGACCTATGAGTTCGTGCCGCCCAACGCCTCAAATGTCGGCCTCGATTATGACGCAACGCAAATTTTGCCGTCGCGCGGCGTTGTTGTGCAGGCGCTGGACGCCAGCAATCAGGTCATCGCTTCGGATGTGACGGACGAGAACGGCGCTTATGAAGTGTCGGTGCCTTCCAACACCAATGTACGCATTCAAGCGCGTGCGGAACTGTTGGAATCAACAGCGGGAACCTGGGACATCGATGTCGTCGACAATACGAATAGCAACGCCATTTATGTGCTGCAGGGCAGTCTGACATCTTCGGGCGCTGCAAACTCTACGCGCAATCTGTTCGCACCCTCAGGCTGGGGCGGCACATCCTACACCGCCCCCCGCACCGCAGCGCCATTCGCCATTCTCGACGCTATCTACGACGCTGTTATCGCAATCAACACCGTTGAGCCGGGAACTGTATTTCCCGACCTCCAGATTTTCTGGAGCCCGCTCAACAGAGCCGCCGATGGAAATGTTGCCGACGGTGAAATTGGCACATCATCATTTACATTTATAGGCGGCATACCAACTATTCTTATTCTTGGTGATGAGAATAGCGACACTGACGAATATGATCGCAGCGTTGTTATTCATGAATTCGGTCACTATACAGAGAATGCACTAGGTCGTTCGGACTCAATCGGCGGATCGCACAGCCTAGACGACCTGCTGGACCCTCGCGTCGCCTGGAGCGAAGGATACAGCAACGCATTCGCTAGCATCATCGATAACGATCCGATCTATCGCGACAGCGGCGGTAATCAACAACAAGGCGGTTTTTTCTTTAGTGTCGAAGCCAACAGCCGCGTATTCGCGACTGAGGGCTGGTTCAGCGAGTTCTCGGTTCAATCGATTGTCTATGATATTTTCGACAGCAACAGCGACGGCGCCGATACGATCAGCGCTGGTTTTGCGCCCATTTATCAAAGCCTGACGGGCGACGCCTTCACGACGAATCCGAACCCGACCACGATTTTTTCATTCATAAACGCCCTTCGCACCGTTCCCGGTATTGACGTCGGAGCCATCGACGTCCTTCTGAATGATCAAAACATCAATGGCACAGGCGCTGACGGCGCAGGAGAAACCAACAGCGGCGGCGTTTCAAACGCTTTACCGGTGTTTCCGGTGGAATCAGTTGGCGGGGCAGCGTTGGAAATCTGCTCTATCGATGATGAGGGCACCTTTAATGCGCTCGGCAATAGACGACTGGTGCGCGTGTCAATACCCACGACGCAAAATTATACGATTTCAATGACCCGCACATCGGGCCCATCAGGACGCGATCCGGATTTCCAGATTTTTCGTCTCGGCGATTTTATCAATCAAGGGATCAGCGCTGTTCCGGATTCCGAAACCCTAAGCGCTAATCTTCCAGCCGGCGAATATTTCTTCGACGCTTACGATTTCCTCAATATCAACGCAGACGGCCCCAGCGGCGACGTTTGTTTTGACTTTTCAGTTCAATAGAGGGCGCGCATCCATGTCCAAATCAAAAATAATTTCTACGCAGCTCAAAGTCGCCCTGCCGGCGATTGCGGCCTGTTTATCTGTAACAACCGCGATGGCGGACACGGTTGCGCAACACTCTCACAAACACGGCAATGAGACCGCCACACGGAAACCGGGCGCCGCCGTTACTTTCAAACATGCTTTGCGAGACAAGGTGAGCCCCAATGGCGCGGGCGTTATCACATTGACTGTCGACAACGCCTATGGAGAAGGGACCCTTTCGCTTGAAGCAAAATCCGCCAAAGGACTTCGTCTTGCTACACGTTCGCAATCGACCCAGTTCGACATGAGCGGCGCCAAAAGCCAGGAGTGGGATATCTATTTTAACGCTGGCGATGCGGGCGTTTATTACATTGATGTTGGAGCCACGGTGATCAGGGCGAATTCTGTTGTCGGCGTGCGCAACTACTCCATTCGCGTTGACGTCGGCGCCAATCCGACATTGAGAAAGCCGGCCACCGGCATGCGTCTGCAGCAGAACGCGTCGGGAGACGCCGTCGTCGTGATGGAAGCGGTGGAAACCATCGAGGAATAAAGCGGAACATTCCGCTTTAGGCATAGGCGATATATTTCCGAGACCTACGATTAATCGCGTCGGATCAACAAGATTATCAATGACGACACCGTCGCAGCGCCGGCGAACACATACATCAGGTAATCGGTGATCCACATCACCTGATCATTGATCAACGCCTGCGCGATAGCGGCGTCAGGCCCTGTAAGCGATCTAATCTGCTCGACAATCGATATTTGAGCCGAATAATTATCAGTCTGCGCACGATAGTTTGTGAACATGAACCCGAGATAAGCGGCAACCAGCACTAGGCGCTGAAAAAAACCTACCCGGCCGCTTGCGATGAATATTATTCCCAAAATCGCAACATGAACGCTCAGGAAAAAATTCCACGTATCCGAAACTAGCTCGCGGTTCGCTGCAAGGAGCTCATGCAATTCATAACCGGTCATAGATCACCCCTTCCCCAGAGAAGGCTTATGATAAAGCTCCGTGATCAAAAATAAAGCGCTGCTCATATGCACGCCTCGCTTACGGGCTCGCAGCAAGTTTCAATCCACCGCATCAAGACCGATCTGGCGAAGGCGGGCTGCTTCCTCCGCCCACCCTTCGCGAACCTTGACATGCAGGAAAAGATGCGCCGGAACGCCCAGAATTTCAGTCAATTCTTCTCTGGCCGCCTGCCCGATCGCCTTTAGAGTCTGACCGTTTTTTCCCAGCACGATGCCCTTTTGACCGTCCCGCGCGACATAGATCGTCTGTTCGATTCGAACTCCTGATTTGGTTTCTTTCCAGTCGTCTGTCTCGACACTTGCGTCATACGGCAATTCCTGGTGGAGCCGCAGAAAGATCTTCTCGCGCGTGACTTCCGCCGCCAACAATCGATCAGAAATATCAGAGAGCTGATCTTCCGGATAGAGCCATGGCCCGGGCGGCGCCGCCTTCAGAAGAAACGTTTTAAGATCGCTGAGACCATCGCCGCGTTTTGCGGAAATCAAAAACACATCGGTAAAGACGCCGGTCTGATCAAGCGTATGCACAAGCTTTAACAGTCGGTCGCGCGGGATCGCATCGATCTTGTTGACGACCAACACCACTTTGCGCGCACTCTTCTTCAGCGCATCAATAATACGATCTGCGTCAGCGCGTGATTTAGCGTCACCCCCCTTCCCGTCCTCGCCAGCGAGGTAAGCAGGCGCGTCAATGAGCAGGAGAACCTGATCGGCGCCGTCCGCCCCATCCCAGGCCGCCGCAACCATGGACCGGTCAAGACGGCGGCTTTTGGCTTTTCCTTCCGTTGCAAAAATACCGGGCGTATCAATAAAGACAAGTTGCGCATCGGCTTCAATGGTTATGCCGCGAATGCGCGCCCTAGTCGTTTGCACCTTTTGCGTAACGATCGAAACCTTCGCCCCCACCAAAGCGTTGACGAGCGTCGACTTGCCGGCATTGGGCGCACCAATAACCGCCACCACCGCGCAACGTGTTGTGCCTTCACTCATCTTGCCAAACTTTCTCGCGCACCAGAAAGGCTCGTGCTGCGTCCATCTGCGCAGCGCGTTTTGACCGGCCTTCGCCGACAGCCGACTGGTGTTTTTTAACAGAAACTTTCACCGTGAACGCGGGCGCATGATCCGGCCCGTCCGCATCAAGAACATCGTAATCAGGCGTTCCAAGGCGCTTGCGCTGCGTCCACTCCTGCAACGCCGTTTTTGGATCGCGATGGAATTTCGACAGCGCCTCGAGGTTCGGCGTCCAGTACTGGTTATAAACGCCTCGCGCCGCATCCAGTCCGCCGTCGATATAAAGCGCGCCCAACAGCGCCTCCATGGCGTCGCCAAGAATAGCCTTTTTTTTGCGCCCGCCCGCACCCTCTTCCCAGGAGGACATCCGGATCGCATCGTCTAACTTAAAATATAAAGCCGCTTTGGCGCAGGTTTCCTTGCGCACAAGCGCATTTAACCTTGGCGCCATATATCCTTCATCCTGGTCAGGATAACGACGCCATAATTCTTCCGCGGTCAACAGCCCGAGAACCCGGTCGCCCAAAAACTCCAGCCGTTCCAGATTGCGAACATCCGCGCCAACGCCGGATAGGCTGGCATGGGTCAAGGCGCGCAACAGCAATGCTGCGTCCTTGAAACGATAGCCCAACCGCTCTTCAAGGGCGCGCGCGGCAACCTCGCTCATTCAACCTTGTCGAGCAGGCGGCCATAGCGGATGGCGAAGGGCCACTTCCAGATTTGCCAGAACTTTGCATCCGATCCGTCTACGGAGAAAAATAACCGCTCAGCGCGGCCGACAATATCGTTTTTGTGCACCGCGCCCGAAAGCCCGCAGCTTGTGCCCGAGCCAACAGCGCTTGTGACGCGGCTATCCTGGGATTCATCGCGATTGTCGCCCATCATAAAGAAACAATCAGCCGGAATTTGATAAGGCCCGACATTATCGTAAGCGCCCGTATCGCCGCTGCATTCCTGGACGATATAGGTAATGCCGTTCGGCAATGTCTCGCGATAGACCGGCGCAGCAGCGCCAGTATACCGGCAATCGGCGACATTCACCTCCACCGCCTGCTCTTTTTGAACGGCGACCCCGTTGATGTGCAAGACGCCGTTCATCATCCGGATCTGATCGCCGGGCATGCCGACCACGCGCTTGATGTAGTCCTTGTTGCCGTCCATCCGGTTTTTAAAAACGACGACATCGCCGCGATCCGGCGTTCCGCCAAGAAGCCGGCCTTCAAGCGGCAGGCGCGTCAGCGGATAGACCAGCGAGGCGCGCGAATACCCGAAAGTCGGTTTGGAAACGATCAGAAAATCGCCCACCAGCAGGTTCGGTTTCATCGATCCGGAGGGGATGTTGAAGGGCTGGAAAATCACGATCCGAAGGACGAGCGCGATCGCAACGGCAAAAAACACCGTCTTTGCGAGGTCCCAGGCCTCTTCCGCAGGGGTCATTTTCGGCGCTTCAGCTTTCACCGTCTCACCCTCTATACCCTTGTTTGAAAACATATTTTTTATGGAAAACGCCATTACGCCAACCTTTTCGCCGCCCCTGGGGCCAGTTTCGTGATTTTGGCCACCACCCTATTTAGCCCGCGCCTCGATAATGACAATGGCCTGGGCGGTCGGATCGTCGTCAGTGATGGTCAGGTGAACGAAGGCTTCATGGCCTTCAGGGGTCAATTCAGCGAGCCGGGCCGCCGCCCCGCCGGTCAGCGCCATGGTCGGTTTGCCGCCGGGAAGGTTCACAACGCCCATATCCCGCCAGTAGACGCCGCGGTTAATGCCGGTGCCCAGCGCCTTGGCGCAGGCCTCTTTGGCGGCGAAGCGCTTGGCGTAGGAAGCGGCGCGCTTCAAGCGCCGGTCGGACTTTTTCCGCTCGATCTCAGTAAAAATACGATGGGTAAAACGCTCGCCATGCTTTTCGAGCGTCTTTTCCACACGGCGAATATCGATAATGTCGTTGCCGATGCCGATGATCATGGGTGAACTATATAAGATCGCTTATGCGAGACAATGTTGAATGTTCGCCGACGGACGACACTTCTCTAAAAGTATGAGCGATCGACTTGGGCAAGTTTAGGTCGTTCTCATTTAGCTGACATACCGGAAAACAAGATCGCTCAATGACCGTTTATCTCGATGAAGAGATCAACACGCTAGATCTCGATGATTACATTCCCGATGAGCCGACCTGACTCAACGATTTCATGAGCGCTAGCCGTCTCTTCAATGGGCAGTACTTCCGCAACTTTATGGCTTACCGCGCCAGACAGAAGCGCTTCATTGACACGCCTACAGACCATTTCCCGTTGACTGCCTTTCAACAGGTAGATGAGGTACATCTTCAAAGTTATTCCATTAAACATCATGTCGTAGAAAGGCAGAGTGGGCGTCGGTTCTGCCGTTGAACCATAAGTGGCGATGACGCCGCCGGATCGGAGAACCTGATTAGACGCGTTCAGGTTACCGCCAAACTCGACTTCCACGATTCTATCGACATGTTGTCCGCCAGCTGCATCGAGAATTGCTCTTACCGGATCACCCGATTTGTAGTTGATGATATGGTCGGCCCCAGCTGTTTTCGCATGCTCTGCTTTCTCATCGCTGGACACGGTGGCGATAACCTTGGCTCCGCCCCATTTGCCGAACTGAATAGCATATCGCCCCACTGCACCCGCGCCGCCAGTGACAAGGAGAGTTTGACCTTCGATATCGCCATCGGCGAAGACGCCATAACACGCGGTGGAAGCCGGTACGCCCAAGCAAGCGCCCGCCTCATAGGATGTATTCTCCGGTAAAGGGACAGCCATCTCGTGAGGGATAGAAATATATTCTGCACACGTCCCGAACTGCCGTTTCCAGGCGCCGTTCCAAATCCAGACACGCTCACCGAGACGGTTTGCATCTACGCCGGGGCCGACTTCCTCTATCACACCCGCACCATCTGAATGTGGAATACAAAATGGGAACGCCATTGGCCCACGAGCACCAGCGCGCGTTTTGACGTCAGATGGGTTTACGCCTGACGTCTTGACCCCAACGAGAACCTCACCCGAACCAACAGTCGGTTTATCGCGATCCCCAGAGATGAGCACATCGCGAGCGTGACCCGTCGCTTCATACCAAATCGATCTCAACTCAATCTCCTCAAGATATTAGCTATTAAGTGGTCACGGCTACGTCATTCAGAAAGCCAAAACCACCGTTTTTCGGGTTGGTCTCACTGTCAGCCTTAGAGATAGACACAATGAAGTGCGCATACGCCCGCTTTGGGGCGGTTTGAATCATCGGATACTGCTAACATGCGCCAGTAAAGCACTCGTACGTTCAATTTGAATTATTCAATTTCGCATATAGCCAAAAACGGCAACTCAATAATGCGCGCCTGTGCGCGCATCCTGCATCAGGCGTTTCATTTCTTTTACGCTTTCTGCAAGCCCCATAAAGACCGCTTCGCCGACCAGGAAGTGACCGATATTCAGCTCACGGAGTTCTGGAATGGCTGCAATCGGCTGAACGTTATGAAATGTCAGCCCGTGACCGGCGTGAACCTCAAGCCCAAGCGAATGGGCGAACGCAGCGGCTTTGCGGATTTTTTCAAATTCCGCCTCAATGCGCTTCGGCTCTGTCGCGATCGCCGCTTCGTAATAGGCGCCGGTGTGAACTTCGATCACCGGCGCGCCGGACGATTTCGCAGCCTCGATCTGGCGCTCTTCCGGGTCGACGAACAGCGAGACACGGATGCCGGCATCATCTAGCTCGCGGACAAAAGGCGCGATGAAGTTGTGCTGGCCCGAGACATCGAGCCCGCCCTCGGTCGTACGTTCGTTTCGGTTTTCCGGAACGATGCAACAGGCGTGCGGCATGACCTCCGTACAGAGCTTCAGCATCTCCGCCGTCGCCGCCATTTCGAAATTGAGCGGCAGATCCAATTCTTCTTTCAGGCGGCGCATATCGTCGTCGCGAATGTGCCGCCGGTCCTCACGCAGGTGCGCGGTAATGCCGTCGGCGCCGGCGGTCGCGACAAGCTGCGCAGCGCGCACCGGATCGGGATGATCGCCGCCGCGCGCGTTCCGGATGGTCGCCACATGGTCGATATTGACGCCAAGGCGCAGCGGTTCTTTTACGCTCACTGGCTGACGCCCCGACTGCCCGGCTTAACCGCAGGCTTATCCTTCAGGTGCGCGGGCAAGGCGTCCGCCGGCCATGCGTCCACCTTCAATTCCGCCAATGGAATAATCGGCGCCCCGACATCGACAGCGCCGGCGGAACGGTCCACCAGACAGCCGAGCGCCAGGACATCGCCGCCTGCAGCGCGCACTGCGGCAATAGCTTCGCGCGCAGACAATCCCGTCGAAACGATATCTTCTACAACGACAATGCGCGCGCCCTGATAGACCGAAAAACCCCTGCGCAATTGAAATTCACCGTCAACACGCTCCAGAAACATGAAAGGAACGCCCGCATGGCGCGCCGTTTCATAACCGTAGATGATGGCGCCCATGGCCGGCGACACAATAAAATCAATAGGCCCCTCAACAGCGTCCGTCAGTTTATCCGCAAGCGCCTTGCATAATCGTTCCGTCCGGTCCGGATACATCGAAACGATGGATTTATTCAGATAGGTGTCGCTGTGCAGACCTGACGACAGGACAAAGTGCCCCTTTTGCAAGGCGCCGACATCCTTGAAAATATCCAGCGCTTCCTGACTATTCATTCTCTTTGTGTCCTGATCGTTCGGCGGAGATGACGCTTGGCGCGGCGCGAACGCCTGCCAGCATCTGGCTTAGCTGTTTTGCATCTTTCACTTCGACATCCATCACCATGTCGAGAAATTCCTGCGATCTGTTGAGAAGACGGATTGACGCAATCGAAACGCCGTAGCGCGCGATAATGCTCGCAACTTCTGACAGAACGCCGACGCCATTGCGCACCGTGATTGTCACTTGCGCGAATGCTGAAGTTTCAATGTCCTCGCCTTCGCGCCATTTCAGATCGAGCCAGCGCTCTTGCGCCGGGTCTTCTTTTGCAAGCGTCTCGCAATAAATCGTATGAACTTTGACGCCGCCGTCATCGCCGCGAATGCCGACGATCCGTTCCCCCGGCAGCGGCGTGCAGCACCGCGACATCGAGACGGAGACCCCCGGCGTCAGGCCGGCAATGGCCACCCGCGGCTTGAACGCGTTAAGGCTTGCGGCGCGGATTTCTCCTTCGCTCGTCGTCGACGCGCCGGGATAGACAGCCTCGATCAGGTCGGCGACGGGCAGATCGCCCCGGCCGACAGAGACAAGCACATCTTCCACCGATTTTTTATTGAGCTGCCGCAGGGCGGCGCGCACACCCTTGACTGAGAACTGAAGATTGGCGCCCGTAAAGACGCTCTCAGCGATGGAGCGCCCCAGCGCCAGATGCTCATTATACTGCATTTTCTTAATCCGCCGACGGATGGCGCTGCGCGCGCGCCCCGTGACCGCAATGCTTTCCCACTCCGCCGGCACCGGCGCATTATCAGAACGCAGCACCTGAACAACATCGCCGGTCTCAAGCGGCGTGCGCAACGGGCGCTGCTGGCCGTTAATCTCCGCCCCAACGCAAGTGTCGCCGACATCGGTATGAACCGCATAGGCGAAGTCGAGCGCCGTTGACCCCTTTGGCAGCGGGATCACCCGGCTTTTCGGGGTAAAACAGAAAATCTGGTCCTGAAACAATTCAAGCTTGGCGTAGCGCAGCGCTTCGTCCGGGTCTTCGCCGGCCTGGAACATCTCCACCAGACGGCGCGGCGTTTCATAAGGGTCGAATTGTCCGGGCGCGATGATTTCCACACTCTGTCCCGCGCTGTCAGGATCTTTATATTGCCAGTGCGCCGCCACGCCGCGCTCGGCCGTTTCATGCATTTCATGGGTGCGAATCTGGATTTCTATTCGCTGGCGCCTTCCGTCCGCCCACGGAGGACCGATCACCGCAGTATGGATAGAACGATAGTTATTAGGCTTCGGCGCGGAAACATAATCGTCAAATTCGGACGGGATCATGCGCCAGCGCCGGTGGATAACGCCCAGCGCGCGATAACAATCCTGCTCGCTGTCAACCAGAACGCGAAAAGCGTAAATATCCGCCAATTCATCGAATGAGACGTTCTTGGTCGTCATCTTACGCCAGATTGAATAGGCGCGCTTCTCCCTGCTGTAGACCTGCGCACGCAGCCCCTCCTCCGCCAGACTGTGTCGCAGGGAATTGGCAACTTCAACAACGCTGCTGACAGAATGCTCGCTCAATTCCGCGAGCCGTTTCGTGATTGTCTCATGCGCGTCGGCGCTCAGTTCACGAAAGGAAATATCTTCAAGTTCTTCGCGGAACCGCTGCACGCCAATACGTCCGGCAAGCGGAGCATAAATCTCCATCGTTTCCAGAGCGATGCGATGGCGCTTCTTCGCATCGTCGAAGTGATGCAACGTGCGCATATTATGGAGACGGTCCGCAAGTTTGACGAGCAACACGCGGACATCCTCCGCCATGGCGACCACGAATTTGCGAAAATTCTCAGCCTGCTTGCTGGCCTCTCCGCGCAGCTCGATCTGCGACAGCTTGGTGACGCCATCGACGAGACGCGCCACCTCGTCGCCAAACGCCGCCCTGATGTCTTCGATCGTATGATGCGTGTCCTCAACGACATCATGGAGCAGCGCTGTCACGACTGTCGCCGGATCGGCACGCAATTCTGTGAGAATAGCCGCAACGGCAAGGGGATGAGAAAAATAAGGATCGCCGGATTTGCGGGTCTGCCCGCCGTGAGCAGTCATGGCGAACACGTAAGCGCGGTTCAATATTTTATCGTCAGCTTTCGGATCATAGGCCCGAACCCGGTCAACTAACTCCGCCTGGCGAATAAAACCGACCGGATGCGACGGGTGCGGCGACGAACCGTGCGCAGAAGGCGTTGTCGTTGACGCCGACGGCGGCGATCCATCATGGCCAGCAGACGGCGCGCTGAGGTTTTCTGCTGTAGCCGGCGTTTGCGCCGACGAGACTGATTCCGCCGTATGCTTCGTTTCATCTTCAACGCCGAATAAAGTCCGGTTCGTCATAATGGCTCCGGCTGGTGCGCCTTTTCACTCGGGCGCATCGCACAAACAAAGTCGAGCAAACCGCCGGTCTGCGCGCCGCAAGCTAGACCGGATTTTATCCTTTTGGCAGCGTTTGCGGGGTTGTCATGCCGGCGGCCTGGATGGCCTTGAGGTATTCGTCCTCGGATGTCTTATCGAATTCCGGCGCATCCGCTTTCTCAGGAGCCGCTTCGGAATCTTCCGTCTCATCGGTTTCAACATGTTTCTGCAAGGACTGGACAAGATCTTCATCCAGCACATCTGGCGTCAGCGCCGCATCAGCAATCTCGCGCAGAGCGACGACAGGGTTTTTGTCGTTATCGCGATCAACCTCAAGCGGGGCGCCGGATGACAAAACCCGTGCGCGATGCGCGGCCAGGAGAACGAGGTCAAACCGGTTCTCGACTTTCTCGACGCAATCTTCAACAGTGACGCGGGCCATGGGCGGATCCTTGTAAACCTTAAGCGGATCAAACGAGATATCCTCTCAAGCCGCCATAAACAAGCGCTGCAATGCAAAAAAACGTTGTTTTCAGCCGATTTTCACCGCGCTGCGGGCCGGCAGCGCCTCAAGCATCTCTATTGCGCTGCGGCCCGTGGTTGGAGACCGCCAGAACGGCGCAATTTCCGCAATCGGAGCCAGCACGAAGTCCCTTGAGGCGTGTCCGGGATGCGGCAAAATCGGCTCGCCAACCGCCCCGTCCGTCACAAGGTCATGATAGGCGATCAGATCGAGATCAAGCGTCCGCGGCGCGTTTTTTACTGATCGCACACGGCCAAATGCTGCCTCCACCGCATGCAGCGCCGCCAATAATTTCGGCGGCGTCAGGCTTGTTTCGACAAGGGCGGCGGCGTTGACAAAAGGGGGATCCGCCTCATTTGGCCAGGCTGGAGAAAAATATTGAGAAGAAACTGATACAACTGACAAAAACCTGCGTATCGAGAATAGTGAACGTGTAACAAGTTCTTGCGAATCAATATCGCAAAAAGGCAAATTGGAACCAGCTGCAATCAATATCATGTTTTCAGCACATACATTTAAAAGCGCGCATTATTTACACGCGCAGCGCGCAGACTGTTAGAGGAAATGATGACGACCTTTCTAGGGTTGCGTGAAGAAGAAAAAACAGCCTTCTTCATCGATGGAGCCAATCTTTATAAAGCGGCTCGAAATCTTGGCTTTGACATTGATTATAAAAGCCTTTTGGCCAAAGCGCAGCGCGGCTGCGCACTGGTGCGCGCCTCATATTATACTGCCATCCAGGAAGATCGCGATCAGGACTACTCGCCCTTGCGTCCGCTCGTCGATTGGCTCGACTACAACGGCTACACCATGGTCACCAAAACGACCCGTGAGTTTACCGATCAACAGGGCCGCAAACGCTTCAAGGGGTCAACCGATATTGAGCTTGTTGTGGACATGATGCTGCTCGCCGACCGCATCGATCACCTCGTTATTTTTAGCGGCAATGGCGATTTCCGCCGTGCGATCGAAGCGGTCCAGTTGAAAGGCTCGCGCGTCACTGTCGTTTCCACGGTGAAATCCGCGCCGCCCATGGCTTCTGATGAGTTGCGCCGTCAGGCCGACGCGTTCATTGACCTTGCCGATCTTGAAAACTCAATCGGCCGCTCTGGCGGCGCGCCGACCCGTCGGCCCAAGGCTGTTGAGGCCTTTGAGGACGACTTTGAAGATGAGTTCGAAGACGATTTCGAGGAAATCGACTGAAACGGCGGCGGAGAATGGCCGCGTCCGCACGAACGACAGCCGAACCGCCGGCTGACTGCGCGCTTTGTCCGCGCCTGAAAGCATTTCGCGAGACGAATCGAGCCGCTTTTCCTGATTACTTTAATGCGCCCGCGCCAACATTCGCGGCGCCCTCTCCATCCTTGTTGATTGTCGGTTTGGCGCCGGGCCTGCACGGCGCCAACAAAACCGGCCGCCCCTTTACCGGCGATTACGCGGGCGATCTTTTATATGAGACACTCGCAGGTTTCTCTTTTTCTAATGACCAATACGCTGCGGCGCCCGACGACGGTCTGGAGTTAATAGACGCCGCCATTACAAACGCCGTGCGCTGCGTGCCGCCGCAAAACAAACCTACAGCAAGCGAGATCAACACCTGTCGACCCTATTTGAAGGCGCAGATTGACGCTCTGCCCGAACTGCGCGCAATCCTCTGCCTTGGCCTCATTTCGCATAAGTCCACGATCGCCGCCTTGGGACTGCGCCAGAAAGATGCCGCCTTCAGCCATCGCGCTCGACATGAAATTCCAGAACGCCCATTTTCTTTATTCGACAGCTACCATTGCTCACGCTACAACACGAATACGGGCCGGTTAACCAAGGAGATGTTCGACGCTGTGTTTGCCGATATTCGGCGCCATCTCGACGCCGCTTAGGAGCTGCAGCGCTTAACGCCCGAAAGGATTGACGCAAGGCTCACAAGCGCGAAAATCATGGTCTGGTTCAAATGACGAGAAACTGGGGCATCCCCGCGAAGAACGCACAGCGCGCGGTTTCCAATGCGAAAACCGTCAAACCCCTGATGACGCTACTTGTATCGGTAATTTTCGGCGTGATCGGCGCGTCCGTCGCTGTCATCAGTTTTGCCGAAGCGCGAGGCCTGTTAACCGGCCTTTTTCATGGGATGAGCCTGATCGGCGCCGTTATCGCCGCAGGTTTCGGGTGCTGGACCTACATCTGGCTTGCGCGCCCGCGCTTTGCTGCGCAATTCTCCGGAGAAGGCGACGGCTTTTCCAGCCTGTTGCGCTTTTACGCTCAGGCGGCCGTTGCACTCTTCGCTGTTTTAATCATCGCCTGGACATCACAATTGCTGACGCCGCAAATTGTCACGGTACTGATTTTGTGCCTTGCAGGCGGCGCCGGCGCCGCAGCGGCGTTCCAGACCGTTCTCGCCTTCGTGCCTTATTACGATTGACGCCGCCTCGTTAAACCCACCGTCGGACCCGTTCGCAGTATTCGCGATAATCGACGCCGAATTTCCGCTCCAGATAGGCTTCTTCCTGAGGGATCACGAAAAAGTTGAAAATTAGTCCCGCCGCAATTGTTGTCAGAACCATCCAGAGATTGAGCGTCGCGACGCCTAAGCCAATGCCAAACAGCACCATCGCCAGATATATCGGATTACGCGAGAACTGATACGCCCCGTCCGTCAGCAGCGCCTTTGATGGGCTTGCCGGCCGCAGGGTTTCTCCTGTTTCAGCGAAAGCTGAAATCGATGAGACCGCTGCGAAAAGCGCGCCGAGCAATAAAACGCCGCCGACAGCCTCCGCCGGGATCCGCGGAACCGGCATCCATCCGCCAGCGAATACGCGGATGATAAAGCCAATCAACAACGCCGATAGAAAGATTGTAGGCGGATGAATTGCGACTTCTGGTTGATCAATTCGATCTTCACTCACGACACTTATCCCCGATCGCGCAGAAGGCGCTGTTTCTGCCGACCCCAGTCACGGTCCTTGACCGTGTCGCGTTTGTCGTGAGACTTCTTGCCTTGTCCAAGTCCGAGTTCAAGTTTCGCCATGCCGCGATCGTTGAAGTAAAGCTTCAACGGCACAAGGGTGTAACCCTTGCGCTCAACAGCCTGAGAAAGGCGTGCGATTTCACGTCGATGAAGAAGCATTTTGCGCTTGCGCTTCGGTTCATGGTTTTCGCGATTGCCGGCGGAATATTCCGGTATGTTGGCGTTAATGAGCCAGATCGCCCCGTCTTCGGGCGCCGCGTAGCTTTCTGCAATGTTGGCTTTGCCTTCGCGCAGGGCTTTAACTTCGGTGCCGGTCAGCATGAGGCCGGCTTCAAACACATCGCTGATCATGTAATCAAAACGCGCACGGCGATTCTCAGCCACAACCTTGCGCGCGCTTTGCTTTTCCGCCGCCATCAGCCGAGCAGACCCAACCCCGCAAGGGCGTTTCTTATTTTCGCCTGCGCCGCTTCAGACGGCGGCGTCATCGGCAGTCGAACGTCTTGCGCACATACCCCTAAAAGCGAGAGCGCATATTTTACCGGGCCTGGCGACGCGTCCGAGAAGAGCGCTTCATGCAAGGGCGCAAGCCGATCTTGCAACGAAAGCGCGGTCGAGAAATCGCCGGCGAGCGTCGCTTCCTGCAATTGCGCGCATAAGTCCGGAACGACATTGGACGTAACCGATATGCAGCCCTGCCCGCCCATGGCGTTGTAGCCGACTGCGGTCATATCCTCGCCGGACAAAAGCTGGAATCCGTCGGCGCAGGCAAGGCGTTCTCTGGCCGGCCGCGCAAGATCGCCTGTTGCGTCTTTCACGCCAGCAATGTGCGGCAAGCGAGAAAGCGCCGCCATGGTTTCAACAGAAATCATGACCGTTGTGCGCGCGGGAATATTATAAACGATAATGGGCACATCTACGGCTTTACTTAACGCTTCGTAATGGGCGATGACGCCCGTCTGGTTAGGCCGGTTGTAATAGCCGGTGACCGCCAGAATTGCGTCGGCGCCCATATCAGCGGCTCTTTTCGCAATCGATATCGCATAGGCCGTATCATTCGCGCCTGCGCCGGCGATTACGGGAACACGGCCCTTGGCTGTCTCGACGCACAGCCGGATCACCCGTTCATGTTCCTCATCGGTCAGGGTCGCGGACTCGCCGGTTGTGCCGACAGGCACAAGCCCGTGCGTTCCTGCCTTGATCTGGCGCTCGACCAGCGCGGCAAATGTATCTTCATCGACCGCGCCGTTTCGAAACGGGGTGACGAGCGCTGTGATAGATCCGTTAATTTTTGTCATGCTCTGTCATTTTTTGAGTGTGACGCTTCGATAACGCCGCGCCGACCATTCAGCAAGCGCTCACGCGGCCAATCTTTGGCCAAAGTCGGGACTATTCTTGCATGCTCACAAGCACTAATGTTGCAGGAGGATGGAAGCATCCGAACCGGCAGGGAATTTAAAGCGGGGCGTATTATGGTTAACCGCAGAACCAACTTGGCTTTAGGCGGCCTTTGCGTCGCCGCAGCGCTTATCTTTGCTGCGCCCACCCACGCAGCTTCGCCCGCCCCACGCCTGAAACCGCCTGCGCCGGGGCCGACTTATCTGACCCGGCTCGATCAGGCGCGGCTCAAAACCGTGCAAAACGCGCTCAAGAGAAAAGCCTTTGCGCTCGCCAAAGCCGAAACGCAATTCATAGAAGACGCCACTGCGCGCAGCCTCGGCGACTGGCTCTACTTCATGTCCAAAGATCCGCAGATGGATTTCCGCGAGGCCGGCGTTTTTCTGGATGCGCATCCGGATTGGCCGTCACGATCGCGCATTCAGTCTTTCGCCGAAAGCCGCATCGCTGACGACGCGCCCGCCGCCGACATTCTCGCGTTCTTCACCCAGCGCAAACCGCGCACCGGCGCCGGCAAAACCCACATGGCGCGCGCCCTTCTCTCCCAAGGCCGCGACGCAGAGGCGACTGCGCTGATCCGCGACGCCTGGGTCAATCACAATTTCCGAATTGCTGAAGAAAAACAGATTATAAAAAATTACAGCAAGCGCCTGACCAAGGCCGATCACGCAAGCCGGGTGGATCGGTTGCTTTGGGGCCGGCAGGTAACAAACGCACGGCGCACCTTCCCGTATCTTTCCCGCGAAGACCGGCGAATGGCGGAGGCGCGCGCGGCCCTGCTCCTTCGCGCCGGCTCCGGACCCAAGCTTTATCGCCAGCTGAAAGAGGAAGAGCAAAAGGACTCAGGCGTTCTTTATGCGGCGGTTCGATATTATCGGCGTACGGATGAACAACAATATGCGATCGCACTCGCCGGCGACGCGCCGGAAGACCCGTCGCTGATCCGCAATTCTGATCGCTGGTGGACAGAACGTCGGCTTTTATTACAATGGGCGATCAAGGAAGGGCGGTTCGCAGACGCTTATGCGGTTGCCGCGCGCCATGGCATTAGCGCTGCGGATAATTACGGCGACTTTGCTGACGCGGAGTTTGTTGCTGGCTGGATCGCCTTGCGTTTTCTTGATGCGCCGGCGCGCGCGGAAACGCACTTTCAAATTCTTGCCGACGCAGTAAAAAGTCCGATCTCGCTTTCGCGCGCGCATTATTGGCTTGGCCGCGCCGCCGATGCCAAAGGCGATAACGCAGCGGCGCGCGCGCATTACGCCAATGCGGCGCAATATCAGTACTCCTATTACGGACAATTAGCGGTTGAAGCGCTCAGCGGTGAGGCCCCGCGCCAGGCGTTCGCTTCAGCGCCCATACCCACAGCGATCGAGAAAGCCCGTTTTGCTTCTCGCCCTGCGGTCACGGCGCTGCGCATGCTCTCAGATCTTGATCTCGATTATGAGTTCATGATCTTTGCCTATCATATCGATGATCAGCTTGAGAGTCCGGGCGAATATGTCGAGCTTGCCCGCCTGACCAATGGCGAAGGCGCGCCGCATCTCACCGTTCGCGCCGGCAAAGTCGCTGTACAGCGGGGCGCTTTCGTTCCCGATGTCGCCTATCCGATGAGGCTGGCACCCTCTGAGGCGCGCGCCTATGTGGCGCCGGAAATCATTCTTGGCCTGTCGCGCCAGGAAAGCGAGTTTAACCCCCGCGCCTATTCAAGCGCCGGCGCAAGAGGCGTGATGCAACTTATTCCGTCAACGGCGCAAATTACGGCGCGCAAAGAAGGCCTGCCCTATCGGCGCTCGGCGCTGCTTGACGATCCTCTGTATAATATGACAATCGGCGCGGCGCATCTGTCGCATCTTCTGGATCGGTTTGACGGCTCGCTCATTCTGACTTTCGCCGCATATAATGCAGGGGCCCACCGCGCAGCGCAGTGGATCGAAGATTTCGGCGACCCGCGCACCGGCGATGTTGAACCGCTTGACTGGGTGGAAATGATCCCGTTTTCCGAAACGCGCAATTATGTCCAGCGTGTTCTGGAAAATGTTCAGGTTTATCGCGCTCGCTTGAATGACGCGCCGATGGCCGGGCGTCTTTCAAACGATATTGAACTTGGCGGGCCTTCCGGGCGCGTCGCCGCCAATGCGAAGCCGTCAACAGTGCTTGCCGCGCGCGCAATAACAGCCGGCCCGGGCAACCTTGCGCCGTTGCCGTCCAGAACCGCGCAACTTGCCGCAGCCGCGGCGGCCCGCCGGCTTGCTGCGCCGTCTGCAGCGGAGCGAATAACGGCGCCGTCAAAAACGCCGATTGCAAAAGAACGGGCAACGAAAACGCCGGCGCCGGGCCTTCGTCCTGACCCGGTCAGCGCCATCGCGGCGGCGCCGGCGCCTTCAACAACGCAGCAAGACCCAAAAACAGCAAACATCACTGGCGCTCCGACGTCCGCACCTGCACCGATGCCATCGCCATCGCCATCGACGGAGCCGCCGGCCCAAACGACTGAGCTTCCCGTTGAGCCTCGAAAGAAACCTGCTCTCGCCCAAAAGCCTCTGGCCAAACCTCTGGCGCTCACTTCGAATGACAGTGAAAACGCACCCCCCGTCGGCGCCGCGCCAGCACCCGCGGACCCGGCCGACAAGCTCGAACAAGCCCCTGTTCGCACCCAAGCCGCCGCCATGGTCAATAAAGCCGCTGAACGCCTGGATGTCAGAACCCAGTCCGAGACCGACGCGCTCGCCGCCGCCATTGCCCGGGGACTGGAAGATCTTACGGCAGAAGGCGCGAGTAACGCCGACCCGACGAAGGCTTTGTCGGAGTGCGCGTCTGTTGAAGCGGCAGACACCGACCCGGCCGAGGGCGATGCGGAGGATTTGAACGCGCGCATGCTCGCAGCGCTAGAAGATGACGAAGCAGGCGCCTGCGCTGCACACGCGTCGCCATAAGCGGTTGCATATGCGCTCCTTTCACGGCATTACCGACCACGGAGACGTGGCCGAGTGGTCGAAGGCGCTCCCCTGCTAAGGGAGTATGCCCCAAAAGGGCATCGAGGGTTCGAATCCCTTCGTCTCCGCCAGTTTCTCGCTCGCGCATAATCGTTTCGCGATATCCGCCGACTTAGGTCGGCTTCACCGTGATCAATGGCAGTGCGATCGAATACGACGGTCAATTGGGGTTGGGGCCCCGATTGACGGCGCGTCTGTGGACGAGCCTGTCGCACAGGTCAACGGGGCGACCGGCCAGCGGCGTTTCCTGATCAAGGACGAGCGCGGCTCGGTGACGGCGCGCACCGACGACGGCGGCGTTGTGCGCCAGATCAACACTTATGATGCGTATGGGAATGAAGGCGACGTCAACGCCGGGGTTCGAACGCTGCGTTTGCTCCGCAAACGGTCGTTTTTCACCGGCTATACCGGCCAGCAGCGCTGGTTCGAATACGACCTCGTCTACTACAAAGCGTTCGGCAACTGCGTTTACTCCGTAAACGGTTCACCTCACGGTATCACCCCAAGCTAGGCCGCTTCATGCAGACCGACCCCATCGGCTATGGCGACGGCATGAATATATACGGCTATGTCGGGGGGGATCCGGTGAATAACATTGATCCGAGCGGTATGTGCACGGGGTCACGCATCACCAATTCTGATGGGACATGTCGTTCTACTGGCGGGTGGACAACTGGAACTCAAGGTATTTTACAAGGGATGGAGATTGATCGCGCATTCGGCCAGTTTGCTGCCGCACTTCTGGGCCAAGATATTAGCAGGCGCGAAGCAAGGAATCTGGGGGATATTTTTCGAGAAGCGTACTATGATGGTCTTGATGGCGATCAATCCCCTGATGGTCCATTTAACTCCAATCGAGAGGCTTTATACGCAGCCGCTGGCAGAATAATAGGCCTCACAGAGCGAAATGGCGACGAATGGCGCACGGCCACCTTCCACGATGATCAAGAAGGCAACTACGTTAATGCTGGGCCTGAAACAATGGGATCATCCATTCAGAGCGCCTCGAATATCACTCCGCCGTATGGCGACCTTGGTTTGAATGATATAACTCAAGCAATTCACTCGCACGACAATAACGTAAATTCAGGGCCGCTTGAAAGAAGCATGGACGGACTTTTGGCGCAGCGAAACCCCTGGCCGGAATATGTTGTTGGTCTCAATCGTAGAGTATGTAGAATACGGCCTTACGGGTACGGGGCTTGTTTTGATTTAGAGTAAAAATAATAAAATCAGGAGTTTACGGTGATTATAAGAAATAGATCATATCTCGCAGTAATCGCGTGGTTGTTGGGGGTAACAGGATGCGCATCGGCGCAAGATAAAGACGTTGGGCCGATCCTTTACGAGTCGGAAGGGCAGCTAGATAAAGCTGATTTAGAACTTTTTGAAGGCGGCTTGGGCTATGTCGCAAGTTTTGAAGGGATTTCCGGGCGTGTCATCCAGATCATAACTCTGGTCGCAAACGATATGGTAAGCAGACACTCAAACGAATGCGGCGATTCTCCAATATCCAACCACCATTTCTTCTTTAAAGACGATGGCCAATTAACCCGGATAATTACAGTCAGACGGTCTGTGCCCGATGCAACAAATCAACTACGGGAATATTTTGACGATAGTGGCGAAAAGAAGATCGTTTTACCACTTTCTCGCGGCGCCCGAATTTTACCAGGCTGCGGCGTCGAATATGTTTTCGATAACGAAACCAAGGAACTCGAGTTTCTTCAGTTTCATCGATAGTTGCTGAGACGGTGAACGGAAGAGAACAGATTTGAACTCATAGCAAGATTAAATCAGCGGCGTCGGGTTTATCTGCACGTCAGGTTCATGCGGGTTTTGCGTGCACAAGGCGGCGCCATCATGTGCATGGTTGGCGTCAAGCCGCCGATGCGGTGACGAGCTTCCGCAACCGCGCAGGGCAAACCATCACTTACACGCTCGACAATTGGGGCCGGGTCACCGCGTCTTCCGGGTCCGGCGCAACGAGCCGCACAAGAACCTACGACAATTTCAGCCGGGTGACCGCCCTTGCCGGGGGCGAGGCCGTCTCCTACGCCTATGACGCCCTCGGGCGCGTCCTCTCCGAGACCCAGGCGCAAGGCACGGTCAGCTATGCCTACGACGCCGCCGGCCGCCAGACCCGGATCGATTATCCGGGCGGGTTCTATGTCAATTACGATTATGACGTCGCCGGACAGATGACGAAGGTCCGCCAGCAGGGCGCGACGTCGGGCGTCGGCGTGCTTCTTAGGAACCAAGTCGTCAGCCTTGACGACGGGCTTGCGAACATTCGCGGCGTGTGCGGCTGATACGGCATGAGCGAAACCTGTCGCGCGGCGGGGCTTGCGCACATAGTCAAAATTCACCTGTCTCCATTAGTAAATTATTACCGAATGCATGCAATCTATGATTGCATAACAATAATGCTTCGCCAATGCCCGCCTTGCTCGGCGCGGCGCTCAAAGGGGGTTTTTGTGAACAACGCTGAGACTGTCCTTCTTTTGGAGGATGATGATTTTGATGCGGCCGTCACGCGCGAGTTGCTTGAAAAGTGCTGTCGGCGGGCCTTTACGGTGAAACGCTGTAAGTTTTTATCCGAAGCGCAGACACAGCTATCGCGCGCCGAATATCTGGTTGCGCTGATCGATATGAACGTGCCGGACAGTTCAGGCCTCGATACGGTGCGCACAATCCTGCAATCGAACCCCGCGACGCCAGTCGTCGTTTTGACGGGTACGGACGATACCGATGTGGCGGTGACCGCTCTCGGCCTGGGCGTTCAGGATTATTTGCCGAAATCATCGCTCGACAGCCGCTCCCTGGAGCGGGTGATCCAATACTCGATCCGCCGCAAGGCGAAGGAGAACGATCTTACGGCAAAAGCGTATTACGATGCGCTAACCGGGCTCGGCAACCGCGCCCTGCTCTATGATCGCTGGCGTCGCAGCCTGGCGCGGTCCAAACGCGCCCATTGCAATATCGGCGCGCTGGTTGTCGATGTCGACAAATTCAAAGAGGTGAATGATAATTTTGGCCATGACGCCGGAGATCATCTGTTGATGCATTTGTCAGCTCGGCTGAAATCATCCGTACGCGATACTGATATTGTCGCGCGATTGGGCGGCGATGAATTCGTTCTCATCCTGGAAAGCATCAAGGATAAGTCTGAGGTTGATGCGGTGCGCGACAAACTTATGGGAGAGGTCAGTTGCTGCACCGCCCCTTCGGGCAAAGAGATTCCCTATACGATTTCAATCGGCGGGGCTGTTGGCGATCCGCAAACGCATGAGGACCTGATGGAAGTCCTGCGCTGTGCAGATGCGGAGATGTACGAATTCAAGGCGAAAACGCGCGGCGGCGCTGTCATGGGGGGCACTGACGGCCTTTATGACAGACGCCACGGCGATACTGTTGAAGCGCCGAGACGCACGCTTTCCGCCTGAAACGCAACAGCGAATTTTTCGAAAACACAATATTGGAGAGACGTTTGCAAACCCGCTGTTTGCAAACGTCTCAACCATTTCAGGACAGATAGGTTTCAATCAATCGGGCTGAACGCGGAAAGCGGGCGCCTTAGTCGTAAATGACATAGCTGTCAGCAGGCGGACGGGCGTTCCAATAGTCGGCAAATTCAACGGCGAAGCCGTCCTTGGTGTGACGGATCACGCGGGCGCGCGATTGTCCGATGCGAACCTCAGAGCCAAGGAAAGGGCGCGCCGCACATCGCAAGGACGCATTGGCGACAGAACAGTCAATGATCTCACATTCCACGGTGTCGCCATTATCCAATCTGCACAAAATGGAATCGCCTTCTCCGGAGACGCGCTTCACTCCGCGCCGTTCGTGAGCGGCGGTTGGTTTTGGCGCGCCGTTTGACATGGCCTCAATCGCATCCGCAAGGCGCTGGCGCTTGCGGTCGCCCATGTCAAACTGAATTCCGAAGCCGCGCCGGAATAACCGCACCACACGCCCCTCGAACCGGTCGAGATTTTCGATATAGACGATGATACCGCTGTCGATCGCGGGGCGAACCGTATGGCCGATCGCAGCGCCGCCGACGGAAATATTGATAAGCCGGGCGTCATCGCTGACGACTTCGTCAATCATGAACCGAACGCCGAGATCAAATCCGTATCGTTCATGTCGGCGCCGTTCTTCTATTTTCAAAGCAACGGACATGCGCTCATCATGGGCGCGCAGGATTGACGAAAGGAAAGTGACGCGAAATTCGCAAAATTCGCTGTTAACGTCTTCTTAAAGCGAGACCGCGGATCGGGCGGTTTGGAGCGGGTAGCGGGAATCGAACCCGCATATTCAGCTTGGAAGGCTGCTGCACTACCATTGTGCTATACCCGCGCAAGGCGAACATCGCCGAGCCGCTTTCAATACTAAAATACGCGTCAACGCAAGGGTTGAACCGCGCATAACGGTGCAAAAATTGCTTTTGCCGCTTGTCAGCGCAATCGGCCCCACTTACCACACCTGTTAATTCATCGGAACAATCGAAAATGACCGCGCCACCGGAAAAGCCCTTGCTCCGCTCCTTGCAAGATTTTGTATACTGGCGGGGCCGACATTATTTTAAAAAACTACAACAGTTTCTGCCGGATCGCGTTTTTATCGCGCAACGTTTTGAGGAAGCTTTCGGCTACGAGCTTGATCTGAGTGCGCCCCGGACCTTCAACGAAAAGATGCAGTGGCTGAAACTGTACGACCGGCGCCCCATTCATAAAGTCTGCGCCGATAAATACGCTGTACTAGATTTTATTACTGAAAGATGGGGTGCTGAATATTTAATTCCGACTTACGCCGTTCTGACCTCTGCCGATGAAATCGATGAGGCGTCGCTCCCTGATACGCCGTTTGTCATTCGCCCCACTCACGATCAGGGCTCAACCATCGTCATTAAAGATAAGCAGGAAAAAGACTGGACGGATGTGCGCCGCCGGATGCGAAGATCCATGCGCACAAACGCCTATCGGCAAAAACGCGAATGGCAATATGACGGACTGACCCCGCGCATCCTCATTCAGAAAGCATTGCTCGACAAAAACGGAGACCCGCTCGCAGAACCGAAATTTTGCTGCTTCAACGGAAAAGTTCAGGCGATTATTGTCGATCACGATCTTTACGGCGACTGCACGCGAACATTTTACGATCGCCGCTGGCGCCCTTATGAGGCAGAATGGGGAACGACCTTTCGCGCCGGGACCGCTCGGGAAGAGCCCCCCCAGCTTGAACAGATGATCGCCCTTTCAGAAAAAGTCGCCGCCGATTTCGATTTTGTTCGCGTGGATTTCTATCTCCATGAAGATCAGATCTATTTCGGCGAGATTACTTTTCATCCCGGCTCCGGCTTTTCCGCATTCAATCCGCCGGAAATGGATCGGGAATGGGGTGAGATGTTGAAACTGACCAATCTTTCGCGGCGCGCTTAAAATTCGGACTTGCGGGGACGCGCATATTTCGGCGATGGAATATTGAACACGATCGCAGCGGAACGGATGAGGAAGGTGACGATCGCGGCAATAATGGCTGCCGCTCCGGGCGCCGCCTCAAACGCCAGCAACCCCACATAGACCCCTGCCCCGATTAATGCCGCAGTCGCGTAGATATCCTGCTTCAGAATGAGTGGCGGCTCGTTGAGCAAGACATCGCGCACAACACCGCCAAAGGTCGCTGTTACGGCGCCCATGAAGACGGCGATGATCATCGGCGCGTCCGCCGCGAGCGCGGCCTGCGCGCCAAGAACCGCAAACACAGCAAGCCCAACCGCGTCAGCCCAGATCAGCGCTTTTAACCGCGAGTCAATAATCGGCTGTGCGACAGTCGCAATCGCTGCGCCGGCGAGACAGATGAAAACGGCGGACGGCGCAGCGATCCACCAGACCGGGAAGGAGCCAAGCAGAACATCCCTGATTGTGCCGCCGCCGACGCCGGTTACGAATGCAATCATGGCGACGCCGAAAAGATCCATATCGTTTCTGAGCGCGGTAAGCGCGCCGGATATGGCGAACACAAACAGACCGAGAATGTTCAGCGCCGAGAAGATATCCGCAGTTGTCATAAAACAAACCAGCGCCGATTCAGAATTTTACGCAAGACGCAGCCGCATCGGGACAAAATGGAAAAGCCCGGCGCAAAAACGCCGGGCTTTCCAAAAGTCAGCAATTGAGCGGCTATTCGGCCGCCGGCAAACGCTCAGCAAACTCCGGCAGCGCTTCAAGCTGGCCGCGCACACTGTCGAGCGGCCCGACAACAACAAGGCTCATCTCATCGATTGACAAATGCTCACTCGCTGCGTTCTGGAAATCCGCCGTGGACAACGCCTGAACCTTGCCCACATAGCTCTCGAGATATTTCGTTCCCAGTTCGTGCAGATTGACGAACGCCAGCCGGTTCGCCATCCCACCGCGTGAGGCGAGCTGCAGAACGAAGATGCCGTTCATGTAGTTCTTGATGCCTTGTAATTCGGCGTCGGAGATCGGCTCGTCCTGCATGCGGCGAATTTCTTTCAGGATTTCCGCAAGCGCCGGCCCGGTGGCCTCTGATGTGATATCGGCGTTTTGTTGCCAGTTCGCCGCTTTGTAGCGCAAGGCGACCTGTGAGCCCGGCGAGTAGGTATAGCCCTTGTCTTCACGGATATTGCGCGTAATGCGCGAAGAGAAATATCCGCCAAGAAGCGTGTTCGTTGCAGCAAGATCGACCGACTGATCGACAGGAGGCACGCGCTTGCCAAGGCGGATTGTCGATTGCGGGGCGCCCGGACGGTCAATTAGAACGACAGAGGTTTCTTCATTAGGTGTAGAAGCGAGCGTCAACGGCGCGGGGCCTTTTTCCCACTTGCCGAATGCGGACTTGATGGCGCTTCGGATTTTGCGGCGATCGAACTGACCCACCACATAGACATGGGTTCTTGCGCCGCCGAAATTCTCCGCGTGAAACGCCCTGACATCATCCAGCGTATAACTTTCAAGCTGGCCGTCGTCAGGCAGCGTGTCGCCGTAAGGATGGTCAGGGTAGAGAACGGCCGCGAACGCTTCGCCTGCCTGCGCTTGCGCCTGCGTGCGCGCAATAGAGACATTCCGGATCAGATCGGCGCGGACTTTCTCCACTTCGCTTTCCGGAAAGTTCGGGCGCTGAAGAACGTCGGCAATGAGCGAAACTGCATCGGGCGCACTGTCGCTCAGGACATCCATCGCCGCGAAAGTCTGGTCAAGGCCGACGCCAAGATTGAAGTCGCCCCCCATGCCGGCGGCCAGGGTTGCAATTTCCCCGGCGGACTTGCCGCCGGCGCCTTCTTCCATCATTGCCGCTGTCATATCGGCAATCCATGTCTGATTGCCGTCATTCAGATTGCCGGCGCGAACAACCGCCCGCACAGTCGCCTTCGGCACCCGGCCATAAGGCACAAGCGTAACCTTGACGCCATTGCGGAGCGCGTAGCTTTCAATCTTCGGCAACGAGAAGTCCCGCGGCTCGCCGCCGGCAGGAGGTTGTTCTTTTTCCTGCGCGGCGGCAGGAACAAAACCAGCGGCGCAAAGGAGCGACGCAGCAGCTAAAGACAGTTTCGATAGCATCTTCATCGGTTATCCCCTTACCCTATTGGCCGGCGCCGGACTGACCTGCGCCCGGTTTCAGCGTAATAATTGAACGATTGGTCGGACGCAGATATTCCCGCGCAACCTCGCGAATGAGTTCCGGCGTGACGACGTCGAACTCTGACTCTAGGCGATTGATGCGCGACGGGTCGTCATCAAACAGCGCAAATGCGGCAAGAAGATCGACCAGACCGATGCGGTTGCCGTCGCCGACGATGTCATAAAGACCCGAGCGCCCCTTGGTTTTTGCGCGCTCAAATTCTTCCGCGCTCACCAGATTAGTTTGAAGATCCTCGATGATGGCGTCGATGTCAGCAAGAATATCGTCAGGATCATACTGTGCGCCGTGCACCATGAACGCGGTCCACAGCATGGGGCCATTATAATTATAAATATTCCCAAGCGGCCAGTTGATGCCGCCAGGCACAGCGCCGCCATAGCCTTTTTCCTGTACCAGCTTCTGGTTCAGTCGGCTGTCGTCTCCCTGCGCCAGCATCAGATCGATCATCACCATGGCATACCATTCGGGCGTTCCGCGCTCAGGGACATGATAGGCCCAGGCGAGCGCCGGCTGCGGCGCCAGCGGATCTGTTTTTTCGCTGCGCTTTTCCTGTTCCTGACGCGCCTCTGAGATATCAGGGAACGAAAGATTGTCAGAGGCCGGAATATCGCCGAAATACTGCTCGACCCAACCGAGCGTCTCCTCAGGATCAATATCCCCGGCAATAACGACTACGGCATTGTTTGGCGCATAGAAGTCATCAAAAAAATCCTGCACGTCTTCAAGCGTCGCCGCATCAAGATCTTCCAGATCGCCGTAGAAATTGTGCGCGTTGAACCAGTTTTCATTGGCAAGCTGCGGCATATCAAGCCACGGAAAACCGCCATAGGGCTGATTGAGAACGTTCACTTTGACTTCGTTCTTCACAACGCCCTGTTGGTTGGTCAGATTTTCCTGCGTGATATCAAGTCCGCGCATGCGATCGGCTTCCGCCCAGATAAACGTCTCCGTCTTGTGGGAGGGCACCACTTCGAAATAGTTAGTGAAGTCAAAACGCGTTGACCCGTTGAGCACGCCGCCATTGGAGTTCACGAGACTGATGAACTCGGCTTTGCCAAGATTTTCCGAACCCTGAAACATCATGTGTTCGAACAGGTGCGCGAACCCGGTGCGATCGCGCGGCTCAATACGAAAACCGATGCCGTAATAAACTGCGATGGTTGTCGTCGGTACGGCGTGATCTTCGGAAAGCACCACTTTCAGGCCGTTATCAAGCTTGTGATATTCGACCGGCACTTCGAATTCGTTGGCGGCGGCGGGCGCGAACGCTGCCCCTGCAATACTGCCGAACGCCAGCGCCAGTCCCCCGGCGAACGCCCGGAACCTCTTCTTAAGTCCCATGGATATACCCCTTTTTGACTCAGCTCCCATGCTGATTTCTGGCGTCGTTTTAACCCATTCGGAGCCGCCGCCAAGGGTGTTGCGATAAAACGTTTGGCCGCGCGGCAAAGCAATTTCCGCCGCAAAATGACTGCTTACAAACATTTCAGGAATAAAAGCGCTTGTATTATGAGGCTGTTGCGCCGTCTCCGGGAAAATCAATCGTCCACACCGTGCCTTCAGGCCCGCTTTGAAGGGAGATTTTGCCGTCAATCTGGCGGGTCAAGTCATGGACAAAACTGAAGCCAAGCGTGTTTCCCTCCCCCGCTATCGCCGGATCGAAACCGGATCCGTTATCGCTTATTTCAAGACGGTAGCTTCCTGAACTGATTGCCGACAGCTCAATAAAGAACTCAGGCGAACGTTCCGATCCCCTGAACGCATGTTTGATGGCGTTATTGGCCAGCTCATTAACGATCAGCCCCAAAGGCGCGGCAATGCTGGCGGGAAAGTTGACTTCATCGACATCGACTTTCGCAGCGATCTCGCCGCCGGACGCTTCACAAAGACGATTGGCAAGGTCAGTGACAAAGATTTTGAACGGCACCTGGAAAGCGCCTTCTATTTCAAAAAGGCTTTTTTGTATGTCCGACATGGCGCCCACCCGTCCCTGGATGTCGCCCAGCGCATTGACCGCTTCGTAAGACTGTTTAGACGCCGCTTTTCTTTTTTGCAGATTAATCATGCTGGCGATGATCTGCAGGCTGTTTTTGACGCGATGATGCAACTCGCGCATCAACATGTTGCGCTCGCCCAACGCGAGCGCCAGCGCTTGCCGATCGGAATTCGCACGGGAGAACGAATAGAACAAAACGCCGGACAGCATAATGAAGACAAGCGCAGCAAGACTTGAGCCTATCGTTATCAATCTGCGCCGATTGACTTCCAGCTCCGTAAACCGGGCTTTTTCGTGCAAAAGCTCCATGCGCAAGTCGCGCGCTTCATTAGTGAAATCCGCCGCCGCCAGAGCCAGCTCAGCATCCTGCCGGAATTCAGCGAGGCGCTCGCGCATTTCGTCTGCGCGCTCTCGGTTCTGCAGTGCTGCAGAAAAATCGCCTTGCTCTTTCTGTAGTCTGCTTTGCAATAACAAATATGAGCGTCTGTTTTGCAACGCCGCCGGATTGTCTTCATCTTCAGCAAGAACTTTTTCCTGCGCAAGCGACCGCATAAGCGCGTCAGCGCGGCTGAGGTCTTTTTGCGCCAGAGCAACTTTGGCGGCGATGAATTCACACTCCCGCAGGCTCAATTGCAGATTATGTTCGGCGGCGATAGCAATACATTCGTCTGCAGACGATTTTGCGGCCTCTAAATCGTTTTCGCCAAGTTGAATTCGAGCCTCCGCCGCCAGATAATCGCTTTTCTCCTGAACGCCCAACTCGCCCCCGAACAAATCATAGGCTTTGGCCAAGCTTTTTCTGGCACCGTCGAGATCATCCATCTCAAGTTGCGCGCCCGCCATCGAAATGAAACCGCCGGCCATGAAGGCGGGATTCTCTATATCATCGATAAGACGATCAGCTTCCTTATAGAGCGGCATGGCCTGACGCGTCGCGCCGTTAAGCCTCAACATGTCAGCGAGATTAATAAGCGCCGCCGCGCGAGGAGACGCGGCTCCGGCCTCTTTGGCGTGCGCAATCGCAAGCTTGAAACTGGCGATTGCGTCAGGAAGATTGCCCATCTGGCGATGCATGTTTGCGATATTCGACATCGCCCCGGCCATGCGGCTGTAATTCTCGAGCGCCGCCCAACCCGCATAGACGCGTTCGGAATACGGCAACGCCTCCTTCAGACGCCCTTCCATAGCGTGGCTGATCGCTACGATATTGAGCGCACGGGCATAATCAGCCTCTGAAACCGGGATCTCACGGTCGATATAGCGCATCGCCATCGTGCGCGCGTCAGCAGGGCTCTCCCCAAGACGAGCCCACAAGACATCGTCGTCATAGGGCTCAAGCGCCTCCCGCGAAGCGGCGGGCGCATCCTGAATAACGAAAGCAGCGCCGTCTGCGATCCAAAAGAAGGATGAGCAGCAAATGCTGAGAATGATGAATACGCAAAACTTATGCGCTTGCTGTTTCTGCCCGCCGATCCTCATAAGCCGGCAAACTAAGCCTACAAGGTGCGTGCAATCAACAGCTTCATGATTTCATTGGTGCCGCCATAAATGCGCTGCACCCGGGCGTCAGCATACATCCGGCTGATCGGGTATTCGTCCATATACCCATAACCGCCAAAGAGCTGGAGACATTCGTCAATGATCTCGTTTTCAAGATCGGAGAGCAACATCTTCGACATTGACGCCGTCGCCGCGTCAAGCTTTCCGGCGATCAACTGCTCCGTACAATAATCGACAAACACGCGCGCCATGGTCGCTTTCGCTTTGCACTCGGCGAGCTTGAACTGCGTATTCTGAAATTTAAGGATCGGACGCCCAAACGCCTGACGCTCTTTGACGTAATCGATCGTCAGCTCAAGCGCGCGCTCAATGGCGGCCATGCCCTGCACGGCAATCTCGTGACGCTCTTGCGGGAGCTGTTCCATCAGTTGGAAAAAACCCTGCCCTTCTTCCGTCCCAAGAAGGTTTTCCGTCGGAATTTTTACGTCGGAAAAGAATAACTCAGAGGTGTCCTGCGCCTTGTTGCCAAGCTTTTTCAGGTTGCGGCCGCGCTCAAACCCTTCGACCTCGTCGGTCTCGACCACCATCAGCGAGACGCCGGTTGCGCCTTCTTTAGGATCTGTCTTGGCGACAACAATGATAATGTTCGCCGTCTGGCCGTTGGTAATGAATGTTTTCTGCCCGTTGACGACATACTGGTTACCTTCCTTCAGCGCTGTCGTTTTGACCGCTTGAAGGTCCGAACCGGTGCCCGGCTCGGTCATGGCGATGGCGCCGATCAACTCGCCTGAAGCCATTTTCGGCAGCCAACGCTGCTTTTGTTCTTCCGTGCCGTAGTGAAGGATATAAGGGGCAACGATCGTGTTATGGAGCGCTGCGCCAAAACCTTCCACGCCCGCCTTGATTTGTTGCTCAATCGCAATCTGCTCATGGGCGAAGGTGCCGCCGAGCCCGCCATATTCTTCCGGCATCGACATGCACAAAAGGCCCTGCTCGCCCGATTTCTCCCACGCCCAGCGATCGACACAACCTTTCTCGCGCCAATCCTCCACGTGAGGCGCAAGTTCTTTCTTGTAGAACTTCGCAACTTCCTCCTCGAACATGACGAGTTCGTCGGTTTTCCATGACGGGCGGGCGGTTTGAACGGCAGTCATCGAATAATCTCCATTGAGAATAAATAGACTTATTCAAATTGGAGCCGGACTGCTTTTGTTGCAAGGCTCTTATGCAGGCGCATATGGACGCAAAAGCTAAAAAAACGGCCCCGCCTGGAGACTGGCGGAGCCGCAAAAACACGCGATATTTTATGTTTTAAAAGGCCTCGATGCCCTGAATATTGAAAGCCGGCAATTCGGGGGTCAGCACTTCCTGAATCAATGTCAGGCCGCTGACTTCCCCGTCTTCATTGGCCTCATCGACGCGGTAAACGAGAATGCCGCGGTCGAGGCCAAGGGTTTGATAGATGAATTTTCCATCATCGCTGATGCGAAAATCGAGAAACGCGTCCGTGCCGTTAAGGATCGGGTTTTGCGGACCGCCGAAGCTGTCGAAATCAACGCCGTCGCCAACCGGAGCAGGACGTCTGCGGCGGCGGTCGCGATATGAGAATTTTGCGCGCTTGAAAGTTGCTCTTGCAAATCCGTCTACGCGGCGCGGCGCCGGCGCATCAGCAAGCTCGATAGGAAATAGATCGGGCGGCGTCACTTCATCGGGAACAGCATCGCCAAGGCCGTCGCCCTGTGCGACCACTTCAGCAATGATTTCAATCTCGCCTTTGTTGAAACGAAACGCCGAGATAGATGAATCGATCGTGTTCACGACCCAAAATGTTTTTCCGTCTGCGGAGAATTGAACCCAGCACGTGGCGGACTGCCCTGTGCCAAGCCCAATTTCATCGGGATTGTCATTTACCGGCAATGCGTCGATCAGCACCAGCTCGCCATCGGGCAGAATCTCCCAACTTGAAACGCCGCCCGGCTGGAAAAGCGGGATGACGCCTTCGCCGGGAAATCCCGGAGTCAGCGGCGGCGTTGGGAAACCGTTCGGAAATGCGACGCTGCGCGCCTCGGTGACGACCACAAACTGGCGCCCGTCATCCTCGATGGTTTCAAGGCCGAGCGCGATGGTGCTGGCGCGCACGACATCCGGGTCTGGCGCGCCCGGCGTCGCATCCACAGGAAGCGATATGCCTGAAGACAAAGGACTGCGTGAGGGCATGCCGTTCCGCGCCAAACCGTAGATGACAACGGACTCAAGATTGTCTGCGAATGACGGGCCGTCGCCAGCGCCGCCGCTGCCGGCGTTCAGCGACGTCACCACAAGAAATCGACCATTGGGCGTGACGTCTATGCCGCCCGGTCGATTGCTGAGCCTGCGAACGGAGCCGCGGATCGGGACAAGCCGCCCGCGCTGGGTCAGTCGGAAAGCTTCAAATAAGCCGACCTCGCCGAGACTTCCGTCGAACTGGCCGTCCGCATCGACCGAAGACACATAAACGACGCCGTCCCGATAGGTGATCGAATTCGGCCCAAAACCGGTTACTCTTGTTACTGACGTTAAACGGGGCCGCAGATCGCGCCCAATGCGAAACGTGCTGACAGAAGAGCTGGCCCCATTGATCACAAAAAGAAACTGGCGGTCCGTGCTGAGCTCAACGGCGTTGGTGGACTGCATCGGGTCGAGCCCGTCGCCGGTATCGAAAAAAGGAAATCCTGAACCGGCAAGACCGGTGCCTCTGCCGCCGGTCCCGAAAATGCCCAGGAATTCAAGCGTGCCGTTAGCGCGCCGCCCGTATGCGAGAACGCCATTGCCTGTCGGGTCATTGGTCTGCGTGTAGACGGCGCCTTCAAACTGACCTGATCCAAACGGGTCATCCTGGGCGTGAGCAACGCACAGGAAAGAGGCGACGCCAAAAACAGCGGCAAGCAAAAATCGGAATTTCATCATGGCTCTCCGAAGCAAGGTTGAACGCCCGCGCGCGCATCTGAGCAGGCGCATGAAACAATTTGAGTCCTGGAAAGTCTGCGCCGCTCACTTCGCAGCGGCGCGCTCTGAACCTTTAATCTTCAATTACTAAACTGTGCTTTGTTTCGTAGAAGCCGGCGCCATCACGCTCAATCCACAATCAGGTGAGGCCGATTGTGAAAGCATAATCGATGTAAAAACGAGAAAATCCTGAAAAATTGAAAGACAGAACAGGAATACGAAAAAGGCGGCCAGATTCCTTTAGCGCAGGCTTTTCGCTATTAATCTTTAGTCTGATAAAAATAGCAGTTGGGGGATAAGAAGTGCATTAAGCGCTTACTCAATCCACATCGCTCAGTCGTCTGATCAAGCTTGACGTATCCCAGCGCCCGCCGTCCATGGCCTGCACATCGGCGTAAAACTGATCGACGAGCGCCGTGACCGGAAGGCGCGCGCCATTCTCACGCGCTTCGGATAAGGCGATGCGCAAGTCTTTGCGCATCCAGTCAACGGCGAACCCGAAGTCAAATTCGTCGTCCGCCATAGTGCGCGCGCGATTTTCCATCTGCCAGCTTTGAGCTGCGCCGCCGGAGATTGCCTCCAGCACTTTTTCAATGTCCAGCCCCGCCTTGGCGGCGAAATGCACGCCCTCAGACAGTCCCTGCAGCAACCCGGCGATGCAAATCTGGTTCACCGACTTGCATAATTGTCCGGACCCGGACGGGCCGACATGAACAATGCGCGCGCTATAAGATTCCATCGCCGGACGCGCAAGCTCGACATGCGCGCCGTCGCCGCCGCACATCACCGCAAGCTTGCCGTTTTTCGCGCCGGCCTCGCCGCCCGAAACCGGCGCATCGACAAAGCCTGCGCCAAGTTCGGCGAGTTCATCATGAAGACGCCTGGCAAGCGCAGGCGATGCGGTCGTGTGATCGACCACGATCGCGCCTTTCTGGAGCCCGGCTGCAGCCCGCGTCACGATAGACTGCACATCCGGATCATCGCCCAGACAGAGAAAAACAAAATCTGCGCTTGCAACCGCCTCAGCAGGATCCTCCGCGACGCCGCCGGCGTAGTCATTGATCCAGCGTTTTGCTTTCTGTGCAGTGCGGTTGAATACGGTGACTTCGAAACCGCGTTCGGCAAGGTGTCCCGCCATGGGGTACCCCATCACGCCGAGCCCGAGAAACGCTGCTTTTTTCATGGCGATTGAACCGTTCCATATTGACTGGCGAAATAAACGAGGGGCGCGCCGTCTTCAGAATCAAATTTGACGACTTCACCGACAAGCACAACATGGTCGCCGGCTTTATGGCGCGAAAAAATGCGGCAATCGAAACCAGCGATACGATCTTTCAGGATCGGCGCACCCGTTTCCCACAGTTCGTATTCATTTTCGGCGAGCGGCTCGGGTGCATGGGATGCGAATCGGTTCGACAACGCCTCACCGTCAGCGCGCAAAACGGAAATCGAATAAGCGTCCGCCGACATGAATGTCGGACACGACGCCGCCTTCGTCTCCAGGCACCACAGGACCAGCGGCGGATCAAGCGAGACCGACGTAAAGGAATTAACCGTCAAGGCGGAAAATCCGCCGTCTGGTGTTTTACAGGCGGCGACAACAATCCCGGTGGCGAATTTGCCAAGGGCGTTCTTGAACGGCCGGTGGATATCATTCATGCTCGGCCATTCCTTCAAGACGAGACGCCGTTTCGGCAACATATTGAAAATGCTTCACTCTTGTGCGGTTACCACCTATTCATGAAAATAAAAAGCGGCAGGCGGCCGCGGGACGCGTCTCGTTTGAAGACGGCGCAGAGGACAAAGGCTTAGGGCGAAAACAACACCGATGATGGAGTTCTTCCTCGACGCACACTGGCAGATGTGGGCGACCCTGGCGATTATTCTCGTCACGATCGTCGCCTATACGCTCGACCGCTTCTCGCTGGAACTTGTTTCAGCCGTTGCGCTGGTGGCGTTGCTGGCGCTGTTCCTGGCGGCGCCTATGGAAGTCAACGGCGTCAATATGCTGACGCCGGAAGAATTGCTGTCCGGCTTTGCAAGCCCGGCTCTTTTTGCGATTCTTGGCTTGCTCATTATCGGACAGGGAATGTTTCAGTCCGGGGCGCTGGAACACCCAACCGAATATCTGCTGCGCGCCTATGACAAGCGCCCGGTCGCGATTACCGGCGCGATTTTTCTTTTCATCATGGTGGTCAGCGCTTTTCTCAACAACACGCCCGTTGTCGTCATGTTCATTCCGATCATGGCGGCGCTCGCGCAACAAGGCAAAACGCCGGTCGCGCGTTTCATGATGCCGCTTTCCTACTTGTCGATCTTTGGCGGCATGACAACGATCATCGGTTCATCCACCAACCTTCTCGCCGCACAATCCTATCGCGCAACAACGGGCGGCGAGATCGGCTTTTTCGAATTGACCCCTATGGGCACGATGCTCGCCGCCGCGGGCATTGTTTACATGATGACCGCGGGGCGATGGTTGATCCCGATCCGCGCCAACCCTAATCAAACCGCGATCAATGAACGCGAAGGCAAGCATTTCATCGCCCAGATCGAAATCACCCGCGGCCACCCGCTGATCGGCAAGGGTCCGGTTTCCGGTCTGTTCGTCGATTTGCCCGACATCACGGTGCGCATGGTCCAGCGCCGCGACAAGGCGATCCTTCCGCCCTTTGACGATTTCAAATTCCAGAACCGCGACGTCGTTATCGTCGCCGCCACAAGAAGCGCGCTGACAGGTCTGTTGAAGTCCAACCCCGCAATGCTTGAAGGCTTGATGGCGGAAACCGAAATCGAAAGCGAAGAAGACGAAGAGACGACGCAGCGCTCGACCCAATTGACCATGGTTGAAGCCATTGTGGCGCCGGGATCGCGGATGATCGGCCGTTCCATCGCCCAGATCAGCTTCCACACGCAAACCGGCTGCGTCATCGTCGGCATAGAGCGGCGCAGCCGGATGATCCGGACGCAAATGAACACAATCCGCCTGGAAGCCGGCGACGTTCTGCTCATCCTCGGCGACCTTGGCGACATCCGCAATCTGCGTTCGGATCGCGATATTCTGCTGCTCGAATATTCGATGCAGAACATGCCCGACCCGCGCACTGCGCGCATGGCGGCCCTGATCTTCGCCGGCGTGGTCGGTTTCACTGCAACAGGCGTTGTTCCCATCGCCGTCTCTGCGATCGCAGGCGCAACGGCCATGGTTGCAACCGGTTGTCTGAATGTCCGCCAGGCTGCGCGGGCCGTCGACCGGCGGATCTATCTCTTGATCGGCGCGTCCCTCGCCATGGGCGCAGCGCTGGAAAACACGGGCGGCGCGGACTTTATTGGTCAGGGCCTCGCCGGCGCGGCGGGACCGTTCGGACCGGCCGTTGTCATTTCAGCTTTCTTTATCATTTGCGCCGCTTTGACCAATGTTCTGTCCAACAATGCGACAGCGGTTTTGTTCACGCCGATCGCCGTCGCCGCGGCGCGCCAGCTCGGCATTGACGAGCATATTCTCGTTTTGACCGTCATTTTCGGATCGAACTGTTCATTTGCAACGCCGGTCGCCTATCAGACGAACCTGCTGGTCATGACCCCGGGGCATTACAAGTTTCGCGATTACATGACGGTGGGCGGGCCTCTCATTATTGTGCTGTGGATTGTCTATTCTCTGCTCGCGCCATGGTATTTCGATCTGATTTGACCATGCGGAAGAATAGATTCATTGCTGATGCGCTAATCGCCCGCTAAGGTTTGAAGGGCTAGGATGGCGTTATGAGTAATGAGGAATTTGCCCGTCGGTTCGGCCTGGAGAGCGGCGACTTTTATGTCACTGCGCCGGCGCCGTGTCCTTATCTTGCTGACAAGCGCGAACGAAAAATTTTTTCCTATCTTGACGGCGAAGCCGCCTCAGCGACCAACGCGCTGCTGACCCGGCGCGGATTTCGGCGTTCGCAAAATATTATCTATCTTCCCGCCTGCGAAGGATGCGCAGCTTGCGTCCCGGTGAGGATCGTTGTTGATGATTTCGATCTCTCCAAATCACGCCGGCGGACCCTGTCCAGAAATGCGGACCTGTCGCGCAAGATGGCCGGGCCGCGCGCGACCGGCGAGCAATTTTCCGTCCTGCGCGGCTATCTCGACGCCCGCCATGGCGACGGCGGCATGTCGGAAATGACGGTGCTTGACTACGCGGCGATGGTCGAGGAGACCGCCGTCGACACCATGATCGTTGAATATCGCGCGCCGACCCTTGATCTTGAAGGCGAGGATGAAACCAGTCTTGTCGGCGCCGCGCTCACCGATCGCCTCACTGACGGGCTCTCCATGGTCTACAGCTTCTTCGAACCGGATGTCGCAGATCGCTCTCTCGGACGGTTCATGATTATGGACCATGTCGCGCTCGCCCGCGAACTCGGGCTTCCCTACGTTTATCTCGGCTATTGGGTCGAAGGTTCGCCAAAAATGCAGTACAAGGCCGATTTTCAGCCGCTTGAAAAGCTCACTGCATCAGGCTGGGTGCGGATGGACCGGCGGAGCTGATGATGCCGCACAAGGCTGCGAAGGTGTATGAGATTTAGAGCTGCAAATGCAAAACCTCTTGCTCACGCGACTCTAACAGCGGGGGTTTTGCTGCTTTCCGCCTGTGCAGGCCCGCCGTTCAGCTACGCTGAGGACCGCTGCCTCGGCGCATACAATCAGTGCCGCAATCAGTGCGTGGACATTCCTTCCGGCGGAGCCCAGTCAGCATGCTTTGATCGTTGTCTCGCCAACGAACAACGCTGCTACGCTGTCGGCGATGATGGAACCGGGTCCAGCCTGGCGCAGGAAAGCCTGATTGAGCGCGCGCGTCAGGAACAGGAAAAAGAAGCCGCCTTCGAGGCTTATAAAGCGCGCAAGGAGCGCGAACGCGCCGAAACGGAAACTGCAAAAGACTGATCGCGCAGCTATTTCCATCGATCCTATTGAAACGTCAGCGAAATTGGCCGACCAATACCCCCTGATAATAAAACAAGGGTGGAAACTAAGGGGCCATGTTAAAACGACGCCAGCTACTGACCGGCGGCGCGCTTGGCGCAGCCAGCCTCGCAGCGGGCTGCGAATGCGGCGTCCCGGCAGGAATAGAAGCCATTGGCGGCGCAGTGCGCGCGCGCGAGTTGAAAATGGTCACCACCTGGCCGAAGGATTTCCCCGGCCTCGGGACCATGGCCGAACGCACAGCGCAATTCATCACCCTGCTCTCCGGCGGCGCCATGGATGTCCGCCTTTTCGCCGCCGGGGAACTTGTTCCCGCATTTGAAAGTTTCGACGCTGTCTCCGACGGTGCAGCTGACCTTTATCACGGGGCGGAATATTACTGGGTCGGCAAATCGCCGGCCTTTGCTTTTTTCACTGCCGTTCCTTTCGGCATGACCATGGTTGAAATTATGGCGTGGACGGAATTTGGCGGCGGTCAGGAACTCTGGGATGAGTTGTCCGCCAAATTCAACATCAAACCGTTCGCCGCCGGGAATACGGGCAACCAGTCCGCCGGCTGGTATAAGCGAGAGATCAATTCGCTTGAGGACATGCGCGGACTGAAAGTGCGTATGCCGGGTCTTGGCGGAGAAGTCCTGCGCAGGCTCGGCGCGTCGGCCGTCGCCTTGTCCGGCGGAGAAATTTATCAGGCGTTGCAGTCCGGTGCTATCGACGGCACCGAATGGGTCGGCCCATGGAATGATCTTGCTTTCGGTTTTTATAACGAAGCAAAGTATTATTATAATCCGGGCTTTCATGAACCTGGCGCGCAACTCGGCGTTGGCGTCAATCTCGATCTCTGGAACAGCTTCAACGACACCGAACAAGCGATCATCAAAGCCGCCTGTCAGTGGGCGAACAATCTTTCGCTTGCCGAATATATGCACCACAACGCCGCCTCGCTCGACCAACTGGTTGCAGAGCATGGGGTGGAGCTGCGTGAAATGCCGGAAGACGTTTTGGAGGCGGCGGCGAACGCGGCAAAAACCGTGCTGGAAGAAACGGCGGCCAGAGATGATCTGACGGCCCGGATCTTTGAAAGCTTCAAAGCCTCCCTCGACCGCAGCCAGGCGTGGAACGGCGTATCCGAAGAAGCGTTTATGGCGGCGCGCAGGCGCTATCTGTCGCTTTGAGATGCTTGATCTTGCCGGCAATATCTTAAACTGGCTTGCAGCGGGCGTTGTGTTTCCGTTGATGCTGCTGCCGCTCGCCGGTTTATTCAGCAAACAAAAAACAACTGCGGTTGTCTTCTGGGCGGGCCTTGTCGTCGCTTTTGTCGCCGCCGGCATTTTGTTTTCCATGGCGACGCCGCGCCTGCGCTTAGCGCCGGAACTTCAGCAAGTCAGCATATTCGCCGGACTGCTTCTAGCGGCGACGCTGTGTGTTTTCGTTGCAGGCGGCGCGAGCAAGTCCGCTCGCGTATTGTCGCGCATCTTCGAAGCCGCCACGCGCCTGACAGGGCGCGCAGTCATGTGGCTCTTGCTCGCCATGGCGCTCGTGCAGTTCGCTGTTGTGTTGCTGCGTTATGTCTTCGGGATCAATTATATCTTCATGCAGGAATCGATCACCTATATGCATGGCTTTGTTTTCCTGCTCGCCGCCGGCTATGCGCTTTTAACCGACGACCAGGTGCGCGTTGACATTTTTTACCGCGACGCCCCGCCAAAACGCAAAGCGCTGACCGATCTTCTGGGAACGTATCTTTTCCTCTTCCCCGTCTGCCTGCTGATTGTATGGTCAGCCTCGCCCTATGCGGCGCGGTCCTGGCGGGTGCTGGAAGGTTCCGCTGACGCCTCGGGCATTCAGGGCGTCTTCATTCTGAAATCGCTGATTCCCGCTTTCGCCATGCTCCTCGCCATGGCGGGCTTTGTGATCGCCCATCGTGCGGTAGAGACGTTGAAGGGGCGGGGCGGCTGATGGATCTCTCCGCCGTCGAAACCGGATTTTGCCTTTGCCATCTCGCAGGCTGGCTTGATGTGATGATGGTCGTCTTTCTCTGCGCCCTTCTCATGGCGGGCTATCCGGTTGCGTTTTCGCTGGGCGGAACGGCGCTTTTATTTGCCGTCATCGGTCTCGCCGCCGGCGTCTTCGACCTGTCCTATCTTCGCCCGCTTCCCTCACGCATTTACGGCGCGAACATCAATACGACCCTGATTGCCGTGCCGATGTTCATCCTCATGGGCGTGATCCTGGAAAAATCAAAAATCGCCGAAGACCTGCTCGATGAAATGGCGAAGCTGTTCGGGTCCATGCGCGGCGGTCTTGGCCTGTCGGTGACGTTTGTCGGCGCGCTGCTCGCCGCCTCCACCGGCATTGTCGGCGCGACGGTCGTGACCATGGGATTGCTCAGCCTGCCGACGATGTTGCGCCGGGGCTATGATCCGGCCTTTGCCTCCGGTTCGATCGCAGCCGCAGGCACGCTCGGACAGATTATTCCGCCGTCAATCGTCTTGATCCTGCTCGGCGATGTCATTTCCAACGCCTATCAACGCGCCCAGCTGGAACAGGGCGTCGCCTCGCCGGAAACCGTGTCGGTCGGCCATCTCTTCGCCGGCGCCCTCCTCCCCGGACTGATGCTGGTCGGGCTTTATATGAGTTGGCAGATTTTTGTCGCCGCCACGCAGCCCAAAAAGGCGCCCGCAATACCGGCCGAAGAGATCGGCGACCTCAAGGAAACCTGGATCGCGGCCATGAAGACCCTGCCGCCGCCGCTGATCCTGATCATCGCTGTGCTCGGCTCGATCCTTGCGGGCGCGGCGACGCCGACGGAAGCCGCCTCAGTCGGCGCGGTCGGGGCGATGCTCATCGCCGGCGGGCGCATGGCGCCGAAAGGCTCCTTCGCCGCGGGGCGTCCGGCCGTTTATATTTCCGCGGCCGCGATTGTCGGGCTCATCCTGCTGACCTCGCTCCTCGATTTACGCCTTGGCCGGGAGAATATTGCACCAATTGAGTCCATCGGCATTGCCGCGGCATTTCTGCTGATCGCGCTGACGCCCTGGGGGATCGCCGCGAGCCTCATCCAGTTGCGCCGTCAACGGACGATTGCGCCGATTCTCGACCAGACTGCGCGGGTGACGACAATGGTGTTCACGATCCTCATTGGCGCAGCGTTATTCTCCCTCGTTTTCCGCGGCCTTGGAGGCGATGAAACCGTGGAGCACGCGCTCGCCGCAACGCCAGGCGGCGTCCTCGGCGCAGTCGTCCTTGTCATGGCGGTAATGTTCCTGCTCGGCTTCTTCCTCGATTTTATCGAGATTACGCTTGTTGTCGTGCCGCTTGTGGGCCCGCCGCTTTTAATGATGGGGCTTGATCCGGTCTGGCTTGGCGTGATGATGGCGATCAATCTGCAAACGTCGTTCCTGACCCCGCCTTTTGGATTTGCGCTATTCTATTTACGCGGCGTCGCCCCGCCCGAAGTCAAAACCAGCCATATCTACGCCGGCGCAATACCGTTCATCTTTATACAGATTCTGGCGCTGGCGATGTTGGCCTTGTTCCCGGCGATTGCGACGTGGTTGCCTGGGGTTTTGTACCAATAGTCACAAAATCCACAGCACTGCGCCCAAGGCGGCGGCGCCGACAATAAAAAACGCCGTGATGACGCCAAGGCGACTTTCCGGCAACGGCGAAGCGGCGTGGCTGTCGAGCCGCGCTTTCACTTTGCAGGCGTGACGCCACGCGTTCCAGAAAATGAAAATCGCGATGATTACAAAAACGCTGGCGACAGCCTTGGCGAGCCATGTGGGTTCAGTGGCGCGAAAGATCGCCTGAAAGCCGAGCCCCAAACCAACAGACGCGAGTCCCGTTCGCATCCAGCCCGCATAAGTGCGCTCATTTGCAAGCACGGTGCGGTCTTCGGCCCAATCCGTGCGATCTTGAGCGAGATCGGTGCGTTCTTCTGCAAGCTCGTTCGACGACTTATCGTTCATTTCACGCCCCCCGCATAATCCACGAGCGCCTCAATCCGTTTTTCAATCGGCGGATGGGTCGCAAAAACGCCAGCGAAGCGGACGGGGTTTTCGACCATCATCTGTTGAACATCATTAGGCGCATCGATTTGCGCGCGGCCGGATATTTTCTGCAGCGCCCGGATCATTGCATCAGGATTGCGCGTCAGCTCCGCCGCGCCGGCGTCAGCGAGATATTCGCGCTTCTGCGACAGCGAAAACCGGATCACGAGCGCCAGCACATAAGCGATGACGATCAACGCCACCGCAATCAGAATGAGCCCGCCGCCGCCGCGGCTGTCGCCATTGCGCGAACGGGTGTGCCCACCGATGCGCACGCCGCGACGGAAGAGCCCGTCAAACACCATCTCACCGAAAAACGAAAAGATGCCGACAAAAATGACCGCGATGACAAGTAAGCGCACATCCTTGTTTTGGATATGGGTGAGTTCATGGGCGAGCACCGCCTCAAGTTCATCTCGTTGCAGCGCATTCATCAATCCGCGGGTGACGGTGATTTTATAGCTTTTATCGCTGAGGCCGCTGGCGAAAGCATTGAGCTGCGGACTCTCAATCACATTCAGTTTCGGCATAGCCAGCCCGCGTGCGATGCAGAGATTTTCAAGCAGGTTGTATATTTCCGGCGCTTCTTTACGCGAAAGACTCTTGGCGCCGACCGACGCCTCAATGATCGACTGGTGAAACGCCCAGGCGATCAGAAACCAGACCCCTGCGCCGAGAAAGGCGAACGGCCAGATCCGCTGCAGATGCTCCAGAGCGAGCCTCAGCCCCTGACCGGTGGAGCTGACATATTGGGTGACGCCCACATAGCCGACGGAGAGACCATACATCAGTAAAAGGAGCAATAGCGGGAAGCCCGCCAGCAACAGGACCGACTTCAGGTTATTGTTCCAGATATGCGTCTGCAGGCCGAAGGCGCCCATTACGCCTCGCCAAATGCAAAAGCCGCCGCCGCTTCCACATGGATCGCTGTCGTATCGAACACAGACAGATCCGTATGCGATTGATCGAGGATCATGCAAAGCTCGGTGCAGCCAAGGATGACGCCATCGACGCCTTCCTCGCGGCGACGGTTGACAATATCAAGCAATGTACGCCGCGAGGCGTCCTTAACCTCGCCATTGACCAGCTCGTCAAGAATGATGCGGCCGATCTCTTCCTGCTCGCCGGCGTCCGGAACAAGAACGTCGCCGTCATACCGCGCCGCCAGCGCCGGGCGATAATAATCCCCGCCCATCACCACCGGCGTGCCGAGCAAGAGCGGCTTGCGCGCACCAGCCCGGTCCATGACCGCCGTCAAAGCATCAAGCATATGCACAACCGGCAGACCTGACGCCGTCGCGGCTGCGTCCGCGGCAATATGGGTTGTGTTGGAGGAAATAACGATCGCTTCAGCGCCGCCTTTGGCAAGATGCTCCGCACCCAGCGCGACTTCTCGCTTAAACGCGTCCCAATCCCGCGCCTGGTAGTGACGGATCATCACGCCGTAATCGAGCGCATAAAGAAGAATCCGGGCCGAATGCTCTCCGCCGGCGCGAGCGCGGGCCGCCTCATTCAGGAGGCGATAGTAGATCTGCGTCGATTCCGGGCTGACGCCGCCAATGACGCCGAGAAGTTTCATGCGCACATCACCTGATCCTAACAGCCATGCATCACCGCCTGAAACGCGTCAAACGAAAGACATGTCATTGCCGGACTTGTTCCGGCAATCCAGAGCAAGCCTTCCAGCATCTCTGGATCACCGGGGCAAACCCGGTGATGACAGCTCGCAAGGCTCAAGAAAAACTGATCTCCGGCGCAGCCTCGATCTGTTCGCGGCTTCCTTCCGGCACTTCGAAATATTCTTTCTTCGTGAAATTGCCGAGCGGGGCGACGAGATTGCCCGGGATCTGCTGAATCGCGGTGTTAAATTCCTGCACCGCGTTGTTAAAGAACCGACGCGCTGCTGCGATCTTGTTCTCGATATCGGAAAGCTCGCGTTGCAGCTCCATGAAGTTCTCATTTGCTTTCAAATCCGGATACGCCTCGGCCAACGCGAACAGCTTGCCGAGCGCGGCGCCGAGCATGCCTTCCGCTGCGCCCTGCGCCGCCGGACCGCTCGCAGACTGCGCCGCGCTGCGCGCCATGATCACGTTGTCCAGGGTTTCCTGTTCGTGACTCGCATAGCCTTTCACAGTCTCAACAAGATTGGGCACAAGGTCGTGGCGTTGTTTCAATTGCACATCGACATCGGCGAAAGCCTGCTCCGTCCGCTGGCTGAGCGCCACGATGCGGTTGTAGATAACGACGACAAAGACAACGACCGCAATGATGAGGCCGAAAAATACTAAAACACCGGACATGGTCTCTCCTTCACGCCGAAGGCGCGCTCCGTGCATTTGAGGCTTTCAGGGAAAACCCCTCCCAATTTCTATATGGTGTTTTTTGTCGCAAGAGCAATATTTGGCGGTAAAGCATGAGGAAAATCTGCGCGATCTTTCCCCCGTGATTTTGGAACCGGCGCCTGCTAAAACGGTTGTCTTAACCGTAAACTCCAAAGGAATTCGCCTTATGCCGTCCATCAGCCGCCGTTTTCTGATTGCCGCTGTCGCTCTCGCCGCTTCCGCATGCGCGAGCGCTTATTACAGCACGCTGGAACAATTCGGCTTTGAAAAACGCGACATTCTGGTCGACCGAGTGCAGGACGCCCGCGGCGAACAGGCCGAGGCGCAGGAAGTGTTCGCTTCCGCGCTCGACGAATTCCGAAGCCTGGTCGATATCGACGGCGGCAAGCTCGAACGCCAATATGATAAGCTGAACGCATCTTATAACCGGTCCAAGAAGCAGGCGGCGGATGTCCGCTCACGGATCAAGGCGGTCGACGATGTGGGCCGGCGCCTCTTTAAGGAGTGGCGTCAGGAATTGAAGCTTTATGAAAGCGCCGATTTGCGCCGTCGTTCAGAGCAGCAGTTAAACGTGACCGAACGGGATTACGAAAGGGTGCTACGCGCCATGAACCGCGCCGCCGACAAAATGGACCCGGTTCTGGAGCTTTACGAAGATCAGGTGCTGTTCCTCAAACACAACCTCAACGCCCGTGCAATTTCATCGCTGGACGTGGAGCGCGCCGAAATTGAAGCGCGTGTCGAAGCGCTGATCGATGAAATGAACGACGCCATCGCAGAAGCGGACGCTTTTATTGCATCGATGGAGTAATTTCCGCCGGAACGAAAAAGCATTGCGGAAAGCTTCATGGCGACTGAAATTGCCCATATCTCAGACATTCATTTCGGCGCGGTTGACTCGAGAGCGGCCGCGCGCCTTGCCGATGAGTTGAATGAAAACGCGCCAGACGCAATCATTGTCACAGGCGATCTGACCCAGGCCGGACGGCGGTCGGAATACAGCGCCGCGGGCGGCTATCTGAGAGGACTGAAGCCGCCGACCCTCACAGTGCCCGGCAACCATGACGCGCCGGTCTATAGTCTCGGCGTTCGATTTGCCGATCCCTGGCGTCGTTTTCGAAAACATATCCATACCGAGATTGAACCCAATCTGCACATCAATGATGTTTTCGTCACGGGCCTGAATTCCGCGCGCCGCGCCCGCGCCGCTTTCGACTGGTCATACGGGCGTCTTTCATCCCGCCAACTTGACGCCGCGGCAAACGTTCTACGCGGCGCAAAAGACGCAAGGCTGAAAATTGCAGCCTTCCATCATCCGGTCATCCCGGCCCCCGGGCGCGCCGGCCAGGCGCTGATCAACCAGCCGCAACGGGCCATGAACGCGCTCTCCGGCGCCGGCGCCGACATCATTCTCACAGGCCATTCGCATATCGCGCAAACCACGCTGGCGCCGGCCGCCAATGGAGGCGTTATCGTTCTCTCCGCAGGAACCGCCATGTCGACGCGCCTGCGCGGCGAAGCGCCGTCCTATAATTTGCTGGCGTGGGATGAAAATACGCTGCATGTCAGCATACGTCGTTTTAAAGACGGCCGGTATGAAACCGAATCGCAGGCGCGCTATTTGCGGATTGACGGCGCCTGGACAGCGGAGCCGGCGGCATGAAAGCGCTGGCGCTGATCAACGAGAAATCCGGCGCCGTTCAGCGCATCGGCGCTGACGCCATTCGCAGACATGTGGAAGCTGCCCAATCAACCGTGACGGACCTGTCCGTCGAAACCGTCGCCGGCGAGCATGCAGTCCTCATGAAAGCCTTGCAACGCAAAGATGAGTTCGACGTCGTTGTCAGCGCAGGCGGCGACGGCACTCAGGCCGCTGTCGCCGGCGCCCTGTTGGGGTCCGAGACAGCGCTTCTGCCGCTGCCATGCGGCACAATGAACATGCTCTGTCATGACCTTGGCATTCCACAGGACATCGAAGCCGCCCTTCGCGCCGGTCTCTCCGGCGAGGTCGACGCAATCGACGCCGGCGTCATCGGAGACCGGGTCTTCCTCAATAATGTTGTCGTCGGCGCTTACGCAGAGATGGCTGAGGCCCGCGAAGAATTGCGAGACGCGGAAACCCTTGATGAGGTCAGCTACGGCCTTGTCGCCGGCGCCAATGCGTTGTTTCACGCAGAGCCGATGGCTTTTCATCTGGAAATCGACGACGCGGCAACAAAACTGGAGACGAATACGATCGCGATTTCAAACAACGCCGTTTCCGGCGCTGACACATTGCGCCCCTACCGTGATCGCCTCGATGAAGGCGATCTTTACCTCTATCTCACCAAAGCCCGCCATGGCGGCGATTTCGCCAGCTTTCTCGCCGATTTCGCAGCGGGCTCCGCAGAAAGTTCGAGCGAAATTTCCGTTCGACAGTGCAAACGCTGCGTCGTCCATGCGGACGGCAAACGATTTTCCTATTCAGTCGACGGCGACCCGCTGGAAACCGACGCGCCGATCCATCTGGAAATCAAACCCCGCGCGCTCAAAATTTACAGGCCCCGCAAAGCGCAATGACCGCGCTTTTCATACTTCGTTAATCTTGAACGATTGCTCTTGCCCGCAGACGCAGACGCTGAAAGGCCGGAGCAAGCATGGACGCATTCAATTCAGCACTCGAACTGGCCTATGTGTTATCGCCTGTCGCCAGCGCTCTCGCGGCGGGATATTTCGGCGTTCAATATCTCTCAGCCAGTCCCTCGGCCTATTTTGTACTCGTGCCTCTAAATCTTGTTCTGTTTACTGTAGGGGTCGCCACTGACATATTTCTTGCGCCATCAGAAATCGGCGGGCTAGCCATGAGACGAGCCATGTCGACGCCCTGGATATTTTTTCTGGTCAATCTGGGGCTTCTGAGTGCGTATGAATATTTCAAAGAATATTTTCGTTAATCACTATACGAATATAATAGCTCTTCACAGGCGCAGTTCTGCAATGACGGCCAAACCGGCCTATTGCGCCGTGATGCCGCCGTCGATCTTGAATTCCGCCGCCGTTACGAAACGCGATTCATCTGAGGCAAGATAAAGAATGCAATAGCCGACATCTTCCGGTTCGCCGAGGCGACGCATGGGAATTTGCCGGACCAGTTTCTTTTCGCCGTCTTCACCGCCGCCGCCGAGCGCAATCAGCGGGTCAACAATGGGCGTGCGGGTGAAGACCGGATGCACCGAATTGCACCGGATATCATAACCGGCCTTCGCGCAGTGCAGCCCAATTGATTTGGACATATGCCGCACCGCCGCTTTCGCCGAATTGTAAGACAGCATCATCCGGTCCGCGACGAGACCGGCAGCCGATGAAATATTGATGATCGACCCCGGTTGGTTGTCTTTGAGATAAGGCATCGCCGCCTGCGTGCCGATAAAAATGGAATCAAGATCGATTTCATGGGTCCGCCGCCACCCTTCATAGGTCTCAGTCTCGATATTGCCGGCCGTGCCGATACCGGCATTATTGATCAGTACGCTGATCCCGCCCATAAAGTCGGCCGCATCGGCAAGCGCGCTTTTCCACTCATCCGCTTTGGTCACGTCATGGCGCAAAGCGATGGCGGCGCCGGGATGTTTCTCATTAATCGCTGCAGCGGTTTTTTCAGCGCCCTCAAAATTGATGTCGGTTAGCGCAACCTTGGCGCCTTCGTCGGCAAGCATGCGGCCAAAACAGGCGCCAAGTCCTTGTGCGCCGCCGGTAATGAATGCTTTTTTTCCTGATACGCGGCCCATGCGGCGCTCCCATGCTAATGAGTTTATGTTTGCCTCTCCGACCAGGGCGACGGCGCCGGGCCAGGGCGGGCGGCGCGCATGACGGCGCCGCTCAGCGGAAGGGGGACTCAGCCTTCGCTCTGGACCTGCTGCACCGCTTCTTCGAGAAACTCATCCATTTGCCGGCGGATCTGATGGTCTGATTGATCGACCCCGCCCGCGTCAAAATCGGCGCGGATCTTCCGGAAAACATCCTCATCGCCCGCCTCTTCCAGATCCGCCTTTATGACTTCCTTGGCATAGGCGTCCGCGGCATCGCCTTGCTTGCCGAGAAGCTGCGCTGCCCAGAGGCCGAGCAGTTTGTTGCGGCGCGCCTCAGCCTTGAATTTCAAGGCCGCATCGTGGGCGAATTTTTTCTCGAAACTGTCTTTACGCTCGTTGAAATCGGACATGGGGTCTGCTCTCCGGACAAAGGAAATAAAATTTAGGCTGTACTTATATACGCCCTCGCAAACGCGCAATGACGCCTCGCGCAAAATGGCTCTTCCAAAACAGCGCAAGACCGCCTACATCCCGCGGCCTTAAGCGGAAGACATGCGCCAGCCCCCGCAAAGCTGGTCAAAGCCCGGCGCAACAGCTTAAGGTCATGCCGGGCATGCCGGCTGCGCGATACTCAGGAATCGCTTCCGAAGTAACGCGTAATATATTGAAAGGAATACCATAATGGCTCGCCGGAAACAGATTTATGAAGGCAAGGCGAAAATTCTGTTCGAGGGGCCGGAGCCGGGCACAATCATCCAGTATTTCAAAGACGACGCCACCGCCTTCAACAACCAGAAGCATGCGATTCTGGAGGGCAAGGGCGTTCTCAACAACCGTATTTCGGAATTCATCATGCTGGGGCTCGAGCGCATCGGGGTGCCGACCCATTTCATCAAGCGGCTCAATATGCGCGAACAGCTCGTTCGCCATGTGGAGATCGTGCCGCTGGAGGTCGTGGTTCGCAATGTCGCCGCCGGCTCGTTGTCAAAGCGCCTCGGACTGGAGGACGGCGCAGCCCTGCCCCGCTCGGTGATCGAATTTTATTATAAAGACGACAAACTCGGCGACCCGCTGGTGGCGGAAGAACACATCACGGCGTTCAACTGGGCGAACCCGCAGGAGATCGACGACATGATGGCGCTCGCCCTGCGCATCAATGATTTCCTCTCCGGCCTCTTCGCTGCGGTCGGGATCAAACTCGTCGACTTCAAGGTCGAGTTCGGCCGCCAATATGAGGGCGATCTCATGCGCCTGATCGTCGCCGACGAAATCAGCCCCGATTCCTGCCGGCTCTGGGACATCGAAACCGGCGACATCATGGACAAGGACCGTTTCCGCAAGGACCTCGGCAATGTCACCGACGCCTATCGCGAAGTCGCCCGCCGCCTCGGCGTTGTCCGCGATTCCGAAAGCGCCGGCGCCGCGGGGCCGGTGCTGGTCAGCGATAATGGGGACTGAGAGACGCCTCTTCGCAACTATAGGCATTCTGGCCTGGCTTTGCATGCATGCGACTGCCCACGCCCAGACAACCGGCCTTGTCATCGGACCGAGAGTTAACCCGGAGGACCGCTCCTTCGAATATCGTTTCGCCTATGATCCGGGGGCGGAGCGCTTTAACCAGCGCATTCATTATCAGCATAGCGTGTCGGACCGTTTACGCCTGCGCGCGACCGCGATCCTCAATGACAGCGGGGCGAGCAACGAACAGCGCTTTCGCTTCCTTCAACTCGAAGCCCACCACCAGTTCGTAAAGCGCACGCACGGCTGGAACAGCGCATTCCAGTATCAGGCGCAGATTCCCGACGGCAATGACGGGCCCGGCAGCCTGCGCCTCGCCTGGGCCAACAGCTTCGATGTCGGCAAGGCGTGGGAGTTCCGGGCCGTGGGTCTCGCAACCCGCGCCTTCGGCGATAACCAGCCCAACGGTTTTCGGCTGGAGACGCGCGCCTCCGCCGCGCGCCGTTTCGGCCGATACGAAATTGGCGCGCAGAGCTTCAACGTCTATGGCTCAACGGCGGACTTTCCGTCCCTCAGTGATCAGGTCCATTCCGCGGGGCCGATGGCGCGGAGCCGGCTTGGCGACAGTTTCATCCTGCAGCTTGGCGCCTTGTTTGGCCTCACTCGGGGCGCGCCCGATGCAAACCTGCGTTTTCTCTTACAATATCAGCTATGAAGGCGCATTGCGCATTAGCGAAAGCTTTCGTAAGACGCACGTCATGAAAGCAAAAATCACCATCACGCTGAAAAACGGCGTTCTCGATCCGCAGGGCAAAGCTATCGAAACGGCGCTCGCCGGTCTCGGTTTTGAGGGCTTTTCCGGCGTGCGCCAGGGCAAGGAAATCGAGCTTAAACTTGACGCCGCCGACGAGGCGACAGCGCGCGCGCAGGCCGAAGAGATGTGCAAAAAGCTCCTCGCCAATCCGGTGATGGAGAATTACGCCATCGAGATCCTGGCGTGAGCAAACGCGAATTCGGGCCGACCGGTTGGCGTGCGGATCGTTTGCCTGATCTCACCGGCAAGACCTATGTGATCACCGGCGCCAATAGCGGCATCGGCTTTGAAGCTGCGCGCATGCTCGGCGCGAACGGCGCAAGAGTGCTCATGCTGTGCCGCAACAAAGGCAAGGCCGACGCCGCCGCGAGCGCCCTCGCATCGGCCGCGCCGAACGGCGCATATGAAATCGTGCAGATGGATCTCGCCGATCTCTCCTCCGTGCGCGCCGCCGCCGATACGGTGCGCGCTAAGTGCGAGCGCATTGACGGGCTGATCAACAATGCCGGTCTCATGATGCTTCCGAAGCGCGAACTTACTGCGGACGGTTTTGAAATGCAGTTCGGGGTCAATCATCTCGGCCACTTTGTATTAAACGCAAGACTGAGTGATCTTGTGGAAGCGGCCGCCGGGCGCTTCGTCGCTGTTGCAAGCATTGCCCATAAGTATGCGCGCGGGTTCAAGCTCAAGGACGTGAACCTTGACAGCGGCTACACCGCGACCGCCGCCTATTGCCGGAGCAAGCTCGCTAACTTGTCGTATGCGCTGGAACTCAATCGCCGGCTGGAGGCGAGCGGCGCGAAAGCGCACGCCTATGGGTGCCACCCCGGCTGGTCGGCCACCAATCTGCAAACAACAGGCCCCGGCGCCGCCATGGGCTTCGGCCTCACCATCGCCAACGCCGTCTTCGCGCAGTCCGCCGTCAACGGCGCCCTGCCGACGGTTCTGTGCGCAGCGGAAGAAGACGCGGTTCCGGGCGGCTATTACGGGCCTTCCGGCTTCCGCGAATTCAGAGGGCCGGTTGACCGCGTTCAGCCGACGAGAGCGGCGCGCGATGAAGCGATGGCGAAAGACCTCTGGAGCGCATCGCAATCCCTGACCGGCGAAAGCTGGCCCCTGCTGGAAAGAAAAGCCGCATGAAACCCGCCGTCATCGTCTTCCCCGCCTCTAATTGCGACCGCGATGTCGCTGTCGCGCTGGAACAGGCGACGGGCAAGGCGCCGGCCATGGTCTGGCATGGCGAGGCGGACCTTCCCGATACGGATTTTATCGTTCTGCCAGGCGGTTTTTCCTATGGCGATTATTTGCGCTGCGGGGCGATGGCTTCCAACTCGCCGATCATGCGCGCCGTCATCGACAGGGCGAAAGCGGGCGCGCCTGTGCTCGGCATTTGCAACGGGTTCCAGATCCTGTGCGAGACAGGACTGTTGCCGGGGACGCTGTTGCGTAATGCGAATCTCAATTTCGTTTGCAGGACCGTCACGCTGAGAGTTGAAAACAATCAGTCCGTTTTCACCCGCGGCTTTGAGCCGGGACAGTTTGTGGACTTCCCTGTTGCGCACCATGACGGAAATTATTTTGCCGACGACGAGACCCTCGACCGACTTGAGGGCGAAGGCCGCGTTGCGCTGCGATATCTCGACAATCCCAACGGTTCAGCGCGCAATATCGCCGGCGTCCTTAACAAGGCCGGCAATGTTTTCGGCCTGATGCCCCATCCGGAACGGGTAATCTCGCCCCTCCTCGGCGGGATGGACGGCGCGGCGTTCTTCAAAAGCGCGCTGGAAGCGGCGGCGTAACCTTCTGTTATCGGGACTTTGACCGGCTCTCATCATCGCGTAGTCTTTGCGAAAAGGGAGACGCCGGTGAAACGCACCATTCCATTCCTGATTTTTCTGACAGCCGCCTGTGGTCAGCAAACGCCAGCCGGCGATGGCGAGGCCGAAGCCGATCTTTCTTATCAGGAAACGCTGTTGACCCGGCTCATCGACGCCCGGCCGGGCGATGTGATTGAAATCCCTGAAGGAACGTTCGCCTTCGATCGGTCGCTCAGCCTCACCGTCGACGGCGTCACCATCCGCGGCGCCGGGATGGATAAAACGACGCTCTCTTTTAAAAATCAGATCGCCGGCGCGGAAGGATTGCTTGTGACGGCGGGCGACTTCACCATCGAAGATCTCGCCATTGAGGACACGAAAGGCGACGCCCTCAAAATTACGAAAGGCGAGAACATCGTCATCCGCCGGGTGCGGACGGAATGGACTGGCGGGCCCAAGACCTCCAACGGCGCTTACGGCATCTATCCGGTGCAAACAAAAAACGTCTTGATGGAAGAGAACGTGGCCATCGCCGCGGCCGACGCCGGCATCTATGTTGGTCAGTCGCAGAACGTCATTGTCCGAAATAATCGCGCGGAATACAATGTGGCCGGCATCGAAATTGAAAACACCTTCGACGCCGATGTCTATGGCAACACCGCCGTCAACAACACCGGCGGCATTCTCGTGTTCAATATGCCCAATCTTAAACAACCCGGCGCCCGAACGCGTATTTTCAATAACATGATTGCAGAGAACAATACGAAAAACTTCGGCGTTGAAGGAACGCCCGTCGCCTCCATCCCCGCTGGGTCCGGCGTTGTCGTGAATTCAAACGACGATGTGGAGATCTTCGACAACGATATCCGGAATAACCGCACCGCAAACATTATCGTCTCCAGCATTTTTTCGGTCGGCTATGGCGAAGGCGATATGCAGAGCGATTTCGATCCGTATCCGGAGGGTATTTATATTTACGATAATCGCTTTGAAGGCGGCGGCGGCAATCCGGACGGACTTGAATTGCAGGCGCTGAAAATTGCTGTCGCCGGACCGATGGGCCGCCTGCCCGATGTTCTCTGGGACGGGCATGTGGATGAAGCGAAGTTCGAAAACGGCGCCTTGCCTGACGCTATGCGGCTTTGCGTTGCGGACAACGGGGTTGAAGTCCTCAATGTCGACGGACCGAACGGCAACAAAAATCCGCGGCTCGCCGGCGCGGACCATCGTTGCGCCCATGAGAAACTGCCGGAAGTCGTGTTAAATGACCCGCTCGCAGATCAGACATAACCTTCTGCGGCTCTCGTTCGCCATTTGCGGCTTTTGGCTTGTCGCCGCTTGCTCTGGCGAGCGCGACGTATCGCCAACATTCCACGCCGATGAAAATCCGCAAAACCTCGGCGATTGGGGGATGGTGGCCGCCGACGGCAAAGACCTAGTCGTGAGCGATGCAGTCACGCCTTATGATCTTGCAACGCCGCTTTTCTCCGATTACGCGCTGAAATTGCGCACCGTGTGGACGCCGGATGGCGAGACTGCGCGCTATCATGCGACGGACGCATTTGATTTTCCTGTCGGCACAGTGGTCACGAAGACATTCTATTATCCGAAAGAAGGAAGCGCTGTTTCCATCGGCGCGCCGGCGCCGCTTTCGGCCAAAGAAATTCCGCTCACCGATTATCGTCTGATCGAAACCCGACTTCTTGTTCGCCGCGCCCATGGCTGGGACGCCCTGCCTTATGTCTGGAACGAGGCGCAAACCGAAGCGGTGTTGAAACGCACCGGCGACGTCAAGGCGATGACGCTTGCTCTCAATGACGGCGCGCGGGAAGAATTTGCCTATCTTGTTCCGAACGCCAATCAATGCGCCGCGTGCCATGTGACAAACGCGGCAACCAAAGCCCTTCAACCGATCGGCCTCAAAGCGCGGCACCTGAACAAACAATCAGCCTACTCGCCGGCGTTCAACCAACTTGACCACTGGACAGCGTCAGGCCTGTTGTCGGCGGAAGAGGTCGACGCACCGCCCGCCAACGCCGACTGGACCGACGAAACCGCGTCCGTTAAAGCGCGCGCGCGGGCCTATCTCGATATCAATTGCAGCCATTGTCATAACCCAAACGGCGCGGCGGACACCTCCGGTCTCAACCTAGAACCGGACGCCGCCGGCCCGGCGCTTGGCGTTTGCAAATCTCCGATTGCCGCGGGGCAAGGCACAGGCGGGCGACAATTCGGGATCGCGCCCGGCGCGCCGGAAGCCTCCATCCTCGCATTCCGCATGGAAACGACAGAACCCGCCGCCATGATGCCCGAACTCGGACGCGCGTTGGCTCATGACGAAGGCGTCGCATTGATCAATGAGTGGATCACGGCGATGGAAGGGACTTGCGGCTAATGCTGTCATTGTTGAAGAACGCGTTGCTTATCACTGTCGCACTCTATTTCCTGGCCTGCGCGGCGCTCTATTTTTTCCAAAACAGGCTGCTTTATTACCCGACGCCTGAAACCAAAACTGCGCAGGCAGACGAATTTACTATTAGCAATGACGGGCTGACCCTGAAGATATGGAAAGTCGACGCGGGCAACCGGCGCGTCATTTTTTACTTCGGCGGAAACGCTGAGACGGTGCAACGCAATATTGCGCCACTGCGGGAAACGGTCAGCGATGCGGACCTTTATCTGATGAATTATCGCGGCTATGGCGGCAGCGAGGGAGCCCCTTCTGAACAAGGCGTTTATTCCGATGCGCTGGCGCTTTATGACGCAATTGCTCCGAACTATGATGAAATCATTGTGATCGGGCGCAGCCTGGGCAGCGGCGTTGCAACATATCTCGCTGCTAACAGATCCGTCAGTCATATCGTGCTGATAACGCCCTATGACAGCATAGCGAATGTCGCCCAGGCGAAGTTTCCAATCTTTCCTGTAAAGCTGCTGATCCGGGACCGTTATGACTCCGCCGGTCGCGCCGAAAACCTCTCCGCACCGGTTCTTATGATACTGGCGGAAAACGACGCTGTCATTCCGCGACATCACAGCGACGCGCTCGCCTCAGCGATAAGGAATGCGCCCGTAGAAACGGTTACGGTTGAAGATACAAACCATCTCAGCGTCTCTTCAAAACCGGAATTCTGGAGCGCGCTGCGCGCGTTTCTTAGCGTACAGACGACAACGGCGCCGCTGATCGCTGCGCCGGAATAAAAAAATCAAACGCCCGTATAATTTGACGCTGCAGCAAGCCGACTTTACGAAGCGGGTTTTTGAAATGTTCGAGAGATTTCCTGATGATCCCCGCAAGCGCCTTGGGCGAACGCATCATGATTATTGGTCCTTCGAACGCCGGCAAATCGACACTGGCCTTGGCGCTGGCCGCCAAGCTCAAGCTGCCAGTGACGCACCTCGATCAGTTGCATCACCTGCCAAACACCGATTGGCGCCCGCGACCGGAAGCAGAATTTAAAGCGCTCCACGATCAGGCGATTTCCGCGCCGTCGTGGATTATAGAAGGAAACTACTCTCGCTACATGCCGAAACGGTTTGAGCGCGCGACAGGCGCGATCTTAATTACATCAAACAGGTGGCTTCGCCTAGCTCGGTACCTAAAGCGAACCGTCATCAGCACCTCCATTCGCGCCGGACACCTTGAAGGCGGCCGGGAGTACGTCAAATGGTCAATGATTGACTGGATCCTTTTCAAGTCTCCGCAAAGAACCACTCAAAATTTGAAGGCAATGCGGGCAATAAATATCCCAACGATTGAATGCCATACGATAAAGGAACTGAAAGCGATTTATCAGGAATGGGAATTGCCAAGCGCAGACTAAAGATGAAATTCTTGCGTAATGCTTTCATTGATACCGGAAACGATTGCCGGCTCAATGACCTAACGCCTCACCATATAAAATACTGAAAACAGACGAACTTAAGAGATAAGCCAACAAGGGCGCGCTCGAACACAGCGCACTAACCCGCCGCCGTCAGCTTCCGCACCCGCGCCAGCGCCATAATCGGAAAATAGTGCCTATAAAGATTATAATTGATCATGAAGGCGCGCGATAGTTCCGGCCCCTGTTTCAAGCGTTCAGACAGCAAAGGATCGCCGAGCTTGATCGTTGCGCCGACGCCGTAACCGGGGAAGCCCGTGCCGGTATATTCAGGCTCGTCCCATGTGCCGTCCTGTTGGCGTTCAAGCAGATATTGCACGCCCGCGGCGATCGCTTTCTGGTCTTCTTCGCAGTTCACGGCCGCCAGCGCCATCAACGCCCAGGCGGTTTGCGACGCCGTCGACTTGCCGCGGCCCATGAGCGCCGGGTCCATGTAAGACCCGCAGCTTTCGCCCCAGCCGCCATCCTCATTCTGCCGAATAATCAGCCAGTCGGACGCTTTCAAAATATAGGGCTGGCGCATGTCTTCGCCGATCGCTTCCAACGCCGGCAAAACCGCAGCCGTGCCGTAAATATAATTCACACCCCAACGTCCGAACCATGCGCCGTCCGCCTCCTGCTCTTCCCTCAAATAGTCGAGCGCGCGCGCGACATTCGGGTGATGGCGCGCATAGCCGATCTTGGCGAGCGCTTCGACCACATGGGCTGTTACGTCGACCGAGGGCGGGTCCAGCGCCTCGCCGAAATCGCAGAACGGGATTTTTGTCAGATAGGTTTTATCATTGTCCTTGTCGAAAGCGCCCCAACCGCCATTTTTGCACTGCATGCCGAAGAGCCAGTCGGCGCCGCGACGGATTGCCCGCTCAACGCCGCGCGCCTTCCATTTGGGATCATCTTTATATTTCGCTAGAACAATCAATGCGACAGCGGTATCGTCCGTATCGGGATAGTATCCGTTCTTATATTCAAACGCCCAGCCGCCCGGCTCAAGATTCGGCAGCTTGACGCTCCAGTCGCCCTTGCGCAGCACCTGTTGATCCAGCACCCACTGGACCGCGTGTTCGATCTGGTCTTCGTAACGCTCGTCAAGTTCTGCATCGTCAAAAGCGAGAAGCGTCAGCACTGTGTCCCAGACCGGACTGGTTGACGCCTGAATCCAGGTCGCATCGCCCACATCAACCCGCCAGCGCGGATCGTCGAGCGCGCCGAGCCCCTTCTCCATAACCGCATGGTCAAGCGCATAGCCTTCATTGTAGAGCGCCATGAGCGAATAGATCCATGGCGGCTGAATGCCGCCCCAGACGCCGTCATTATCCTGATGCTTGACGATCCATTCAAGCGATGCGCCGATGGCGGATTCGCGGCATAAGCTGAAGCCGGTCAGACGACCGTAAGACTGCAGCACATGCAGAACCCGATCGGTTGCTTTAAAGAAGCCGTCCCAGAAATCAGCGCCCGGTTTTTCCGGATACGAATAATCGAAATTGTCACGGCCCTCCGGAAACAGAGCGTCCAACCGGTTTTCCGCTGGCAGAGGCCGCGCTGGACGGCGCGCGGAAAGAACCGCAATCGGCATCAATGTCGCGCGCGCCCATTGCGCGAAATTATAAATCGAGAACGCAAACCACTTCGGGAAAAAGATCACTTCCGGCGGCAGGTTCGGCGTTTTATCCCATGGATATTCGCCGATGAGCGCCAGCCAATAACGGGTGAAAACGCGGATATTTTTAAGCCCGCCTTTCGACATGATCCACTGAAGCGCTTTTGCTGCGGCTGGATCGTCTTCAGGAACGCCCATGGAGCGCAGCGCCGCGTACGCCTCAACCGTCGTGTTGATGTCGCCGGCCGGCGCGTCATGATAAATCTGCCAGGAGCCGTCTTCGCGCTGGGTCTCGCGCAAGGATTGCGCAAGGCGCGGGCGCAAGGGGTGATCCTCCAGCCCCATGAACCAGAGCGCGAGAATCCACTGGGCCTCCATACACGCGTTTGATTCAAGCTGGCCGACCCAATAGCCTTCCGGCTTTTGACGCGCAGCCAGCCACGCGGCCGCTTCGTCGATCGCGCCGGCAAGCTGTGCGCTGAAGTTCGATCGGGCTGGCGCAGCGCCCGTCTTGTCGTCAAACATGGAAACCGCCTCGCTCATCTCCCTGCCCTTCTATAGCCGCTTTCGGGCGCGGACCAGAGCGCAAACGCCGCGCTCACGCGCCTTTTAGAAGAAATCTTTGAAGTTCTTATCTGGATCGGCTTTGTTAATTTTATGACCGGTGAAAATTTTTACGAAACGCTCCGCACGGGGGTCAGCGCCAGCATGGATGCGCCCATGCTGACCGCGCCGGACGGCGCCAGCCTGTCTTATGCCGAGATGGACGCCCGCGCGGCCCAGATGGCCGCCGTCTTTCGCGAAGCCGGCGCACAGGCCGGCGACCGCATTGGCGTTCAGGTGGAAAAATCTTTCGATAACGTTGCCGCTTATCTCGGCGCAATGCGCGCAGGGCTTGTCTATGTGCCGCTCAATACAGCCTATACGGATGAAGAACTGGCCTATTTCCTCAACGACGCCGAGCCGGCGATTTTTATCTGCGATCCGGCCCGCGAAGCCGCGCTGGCGCCGATTGCATTGAAGGCGCAGGTGAAAACGGTTTTCACTCTTGGTGCTGACGGACAGGGCTCGCTGGCACTTGGCGCCGACAGCGTAACCGAAGATGACGCCAGCGCCGCCAGAGACGATGATGATCTCGCCGTCATCCTTTACACCTCCGGCACTACCGGGCGCTCAAAAGGCGCCATGTTGACCCACACGAATTTACGCTCAAACGCACAGGCGTTGAATGCGCTATGGGGGTTCTCGCAAAAAGACGTTTTGCTGCACGCCCTGCCGATCTTCCATATTCACGGACTGTTCGTCGCCCTGCATACAGCGATGCTGTCCGGCGCAGAGATTTTATTCCTGCCAAAATTTGACGTCGCCGCAGTGCGCGCAGCATTGCCTCGCGCGACAGTGATGATGGGCGTGCCGACATTTTATACACGCCTCTTGGCGGAAGAGAGCTTCACCCGTGACGAAACGCAGAACATGCGGCTTTTCATCTCCGGCTCTGCGCCGCTGACGGAAGAAACCTTCAACGCCTTTGAGGCGCGCGCCGGACACAAAATCCTGGAACGCTACGGCATGTCGGAAGCAGGCATGATCGCTTCCAATCCGCTGCTTGGCGAACGCCGCGCCGGCACGGTCGGTTTCGCCCTGCCGGATGTCAGCCTGCGGATTACCGATGAGGGTGGCGCGCTCGCGCCTGAAGGCGAGGCGGGCAATGTGGAAGTCACAGGCCCCAACATCTTCAAAGGCTATTGGCGCATGCCCGAAAAAACGGCGGCGGAGTTTCGCGGCGACTGGTTCATCACCGGCGATGTTGGATCGCTGGATCACGAAGGCCGCCTGACCCTGGCGGGCCGGGCTAAAGACCTCATCATCGCCGGCGGTTATAATATTTATCCAAAGGAAATTGAGACGGTTCTGGACGCTGTTCCGGGCGTCACTGAAAGCGCTGTCGTCGGTTGCCCGCACCCCGATATGGGTGAAGGCGTCATCGCCGTGCTGGTTGCAGATGATACCGCCCTTGACGACGGCTGTATTGAAGACGCCATGAAAGCGCTTGCAAAGTTCAAACGCCCCCGAAAAATTTTCTGGGTCGATGCGCTGCCTCGCAACGCGATGGGCAAAGTGCAAAAACAGCTTTTGCGTGAGCGATATCACGACGCATTTTTATAACTCGGAAAATTGCGTCAACGTCTGCGTAACGTCATTGCATAACAAATCATCGTCTTTAACGTGCGTGCGACTCATTCCTGCGCACGGCGATGATGCGCGCTCGCTCCAAGGAAAAATTAAAGTATGAAAGTATCCAGACTCGACACTATCGGTCACTGCCTGGTTGCGGGATCGGCCTTGTTTTTTTCAGGCTGCGCCGGGAGTTCAGAAGACGCGCCCGAAACCACGCCGCAGGAAACCGCCGGCATTAACCATATCGCATACGCTTATCCGGTCTCCGGGATTGATATTGACGGGCGCATTGATGACTGGCCGGAGAATTTGGCCTTTTATCCAATCGAGGCGGCGCTGGAAAACGTCGTTGACCGTGACGAGGACCTGAAAGCGGGATTTTTTACCGGATACGCCTCTGAAACCCGGTCCGTATACTTGGCGGTCGTTGTTCGTGACGATGTCCACGTTCTTGACGATGAGGCTGGCGGCCTCACAGATCAGCAGGACCATCTTCTTTTCTATTTGGACAAACAGCACGCCCCGGCAGGATCAGGGGTGAATGTCTTCGGCGTGAATGCGCTCTATCGAGAGATTGACGATGCGCAGACAAGCTGGGACCCGGCGGTGCGCAACCCCGACTGGGATAATCTGCGCGTCGCATCAACCCGAAGCGGCGACATGACGGTTTATGAAATTGAGCTGACTTTGGACGACGCCCCGGCGGCGGGCAGAACGATCGGCGTCGATTTCATGCTATATGATCCCGACGGCGAAACGAGCGATGAGGACACAGGGGTCACGCGCGTCGCCTGGCGAAACACCGATGGAAAAACCAATGTCCCGTTCAAGCTTGGCCATGTGGTCATGCTGGAAGAAGGCGCCGAGCTGGGCGCCATGAGCGGAAAACTTGTCTGGAAGGAAGAACCGCTCGGCGATCCTATCAATCGCATCCGGATTACATCGCCTAAGGATAAAAGTTTCTCGATCCGGCATCCGGTTGATGTCGACGGTCAATATGCTGCCCAACTGCCGCCGGGGGTTTATGACATCACGCCGGAATGGGGCATCTATAATGGCGGCGACATACAGCACCGTGTTATAAAAAATACGATCCAGGCTGAAATTCTGCCGCAACAGGAAACTTCCGTCCCCGATCTTGAAATCGAAATCGCCGCGCCCTTGGATTTGATACCGGCGGAAGGCGTTTTGATGGGCGATGCGCCAGATAAAAACGAACAGATTGATCAGTTCGTGCAAGCTTATATGGACTATTACGAAATTCCGGGCGTCTCTCTTGCGATTATAGAAAACGGCAAGATGAGCTATCATCAGACTTACGGCGTTGAAAATACGTATACGAAAGACCCGGTCGATGAGACGACGATTTTCGAGGCCGCATCCATTACAAAACCCGTATTTGGTTTTGCCGTGCTTCGCCTAGCAGAACGCGGCGTGATCGACCTGGATCGGCCGCTCTATGAATATATGCCGCTCAAGGACATAGCTGATGACGAGCGGCACAAGCTTATTACCGCGCGTCATGTTCTCAGCCACCAAACGGGCTTGCCAAACTGGCGGTCAGGCGCGCTCAAACTTGAATTCACGCCCGGAACCGCCTTCGGCTATTCAGGCGAAGGCATAGAATATCTCGGTCGCGTGATCGCACACATCACCGGCAAGGACCTGGTTCAGATTCTGGATGAAGAAGTGCTGCAGCCGTTGGAATTGCAAAATATCTACTTTGAAAAAAGCGACAAACTCTTCAAAATTGTCGCCCACGGCCACGACGATATCTACCCGCACAAAGTGTCGCTGCCGAACCGCGCCGGCATGGCGTGGAGCATGCACACCGAAGCAAAGTCTTTCGCGCCTTTTGCCGAAGCGCTGATCGCGCGGCGCGGCCTGAAACCCGAAACTTATGAAGACATGTTCGCCCATCATACGGTGACCGATAAATACGAGGATACCGAAAACTGGGAGAGCTATTTCGGGCTAAGTCTGCAAATCGAAGAAACGCCGCTGGGCACAGCGATAGGCCATGGCGGCAATAACGGCGATTTCAAATGCGAATTCAAAGTCTTTCCCGAACTGGGCGTCGGTTTTATCGCCTTCACAAACGGCAATACAGGCGATCAACTGACTTCCGAAGCCTTGGAACGGTTTCTGATAACCGGACAAACGCGATAAAGAGCTGAGCCCTTGCGGCCATGGGGGCAAAAGTCATACCGGCGTTTCTTAAAAGTCGAAAAGATGCACCTTTCTAGCCTGGTATCGCCGGTTGCAGTAACCTCCCCCGAAGGCGAGCCTTCCCTAGAGCGGCGCTAAAACAGCTGCGACGTAACTGGAGTTATAATTTTCTATTCGACACCCTCATCCAAAAACATGTAACGCAAAGCAAATGCGTCACTTTAGACAAGGAGCATGAGTTTGCCGGAGCAACCTACTGTCGGCGCCTTCGCCATTATTCCGAACAACGACTTGTCAGCAGCCATACCCTTCTGGGAGAAACTCGGGTTTAAGCGCACCGGAGGCGCAGGCGAGTACGTCATTATGGACGGCTGGGATTGCGAACTGCACCTTACCCAAGCGGGAGACGGACCCTGGCGGGTGTCTGAAGAGCACAACCCCTTTGGCGTCTTCGTTCGCACACCGCATGTGGATGAAATCGCGGCGCGGGCGGATGAATTTGTCATTCGCCCCGGCGGAATTTTAAGACACAGGGAATGGGGCTTGTATGAAGTCGGCATCAGCGCCCCGGACGGGCTTTTGCTGCGGGTTGGCTGGCCCTCTAATCTCATCAAGGATTCTTAGCACTGCGATCACCCTGCCCCTGAATCTCGGAACTTGCCCGTATGATCGACGAACAGATTGATGACCTTTTTTATCAGCAAAGCCTCAGCAGAACGCCACACTGAAACTTTGAGGGAAAAAGGTTAGCTTTAATTTTGCGTATGCCCATTATTTTGCAGAAAATCGGCAAGTGAAGCGTAGTCGATATCGCAGTGTCCGCCGTCACGCGGAACCCATTCGATTGCTCCGCCTGCAGCACTGATATTGGCAACAAATTTTTCGGTTCCGTCAAAGCATCCCCAATTATCTTTTCTGCCGCAAGTGACATATATCGCAGGGGCATTATCGGGCGTGAACGATTCTGAAAGGGAAAGCGGGTCGTTTGCCCGCCAGTTTTCTTTTTCCGGATAATAGCTGCGCGAGAACTGCCATAACATAACAGCGCGCCTAAAGCTCGTATTGCTGCTTCGCGCTTCGCTTATGACGCGCCATAGACCGTCATGATGGGAGACCGTCGGCAAGGGCGCGCAAATTGAGGCGGACTTTGCAAAGAAGTTTTTGGATTTCATCGATACGATGAGCGTGTTGTAGCCCCCCATCGAAATGCCGGCGATCATGCGTTTTCCGGAAAGCTGTTTAAGCTTGGTCTCGATCTCGGGAATTACGACTGATGTGAAAATTTCATACAGGCTGCCCTTGCCGTCTTTTTCTCCCTCTTTGAGCACCCACAATTTTCCAAACGAAATAGAGACGACAGTCGGCGCCGTCTGATTATTTTGGCGCCAATGCTCATATAACTTTCCGGTATGATAGTCTTTGTCATTCCACCATGTCTCATTACCGTTTCTGGCGTGCAAATAATACAGAACGTCTTGGTTCTCACTGCCTGAAACTGTGTTGATGCAATATGACCATGAGACAGGCGTGGTTTCCTGAAAACAGTTCATTTCAACTCCGGTCACAGGGGTTGGGACATAGTCGTCGCTATCGGCGCCGCTAAACGATAGAAAACCAACCGCCGCCACAAGTCCGAGCAAAACGACAGGAAAGAAAAGAGCAAGTTTACGCACTCAAGGTCCCCTCAGCGGCGGCGCCAACAGTTAACAAAGTATGAATGTGTATTCTTAATGCGGTGTTAACCGCACTGTACAGCGCATGCAACGAGACGACTGTCGACTGTTTTCCATACCTCTGCCATGAGGCGCCGATCGCATCCGGGCCCTGGTCGCTGATCTTTTTATCCGAAGCGGGGGATTGTTCGTCTTGAATAGACGTAGAAGCAACAGACGCTAGATCGGACAACCTTCATCAGTACAACCGGCTTTCGCAAGTGTCTCGTCCGTCTTAAGGACCGGCGACGCATCTTCGCGTAAAAGCGACATGATTTCCGCACCAAGGAGCATGTCCTCGTCGCGTCCAAACCTCTGTTTTCTGATGTTGCCGCCGCGGTCGATGAGGATTGTTGTCGGCGTGCCCTGCATGCCATAGGCTGTCATCGTCTTTGGCGGACCACCGTTGGCTGACGGCGCATCGATCCCAACCGGAAAGGTAATCCGATATTCATGGAGGAAGGCCTCAAGCGCGTCTTTCGTGCCTTGCGCGCCGTGATGCTCAAACACCGTGTGCAAACCAATAACGCTAACATCCTCTTCGCTGAACAGCGCCCGCGCACGCATAGCCTGCGGCAGCGAATATGAAACACATCCGGGGCAAAGCATCTGGAAGGCTTCCAGCAAGACGACCTTCCCGCGTAATGCATTCAATGTTATCGGACTTGGAGTGTTCAGCCAGTGAGTTGTTTCAAGAGGCTTGGCGAGACGAGCTTTCATTAGGCTTTCACTTTATCCGTACACAATTAATCAGCGCTTAGCATGCATAATATTGCTTGCCCGTAGACCAAAACAACTAAGGGCGCAATGACGTGATCGCACTGCTCTCGTATCTGTGAAAAAGGGCTTAGGGATTTGAACGAAGGTAAGGCGTTAAGTAAGGAATTAGCAAAAGCATCCGTCAATCGATCATCTTAAGCTGTACTTGCTCGCCATCTGGTAAATCAAGAATTTGTTTGCCCAGATCACCAGAAAAACGAATCAACTCCACAAGCGGGACTGCCTTGACATTCGAAATGTCATAGGCGCCACCAAGTGCTCCTGGAATAGTAAGACAATAGACTTTGCCTTCATCAAGTATACCAATTTTGTTTCTGGCGGCTTTAAGGAGTGCCGACATTCGCCAATCGTCTAGAAATTTTGAGTCATTCGTAAGGCCAGCCAATTCGATTTGGTCTTTCGCGATGACTTCACAGTAAACGCCTTCTGGGCAGAGCCGCCAATATTTCCCGTCCTCATCTCGAATCAGGAGATTGCCAAAATCATTCTGATCAATAATTTCTGCGGGATTGATTCCAATCCATCCCCAAGCGTCGCGAATTTCCATAAGCAAATTCATCATCTGATAGGCGTTCATATTATGAATGATCTGTAAAGGCTAAGGCTTAGACTAAACCTATTCTCCTCAAATACGTGCTCTTATTCACCGCAAGTGAAATAGCCCAATATTCTCCCCATGGTATTTCGTTTGAACCGTTTCTGAAAACCCCAGTTTCTCCGCGACCCGAATTGACGGGGCGTTCGCCGGTTCGATGATGCAGCAGATCTCTCTATCCGAAAAATGTTCCCGAAACCACGCGAGCGCGCCTTTCATGGCTTCTGTCGCCAGGCCTTGCCTGTGAAATTCCGGCGCCAGGACCCAGCCCCCCTCCGCCGCGTTCTTGATCGACGGCGTCATGTCGCGTTTGAAATCGGCGAAGCCGGCCTCGCCGACGGGCGCGCCGGTCGCACGGTCCTCGATCATCCAATAGCCGAAGCCCATTATCGACCAGTGGCCGATCATGCGCAGGAATTTCATCCAGCATTCCTCTTCAGTCCGGGCTCTTCCGCCGATATGGCGGACAACCTCTTCCTTCGTCCAGACATCGCTGATGAAGGGAAAATCCGTGAGCTGATAAGCGCGCAGGATGAGCCGCTCCGTTTCCAGAGTCGGAACGTCGACGCCGAAATTCACGGCTTCTTCTTTTCTTCTTTGATATAGGCGTCGATCTGCGCGCGCAGCATATCGAGCGGCAATCCGCCCTGCACAAGAACCGCGTCGTGGAACGTGCGGATATCGAACTCGTCGCCCAGTTCCCTTTCCGCCTTGGCGCGCAATTCCCAGATCGTCAGCTCACCCATCTTATAGGAGAGCGCCTGTCCGGGCCACGCAATGTAACGGTCGATTTCAGTATTGACGTTATGCAGCGACAGCGCAGTGTTCGAGGCGAGATAGTCGACCGCCTGATCGCGCGTCCAGCCTTTCACGTGCAGCCCCGTATCGATGACCAGCCGGCAGGCGCGCCACATTTCCCAGGTCAGGCGCCCGAAGTGATCGAAAGGCGTCTGGTAGACGCCCATTTCAACGCCCAGCTTTTCCGAATAAAGACCCCAGCCCTCGCCATAGGCGTGCGGATAAAACCCCTGGCGAAAGTCCGGGACATTCTCGATTTCTTTCGACAACGCACTCTGCAAATGGTGTCCCGGCACGCCTTCATGGAGCGCCATGGCGACAAGCTGATAGAGCGGGCGGATTTCATGGTTATAGGTGTTCACCCAGGACTGCCCGCCGCGGTCGCTGTCCAAGGGCGCGCCGACATAGCGCGCATTGGTGTAATTCGGCGCAATGTCTTCCGGCACCGGCTCCACCGAATAGGGCTGGCGCGGCAGTTTCCCGAAATAGCCGGGCAGACGGCCGTCAATGTCCTTCGCGATCCAGGCGGCGCGCTCGAGCAGACGCTGCGGGCTTTCGGCGTAGAATTGACGATCCGTACGCAGAAATTCCAGAAATTCCTCGAATGAGCCGTCAAAGCCCGCATCCTCGATGACTTGCGCCATCTCTTTTCGAATGCGCGCCACTTCTTTCAAGCCGAGTTCGTGAATCTCGTCCGGCGACGCATCGTCGAGGGACGTATAAAACCGCGTCACCGCCGCATAATAAGCCTCGCCGTTCGGCGTTGCGCTGATCCCCAAAGTTTCGCGCGCATTCGGCATATACTCATCGCGCATGAAGGCTGCGAGCTTCGCGTAGGCGGGCGTCACCGACTGCGCCAGGACCTCCCGGCCGCGTTTCGTCAGCGCCTTTTTCTTGCGATCGGAAATTGTCGCAGGAAACTTCTTGAACGGCGCAAAGTAAGGGTGGGCTTCCGGCGTTTCTTTCACCTGCGCGTCAAAAGACGGCAGGATGTTTTCCATAATCTCTTTCGGCTGTGTGAAGCCGTCGGCAAGACCCTGACGCATATTGGCGATGTGCTGATCGATATAGGCCGGCAGGGCTGACAACCGCTTCAGATAGGCTTCGTAGTCCGCTTCATTCCGGAACGGCGTTGCGTTTACCGTGTAGGAAAAGTTTGTATGAAAGCCCGTGTCGGCCAGAAACGGGATGCGCCATGGATCAAACGCCGCGAGCGCGACTTTGTGCTTGAGAATGAATGTCAGGAGGTCGGCGTTGACGCGGTCGCTTTCGTTTAAGCCGCTGCGGTCGATTGCCTCCAGCCGCGACAGAAACGCCGCCGCCTGGCGCGCCCGGCGCGCATGGTCTTCCGGCGCCACAGCGGGAACGCGGTCGTTATAGTCGTGCACGCCCGCGCCGGTCGCCTGAAATGGATTCTCCTCCATCTCGTTGGACCAATAATCGTCAATCAACGCCGCCAGATCATCCGCCGGCGCCGCAATGACAGACTGCAGCGAAAAAACCAGCGAGCACAAGCAAACAAATATTCTGAGCATGGGCGCCCCCTTCAACGCAATGATTGCAGCGAAGCCTAGCACCATTCGGAAGCGAAACGCGACCGGCCCTGACCCTGATGTGTTCTTAACGCCGGCGCAGTCTCGCTCTTTCAGAGGCTTTCGGCTATCACTCCACCCATGGTTCTGGACAGCAATCTCAGAAAGTTAATTGCCGCCGCCGCTTTGCTGCTGGCCGGCGCTTGCGGATCGGCAGAAACGGAGAATGTCTCCTGCGCCGGCAGCGAGGCGTTTCGGCTGGAAGTCGAGACCACGCCAATCACGCAAAGACTGATTCTCGGCGGTCCGTCTCACGACTCGACAGCGCCAAAACCCAACGCAATGAGACCGATCGACAAATCATTCGCCAGCGCCATGGGCATGAACGAAGATCACGGCGCAGACACCCCGGCCCGGCGCCGGTCGATTGCCGTGATCTCCGGCGGCGGCGAGTTCGGCGCCTATGGCGCAGGGTTCTGGGACAGTTTCCTGAAAGACGGCGGGCCCGGCGCCGACATGACATTCGACGTGGTGACCGGTGTTTCCACCGGCGCGCTTCAGGCGACAGCCGTCTTCCTGCGCACGCCGGACGATCTCAATGAACTTGTCGCCTCATACGATGTTGAAAACGAAACAGCCCTCGCCCGCAAACGGAAGAATTTTCTCGGTTTCGTCCGGCCAAACTCAGCCTACAGCCTTGCGCCGGCGCGCGAGGCTTTTGGAAACTACCTTACCGATGCGCGCATTGATGCGGTCGCTGAGGCGCACGCGGCGGGGCGCCGGCTCCTGATCGGCGCTGTCGACGTTCAGGACGGCCGGTTTTACGCCTTCGACCTCACAGCGCTCGCCGCCAGCGATCGTTCGTTAGCGGAGAAAAAACGCTGTTACCGGGAAGCAGTGTTCGCCAGCGCCGCCATCCCACTCATCTTTCCGCCGGTGCTGCTTGACGGGCGGCAGTATTTCGACGGCGGCGTGCGCGCGGCTGCGTTCCTCTCCTCCGCAGCGAACGCCCTTGACGCCATGGGCGGCGATCACGCGCCGCCCGTTGACGTCTATGTGTTGTTCAACAGCTATCTCGAAATCTCACCGCGTAAGGACAACGCGCTCAGCACGTTCGAGGCGCTGGGCCGCACCCAGCAGATCACCTTCAACCAGATCGACCGCACCTCACTCCAGACCATTGCCGAATTCGCCGACCGGTTTGACATTCGCTGGGCGCGGGTGGAGCCGGGCCTATGCCGCGAAGCGCGCGACGGGGCGCCGGAGGAAAAGGTGTTCAACACGCCCTTTATGGGCTGCCTCCTGGAAGAAGGCCGACGCGCCGGGGCGGCCGAGGGGGTGTTTCAAGACATTAAGTAAGGCCGTGCTCTCGGTTTTGAGTATGAAGATTTGGCAGCCTTGCATTACAATCACGCATAGACGCGCAAACCTTTATTTCAATTTCTTAAGAAGCTGCTCTCAGCCTTTCGGTGCGGTATCGGCAAGCTTCAAAACTTCAACCGTTTCTTTCGGCAGTTGCGCGGAGAATTCGCGCCATAATTTATTGCGCCCGTTTTTGATCGCCGCAACGACTGATTTTATGTCAGCATAATGTAGATCACGTTTGGCGGAAGGATAGCGCCCTTCGTCAAGATCGATTTCATCGCTGGACCATACGCTTTCTAAAGCGCTGTCCTCTGATCGTCGATGAATGAGGGAAACATTGTGGGAAAATAAATGCCCATGACCGTCGACAAGATGCAAGGGCGGGAAAAAGCCGTTCCGGCTTTTGTTCCCGTCAAGATATTCCGCGATGCGCGCCATCGGAAAAAATCCTGCGCAATAATGCGGTTGTTCTGGATCGGCGATCAGCGTCAGCGCGCCAGTTGTTCTGTTAAAGGAATAATCGATCTGAACGCCGCCATGTTCGCTGAACAGTTTCCTTAAATAGAAATTGAATTCTGCGCCCCAATCCACCATAACGAAGCGCGAACCGCGCGCACCGTTTTGCTTACCTTCCGGCAGAGCCAGCACATCCTGAAGCGTCCGGCAATCCGGATCCGACGAGACCAGTACAAGTTTTTCTTGATAGAGCGTCGTGCATTCGAACGTGTTGTCGAGCGCATCCATCATGTTCATAGGCGTCATAGTCGTTACAATATCCAGAAGTCCCGACTCCAAATCTTCGAGGAGAATTTCCGGACGCTCGGCGCGAAACGAAATGCGCGGCGTTGCTATCTCAGCGTCTGACAGATCGCTGGAAAAATAGCGGCTAATCTCGCGCGCCAGAATCCGGTGGATTGAATTTTGAATGCCGACACGCACCGGCGGGCGCTTTTCCTTGGCGTTTTTGACATCCTGCAGCGTCTCATTGATGTGACGGCGGAGCATCATACCCTGTTCAAAAAGCACTTTGCCGAGGTAAGTCGGCTCCATAATTTTGCCAGCGTGTCCGTGACGGTCAAAGAGCGCATCATCGCTAGAAAGCCCAAGACTGTTGCGCAGGCCTTCAATACGTTTGTGCAAAGCCGCCGGGGTCAGGTCGAGCGCCTGCGACGCTTTTTTAAAAGAGCGATGCTCGACGACCGCGAGAAACGCCAGAAGGTTCTTGACTTCAAATGCAATCGCATTGGGATCCTGAGACACCTTATAATTATCTTTCGATTTGTTCGCTGTCATCGCTAGCACCTTTCAGATAGGCTTTGAGCGATCGCTGACGACAGGAGCGCCGCCGCTCCCGCCGTCAACGACCATCGCCGCCATGGTCACGCTGCACCGCGATCTTCAGCCACAGCCGCAATCTGGATTTCTACAGATCCCAGCGAACGCCATCGGGTTTCCTTGCCGACGAGATCAAAGGACAGGAAGATGAGAGCGCCGATCAAGGCCGGTCCGCAGACAGCAGCGATAAGCGCGCCGAAGACGCGACGGCGCATACGCCCATAAAAGGCCCGATCAGCTGGGTTTGAGGTTGATTTTGTCATCATGGATCGTCTCCGACTTGAGTTTCGAATTCGATCACGGTGCATTTTTACTATGCGAGAACGTCGCCATAATGTCAATAATTTATTTATTTTACATCTGTAATTTATATTTTTTTTTGATGAAAAATATTTCTATAAATCCTGATTTTATTACAAAATTTTATGACATAATAACTAAATAACCCATACTCTATGCAGCCGCGCTAAGCCGCCCCTTCCATTCCAGCGCGTTCGTCCTATGTTCCCCAGATGCCCGCCCCCTCTCGACACCGGCCCGGCTATAAACCCGGCGCGAAGAAACCGAGCGTTCAGCCCTCGACGCCGGCCGAAGACATCACCCCCGGCGGCTTCGCCGAGGCGCTGACCGCCTATCACGCGCAGGTTCAGACCTCGGAATGGACGCCGCACCGGCCGGAGCGGCCGACCATCCGCGGGCTTTCCAAACCGCTGAAAGTCGTCTCCGACTATGAGCCGGCGGGTGACCAGCCGCAGGCGATCTCAGAACTGACCGGCGGGCTCAAGGAAGAGGAGTGGGACCAGGTCCTGCTCGGCGCCACCGGCACGGGCAAGACGTTCACGATGGCCAAGGTGATCGAGGCGGCCCAGCGCCCGGCCCTGATCCTCGCGCCGAACAAGACGCTGGCCGCGCAGCTCTATGGCGAGTTCAAGGCGTTCTTCCCGGACAACGCGGTTGAGTATTTCGTTTCCTATTACGACTACTACCAGCCGGAAGCCTATGTTCCGCGTACGGACACTTATATCGAGAAAGAAAGCTCCATCAACGAGCAGATCGACCGCATGCGTCACGCCGCGACGCGGGCGATCCTTGAGCGCGACGATGTGGTGATCGTCGCCTCGGTTTCCTGCATCTACGGCATCGGCTCGGTCGAGACCTATACGGCGATGACGTTTTCGCTGAAGATCGGCGAGGAGATCCCGCTCAAAAAACTCCTCGCGGATCTCGTCGCCCTGCAATACAAGCGCAACGACAACGCCTTCGCGCGCGGCTGTTTCCGGGTGCGCGGCGACACGCTGGAGATTTTCCCAGCGCACTATGAAGACCGCGCCTGGCGCGTTTCCATGTTCGGCGACGAGATTGAATCGATCCACGAATTCGACCCGCTGACCGGGCAGAAGACCGACGATCTCGAAGAAATCACGCTTTACGCGAACTCCCACTACGTGACGCCGCGCCCGACGCTGCAGCAGGCGATGAAGTCGATCAAGGCAGAGCTGGAACAGACCCTTCCGCGCATGCGCGAGGAAGGCCGTTTGCTTGAAGCGCAGCGCCTTGAACAGCGCGTGCAGTTTGATCTCGAAATGATGGCGGCGACGGGCTCGTGCAACGGCATCGAGAATTACTCGCGTTATCTCACGGGCCGCCAGCCCGGCGAGCCGCCGCCGACGCTGTTTGAATATCTGCCTGAAAACGCGCTCGTCTTCTGCGACGAAAGCCATGTCACCGTGCCGCAGATCGGCGCCATGTTCCGCGGCGACTTCAACCGCAAGCGCACCCTCGCCGAATACGGCTTTCGCCTGCCCTCCTGCATGGACAACCGGCCGCTGAAATTCGAGGAGTGGGAGAAGATGCGCCCGCAGACGGTGCATGTCTCCGCAACGCCCGGCCCGTGGGAGCTGGAGCGCACGGGCGGCGTCTTCACCGAACAGGTGATCCGCCCAACGGGTCTTGTCGATCCGGTGGTCGAGGTGCGCCCGGTCACGGGAGACAAAACCAACCAGGTCGACGACGTCATCGCCGAGTGCAAGGCCATCGCCAAGAAGGGCGGGCGCGTGCTCGTCACCACTCTGACGAAACGCATGTCGGAGGACCTCACCGAATACATGCACGAACAGGGCATCCGCGTGCGCTACATGCATTCCGACATCGACACGCTGGAGCGGATCGAGATCATCCGCGATTTGCGCCTCGGCGCGTTCGACGTGCTGGTCGGCATCAACCTGTTGCGCGAGGGCCTCGACATTCCCGAGTGCCAACTCGTCGCCATCCTCGACGCCGACAAGGAAGGCTTCCTGCGGTCCGAAACCTCGCTCGTCCAGACCATCGGCCGCGCGGCGCGGAACGTCGACGGCCGCGTTATTCTTTATGCGGACTCTGTTACGGGCTCGATGGAGCGGGCCATGGGCGAGACCGAACGCCGGCGCGACAAACAGCTCGCCCACAACAAGGAGCACGGCATTACGCCGGCGACGGTGAAAGCCAAGATCGCCGAGATTGCGCAAAGCGACGATGAAGGAACCAAGGCCGCCGCGGGCCAGACCTTTGTCGGCCACCGCGGCGTCAAAGCGGCGAAACCAGGCTTCGGCGAAGACGGCGCGGCCTACGAAGACGGAACCCCCATGGGCGGCAACATCCGCGCCCATCTCGACGCCCTCGAAAAACAAATGCGCGAAGCCGCCGCCAATCTCGAATTCGAGGACGCCGCCCGCATCCGCGACGAGATCAAGCGGTTGCAGGAAGTGGAGCTTGCGGTCGCGGATGATCCGCTGGCGCGGCAGTCGGTGATTGAGGAGCGGAGCGAAGGGCGGATTAAGAAGTCGGAGGGGACCGTGAGCGGGGTGCGGAGTAAGCCGCGGCGGAAATAAATATTTGATCGGCTTTTTATTCAATAAAAAGGATAAACATATGCGATGTTTCGTCATTGGCCCAATCGGTGCAGATGATTCACCAGAACGCAAACACTCGAATCAATTATTTGAATATCTGTTGCAGCCGATTGTCTCCGAAGCCGGGTATTCGATCGAACGCGCCGATAAAATTGGCGTACCTGGAATGATTAGCCAGCAGATAATTGAGCGCCTGATAGATTCCGAATTAGTTATTGCTGATCTAAGTTTTCATAACGCTAATGCTTTCTACGAGTTGGCTATAAGACACCAAATAATATCAATGCCCACGATCCACGTGATCCGAGAAGGCGAAAAGATTCCTTTTGATGTGAGCGACCATCGCGCAATCAACTTCGATTTAAAAGATCTTGAAAAATGCGACAGATTTAAACGCGAACTACGGAAACAGTTGGAACATGTCGAAAGTAGTTCAATGGGTGAATATCAAAATCCACTGTCCACTGCGTTGGCCGTCCGCGAATTGCGATCAGGGAATTCTGCATCAACAGTAAATTTCGCCAATATTTTCGAAGACGTCAGGGAGATTAAAAGAATTTTGAAGCCATTCCAAGTAGTTGCCGACTCTGCCGAAGAGCAACAGAAAAAAGAACAACTGCGCCGCGAGGAAAAAATTTATCGCGAAGAAAAGAAGTTGAATAACGGCCTTATCGAATACAACGAATATTATGATCACGGAGACTTTGTAAAACGCTTTTCAATTCTTATGGACGGTAAAGGTAATACTTTTCGGCGCGACACAAAGACCTGCAAAACCTTGGAAGAAGCTCGTCGTTATGATCCGTTTCAAGAGCTACCTAATGGCGCTTGACCTGCGGCGACTACACAAGGGCACTATTCCGTAGCAAGCGTAGGGCGGATGGAGCGTAGCGATATCCGCCATATCGTAAACGCGCGCGGCGGATATCGGCCTTACAGCCTCAATCCGCCCTACGAGTTTTCTAGTTTGTCTCTCCACCCGTTCTTTCCGGCGAAAGCCGGAATCCAGTCCTGAAGAAAAAGTCGCGCTTCGCGCGTCATCTTTCATTTGCTCGATCCCCGCCCGGACGCGAATGCGGCCAAGCTATGATTGGCGCGCTTTGCGCGCGGCGCAGGGATGCACGGGGAACAAGCTGGCGGGATTAGCCCTCTTCTCTTCCCCCGTTCACGGGGGAAGAGAAGAGCGCAGCGAGGCGATGGGGGTGAAAAAAAGTTGCAGCGCAGACACCCCCTCCGTCCGCTGCGCGGACACCTCCCCCATGAATGGGGGAGGAAAAGAAATTCTAACCAGATGAAGCGCGCGGCCAGCGCCGAAGCGGCAGGTTTCATCCACACTGCCTTCGCTTCCAATATCCTCCCATGCTGTCAAGGGCGCGAGCCGCTTCGCGGTCGCCGGAGGCGACCCTTGACTGCATGGGAGGATATTGAAGACTGCTGGTTATGGGTTCCATGAACATTTCTGTTCATGGAACCCATAATAAGAATTCGTCCGGCGCGAAGTCATCTCCCCGCCGCTCATTCCCGCGAAAGCGGGAATCCATGAGGGCGCCAGTTTTTGCCGCCATCCTTCGAGACGGCGCTGAAGCGCCTCCTCAGGATGAGGTCTGGTGAAATAGCAGTTCCAACTGCACACCGTCCTTGCCGCGGCGCCGCCCTCGCCCGACACTCTCCGCAACGTTGCAACGGAGCTCTGCGCCATGCCCGAACTCGACCCCACACAATTCATCGCCGCCGGCGAAGGACATTTGCCCGGACTTGTCGGCGTTCATGTGACCGGGCTCGGCGAGGGCTGGCTGGAGGCGGAGTTGCCCGTTCGCAAGGAAGTCATGGCGCCGAACGGGTTTCTGCATGCGGCGAGCGTCATCGCGCTCGCCGACACCGCCTGCGGCTATGGCTGCGTTGCGTCTTTGCCGGAGGGGGCGAACGGCTTCACCACCATTGAGCTGAAGACCAACTTCACCGGCACGGCCCGCGACGGCGTCGCGACATGCCGCGCCGAAGCGGTTCATCTCGGCCGCACGACGCAGCTCTGGGACGCCACCGTCAAACACCGCGAGACAGCCAAAACCATCGCGCATTTCCGTTGCACACAGATGGTGCTCTGGCCGAAATAGAACATCGCGGAAGAGGCGGCAATTCATCCTTCGAGACGGCGCTGAGGCGCCTCCTCAGGATGAGGGGCCGGGGTGAAGCGCCTACCGGACGAGGACAGGGAAAGAGGCGCGAGTTCCTCTCCCTCTTCACCCGCATAACCGTAAAATCTTCAACGAATCCCGCCATTGGTGCAGACTTATCAACGCCTTTTCGTTTGGCCCTATACTGCCAAACAGTCCGGATACGGAGAGGCGTGAGTGCACCCGTTATCTTGCGATCCGGATCGCGGCGCGCGAGGAGGACGTCGGCGTAACGGACGCCGTCTTCACTCGGCCGATCGCGGCAGTTGAGC